>DASZZI010000030.1:0-69094 GCA_035544995.1 Candidatus Acidiferrum sp.
CATCAGCGTTCTTAGGTAACGGTCTCCTTCTTTGCTGATGTGTAGTTGGGGTTGGCTCATACCAGAGTTCCTGCGCCCAGGACGCAACCCGAGAAAACATCCCACATCCCGGCTGCGGTGAAATCGCTGCGGGTCGTCCAGAGTCAGCACGAAGGTTAACGCAATGAGTGTCCCTACTCCCTTCACCTGTTTGAGCAGAGCGACCTCGGGATAGACTTCCTTGGCGATTTGCTCGATCCGCCGATCGTATTCCGCGATCCGCTCGTTCAGCGATTCGACTTCTCCCAACAGCGGCTCCAAGGCGTCTTTCAATTCCGTGCTCAGTCCAGCGGCCATATCCCGGCTTACTTGCTGAGTGCCACACTTCTTCAGCCGCTCTCCATAAGACTTCGAATGTCGGCCCATTCCAACTTCAAATCATCGACAGCCGTTGGAAGCCTGCGTATAAGGCTATTCACAGCCCAGACCTTTCGCACTTTATCGTGTTGAATTGCGTGCTGTAGCTCGTGCGCCAGCGTCATTGTTAGACCTACCTCATCGATGCAAGTGCTCCTATGCAGATAAATAAGTTGATCGATGACGCGCCGCGTATACGGAGAAACGTCGTCATCAACATACACGCACTTCTGAACGTAGTCCGGCCATACCGATAAATCGTCACCGTCCCTGATGGTTCCCGAAAGCCCCCGGTTTGCCACACCGAATGCTTGCTTGAGACTGGACGGGTCTTCATCGTCCAGAAAGCAGAGCACTCTAGATTGCGGAAGGCACAGGCCAAAGTGAGATATGACGCGCTGCACAGCTTGTTCGCGCTGGAGTTTAGTCGCTTTGGCTTTCGATTTGACTCTTATGGTGATCGACATGGGCTGTATAACCTACGCTTCCTTAACCACCTCTCGCGGGTCCTTGTCGTCGCGTAATTCGACAAACTTCGAATGCCGAATCCGAGCCCTCGGGCAGCTTTGAAACCAAGGCGCATTCCATCACTTCGATGAATTCAGCTTTTCGATTCGGCAGTCGCGCCAAGTTCTTCTGAAGTGATTTCATCTAAATGGGCGACTCTGGAGCACTTTAAGCGAGCTATCGGGCTGGCTCGGAAACGCCGAGCATGTCTCGCACACGCTTTTCGATCTCAGTTCTAATCGTTAAAATCTTGCTAAGCGTCTCCAAAAGGTGTTTGCTGACCTCTTGTGCGTCTTCACTTATCTGCGAACGGGCTGAAGTGATCCACGCTCCAAGGAATTGCTGCAATAGTTGGTCAATGAGTTCGCACAAAGCCGTATCGAAGTAGACGCGATTTACATCGAAGTAATCGCGGAACTAACTCATCAATAACGATGCTTTCGTAACTTGCTCCGACTCAAGTTTTCTTCCCCATGATAGGGTTGGAAGCATTGTCTTGAAAGCGGTGTCCACTGTTGCCAACTGCTTGTACAACTCTGCGATCACTTTGCCGCGTTCTTCATGTAGTTGGGAAAATCGAGTCTCATGCTCAAATGCCGCTGCGCGTAAATCCGCTTTCAATCGCTCGACTTCTGCTGAGTGTGCCGCAGTTAACTCTAGCTTGTATTTCTCCAGGTCGCGGGCGAGTAGCTGCGTCACTATGCTGCGGGTCAGCCAAGCCAATAGTCCGGTGACTACAGCAAATTTGCCGATACTTTCCAATACCTCAAGAAATGTCACGAACGCACCGAATTATGCTTGGCAATAGTGCGTCGGGGTATTCGCATTTCGGGGCTTTGCCAACCGCATTCCTCGCACTCATACACGTAAGGTCGGGGCATCAGTTCGGGATTAAACCCCACGTCGAGATTGTACGAGCCGCAGTCTGGACACCGTTCCGGGGCTTTGCTTTCGTGGCGTATTACGGCGCTGCCGAACGCCGCAAGGACGGTATGCGTGGCGTCGAGCACAAAGACCGCATCCTGGCGAGTGGCCCCGTTTGCGTGTGTCAGCCAGCACGCCAGTTCCCACGCCGATTTCGCAATCGCTTTCAAGTGGCCGCGAATGCGCTCTGCGCTCGCGCCGCCCGCAATGGCATTCGCGATCAGTTCGGACCATGAAACAAAATTGCTGCGATCCGGCGCATCTTCGCCTGGCGGAACCATCTCGGGCTTCGCGAGTGATCGGACCAATTGAATCAGGCATTCACGGCACTTCACACCTACCGCCTGAAAGTCCTCGGCCTCTTGAGCCGTGTCGAGGGTCTCGGCGGCTTGCTCCCAACGACGCCACGTCGGCATCAGGCGGCTCTTCTGTGCGTCGTCAGGAGCGCCTCGTGAACGTGCCATAATCCGCGCAGTCACGCCGACGTGGAATGACAGTGTGAAATCGAGGCTCGGGAAGTAGTGCTGAGAATAAAGATTTGAGGGCGACGTGATAACCCAATAGCGATCTTTGTTGGTATGCACATCCCAACAATCGTGATCGCCGCCCAGGATGTGCTCGGATTTCACCTTCTCCGCGTGCAGGACCTTCTCGCCGCGTGCCTGAGATTCGACATAATCGGATACAACCCGTTTGCTGGTTGGATTCGCGAGCGTGAAACTGCCGAGGATATGCTTTACAGGCGGAGGTGGAATCGTGCATTCACCACGCGGGAGTGCGCGACGCTTCTTTCTCTGCGACTTCGCGTTTCTCCGCTGGCGTTTCAATGCGAAGCCGTCCTCGATGTCGGACATATCGGCCATGTTACGCCATCGTATCAGGTCTAAATCCAAGGATGCGAGAGACTCATCCATTTGAGTCCGCCGCGTCTGCCATGCCACCACTCCGGCGGACAAATAGAGAAACATGGGTCAATCTAAGGGGCAACTTAGAAGACTTTCATTTCGAGTTAAGTGCAACGGTCCGAACGGTTTATCACACGATTCACTGCATATCCAAAGGCTGATGTCCTACCGATTAGACGATCCCGGAAGTGTTACGAACGCAATATCTAACATCATGCCGCAGCCACTGCCCGAGGGTCAACCGGGTCAAACTCAGCGTTCTTCGTGCCGAATTTAGGAGTGTAGGCAGGCACTCTGTCAAGTTCGCTCTGCATGAAGTCAGGACGAAGATGAGTGTAAAGATTCGCCTTGTTCTGTTTGTTCCGATTCGTTAGGGCCGGGAACTATAACACATAGAGGACGCAGACCTTATTTCGTAGCTTGTCCTTAGGTCGCCCACCGCCCCCAATATTTTCTTGACGATTAGGTTGCAGATTATCGAGCGAGCTTTAGGAGCATTCAGCTCACGCTTCTCCGACTACGAAAGCGCCGACACCGTCTCGGAGACGGAAGTGCAAAAGATGCGTGGACGCTGCTCGCGAGCGGTGCCTGGGCATTGAGGTGATCGCCTTTTGGCCTCTTTATGTGCAGGAACGTCCTTGGTGTCTTTGGTGTCTGTTTCGGCGCGAAATTGGTGCTATTTATGTGGAACAGTTGAAAGAGTTAAAGATGGCGAGACCATAGAAATCGCCAATATTCATGCGGCTTTCATGCATATTGCTGAAAAGATGGTAGGATAGCCAAAGAGACTGGGTGAGTATCCCACCACTCTCCGCCAGCTTTCCTTCTTCTTTTCAATCTGATAGCGGAACGTTCAAGGGGGACTAAGGGGCGCTAAGCCACCGCTAGCCGCTTGGCAAAGCCTGCATGTCCACGATAGTAATGGGATGGTCTGCCGCTTTTGATGAGCCCATTACAAAGAACTACCCTTCTAAATGCATTGGTGTACCAACGAAGGGAGAAATTTTTCTTGCAGATTTAACTGAACTTTTGTGTTGAAAATTACTTTGAGTTTTGTTACTCGTTTTGTGATCTTGTGAAAGCATCGGCGCCCGCGCAGTCTTCCGACGACGGTGCTGAAGGATTCTTGTCTAGTGTTTCCTGTGAAATAGTTTCTTGCTGACTTTCCTCGATTCGGAATTCTGAAGACTCGTTCAGCAAAACTTAAGTAGGAAACCGTGGCTTCGGGCTCATAAGATCTCCTATAAACACAAGGGTACTGTGCGCTCGCCATATGTGGCGACCAGCGACGGTCAAGGAGTGCCGAAATGGTTTCCGGGAAGAGCCGAATCCGCAACAGCATTGCAGCCTGGGTCGCGCTTGCATTTTTTTCAGCGTGTTCACCGGGATTTCCACCAGTATCTGCACAGGAAATTGAAACCGCTATATCGGGTGAGATCACGTCTGCATCGGGGTCGCGCGTCCCAAACGCGCTTGTTACTGCGAAGAACACCGCGACGGGTGAAGTGAGAACGGTTATCGCGAGTGGAGATGGCACCTACAGGCTAACTAGCTTGCGTCCGGGAATGTTTGAAGTAACGGCGTCAGCTCCTGGATTTGGAGCAGCACGAGTGGGCGTGACGATCAGCGCGGGGAGCGACCAAGTGGCGAATCTGGTGCTCGCGGCGGCCGCTAGTAGTCCTCAAGGCGGTGAGGAGCAAACCGGTTCGCCGACCGTCAGCGGAGTGGTGAACTCGCAGAGTGTGAGAGAGCTTCCACTGAACGGGCGCTCTGCGTCGGATCTGGCGGCTCTCGAGGCGGGCGTGACCACGGCGCGCACGCAGACGTCGGGACAAGGCCAATACGGCTTCGGGACGCAGATGACGATCTCGGGAGGACGGCCCCGGCAAAACGATTCCCGGCTCGACGGCATCAGCATGAACGACTACGCGAACGGGCCGCCAGGCAGCGCACTGGGCGTAAATCTTGGCGTAGATGCCGTGGAGCAGTTCAAGGTGCTGACGAGCAGCTACCCCGCGCAAGTCGGGCTATCGTCGGGCGGCGTGATTGCGGCGTCGACGCGCTCGGGGACGAATGATTTTCACGGCGATGTGTTTGAATTCCTCCGGAACAGTGCGTTCGACGCACGTAATTTCTTTGACCGGGCCAAGCCGCCTTTTCGGCGCAATCAATTTGGAGCATCCGCAGGTGGGCCTATCTGGAAGGACCATACGTTTATTTTTGGAGACTACGAAGGATTGCGGCAGTCCCAGGGGGTCACGCAAGTGGATACCGTACCCTCGGCCGCTGCCCGGGCAGGCAACCTCTCCACAGGCACAATCGCGGTTGACCCGAATGTCCTGCGTTTCATAAATGCGTTCTATCCACTGCCTAATGGGTCCTTGCTCGGATCGGGGGACACCGGCCTGTTTTCTTTTTCAGGTCAGCAGGTCACGCCCGAGAACTATTTCACGACGAAGCTGGACCATAAATTTTCCAATCGAGATACGGTCTCGGGCACTTACATGTTTGACAGCGGAACTGTCCGGCAGCTCGACGAATTCGACAACAAAGTGACGGGCTACAATTCGCGACGGCAGGTTTTTACGGTGAGCGACACGCATACTTTTCGGCCGCACCTTCTCAATTCGATTCGTTTTGGCATCAACCGCGTGGTGGCAGGGACGGGGTTGACGTTTGTGGGCGCAAACTCGCTCACGTCTGACCCGACGTTCGGCACCGTGCCGGGACTGAATGCTGCTGCAGTGATCGTACCGGGACTTACCAGATTCTCAGGAGGGCTGGGTGCGCCCTCCCATTTCAATTTCCACTGGACCACGATCCAAGGGTACGACGACCGCTCCTGGACAAGCGGCAAGCATGCACTGAAGTTCGGCGGGGCTTTGGAGCGAATCCGCGACAATATGTTTGGAGTATCCAATCCAACGGGGGAATTTACTTTCAATTCTCTCTCTGATTTTCTGACCAACGCGCCATTTTCGCTCGCTGCTTCCATCCCCAGCGCGATTTCAGGGCGGGGGATTCGCCAGACCATTGTCGGTAGTTATGTTCAGGACGATTGGCACTGGCGGCCAAGCTTGAGCATCAGCCTGGGTTTGCGGTACGAGATGGCCACGGTGCCTACCGAAGTGCATGGCAAGCTGACCGTTCTGCGCAACTTGACGGATGCAACGCCTCATCTGGGCGATCCTTTGTTTTCGAATCCCACGCTGCGAAACTTTGAGCCTCGGGTCGGCTTCTCTTGGGATCCGTTCCGAGACGGCAAAAGCACTGTTAGTGGCGGATTCGGAATCTTTGATGTTTTGCCGCTGCCATATCTAATCCAGTTCAATGAACTCTTTTCCGCTCCGTTCTATAAATCGGCGAGTGCTACAAATCTTCCGCCCGCGTCATTTCCGAACGGGGCATTTGCAATTGTTGCGGCGTCGTCAAACACTTTTCGCCAAGGTTACTTCGACCCGCACCCGGACCGGAATTACGTCATGCAATGGAATCTAACGATCCAGCGGCAGCTTGCAACGGACTCCAGCTTGAGGATTAGTTACGTGGGGTCGCGCGGCGTGCATCAGCCCTTCCGAGTGGAAGACGCGGACATCGTTCTACCCACGCTCACCCCGGAGGGTTACCTTTGGCCATCTCCGGTCGGCAGCGGAGCACGACTGAACCCGAATGCCGGCCGAATTACAGCAGGAATTTGGGAGGGAGACTCGTACTACGACGCGCTTCAAGTGCAGGTGAAGAAAAAGATCGGCAGCGGATTTCAGTTGGGAGGATCTTACACGTGGGGGAAAACGATTGACACCTCGTCGGGGAGCTTGGTGGGAGACGAATACTCGAATTCCATCTCCAGCCCGCTGTCGTTCAACACAAGATTAAATCGAGGACTGGCGGACTTTAACGTCGCGCACAACCTGGAGGTGAATTACACCTGGGACCTTGGGACGCCCAAGTGGAACTCGCGTCCCGGTAGATGGGCGCTCGGGGGCTGGCAACTTGGGGGAATATTTGAGGCGAGCACGGGCGTGCCTTTCACTCCGGGTTTTGCCGGGGACACTCTTGGAGTCGGCAGCACGGATCCCAATATCGACGTGCCGAATTTACTTGGAGGTTCAGGTTGCGGATCGCATGTGAATTCAGGTAATCCGACGCATTACATCAAAACACAGTGCTTCAGTGTGCCGGTGGCGCCCACGCAGGCGTTTTACGCTGCGAATTGCGATCCACATTTTGCTTTTCCTTTCTGCCGCAACCTACGAGGGAACCTCGGCCGGAACACGCTCATCGGTCCCGGACTTTTGAACTTCGATTTTTCCCTGTTCAAAAACAACTACTTCAAGAAAATCTCCGACGCGTTCAACGTGCAGTTCCGGGCTGAATTCTTTAATATCTTGAATCGGACGAACTTCTCGCCGCCACTCGACAACCGCAACATCTTTGATTCGGCGGGAAATCCGATTGGCAACGCTGGTTTGATCACATCGACCCAAACCCCATCGAGACAGATTCAGTTTGCACTAAAGTTGATTTGGTGAAGCTTGGCGAATCGAGCTTGGACGAAGCGGTTTCTGGAAGGGTGGAGGGTGATATGAACAATATTTTTGCCGTCTATCTGGCGCTGATCTTGATGTTCGGATTCACAACTAAAGTGGGAGCCCAAAATAATTCGACCACACCAAAGAGTGGGGCGGCGAGTGGGCAAAATAGCGAGGCGCCTGAACGCGATGCACCGCTCGTCCTAACGGAAGCTATCCCCACGGAGAACGCGAAGGGGCGCTTCGATCATTTCGCCAACGGCAAGGGCAGGTTGTTTGTCTCCGCGCTGGGCAGCAATGCGGTCGAGATCATCAATATTGGGGGCAGAATCCTGGAGCACACGATTTCCGGCATCCCGTATCCCCAGGGGGTAGCCTTTTCTCCTGAGGCCAACAAGCTCTTTGCGGCCAGCGGTGGGGGAAAAGTTTACATCTATGATGGGACCACCTATGACCTGATCACCACTGTCGATTTCGAGGGTGGCGCCGACAATCTCCGCTACGACGCCGCGAATAAGCGCGTCTACGTCGCCTGCGGCGATGATGAGAAAACCGGAGCTATCGCGACCATCGATGCAACCACCAATCAGCGGCTCGACGAAGAATACAAATTGGGCGGCGAGCCGGAATCATTCCAGCTTGAGAAGTCCGGACCCAATATCTATGTCAACGTGCCGCCCTTGAAACAGATCGTAGTGATCAACCGCGCCACGAAAGAGATCAAACGCTGGGACCTGAAGGGCGTGGAGGAAAACTTTCCCATGGCGCTCGATGAAGCCGATCACCGTTTGTTCGTTGGCGTGCACGTCCCGCCGCGCCTGCTTGCGTTTGACACCACCTCGGGCCGCATGGTCGCCACTCTTCGCAGTGTTCAGGACATGGACGATCTCTATTTCGACGCCGATCGCAAGCGTATCTATATGCCCGGGGGCGAAGGCTATATCGACGTGTTTCAGATGACCGGTCCCGACCACTACCGCCTGCTCACGAAAATCCCCACTGCCCTGGGCGCAAGAACCGCCGGCTATTTTGGAAAAGGAAGCAAGGGCTTTGACCGCTTCTACCTGGCGGTCCCAGCTCGCGGCGGACAAAGCGCCGAGGTGAGAATCTATACCGTGCAGGATTGAAGAAGTAAGGTCCAAACTAAGATGCATGAAGAAAGACGAGAATTGCGCATCCTCGTAGTTGAAGACGAAGTGAAGGTCGCTCGCGCCCTTCGGGAAGGTTTACAGCGCGAGCAATACGAAGTCTCCATTGCACGCACGGGCGAGGATGGTTTCTTCCAGATGACGGAGCAGGATTTTGACCTAGTCATCTTGGATATCATGCTCCCCAAACGAGACGGGTTCGAAGTGCTGAAAGCTCTTCGAAAACAAGGAAAACACACCCCAGTGCTAGTTCTTACCGCGCGAGACACGCTGGAGGACAGAGTGTTGGGTTTGAATAGCGGTGCGGATGATTATCTGGTTAAACCCTTCGCCTTTGCAGAATTGATCGCGCGTGTTCGGGCGCTTCTTCGCCGGACGGACCAAGCGCTGCGTCTAAAGTTTCATGATTTAGAGATCGACGTGATTGGTCACCGAGTGACCAGGGCCGGTAAGGACCTTGATTTGACGCCCCGGGAATATGAGCTCCTTGTATTCCTTCTTCGGCACCAAGGAGAGACTGTCTCCCGGGACATGCTGGGCCGCGAACTATGGACTGAGGTATCCAGGACTACAACGCTGAATAACGTCATTGATGTTCATATGGCAAGGATACGCCGAAAGGTGGATGAAGGATTTGACTCACGATTGATCCACACGGTGCGCGGCGTGGGCTATGTCTTGCGGAAAGAATCATGAAGTTCTGGCCTCGGCACGTTCGTTCCCGGTTGACGCTCTGGTACGTTTTCGTGCTTGCGAGTCTCTTAGCTTTGTATGCAGGCGGGGCTGCTTTTTTTTTGTTTCTCAGCCTACGGGAAGAACTGGATCGAAACTTGGTGCAGGATCTGGAGACCGTGGAAGGGATGCTGGCGAACGAGCCCGATGGGCTTGTGTCCTTACATTCCAAGCATCGAGAAGGGGAGGAGCCAAGGGTCGGCCACTTCATCGAAGTGTGGTCGCCGGCAGGGTCTCTCCTTTATCGGAGCCAGGTCCTGCAGGAACAAACTTTGGGTGGCCCTCCCAAGCCGGGCGAAGGCACTCATGATCCGATCCCATCGACTCTCCGGCTAGCGAACGGTGGCGATGTGCGCGTAGTGAGCGGCGTCTACCATATTGAAGACCATCGCGTTGTTCTTCGAGTGGCCTACAGTGAAGAAGCGCTCTGGCGTGAGCTGCGCGAATTCGGCGGAGTTCTCTTGCTTGTTTTTCCGCTCGTGGTGTCACTGGCGGGATTAGGTGGCTATGCCCTGGCCCGAAAGGCACTCGCTCCCATCGATGCGATGACAAACCAAACCCAGAAGATATCTGCTGAACGGTTGAGTGACCGCCTATCGATCGAAAATCCGGACGACGAGCTAGGAAAGCTGGCGAGCGTTCTTAACGCGATGCTTGGGAGGCTACAGGCGGCGTTCGATCAATTGCGCCGCTTCACGGCAGATGCGTCCCACGAACTACGCACGCCGCTGACGGTCATGCGCAGCGTCGGAGAGGTAGCGCTACAAGACCAGGCGATTCCTTCCGAGTACCGCGACGTTATGGGAAGCATGTTGGAGGAAGTGGATCGATTAACGAGGCTTTCCGAGAGTCTTCTCGAGCTTTCTCGCGCGGATGCCGGTCATGTTCACCTTCATCGAACCGATATTGCTCTTCTTACGGTCGCGCAAGAAGCCAACTCCATGGTGGAAGTCCTCGCGGAGGAGAAGGGACAGAGGATCGACATTGAGGGTGACGCCAATATAATCGTGAGTGCGGACCGGCTCCTCCTGCGCCAGGCAATCGCCAACCTGCTGGATAACGCGATCAAGTATTCACCGGCGAATAGCCGGATCTCAGTTCAGGTGCAACGAGGAGCCGAAAACCGAGCATGGCTCGACATTACAGACCAAGGTCCGGGCATCCCCGTCGAACATCAGTCCTATGTGTTCGACCGATTCTATAGGGTCGATCCAGCAAGGTCGCGGGAGTTGGGTGGTGTTGGGCTCGGACTTTCGATCACGCGGTGGGCTGTGGAAGCCCATGACGGCGAGATATCACTGCAGAGCAAGGAAGGACACGGCGCTACATTTCGAATCTCACTCCCGCTGGCAAATTATTCCTCCTCGATTCCAACGCCAGGAGTTTCCCAGGAATGAATTTCCCAGCCGGAGCGTACTTGCACGAATCTGTTTATTTACAAGGGGGCTCATCATGATTGTCAGATTGCGTTTCTTCATTCTGATTTGTGTTTTCTCGTTGCCACTCGTCGTTCGAGCTCAGGGACTAAATTCCGCGACGATCGATAAGGCGCTGGGGCGGTCCGGGCAGACATTAGGCGACGTATATAAAGTGGGATTTCCAAGAAACGACCTACATGTTTCCGTTCACGGGGTAGCCATCAAGCCGGGGCTTGCTCTCGGTTCGTGGGCTGCCTTCGTTGGGACGGACGACAATGCGATGGTCATGGGCGATTTGGTCCTGCTTGAGGACGAACTGAACCCAGTCATGGAAAAACTGCGCTTGGCAGGCTTTGAGATATCTGCGGTGCACAACCATCTCATCGATGAAACACCGCGCGTGGTGTACATGCACTATATGGGGCACGGACCCGCATCACAACTCGCAACTTCATTGCGTGCAGCCCTGGCAGTTTCCAAAACGCCACTCGAAAATCCCGCCTCTGCCGCCGAAGAAGCAACTCCACCCGCCTGGGTAAAGACGGTAGAGGATAGTGTTGGACGAAAGGGAACATTCAAAGGTGGAGTGCTCTCGTACGGAGTGCCACGCGCACAACCGATCACTCTAGCTTCTGCGAAAGATCCACTCGGGATTATGGATGGGATGAAAGTCCCTCCCGCGGCGGGCGTGGCCGAGGCCATAAATTTTCAGGCGGCAGACTCAACTAACGTAGCTACGTCGGGCGACTTTGTGCTTATCGCGGAAGAGGTAAATCCGGTGATATCGGAACTGCAGGCACACCATATCTTGGTGACCGCGTTGCATAGTCACATGCTCACGGAGCAGCCCCGTCTGTTTTTCATGCACTTCTGGTGCGTGGGCAGTCCGGAATCCGTGGGCGCCGGAATCAAGGCGGCGTTGAGCCACGTCGCAGTGAAGTAAGAAGCGCGTTCCCAAGGGCCTGTTCCTTTGACGGCCCACAGTGAAAGCCAAAGAATTAAAATGCTGACTATCGACGCAGTACCCGGCGCGCTCAAAGGACTGACGCGTGACGGGTGGCTTTTATTCTTTGCTCGATTCATGCGCCTGTTCGCGTACGGGTCGTTATCTGTCGTTCTGGTTTTTTACCTGATAACCCTGGGGCTCAGCGCATCCCAAACGGGCATACTTCTCACCCTCACGCTCGCAGGCGATGTTGTAGTTTCCCTCTATCTCACGACTCGAGCGGATCGGATTGGCCGGCGGCGCATGCTGATTGTCGGCGCCATTCTCATGGCGGCTGCGGGTCTAGCCTTTGCCTGTACCAAGAATCTTTTGCTCTTGATTATCGCCGGCACGATTGGCGTCATCAGTCCAAGCGGCAACGAAGTGGGCCCGTTTCTGTCGATTGAGCAGGCCGCGCTTTCTCATGTGGTTCCCGCTCGCACCAGGACGGATGTATTTGCCTGGTACACGCTGGCCGGCTCGGTGGCGACCGCGACGGGAGCCCTATTCGGCGGGACGATAGCGCATGCGCTGCAGAGAACCGCCATGACGCCGGTGGGAACCTACCGCGTAGTCGTGATTCTGTACGCGGCATTGGGTGTTATGTTGGCGTACTCCTTTACACGCCTCTCGCCTGAGGCGGAAGTAAGTTTGCCGCAAGAAGGGTCGGCCTTGCCCGGAACGATCGCGAGTTTCTTCGGGATCGGCCACTCGCAGCGAGTGGTTATTAAACTTTCGAGTTTGTTCGCGCTGGACTCGTTTGCGGGTGGTTTTGTGGTGCAGAGCTTCGCGGCGTATTGGTTCTATCTGCGTTTCGGTGTAAACCCTGGAACGCTCGGCGTCATTTTCTTTTGGGCGAATATCTTTGCGGGGATTTCCGCACTACTGGCGTCCCGCCTAGCCTCGCGTTTTGGCCTCATCAACACAATGGTGGTCACGCATCTCCCTTCGAACATTTTGCTCATCCTTGTGCCGCTGATGCCCAACCTTTCGCTGGCGGTTTTGGTTCTTCTGTTGCGATTTAGTATCAGCCAGATGGATGTTCCGACGAGGCAGTCCTATACCATGGCCGTGGTGCGTGCGGAGGAACGCTCGGCGGCCGCTGGAATCACCGGCGTCGCGCGAACGACGGGTGCTGCCATCAGCCCCTTGTTCGTGGGTTTTATGTTTGCCCGGCCTTCTTGGATCAATGTGCCATTCTTCATCGCCGGCACACTGAAAATCGTCTACGATCTGTTGCTCTATAAAGGATTCGTAGCTATTCGGCCACCAGAGGAACGGTAGCCGGGAATCGGAGGTGAACGAGTTGGAGCTTACTCGCAATTTCGAGGTCGGAATGACGGTGAGAATCGCTGGCATTGATTCTGTGGCAGTGGCGGGCCGCATGCCTAGCGGACTAATTCTATGCTGAGGGTCGAGAACCTATCGAAGCGCTATGGAGATCTTCACGCGCTTGACCGGATCAGCCTTGAAGTTCCTCGGAACTCCGTGACAGGCATCATCGGACCGAACGGAGCGGGGAAGGCAACTCTGCTTCTTGGCCTGGCGGGGCTTCTGCCGATCGACAGCGGAAGCATCCACTGGGGAGACACGATCCTATCCGCGAATACTCGCCGTCACATCACCTTCTACGTCGAAGACGCAATTCAGCCTCATGCGCTTCTGTCCGTCGAGTCTGTGCTGCGCTTCTATGCCTCCGTTTTCAAGAGAGAAAAGGCGCTATTGAATGGCACCATAGAGCGTCTCGCGCTGCGTGACTCTCTGCGATCGCGAGTTTCCATTCTATCCAAGGGAACGGCCAAACGCTTTCTGATAGCCATTGGTCTACTGTCCACCCAGCCGGTTCTCATGTTGGATGAACCGTTTGACGGGCTGGATCTTAAGCAGACTCTACAGGTTATTCCTCTGCTGCGGGAGATCTCCGCTGCGGGCCGAACGCTCGTGCTTTCCATTCATCAGCTTCGGGACGCTGAGCGCATCTGCGATCGATTCGAACTTCTCGACAACGGGCGACTCGCGGGCAGCGGGACACTCGCTGAACTCCAAGCCATTGCCGGTGGCGCCCAAGGCGCGGGACTGGAAGAGATCTTTCTCGCGCTGACCTGAGAATGCGCTCGTACATCCAACTTGAGCTACGATCCCTGCTGGCTTCGCGGAGTCTATGGGTGCTTTTGTTCTTGACGGGTCCTCTGGCGGGCTACAGCTTTATTCAAGCAATTTCCCTGTATGGTGAGGCCAGCCGCCCAGCGCTTGTCACACCGCAAATGGCCGCTGGACTCAATCCCTTTGACGGCGTGATCATCCCCACCTACGGATCGCTCTATCTGGCGCTGACATTGCTTTTTCCTTTCGTTGCGATCCGGATGATTTCCGGGGATAAAGATTCTGGCGCTCTCCATCTCTTGTTGCAGACGCCCGTGCGACCCGGCGCGCTGCTCGCATCAAAGGTTGTGATGCTGTCCTTTGCATTGTTTCTAGTCGAATTGCCGGGCTTCCTCGCGCTGTTCCATTGGCGGTTGTCCGGTGGTCATATCTACGCACCGGAGACACTGTGTCTACTGTTCGGACATTTTCTTTATGGCTTGCTCGTGATTGCCATCTCGCTCTTTGCCGCCACAGTCAGCGAGACCGCGTCCACCGCAGCGTTGTTGGCGCTGGCTTGCACGCTGGGTTCCTGGGTGCTGGACTTCGCCGCCGGCGGAAATTCCTGGCTGGTCAAAATCTCGGGACTCTCGTTAACCGCCGCTCTCAAACCCTTTGAACAGGGATTGCTACAATGGAATGTTATTGTTGGGATCGTGATTGCTGTTGCAGGACTTTTAGCACTGACGCTCACCTGGTGGCATCCGGGAAGACCGCTGGCTGTGAAATTCAGCCGGTCCGCTGCCGTGCTTTTGGCTTTCATCGTCCTCTACGCGGTCTCCCACTTCTTGACCCGATCGAGCGATTTGACCGAAGACCAGCGCCATTCCTTCTCACCAACGGTAAACGCCGCGCTGCGCCAGATTCATGAACCCGTTCGGGTTACGCTGTATCTCGCACCGGAGGATCCACGGTTGATGGATTTTGATCACTCCATTCTGGCGAAGTTGCGGCGGGTCCTTCCCCGGACTGAAATTGTGAATAGAGAAGCCAGCCAAGCTCTACTCTTCAAGACGGGAGAAGACCCGAATTACGGTCTGATCGTTTATGAGATCGGTGCGCGACGCGCCGAGAGCCGTTCCACCTCTCCCGAAGAGGTACTGCCGCTGCTGTGGAGCCTCGCCGCCATTGCTCCACCCGGCTCGGACAACCCGGTTGCATATCCCGGCTACCCACTAGTTGTAAATTCATCGGGCCGCGCGGAATTCCTCTTCTACGTTTTCTGGCCCGCGTGCAGTTTTGCAGGGTGGTTTCTATTCTCACGGAGGTGATACATGCGAATCGCATCAAGCTGTTTGCTGGCACTTTTACTAACCTCGACTCCGCAAAAGATCTTAGATTTCTCGGCGGAGACCGTCGGCGCCGAGCCGAAAAGCATGACGCCCGTGGTTGGCGTCTGGACGGTAGCGCAGGACGGAGATAATAGGGTCCTCATGGTGGACGGCAGCCGCTGGAAACAAGGTCAGCCTGCCGCGAATATCGCGGACAAAGCACGGGCGCTCTACGGCGACCGATATGCGGAATTCCTCGACAACGTGAAATCCTTTGCTTATTACCCGTACGCCGTCGCAAAAGACATCGACGATTTCCGGGAAGGCGAAATCAGCATGCGTTTCAAGCCCTTGGCGGGACGCATCGATCAAGGCGCGGGAATCCTGTTTAACTTGAAGACCAACGGAGACTATCTAATCGTCCGCGCCAACGCGCTGGAGAACAATCTCGTTCTCTTTCAATTCAAGAACGGAAAGCGGAGCCCTGTGAAATGGATACGCAATACGCCCACAGCGACACAACAGTGGCACACTCTGAAAGTTCGGATCACGGGGAAGAAGGTGGAGGGTTTCCTCGACGAAAAACTCCTCCTCGAACACGAACTTCCCGAAGCCGTCTCCGGCAGGGTCGGAGTGTGGTCGAAGGCTGATAGCGTCGTCTACATGGACGACTATGTCGTCTCTCCGAAGTAGTTACAGCCGCTGCTGCCAGATGTAGTTAGTGGTTATTTCTGGCCTGGCTGCCGAGAGATTCCTGCATCGTCGTAAGGTGGGTTCACCGGCTAAGCATGGAGTCACTTTGCGCTGCGGTTCGTGCCTCGGATCGCCCGGTGCGCCGCGCCTCCTCGCTTCACTTGCTCGGCGCGACAACGAAGATGCCCTTCCCATAAACGGGAACGAAGATGTGCCCGTTTTTCGCATTGACAGCAACGGAGTGAACCCCCGGACCCTCGAAAGGAATGTCGGCAACAAACTCTTCGGTAGCTGCGTTGACCACGCCCACCGCTCCGGCCTGGGCCGTGGCCAACTCCGTTGCCCCCTGCGTGGTGTGCGCGAAGTAGTAGCTGTTGAACTCGGGATCGTACCAGACTTCGTCGGTGTCCCCCACTTTGGGGATAGTCTTTTGATTCCGCCCTGTTCGAGCATCCATAGCCACGCCGCCAACGGAGCCGCACGCGGCCATCAGACGCCCGTTTGGCCCAGCGGCAAGGCCGCTAAGCGTAAGGTCGAGTACCCCGCCTTTGCATTCCACCGGGAAGCTCATGATTGGATTTGGGAGCTTGTGAGGATCGAACACATCGATACGATTCTTGGCTCCAGGCACATTCTGGTAAAACCACCCGGTCTCCCGAACCCAAACCGGTTGTTCCAGACCATCCTGTTCCACCGGATACTTGTAGTGACCCAACACGGACCCATCGGCGGTGGAGATGAAGGTCAAGAACGGCGGTGAATCTCCATCGCTGGAGGCCATCAGGATCCCATCAATCGGGTCATAAGCCACTTCGTCAACCCGAAACTTGCCGCCGGTTGGGATCTTCCGAATGACGGTCGTACCCGGCTGCGTCGCGCTCGCTTCAATGATGTTGCCGGCACCGTCTCCAGCCCACACGTGGCCGAGGCCATCCGTCACTACTCCATTTGGCCCAGAGCAGTGGCGCAGGTCCTTGGGATTCGTCGGGCAAGGCCTGCTGCCCGAGTACTGGCCTTTCCCGATGAACCCAACGAAGGTGTCCGTAGCGGCGTCAACGAGGTCGATAGCGTTGTTCGTGCGGTCGGTCAGGTAATACTTCTGCGTGGAGTTGTCCACCCAACTGATGTCGAAGCCGTATGGCCCGTAATTGGTCGGGGAACCCTTGACCATCGAAATGTGGCGCGTCTGAGCCAGAGCTAGGGCGGCGAGCATGGTGATGAGAAACGCCAAGGTTGTCACTCTTTTCATAGCAGACTCATTTGCTCCGAAATTTCTGATTTGGACCTTAGGCTCGCGGATAATACTCTTCTCCCGCCCTCGACACAACGAATTTGCCATTGAACAGGGGGCTAAACGACCGCCTCTCAGGGCCTTTGAGGTAGTGGAGTCTCTGTTCGTAAGCTGGTCCTTGTTCTGCCGCCTCTCCTCTGTGGCGGGCAATCCTGAAGATTTGGTCATCAAAACTTAAGTAGCGTCATAGGACCAATCGGTGTACGAAATTACTGAACTAGGGTCACCTGAAGGGCGCATCTATAGCCATTCCCGTCTCCGTAGGGCGCAGCTTGGGAACTCTCGGTCCCCGTTCGGTGGGGTTCGCGATCGCCCGCAAGATTCGGTGCGAAGCGTCTGCGGATCGCGGGGAGACGTTGCCACCGAGTTTAAGGAGGAGAAACTCTATGAAGAAGCTTCCTGTATTCGGTCTGACTTTGCTTGCGTCATTGAGTGCCCAAGCCTATGCGCAAGTCAATGTTCCCCTTCGACTCGTCCAAACCATTCCCTTGCCAAACGTCAAAGGGCGAATGGATCATCTTGGCGTGGACATAAAAGGTAAACGGCTATTCGCCGCGGCACTTGAGAATAACACCCTAGAGGTCATTGACCTCAATGCGGGCAAGCGAGTCTTTAGCATTCCGGGACAAAGCAAGCCACAGGGTGTTTTCTATTCTCCGGACTTCAACAGATTATTTGTTGACAACGGCGACGACGGTACCTGCAAGATTTACACAGGGGACACCTTTAAGCTTATTGACAGCTTGCCGCTCGGTACTGACGCGGATCACGTCGGGTACGATCCGGCCACAAAATACCTCTACGCTGCATACGGCGATGCAAAGTCCGGGGCGCTGGGCATTATCGATACGCGCACGGCCAAACACATCGGGGACATCAAGGTCGATGCCCGCCCCGGTGGCATCAAGATCGAGAAATCGGGGCCGCGAATTTTCCTGAGGTTTACCGGAACCGGCAATCTTGGCGTGGTTGATCGAGAGAAGCGCACAGTGATTGCAACCTGGCCCGTAACAGAGGCTAAGGCGAGTAACTCACTAGCCCTGGATGAGACCCATCATCGCCTTTTCGATGGCACTAACAACCCACCGCTGCTGATTGTCTTTGACACGGAGTCCGGCAAGCAAATTACCCAGCTCGAAGGTGTCGCCGGTATCGACGACACGTGGTATGACGCCGCGCGTAAGCGTATTTACGCCTCGGGAGGCAGAGAGTCTGAAGCAGGGAAACCGCCTGGCTTCGTTTACGTCTATCAGCAGAGAGACGCCGACCATTATGAGTTGATCGCGAAAGTTCCTACAAGACCGAACTCGCAAACCTCAATTTGGGTACCACAACTCAATCGGTATTACGTGTCAGCCTCCTCTAATGACACGCAGGAGGCCGCAATCCTGGTATTCGAGCCCCAGCCTTGAAGCTTGCCTTTGGACACATGTGGAAGTTTTATCCGGGAGTAAAGAAAAACTAGAAAACGGTGAGGAGGAACTATGAAGAAGTTGTTCGTCGTGGGAGGGTTGGTACTCGGTGCGATTGGGCTTCTAGCCAGCCGTAGTTCGCAAACTGTTGTAGCCCAGACACCGGCACGCGAAATTCTCCCTCTGCAACTTGAAGAACAAATTCCCGTGCCCGGTGTTGCTGGCCGGCTGGATCACTTCACCGCAGACAGTAAGCGCAGACGGTTGTTCGTTTCCGCGCTCGGCAACAACACCTTGGAAGTAATCGATGTTTTCGCCGGGCGAGTCATCCACAGCATCAAGGGGCTCGCTCAGCCGCAAGGGCCGCTCTATGTTCCCAGCGTCGACAAGCTCTATGTGGCCAATGCAGAAGATGGCAAGGTGAGAGTGTACGACGGTGCGACCTACACTCTTCGCAAGACCATCGACTTTGGCAAAGATCCCGACAACATGCGGTACGACGAAGCTTCCAAGACGGTCTTTGTTGGATTCGGCGAGGATGACGGTGGAATCGCCATGATCGATCCAAAGACGGATGAACGCGTAGGCCAAGTGTTCAAGACGGAAGGCCATCCCGAGTCATTTCAAGTGGAAGCCTCTGGTGGACACATCTTTGTAAACGTTCCCGATGCGGGAAACGTGGTGGAGTCCATCGACCGCAAGACCGGGACGGCGACGAAATGGCCCCTCAAGGGATTGCGCGCAAACTATGCCATGGCTCTGGATGAAGAGGATCATCGGCTTTTCACGATCACGCGAAAGGCGCCGATGATGGTTGTGCTCGATACGCAGACCGGTAATGAGGTTGCGCGGCTACGCGCCGCGGGCGAGTGCGATGATGTTTTCTTCGACACTTCCCGGAAGCGGATTTACGTGATCGGCGCCGAAGGATTCATCAGCGTCTTTCAACAAAATGATCCTGACCACTATGAGTTGATTGCCAATGTTCCTTCGGGGATTGGCATCCGCACAGGTTTTTACTTCACGAATCGCGACCGGTTCTACGTTGCTGTACCAGCCAAGGGAAGTGAACCAGCCCAGGTC
Organism: Candidatus Acidiferrum sp.; assembly: GCA_035544995.1. Taxonomy (GTDB): domain Bacteria; phylum Acidobacteriota; class Terriglobia; order Acidiferrales; family UBA7541; genus Acidiferrum. Next base: position 19,440 of record DASZZI010000030.1, read on the forward strand.
TGGACCTACGAGGCGGAAGACTAACTAGCGAGGACGGTGAAATCGGTTCGGAAACTGCCTTGAGCAACTTCTTCCGCAGCCGTTCTGGCTTAGGTTGCCAACTTCTCGCCTTGTTTTCTCTGTTTTTTCAACCCCCTGTTGGACAAGCTGCGAATCCATCGGCCGCGAGTAACTCACAAGGTGAAACCGTTCCGCTAAGTGCGGAAGCAACGCGCGTCAACCAAGCCCCAAAGCTCGACGGAACCCTGAACGACCCGCTTTGGCAATCAGCGAAACCCATCACTGATTTTCGCCAACGTGAGCCCCACGAAGGTGAGCCGCCAACCGAGAAGACGGAAGTACGCATTCTCTATACGCGGCACGCTGTGTACTTCGGGATTCATTGCTATGACTCCGAGCCCTCCCGGATCATCGCAACGGAACTGCGGCGTGACGTGAGTCAAGATTTAGACGACCATTTCGAAATCTTGATCGATTCGAAACATGATCGGCGTGATGCCTACGTATTCGAGGTCAATCCGCTGGGTACCCAAAACGATGGTCTCATCGTGGAGGAGCAAGGAGACACAAATGGAGGCGACTTCGGCCGCGGGTGGGACGGAGTATGGACATCAGACGCGCGCATCACCGCTGACGGATGGACCGCAACGATAGGGATTTCTTTCACGACGCTCAACTTCACTCACTCGATGGATGTCATCTGGGGATTGAACTTCAAACGTTTCATTCGCAGAAAGAATGAAGAGGATCTGTGGAGCGCTTACCGGCGAACTTTTGGGATCACAAAAGTTTCTGAGGCGGGGGAACTAAGAGGCATCAAGGATATCGGTAGCGGAAGACTCTTTATCGTGAAGCCCTACGGGCTCGCCAGGTATGACAAGCAGACAGGACAGGACCCCAAATTCCCGCTGACGGGCGGACTAGATATCAAGTATGGGCTTAGCTCGAACTTTGTCTTAAACCTCACGGGGAACACGGATTTTGCCGATGCTGAAGTCGATCTTCAGCCGTTCAATATCACACCATTCAAAATCTTCATTCCGGAAAAGCGTCAGTTCTTTCTGGAAAATGCCGGCATTTTCAACTTTGCTCTCGGCGACCAGGACCAGTTATTTTTCAGCCGTCAGATCGGGATCGACCCAGTAACCGGCAATCAGGTGCCTATCAATGGCGGCGCCAGGCTGACGGGAACGTTTGGTCGCACGGAGTTGGGCGTCATGGACGTGGACACTCGTTCCAGTGGCCCCAATCCCTATGCAAACTATGCCATCGCGCGATTGAAAGAATCTCTGTGGGCTGGTTCCTACGTCGGCGTGATGGGCATAGATAAACGATCAGGGAACGTTCTAGACGATTTCAACCAGACAGAAGGCGTTGACACGCGTCTCGTCTTTTTCAAAGACTGGTTTGTTGACGCCCACATGGCCGGCACCCAGTCTCCCGGATACCCGAGCGGAGCCAGCGATGTCGGAGCGGCTTTATCCTATCGGTCGAACTGGCTGGACGGAATCGTCGAGCGGAGAAAAACCGGCCCAAACTTCAACCCCGAAGTGGGATTTATTCAGAGGGTGGATTCAAACGAAACGTACGGGGACCTAACGTTCAAATTAAGGCCGCAGGTCAGAGGCGTGCGCGAACTGCAGTTTGAGGGATTCATTCTTCACGCCCCAGATACTCATGGCCAAGTTTCCACTCAGGAATGGCAAAACACATTTCGCGCTGACTTCAACAACGGCGCGTACACCGACGACGATATCGAAGACGTGTTTACGCAGCGAATCACGACGCCTCTTCACATTTACAAAAACGTGTTCATTCCGAACGGTGTGTATCACTTCGCCCGTCATCAACTCACATACGGGTCCGGACAGGATCGGCGGTTTACATACAACTTCTTCGAACGCTTCGGCGGCTACTATGGAGGGAGACTGAATGAATTCCGGGTGCGAGCTAACTATCGCCCCACCGCGAAATTTTCGATCTCCGCTTCTGAGGAATGGGACCGCTTTCGATTGCCTTTGCCGAGTGGTAAATTTTCGGTAGTGCTGGCAAGCCTGCAGGCAAACTACTCCTTCACTCGTTTTTTAACTTTCACAAGTCTGATTCAGATGGATACGTCCAACACGCAGGCGGTAAGTGCCAATCTGCGCCTGAGGTATAACTACCGCCCTGACAGCGATCTTTACATCATCTACAATGTCGGAACACAATTCGCCAGCATCGCGCCCGCGAATCCTCCGCAAGTACGTGAAACCCGTTTCGCCGTGAAATGGACCTATTCCTTCGCCCCATGAAGGAAGTCAAATTACTTCCATTTGCCCGCTGCAACGGCCCCCTGTTCGTCGTACGAACAGATTGCGAAACTGGCACGCGACCGTTTATGTGGCTGCGGTCCAGAAAGAAGGTTCTGGGAGATCTCCTCTCAAAGCGTATTTATGATGCTTTTGCGGGGATCCAGAACGATCAAGGTTGGAGTCGAACTCCACGCCGAAGATAAATCGATATTAAGAGAGAGAAAGCAAAAAAGCCCGCTTGCGAAGAATTGGGAATCCGGGCGTTCGCGTTTTCGATGAAAATGTTTTCTTGTCCAAAGTTAGACACCGTAGTCCAGTGAGTAGCCCGAATAAGGGAGGAAGTTGCACAGTTATCCGACGCCGATTCAACGCATACGATTGTTTTGCCTCGCCATTTTCCATCTATTTTCCAACTGAGAGCCTCATCCAAACTGCTAAGTGCCGCCAGTTCAAGCGTTTTCAGATTTTTGTTTCTAGCTTCCCAAGCTTCGGACGTGGGTTCGATTCCCATCGCCCGCTCCAGAATTCACTGCCAATTTTTGATGACGGGAGCCAAATGGCAGGGTTTTCCCTCCGCAGGAAAAGCAAAGTCTCTTAGCCGCTTCAGTTCATCTTCAATCGACGAGAAGTCGGGCGGTATCGTCTCCTCTTTGTCCCCGAACTTACCAATGCCAGGGGTTCTGCTCACCTTCTCGTGTCCGTCATCAATGGCGATGGTGTGCAACTCCAATTTCTCGTTACTTTGCCCCGCGTCGGCCGGATTGGCAACCGTTGGCAACAATTGATTTTCGGAGCGGTTGGTAACACCTTTGTTCCTTGGGGCGAAGAGAGCCAGGGGAAGGAGGCGGTTGGAGCCAAGGGAAAGCATTGGTTCCGGGACCTGGACTCGAACCAGGATACTCAGCTCCAAAGGCTGATGTCCTACCGATTAGACGATCCCGGAACCGATGATAGAAGTGTAGCAGAGGCTTGGAAAGGCGCACAGGACGCGCGAGAGGCGCGCGGGCGATGTGCGCGTTGTGGCGCTTTCTGCTAAATTGGAAGAGCTTCACATTACGAGGAGAGGTGTCCGAGCGGTTTAAGGAGCACGCTTGGAAAGCGTGTGTAGGAGAAATCCTACCGTGGGTTCAAATCCCACCCTCTCCGCCAGATCTTCGATGAGCCGCTGAAAGAATCAAAATCTATCCGGAAATGGAGAGGCCCTCAACTTTGCAGACTCTCTCCTGCGGCCAGGTACGATAACTCGGTCTGGACAGGCACGGGCTAGGCGCTTGGCAGGAAACCGCTCGCGCGGATCACATCAACCGCTTCGTAACGAGTCTGTGCATCAACCTGTCTCAGAATGCGGCGGATGTGATTCTTCACGGTGAATTCAGACAGATTTAAGCTGGTCGCGATCTCCTTATTGGTCAGACCTTTCGCGACAAGAACCACGAGCTGGCGTTGCCTGTAAGTCAGCCCATAATTTGTACCGGCCTCGTAATCAGCCCTGCCCGACCTCTGCCGGAACTCCCGTGATACAAGTTGGAAGAGCGGCGCGCAAAGTTTTGGAGGGCAAATGGCTTCTCCCTGTGCGACTCCTCGAACAGTGGCGATTATCTCGGCAGAGGAGGCCTCCTTCAGAAGGTACCCGCGAACCCCTGAACGCACCGCCCTCAAGAAGCAGTCGAAGTCCTCGTCCATCCCGAAGAGAACGACGCTGATCCGCGGAGCGCGCTCGAACAGTTCATCGATCAGCCTTGTGGCATGGGCCGTCGTCGGCGAATCCAGGAGTAATACCGCACATTGAGACGCGGCTATCTTTTCCATCCCCGATTCGGAGTAACGACTTTCCCCGACAACGGATAGGCCAGCTCGCTTCTGAAACAGTCGTACCAGCGTCTCGCGCAAGAGACGGTTTTCGGCTACCAGGAACACCTTCACCGCACAAGTAGACACTTGGTTTGGGGTATTCTCCATTCAAAACCCAACCCACAGCATGAATTGAGAGGGATTGCGAATCAGGATAACAGCCCAAGTCTGAAAGGTTTCCCGAGCCGACGCACCATTCTTGGATGTGACTATCCCCTTGGTCAACCAATATTTACAGGAAAGTGTCTAATCACCATATTTCTGTCGCTCCTGAGCAGCAACGCGAAAATGTCAGCCTCTGGACGTTTCGGCAGAGATCGCGCCTGCATCGTTGAAATAGAAAACTTCTCTAGTGATAGCCTCTCTTGATTAGCACTTTTTAGGTGCCTAAGTTCAAACAAATAGGCACTCTGCAATAGTCCTTTCTTAGTCCTGCAAGAAGTTCCTTTTTGAGCCTTCCTTTTTTAACTGAGCCGTAAATAATTACTGGAAGAAGAAAATGCGGTACGTCCGCAACTGGACAGTCTGGTTAGATTGTATTGTTTTGGCGAAGACTTTGAGGGTTGTCCTCTTCCGGGAGAATGGGCACGGCGCCACACCGGATTCCGTGCTTGGCTCCATGGCCTACGATCCTGCCGCCGAGTAGCTTGCATATCATCACTGAGCCAGAGCGGATCTGTGACTCCAGCTTGGTTTGCTGTGTATCCGAAGTAGAAAAAGATCAATTTCCAAGATGCCCTTTGGGCTCTTGTCTTAACGAGCCGATACCCTCAACGGAGTAAAATCTTTCCCACCCCTGACCAGGTTTTTCTGAGTCCCTCCATTCCTCCCGCCTCCCTGTCTCGTTGCCCGCATTTGTGGAAATCCTTTCCATCTTTTCCTCGATCGCTTTGCGTGCGGATGCGCTACAAGAACTGAAACAAAGCCCCGATTCTCCTTAGGAAAATCGAGGCCCTCGTACTTCAGGCGTCTTTTGAGATAGGACGTGCATGCGCTGACAGCTTCTCTGACTTCCCGGCGCCCTTCCTAGAAGTGACACGCCGCCGCACCGCGCTTCTCCAGGTAGCGCTGGTGATATTCTTCCGCTCGATAGAACGTCCCTGCCGGTGTGATTTCGGTCGCGATCGGCCGCTTAAACTTTCCACTCGCTTCCAGCGCAGCCTTGGACTTTTTGGCGATCGCTTCCTGCTCCGGCGAATGAAAGAATATCGCCGATCGATACTGCTTCCCGAAGTCCGGCCCCTGCCGGTTCATTTGCGTCGGATCATGGATCAGCCAGAACCCCTCGAGCAGCTTCTCGTAGCTGACATGAGCGGGGTCGAAAGTCACCTGAACGACTTCTGCGTGTCCCGTCTCATCCGTGCAAACATCTTTGTAGGTCGGGTTCACCGTGTGCCCGTTTGAATAGCCTACCGCCGCGTCCACCACCCCGGGGATCATCCGAAACTTTACCTCCACGCCCCAAAAGCATCCCGCTCCAAACGTCGCGATTTCTGTCATTTGCGTCTCTCCCCTTGTGCATCTATTCTACCGCTTCCTTCAGAAATAGTTAGATGTCCTAAAGCCGCGTCGCGGTTCTCTGACTAAATTTCCTCCCATCTCGTTGACGACTCCCCCCATTCCGCGAGACTATTTAAGTTTTGCATGGAGTGTCGGAATGGGCCTGGGGCTACAGGGCCGCGTAGCCATAGTTGCAGCCGCCAGCCAGGGACTCGGCCGCGGCGGCGTCGCCAGCTACATTAATGGCGCTTCCGTCGCTATCGATGGCGGCGCCGTCCGGAGCCTCCTTTAGCTCAATGACCATCGCCCCTCGCCACCTCGAACTTAGCCTCTTGCCTGAGCGTTTCGCCATTTCGCGACTAGCGCCAACCGCTCCTCTCCCCGCCTGGGCCACGCAGGGTGCCTTCTACTCCGTCACGCGCACGTGCGACGAGCTCTCGATTGTTGTCGAAGAATTTCGCGTCCCTGCGGGAACTCAATCCCAGACCGCATGGCGCGTTTTCAAAGTTCACGGGCCCTTCCTACATTCCGAAGTCGGCGTGATGGCGTCGCTCAGCGCGCCTCTCGCCGATGCAAGAATCAGTTTGTTTGTAGTCTCGACCTTTGATACGGATTACCTGCTTGTGACCCAGGAGCAACTGGCCTCAGCCATTGTCGCGCTCGACCGGGCAGGGCACTCAATTCATAGGAGCGAACACGAATGACCACTGTAACCGTTAGTGAGGGGAGTCACGGCTGCACCCGCCAGGCTTTAGTCGGCGTTGCAAGCTTGCTCGCCATTTTCTTCGCCGTCTTGCAATCCCGCGCCGATGAACCCTACGCCCGCAGCCGCGACTACGATTTGCAGCATTCGAAGATCGCGTTGCGTTTCGATCTCGACCAAAAGAAGGTTCTCGGCGAGGTCACTCACTCGCTTTCCATCCTGAAAGATGGCACCGCGAAACTCTCGTTTGACTCCGTCGGCCTTACCATTCAAAGCGTCACCGTATACAAGACTACGGGTGACCACAAAGCGGTCAGCGCCGCCGCTAAATTCGAAACTCTGTCCGACAAACTGATTGTTCCTCTACCCGGGCCCGCCAAAGCTGGAGAAAAATTCGACGTTCAAATCCGCTTCGAAGGCCAGCCTAAGAAGGAGCTCTATTTCATCCTGCCGGATAAGGATTATCCTGATCGGCCCAAACAAATTTGGACGCAGGGTGAATCCGAGGACACTCGCTACTACCTCCCGACTTACGACTATCCGAACGACCGCCTCACCACCGAAACCATCCTGACTGTTCCTGCCTCCTGGATTACCGTTGCGAACGGCAAACTGATCGGCGTCTCCGACGCCGGCAGCGGGTTGAAGACTTGGACATGGAGAGAATCGCTCCCCAGCTCCACCTACCTCATCACTGTAGTTGCCGGAGAATTCGAAGAAGTGAAAGATTCCTGGCACGGCGTTCCCGTCACCTATTACGCACCCAAGGGCCGTGCCGATCGCCTTCCTGTCAATTACGGCCGCACCCCCGCGATGATCGATCTCTTCAGTAAAAAGCTCGGTGTCGACTATCCCTGGGAAAAATACGCACAGTCCATGGTCGACGATTTTGTCGCTGGCGGCATGGAGAATTCCAGCGCTACCACCAACACCAGTAGCTCCCTAAAGCACCCCAAGCTCGCGTCTGAATTCACAACCGGCGAAGACCCGCTGATCTCGCATGAGCTTGGCCACCAGTGGTTCGGTGACCTGGTCACCTGCAAAGATTGGGGCAACATCTGGCTCAACGAAGGTTTCGCAACCTTCATGGAATACGTGTGGATCGAATCTCATTTCCCGAAGGACGAGGGCGAATACGAACGCTGGAGAAATGCGCGCGAATGGTTCCATCATGCCAAGCTCTACTCCAAGCCCATTGTGCGTCACGATTTCGACGATTCCAGCGAATTCGACGGCAACGCCTACGGCAAGGGTGGCTGGGTTCTGTACATGCTCCGTCACCAACTCGGCGAAGATGCTTTCTATCGCGCACTGAAGCATTATTTGGAAGTGAATCGCGGCAAGAACGTGGTCACTGCCGATCTGGTCAAAGCCATCGAAGAAGCCGCGCACACCAACGTCGACCAATTCTTCAGCGAGTGGATTTACGGTGCCGGCGCCCCGAAGTTTGACCTCAGCTATTCCTATGACGATGCGAAGCACCAGGTCGCCGTTACCGTTAAACAGACGCAAGAGCGCGAGGGTCGCGTTGGCCTCTTTCGAATTCCTACTGAGGTGGAAATTACTACGCCTTCGGGTGCCCGGCTCTATCCCATCACCATTTCGAAGGAAGCCCAGACCTTTTCCTTTCCAGCCGATTCGGCCCCGCTCCTCGTCCTCTTAGACAAGGGCGGGCATGTTCTCAAGTCCGCTGAATTTCACAAAGAAAAGAAGGAGTGGCTCTATCAGTTGAAAAACGCCGCCGACTTCTCCGATCGCGCCGATGCCGTCATCGCCCTCGGGAAAATCAAGAACGATGAAGAAGTCGTCGCCGCTCTCGCCGAAACGCTTCGCAATGATAAGGCTTGGGGCCTCCGCGCCACCGCCGCCGAGACGCTTGGCCAGTTGAGGGGGGCTTCCGCTTCGAGGCAACTTCTTGATGCACTCAACACTGCGAATGAGCCCTGGGTGCGCAACCGCATCGTCTCTGCTCTTGCCAATTTCAAGGACGATGCCGCCGTGGCCGCGAAGCTGAATTCCATCGCTCGCGAGGACAGTTCCTATCGCGCTCGCGCTGCCGCTCTTCAGGCGCTCGGCCGCCTCAAAGCGCCCAACACTTTAGCCGCGCTCAACGCTGCCGTCGCCGCCGATTCTCCCGACGGCTTCCTCCGAAACGCGGCCCTTCGTTCCATGGGTTCACTTGGCGATGACCAGGCTGTCCCACTGCTCCGCGAATGGTCCGCCCCCGGCAAGCCCATCGACTCGCGCCGGGCCGCCGTCGCCAGCCTCGCGCAACTTCAGAAGGACAACAAGGACATCACCAATCAGATCGCTTCTTATCTTAGCGAGCCTCACTTCCCCGTCCGCATGTCTTCCATTCTTGCACTCGGCTCGCGCGGGGACGCCTCCGCGATTCCTTCGCTCGAAGCCCTGCTGGATAGTGGAGACCTCAGCATCGAAATGTCCCCCATGATCAAGGAGCAGATCGCCCGCTTGAAGAAGCCCCAGGGTGGGAAAGGCAATCCGGAGGCCGATGAAGCTGGAGAGGATGGCGAAAAGGACGGTGCGGAAGGCGGTCAAGCAGGTGTCGCGCAGCGTCTCGACAAGCTCGAGCACCTCATTCAGGAAATGAACGAGCGGCTCAAGTCCATCGAGACTCGCCTCCCGCCGCCAAAGCGATAAGCTTCAGTTCATTTTTGAAAAAGGGGCTCTTGCTTGATCGGGACCCATTTGCGTTCTTGGAGGCATCAACTCCGGCGGATCAGGCTCCGCAATCAATATTCGCAGATCCCGCAAGTTATTTCCTGTCGGCCCGGTGAGAACTGCATCCTCCAGTCGCGCGAAAAACGTATGCGCGTCACTTCGCCGGAACACATCTCGAAGATCAAGGCCCACCGCGCGAGCGCGCGCGAGCGTCTCGCCATCCGCCACCGCTCCCGCCGCTGGACTATTCCCGTCAATCCCGTCTGTGCCCGCGCTCAACACCGCAACGTTTTTGCCGGCAATTCTTTCCACGCAGGCCAGCACGAACGCCGCGTTCCTCCCTCCGATCCCATTTCCCGTCACCGGCGAGCTCACTTCTCCATCGGCAATCAGCGCCACGCGCCGCCCCGGATGCACTTTACGCAAATCGTCCAGTTGCCACAGCAAATATTCGGCGGCCTTTTCCACGGGCCAATCATCCGTCGAATTGTCGCAAGCGCTTATGCATCCCTCCGCTTCCGCTGCGTGATGCGCAGGATGAAACAGATCGTCCATCCCCAGCAGAAGGGAAAAATGTGCGTTCGTAAACGCTGCGTCGAGTGATTTCGGTGTCTCTGGCATCTTTCCATCTTCCAGCCATCGCCGCAGTGCCACAGTAAACTTTTCCCGCAGCAAGAACTCACTGATGACCTGCTCCGCTTCAGAAATCGTAGTCGAATCAGGCAATGTCGGCCCGCTGGCAAGCGCTGACTCTCGCCCGGCGGGGACATCGCTCACTGCCAGCGTAATCTTGGTTGCCCCTCCTGCTGCCGCAGCTAATCTCCCGCCCTTTACCGCAGATAAATGTTTCCTCACCGTGTTAATCGCCTCGATTGGCGCCCCGCACGTCACCAGTGCGCGATGCAGCGCTTGTACGTCTTCCAATGTCTGCGCCGGATCGAGCGGCAACTCCGCCAACGCCGATCCACCGCCCGACAGCAGAAAGAATACCAGCGTCCGTTCATCACATCTATTCAGCAGCCCAAGGATCGCTTCCGCCGCCTTCCAACTCTCCATGTTGGGCACTGGATGACCTGCAACAAAATATCGCATCCCGCGCACGGCATTCCCTGGCGCGGTGAGAGCGGATACCACGCCCTCCAGCGGCACGTCGGGTGTCAGGACCAACACTAGTCCCTCCACCATCGCGTGCGCGGCTTTGCCAATTGCCACCACGAGAATCTTGGAGAATGAGCGCAGATCTACGACCGTGTTGTCGCAATGCAGAAGTGTTCCGCTGCGCCGCAGCTTCCGCTGCATCGCCGCAGGAATATCAATCGCAGACAATGTTTCGTGGAAAATGCGGCGGGCAAGTTGCTTCAGATTCACCATGGACGAATTGCCGGCGATGCCTCAGCCGGCTTTCAGCACATCGGGATTCAAAATGTTTGGCGGCCGCTGTCCTGCGAAAAGCGCCACCACATTCTCGGCGGCAATGCATGCCATTTTCGTCCGTGTTTCCAGCGATGCGGATGCGATATGCGGGGCAAGCACCACGTTAGGCCGTTTCAGTCCGGGATGCATGAACGGCTCGTTCTCGTACACATCCAGCGCCGCGCCTGCGATCTTTCCGCTTTCCAACGCCTGCACCAGCGCCGCCTCATCCACCACTGGCCCGCGCGAAGTATTAATCAGGAAGGCCGTCGGCTTCATGCGGTAAAACTTCGGCGCATCAAACAGTCCACGTGTTTCCGCCAGGAGTGGCACGTGCACGCTAACGAAGTCCGCCTCCGCCAATAGCGCGTTGAAGTCACGATACTCCGCCTTCAGCTCTCTCTCCACTTCTCCCGGCGCGCGTACCGCATCGGTGTAAATCACTTTCATCTGAAAGCCCGCTGACCGCCGCGCGACTGCGCGCCCGATTCTCCCAAATCCTACGACCCCCAAGGTCTTTCCATAGACATCTGTCCCAACAAGCTGGTCCAAATCCCAGCCTTTCCAATTTCCCGACCGCGCCAGTGCTTCCCCTTCCCCCAGCCTCCGGGCCACCGCCATCAGCAGCGTCCACGCAAAATCCGCCGTGGTTTCATCCAGCACTCCCGGAGTGTTCGTCGCCACCACGCCCCGCTTCGTGCACGCAGGGACATCGATGTTGTCGAATCCCACGGCCACGTTCGCCACAATCCGCAGTTTTGGCGCAACCTGTAGCAACGCTTCGTTCACCTGGTCGGTCAGCAAACAGACCAAACCCTCTTTGTCTTTAATGCGGCGGAATAATTCTTCCTTTGAGATTCGCTCGGGCTGCGTCCAATACTCCATTTCGCAACCCGCGCTCAGGATCTGCTGCGCGGCCGGAAATAGCGGCCGTGTCGCTAACACTCTCGGTTTTGGCATCTTGCGCCCCTCGCATCTTTTGGGAAAGTACACTAACACAGCTCTCTGCGGAAGGCGCACGTGGGCGGGGCGCACGCATCTCAAATCTCACTATAGCGGCGTTTACCGCCCAAAACGGTGACGCCCCTCCCGCGGCGATGGGGTTGCCGCGGAAAGGGCGTGCCGTCTTCAGGAGAGAAGATCGTTGTGATTCGAGTTCAGTCGTTCGGTGCCGGTGGCGGAGGTGGCGGTGCCTCTTTGCCGAATCCGTGCCGGTACATCACGTTCGGCCCTGCTCCGCCTTCTTTCACCGCATAGCCCGCCGGAATAGTGAACAGGGAAGCACCCGGCTCCGTTTTTTGAATATTCGTGACCGTGTAGGTCGTCGTCCCGAAGCGCGGATCGCTCCTCGTGCTCTTCACCACGATCTGCAGTTCCGGCGAATACCACCGCTCGGAGATCACCTGGATCGGCTTGTCATTTCCGATCTCTCCCGCCCAGATCGTCCGCGTAACCCGCGTTCCTTCGGCGCTCACGCCATTGATCGTCTGCGTTCCCAGCGATTCCTTTTTCAATGCGCCCGAAGCCTCTTCCTCCTGCATCCGCGCCTTCATCTTGTCAGGGAAAACTCCCGCAGCCATCGCTCCGCTCGCATTTCCGCCGTGCGTCCGCAAGCTCATCTTGCGCACCACTTTGTGTTCGTCATCCACCAGGTAATGTGCGCCCGCCACCGGATCGGCAATCGTCACTAGTGTGTGCGTCTTTCCTGACGCCGCCAGCGGCCCAAATCCAGATAGCGTCACTTCTCTTCTTGTTCGCCCCTGGCTGTCGCGATACAGTGCGCTCTGCGTGGTCCGGCGAATCGTCGTCGTCGTACCGTCCGCCAGCGCCAGCGTCTGTGTCGTTTCCGACGCTGCCGTTGCCGAATACGGTGCACCCTTGACGTTGTGCCCGGCATGTCCGCCCTCAAAGCCCAGAAGCTCCATGGGTTCGCCAAAAGGGGGCGGAGGAGGTAGAGGCGTTACATCCTGCGCTCGCGCTGCAACAACCAACAAAAGCATCCCGCTCAGGGCCAAACTTATCCATAGTCTGCGATTCATCGTTCCTTCTCCTCTTCTCTCCCAAACCGCCGTCAGCTTCTCACTGCCGCAAAATCAATCCGTGTTCCTTATCGCGCTAGCCGCACCCCTTGCGGCAATCCGTCATTTCCGACCAGCAAATCCACTTGAATCCACTCGCCCGCGCGATCCTCGTTTACTGGAAATCCCAGCGCGCTGAGCGCAGCGCGCTGCATCTGCACGCGCCATATGGCTGCATCCTCGGTGTCAGCGGGGACGCTCCCGGGCAGCAGAGTAAACTCTCCCCCATCGTCTGCACTCGTTAATGTGGCAGAAAGATTGTCCTGTGCGTGATTTTGCCCGGATGCCGCACTGCTCGCTCTTTCCACTCCCGAACCTACTTGACCGCTGCCGATTGCTACCTCCGTCGCCGTGCTCGGCACAGCCATCTCGTGCCTGACGGCATCTTCGTCGTGTGTCCTCTGCCAATTCCTCCAGCTCACTGCTCCAACCAGTACTGCCGCCGTCGCTAACGCCCAAGCTGCGATCACCGCCGCTCGACGCGCCGGCACGCTCCGGTGCCGTGTCCGGAACTCCTGGCGCAGCCGCATCTCCACGCGTTTGGGCGTCTGTGCGGCGCGGGTAGCTTCGCCCAGTGCGCTCAACTCTAACTTCGCTGCAATCCACGAATCCTGCAGCGCCGCACATCGCGAACATGTGCTTGCATGTTCCCGCGCCGCAGCCTGCTCCGCGGCGCTTCCGGTGGAATCTCGCTCGATGTCCAACCCAATCGCTTCAAATTCTTCGCAATTCATCACGTACTTCTCCCGCTCATCGTGCCGCATTCGCTCGCCGAGGAACATCCCGCAACATCTCCAGCTTCGCCAGCAGCAGCGCCCGTCCTCGGTGCAACCGCGATCGGATCGTTCCCACCGGGCACCCGATCAACTGCGCCGCTTCCTCGTAACTCAGTTCTTCCAGCTCGCAAAGCACCACCGTCTCGCGAAACTCTGCCGGCAACTCCAGCACCGCCGCTCTCACCTGCTCCAGCCGTTCTTTCTGCTCCGTCCATGTCGCTGGTGTGAATGCATCCTGCAATACCATCCCGCGGCCCGAGCCGTCCTCGTGCTTCTCTTCCAGAGAAACCTCGCGCGGTGCACGCTCCCCATACTTCATCACCCGGTTCCTAGCAATCCCAAACAGATACGCTCCGAGAGTACCGCGCGTCGCGTCGAATTTTTTTGGCTCGCGCATGAGCGTCATGAACACGTCCTGCACGATCTCTTCCGCCGCCCACGCGCTGCCGTTCATCCGCAGGGCGAACCGGTGCAACGCCGCCTGGTGCCGCCGGTACAAAAACGTGAACGCCTCTTCGTCGCCCTTCGCGGCGCGCCGCAGCAAGACGTCGTCTCTCTCTTGCCTTTGGATCCGCATCTCTCCCAGTGCGACGTTCTGTTCGGCTTCCGTTACTACTTCCCGGCGGTCGCCCAAAAAGTTCCCAGCGCGCCCGAATATGGCGCCCTTGGCGATGCTAAGCGTTGTCTTCACAATAGGTTGGACGTGAGCGAGGTTAGGTACGTGTCGCCACGAGCGGCGGTGTGTGGTTTGCCGGTGGATTTGATTCGTTCCGCTTCAGCGCGTCTTCCCAGGCCGGAACATGCCCGTGACGATCCGCGACACCATCCGCCGCGGCACTAGCCGCTGCGCATGTGTGCCCAGATAATTCCCCGTTCCAGAAATCACGTAACTTTTTCCTGCCGCCAGCGCGCGCAATCCTGTCCGCGCCACTTTCTCCGCCGTTTCCTGATTCTTCATCGCCGAAGTGAGGTGCGTCTGCCCCGCGACCTCGTGAAATTCCGAAACCGTCGACCCCGGACACAGGGCGCACACTCGTATTCCGTACGGCTTCATCTCTTCCGCCAGTCCCTCTGCAAAGAGCAGGTCGAACGCCTTCGTCGCCGCATACGTCGAAAGATACGGCACGCTTTGAAACGACGCCGTCGACGCTAAAATCAGCACACCACCCCGCCGCCGCTCCACCATTCCCGGCAGATACAGCCGAGTCAGATGCACCACTGCGCTGCAATTTACCTGGACCATGTCCAGCAGCCGCTGAATCTCCGCCGAGTGAAACTCGCCATATCCTCCAAATCCAGCGTTGTTGATCAACAGCTCGACTTCAATTCCCTTGGCTTTCGTAAATGCAAAAATCTTTTCTGGTGCGCTGGCCTCCGCCAGGTCCGCCATGAACACTTCCGTTCGAATCTTCTGCTTCTCCGCCAGCCGCTGTGCCAGCTCTTCCAATCGCTCTTTCCGCCGCGCCGTCAGTACCAGATTTGTCCCGCCTGCGGCTAGCTCTTCTGCCAGTGCTCGCCCGATCCCCGCGCTCGCTCCGGTCACGAGCGCCCACTTTCCCTGCCATTCTCCCGCCACCATGTTTCCTCGTCTCTGCGCACGGCGTTCTCCCCGGCCCGGTCGGGGCGCCTCTGCGATTAGCTCTTCCGTCTTACCTTACCGGCGCAAATCCAGTCTCGCGTGTACCAAATAAGCGTGTACGCTTGTTGCACCCTGCGCCACCTGCTGGCCTGAACTCCACCTTCTCCAGAAGTGACCGCCTCTACCCGCTCCCGCGTTCTCCTCTCATCTCTCTTCTGTTGTCTTGTTGGATTCCTCTGCGCCCTTATCGGGTGTATTTCTTCCTGGAGGCCACACAGCATCCATCACCCGCCCGCCTTGGCGCTTAATCCGCTTCATCAACCGCTCCGCCCAAACGAATTCTGCCGCCAGCAGTCCCAGCCCGAGAAAGATCACCAGCCATCCCGGTCCGGGCGTCACCAGCATCACTCCGCCCACCAGTAGCAGCGTAAACCCGGCGATGATTCGAAATACCCTTCGGACTTGCTCAACGGTGCGCAGGATCATGTGGCATTCAAGAGGGCAAGGTTCTGGCGGAGAGGGTCTCTGAAAAAACGGTTCCTAGCCAAAGCTTTGGTTCCTTTACTTCAGGGTCCTGCCGATTTCCCCTGCAGTCAGCGCCACGAAATTTCCACATCAGGTTTCTGGCGGAGAGGGTGGGATTCGAACCCACGGTACGGTTCCCCGTACGCTCGCTTTCGAGGCGAGTACTTTCAACCGCTCAGTCACCTCTCCGCGGCGGTTATTTCTTCCATCGTAGCAGACCGCTTCGATTTTCAGCAATCTAGCGCAAAACCCATACGCGAGAAAAAAGAAGATTCCAGCAGGCCCCTAAGCAAATACCTGCCTCTCAGCAATGTCGTGACACAGCGCTGGTGGCATTGCCCAGGACCAGGAGCACAGGCTTAGGCCGGTGCCGCTATCGGCGATCCGCGAAGAAGGATTGGATTACAGCGGCGCAATCGTCAGCGAGCACGCCGGACGTTATCTCGACCTGATGGTTGAGACGCTCGTGGAAAAGAATTTCGAAATACGAACGGACGGCGCCACCTTTGGGGTCGTCGGCGCCGTAGACGAGTCGCGGAATGCGGGCTTGGATCATGGCGCCGGCGCACATGCTGCAGGGCTCGATGGTGACGTAAAGCGTTGTGTCCGCAAGACGGTAGTTGGTCAGAGTGCGGGCGGCTTTACGCATTACGACGATTTCGGCGTGGGCTGTGGGATCGCAGTCGCGGATGGTGCGGTTACCGGAACGCGCTAGGATATTGCCGTCGTGCACAAGGAGTGCGCCGACGGGAACCTCGCCGGCGGCAGCCGCGGCGCGGGCTTCTTCAAGGGCATGCTGCATGAATTCGATGTCGTTGTTCATCCTGAACGAGAGAATAGCACGCTCACGCAAGAAAGATTTTACACAGAGACTGCTGAGAAGGCGCATATCCCACATCGTGGAAAGAAGATAAGGACTAGGAGCAAGTTTTCAGGGATGGAAGAGAAGCGCGGAATAGTCGAAATAGAAAAGCAGGAAGTAACATTCCAGTATTGGGTTAATTTGAGGTGAAACAATCGTCTCCCAGAACGGGACTTCCGAGGCGTTGGGGGAGATTTCACTTGTCCGGTAAGCGCGTTAATCATGCACTTGGCTGAATTGCAAGTTGTCGGTGTGCTTTCGGCAAGCGTGCGTAGCGGATCTGGCGTTCACGAACTAACTGCACTACTCGTATCGCAACGCCTGTGTCGGCGCTATCCGGGATGCTCTTCGCGCGGGCACGTAGGCCGCCAGCATGGTCACCAGAAACAGCGACGGTACGACGATGACATAAGCCACAATGTCTACGCCGCCGGCATTGAACAGCATGGAATTCATGAGCTGCTCGACGGCGAAACCCATCACCAGCCCGATCACCGTTCCAATCCCGACCAGCACGAGGCCCTTGCCCATCACTAGGCGCAGCACGTCCGAGCTTGCCGCGCCAAGGGCCATGCGAATGCCGATCTCGCGTGTTCTGCGGCTCACGTTGTACGCCACCAGTCCATACAAACCGGCGATGGCCAGCAGGAGGCCCACCGCGCCCATGCTACCCACCAGGTCCATCGCAATCCGTGGCCCTTTTATGGCCTGGTTCAAGTATAAATCCTCGTAAGACCTCGTCTGCAACATCGGCAGGTTCGGATCGAGGGTCCGGACAACGTCCTTCACCGATTGAACCAATTGCAGCGGATCGCCGCTCGACCGCAACATCAAGACCATTCGCGCGATAGGATGCTGGGCCAGCGGCATATACACGAAATCCATCGGCTTTTCGGTGCCCCCTTGATACTTGATGGTCTGCGCGACGCCTACAATCTCAACCGGCGAGCCGGTGCGGCTATCGAGCCGGATGTGTTTGCCCACCGCATCGGCGCCCGGCCAATAGTGTTTCGCGAACTGCTGATTCACGACAGCGACACGCGGGGCGTCCGCGGTATCGGACGCCAGGAAGCCGCGGCCGCGCAAAATCGGAATCCCCATCGTCTCGAAGTATCCTTCATCAACCGTATCCATCGTCGAACTAAAATTCTCGCGATCGCGCGGCATCTGAAATCCGTCTGGCACGAAGGCCACGCCGTCAAAGTCGTCCTGTCCAAACGGAACGTTTTGCGTGAGAGCCTCGCTCTGAACTCCGGGCGCTTCCCGCACACGTTCGGCCAGCAGCTTGTAGAACTGCTTCGTCTGTGCTGCGTTGTACTGCACCAGACGCGGATCGAAGCTGGTCATCAGCAGATGGTCTTTCGCGAAACCGGTTCCATCCAGCAAGCTATGCTGAAAACCCCGGACCATCAGGAAAGACGCCGTCAGCAGCATCAGGGACGTGGAAACCTGCGCCACTACCAGCACATTCCGGCCCCACAGGCGCTTGCGTCCGGGCACATCCACGTCGGCCGACTTGAGTCCGTTCACCAGGTCCGCGCGCGTGCTCTGCAGCGCCGGCGCCAGCCCGCAAAGGAGCGCGCTCAAGGCGGACAACGCGAGGCTTGCCAGAAGCACGCGCGTGTCCATCCGGAACGGTATCGAGACCGGCAACTCGGTCTGAAATATTATGCTTTGCTTAGTGTGGAACCACTGTACGACGCCGTACCCGATGACGATCCCGGCCAATCCACCCAAGGACGCCAGAATCAGGCTTTCCGTCAACAGCATCCGGATCAGCCGGAAACGACCGGCGCCAATCGCCAACCGTACGGCGATTTCGCGCGTTCGCGCGCGGGCACGGCTCAGAAGAAGTCCCGCAACGTTGGTGCAAGCCACCAGCAGGACCGCCAGCGCAAGGATCACAAAGATCACGCCGAATTTCCAATTAACGTCATCATTTTGCGTCCGCATTTCAAACTGGGTGTGTACCGCCGCGCCGCGGCTGCGATTGACCTTCGGATACTCGCGTTCGAAGGTTTTCGCGAGCACGGCCAGTTCATTCTGCGCCTGCTGCAGCGTCGTGCCCGGTTTCAAGCGCGCCCTGACGTTCAACTCGCGATCGTCGCGGTCCTCGAAAAAATTCTTCTGGCGGTTGGTCGAAAACACCCGCGCCATCGCGAGGGGCATGTAGAAGTCGGGATGTCCGAATATCAACATCCCTGGGAAAGATTCCGGTGCGACGCCAATCACGGTGAAGTCCGTGCCGTTCAGGCGAATAGTCCTGCCGAGGACGGAAGGGTCGCTCGCGAATTCGTGCTTCCAGAAGTCCGGCCCGAGCACCACCACGGCATCGCGACCGGGTACCTGATCTTCATCCTCCCGAAAACCGCGCCCCAGCCGCGGCTCCACGCCGAGCACGTGGAAGTAGTTACCGGAAACCATCATTCCGCCCCTGACCCGCGGCGTGGCTCCAGGTTCGGCGCTGAAGCCGACAGCCTCCATACTTGCGTTGGCGATCACGCCGTCGCAGCTCTTCGTTTTGCCGCGAATGTCCAGGTATTCGCGATAGGAGAAATCGTCGAAGCTACTATCGGGTGTAGTGCTCACCAGGGTGACCACGCCGCTCGGATGCGGCACGGGGTAAGGCCTAAAAATCAGCGCATCGACCATACTGAAAGTCCCCGAGGTCATCCCGATGCCCAGCGCGAGCGTGATCACCACGAACGCGGTAAGTCCGGACGTGCGGCGCAGGCTCCGGATCGCGTAGTGCGCGTCGTCGAGGAAATCCGTCAACCAATGAATGCGTCGCATGTCTCTCATCTCCTCTTTCCGTTGTTCCAGTCCGTCCATCGCGCGCATCGCCGCGTAGCGCGCCTCTTTTGGGGAAAGCCCTTTGGCGATGCCTTCCTCGATTTTTTGCTCCAGGTGAAACTGGAGCTCTTCGTTCAGCTCCTGCTCGACTCGGCGGCGGCGAAAGAGGGAGCGCAGGCGAAGCGGGATGGTGTACAGCCAATGTTGTGGGCGCATAGGATCTCCTTAGGCGCGCGTTGCGCTCAGGCCTCCTCGAGTCTGACGACATGGGAGATGGCGGCGGAGAGGCGGCTCCAGTTGGCGGCCTCTTTTTCCAGATGCTGGCGCCCGAGTCTGGTGAGCGAGTAAAACTTTGCGCGGCGGTTGTTTTCGCTGGGCTTCCATTCGGCGGTGATCCAGCCTTCTTGTTCGAGCTTGTGTAAAGCGGGGTAGAGGGAGCCGTCGCTGACCTGCAGCACGTCTCCGGAGATGGATTTCAGGCGGAGACTGATGGCCCACCCGTGCAAGGGCTCCAGCGCGAGGATTTTCAAGAGGAGCAGATCGAGGGTGCCTTGAACGAGATCGTTTGGTTTGCTCATGGGCTCTCCTCGGTTACCGAGAGTATGATACACAAGCTCCCCTCGGTAAGCAAGGGGGAACGTTTCGGCAAGGTTGCGCGGACGGATGGGGACGGTTCGGCTGGCGATTGCTCAGGCCAGAGAATCGTTTTGCGGAAGGTCAACCACAGGGATGATGACTTTATCTGCCCGTTCACGACCCATTGGCTTTTCTAGGAACGAGACGACGGCGTTGTGAGAGACAGATGTGTGCCCGAATACCTGCAGCACCTTTGAGATTTCGACCACGTACCAATCGTGGGAATCTAGTGGGCCGTGCGTTGTCAACACGTCATTCCAGACCCGGCGCAGTTGTAGCTCGATTTCAGTAACTTTCATAGAAGGATGTCAGACCCGACTGCGAAGAGGGTGCCAAAGGTCAGGCCGCAGCTTCTGCCCTCCGTCGATCGCTTGGCGCAATAAATCCCGCAACTCCGTCAGTTGGTCAAACGAGAGTGCATGGGAACAACGGAGCCCGATCCGCACCTTGATGATGGCAGCACTTCAATTGGCGAAGACGTCGGTTGCCGTTCAGTGCCTGATAAGTCGGATTACCGGACATGTGGCCCTCGCTGTCCACAAACGGGGATCTGGGCGACAGCTACCCCTTCCGCGCTGGCCCAAACACACCCACCACCAACATTCCCCATCGCTTGACAATTCGGGAGGCGGGAAACAAACTACGCGCATGGAAATGCACTTGCCTCCATTCTCTCCAATTATTTTTTTGCAGAGGGTCGCTGCTAGTCGGCGCTTGCACCTGTTTGGACAGGGGTCCACACCGGCGTACAGGACCTGTTGAAGACCCCCGCATGGAACTTCGAAGAGATCCCATCACACAGAGTTGGGTAGTTCTGGGGCACCGGGAAGTGTCTGGCGATTCCGCCGCTGATTGCCCATTCGAGCCGGCCATGCTGGAAAAGCAACCGGCGATCTTGACTTGGCCGGCGCAAGGGCCCTGGCAGGTTCGCGTTGTGCCACATCCCGAGCCACTGTACCGCATCGAGGGAGAGGCGGGCCGGTTGGCCGAAGGAATGTACGACAAGATGGGGCCCGTCGGCGCGCATGAAGTCGTGGTGGAAACGCCCCAGCACGAAAAGAAGTTGTCGCAATTGAGCGATGAAGAGATCGAACGAGTGCTCTGGGCGTGGGCCTCGCGCATTGCGGATTTGAAGAAGGATACGCGCTTCAAATACGTCGCCGTGTTCAAGAATCAGGGCACGTTGGCCGGGGAAGAGTGGGCGCACGCACACTCGGAAGTAACCGCGACAATTTTTGTGCCACGACGGGTTAAATATGAATTGCACGCGGCAAGCGAGTGGTACAGAGAAAGAGAGCGCTGCGTTTTTTGCGACATCGTGCGACAGGAAGAGAAGCTAGGGAAGCGCGTCGTGGACGTACAAGGCGATTATTATGCTCTCTGCCCTTATGCGTCTCGCGTGCCGTATGAAACCTGGCTGCTGCACCGGCGCCACAACCACATTTTTGAACAGCCCCGGCCCGGGTCGAATCGGCGGCAGCTTGCGGCGTTGCTCGGCCGGGTACTGCGGCGGCTGGAAAAATTTTCACCCGCATTTCACCTGGTCGTACACACCGCGCCGAACACGCGGAGCAAGAAGGGCGAACTCGGAGGGTATTGGAAGACCCTGGCGGATGATTTTCACTGGCACATCGAAATCTTGCCCATTGTCGAGACGCGGAGTAAGTCTTACAGCATCAAAGAAGTCTACTTTAACGCCGTTCTGCCGGAGGACGCGGCCGCCTATCTGCGCTCCTTGGATCCAAACGCATGAGGGAGATGCCCTCAACATCTTCTCGACGGAAGCAGCGCGGTGGCATCGTCGTCACGCTGATCGTAGTGCTTCTGCTCATTCTTCTTTGCGGCGTGTTGTATCTTGCCCGGGGCCCCATCCTGCGATTTGTGGGAGAGAACTGGATAGTGGAAGACCCACTCGAGCGTTCCGACGCAATTATCATGTTGAGCGACGACAATTTCTATGCCGACCGGGCGACGCGTGCGGCGGAACTCTACCGGCGCGGGATGGCGCCTGTAGTGGTGGCGAGCGGACGGCGATTGCGGCCGTTTGCCGGGATCGCAGAATTGATGGTGCGCGATTTGAGTGAACGGGGCGTACCAAAAGACAAGATCGAGGCATTTGCGCATGACGCGGATAACACAAGAGAAGAAGCGCAAGCCTTGGCGCAGCTTGGTACTCGAAAAAAGTGGCGGAGCGTAATCGTTGTCACGTCCAATTATCACACACGGCGCGCGCGCTACATTTTTGACCGCGTTTTCCCCTCGACGGTCAAGGTGCGTGTGGCCAGTGCGCACGACGGGGATTTCGACCCCAAAAACTGGTGGCAACATCGTAAATCAATCAAACAGTTAACCAAGGAAATAGCAGGGCTTGTGGTTGCAATATGGGAATTGATGGGCCACGGCAGGGCATCTGGGATATCGCAATCCATTGTGGAACTCATGGGACTAATTCCACTACAAATGGTATAGCACTTAACGAAACACCCAAGATTTGCTACCTCCCATTCTTCTTTACAGCCGCTAAGTCGTGTACTATGTTCACCCTTCTGAGTCGCGGCTCCCAACCAGTCCTGCGATAGGCGGCTTCGAAAATCCGATTTTCGATGTCGAGGTGTTCGATGTGGAAAAAAGAAGACCTGAAATCTCAAGGAGTTCCCGAGATTTCCACTGCCGCTGTGAATTCTGCGGCCCCGTCATCTGCCGGCGCGGTTGTTGCTCTCCGTGAAAATTCTCCTGCACTTCCAGTTTCGCCGCGTGTAGTTGCGTGCATCAGCCAGGGAATTAGGATCAAGGGCGAGGTTCACGGAAGTGAAGACCTTTTCATTGACGGACACGTTGAAGGCAAGTTGGAGATTGGAAACGCGAGCCTGACCGTCGGTCCGAACGGAAGCGTAAAAGCCGACATCAATGCGCGCGAAGTGATCGTCCGTGGGCGCATCGAAGGAAAAGTCATCGGGCGTGAAAAAGTTCAGCTTTGGAGCACCGGTCATGTCACGGGTGAGGTCCAGACAGAACGCTTGGCAATCGAGGAAGGCGGAACGCTGCGCGGAAAAGTCGAAGCAGGAAAAATAGAAGCGACGCCTGCGGAAGCACGTGCGGCGTCGGCTGGCGCGGGAAGCAAGCCGATTGACTCTGTCAAGTTAAGTTCCGGAACTGCGGCGGACTAATCGATGGGATTCTTGAGCAAACTTGGCATTGGTATCGGCTCGAACTCAAGGGCAGTTACACGTCCCATCCAGGCGAACAGCCGCGCCCGAACTCCGGGTGCGCCCCCTCTCGCCGCCGGAACAACCCGGGTCCCGGAAATGCTTGCAACCACTCGTGTTTCGAATGGATTAAAAGAGTTTTTGTGGAATCTGGACGGCCTGGGGCGAGGCACGCTGCTTGATCTTGGCCCGGCGTGGCAGACGACACTGAGCTTCTTCATCGAACGGGGTTTCCGCGTTTCTTCGGAAGACATCCTCCGCGCTTGGAAGGGCTTTCTAGCCGAAGAAGAAGTGCGACTGCAAGAGGCGGGAAGGATCCACGACTCCCTGGACATGACGCCGCACGGACGCGCGGCGCGATTCCTCGAGTCAAATTTGCAGTATTCCCCCTTATCCTTCGATGCTGTGTTGTTGTGGGATCTCTTGGACTACCTCGAGCCCGCGCTCGGCAAACAGATCGTAACCTGCCTGACCGATCTTCTGAGGCCCGGCGGAGTGGTCTTCGCCATGTTCCATAGCAAGAAGCCGGAAGGATTCCAGCGCTATCGCGTGGCGGATTCGAATACTCTGCAGGTAATTTCGACGCCTCCCCTGTGTTCGTCGCAGAAGATTTTCCAGAACCGCGAAATCCAGGATCTCTTCAACCGTTTCCGCACCATGAAGTCGTTTGTCAGCCGGGACCAGCTTCGCGAGACGCTCTTCATCAAGTAATCGATTCACTGCGAGAAGTGAATCCGCAAACTGTGAATTTCTTATGTTCTATAACTCTTTGCTTGCAATCCGCAATTTGCAGGAGTACAAGCAGGGCGTGAGCTCCAGGAGCTCCGGAGGGGACATGACTCCACCGGGCTTAGAGCGCAACAAAAGCTGATCACACCGCACTCGCGGTGCGCGTCGCTCGCGAAACGCGCGTGAAGTTTGCGTCGCTTCGGTGACGACACAGCAAATTAGAAAAGGGGAAGCCGCCAGGCTTCCCCTTTTCTTTTCAGACTAGTGTGTCGTGGGTGTCGTGCGGCGGTGGCGACGATGTTTGCCACTGCTGCTACGGTTCCTGCGATGATGGCGGGCGTGCGATGACCCTGGGCTGGATGCTAGGGGCTGAGCTGGAGCGGTGGAAGTCTGCGGAGCGGCCTGAGTCGCCGGAGCGGGCTGCTGCGCAGCGCAAATAAGCGCAGGCGAAACTGCGAGAACTAGAACACCTAAAGTGCGGTTCACGGTATTTCTCTCCACAGAGTGAATTCCCCTGTGCCCCTATTAAATCACAACGGCGGCCCTCTAGCTGGCGAACTTCAAAGTTTCCAGCCACTTAATGACGTCGCGCTGGTGAGCAATCACTTGCGCTTGCCAAACGATCGCAAGGGACATTAGGCCCATGGCGAAAGCGCACATAGCGAGCACGAAACCCATATGTGATTCGGTGGCCGGAACGCGAAGGGTGCGGAAGAGCCAAGACATGGTTATCAATCTCCTAGTACCCGGCGCGCTTCTAAGCATCCTGGTTCACGCTAACCCGAGAGGGCAGTGTCATCCTACGATGCGGACTGCTTAGCATATGTCTCGCAATCAGAGGGCCACCTGTCGTTATCCACATGCGGCATGTAATTTCTGGAAAACAAACGGCTTGAACGGGTATCGCCGCGTTCTTTTCCAAGTGTCGGCTGCTATTGTGTGCAAATCGCCTCGCCATTGCGGAAGTTTGTTCCACCGCTGATTAATTCTTCGCCGTGATTTGCGCCAAGACCTGTTCCCATGCATCGGGCGCGTGAAGGTGGATCCGTTTTGTACGGGGGCTGCCAGGTGGCAGAACAAGGGCTTCTTCCCGTGACTGCGCGATGAGGAGAAGGTTACGGTCGCAAGCAGGGAACAGCTCGTCAGCTTGATCCAGGGGAGCGATGCCGATGCTTTTGGCGTGGGTATGCAAGGCACGATCGAAAAGTTTCGCGAGTTCGCGCACACACCGGGGGACGCTTGCTCCTACTGCTAAGGACCAAAGAACGCCTTGCGGACGGAGCTGCAATTTGCGCTGCCGGGCTTCTCGGAGGAAGCGGTCGATGTCACTGTCCGACGCGCCGGCGAAGAAAAACAACTCATCGAAATCGCGCTGGCGTGCGAGTTCGGCTTCGCGTTGCGGCAGACCGGCGTTTTGCGCCAGTTCCCGCGGCGAGAGCGAGCGCAGCGTAACGACGGGCACGCCGGTCTCCGCGGACAAACTTTCCAAAGCCTCCGCCGCCGCGGGCTGGGATTGCGCAACCGGAATGCACAGGAAGCGGCCGCGGCGCTCGCTCTTCTCGCCGCGCAGATGGAAATAGTCTTCGGGAATGTAAACGGCGCTCCCGCCTTCCCCGATGAAGGGATGCGTATGGCCAAGTTTTCGGAGCGGATCGTCGATCTGGGCGCGGGTGCGGCTGGTCAGCCATATGCACGGCACATTGGCCTGGTCCAGCGCGATGCAAAAATCGTCGAACCCCGTCCCGATCGGACTCGGGACTCGCGCGCTCGCCACGGCGGGCAGGCCGGTCGCGGCGCGGCTGCCCCGAAGCGGGATCAAGGTATCGATCGCACAATAAACAATCGCCGATGTTTGGCGCAAACAAGGTCTCCGTAGAAGTGTGGAGGTTCATCTTAGCCTGAATTCGGCTGGGAGACGACGGCCCCCTCCCCCCTGTTTTTGCGTGAGAGTGGCAAATAAAGGAGTTAGTGCGCAAGAATGCGCATTTCGTGCGCTCTCGCGCAGCGCGAGAGTGGAAAATAGAAGGGATCGTATCAAGGGGGCGTGGAAGAAAATAGAAATGGGGGGTATACATCCCCCATGAAAATGAATGGTTGTCAAAGCAAAGGAGTTGCGGGAGGAGCATTTTGTAAGCGGTTGAAGAGAAATAGGATGGACGACGGGAAATAGAGGAGATTGGAGAAGAGGCAATCGATGAAGATAGCGAGAGGGGGGGTACACCCCCGTTGCGATGAAAAGAGTGCGGAAGTGATTGATAAGTCAAGAGTTGTGAGGCGGCCGTTGCGGAAAAGAGTGCGCAATCCTTTGAAAAGAAAAGACTTGAATGTGAAGAAGACAGAAATGGAAAAAGCGCAGGTGGAAAATGTCGGGATTGCTGAGTGGCAAACACGGGAAAGGATAGCAGAAAGTACCCCGCGTGTCAATTACTTTAATGGTACCGTTCGAATGATCTGTGGAAAAGTAGTTGGGTGCAATACGAGGAAATTCCCACCCTTCGCGTGGCGAAGGATGGGGCACCCGGCATCGTCAGCAACGACAACGTCGTGCAGTGGGAGGGCCGCCGCTTCCAGATCCCGCCCCAGAACCGGCGCTTCAGTTTCGCTGGCGCAAAAATCCAGCTCTATCAAGATCTCGATGGACGGGTCTCGGTCTACTATGGCGACACTCGCCTCGAACACACCAACGCCTCAGGGGGGTGACATTTTTATGTTGCCGTTAGGGTGACAAATTCATGTTGCTACAACAGCCACGGTGATCCGAACTTGACACCAGAGGGCGGCGGGCGTATGGTTTCGCGCAGAGATAGAGTTGAAATCGGAAATTTCCGCTTATAGGCTAGTAGTTCCCAGAGTCAGGACAGGACGCGGCCAAAGAAGTGCTCGAGGAGGAAGAGTTGAAATCTTCTAGAAACGGTGAAGGCGGTTCCGGCAAGACGATTCTCGTACTCGCTCTTCTGGTGCTTGTCGTGGGGGCAGTCTACTTTATCTCTACTCGAAATTCGTCTGTTCGGAACGCATTTTCTTCCATTAAGGAATCAACGCAAGACGCGGCTACAACATCCAGGGTACGCACGGCCCTGCTCCTGTCGAAACACGTATCTCCCTTCGACATCAAAGTGGAAACAATCCAGGGCGAAGTTACCTTGGAGGGTCAGGTGCCTTCGGAACAAGTCAAGGCCGTCGCCGGTGCGATCGCTCAGGATACGTCGAGCGTCAAACAAGTGCACAACAATCTGAGTGTCAACGCTTCAACGGAGCGCAATCCTGATAGGGAGCACCTCGGTGAGCGGGTGGCGGATCTGGAAA
The DNA here is from genome assembly GCA_035544995.1 of Candidatus Acidiferrum sp. Taxonomy (GTDB): domain Bacteria; phylum Acidobacteriota; class Terriglobia; order Acidiferrales; family UBA7541; genus Acidiferrum. Next base: position 46,373 of record DASZZI010000030.1, read on the forward strand.
TCAAGACTCTAGTCACCGATGCACTTTCGAAAAATGCCGATTTGGCGGAAAAACACATCGCCGCGGAAGTAAAAAACCGAACGGTGGCTCTCAACGGAACGGTCCAGACAGTCACTCAGAAATACACCGCGGACCAAATCGCCTGGCAGGTTCCGGGCGTCCAGGGCCTCACGGATAATCTGAGCGTCGCCGATGCCCAGGCGGTGCCGGAGAGTGCTGACGATAGGCTTGCGCGGCGCGTGGAGTTTGAACTCTACTCCACAAAGGCAATTCCTCTGAAGACCGTGCAAATCCACGCCGTTAACGGCGTCGTTACCCTGACCGGCACAGTTCAGTCCCGTGCGGAAAAACTGTTGGCGGAAAAGACCGCTCAATCCGTTGAGGGCGTTCGCAAAGTCGTGAATAGTCTGGCTGCGCCAGAGGAAACGTAGCCAACTGCCCCCTGCGCCCGCCTTGCGCGTTGGGATTCTGACGGGTGTAAAGGCGACGCATCAGAAAGATCCCGTAGGATAACGGTATTGCCGGAATCTGTTTCTCCTCTGACGCTGTAGATCCACACTAAAGAGTACGTTTTTTCCTGTGCTTACGGAAGCGTTTAACCAGAGTCAGATGAGGCAGCGTGTAATTGGTTTTTTTCGGGATTCAGTTTTCGGCGGTGCTCGAAAAGAGGCAGAGTCAAACCTCTCTGAGTCTCCGAGTCGCGGGCAGCTTCGGGTCCGGGGTATCCGTGAGACCGAGCGGCCGCACTCCGGTAGACCGGAAATTGAGATACAGATCGAAGTTACGAAAATCTACAAGGTCCAGTTGAGCGAGAAAGGTCTCATGAACGATTTTCTAGATTGATTTGCGGGGGACCGCTAAGGGTCAGGCACCCGCCATCCGTGTATTCCCATTTCTTGGTTACCTTCAGATGTGTTAAAAACGCATCATGCAACTACTCGGCGTGGAATTCACTGACTACGTATGTTTTACGAAGCGTTTCGTTCCACTCCGCCCAGGCATTCAAATCCTCGTAGGCAGAAACAACGCGGGCAAGACGGCCATACTGTGCTCGCCGCTAAGCCCGCGCCGAAATAGTTTGTACCTCTCTGGCGCATCCAAACCGCGCGGTAGTTGAACCTGGGACCAACTGAGGAGAAAAAAAGAAGGCGGGCAGGAAGTCCTGCCCGCCTGGTGTTGCGCCCGGCGACTGACGCCGGGCTTCTTGTGTTCTGTTATTTACCGGAAGTTGAGGGCGATTGCGGCTGTGCATTCGCCTTGGGGATGCTCACGTAACCGCTGACCCGGTCCTTGCCGACTTTATTGATGACGAGCTCCTCCGGCAAACGCGTGCCGGAAGTGTAGAAGAAAATGGGCTCGTTGAGAGCGCGGTTCTTCTTTTCGAAGCGCTTGTCTTCGACGGTCATGGCCACGCTGAACTGGTTCTTCTTCTGGTTTACACCCTTCAGCTCGACGGTGACATTGCCCACCTTCTGCGGCTGATTCTTGCCGGCAATGGTGAACTCGACGTAGTCGCGCTCGCCGAGACGGCGGAGCTGGTCGATTTCGTCATGGTTGCGGGCAATGAGCGTGCCCATTTCGCTCTTGGCCATCTTCAGGTCTTCCCTGGTGGCATCTAGGTCTGTGCTCACCTTAGTCACCCTGGTGTCGACAGTCTTTACGTCATCGGTGGCTGCCTTGGTAGCCAGCTCCGTGTGAACGGAGGTGTCCAGTGCGCTTATTTTCTGCGAGGCTTCATCATTGAGCTTGGAGGCCTCTTGGCGCGCGGTCTTGAGCTGGCCCTGTGTAATCCGGAGTTTCTTGGTGACGACCGTCAGATCGCCGCGCAAGTCGGTATTGGTTTTCTCATCCTGCGCGATGCGATCTTTCACCGAAGACATGTCTTGCTGAACGGACTGCTGCACGGTTTTTACTTTAGCATCGACCGCCTCCTGGGTGCTATCGAGCTTGGACGAGGCGTTCCAGCCGAATCCAAGACCCCCGAGAGCGACCAAGCCAAGGATGACGATGGCAGGAAGCTGCCAAGATGACCCACTGTGCGTTTCGATTATGTGATCCTCTGACATTTTGAACTTTTCTCCTCACCCCGAGTGGGGTAAACAATTGAATAACGAGAACGTGATGTAAAGGATGCATGCATCATACCAAAGAAGGTTCACTGGCCCTAGCTGTATAGCAAAGAAAATAAATGAGATAAACAAATGCGGGCGCGGAGGGCGGGTACTAGTCCTAGCAAAGTTTACCCGCAGGGTGCGCTTTCGCCGGAAGAAAAGGCCGCAAGGCTCGCTGCGTTCGCCCTGCGCTACAGCCGTGGTGAGAAATCGAGAGTTCCAAACGGACACTTTAACGGGTGTTTATGCCAAGCACTTGTAGATCGCTTTTGAGCTGCTCCGGCGACTGAAACGTGATTCCTGTCATGCCCAAGCGCTTAGCGGCTTGCACATAAGAGGGGATGTCGTCGATATAAACGGCTTCTTCGGCGCGGGCTTTCGAGGCGCGAAGAGCTTCGCGATAGATGAGCGGATTGGGTTTACTCGCGCCGACCACGCAAGAGTAGATGCGAGCGGGCCTTGGGAAGTGGCGGAAGAACCCGTAGGTCGATTCGAGATGGGCGACATGGATGGGGTCGGTATTCGAGAGCAGCGCCAGGCGATAACGCTTTGAAAGTCTCTCGAATAAGCCGCTTTCGAGGATGGGCGCCGGATCGATGGCGCGATTCCACACTGCGGTGAATTGCTCAAACGTAAGGGAGCCGCCAAGGCGTTTCGTGAGGTGAAGGTGCCAGTCGCGGGGCGAAATCCGGCCTTCCTGCCAATCCGTCCAGAGAGGATCGTTCGTGATGGCGGACCAAATGTCAGCGGGCGAAAGAGTCGTACACTCGGCCAAGCCGGCCACGGCCCAGGAAACGTCCAGACTAACAAGCACGCGGCCGATATCGAAGATGATGGCGCGGAACTTGGCACCCGGCACGGACTATTTGCCCTCAGTCTCCGGAATGGAAACCTGGCCGGGCGCACTGCCAACGTGCGAGTGGCGTCTGGCGCGGAGGATGCTGATGATCGCTGGGAGGAGAGAGAGCACGATGACGACGGCGATAACGTAGTGGATCCGCTGGCTAATATTGGGAATCGAGCGGCCGAGGAAGAAACCGCCGAGGATCATGCTGCCGACCCAGAAAATTCCGCCGAAGATGTCGTAAGCCAGATAGCGGGAATAAGACATGCCCGCGGCGCCCGCCACGGGCGGGCAAAAGGTGCGAATGATGGGGACGAAACGCGCGAGAATGACCGTCTTGCCGCCATATTTTTCGTAGAAGTCATGGGCACGCAGAAGGTGGCTGCGGCGGAAGAAAAAGGAATCCTTGCGGCGATAGAGGGCCGCGCCCGCAGCGCGGCCGACCCAGTAGCCGATTTGATCGCCGGCGATGGCGCAGAGCATCACGGGAAGAAGAATCCAGCGCAGGGGAATCGTGCCGGCGGCGGAGAAAACGCCGGCGGTAACCAGCAGGGAATCGCCGGGAAGAAAGAAGCCGACGAAGAAGCCGGTTTCAATGAAAACGATGGTGCAAACGAGAAGCGGGCCGCCCCAGCGGATCAGTCCTTCGACATCATAGACCGTTTGGAGAAAATGACGGATGGTTTCGAACACGCGGCGCTAGTCCTTAGGGATACGCGAACCGGCACAAGGGCACGGGTACGCCTGGTTGTAAAAGTGTTCCACCCAATACGGTAGCAGAAAACAAGGGGATTCTCTCCGCATTCGTGCCAGAGAACGGCATAAGCCGCAAAGGCGGCGAGCCACCATCCCAGCCGGATCATCGCAGCACCTCGGCGAGCTGCAGCCGGCCCTGCGCCCCCGCTTCCAGGCTGACAGTCAAATCAAAGGCCGGAGCAGCAGCCCGCTCCAGCAATTTCACGATGCGCGGGATCGCATTTCGTGCTGCCGTGACACCTGCCTCGATGGCTTCGTCGGTGCGGTCGAAGTCATCCCAAGCAAGGGAATGCACGTCTGGGCGGAGAACGAGATCCGCGTGGCGCTCCCAGACCTCAAGCTGGTGTTTCTGCGCGGCGCTGACAGCGCGGCTTACGACTTGGAAGATGTTCGATGGAGCCCCGCGATGACCATCCGGAATGCCCACGGAAATAGCGAGTACGCAACCCGCGCCGAGCTGCCGTGCGGCGTGTGTCGGAACGGGCGAAACCAGGCACCCATCGGCCAGCCAGCGCGTACCAATCTCGACCGGTTCGAACAGACCAGGGAAGGCACAACTCGCGCGGATGGGGTCAACCAGATTGCCCTGCGTAAAGACCACCGGTTCGCCGGTGGCCAGGTCTGTCGCGACGACTGCCATGGGAATGCGTAAGTCTTCGAATCGGCGAGCCTCGAAGACGCGCTCGACAAGGTCGCCGAGGCGGTGATTGCTAGCGAGGCCCAGGCGTGAGACGCGCCAGCGGGCGATATCGCGGAAGCGCAACGTGCGGCAAGTTGCAATGATGCGCGCCAGGGGAGCACCGCTGGCGTAGGCTGCTCCGAGGATGCTGCCGACGCTGGTGCCGGCGATCGCGGCGATGGGAATCTGGTTTTGTTCGAGGACTTGCAGGACGCCGAGGTGCGCGAACCCGCGAGCGAATCCGCCACCGAGGGCGAGGCTGATGCCTGTTCTCAGGGCCGGGACCCCCGGCCGTGCGCTCAGTGCAGAGTGTTCGAACCGCGACATGCGCCAAGAGTGCCAGCCTTCTTCTCCTGCAGCTATGGACCCCGCGTCCTGAAAAAACAGTACGGATGTACTGCGATGGGAACCCGTGTGAAATTTTGCTTAATCGACTAATGGTACGTTCTTACTACGATTCTACCCTCTGTGTACCATTGGCGAGCGGAGTACGGCGCGCGATCCTGTGCCACGGCAGGACGAAACTCCGAACGGAGGGGGCATGGACAGCGCTTACGCAACATGGATTGGCCAGCCGGTAGTCCTCCAGCTGGCGCTTGGCGACATCAAAGTGCCCTTGCGCGGAAAGCTGCTGAAGGACGGCGGCGAGACCGTGCGGATGCGGATCGGCGAAGGCTGGGATGTGGACATTTATAAAGCCATGATCCTGGCCGTGGAAGAAGACTCCATGGTTCTGCTCCCAACGTTGCCCGCGTGAGGTGAACGGTCGTGGATACACCGGTGCCGAAATACGTAACCCAAGGACGAGCGGCGGTGTTGCTCGGAATTCCAGAAGAAGAGCTCTCGCGCATCTCGCATGAATCGGGCTTCGGACACCGAGAGCGCGCTGGAAATGAGGAAGAAACGTTTTTCACGTACGAGGAATTGCGGAAGATTTGCCAGCTCGCCGTGCACCAGGTGCACTAGAAGAGCCCATCGACTTTCCTCCGGCCCCCCTCGGCAGTAACCCCCGCCCCGGGTCGCTCCCCCCAGCGATCCGGGGTTTTCTTTTTCAGCCCGCAAGCTGATTCAGATTTCCTTTGACAGCACGGTGCTGCGCAAAGAAACTTAGCGCGGACAATCCGGCTGGAGGGCAGGATGCTGTTGCGAGCTTCTTTGACAAGAATGATGGCGGTCATTGGCGCGATGGTGGTGACGGCGGCTACGTTGAGTTATGTCGTGAAATCCGCATCGGCTGCCGATAGCGAGAAGTACGACGTGGTGATCGCGAACGGCCGGGTGATGGACCCGGAGTCGGGGCTCGACGCGATCCGGAATGTGGGCATCACCGGCGGAAAAATTCGTGCTATTTCGACAAAGGCGTTGACGGGAAAACAGATCCTCGATGCGAAGGGACTTGTAATTGCGCCGGGATTCATCGACCTACACGAGCACGGACAGGAGCCAAGAAATTACCAGTTCCAGGCGCACGATGGCGTCACGACCTCGCTGGAGCTGGAAGTCGGGACGGATGACGTTGATGAGTGGTACACCGAGCGGGAAGGGAAAACTCTCATCAACTTCGGTGTGAGCATCGGACACATTCCGGTGCGAATGAAAGTGATGAACGACCCTGGCACGTTCCTGCCCAGTGGCGATGCTGCCCACCGCGAAGCCACAGCAGAAGAATTGGCGCAAATCGAAAAAGATGCAGAAAAGGGGTTGCAGCGCGGCGCGTTGGCCGTCGGGATGGGAATCAATTATACGGCCGCGGCCTCACACGGAGAGATCGTCGATCTGTTCCTGCTGGCTGCGAAAGGCCGCGCGCCGGTGCACGTGCACCTGCGGCACGCGGGATTGAAAGAGCCGACGACGGGTCTTGTGGGAATCGAAGAAGTCATCGCAGCAGCCGCGGCTACCGGAGCTCCACTGCACGTGGTGCACATTACGAGTATGGGACTGAAGGATACGCCGAGACTCATCGCCATGGTGAGAGGGGCACAGGAGCGCGAGCTTGACGTGACGACGGAGTGCTATCCCTACACGGCCAGCAGCACCAGACTGGAGTCTGCGCTTTTTGACCCCGGCTGGCAGGAGCAGCAGGGAATCACTTACAAAGATATCCAGTGGGCGAAGACAGGCGAACGGCTGACGGCGGAAACCTTTGAAAAATATCGCAAAGAAGGAGGCACTGCCGTTATTTTTTCGATCCCCGAAGAAACAGTGCGCACAGCGATCGCAAATCCGATGGTGATGATCGCTAGCGACGGCATGCCCATCACGGGAGCCAGGGTCCACCCACGCGGGCAGGGAGCCTTTTCCCGCGTACTGGGTCACTACGTGCGGGAAGAGAAGGTGTTAGACCTGATGACGGCGCTGAGGAAGATGACGTTGATGCCGGCGCGGCGGCTGGAAAAGCGCGCTCCGATCTTCAAGGACAAAGGACGCATTCGCGTCGGTGCCGAGGCAGATATCACCGTATTCGATCCAGAGCGGATCATTGATAAGGCGACGTATGAAGAGCCGCTGCAATATTCCGAAGGAATCCAGTTTGTACTCGTCGACGGCATTGCGGTGGTAAAGGATGGGCAGCTCGTTGAGGGTGTGTTTCCGGGGCAGGCGGCGCGCGCGCCCATCACCCAATGAAAATGGATGCAGTCGCCCCTAGGCCCACGAAAGACGCGAGCGCTTCCGGGAAGCGCCACGCGGTGCTTGCCGGTTTTTTGGGCTGGACGCTCGATGCATTCGATTTCTTTGTTGTTATTTTCCTGATTGACACTCTCGCGCACCAATTCGGTGTTCCCAAGAAAGACATTGTTCGCACGCTGACGGCCACGCTGGCAATGCGCCCGGTCGGCGCACTTTTGTTCGGTCTATTGGCGGATCGTTACGGCCGGCGCATTCCGCTGATGGCCAATGTCATTTATTTTTCGATCATCGAGCTATTGTGCGGCTTTTCGCCCAATTACACTTTCTTCCTCGTGATGCGGGCGCTGTTTGGGATCGGTATGGGCGGTGAGTGGGGTGTGGGCGCGTCGCTGGCCATGGAAGCCGCTCCGCTGCGTTGGCGCGGCATCTTGAGTGGCGCTCTCCAGTGCGGTTACGTGATCGGCCAACTACTTGCTGCTCTTGCCGCGCGATTTCTGCTTCCGGCATGGGGTTGGCGCCCGATGTTCTGGGTGGGAGCTTTGCCCGCGTTACTTGCGCTGTACATTCGAACGAAGGTGCCGGAGTCCGAAGCGTGGAAGCAGCATCGCGCTGCCAGCACAGGAGACGTATTACGAATCGTCGCCCGCGAATGGCGGCGCTTTGCGTATCTCGTTGTGTTGATGACGTTCATGGTTTTTCTTTCGCACGGGACGCAGGATCTTTACCCCGATTTTCTGCAGGAGGTCCACGGCTTCTCCGCAGCCGTGCGAGCCAACATAGCGGTGATCTATAACATCGGGGCGGTTGTTGGAGCGCTCATCTTCGGCCATTTCTCGCAAGTGGCGGGACGCCGGAAGAGCATGATTGCGGCGCTGGGATTGTCGCTGGCGATGATTCCGTTTTGGGCATTTGGCGGAAAACTTGTCGTATTGACGGTGGCCGCCTTCTTGATGCAAGCCGGTGTGCAAGGCGCTTGGGGGGTGATACCGGTGCATCTAAACGAGCTGGCTGCTGATGCGGCGCGCGGGCTGATGCCGGGGCTTGCCTATCAGCTGGGGATTCTCTTCGGCGCGCCAACCAATTCGGTCGTGTACGCAATGCGGGACCGGATCGGCTACCCTTGGGCGATCGCCGGATTGGAGATTGTGACGATCCTTACGCTTGCAGTGTTGCTCTGGGGTGGTGCGGAAGCGCATGGACGCAGCTTTGTGCACGCCGCCTCAGAAACCGACGCTGCAGTACCTCCCAACTAATCTAACGGTCAAGGGAATCATCGCAAGTCTTGTTGCTCCGGCCATTCTTGCTCTTTGCAACCGTCGAGTGGATGGGCGTCGCGGCGCTGTGCTAATATTTAGAAACTGCGCGCCCGTAGCTCAGTTGGATAGAGCGTCTGGCTACGAACCAGAAGGTCGGGAGTTCGAGTCCCCCCGGGCGCGCCACTTCTCCTTGTAAATCGATCCTTGTCATTGCATGCGACGAAGGTTTGCCTTCTCCGGGTTTACCCCTAGTTTACCTTTGATAGAACCTGCTTCTGTTAAAGAGCCTGGGCAGTTCGCAGCAACTGCGTACTTGCGACTCAATTCTCATGCGTGCATAGCGAAGTGCGGGAAAGACCAGAAGAAGACCGTGAGCGACTTAAGGTGAACTATGGCGAGTCTGCACTCGCATTAGTTTTCGCCACGTGTTCCCGGTTGAGCCTCTTTTTCACTCTTTGAGCCAGGTTCCCCGAGCAGATTCTTGTCACTAGGAACTTTAAAATAGTCTTCTTTCGATAAAGTACAGTCGTACAACTCCCAGGACTCTTTCTCGGCGAAAGGTACCGTATGTCATCTCTTATCATCCCTTTCATGTCCCCAGATTTGGGCCACTTTCGCAAGCATTGCGCAGATCTGATCCAGATATCCGAGCGGCTTAGGGGAAGAGGCACGTGAGACTCGTGCTTCGCTTTCGATCATCCAGTTGCAAGTCAGTGCGAAATTTCTTCGAGCGCCAAACCTCTGGTGCGTGGCCCGAAAATGCCAATAGACAGCATGACCATCAGCATGCTGGCCGCGATGAATACGAAAACGCCTTTCGTGCCGAACTTCTCGAGAAAGAAAGCGACCATGAAGCTTGTGAATATTGTTGACAGGCGGCTCCACGAGTAGACAAACCCAATCGCGCGGGCTCGGATGCGAGTTGGGAAAAGCTCGGCCTGATAGGCATGAAAGGAATAGGACAAGAGATTATTGGAAAGCGTTATGAGCATTCCAAGAACTATCACCCGGGCGGTACTCGTCTGCTGGGCGAAGAATAGGCCGAACGAAGCCGTGCCGATCGCAGCGCTGACGATTTGCCATTTGCGTTCGAACTTATCGGCAATCGCCATGCAGAGCAACGGACCAATCGGATATATCAACGCAATGACGGCAGAGTATTGCAAGCTGTTGGTAATATTTGCACCCTTTGAGGCCAGAAGCGCCGGCACCCAATTACCGAATCCATAGAAGCCGATCGTTTGAAAGAAATTGAAAACGACCAGCATCAAAGCGCGCTTGCGGTACGGCGCCACCCATATTTCGGAAAACTTCCCCATCCCGCTCACCTCCGAAGCAACAAGAACGGGCTTACTCAGTGGATGGCCGAGTTCAGCCTCAACACGCGCTTCGATCAGGGCAATCGCTTTGCTGGCTTCATCGAGCCTGCCTTGTTGGGCCAACCAACGCGGGGATTCAGGGACGCTTCGACGGATGAGCCAAACCGCAACTGCGCCCACGCCACCCAGGAAAACCACCCAACGCCATCCGGCCAGACCCAACGGCGTACGCGGAACCAAGATCCAGGCGGCCAGGGCGAGAGTCGGGATTGCTAGAAACTGGACGGACTGATTGATAGCGAACGCCCGTCCGCGGAGGTGCCTGGGAGCAAGCTCGCAGACATAGGCATCAATAGTTACCAACTCCACACCGATGCCGATGCCCGCGATGAAGCGCCACAAATCGACCGCCACGTTTGTGTGTTGTAAGCCCATGGCAGTACTCGCCGCGGTATACCACAGCAAAGAGAAGGTAAATACGACGCGCCTTCCAAAACGGTCTGCAACTGAGCCAAAGATGATCGTCCCGACAAAGAGTCCGGCGAAGGTTGCGGCCGCGAATGTAGCCTGGTCGGTCAGACCGAACAATCCTTTCCCGGCGGCTCGAAAAATCCCGCTGGAAATCAGACCCGGGCTCAGATACGCAGTTTGAAACAGATCATACATTTCAAAGGAGCCTCCCAGAGAGAGCAGCACGATCAGACGCCACAGCTCCCGGCATGCGGGCAGCCGCTCAATGCGTGCCGTGATTTCCGCTGTATTACTTACAGACATGTTTTGCTCTCATGAAGGTAGTGGCGCTCTTCCCGTCAATATTCGCTGCTCTTGGGTTACCAAAAGATTCCGGGGTGGCCTCTCGCGAGTGTGTCCGCCGGCAATTCAACATTCAGCTGGTGCAAATCGGTGGCCAGCAGGTCGGAGAGTCTTTGCGTGGCATGGAGGAATCTTTGGGATTCTTGAGGTGAAATGATCCGCTCGGTGAGTGTCTGAAATTTTCGGATGTAGTCGGCACGTCCAAATGGTTTAGCACCCAGTGTGTGGGCATTTGCGATGGCCAATTGATCTTCGATCCGGGAGCCATCTTTGAGCAGGATCTCGACTCGCGCACCGAAGGCTTTTTCGACAGGATCGACCGCATGGTAGCGGCGAGTCCACTCTTCGTCTTCCCGAGTTTCGACGCTGCGCCAGAGCCGGATCGTGTCAGGGCGGCTGGCGCGTTCCCGTGTGTAGCTCTCGATATGATGCCAGCGGCCATCTTGTAGAGCCACGGCGAAGATATACATGATGGAATGATCCAAAGTCTCCCGGCTGGCTTTCGGATCGAGCTTTTGCGGATCATTCGCGCCGGTGCCGATCACACTGTGTGTGTGGTGGCTGGTGTGGATAACCACTTTTTCGATAGAAGAGATGTCGGCAATTTTCTTTCTCATGCGGAAGGCGAGATCGATCAACGCCTGCGCTTGATACTCGGCACTATGCTCTTTCGTGAAGCTCTCCAGAATGGCGCGCTTTGGTTCGCCTGGACCGGGAAGCGACACCTCGTACTGCGCGCCCGGCCCATCTAGCATCCATGCAACAACGCTATCTTCTCCTTCATAAATCGGGCTCGGGGCCTCCTCGCCACGCATCGCGCGATCTACCGCCTCTATCGCCAATTTTCCGGAATGCGCTGGAGCGAATGCCTTCCAACTGCTGATCTCGCCTTTGCGTGATTGGCGGGTGGTGAAGCTGACGTGGACCGCCTGCTGGATCGCCTGATAGATGGTATTCAATGGCAGACCAAGCATCGCGCCGATTCCCGCGGCCTGGGCCGGACACAGATGCGCGATGTGGTCGATTTTGTGTCGATGAAGGCAGATGGCCTTGACGAGATCGATTTGTATCTCGTACCCGGCAGCTATACCGCGAACAAGATCCTTTCCAGTCCTTTTCATGGCTTGGGCTACCGCAAGGATAGGCGGGATGTTGTCTCCGGGATGAGAATAATCCGCCGCTAGAAAGGTGTCATGCATGTCTAATTCGCGGACGGCCGTGCCGTTCGCCCAGGCCGCCCACTCCGGACTAAAATGTTGCAGAGAGGACACGCCGAATATGCTTGCTCCGCCGCTGCGCGGATGTCCAAGAGCCATTGCCCGGGCTGAAACCACCGGGCCACGATTGATCGCGGCAATCGCCACAGCAGCGTTATCGATGATGCGGTTGATGATGAGCCCAGTCACGTCCGGCTCAACCGGGACACTGTCGCTTGCGACCGCAGCAATTTTCCACGCGAGCTGTTCTTCTCGCGGAAGTTGCGCCTTAGAAGGATGGACTCTTACTTGATGAATTTGCATTTTAACTCTGACCGACCCCTCGTCCCGTAACCGTCTTGCCACACGGGAGCTTTGGTGCTTTTTGCACTCAAGGTGCTTTCCGTTTCACCATGGTTGGCTCGTATTCGAAAATCATTTGCCTCCAGCGTATTTGCCCTCCAGTTCATCAAACAACGGCTTCTTGACGAGTCGTTGGCGTTCCGCAAAGCTCGCGACCATCGCACTCGCCTCGTCCATCCGGCCGCTTGTCTTGAGCTGTTTCAGGGCCGTCTGCATACCCGCGATCGCCCCCTGCAGCGCAACGTTTGCATAAAGCACAAGCCCGAAGCCCATCTTTGCCAATTCTTCCTGCGCAAGGACGGGCGTCTTTCCGCCAACAACAACATTGACTATCTGTGGCGCGGACAATCGTTGAGGGATTCTACGTATCACCTCAGCGCTTTCGGGGGCTTCCACGAAAGTTACATCCGCTCCGGCTTCGATGTACCGCTCCGCACGTTCGATCGCCGGTTCGAATCCTTCCACCGCGAGTGCATCGGTGCGAGCGATAATCAGCAAGTCGTCGCTCATACGAGCATCGACGGCGGCTTTGATCTTTCCTACCATCTCTTCTGTTGGAATAACAGACTTATTGGAAAAGTGTCCGCATTTCTTCGGCATGGTCTGATCTTCGATCTGGATCGCATCCGCCCCCGCGCGTTCGAGCACGCGCACGCAGTGCCGAACGTTCAGGGCATTGCCAAAACCTGTGTCCGCATCGACGAGGACAGGGATGTTCACGGCTTCACGGACGGTAGCTGTATGCTGCGCGATTTCGGGAAGGCTGATGAACCCAAGATCTGGCATTCCCCAAAAAGTATTCGTTACGCCGGCGCCGCTGAGATAAACAGCTTCGAAACCCAGGTCGTCGATGATGCGTGCGGCGAGCGCGTTTGCCGCGCCGGGCACGAGCAATCCGCGGCGTTCGAATAGCTTTGCGCGCAACACTTTCCCGCTGTTAAGACTCATGGCGTTCCTCACAACCTGAGATCCTGATTCTGCGGAAATGCAGTACATCCCCTCAACAAGTTTTGCTGGTGTTCTTGCCGCTCACGAAAAGTATCACGTTTCGCCCGAGCCGGTCCCGGGATCGGCTCCGACCGAAAGCTGTTGCTGATTTCGTGGCGCTCGCACGTATTTCTCTCTTCCTTCTACAATTTCCAAAATGAAATTCGCAGCCAAGTCTGTTAGTTTAGTAGATCTTCCACTAAACTTCGGTCGATGGGGCACCAGTGGGGTGAACGAAAGGGCGAGCGGATCATGAGCGAGAAAGTCACTGTGGTTGACGTTACCCCTCGTGACGGATTGCAAAACGAAGTGAAGCCCGTCACGACCCGGGATAAACTGCGGCTTATCGAGAAACTCGTCCAGGCAGGAATCAAGGAAATTCAGGCCACAAGTTTTGTCCATCCCCGTTGGGTGCCACAAATGGCCGACGCCGAGGCCGTTGCAGCGGAGTTGGGCAAATTTCCTGATGTCAGGTTCTCGGCCCTCATGCCGAATTTGAAGGGCTATGAACGTGCCGTGACTGCCGGCATCCGCTACCACGAGTTCGTCGTGGCCGCGAGTGATACCTTCAATCACAAGAACTTGAATCGCAGCGCAGCCCAGTCCCTTGATTTGCTCAAAGAAGTGACTCGAAGGGCCGAACAGGATGGCGCGGAAATCCGTGTAGGTGTTTCCACCAGTTTTCACTGCCCTTTTGAAGGCAAGATCTCAAGCAGCGCATTGCTTGGTCTGGTCAAGGCAGTGCGGGAGCAATCCCGATGGCGGATCGCCCTCTGCGATACGGACGGAATGGCGTTCCCGGATCAGGTCACGGAAGCCGTGATCCTTTTGCGGGAGGAATTGAAGTTGCTTCCCGGTGAATTTGTCCTCCATTTCCACGATACCTATGGGCGAGGCTTGGTCAATGCTTATGCAGGACTCAAAGCGGGAGTGCGAGAATACGACGCTACCACCGCCGGACTTGGTGGATGCCCCTACTGTCCCGGTGCGAGCGGCAATTTAGCGACAGAGGATCTGGTGGCCTTTCTTCACGGCATGGGATTTGAAACCGGTATCGACCTGGAAAAATTGTTGGACGCCGCTGAATTTGCCATCCAATTTTCGTCGCGGCCGTACGAGGGGCATCTCCTGCGCGCGCGCCGCGCAGGTGCTTGCGGTGTGACCTCCGTACCTGGAAACGCGGGATCCATTTGAAGCGGGCTGGAGAAAAGATAAAAGGCCAGCACCCAGCGTCAGGTTGCATTTCCATTTGATGCCGGAAAAAGCTGTCTGTTCGGTGACTGATGGCTCCGTTTGTGAAGAGGTTTCCATGTCACTACCTCTAACTGGAGTTCGCGTTCTGGATGTAACCAACGTCCTTGCTGGACCATTTTGCAGCTTCCAATTGGCGTTGTTGGGGGCTGAAGTTATCAAAATTGAAAATCCGAAGTCCGGCGATTTGGCGCGCCAGCTCGGAGCGGATCCTGCCCCGTCCCGCAGGCTGATGGGAACTTCATTTGTCTCTGTGAACGCGGGCAAACAGTCGGTGACCATCAATCTGAAAGCTTCCGAAGGGAAGAAGATATTCAAGGAACTAGCCGCTATTTCGCATGTGCTGCTGGAAAACTTCCGGCCAGGCGTGATGAAGCGGCTGGAGCTCGACTACCCAGTGCTTTCCAGCCTCAATCCCGGCATCGTCTACTGCGCGGTAACCGGTTTTGGGCAGGATGGTCCGCTCGCCATGCGGCCAGCCTACGACCAGATAATTCAAGGAATGTCCGGGGTTATGGATGTGACGGGCGGTGTGGAGAGCGCGCCTCTGCGTGTTGGATACCCAGTATGTGACACCATTGGCGGGATAACAGCAGCTTTCGCAATCTGTGCTGCCCTGGTCGAGGCGCGCACAACCGGGCGTGGGCGCATGATTGATGTGTCCATGCTCGAGGCCACGCTTGCTTCCATGGGCTGGGTGGTATCCAATTTTCTGAATGGAGGCGTTATCCCGGTACCGATGGGAAATGAAAACTTTACTGCCGCTCCATCGGGCACCTTTCGCACGGCGGATGGGCTTCTCAATATTGCCGCAAACGAAACAGCTCAATACGAGAAGCTGTGCGATCTCCTGCAGCGTCCCGAACTAAAGACAGATGCCCGCTTTTGCGATCGAGAGATCCGCAGAGAAAATCGCGCGGCCATCAATCATGAAGTGGAACAAGCACTCTCAACTCGCGGGGCGGCGGAATGGGATGCACTGATGATGGAAGCTGGTGTCCCAGCGGGCCGTGTTTTGAGTGTTCCGGAGATTCTGGCACATCCTCATCTGCGAGATCGCAACTTCGTCACGACTTTGCAGCATCCGGATGGCGCGCAAAACATCGCGCGTGGTGGATTCCAATTGCCGAACGATCCGATCAAGCCGAAGAGTCCGGCGCCGAAACTCTCTCAGGATACCGATCACTGGCTGCGCGAGTTAGGATACAGTGCGGAAGAGATTGCCGAGCTTCGATCGAAGGGCGTGATTTGACAGTCAGAGAAATAATATCTGCGTTGAAACATGAAATTTTTGCGAGGCTCTATCAATTGACTTAATAATAGGATGGCGAGCGAATTCCCAACGACAATGTTCGGCAACAGTTGAGAGATTTGCCCAGATTGTAATAATAGTTCTTGACATTAAAATATTTCACTGTCAGATGGTTATCCTAAATAGCTCTGCGCACCGGCGTGGCGTTGTCTGAGCAGTCCATGCAGCCAACGCCGGCGAAACAACAGAACGGGCCTCTGGACCCGTTCCGCTGGGCAAAGAGCAAGAGGAGGGCGTGATGAGGGGTGTCATGATGTTTGCCAAGTTCAACGCGGTTGTAGCACTCGTTTTATTCTCGTTGCTTGTTTCAGTCCCGGCGCGGGCGCAGGTGTCAGGAGCGACGCTCGCCGGCACGGTGACGGACCCGTCCGGTTCAGGCGTCCCAAACGCGACTGTCTCCATTAAAAACGCGGCGACGGGAATCGCCCGGGAAGTCACTACGGACACAGCCGGCTTCTACAGCGCGCCGAACCTATCGCCAGGGGGTTATGAAGTCACATTCTCGGCTCCGGGGTTTTCCACGCAAGTGCAGAAGGACATCACGTTGACCGTCGGAGCTCAACAGGCCCTGAATTCTGCCCTCAAGGTGGGCCAGGTTTCTCAAAGGATCGAGGTGACCAGCGAGGCTGCGCAGGTGGAGCTTACCTCGTCCGCAATCACCGGCGAGGTCAATTCCACCACGGTTCGCGAGTTGCCGTTGAACGGCCGCGACTGGACTTCCCTGGCGGTTCTCCAGCCGGGAGTGATCGGAATCCGCACTCAGCTAGGTACTACCGGCACGGTAAACCGGGGCAATCGCGGCTTCGGGAATCAGTTGGCAGTAGTCGGCCATCGCCCGACCGAGAATAATTACCGCGTCAACGGGATCACCATCAACGACTACACAAATGGATCACCGGGCAGCGTGGGAGGGGCGCAATTGGGCGTCGATGCGATCCAAGAGTTTTCCGTCCTGACGGCCAACTATACGGCTGAGTACGGGCGGACCTCCGGCGGCGTCATCAATGCCGTCTTGAAATCGGGCACCAATAGTTTTCACGGCGACGTCTATTGGTTTCTGCGCGATGAAGGTTGGGACGCGCGAAATTTCTTTGACTCACCGAAAATCGCTCCTTTTCATCGCAACCAGTTTGGAGGATCCGCCGGCGGGCCCATTCGGAAAGGCAAAACGTTTATCTTCGGAGATTATGAAGGCATCCGCCAGACCAAGGGTTTAACAGGGAACGCGACCGTTCCGTCGGATGCGGCCCGCGGGATCGGGACTGGACCCGGCGGAGGGCCGGGGCCGTCTATTCTCTGCTCACAACCAGACCCAGGCAGTACCTGCACGCCGACTATTCTGACCGGCGCTGTCAATCCTGATCCAACGACTGGGATAGATACAGCGGTTGTGCCATATCTCGCCTTGTTTCCCCGGTCCCAGACTGGATTCAGCAAGAACGGAGACGTGGCGCATTATCTAGTTGCACTCCCGCAGATCTACACCGAGAACTATGCCACCGCTAGGGTGGATCAGCATTTTTCCGAGAAAGACGATCTCGACGCCGTCTGGTTCTATGACAAGTCTCCTCAAACCACGCCTGACCCCTATTTGCTTGCAACGCACCAGACGAACAGTGAAAGGTGGATGGGAGGCCTGGAAGAGACGCATAGTTTCGGTGCGTCTCTGGTGAATATTGCCCGTGTAGGGTACAACCGTACGGAAGCGCATGTGGGGAAGCCAGTTGCCGCACTCAATCCGCTTGCGGGGAATACAAGCTTAGGCACGGGCCTGATCCCGTTCGCCCGACCGGCACCGCTCATCCACGGGGCAGGCCTCTCCGCCGATCTGCAACCTCTCGGCAACCAGTCCACTTTTCACCATGTCCAAAATTCTTACCAGTTTTACGATGACGCGTTCTTGACTCACGGCAACCACGCTTTGAAATTCGGATTTGCCGTCGAGCGCATACAAAACAACACATTAGCCGTCACAAGGCCGAACGGAACTTTCAATTTCAAGGGGCTAGCGTCGTTCCTTACAAACCAGCCCTCGAGTTTCACGATCGGAGATCCGACTGTCCAGGCCGTGCTTTCAACCAGACTTACCATCCTCGGGGGCTACGTGCAGGACAATTGGCGATTCCGCCGGAACCTGACGCTAAACCTTGGCTTGCGTTACGAGATGGAGACCAACCCCACGCAAGCGCACCTTCCGTTCCATATATTGCAGAGCCTTACGACTGCCCCGGTGAACCTGCCGCACCCCTGGCTGACCAACCCCACGCTTCGCAACTTCGAGCCGCGAATCGGTTTCGCTTGGGATCCAACCGGCAGTGGCAAGACGTCGGTCCGCGGTGGTTTTGGGATCTTTGACGCACTTCCTGGTTCCTGGGTAATCAACCAAGAGGATTCCCAGGCCCCTCCTTTCGCGCTGAGCCTAGGCGCGAGCAACTTGAACCCAGGAGCATTTCCCCATATATGCGGCACGCCTACTTGCCTCGGCGCCCGTAGTGCCCTGGGCTATTTCCCCGAGCAGAAGCCACACAGAAACTACGCCATGAACTGGAACTTGACCATCCAGCGCCAAATTGGCCAAAGCTTGACGGCAACGATCGGCTACGTCGGCTCGCACACGGTACATTCGCCGTTCACCACAGATACCAGCAATTCTGTCGGTCCACCTCAGGTTATCCAGACCCCCGCAGGAACACTGTGGCCTTGCGGACCCGACGGTACAGGCAACCTGTGCGCCACGGGCTTCTTACCGAATGGTCAACCGAGCACCGTTTTTAATAGCTTCGTCGGCCAGATTCGACCGACATTTTTTAGCGTCAGCTCTCATTACAGCGCTCTGGAGGTACAGGTCGTCAAGAGGATGGGCCACGGTTTGCAAGCACAAGCCAGTTATACATGGGGGAAGTGCATTGACTCGGGCTCGAACGGCGACATTGGCGACCCGTATCAAAACTCACCCTCCTCTCTAATCTTCTTCGCACCAGGTAGCCGGAACGGCCTGTGTGACTTCAACGTCGGCCAAAATTTCGTTGGCAACTTCATCTGGGATGTTCCCTCCCCGAAATCCAGTTCAGCGATAGTGTCGCACCTCGCCGGCGGGTGGGAGTTGGGCGGGATCCTGACAGCCAGCACCGGGACGCCGTTCGTGGTGGCAATGGACGGCGATCCGATTCGCATCAACAACGGCGATTCCCTCACTTACCCGAGCCGGTTGGCGGGATGCAACCCCATCAACTCAAATTGGAAAGCGAACGGCCTACAGTACGTCAACGTGGCCTGCTTCACTCCTCCAGTGGCGCCGGCCTCGATGGCCGCGCAATGCGATACCGCGTTCTATAGCGCGGTGACGAAGCCTGCGCCGAGCGGGACGGTCTATTGCGCGAATCTATTCGGCAATGCCGGCCGTAATAGGTTGATCGGGCCGAGGATGGTTGACCTGGACTTCTCGGTCTTCAAAAACAACTACATTCCGCGGATTTCGGAGAGCTTCAACGTTCAGTTCCGGGCGGAGATGTTCAACGTGTTGAACCACACGAACTTTCAGCCTCCGCTCTGCGGCTCGTGCCAAACCATTTTCACCGAGACCGGAGCGCCAGAAGGGGGGTTCTTGAATACTACGTCTACCGAGGCACGCCAGATTCAGCTTAGCTTGAAGGTAATCTGGTAACCCAAAGGACGCTGCTGCAACTCAGGCCGTCACCTATATCGGAAACGGCCTGGGCTGCAAGAACCTTCCTTGCCGCGGTTCGGTAATGGAATCAGGAAATTCTGCTACGTGTGAAACCGGCTAGCAAATTGCGGTATGTGCACCTTGTATCGGAATATAGCCTTGCCGCGACGCGGTCAGTGCGGGGAGCCTGCGACAAGTTCCTTTCGCACCACTCGTTGCCGCGACACACAATTTCCGGAGAGGGCCAAATGAAGTTTTCAGGTCTCAGACGTCTTGCACTTGGTCTGTCTATCCTATTGATCGGGGCTTACGCCCTCGCAGTATCGCCAGCGGGGGGTTACCACCTGCTGAAGAAAATTCCCTTCGGTGCAGCACCGGGCGGTTCTGAATACTTCGATTACATTAACTTCGACGCTGCTGCGCGCCGCGTGTACCTCTCGCACGGCACGGAGTTCATCGTGGTCGATGCTGATCAAGGCACCACGGTAGGCACCATATCTGGTTTGAAACGGAGCCACGGAGTTGCACTGGTACCCAAGCTTAACCGCGGGTTCATAAGTGACGGAGGCGCGGCCCAGATCGTCATTTTTGATCTGAAAACGCTCAAAACAATCGGCCAGATAAAAGGCGAAGACGACGCCGATTCCATTATTTACGATCCAGCGTCAAAGCACGTATTTGTCTTCAACGGTACACTTAAATCCGCGACAGTGATTGATCCCGCGAAGGGCACCGTGATCGCGACCATGCCCTTGGGCGGCGCGCCGGAGCAAGCTGTCGCCGACGGCAAAGGCATGATTTATGACAATCTCGAAGACACGAACGAAGTGATCGCGATCGATTCCCGCGATCTCAAGATCAAATCGCGGTGGGCGGTGGCTCCCGCCGGACAGCCCGTGTCCATAGCCATCGACCGAGTACACCGGCGGCTGTTCATTGGGGGACGCAAACCCAAGATGCTGGTGGTCATGGATGCCGACAGCGGAAAAATCATAGGCCAGCCGTTCCCAATCGGCGACCGTGTCGACGCTAACGTATACGATCCCGAAACGGGTTTGATCGCCGCCGCGACACGCGAGGGCACGCTCCACATCATCCACGAAGACTCGCCCGACAAGTACAGCGTCGTCGAGATCGTGAAGACCGAGTTTGGGGCCAAGACCATGGGGCTCGATCCAAAGACCCACAACCTCTACCTCAGCACATCGGATTTTGGTCCGGCACCGGCCCCCACCGCGCAACAGCCCAATCCGCAGCCAGTCGCGACCCCGGGAACGTTTCACCTTCTGATTTATGGGCGCTGACGCGGCAGCTGAATCCAATTGGGAAGACGGCTTCGCCGCGTGATCTTTTCAATCCGCGGCGTATTCTCCTCATGAATGAAAACAGAGCGCAGGTCCAAATTGAAAGCAATAGGCTTGACGCTAAATCTTAGATATCAACGGAGGCTAGTATGATGCGATCGAAATGCGTGTTGAGCACAGTCCTCTTGATTCTAGCGGTTTCGGCCGTGCTGTCGGCGCAAGCTCCGCAGGTCGTGGTAGTGCGTGCCGGCCGGATGTTCGACCCCAAGTCGGGCACAAATTTGACAAATCAGGTGGTGCTCATCAGTGGCGACCGGATTACGGAGGTAGGCCCGGCCGACGGCGTGAAGGTTCCGGCTGGCGCCAGGGTGATCGACCTTAGCCAGGCGACAGTGCTCCCGGGACTGATTGACGGTCACGTTCATCTCACGGACGCGGCCGGAGGGCTGCAACACCAGATGATGGTGGCGCTGTACAGCGCCAGCCAGAGTTTGAAGGCCGGCTTCACCACGCTTGTGGTCATGGGGACGCATGGTGGGGGTTATGCCGACGTGGAGTTGAAGAATGCCATCGAGAGCGGCCTCGTCCAGGGTCCGCGCCTGCTCACGGCTGGTCCAGTCCTCGAGATCACGGTCCCCGCAAACGGCCCTTTCCCGTTGGAATTCAAGCCGTTCGAACCTTCGTTGATCGCAAATGGAGTGGAGGGGATGCGCGCAGCTGTGCGCGAACTGGCTCACAACGGTGTCGACCACATCAAGATAACCACCACTGGCCGGTTCTACTTCAAGCCCGATGGGGAAATGGTGAACACAGCGCTCCCCACTCGGGAAGAACTCAAAGCAGCCGTGGATGAGGCGCACAAACTGGGTCTATGGGTCGCCACACATTCTTATGGGGGTGACGGTCTAAAATGGGCCATTGAAGCGGGGGTCGACAATATCCAGCACGCAGTCGCTTCCGACGATGCGGACATAAAAATGTTCCTCAAGAAAGACCTGCCGGTGACCGCGACTACTCTGGACATGCGCCAAGACGAGCCGGGGGACCTGAAGCGCTTTGCTCCTTACAGCCGTTTTCGCCTGATGGAGCAGACGTGGAAGAAAATGCTTGCCGCCGGTATGAGACTCGGTTTTGGAAGCGGCGCCGCCCCGCCACCAGGAAGGGTGTTTAACTCGGAGTGCAACTGTTCGCATGGCGTGCAGGCCGAGATGTTTCCCCTATACGTCAAATGGGGGGCGACTCCTGTGTACACCCTGCGCATGGCAACGACGGTCAATGCCCAGATCATCCACATGCAGGACAGCCTGGGCACCATCGAAAAGGGCAAGTTCGCCGACATAATCGCAGTCTCCGGAGATCCGCTCCAAGACATCACCGAAATGCAACGAGTAAAATTTGTGATGAAGGGCGGCGTGGCTGTGCGAAACGATCTGGCTCCAGGTGCGATGATGGCCTCGACGATTGTGACTTTGCAAAAAAGATGATAACTGGCGACAAGTTGATTGGAAAAAGAGCAGTGCGAGGACAGGGGAGGCAGAGAATCTCGCTCATCGGCGCAACTGCCGTGGCTCTCGCAATTGGCAACTGGCTTCTTAAATGGCCTCGCAGCGTTCTGGTTCCTCGCCTTGACCGGTGCCTTGATTGGCGTCTGGTGGATGACCCAGAGCTGGGTTCTGCGCACCCTGCTCTGGCTATTCTTCGGGGGACTCTTGGCCGGGACGTTCGAGCATGTGCGCTCCGGACAAAAGTGAGAAGCGCGTAGCCGACTCAGGCTCGAAGAAGTTGACTGTAGAGGGGCGCGCATAGTTTACAGCCTGCATCTCCTAATTTTGGCTCTTGGACCCGAGCGAACTAGTCCAAACGCCGGGAAAGGACTCCGCAATGGAATTGGGGCTCCGTGTAGCCGCCGTGTGCCTCGGTTCGGCGTTTGTCGCGTTTCTCCCGGTTTTGTCAGGTTGTGGAATGAATAACTTACGTGTTTTGATTGGTGCCGATGGTTCGATCCCCACCGCCCCTACCAGAAGTCCCGTTGAATCCGTTGGCCTTACTTGCCAAGACCCCCTGATTTCATAGCGCAGAGGGGTGCAGTCGGAAGATGGAGTGAACCCTTGAACTGACACACTGGAGATGGGCACAATTTCCGGGAAAGGAACCACAGGTGAAGAGGAAACGATATTCCCGGAAGTTTCAGAGGATGGCCGTAGAGCGCATGAGGACCAGCGATAACGTCGGCGAG
>DASZZI010000031.1:0-21228 GCA_035544995.1 Candidatus Acidiferrum sp.
GAGATGGTGATGCCGGGGGACAACGTGAGCTGCGAAGTGCAGCTGATCACGCCGGTAGCGCTGGAGAAGGGCCTGCGCTTCGCGATTCGCGAAGGCGGCCACACCGTCGGCGCCGGCGCCGTCACCGAGATCATCGAGTAAATCATGAGACAGGGTGACAAAATTCGCATTCGCCTGAAGGCGTACGACCATCGGATTCTGGACCAGTCCACGCGGGAAATCGTGGAAACGGCAAAGCGCACGGGCGCGGAAGTGGCGGGGCCAATTCCTCTGCCGACGACGATCAACCGCTGGACGGTTCTGCGGTCGCCGCACGTGGACAAGAAGTCGCGCGAGCAGTTCGAGATGCGCACGCACAAGCGGCTGATCGACATCCTGGAACCGACGCCGGATACCGTAGATGCGCTGATGAAGCTGGACCTGCCGCCGGGCGTGGACGTGGAGATCAAGGCGTTCGGGCACACGACGAAGTAAGAAGGAAGTTAACAGCCGGCAGTTAGCACTTGAGAGTGAAGAGAGACGAGGCAATGGCGGTCAACGGAATTATCGGAATCAAGCTGGGGATGACGCAGATTTTCCAGGACGACGGCACGCTGGTGGGATGTACGGTTCTCCAGGCAGGGCCGTGCGTGGTGGTACAGCGCCGGACGAAGGATAAGGATGGCTATGAGGCCGCGCAACTCGGCCTGGTGGAATTCGTGAAGCCGCAGCGCGTGAACAAGGCGATGACCGGGCATTACAAAAAAGCCGGGGTCCCACCGATGAAGGTGCTGCAGGAAGTGCGCATCGAAGAGTCGAAGGATGAAACGAAAGTCGGCGACCGCGTGCTCGTGGAGAATTTCAAGGCCGGCGAACTGGTGGATGTGAGCGGGGTAAGCAAGGGCAAGGGCTTTGCGGGCGGTGTGAAGCGCTGGCACTACCGCGGCGGCGACGCAACGCACGGCTCGATGTTCCACCGTGCTCCGGGCGGCATCGGCGGCAGTTCGTTTCCGTCACGCGTGTGGAAGAACCAGCACTTTCCGGGTCACATGGGAAACGCGAAGGTGACGGCAAAGAATTTGAAGGTCGTGAAGGTGGACACCGACGAAAACCTGCTGCTGGTGCGGGGATCGGTGCCGGGGCCCAGCGGAACATACATTTTTATCCGCAAGGCGAAGTCGGCCAAATAGTTTCAAGTGCTTGGCTTGCCGCGAAGCTGGTTTTTGGAATCGAGAAGGAAAAGAAATCATGCCGGTAGTTGACGTAGTGAATCTGGATGGCAAAAAGGTCGGCCAGGTGGAACTGGCGGACGCGGTCTTTGGCGCCAAGGTGAATCCGCACCTGTTGCATGAGGCTTCGCGGTGGTATCTGCGGGGTCTGCGCGCGGGCACGCACAAGACCAAAGACAAGAGCGAAGTGAGCGGCGCAGGCCGGAAGCTTTGGCGGCAGAAGGGCACGGGCCGCGCACGCATCGGATCGATCCGGTCACCGCTCTGGCGACATGGCGGCACAGTACACGGACCCGTGCCGCGGGATTACAGCTACGCGCTGCCGAAGAAGATGTTGCTGGGCGCGTTGCGCTCGGCGCTTTCGGCGAAGCTGGCCGAGCAGAAGCTGACGGTCGTGGATGCCTGGGCGCTCGATACGCACAAGACGAAATCGCTCCGCTCGGCGCTGGACAAGCTGAACGCTAACAAGTCCGCACTGCTCGTGTCGCACGGCGAGAACCGCAACCTGGAACTTGCGAGCCGCAACCTCGAGGGCGTGAAGCTTGCAGCGCCCAACGTTTTGCAGCCTTACGACGTGCTGAAGCACGACCTGCTGGTGCTCTCGAAGGATGCGGTGGCGCGCTTGAGCCATTCGTTGGATCCGGAGAAGACGCCTGTGGAAGCACCGCACGTGAAAACGATTGCGCCGGCTCCTTCGGTTAAGAAGGAAGCAGCGCCGAAAGCGGCGGCCAAGTCTGCCAAGAAGGAAAAGCCAGCGGCGAAGAAGTCTGCGAAGCCGGCAACAAAAAAGAGGAAGAAATAAGCGATGACAACCCCTCACTATCAGATTATTCGCCGGCCGATTATCACCGAAAAAGGCCTCGCCGTGAAAGAAACGCAGCACACGGTGGTGTTTGAAGTGGCAACGGGCGCGACGAAGACGCAGATCAAGGAGGCCGTGCAGCAGATTTTCAAAGTGAAAGTCATTGCCGTGCGCACGGCAAATTTTCCCGGGAAGATGCGCCGCCGCGGTCAGAACGAAGGCTATCGGCGCGACTGGAAGAAGGCGTACGTGAAACTGGCCGAAGGCGAGAAGATGATCGAGTACGCGGAGAATTTGTAAGACCGGGAAACTTGTCATGGGTGATCCCGGCTGAGCCGAGGTTTACAAGCAGTGCAAAGGCATTAAGAAGGTAAGAGGCAGCGATGGGACTGAAGAGCTTTAATCCGTATACAGCTTCGCGGCGGTTTATTACCGTCGTCGACAAAAGCCATATTACGAAGCAGGAGCCGGAAAAGGGGCTGCTGGAATCCAAGAAGCGCTCCGGCGGCCGCAACAACCATGGCGAAATCGTAATCTGGCATCGCGGCGGCGGCCACAAAAAGCAGTACCGCAAGGTGGACTTCCGGCGCGACAAAGTGGGAGTGCCGGCAAAAGTGGCGGCGATCGAGTACGACCCGAATCGCAGCTCGAACATTGCTTTGCTGCACTACGCCGACGGTGAAAAGCGCTACATCCTGCATCCCGTGGGGCTGGAAGTAGGCGCCACGGTTTCGACCGGCGAGGGCGCGGACATTCTTCCTGGCAACGCGCTGCAGATCCGGCACATTCCGCCGGGCACGATGGTGCACAACCTCGAGCTGTACCCCGGGCGCGGCGGCCAGGCGGTGCGTTCGGCGGGCGGCGCAGCACAGCTGCTCAGCAAGGAAGGCGACATCGCGCTGGTGAAGATGCCCTCCGGCGAAGTTCGCAAGTTTTCGGTGGACTGCATGGCGACGGTTGGCCAGGTTGGCAACCTAGACCATGAGAATGAAACCTATGGCAAGGCGGGACGCACTAGGTGGCACGGTAAGAAGCCGACTGTTAGAGGCGTGGCCATGAACCCTGTGGATCACCCGCACGGCGGCGGTGAAGGCAAAGTAAAGGGCAACCACCCCCAGACGCCGTGGGCTTTCCCAACGTTGGGGAAGAAAACGCGGCGGAACAAGCGCACTGACAAGCAGATCGTGGAGCGCCGCAAGTAGTTTGTATGTTCCGGAAGAAGTGGTTTTTTGAAAGGTAGTACGAGATACAACGAACGCTAGAAACCGGGTGGCGAAACTAGAGCGGCCCGGTGAGAGCACAAGCCATGAGAGCGACAAGAACAACACGAGCAGGGCGGGCAGCAGGCCGGCGAAGCAGCCGGCCAGTAAAGCGCACGCCCTCTAAACGCGTAACCGTAAAGAGCAGCAAGCCGCCGGCGCGGCCGGTGGTGAAGAAAGTGGTTGCCGTGCCCCTGGAACCAGTGCTGTACAAACTGTGCAAGCCCGGCTGGTCGGTGATTGTGGAACGTACGCCAAACGCACTGGGCACACGATTTGTCTGCCCGTTCTGCCCGAAATCGCACCGCGTACCCGGACCGGTGCGGGGATTCAAAAAGCTGCGACGGGCGCAATGGGGCCGGCTGCGGCGAGTGGAGGAATAGGGAATCGATGGCACGCTCACTGAAGAAGGGGCCGTTCGTTGACGGACACCTGCGCGAGAAGGTCGAAGGGCTGAACGCGCGAAACGAGAAAAAGGTTGTGAAGACGTGGTCGCGGCGCTCGACGATCGTGCCGGACATGATCGGGCACACCATCGCCGTGCACAACGGAAGGAAATTCATTCCGGTGTATGTGACCGAGCAGATGATCGGGCACAAGTTGGGCGAGTTCGCGCCGACGCGCACGTTCAGAGGACACGCCGTGAAGGCGGCGCTCGAGAAGGCTGCGGGCGTGGCTGCGGCACCCGGTGCAGTAGGGGCAGGAGGCGGCGCGGCGCCAGCGGCAGCACCCGCAGCGCCGAAGGCATAAACCATGGCTGATGTGCAGACACAGGCAGGGTCGATCGAAGCGCACGCGCTGGCGCGGCACGTGCGGATGTCGCCGCAAAAGGCGCGCCTGGTGATGGACCTGATCCGCGGGCAGAAAGCACAGGACGCGCTGCAAACGCTGAGGTACACACCCAAGCGCGCGGCGAAGCACATCGAGAAAGTGCTGCGCAGCGCGATCGCCAACGCGGAGCGCAAGGCGGAAGACGCCGGAGCGCCGCTGGATGTGGACGAGTTGTACGTGGCGAAGTGTTTCGTGAACGAAGGGCCGCGCTGGAAGCGGCTGCGTCCCGCGCCGATGGGCCGGGCGTTCCGCTACCAGAAGCGCACGGCGCACCTCTGGGTTGCCGTGGCTGAACATCACGTTGCAGCGGCAGAGCGCGTTGCGGCGATTGAGGCGGAAGCGGAAGCGCAGAAGGGCGTCCGTGGCACGGCGCGCCGCGTTCGCAAGGCATTAACCGGGAAGCAAGCACGCCCAAAGAAGGGCAAGAAGTAAGGAGACTCAGAGTGGGACAGAAGACGCACCCGTACGGATTTCGGCTGGGCTACAACAAGCCGTGGAAATCGCGATGGTACGCCGACCGCGACTACGCCGAATTGCTTCACGAGGATGTGAAGTTGCGGCGCGAGTTGAAAGAGCGGCTGAAGAGCGCGGGGATCAGCTCGATAGACATTGAGCGCGCGGCCAACAAGTTGGTGGTGCGGATCTACACGGCACGCCCGGGAATCATCATCGGGCGCAAGGGCGCGGAGATCGACAAGCTGAAGCAGGAAATTCAGAAGCGCACCAAGCGCGAAGTGCATATCGATATTCAAGAAGTACACCGGCCGGAGCTGGATGCGCAGTTGGTGGCGGAATCGATTGCTCTGCAACTGGAAAAGCGCGTGGCGTTTCGGCGGGCGATGCGCAAGGCGGTGGACTCGGCGCTGCGTTTTGGGTGCAAAGGCATCAAGGTGCGGGTGGCAGGGCGTTTGAACGGCGCGGAAATCGCGCGCAAAGAGTGGTACCTGCAGGGTCGCCTGCCGTTGCAGACATTGCGCGCGGATATCGATTTCGGCTTCGCGCAGGCCTACACCACCTACGGGGTCATCGGCGTGAAGTGCTGGGTTTATCAGGGCGAGAACGTGCCCAAGCGGGCTTCGAAGATTCAGAAGGAACGCGATGGGGTTGCCGCGGCGTAAGCTGCAACAACGAGCACGAAATTAGGGGAGCGAGAATACAGCGATGTTGATGCCGAAGAAGGTGAAGTACAGAAAGCAGATGCGCGGGCGGCGTACGGGCAAGTCGTGGCGCGGCGGAGATCTGGCGTTCGGGGAGTATGGGTTGAAGGCGCTGGAAGCCGCATGGATTACGGACCGGCAGATTGAAGCTTCGCGGGTGGCGATTACGCGCTTCATCAAGCGCGGCGGAAAATTGTGGATCCGGATTTTTCCGGACAAGCCATTCACCAAGAAACCGGCGGAAACGCGCATGGGCAAGGGCAAAGGCGCGCCAGAAAAATGGGTGGCAGTGGTGAAGCCGGGCCGGATCATGTTCGAGATGGCGGGTGTGGATGAAGCGACAGCTAAGGAAGCCATGACGCTGGCGGCGCACAAGCTGCCGATTCCGACGAAATTCATTTCCCGCGCGGGAGGGTTTTAACGATGCCGCGGCGCATTGAGAAGATCCGCGAAGCGGGCGTAAACGAACTGGAAGCGCAACAGAAAGAGCTCACCGAGCAAATTTTCCGGCTGAGGTTTCAGCTTTCCACCGGACAGGCGGAAGCGCTGAAGCGGCTGCGTGAAGCGAAAAAAGATCTGGCGCGGGTGAAGACACTTCTGCGCGCCCAGGAACTCTCGACCCCGGCCTGGTCGGGATCGCACGAGACGAGGAAGGCGTAATGACCAGCGAAACACAAAGCAGCACGGCGGATTCGCGTCACGAGCGGCAAGTGCTCACCGGGATTGTGACCAGCGCGAAGATGGAAAAAACCATTGTGGTGGAAGTGCAGCGGCTGGTGCAGCACTCCAAGTACCGCCGCGTGGTGCGCATCTCGAAGAAATTTTACGCCCACGACGAACAGCGCCGGGCCAAGCAGGGCGACACGGTGCGGATTGTGGCCTCGCGGCCGCTTTCGAAGCTGAAGCGCTGGCGGCTCAAGGAAGTGCTGACGCAAAAGGCGTCGGCGGAATAAACGGGACAGGGGAGCAGACCAATGATTCAGATGCGAACCTGGCTGACAGTAGCCGACAACTCCGGCGCGCGGAAGCTGATGTGCATTATGCCGGTAGGTGGCGACGCGGGATTGCAGGCTGGCCTGGGTGACATCATTACGGCGTCGGTGAAAGAAGCGACACCGGAGAGCCAGGTCAAACAGGGCACGGTGGTGAAGGCGGTGGTGGTGCGGATGCGCAAAGAGCGGCGGCGCAAGGATGGAACCTACATCCGCTTCGATGACAACGCCGCGGTGCTGATTAACGAAGCAGGCGAGCCGGTTGGAACACGCGTGTTCGGTCCGGTGGCTCGTGAGTTGCGCGAGAAAAAGTTCACAAAAATCGTCTCCCTGGCTCCGGAGGTTTGGTAGGCAATGACGCTGAGACATGAACGGGCAGAGCGGCACACCATTGGCATCCGCAAGGGCGACCAGGTAAAAGTAATTGCGGGGCGCGACGCGGGGAAGACGGGTCGAGTGCTTTCGATCGACGCGCGGAAGAACCGCGTGGTGGTTGAGCACGCCAACATCATCAAGCGCCACACACGGCCGAATCCGTCGAAGAACATCAAAGGCGGAATCGTGGAGAAAGAAGCCGGGATCAACGTTTCGAACGTGATGATTGTCTGTTCGAGCTGCGGGAAGCACACGCGAATCGGTCACACCGTGCTGCCGGACGGCACGAAGGTGCGCAGTTGCAAGCGCTGCGGCACCACGCTGGATAAGTAGTCAGAACGAGGCGGTTGACCACGCCCCGGGTCACACGAGCGAAGGAAGGCGATGAAAACTCGATTGCAGGAAAAGTACCGAAGTGAGACGGTGCCGGCGCTGATGAAGCGCTTCGGCAGGAAAAACCTTCTGGCCGTGCCAAGGTTGCAGAAAATCACGGTGAACATCGGGCTCGGCGAAGCCAGCCAGAACGTGAAGCTGCTGGACACGGCGGCGCAGGAGCTCGGGCAGATCACCGGGCAGAAGGCCATTATCACGCGGGCCAAAAAGTCCATCGCGAATTTCAAGATTCGCAAAGGCATGCCGATCGGCTGCGCGGTGACGCTGCGCGGCGGCAAGATGTACGAATTTCTCGACCGGCTGTGCAACGTGGTTCTTCCGCGCGTGCGCGACTTCCGCGGTCTGCCGTCAAATGCCTTCGATGGCCGGGGAAACTACACGCTGGGTTTGAAGGATCAGCTGGTGTTTCCAGAAATTGATTACACGCGTGTGGACAAGATCAAAGGAATGAATATTACGCTGACGACGACCGCAACAAACGACGAAGAGGGACGCGAGCTGCTGAAAGGGCTCGGAGTTCCACTGCGGGTTCCAGGGGGAGCGCAATAAATGGCACGCACGGCAAAGATTGCTAAGGCACTTAAGAAGCCGAAGTTCAAGGTGCGCGTGCGCAACCGCTGCCGCGTTTGCGGCCGCGCGCGGGGGTATATTCGCAAATTTCAGATGTGCCGAATTTGTTTTCGCGGTATGGCGCTCAAGGGAGAGATTCCCGGCGTCGTGAAAGCGAGCTGGTAGGAGAGCTATGCAGACGGATCCGATTGCCGATTTTTTGACGCGCTTGCGCAACGCCGCGGCGGCCAAGCACCAGCGCGTGGACGTACCCGTGTCAAGGCTGAAGACCGAGATTGCGCGAATCTTGAAGGAAGAGGGCTACATCTCGACCTATAAACTGGTGGACGAGAACAAGACGCGAAAACAACTGCGCGTTTTCCTGAAGTACACGCCCGATCGTCACAGCGTGATTACCGGCTTGAAACGCATTTCGCGGCCGGGCGCGCGCTGCTACCTGGGCGCGGCGGATATTCGCCCGGTGGTTGGCGGGCTGGGCATCAGCATCCTGACGACGCCGAAGGGCCTGATGAGCGGGCGTGCAGCGCGCAAGGCCAAAGTGGGCGGCGAACTTCTTTGCGAAGTTTGGTAGAGCTCTCGTAGGGGCGGGGCTTGCCCCGCCCGTTGCTGTGGTTTAGGAAGGATTGGACAAGGAAAATCAGATGTCACGCATCGGGCGCAAACCAATTCCAGTGCCATCGGGAGTAAAGGTGGCGTTGCAGGGCGGCACAATCGATGTACAGGGGCCGAAGGGGAAACTTTCGTTTCCCTTGCCGCACGGCATCACTTTTGAACAGAAAGACGGCGTGCTGACCGCGACACGCGCGACGGAAGAACACCGTGCGCTGCACGGGCTGGCGCGTGCTCTGGTCGCCAACGCCGTGCATGGCGTAACGCAGGGCTTCAAGAAGGAACTCGACATTGTAGGCGTCGGCTATCGCGCGGAGTTGAAGGGCAAAATCGTCTCTTTCGCTTTGGGCAAATCGCATCCGATTGAATTTCCGATTCCAGAAGGAATCCAGATTCAAGTGGATAAGCAGACGCACCTGGTTGTGAGCGGCGCGGACAAGGGCAAAGTGGGCCAGGTTTCCGCGGACATCCGTGCGCTGCGTCCGCCCGATCCGTACAAGCAAAAGGGCGTTCGTATTACCGGCGAACGGCTCAAGAAGAAGGCCGGCAAGGCCGGAGCCAAGGCGGGCGGCGCGTAGTTCGGTATGTAGGGGCGGGGCTTGCCCCGCCCGTCCGTGAGTCTTGGCAAGGTTTTGGATATCAGGAGAAACGACCGTGGCATCCGTACGAGTTCGGAAATTATCGAAGAACCTCCACCGCATGCGCGTTCACGAGCGCGTGCGGCAGCGTGTGGAAGGCACAGCGGAGCGCCCGCGGCTGTGCGTGTACCGCTCGCTGGGGCACATTTACGCGCAGGTGATCGACGACCGCATGGGAAAGACGCTGGTTTCCGCGAGCTCGTTGGACAAAGAGACGAAGAAGAATTTGAAGGGCGGGGGAAACATCGCAGCCGCCAAGGTGATCGGCAAAGCGATTGCCGAACGCGCCAAGGCTGCGGGAGTGGTGAAGGTGGTGTTCGACCGCGGCGGATACAAGTACCACGGCCGCGTCAAGGCGCTCGCAGACGCGGCGCGGGAAGCGGGGTTACAGTTCTAAGCCTATGTCGAAACAAATTCTGCGAGACAGTTTGGCGGTGCGGCGGCTGCTGGACGTCAATCTGTCGGATTTGAAAGACGATGTCATCGCCATCAACCGCGTGACGAAGGTGGTGAAGGGTGGCAAGAACCTGAGTTTTTCGGCGCTCGTCGTCGTGGGAGACTGCCATGGCCATGCCGGATTCGGCATGGGCAAGGCGCGCGAAGTGCCCATGGCCATCAAGAAGGGCATCGAGCAGGCGAAGAAGAACTTGATCAAGCTGAACCTGAAGGGTTCGACGATAGCGCACCAGGTAGTAGGGCGCTACGGCTCGGCGCAGGTGCTCTTGAAGCCGGCGTCGGAAGGCACGGGCGTTATCGCGGGCGGGCCTGTGCGCAAGGTGATGCAGGTGGCAGGGATTCACAACGTGTTGACGAAGTCGCTGGGCACATCGAATCCCCACAATGTCGTGAAAGCGACGTTTGCGGCGCTGCTGAGCTTGAAGGATGCTGCACAGGTGGCGGAAACGCGTTCGAAGACCATCGACGAAATCAGTGGCAGGCAACAAAAAGCTGCAAGTGAGAGCATCTAATGGCTAGCGAAAAGAAAGCCGGCGCCCACAAGGCGGGAACAAAGATCACCGGCAAAGTGAAGATCAAGTGGGTGGTGAGCTTCATCAGCTGCACCGACGATATGCGGCAGACGATCCGCGGCCTCGGGCTGCGGAGAATGCATCAGGTGGTCGAGCGCGAGGACACGCCGGCGGTGCGCGGCATGATCCACAAAGTGCGCCACCTCGTGGAAGTGGTGGAGTAAAGCAATGGCGAGAAAAGTTTCCGGTGGCCGGAAGCCGGCCAAGAGTGCTGGGCATCGCGAAGCGGTCAGCCTTTCCAATTTGAAACCTCCGAGAGGTTCGCGGAAACGCAAAGTGCGCGTGGGTCGCGGCATGGGCTCGAAGCTGGGGAAGACCGCGGGTAAGGGCAATAAGGGGCAGAAATCCCGCCGCGGCTATTCGCGCCGGCGCGGCTTTGAGGGCGGCCAGATGCCGTTGCATCGGCGCATGCCGAAGCGCGGCTTCCACAATCCATTCGGCGTTTCGTATTCGGTGGTCAACTTGGAAGAACTGAATGTTTTTCCCGCGGGCGAGACAGTAACGCCGGATGCGCTCCGCGCGCACGGATTTGTGCGCCGGGCAGGTGACCTCATCAAGATTCTTGGCGATGGCGAGCTGAAGACCAAGCTGGCGATTCACGCCCACGCGTTCAGCGCGTCGGCGAAGGAGAAGATCGCCAAGGCGGGCGGCACGTTTGAACTTGTAGCGTAAGGAAAAAACGCGGGAATAACCGATGGAACGTTTCTTTCAGGCAGTTTCGAATCTCTTCCGCATTGAAGATCTGCGGAAGCGGCTGTTTTTTACGCTGGCGCTGCTGGCGGTTTACCGCATTGGTGCGCACATTCCGACGCCGGGAATCAACACGAAAGTTCTGGAGACGCTGTTCCAGCAAGGACAGAACTCGGTCCTGGGGATTTTCGACTTGTTCAGCGGCGGCAACTTCCGCCGCCTCACGATTTTTGCGCTCGGCATCATGCCGTACATCACGTCCTCGATCATCCTGCAATTGATGACCGTGGTGTTCCCCTACCTCGAACGGTTGCAGAAAGAGGGCGAACTCGGGCGGCGAAAGATTACACAGTACACGCGGTATTTGACGATTGTTTTGAGCATCGTGCAGTCATTTACGATCGCTTCGGCGTTGCAATCGCAAAGTTTCAGCGGGCAATCACTGGTCTATCACCCGGGATTTGGCTTTGTCTTGATGACCATTCTCACGCTCACGACGGGGTCAGCCTTCATCATGTGGCTGGGCGAGCAGATCAGCGAGCGCGGCATTGGCAACGGAATGTCGCTGATTATTTTCGTTGGTATTGTGGTGGGACTCCCGCGCGCGGTCCTCAATCTTTACGAATTGGCAAAGACCGGCGCGTGGGGGCCGTTTACTCCCCTGGCGCTGATCCTGCTGGTCGCCCTGATGATCGCCGTGGTGGCGTTCATCGTTTTCGTGGAAGGCGCCCAGCGGCGCATTCCGGTACAGTACGCCAAGCGCGTTGTGGGACGCAGGGTGATGGGCGGGCAATCTTCCTATTTGCCGCTCCGCGTGAATTCGGGTGGAGTGATTCCGCCTATTTTCGCAAGCTCCCTGCTGGCGTTTCCTCCAACGGTGGGGCTGATCTTTGCGAACCGCTACAAGTTTATCAACGACCTGGTGAGCTGGCTGAGGTGGGGCGAGCCCCTCTATACCGTCATCTATATCACGCTGATTCTGCTCTTCGCGTTCTTCTACATCGGCATCGTTTTCAACCCGACGGAACTCGCCGACAACATGCGCAAGAACGGCGGGTTCATTCCAGGCATCCGGCCGGGACGCACTACGTCGGAACATGTAAGCAAGATTCTGAAGCGGCTGACGTTTATCGGTGCGGTGTATCTCGCGTTGGTCTGCCTGCTGCCGGAGTGGATGATCGCTGGTATCCACCTCGACCATCTCCCGGGCGTTGTCGGCTCGTGGTTTGACCGGCATTTCCCTGTGTGGTTCCTAAAGGGACTCGGCGTGCAGTTTTATTTTGGCGGAACCTCGCTCTTGATTGTGGTGGGCGTGGCGATGGACTTTGTGCAGCAACTGGAAGCACAGCTCGTCATGCGGAACTACGAAGGATTTGCCAGGAAGGGCCGGTTGCGCGGCCGGCGTTAATGGAGACGAGTGGCTTGGCGCCGGACGCACGTCCCTCGGCGAAGTTGGCCCGCGCGGTAATTTTTCTCGGGCCTCCGGGCGCGGGAAAAGGCACGCAGGCGATGGAATTGGCCAGGAAGTACGGAGTGCCGCATCTTTCGACCGGCGACATGCTGCGCGAGAATATCGCCAAGGGCACGCCGCTCGGCGCGAAAGCCAAGCCGTTGATGGAGCGCGGCGAACTGGTGCCGGACTCGCTGGTGCTGAAAATGGTCGCGGCGCGCATCGAGCGGCCGGATTGTTCGCATGGTTTTGTATTTGACGGTTTTCCGCGCACGGTGGCGCAGGCGCAGTACCTGGGTGAGATGTTGAAGCAGCACGGGTATAGGCAGCCGGTGATCATTCACTTCGCGATTGACCAGGGGCTGCTGATGCGTCGGATCACCGGGCGGCGGATGTGCAAGGTGGGCGGCGAGATTTATAATCTTTTCGAGCGCCCGCCGAAAGTGCAAGGGAAGTGCGATATCGACGGTGGGGAACTCG
The DNA here is from genome assembly GCA_035544995.1 of Candidatus Acidiferrum sp. Lineage (GTDB taxonomy): Bacteria > Acidobacteriota > Terriglobia > Acidiferrales > UBA7541 > Acidiferrum. Next base: position 12,483 of record DASZZI010000031.1, read on the forward strand.
AGCAACGTCCGGACGATCGAGAGGAAGTAGTCGGGCCGCGGCTGCAAGCGTATCAGAAGCAGACCGCGCCGCTGGTCGCGTACTACCGGCGGCTGGGTCGGTTGAAGGAAGTAGACGCCGCGAAGAGCGTGGACGAAGTCGCACGTCGGGTTCTCGAGGTCGTAGACGGGGCGCGTTGAGTTGACCCCGGCTTTGTCGGGGTCGCAGTGAACGAAGATGGCGATTCATCTCCGCAGTGCGGAAGAGCTCGAGAAGATGCATCGCGCGGGATTGCTCGTGCACGAGGTGTTGACGGCGCTCCGCGCGTCCGTAAAGCCCGGGATGACCACGATGGACCTCGAGAAGATTGCCGCGGAGAAAATCGCGGGCAAGCCCGGCAAGGCCGCGTTTAAAGGGTATCGCGGGTACCCATGTGCGCTGTGCACGTCGGTGAATAACGAGATTGTGCACGGAATTCCGTCGCCGAAGCGGAAGCTGAAAGAGGGCGACATCGTCTCGGTCGACTTCGGGATGGAAGTGGACGGCTACTTCGCGGATTCGGCAGTGACCGTCCCCGTCGGGCACGTTAACGCTGAGCTGCTGAAGCTCCTGGACGTGACTCGCGAATCGCTGGACCGCGCGATTGACAAGATGCGCGCGGGTAATCGGCTGGGTGATGTCGGCCACGCCGTACAGAGCTGGGTCGAAAAAAACGGGTACTCGGTGGTCCGGGAGTTCGTCGGGCACGGCATCGGAACGAAGATGCACGATGAGCCCAACTTGCCGAACTACGGGGAAGAGGGGCGCGGGGCCCGGCTGCAAGAAGGAATGGTGATCGCGGTCGAGCCGATGGTGAACGCAGGGCGACCGGAAGTGCGAATGCGGGATGAGTGGGTGGCGGAAACAGCCGATGGCAGCCCCTCAGCTCACTTCGAGCACACCGTTGCGGTTACCGCGAATGGGCCGTGGATCTTAACCCGGCCGAAGGGGATGACCGGGCCATCGTGGTAACCCGGGAGCAGTGAACATAGGAGCTTATGGCCAAGAAGATTGAGGTCGAGAAGAAGAAGAAAGACGACTCCGGCAATTCGAAGGAGGATGCCATTGAGGTGATGGCCACGGTCATCGAGCCGTTGCCGAACGCTATGTTCCGCGTTGCGCTGGAAAACAAGCACCAGGTCCTTGCGCACGTTTCCGGCAAGATGCGTAAGAACTTCATCCGGATTTTGGCGGGCGACAAGGTGGCGGTGGAGCTTTCACCGTACGACCTGACGCGCGGTCGGATTGTCTATCGATATAAGTAGCAGTTGTAACGGCGGGTTTGTCCCTGGCCTTTAAGTGGGGACGAAATTTGTAGCGGCCGCCTTCAAGCGGCCATCGTTGAACGGGGCTAGGAGTGAAGCAGTATGAAAGTACGGGCAAGCGTAAAAAAGATTTGTGACAAGTGCAAGGTGATCCACCGGCGCGGAGTGGTGCGCGTGATCTGCGTCAACCCCAAGCACAAGCAGCGCCAGGGGTAGGAGCCCCGGGTAAGGAGAAAATATGGCACGCATCGCAGGTGTTGACCTTCCGCCGCAGAAGCGGCTGTGGATTGGACTCACTTCCATCTACGGGATCGGGCAGCAGCGCGCAAAGAATCTTGCGCAGAAGGCGAACGTCGATCACACGAAAAAGATTCGCGACCTGACCGAAGAGGAAGTGAACCGTCTGCGCCAGGAAATCGAGAAAGAGGGCCGGGTGGAAGGCGATCTCCGCAAAGAGATCCAGATGAACATCCGCCGGCTGATCGAAATTCAGGCCTACCGCGGAATCCGGCACCGCCGGAATCTTCCCGTGCGTGGCCAACGGACGCACACCAACGCCCGTACGCGGAAGGGTCCGCGGCGCGGCGCGGTGGCGGCGAAGAAGAAGATCGTCGGCAAGAAGGGATAGTTTGTTCGGCGGCGCTTTTCCGGCGCCGTTTGGAGTGCGGCAGCCCCGCTGCCGCTTTTACGGCCATCCGAGTTTTCGAGAAGTCTAAGGAATGGAGTGAATCGTGGCAAAAGAGCAGCAAGGCGCAGCGCCGGATACCGGAGCGCCGGGAAAACCGGCAGCGACAAAGCGCAAGAAAGAGTTCAAGAAGAAGCGCGAACGCCGCATCATACCGCACGGCGTGGTGCACATCGCCGCGACGTTCAACAACACGCAGATCACCATCACGGATACAGATGGCCGCGTGGTGTGCTGGTCTTCTGCGGGAGCGATTGGCTTCAAGGGTTCGCGCAAAGGCACGCCGTACGCGGCGCAACAGGCTTCGCTGTCCACCGCGGGCATTGCGCGCGACCAGTACGGGATGAAGAGCGTGGAGGTGCGCATAAAGGGGCCGGGCTCGGGACGCGAGTCGGCTGTGCGCGCGCTGGCTGCAGCGGGTTTGCACATTGTCGTCATTCGCGATGTGACGCCAATTCCGCACAACGGATGCCGGCCGCCGAAGCGGCGCAGAGTGTAGAACAGACATTCCTGCTGTCTCTGGGGTTCTTCCCGGAGAACGGGCGAATGATTTGAAGGGGACAGGCAAGAATGGCTGTCCCACTGAGAGAGTTTTGGGAAGGGAGAATAGAAGTTGGCAAGACACCGAGATGCAGTCTGCCGCCTGTGCCGCCGGGAAGGGCAGAAGTTGTTTTTGAAGGGATTGCGGTGCTTCACGGAGAAGTGCGCGATCGAGAAGCGCAACTTCGTTCCGGGACAGCACGGGCAGTCGCGGCGCCCCAAGGTAGCGGGCTACGGCCTGCAGTTGCGCGAAAAGCAGAAGGTGAAGCGCACCTACGGGCTGCTGGAGCGGCAGTTCCGCAACTATTTCGAGAAGGCCGTGCGGGCTAAAGGGCCGACGGGCGAGAACCTGATCATCACGCTCGAGCGGCGTCTGGACAACGCCGTGTGGCGTGCGGGCCTGGCATCCTCACGTTCGCAAGCGCGGCAGCTCGTGCTGCATGGCCACGTGCGCGTGAGCGGGAAGAAAGTGAATATCCCGTCCTATCTCGTTAACGTGGGCGAAGAAATCGCCATCAAGGAAAAAATGCATCAGAACGCCATGGTGCTCGAAGCGCGCAACGTCGCGCAGAGCCAGAGTGCGGTACCCTGGCTCGAACAGGACCGCGAGCACTTCAAAGCCAAGGTCGTGGCGCTGCCGAAGCGCGAGGACGTGCAGACGCCGCCGATTAACGAACAGCTCATCGTTGAACTGTACTCGAAGTAAGCGAGCGGACGGCAGGGGTATAAGCGCTGGCCTCCAAAGGCCGCCGCGCCCGGCGGAGTCGGGCGCCAGTTGGAATTTGGTTTTGGGCCGAGAGGATCGGCCGGAAGGAAGGAACACGATGTGGAAGGGTTTTCAGAAGCCGAAGCGTCTTGCATCCGAGCTGGAATCGCTGACCGAGAAGTACGGGCGGTTTTCCGCGCAGCCGTTTGAGCGCGGCTGGGGCACGACCGTTGGAAACGCGTTGCGGCGTGCGCTGCTGAGCTCGATTGAGGGGGCGGCGATCACCGCCGTGAAGATCGAAGGTGTACTGCACGAATTCTCTTCGATCCCCGGTGTGGTCGAGGACGCCACCGACATCATCCTCAACCTGAAACAGGTGCCGATCAAGCTCAACACCGACCTGCCGAAAACGATCTACATCAACGTCGAAAATCCCGGGTCCGTGACTTCGGCGCAGATCGAAGAAGACGCGGACTTCGCGGTGCTCGACAAGAGTGTCTACATCGCGACGGTCAGCGAGGGCGGGAAGCTGCAGATCGAAATGCGCGCGAAAAACGGTCGCGGTTACGTGGCCGCGGACCGCAACTACGACGAGGACCTGCCGATCGGCTACATCCCGGTTGACAGCGTGCACTCGCCGGTGCGCAAGGTGAACTACTCTGTCGAATCAGCGCGCCTCGGGCAGATGACCGACTACGAGAAGTTGATGATTGAGGTCTGGACCAACGGAGCGATCACGCCCCAGGATTCCATCGGCCTGGCCGCGAAACTGGTGAAGGACCACATGAGCATCTTTATTAACTTCGAAGAGCCCACGGACATGCCGGATCTGCCGGTCGAGACCGCGCACGATCCGCGCCTCGAGCATCTGGACCGTTCGGTGGAAGAGCTCGAACTCTCCGTGCGCTCCTACAACTGCTTGAAGAATGCGAACATTCAGACGATCCGCGAGCTCGTGCAGAAGAGCGAAAACGAAATGCTGAAGACGAAAAACTTCGGCCGGAAGTCGCTCAACGAGATCAAAGACATTCTCGTGAAGATGGGGTTAAGCCTCGGCATGAAGTTCGACGAGCACGGCCGGATCATCTGGCCGCCGCTGCCGAGCCAGACCGCACCGCCACCGTCGGAAGACACGGTCGGACTGTAATTGATGCGCCCGCTTGGCGGTCGCTCCCCCAAAGCCCGCCCCCTGAAGAGGGCGGCTACAGAATAAGGGACAGATAAACAATGCGACATCTGAAGTCAGGATCGAAACTCGGACGCAACCCATGGCATCGCCGCGCGACGCTGCGAAACCTCGTCACCAACCTGTTTGAGCACGGGCGGATTACCACCACGCTGACGCGCGCCAAAGCGGCGCGCCCGGTAGCGGAAAAGATCATCACGCTCGGCAAGCGGGACACGCTGCAATCGCGCCGCCAGGCGGCTTCCTACATCATGACGCCGCAAGTGACGCAGAAGCTCTTCAGCGAAATTGCGCCGAAGTTTGCAGACCGCGCGGGCGGCTACACGCGCATCATTCAAGCCGGCGTCCGCGTGGGTGATGGCGCGAAAGTGGCCATCCTCGAGCTGATCGGCTACGAGCTGAAGAAAAAGGAAAAGAAAGAAAAGACGAAGAAGGAAGAAACCGCCGAAGCGAAGAGCTAAGCGCGGTTGATTGAGAACAATATTTTCTGCCTGCTTCGGTATACCGGAGCAGGCGTTTTGTTTATGCCATGCTGAAAACATATCTCTTGCGCCCAGGGGTCACAGCCGCTTTTGAAGGCGGCAGGGCATCGAGCACTCGTTGACGAATCCTCGCCCCTTGCCTTGTAAAAGTATGCCGAAGGTGTCCGAAACACACTGTACGGTAAGAGCGTTTATCAGGCACGATCCTGATTGCCGGTGCGAAGGCCTCTTGCCGCCAGCCAGGGCAGCCGACGCTTTCATAGATGACCCACTACCGTCGCGTGCGATTCGTTGTTTTGCCCGGACACGGGTTGTATAGTTATGGGCACCCTGGGGAGCTAAATTGAAAGTTTGGAAAGCAGTTTCTCGCACAGCCTACGAAACTTTGCTTGAGTCCGTCCAGCCCGGCCCGGAGCGCTCTGGACTGCGCGGATGAGGTCAGTATGGTAAAGCCGATCGCGGGCCGCAGGCAGATCCGAGGGCCGAGGAGTCGCGGCGGCGTTGGCTTTCGCATGGAGAGGATGCCATGAAGCAGACCTTTGCCATCGGTATTGGAGGCGCGGCCGGTCAGGGTGTCGCCACGCCGGGCGACATTTTCGCCAAGATCTTCAGCCGGCGGGGCCTTAATCTGAATGCCTACAACGCCTACCAATCCATTATTCGCGGCGGCCACACTTTTCTAACCATTCGCACGGGTCCTGAAAAAGTCACCAATATGGGTGACCGGATCGACCTATTGATCCCGCTCAACCAGGACAGCATGGATCGCCACCTGAGGCTGCTCACCGCCGGCGCTGCGTGTATCTATAATGCTGAGACGATAAAGCCGGGCTCCGCCGCTATCGGCGTGCAGCTCTGCCCACTTCCGGTTTCAAAGTTGGCCGACATCGCACGAAATAAGATTGCGCAGAACACCCTCGCGATTGGCGCAGGTCTGCACATGATGGGTATCGGCTTCCCCGCGTTAGAGGACGTCCTGCAAGAGCAGTTTAAGAAAAAAGGCGAGGCCGTGGTGACCGAAAACGTCGGGGTTGCGCGGGCCGGCTATGATTATGCCGCCGCCAACTTCACGGCTTTTGCGAATCCGCTTCCCAAAACTGAGAATCGCTACGCGATCCTGAGCGGCAATATTGCGATGGCCATGGGCGGCGCGGCAGCGGGTGTGAAGTTCTATTGTGCTTACCCCATGAGCCCTGCGACCGGCGTTCTGCACTGGATGGCGGCGCACGCCCGCAAAGCCGGCATCATGGTTCGGCAGGTGGAGGACGAAATCGGGGTGGTCAATATGGCGATCGGCGCTGCGCACGCCGGCGTCCGCGCTATGTGCGCTACCTCGGGCGGCGGCTTCGCCCTGATGAGCGAAGGCCTCGGCATGTCGGCCATGACGGAAATCCCGGTGGTGGTAATCGACTGCCAGCGGGCCGGCCCATCCACGGGCGTTCCCACCAAGACCGAGCAGGGCGATCTCTGGCAGATGCTCGGCGCCGCTTTCGGCGATTATCCCCGGGTCATCGCCGCCCCGCTCGACATCGGCGATTGCTTCAAGATCATCCCCGAGATATTCAACATCGTCGACCGCTTCCAGTGCCCCGGTATCGTGCTTTGCGATCTATTGCTGTCGGAAGGCAGGCTCAGCGTGAACCCGAAGGATCTCGACTTCAACCAGCCAATCGATCGCGGCGAGATGATCACCACGGCCAACGGGGCGCCCACCGGACTTGGCACCAACGGGGCTTACAAGCGCTACCGGATCACGGAGAGCGGTATTTCGCCGCGCGCCATTCCCGGCGTGCTCGGCCACACACACACCGTTGCGACCGACGAACACGACGAAGACGGCGTGTTGATCAGCGACGAGTTCACCAACCCGGTCAAGCGCCGCGCCATGATGGAGAAGCGCATGCGCAAAGTAGCCGGCATCGAAGCCGCCATTCCCCCGCCCGCGCTGCGTGGCCCGCGTAATGCCGATGTTACCTTGATCGGCTGGGGGTCGACCAAAGGGGTGATCGAGGAAGCCTGCGAGATCCTCAGCGACCAAGGAATCTCGGCCAGTCAGCTCCAGATCCGCTGGCTCGTCCCGCTGCACGGCGAGGCGATTCTCGGCCTTCTGAAAGACTCGGGACACACCATCATCGTCGAGAACAATTACAGCGGCCAGTTTGCGCGCTACCTGCGCAGCGAAACCAGCTTTGTGCCGAACGGCCACATCCGCAAGTACGACGGGGAACCCTTCATGCCACACCACATCGCGGAAGCGGTGAAGGAGCAACTGGCGGGGAAGACCAAACTTTCCGTTCCCATGCACGAGATTATGGTCTGAGGAGGAGACGCAGATGGCGACAAGCTTACAGCGTTCCAGTCAATTGACCTTGGCCGATCTGAAAGGCAAGGTCGATCCCGACTGGTGCCCCGGCTGCGGCGATTTCGGCGTGCTCGCGGCTGTTCAAAAAGCCCTGGTCGAGCTGCAGATAGCGAACCATAACGTGGTCACCATAAGTGGCATCGGCTGTTCCTCCAACTTCCCCGGCTACATCAATACTTATGGGATGCACACCCTGCACGGCCGAGCCCTGGCGGTGGCCACCGGTCTGAAGCTCGCCAATCACGAGCTGACTGTACTGGTGACGGGCGGCGACGGTGACGGCTTCGGGATCGGCGGCAACCATTTCATCCACTCGATGCGCCGCAATGTTGATCTGCTCTACATCGTCATGGACAACCAGATCTACGGCCTTACCACGGGCCAGACCTCTCCGACCAGCCGAATTGGCATGAAGACGAAAAGCATGCCGTTCGGCAACATCGAAGCGCCGGTTAACCCCATTTCGCTGGCCCTGGCCGCAGGCGCCACCTTCATCGCCCGTGGCTTCAGCGGCGAGCAGAAACACCTCACCGAGCTGATCAAGCAAGGCATCGAGCACCAGGGCTTTTCGTTCCTGGACGTCTTCAGCCCGTGCGTCACGTATAATCACGACAATACCTACCAGTGGTTCCGTCCGCGCGTGAAGAAGCTCGAGGACGACCCCGCCTACGACCCCACTGACTGGACGCTCGCAATGGAGAAATCTTTGCTGTGGGGTGAGGAAATCCCCATCGGGAAATTCTTCGAGCGTACCGACGTGCCCACTTTGCACGGTGCCGAGCCGGTTCTGAACGAAGGCCCGCTGGTCCATCGCGACCCGCGGGTGCCTCTCGACGCGGCCCGCTCGTTCATTGAAGAGTTGATGTAGCGGCACGGGCAGCGGTTGCAGCCAAGGCCCCGACGGTTTACATGGTGATCCTGCGGCTGGAGCAGAGCAAAGATGTTATTTCTCGCCAAAACTCAACGCGGGATCCACTAACAAGAATCGAGGCCCATTCGACCCGTGAGTCGTTTTTTCTTCGGCCCCCTGGACCTCGGCAATGCCATAGCTACGAACCAAAAGGTCGGCGGTTCGAATTTCTTCGGCCGCGCCATCCACGAGTCATTTTCGAGCCGTGCACTCATTAGCGGCCCGATGTGAGATTGGTTAAACCACGAAGCTTTGGCACTAAGTGCGCCTTTCTTGCAAAGGATGAGGATACTTCCCCTAGGAAGGACAATTGAGCCCCTGCCGGAGGGCTCGAACTTGCCGCGAGCAAAGTACATTTTGACATTCGAATTGCTAAGAATACAATACGCGCATCTCTCCGGTAGGTATCTAGCCCACACAGGGCCCTCGATGGAAAATCTTTATTCTTACCGGAGTTGGGTTCAAGTGTCTCTTTCCGAGCGGCACAACGGCGATTTTCTGAATCGGGGTAAAGGCTGAAGTTCAGACAGGGGGAGGAAAGTATGCACAGACGACTGCTCATCATCGTAGTCATGTTTCTTGCTACGGGCTC
>DASZZI010000032.1:0-86091 GCA_035544995.1 Candidatus Acidiferrum sp.
CTGCGAGATGAGGGCTTGAACGGAGAGATCTTTTACTCGTTGAAGGAGGCGCAGATCGTGATCGAGAAGTGGCGGGTGGTGTACAACACGCTGCGGCCACACTCGGCGCTGGGCTACAGGCCGCCGGCGCCGGCGCCGGCGGCCCGCAGCCCCTTGGTGCCGCCAAATCCAATTTCACAGCCTATGGCTGTGATGTAGACTCTCTCAGTGAAACTGGTACAAAAACTCGGGCTGGTCGGTGGCTTCTGCCTCGTGCCGCTCGCGATAATTCATATCTCGCTTTCGACGCGAGCTCATGGCGAAGAATCCTTGATTTGGAACGCCCTTAGCCTCTGCCAATCCTATCCGCCGGAGTACCGCCTCCTTGGTGACGCGCCCTATCCCCTTCTCCATCAGCCACTTCCAATTAATCTCTTGACAGAGGCTGTATCTATATGGTAATATACCTCATGAAGTATGAGCCACAGCCCCGCCGACCCTCCGCTCTGACCTACACCCCGCCGTCCCCTTTTGTCTCGCGCTCTGGTCTCGTCCTCTTTTGCGTTTTGCGTCCCCTTCATTGAAACCCTTTGCTTTCAAACTTTTACGCACTCTTTTCCTCAACGGCGCTCACGCAACTCTTTTCTTTTCAATCGATTCCGCACTCTTTCTATCGCAACAGGGGTGTACCCCCCTCTCTATTTCCCACTCTTCCGCCGAGAGTGCGCTCCACGAGCGCAAAAAGAACGCACGAATTGCGCATTTTTTCACACTAACTTCTTTCCTTGCCACACTTGCACATTTGATGGGGGGGAGGGGGGGTCGGCCTTCCACGGAACGCGGATCACTGGCCACGGATCACGAATCACGCGCGCCCTTCGAGGCAACGAATTTGCCCCTGCCCGCTTCTGCTTCTACCATTACCCGGGCGCGCCGCTTCCGGTCGCCGCGGCTGGGAACGAGCAACCGATGAAGACAAAATCGCTCTGCCTAACGCTCTTCTGCTTGCTTCCGCTTGCCGCGGCCGCGCAAACCTCCGACTATATCGTTGATAAAGTCCTCGCCGCTCGCGGCACCCTTGACAAAATTCACGCCGTCCAGGCCGAACGCATCTCCGGCCACATTTCCTTCGGCGCGGATGCCGAAGGTCCCTTCGTCGTCGAGCTCAAGCGCCCCCGTAAAATGCACATGGAGTTCACTATCCAGGGCAGCACCTTGGTCCGCGTGTACGACGGCAAATCCGCCGGCTGGGCCAACAATCCCTTCGCCAGAAAGAACAATCCGGAACCCATGACCGAGGAGGAGCTGAAAAATATTTCCGAGGAATCCGATTTCGACGGGCCGCTGGTGGACTACAAAGCCAAAGGCAACCAGATCGAGCTTGTGGGCAAGGACAAAGTGGAAGGCAAAGAGGTTTATCGTCTTAAACTCACCACCAAAAACGGCGACGTCCGATTTTATCTTTTCGACAGTGAGACTTTCCTTCTGCTCAAGTGGGAAGGCAAGCGCAAATACAAAGACGAAGAATTGTCCGTCCAATCCTTTTTCCGCGAGTATCGCGATGTCGGCGGCTTGCAGTTTGCGTTTGAGATCGATTCCGGCACTTCCGCCGAAGAGATCAATCAAAAAATCCTCATCGATAAAATCGAAATCGATCCTGAGATCAGCGATTCCCGTTTCGCCAAACCCCTTGCTTCTGTTGTTCCGGCGCCTTCCGCACCCCCGCCGCAGTCACAAAACTCCGCGCATGGTTCTGCAAGCTGGAGTGCCTCGCGATTGTTTGCCGATCAATTCTTTGCGGATCTTCGCGAGGAATGCAGGTGATAAAGGTCCGCGATCGAATACGTCACGCCGCCAATAAAGTTGACGCGCGGCAAATGGCCGTACACCGCAACGAACACCCCGCAGTCCAGCACCAGTCGCGGGGAGACGTTATAGGTCGCCGCGTTCAAGAGCGTCATCGTCGCCGGCGTCGTGGGATTCGCCCGGCTGAATCCCGCCACCTCGCCCGTGTAGCCCCACTTTTTCGTAAGCGCATACGAATAAGACAACGCCGAAAAGTAATTCCGGTCAAATCCGCTGGCGCCCGGTCTTCCCAGGAATTGCGGGCCGTAGTTGAAATCGAAATGGTGTTTCCCAAAATCCTTGCTCAGAAGAATTTGCACCGAGTGTCCCACCGCGCCTGCGCCAAGCCCGGCTATCGCCGTCGGCAAGGTTGCAAAGTACAAAATCGAAATCGTCGGCAGTGCCTTCGCTTGCGAAACGATTCTGTACTTGAATCCCGCGCCCGAATCGCCCATTCCCGCGATGCCCGCATCCCGCTGGATGGGATTATTGAGAAACCACAACTCCAGATTTTTGAACATGCCCCACTTCAGCAGTCCGTTGATGTTTTGGTGGGCCTTCGCCGCCTCAAATCCATATTCGATCTCGAACACTCCGTGCTGTACCGTCTCCGCCATCGTTGCAAGCGTCGGCCGATTCGGTACCGCTGTGATCTCTTCCTGGTTGCCACTCTGTGTACGACCGGAGCTTTGTCCTTGCGTTTGCTTCTCGCTTGGATTCTGCTTCTCGGACTGGTCCTGCTCCTGCCCAACTACGCCTCCAGCGCACACACTTGCCAGCACGATGGATATTGCGAGCTTTCCGGCCAGTTCGGTACGCAGCATCATCTCCGTCCGCTTGCAAGGGGCGTGCGAGCAGCTTAACAACCCTTCCCGCCGTCCCGCGACCCCCTTCTCGCCGCTTTCCGACTCGTGCCTGTTAACGGCGCCCTGCTTCATTATCGCAACTACCGGGTTCCTGCCTCCTCGGAATTCGCGCTATCCTTTCTGCTTTATGATCAAGAACGAACCGTCACGCGACCGGAAGCAGGCCAGCCTCTGCTCCGATTGCGCTCACGCTCGCCGCGTCGAATCCGCTCGCGGCTCTGTTTTCTTCTTGTGTGAGCTCTCCCTGAGCGATCCCCGCTTCCCCAAATATCCGCGCCTGCCAGTCCTCTCCTGCCGCGGCTACACCAAGATGGAAGAACAGCCGCCCACTACGAATTCCCGCTAAGAATTATTTACACAAGATAATTTAACGCTGTGGTAAAATGGCGCCAGGGGCTCATCCTTTCATCGAGGTCCACAGATGCTATCCCGCTCGGACCTTCTTCTCTCCACCGCTGCTATTTGTTTGCTCGTCAATCCCGCGCGCGCCGCTGCCGATACTCTCAGGATCACGAGCAACCCTTCCGGCGCCAGCGTCGAAATTGACGGGGTCTCGGTGGGCATAACGCCCTACGAAAAAGATCTTCCCGGCGGCTACTTCCACAAAACCAAAACATCTGTCAGCTCGCGCCTCGAGCACCCCATGGTGGCCCGCGTGAGTCTCGCTGGCTACGCCACCAAAGAGATCCAGCTCACCGTCGGTCCCATGGAATGGATCGGCTTGAACGGCCGCAGCCACGGTGAGTACTTCCTCCTCAAGTCCGATCACTTTCACGCCGACCTCGAATCCATCTCGCAAACTTTCACCGGCGGCATTACCGCCAGACTCTCCGCGAACAACAACGTCGACTTGCGACCTGAACTCTCCCTCGAACAGTTGGTCGAGCGCGCCAAACCCGCGGTCGTTTACTTGAAAGGGTTGAACAAAGCGGGCACCGGATTTCTCGTTACCGACACCGGCGTGATCGCCACCAATGCCCACGTCGCTCGCGGAGAAGGATCGCTCCTCGCTGTTCTCCCCGGCGGCCAGCAACTCGAAGCCAGAGTCGTCTACATCGATCCCGATCTCGACATCGCGCTCGCAAAAATCGATGGCGCCAACTTTCCGCACCTCGCTCTCGCTGACGCCACGACTATTCGCCAGGGCGAAAACGTTCTCGCCATCGGCAACCCTGGCGATGCCATGCTCTTTAGCGTCACCAAGGGCATTGTCAGCGCAGTTGGCAAATTTTCGAGTGCAGGCCCCGGCACCTGGATTCAGACCGACGCACCCATCAATCCCGGCAACAGCGGCGGCCCTCTTCTCAATGCGCGCGGCGAAGTTGTCGGCATCAACACGCTCAAGCTCATGAAGAAAAACGTCACCGGCATCGGATTTGCTCTCAGCGCCACCGATCTTCTCGAAGTCCTTCACCGCTTCTATCCCGCTGTTGCCCCATCTACCGCGAGGCCCACGCAAGCCGATGCTCAGGCCCCTTCGACGGAATCCTCCGAATTCTCGGAGCCCTCCGCTTCCCCTCCTCCATCCAAAGCTTTCGGCACCGTTACGATCACTTCCGACCCCGACGGGGCAGAAATCTTCCTCGACGAAAAGTTCGTGGGCAACACGCCCGCCAAGCTCAAACTGCCCGCCGGCACTCACGCCATTCTCTTGAAATCTCCCGGCTGCGCAGATTGGCAGCGTTTCCTTGAAGTCCTCAAAGACAGCAGCGTCACTCTGAAAGCTTCGCTGGAAGCAAGCGATCAATAGCGCTCGTTCCGATTGCCCTGCGCAAACCCCTGTGTTAGCATCCGCCCGGTTGGCCCCGACTGGGTCGGGGTCACACACGTTGGAGAGCGGACCAGGGGTTTTGCTTGTCCTTCGCCCTCGCGCAGCGCGGGGACCCAGGTACCGAGGCCACGTTCTCCTCCCTCAGCTTCTAACACGCTTAGGCGCAGGCCCGCGCCGCGATTCATTTGCACGGACCTCGCCCAATGGAGGTCTGTATGAAGAGCTATCTCACGAAGGACATCCGCAACGTTGGCATTGTCGGCCACGGCGGCACCGGAAAAACGCAACTGGTGTCGTCGTTGCTCTTCACCGCGGGTATGACTCCCCGGTGGGGAAAAGTTGCGGAAGGCAGCACCACCACCGATTGGGACGAAGAGGAAATCGCCAGAAAAATCTCCATTCAAACGGGCCTCGCGTACGCCGAATGGCCAACTACCCCTCCGGGACCGGGGCAGGCTGGATCATCGGAAAAAGTCAAAATCAATCTCCTCGATCTTCCCGGCTACTCCACGTTCATCACGGAAACGAAAGCCTCGCTCATCGCCGCCGACGCCGCCCTCATCACCGTCGACGCTCACGTTGGCGCGCAGGTTACCACCGAAAAAGTTTGGGATTATTGCACCGAGTACGACATTCCCCGCGTCTTCGTTCTCACCTGGATGGACCGCGAGCTCTCCAGCTTTGAGCGCTCCATGGAATCGCTCGAACAGGTTTTCGGCCGCAACGTGGTGGCCTTGCAACTTCCCATCGGCTCGGAGAAAGGTTTCCGCGGCGTCGTCGATCTGGTGGCCATGAAAGCCCACATGTACAAGCCCGACGGCGACGGCAAACCCTCCATCGAAGAGATTCCCGCCGCCCTCGCCGCCGAGGCGAAAGAAGCGCACGAAAAACTTGTCGAAATGGTTGCCGAAGGCGACGACGAACTGATGGAAGAATTTTTCCGGGAAGGCACGATCCCCATTGGGGATCTAATTCCGGGCGTACGAAAAGCAATCGTCGCGGAAAAAATCTTTCCCGTGCTGATGGTCTCCGGGCTGCGCAACATCGGCACCGCCAGCCTGCTCACTTTTCTTGCCGACGCTTTCCCGCACCCCGACGAACACGCTCAGGTTGGCTACAAGGAGCCGAACGGCAAGGGCGACCGCGTGGAGCGAAAATACGATGACGGCCAGCCGCTCTCGCTTTTCGTGTTCAAGACGCTCGCTGATCCTTTCGCCGGGCGCATCAACTATTTCAAAGTGAAGAGCGGGGTTCTCAAGAACGACGCCACGGTCATGAATTTCAATCGTAATAGCCCGGAACGCTTCCAGCACACCCAGGTCGTGCAGGGCAAACAGCTCAGCGAAGTCGCTGAAATCCATTCCGGCGACATCGGCGCCATTGCCAAGCTGAAAGAAACGACCACTGGCGATACTCTGGGCGACAAAGCCTCGCCCATCTTCTACAAACCCGCGCAGCTCCCCGAACCCTCCATCACCTTCGCGATTGAGCCCAAAACGCGCGCCGATGAGGACAAAATCGGCGTTTCCATTCACAAGATCATGGAGGAAGATGCCGCGCTGCGATTTATGCGCGATCCGCAAACCAAGGAATTTCTTCTTGCGGGTTCCGGCCAGCAGCACATCGAAGTGGTGGTGGCCAAGCTGCACAAGCGCTACAACGTCAACCTCACGCTAAAGCCGCCCAAAGTTCCGTACCGCGAAACCATCCGCGGCAAAGCAGACGCGGAAGGCAAGCACAAGAAACAGTCCGGGGGGCACGGGCAATTCGGAGTTTGCCGCATCAAGATGGAGCCCATCGAGCGCGGCAAGGGCGTTGAGTTCGTCGACGACGTTTTCGGCGGCGCAATTCCCAGAAATTGGATCCCCTCCGTAGAGAGAGGCATTCGCGACGCCGCAGCGCGCGGCTATCTCGCGGGTTTCCCGGTGGTTGATTTCCGCGCCGTGTTGTATGACGGCAAGTATCACGACGTCGACTCGTCCGACATGGCCTTCAAGATCGCCGGCTCCCTCGCCTTCAAGGAAGCCATGAAGCAGGCCCGGCCCGCGCTCCTCGAACCAGTCATGCACGTCGAAGTATATGCACCTGATCAATACTCGGGCGACCTGATGGGCGACCTCAGCGGGCGCCGCGGCCGCATTGCGGGCAGCGAAGCCCGCGGCCACAACGTCATTATCAAAGCGCAAGTGCCGTTTGCCGAGATGCTGAGTTACGCCAACGACCTCATCTCCAAAACACAAGGCCGCGCGAGTTACTCCATGGAATTCTCGCACTACGACTATGTGCCCAATGAGCTAGCGGAAAAAGTGATCGCAGCACACAAAGCGGCTCACGGCGAACAGCCAGTCGAAGAAGAAGTTTAGCGACGCTTCATTTTTCTTTTGTAGGGGCGCGGCTTTATCCTGAGCGTTAGCGAAGAAATGCTGCGCCCCTACCTCAGTCGTCGAGCAGCGCGGCCACCGGATCAGTAATAGCAAGCAATTCTTCACAGACTACTCTTGCCGCTTTGCGCCAAATTGGAGCTTGCCGAGGCGCAAATCAACTCCAGAATGGACACCGACATGAAAAACAAACCTTTGCACAAACAGGACCGGCAAGATTCCGGGCCGCAAACAAAGGCCGTCCACGCCGGGGAGCCGCTCCGCCACGGCGTCGGCACATCCGTCGGCCCCAACATCTGCCGCAGCTCCACCTTCACCTTTTCGTCGACCGAAGAGATGAAGCGCTGGGCCGAGGGCAAGAGCAAAGCGTACATCTATACGCGCTATGGCAACCCCACACTGACCGTGGTGGAAGAAAAAATCGCCGCGCTGGAAGGCGCGGAAGCGGCGGTAGTCACAGCGTCAGGCATGGCCGCGATTTCCCACATCTTGTTCTGTGTGCTGAAGGCGGGGGATGAATTGATCTCCACCGCGCAGGTCTACGGCGGCACGTACCGATTGCTGCGCGACGTTTTCCCCGGCCTGGGAATCAAGGTTCATCACGTGGAGACGGACCTCGCGGGGATGGAAGAACTGGTGACGCCGCGCACGAAAGGTCTCTACGTGGAAACGCCGACGAATCCCACGCTGCGGCTGGTTGACCTTCACAAAGCCGTTGCGTTCGCAAAAAAACACAAACTCGTCTCCATCATCGACAACACCTTTGCCACTCCGGTGCTGCAACAGCCCATCGCCATGGGGTTTGACCTGGTGGTGCACAGCGCGACGAAAGCGCTGGCCGGGCATTCGGACATCATTGCCGGCGTTGCCGTGGGCAACAAGGAGTGGATGGAGCGCATGCGCCACATGGTGATCTACCTGGGCGGCTCAATGGATCCCGGTGCCGCGTTTCTGCTGAACCGCGGGATCAAGACACTGGGACTGCGCGTCCAGCGGCAATGTGAAAACGCCATGGCGGTGGCGAAGTTCCTCGAAAAGCATCCGAAAGTTGCGCGCGTGCATTATCCGGGCTTGCCATCTCACCCGGACCACGCGCTGGCGAAAAAACAGATGCGCGGGTTCGGCTCGATGCTGGCGTTTGATGTGAAAGGCGGATTGCCGGCGGCGCGGCGCTTCTGCGACCGCGTGCAGTTGTTCCTGCTGGCGGCGAGCCTCGGCGGCGTGGAGTCGCTGGTTGTTTTGCCGGCCTACACTTCGCATTACAACATGAGCAACGAAGAGCTGCTCCGCGCGGGCGTCGCTCCGGGAACGGTGCGGGTCTCCATCGGCGTGGAAGACTCCGCCGACCTGATCGCCGATTTGCAACACGCTCTGGCGTAAGGGATCGTGGTGCTGTGGCGAAGTGACTGTTGACCGGTGAAAGCGAGATCCTTTCCGACCGAGCCGGGATAAATTCCGCTCACTCTTACACTGAAAAAATTAGGCACTTGTGACCGTGGTGCAGCAACCGATCAGTTTTGCTGAGGTTGAAGTGGGCACAGGCTGAAGGCCTGTGCTACCTAGATCTAAGGGGAAGCCGACCGCTAGGCTTCGCGATGAGCGGAGGCGGCACCCTCGAGCTGGCGTGCTTCGCGGCCACGATGCAGGAGGAGATGGACAAGGAACATTAGGATGAGGACGCCGCCGAAAGTTACGACGATGGTGGCACCGGTGGGAGTATCGAGTTGGACGCTGAGAAAGCAGCCCAGCGCGGAAACCAAAGTGCCCATGGTCCAACCAATGGCGAGGCGCGAGCCGATGCGGTCGGCAAAAAGCATCGCACCCACTGACGGTACGATCAGGTAGCAGAACACCATCAGGACCCCAGCAATCGCGACAGAACGCGTCACGACGAACCCAAAGGAAACATAGAAGAGAAAATCCCAGAAGCGCACGGAGAGCCCTTTGGCTTCAGCGGCCCTGGAATCGGTGGAGATGAGCAGGAAATTCCTGCGAAAGAAGTAATGGAAGAGCCCAATGACGGCATACAAAGCGCCAGTGCGCAGTACTTCTTCTTTGGAAACAGCCAGGATGTTTCCGACCAGCATATCCTTGAGGTGCTCTGTCTCACCGGTGGCCTTGCTCATGACCAGCATGCTCGCAGCGGAGGCCACGGCGTAGGTAATTCCGATGAAAGCCTCCTGAGGAATATGCGCGCGCCTAGTACGCGCAACGGCGAAGATACCGGCACCGAGAAAAGTGAAGGCGAGGCTGATCCAGTAAGAACCGGAGCCGTGCGGATCCAGCCCCACCAGAATGCCGATGGTGGCGCCCAGGGCGGCGATCTGGGCCAGCGCGAGGTCCACGAAAATGACGCCGCGCTCGACGACGTGCACGCCGAGATAGGCGTGGATTCCGGCGATGATCAGGCTGGCAAGAAAGGGCCACTTTAGAAATAGCAGGATTTCCATCTCTCCTCCATGAACTCCCAGGTCCAATCCGGGCATGGCAAACGCGCTACCGTGCAGCGGAGAAGGCCTTCACCAGCAGGCCCACATCGTAATCGAAGAGCTTGAAATAGTCGGTGATTTCCTTTTCGCCGCCGACCGAAGGTAGCAAAACAACCACCTGCGCCCCCGTCTGCTGGGCCACGCTCTGCGGAGTCTTTAGGTCGAAGTACGGCTCGACGAGAATGACCTTTACGCCGTCGCGTTTCATCATGCCGATCAACTCGACGGTGTGCTGTGGACTCGGTGGGATGCCGGGGCGCGGCTCGACATAGCCGACGACATTCAAACCGAAATGGTCAGCGAAATTCGGCCAGGAGCGATGGTAGGTGACGATCTTGCGCCCGGCGTAGGGCTTCATCTGCGCCAGCCACCGCTCGTCGGCCTGCTTGAGCCGTTGTTCGAAGGAGGCGTACCGCTGCGCAAAATAGGCGGAGTCATTCGGATGCATCTCGCTGAGCTTGTCCTGAATGCCCTTTGCGATGCGCAAACCGTTTTCCGGATCGAGCCAGTAGTGCGGATTGCCAAGCGGGTGGACATCGCCTTCGGCACGCGTCACTTGTCCCGTTGGAATCTCGAGAATCCTGGCGAAACGCGAGGCATCTAAATAGCCTGGCGCGGCGACTTGGATTTTCGGATTGCTCGATTGCGTGATGAGCGGCGGCAGCCAGCCAATCTCCAGCTCGAGACCGACGACGATGAGCAGATCGGCCCTGCGCAGTTTGAGAAGGAAGCTGGGCTTGGCTTCTACAAAGTGGGGGTCCTGGTAGCCGCGGGCGATGGATTCGACCTCCACCTTGTCGCCGCCGATTTCCTGGGCGAGGGCGGCGAGGTCGGTGGTCGCCGTTATGATGCGCAGCTCGGCGTCGGCGCGGGAAGACCCCGGAAGCAGCAGTGCGCAAAGGAGCGCGAGGGCGCTTGTGATCGCGCCGATTCGTATATGCATTCTTTTGTGTGGCATGGTATCTCCGGAAAACTTTATTAGAACGGGTGCGCGCCGTGGGCGCCCATCACGAACAAGAACTGAAAGAGCAGCTCGTTGGCGTTCGAAAAATCGTTGGGAGCGACGGCGAGATGCCCAAAACGATATTGCCCGCGGATTTGGCTGAACTCGCTGGGCCAGTAGGTCAGAATAGTTGAAAAACCGGTGTCTGTCAGACTCGCGTTGTTAGCATGACCGCTGCGGTCGAAGCGGCCGCCGAGTGTCCATCGGCGGTTGAGGCGGTACTCGGCATCGGAATAGAAGCCGAAGGCATGCTGGGTCTGGAAAGCATTGACCGGGGAGAGCTGGTCGCGGGCGCTCCAGAAGAGTTCGGTGCGGAAGAGGAATGAATGGTAGATGGCACGGCGAAGCGGTTTCCAGCGGAGGGTGGCGTCAGCGCTGTAAAGATTGGTCAGGAAGTCTGAGCCATTCGCGTTGTGGCCACGGGCGTAAGAAATACCGAGGTCGAGGTTGGTGGATTCGCTGAGGTCGCGGTAGGCGCGAACGTGGCCGACAACGCTGACGTCCTCACGGCGGCTGGCGTGGAACACGTTGGCAGAATCACCGCGCAAAACCTGAGCGGTGCCCTCGAGAAACCAATCCTTCAGCGCGGGCAAAAAGCGTGAGAGTGAGAAGCCCGCGTCGTCAATGCCGTCCTCAC
The DNA here is from genome assembly GCA_035544995.1 of Candidatus Acidiferrum sp. Taxonomy (GTDB): domain Bacteria; phylum Acidobacteriota; class Terriglobia; order Acidiferrales; family UBA7541; genus Acidiferrum. The sequence continues at coordinate 10,972 of DASZZI010000032.1, forward strand.
CACCGACGAGATTGTTGGTCACGAGGGGCCGGTCGATGAACGGCAAAGCGTGATTGTGAATCATGTTCACCTTGCCGAAGTCGGCGCGCTTCTTGCCGACCTTGAGGAGGAGTCCGGCAGGGAGCGACGTGAAGGTGACGTAGGCCTCCTCGACGTTTACACCCGTTTCACCGAAGGAGATGAAGGCATCGGCGCGCGCGTAGGGATCGATGATGGCCTGCAGACCAACTTCGGATTCGTGCATCTCAAGCGAAGGCGAGGGGGAAATGTTGTTGTGTCCGGCCGTGCCGACGAAGTCGCCAATCAGGCTGATGTCCGGGTTGAGGAGTTTCGCGTTGGACGTCGCGCCGCCATAGGTTTGTGTCTGAGCGAGTTGCGCGGGAATGGGATCGGGTGCAGCCGAAGCACCGACGGGAAAAGGCGCAGCAGCCGGCACCATGCCAGGCTCAAGGCGGGAGGATGCGAGCAAGACGCGGCCGCTGGATCCAGGCTCGACGAACTTTGTATCTCGCAGCGTCCTCAGCTCGCCGCGGAGCAGAATCACTTCCTCGGCGAGCGTGCGCACCTGATCCTCGAGGGTTTTCATGCGTGCATCGTCCGCAACTGCGACGGAAGATTGCGTGGCGGACGCATCCTTCTTCGACTCTGCCGGAGGAGCTTGCTGTGCGGAGGCGACAGAAGAACAGAAAACGACAGCGGACAGGACTGCAATTCTCTTCATGGCATTATTCCTCATTCCTACAATCAGTATTTCGGAGACCTACAGGTAGTCACCGGGGCAATCGGGGATTACTACAGGGCGGGAGGCGCGCGCGGGGAGACCGCGCGGGGAAGAACCGCAGAAATGACCAGAATTACTCTAGGAACGACGAGCCGATTGGTGACAGGAACAATGGCAATACTGGGAGATTGGGGCGCGACGGCGGAGCTGGCTGTCGAACAGAGCGGGCAAATGTGCGACGAGCTCGATGGCCCGGATGTCAGATCCGCACAAAAATGGAATTGCGCCGCAAGGAAAACAACCCCGAGGAGCAAGGCCAGTAGCCATATCCGCTGCGAATTGTTGCGCATGTACTTCCTAAGACATAGCTTAGGGAATAAAGGTTGCGAGGTCAAGAGGTGCTTGGCCCAGGGAGGTTTCTCTTAAGCAACTAAGTCGCTTGTGCTTCCGGTTGGACGCGGCTCGGGGACGAAGGCTACAATGGCTGCCGGAGCGGTACTTCGAAGCAGGTGAGGGAGCGAAAGCCATTTGAACCAATGACGAATCTCTGAGGAGCCGCGGATAGACAGCCTGTGCGCACGGCCTGTCCCGCTGGCGTCCCGGTCGAACCGGGAAGCGAGCGGGGCAGGAAAGCCTAACGGTTGGCTCGTGGCGCCCACCTAATTCAGAGGTTCATGGCCTAGTTCTCCACGGCCGAGCGGTCCGCTCCGTTGTTGCATTTACGCGGCGTGGCGCCGTGAAGGTGTTTTGCGCCCTTTACTACATGCGAGTTTTATTCATCGGAGACATTGTCGGCTCGCCCGGACGGCATATCGTTCATGAGCGCCTCGCGGACATCGTTGCGCAGCGGCAGATTGATCTGGTCATCGCGAACGGGGAGAACGCGGCGTCGGGCTTCGGCATCACGCCGCGGCTCGCAGAGGAGCTGCTGAAGACTGGGATTGACGTGCTCACGGGCGGGAACCACAGCTGGGATCGCAAAGAAATACTCGAGTACATACCGCACGAACGGCGATTGCTGCGACCGGCCAACTTTCCGGAAGGCAATCCGGGGAGCGGGGTTTGCGTGGGCGAGGCGAAGAACGGCGTGAAGTACGCGGTGCTGAACCTGCAGGGGCGTGTCTTTCTTCCGGCGATCGATGACCCGTTTCGAAAGGCGGACAGCGAACTCGCCAAGTTGCCCGGAGAGGTGGCGTTTGTCCTGATCGACCTGCATGCGGAAACGACCAGCGAGAAGATCGCGATGGGCTGGTATCTGGACGGGCGCGTCACCGCGGTTGTGGGCACGCACACGCACGTTGCCACGGCGGATGAGCGCGTTTTTCCTGAAGGAACCGCTTACATCACGGATGTTGGCATGACCGGCCCGCACGCCGGGGTGATCGGCATGGACCGCAACAGCATCATCAAGAAATTTCTTGACGGCCAGCCGGCACGGTTCGAGGTGGCTTCGGGCGACGCGCAGATGAATTGCGTGGTCATCGAAACCGATGATGATGCCCGGCGCAATGCTGCCGGGCGGCTGCGGGCGCGGGCGATTGAACGCCTTTGTTTGCGCATTGATTAGTGTGAAAGCACAATAGCCGCAGCGCGGGGCAACCTGTGCGCGCCGGATATAATCTGAACGTTCATGCTAAAAAGGCTGGATTTTACGGTGAAGTTTGGCGCGCTGTTGTGTCTGCTGGCATGGGCGGCGGGGACTGCCTTTAGTCAGGATGAGGGCGAACTGACGGCGAAGAAGCGGCTCTTCCCGGGAGTTGGCCCAGGGTTGCGGACCGTGAAGCGTGGCGCGGACGGGCGCATGTATGTGTTGGCCTCACCGGCGCTGGGACTGGCTGTTTTTGACGCAATGGGAAAGCAAGTACTCTCGATCGGCGGTCAATCGCCGGAGGTTGCAGGAAAATCCGCGCGGACGCCCATCGCCTTTGGAGAAGACTGCGACGCCGACGCCGACGGCCGAATCTACATTGCCGACCGCGGGGCGAATAGCGTCCTAATTTTTTCTAAGGAAGGCGCTTTGCTCCGCTCGATATCGGTGCCGGCGCCGGTTTCTATCGCCGCAATGCCGGAAGGCGAAGTTGGCGTTGCTACCGTGCACGAGCCGCACCTGGTCATCGTTTTCGACAGGAATGGACGGGACGTGCGCGAGTTTGGCGACCCGGAGCCGATCGCGGAGCGCGCCGAATTGAACCGTTTTCTGAACATCGGAAAACTGGCCACAGACGATCAAGGGCATCTCTATTATGCGTTCGAATATTTTCCGGAGCCGACGGTGCGGCAATATGACCGCTACGGCTACAGCGGACTGGAAATTCAGTATACGGCGATTGAGGCGCTAACCACGGCGCGGGCGGTACGGCGTGAGATTGACCGCCAAGAGCGCCGGGGAGATACGCCTACGTTCAAACGCGTGGTGACCGCCGTGGGTGTCGATCGGGCCAGCGGAGAGGTTTGGGTTGCGCTGCACAACACCCTTCTGCACTTTGACAAGGACGGCAATCGCCGCGCGAGCTACCAGCTCTACACGCCGGAAGGCGCGCGCCTCGAAGCGGACGCCATCCTCGTGGAAAAAGAGCGTTTGATCATCGGGAGCGACCCACTGGGCGTCTACGAATTCGAGCGCCCGCAGAAAAAAATTTCGGAATAGGCGGACTTTTCCTCAGGCACAATTTCCCTCGAACGCGAAATTTCAAGTTCTCATTCACGATGACATTGGAAAATTTGGCGGGATTTTTCTTAATTTTGTGAAAAATTGCACAAATATTGTGCTTGTGGAAAAGTTGTGCATGGTGTGTGAACGGTGGTGCAAGCCTTCATACATTTTTCGCTTGCTCCATTCGTGCCAATCGGCGACAATCCCGCGCTGTCTCATAGCGGCGGTACGTGGGCCGGTAAGTCCGAGCGGGCCGCGCAGAGCGACAGGGGCAATACAAGACGTTCCGGTGCGGGCGTAAACCCCGAAGCCTGAAGAAAAACGGGAGTGGGCCTATTTCCACAGTTTTTTCACAACTGTGGAAATATCTAAGGGTTTCCTTTTTCTCAACCAATGACGACTGCGATCCAAACCGGGCGTGACCGCGAAGCCGTCAACTCGTGGGACAAGTTGCTTGAACGCGTGAAGTCCCGAGTCAGCATTAACACGTTCACGACCTGGTTCCAGCCGACGCGGCTGAACCGCGCCGAGGGCGAAACCCTATTCGTGCAGATTCCCAGCACGGTTTTCCGGCAAGTATTGACGCGTACCTATGGTGACATCGTCAAAGCTGTCTTCCACGAGATCGGGACGCCCAATGTGAAAGTGCAGTATGTCTGCACCGAGGAGGAAACTGTCGCTGCGGCGCCGGCAGCGTCCTCAGTGAAACAGTCGAAACTGGATTTTGAGAGCAGTGATCACCAACTCAACACGCGCTACACCTTTGATAGCTTCGTGGTCGGGAAGTCCAACGAATTTGCGCATGCGGCTTCGCGAGCAGTGGCGGAGCAGCCCTCCAAGTCGTACAACCCCCTTTTCCTCTATGGCGGCGTGGGGATGGGCAAGACGCACCTGATGCACGCCATTGGGCACACCATCAAGAAGCGCAACCCGGCGATGCGCCTCAGTTACGTCAGCGCGGAAAAATTCACCATCGAGGTGATCAACTCGCTGCGCTTCGACCGGATGATCAGTTTCCGGGACCGTTTTCACACCGTCGATGTTTTGCTGGTGGATGACATCCAGTTCATCGCGGGGAAAGAGCGCACGCAGGAGGAGTTTTTCCACACCTTCAACGCACTCTATGAGCAACAAAAACAGATCGTGATTTCGTCAGACTGCTTGCCGAAAGACATTAATTCAATCGAGGAAAGATTACGCTCGCGGTTTGAGTGGGGCTTGATCGCGGACATTCAACCGCCTGACCTTGAGACCAAGATCGCCATTCTGCAGAAGAAGGCGGAGAACGAGCGCTTCCACTTGCCGGACGATGTGGCCGAGTACATCGCGCGGGCCATCAAGTCCAACGTGCGCGAGTTGGAAGGCGCGCTGACGCGGCTGATGGCCTATGCCTCGCTGACCGGGGCAGCGGTATCGCTCGGCACGGCGCAGCAGGTGCTGCGCAATATCATTGCCTCGCAGGAAAAGCGCGTTACGATCGACTTGATCCAGAAGCGCGTGAGCGAGCACTTCAATCTACGCGAGCAGGATCTTAAGGTACGGAGCAATACGCGAGCAATTGCCTTCCCGCGGCAAGTGGCGATGTACATCGTTAAGCAGCTCACCACTGCCTCGCTGCCGGAGATCGGACGGCAGTTTGGCGGAAAGCATCACACGACAGTGCTACATTCGATCCACAAGATCGAAGAGTTACGACGTTCAGACAAGGATTTGAACCGCACGATCACGCGTCTGATGGATGCGTTGCAGTAACGCATCGACCCTTTTTCCCTCTCAGTTAATTCGAAACGCAGGCCGCCGACTCTCAGCCTGCGTTTTGAGGGGCCCGCGACGAAATTTGTGGCTTGCGACTCTTTCAAAATTCTGTAACACGCCCGTGATGACGCCTTGTTGAGAAAGTTTGAAAAAGGTGCGGATTTCTTGTGGACGATAGTGAATGGATCGGGGCAAAGGAAGTCACAAGGTGACAAGGAGCAGAAGATTTCCTAGGTTCCCACAAAGCATGCATATGAAAAGCAAAGGGGAAAGTCTTACACCACGGAGGTTTAGATGGCTTTCCACGTTTCCACAGCACTCATCATCACAACAAGCTTTATAGTTTCTCAAGTCTTGAAAGCGCTTGTTGTATTGATAGTGTTTGTGAATAAGTTCTGCGCGAAGGCAAATTGGCAGAAAAACACGAGATCCGCAGCACGGGCCATTTCCACAGCCCCAGTAGTGTCACTGGACTTTATACTTTGCCAAAAAACGAGTACAGTACGGCAGCGGTAAAAGCCGAGCGAGGAACCGTAATGACCGCACCTGGAACGGCACGCGAGGAACATCAAGCGATGGAATTCAGCGTTTCAAAGTCAGCGCTCTTAAATGAGCTCTCCACCACGCAAGGCGTGGTGGAACGCAAGACAACTATCCCCATACTTTCTAACTTACTTATTGAAGCCAAAGGGAGCCATCTGACGATTACGGCTACGGACCTTGAGCTGAGCATCCGCACATCTTGTGAAGTGAATATTAAGAAGGAAGGCGCAGGAACCATTCCTGCAAAGAAGCTTATCGAACTTGTCCGCTTGCTCCCTGAAGGTGAAATTAGGTTCAAACTACTTGAGAACCACTGGGTAGAGGTCGTCAGTGACAAGAAGAAATACAAGCTTGTCGGTATGGCAAAGGAAAATTTTCCCGCCCTGCCGGCGATGCCGCACGTCCTCGTAAAAATCCCCGCAGCGATCCTCGAGAGCCTCATTGGAAAAACGAAATTCGCGATTTCCATGGAAGAGTCGCGCTACACGCTGAACGGAGGTCTGCTCATCTTGAAGCCGGATACGCTGGCGATGGTGGCGACCGATGGCCACCGCCTGGCCCTTGCGGAAACGGACCAGAAACTTGCCGGCCTGAACGGGGAAGTGAAAGTTCTGATTCCAAAGAAGGCCATGGACGAAGTGGAAAAACTTGCCAGCACCGCTGGCTCCGACGCGCAGATCGAATTCGCGAAAGATGAGAGCCATCTTTTCTTTCAAGTTGGCCACCGGTTGCTGATCTCCCGCATTCTGACGGGTCAGTTCCCCAACTATGAGGCAGTTCTTCCGCGGGATAACAACAAGAGCGTGGTGCTCGATCGCGCCGAACTCAGCGACGCCGTCCGCCGCGTTTCGCAGCTTGCCGATCAGCGCTCGCATGCCGTGAAGCTGGCTGTCTCGCAAGAAGGAATTGAAATTTCTGCTTCAAGCCCGGAGTATGGCGAAGCGAAGGAAAACATCGAAAAGGAATACAAGGGTGATCCCATCGCCATTGGTTTCAACTCGAGCTACATGCTTGATTTCCTCGCCGCCGCGGCCGACGGGCCGGTGAGCATCGAGCTGAAAGACGAACAGTCTGCCGGCCAGATGCGTCCGCTGGCTGACGAAAGCTACCGCTACCGCTACATCATCATGCCCATGCGGATTTGATGGAGAAGCTGAACGTCGGCATTCTGCTTTTTGACGACGTTGAAGTCCTCGATTTTGCCGGGCCCTTCGAAGTTTTTTCCCGCACTAGGCTTACTCCCGGGGCAGAATCTCGCCGTAGCGAGGACTCAGCCCCGTTTCATGTCTTCACTGTCGCGAAAACCAAACAGAGTATCCAGTCAGTCGGCAATTTGATTGTCGAGCCGCACTATTCGTTCAGCGAGGCGCCCCGGATCGATATCGTTGTCATTCCAGGCGGCTGGGGCTCGAGGAAAGTGATGCAAGATCCAGAAATCCTCGGTTGGACCCAACGTGCCGAACAGACAGCTAGGTACACGTCTTCCGTGTGCACAGGAGCGCTCGTCCTCGCGCGGGCGGGTGGTCTACTCGCGGGCCGGCGGGCGACCACGCACTGGGCCGCGTATGATCTCTTGGAGTCGCTCGACGACGGAGTGAAAGTCATCCGCGATGTTCGCGTGGTCCAGGACGGAATCTTTTCTTCAGCAGGAGTTTCTGCCGGCATCGACATGGCCTTCGCGCTGGTAGAAGAGATCTGCGGCCATTCCGTCGCCGATGAGACGGCTCACTAGATAGAATACCTGCGGCGCTAGCGGCATCACCAAGACCGCGATGCGGAGCCTTGTGGCTCACTAACCAAAACAAAATAAAAGGTTTATGCGGGACATCACAGGTTTCGCATGCTTGAGAAATTTGGCCGGTTCGAGTACACTGAATGGGCGGTACGGTATCCTCCAAATCGGCCCGGTCCGGTCAGTTCGAAGGTGGCCGCAGGGCGGTCAACCGGACCACGTCGGCCAAGTAACCCGGCCCAGTCATTTGGCTCTGCGCCAGGAGCCAAGCAGCCGCTTGCTTGGAGTTTACAGAGTCTTCGCCGCGTCTCGCTGCGCGAGACGGGATGGAGCAGGAACCCTACGAGTTCCGATCGTCTACGACCGGAATCAAAGGGTAAGGCGACGTACCAAGTAGTCCGCAAGCACGCCTTCCTCGCTTCAAAAAAATGTGACGGGAAATTTCATGCGTACAAGGTCGCTGTGGTTCTAGCGGCACGCCTTGCGCAGCCGGATTTTGCCAGGAGATGCCATGGGTGAGAAAGAGACGGTAACAGGAAAAGCTCCGGGCCATCAATACGACGCGAAGTCCATCAAAGTTCTCGGTGGCATCGAAGCCGTGCGCCTGCGTCCGGCGATGTACATCGGCTCGACCGGCGATCTGGGCTTGCACCACCTGGTGTGGGAAGTGGTGGACAACTCGGTTGACGAAGCGATGGCCGGCTACGCGGACGAAATCAACGTCACCGTGCATGCTGATGATTCTGTGACCGTGATCGATAACGGCCGCGGGATTCCCGTGGACATGCATGCGACCGAAAAGCGCCCCGCCGCGGAAGTTGTGCTCACGGTGCTGCACGCGGGCGGTAAATTCGACAGCGATTCCTACAAAGTGTCTGGCGGTTTGCACGGCGTTGGCGTTTCTGTCGTGAACGCGCTTTCCGATTGGCTGGAGCTGGAAATCTCCCGCGACGGCGAGGTTTGGGAACAGACGTACGAAAAGGGCAAACCGACGTCAAAATTGAAGCAGACGGGCAAGACGCGCAAGACTGGAACGAAAGTAACGTTTCATCCCGACCCGGCGATATTTGACAAGACTGTCTACAGCTTCGACACCCTTTCACAGCGCCTGCGCGAGTTGGCCTTCCTGAACAAGGGCCTGAACATCACACTCAACGACGAGCGCAATGAGAAGAGCGCTGAATTCCGTTTTACGGGCGGTATCACGGAGTTCGTCAAGCACCTCAACCGCGGAAAATCCACTCTGCACGATTCGCCGATTTACATCGAAGGGAAGCGCGGCAACGTCGAAATCGAGATCGCACTGCAGTACAACGACACGTACGGCGAGAACGTTTTTGCGTTCGCCAACACCATCAACACCGTGGATGGCGGCACGCACCTCTCCGGCTTCCGCTCGGCGTTGACGCGGACGATCAACAACTTCGCTTCTTCCGCGGGGATGCTCAAGGAGCAGAAGGATGAAGTGACGATCACCGGCGACGACGTGCGCGAAGGGCTGGTCGCGGTGGTCAGCGTGCGCCTGCCGCAGCCGCAATTCGAGGGGCAGACCAAAGGGAAGCTGAACAGCGACATTAAGGGCGATGTCGAACAACTGGTGAACGAAAAACTGGGCGAATGGTTCGACAAGCATTCCACCGTGGCGCGGCGCATCATCGGCAAGTGCATCGAGGCAGCGCGCGCGCGCGAAGCAGCCCGCAAGGCGCGCGAGTTGACGCGGCGGAAGTCGGCGATGGATTCGAGCGGCCTCCCGGGCAAGCTGGCGGATTGCCAGGAGCGCGATCCGGCGCGTTGTGAACTGTTCGTTGTCGAGGGTGAATCCGCAGGCGGCTCCGCGAAGCAGGGCCGCGACCGGCGCTACCAAGCGATTTTGCCGCTTAAGGGCAAAATCCTGAACGTCGAAAAAGCGCGCTACGACAAGATGCTCGGCCACGAGGAAATCCGCGCCATCATTACCGCACTCGGCACCGGCATCGGCAAAGACGATTTCGACGCCGGGAAGCTGCGCTACCACAAAGTCATCCTTATGACCGACGCGGACGTCGACGGATCGCACATCCGCACACTGCTGCTGACGTTTTTCTTCCGGCACATGAAAGAGCTCATTGAGCGCGACCACATCTACATAGCGCAACCGCCGCTCTACCGCGTAAAGCGCGGCAAGAGCGAGCGGTACATCCGCGACGAGCGCGACTTCGCGCGCGAGCTGATGAAGCGCGCCACCGAAGACCACGTGGTGAAGGCAACAGAGGGAGTGAGCCTGCAAGGCGCGGGGCTGACGTCGTTTCTGTTAAACGTGCAGGAATACGAGGCTCTTGGCGCGAAGCTCGCGCGACGCTTGCGGGAACCCGGCCTTGTGGAAGTGCTGGCGGAAAGCGGACTTGAGAAGAAGACGGATTTCGAGGACAAAAAAGCACTCGATAAGCTGCTCAAGGAAGTGGACAAGGCCAAGCTGAAGCTCGAAGGGAAAATCGTCTTCGACGAAGAGCACAGCCTGTACGAAATCCAGTTCGGCCCGCCTCACAACCAGAAAATTAACTGGGCGCTGGCTTCCGCAGCGGAATACAAGCGCATGCGCGCGCTGGCCAAGCAAATTGACCAATACAACAAGCCGCCGTTCACCGTGGCGCGCAATGGTGACAAGGTGACCAAGGAAAAAGCCGCCGACGTGCTCAGTTACGTGATGGAAGACGCGAAAAAGGATTTCACGATCACGCGGTTCAAGGGCCTGGGGGAAATGAACCCCGAGCAGCTTTGGGAAACGACGATGAATGCCGATACGCGGACGCTGCTCAAGGTGAAACTCGAGGACGCGGTGGCAGCCGAAGACATTTTCACGACGTTGATGGGCGAAAACGTCGAGGCGCGGCGCAAGTTCATCGAGGACAACGCGCTCGAAGTCGTCAATCTGGATATTTAGTCGTCATCGATGCTGTACCAACTGGGATGGGCAACATTGCCGGGGTTGCGCGGATTGAGCGTGAGCGAGTTTCGCGCCATACCGATGGAGGCGCCGGGCGGTGTTCCGGGCGGCCGCATAGCGGCCGACGAGCGCGGCGTGGCCATTGAGTTTGCAAGCGATGGCGAGCGCGATGCGTTTTTGGGGCGACTGGAAGAGCATTTCGCTGCGCGGCGTTTTACAAATGCGGCGGATGCATTCGACACGGTGAAAGCGTACGTGCTGGAGCACGCGGCGAAGAGATGAGGGTTTCGTGTGGCGCCGCCCTTCAGGGCGGCATGCCGGGCTGAAGCCCGGCGCTACAAAGGCGAAAGAGACAAACACGAGGACACATGGCGGACGAGCAGAACCAGTCGGTAATGATCCCTGTTGATATCGAAGCCGAGATGCGGAAGTCGTATCTCGATTACGCGATGAGCGTGATCATCGGGCGCGCGCTGCCCGACGTGCGCGATGGCTTGAAGCCCGTGCACCGGCGCATTCTTTTCGGAATGTATGAGTTGGGGCTAACCTCGACGAAGCCCTACCGCAAGTGCGCGAAGATCACCGGCGAAGTCCTCGGCAAGTTTCACCCGCACGGTGACGCGCCTGTCTATGACGCTCTGGTGCGCATGGCGCAGCCATTCAACATGCGGTACCCGCTCGTCGATGGCCAGGGCAATTTCGGCTCGGTCGACGGCGACATGCCCGCGGCGATGCGGTACACGGAAGCGCGGCTTTCGAAGATTGCCGAAGAGCTGCTCGCGGACATTGAGAAAGAAACCGTCGACTTCATCCCGAACTTCGACGAAACGGAGAAGGAACCCACAGTACTTCCGACCCGCGTGCCGAATCTGCTCGTCAACGGCACGAGCGGCATCGCGGTGGGTATGGCGACGAACATCCCGCCGCACAATCTGCGTGAAATCGTCGAAGCAACTATGTTGATGATCGATAAGCCGGACACCACGCTGAGAGAAGTGATGAAGATCGTGCCGGGTCCCGATTTTCCGACGGGGGGCTACATCGCCGGCAGGGAAGGCATCGAGGCCGCCTACAAGTCCGGGCGCGGCAGCTTCACGATGCGCGCAAAAGCCGCGATCGAAGAGTCCGCCAAGGACCGCGAGAGCATCGTCGTCACCGAAATTCCCTACCAGGTGAACAAATCGAAGCTCATCGAGCGCATCGCCGAACTCGTGCAAAACAAGAAGATCGAAGGCATCTCGGACGTGCGCGATGAAAGCGACCGCGACGGTATGCGCATCGTCATCGAGTTGAAGCGCGGCGAGGAATCGCAACTCATCCTGAACAATCTTTTCAAGCACACGCAAATGCAGGAATCGTTCGGCATGATCATGCTGGCAATCGTCGGCGGACAGCCGAAAGAGATGGGCCTGCTGGAGTTCATCCGGCTGTTTATCGAGCACCGACGCGACGTCGTCCTGCGCCGCACGAGCTTCGAGATGCGCAAGGCCCGGGAGCGCGAGCATATTTTGGTGGGCTACCAGATCGCGCTGGATCACCTGGACAGCGTGATCCGCATCATCCGCGGATCAGCGGGCCGCGCCGAAGCCAAAGAAAACCTGCTCAAGTTCTTCTCCGAGCAGGACGTCACGATCACGGAAAACGGGAAGTCCAAGAAGCTCGAGGGCGTGAAGCTTGATGGAAGAAAATATAAACTTGGCGGCATCGAAGGAGAGACAGCTGCTCGCTCCCGCGCTTTGGGTCTGACGCCGGTTCAAGTCGACGCCATTCTCGAGTTACAACTCCACCGCCTCACGCAGCTCTCGGTGGACGAAATTCTCAAGGAATTGAAGTCGATCCGCGAGCGCATCGCCGAGTTGGAGGAAATCCTCGGGAACGAGAAAAAGCTGAAGTTGGTGATCATTACAGAGCTCAAGGAAATCCAGAAAACCTACGGCGACGACCGCCGTACGCAAATTGTCGACAAGGTCGACGAAATCAAACTCGAAGACCTTATTGCCGACACCGATATGCTCATTACGGTGAGCCATGCCGGCTACATCAAGCGCACGTCAGTGGACATTTACCGGCATCAATCGCGTGGCGGCAAGGGGCGTATCGGCGCGAAAACGAAGGAAGAAGATTTCGTTGAGCATCTCTTCATTGCCTCAGCGCACAGCTACATCCTGCTGTTTACGTCCAAAGGCCGCGTTTACTGGCTGAAGGTGTATGAGCTGCCCGAGGCGGCGGCAGCCACGCGCGGCAAGGCGATTTCGAGCCTGGTGAAATTCCAGGAGGACGAAAAGCTGACGGCGCTGGTCGCGGCGCGAAACCTCGAAGAAGAGGGCCGATTCGTGTTCATGGCCACGAAGAGCGGAACTGTTAAAAAGTCGGCGCTAACGGAATTTTCCAATCCGCGTTCGACGGGTATCATCGCCATTAACCTCGAAGCGAAGGACGAACTAATCGGCGCGAAGCTGACCGACGGCAAGCAGATGATTTTCCTTGCGAGCCACGAGGGCCAGGCCATTCTCTTCCGCGAGACGGAAGTGCGGCCGATGGGCCGAAACGCTGGCGGCGTGAACGGCATGGATTTAGACAAGGACGACTACGTGGTCAGCATGGACGCGGTCCAGCCGGACTTCGAGATTATCGCCAAGGAACACAAACAAACGTCGCAGAACCTTGAGGAGCTGGAGAACGAGCACATCAAGGATTCGCTGATCACCTTGATGCTCACCGTGTCGGAGAAAGGTTTCGGCAAGCGCACGCCGCTCGCGGAATACCGTATTACATCGCGCGGCGGCAAGGGCGTTGTGAATATGAAGACGACGGACCGCAACGGCTCGGTCGTCGCCACGCTGCAGGTGACCGAAGAGTCCGACGTAATGATCATCGCGCACAATGGCAAGGTGATTCGCGTCCACGCGAACGAGATTCGTGAAGCGGGGCGCTCGACGCAGGGCGTGCGCTTGCTCCGCCTAGAGGCTGAGGACTCCGTCGCCGCCGCCGCCGTCCTGCAAGAAGAGCAGGAAGAAGAAAAAAAGTAAGAAACGAAAAAGCAGAAAGGCTTCGGAAAACTCGCGCGAATCCCGCTTATTGAAACGATTTAAGCGTGCGGGTAAAGGCTCATTTGGTGTTAGAATCCTGAGCCTTATGGTAATCACGCGATGTTTTTTCCTGTCCTTACTCGCACTCGCCGCCCCGCTGGCAGGCTTTTCTGCGGCACAAAATCCACACAAGAAGCATGCGCCGCAGAAACAATACCTCGCCTACATTGGCACATACACTACGAAGACGAGCAGCAAAGGCATTTACGCGTACCGCTTCGATGGGGCGTCAGGAGAACTCAACGCGATCGGGCTTGCCGCGGAATCAAGCGATCCCTCGTTTGTCGCGGTCCATCCGAGCGGCAAGTATCTCTACGCGGTGAATGAGGGCGGAAACTTCGAAGTCGGGGGCAGCGGAGCGGTGAGCGCCTTCGCGATCGACGGGAAGAGCGGCAAGCTCACCTTCTTGAATCAAGTCGCCACGCGCGGCGCGGGCCCCTGCCACCTTTCACTGGATAAGACAGGGAAGTACGTCCTGGTGGCGAACTACGACGGCGGGAGCGTGGCGGTATTCCCGGTCCTGGGAGATGGGAGTCTCGGAAAGGCGTCAGGGTTCACGCAGCACACGGGTTCAGGTCCGAACAAGGAACGACAGGAAGGGCCGCATGCGCACTGGATCGCAACCTCACCTGACAATCGCTTCGCACTGGCGGTCGATCTGGGGCTCGACGAAGTTTTGGTCTACCACTTCGATGCCAGCAAAGGATCGCTTGCGCCGAACGATCCTCCCTTCGCCAAGGTCAGTCCCGGCGCGGGACCGCGCCACTTGGCATTTCCGCGGAACGGACAGGTTGCCTACGTCCTCAGCGAAATTGATTCGAACGTTACGGTTTTCGCCTACGAGCAAAGCAAAGGAACGCTGTCCGCGTTGCAAACAATCTCGACGCTGCCTAAAGACTATGCGGGTTTGAAGGAGGCCGCGGAGATCGAGATCCATCCTTCTGGTAAATTTCTGTACGCATCGAACCGCGGGCACGACAGTATTGCGGTGTTCACGATCGACCCGGCAAAAGGCACGCTCACTTCCGTCGGCCAGTTCTTAACGAAGGGCAAGACGCCCCGCCACTTTGCCATAGATCCCACAGGCGCATTCTTGCTTGCTGCGAATGAAGAATCGAACAACATTGTCGTTTTCAAAATCAATCCCGCGACCGGGGACCTGACCCCAACAGGTCAGGTGGTGGAAGCCCCGTCACCTGTCTGCATAACATTTGTGGACGCCGAATGACCTATTTCCCCAGGCTTGCGCTACAATGCGCGCCGAGGAGATGCCATGAACTGGACACGATTCCTCCTGGCGGTAGTGGTATCGGGCCTTGGCGCATCGATCACCGACTGGCTCTTCATGGGCGTGCTGTTCCACAACAAATATCTCGAAACCCCGGAGATCTGGCGCGCTAAACCGGGACAATCTGAAGTAACCAACATCGTCGCATCCACCGCGATTGGACTCGTAAGCTGCGCCGCGTTCATTTATCTGTGCTATTGGACGGGGGCACTTTCTGTGCATAACGCGAGCTTGCGGATGGCCGTCCTTGCCTGGCTCGTAGCGCCGCTGCCGCTTATTCTCACCAACGTGCTGTGGATCAAAATACATCCCCTTCTAGGGCTATCCCATTCGCTTGGCTGGCTCGCGCGGTTTGTCGTCACGGCGTTGATTGCCGGCTGGCTCTTACATTAGTGCTGTGGCGAGGGGCGCCAGCCCGCGCGTGAAGGTTTTCTCCATCGGCACAACCGAAGCGGGGCGCGAAATGATCGCGGTGGCCATTTCTTCGGAAGAAAACCTCAAGCGCCTGGACGAAAACCGCGCGCGGTTCGCGAAGCTCGCTGACCCGCGCAAGCTCAAACTGGACGATGTCGGTCGCAAGTTGGCGGAGAAATAAGACCGCACTTGTAGCGCCAGCATCTTGCTGGCGGTTTTTCCGCCGATGTTAGGGTACAATCCCGGCCCATATGGCAAAGCGAAAAGCGAAGAAGATGGCGAAGAGGAAGGGCTATTCACGCAAGAGGCGTTCTAAGGCTAATCAAAGGCTGCCCAAAGACGCTGTCACCTTGGTCGTCAATTTGCGCGCACGCGAGGCACAAGAACTGCTTTTGGAAGCTGAGCTGCGCGCCCTTGTTGGGCCCACGCGTCGTGAACAAGGCTGCCTCACCTACGATTTGTACCGCGGCGCGGATCTGCCCGGCGCATTTCTGCTGCGCGAAGTATGGGCCAGCCGCGAGCATCACCGCCTTCATACGCACACGCCACATTACCTTCGTTGGAACGCCCGCAAAGACGCTCTCCTCGCCGGGCGCGACATCACATTTTGGAAGCAGATCACCCAGCGGTAATCGGTCAGCTCTCCGGAGGAGCCAGATAGTAGCCCGGGCGGGCCCGGACCTTCAGGCCGCTCTGAGCCACTTGGACTTTGATTTCGTGGTAACCAGTTTCGTTGGCGCCGGTGGGTGCGTAACTTAAGGAATACTGTGAGTGCAGCTCGCCGCCGATTTCATCAATCGCCTTCTCGATCGAGCGGTCCTTGAACGTGGCGAGGTGAGCACCGCCCGTGGCCGTGGCGGCGACCTCTAACGCGTGATCTGAAATCTTGTCTTTGACGTGTTGCACGGCCCAAACGGCCAGCGCCAGGAGGTTGCCGGAGCCATAGCGCTCCGCTTCCGTGTCGGGCGTCTGCGGGACGCCGGGTTGCGGCGGCAGACCGAACGTACCCGGAGGTGTCACTTGCGGCCGCGTGTCTTTCGGCTTGGATTGCAGCTCTGCGCGCGTCGTGGAAAGCCCGACGCTGTAGATCGTCACATTCGAGAGTTGTGCCTGACGCAGGACCTCACCGAGTCTTGTCTCGCTGCCCACGTCGGTCGCTTCGGACATAATCAAAAGCACGCGCCGGTGCCCGGGCCGCTCCGGTGTGGCCTGCGGCCGTCCGCTCAGCATTTCCACCCCGACGGCCATAGCGTCGTAGAGCTTCGATCCGGATGTGCCTGTCTGCAGATGTGTGATGGTTTTCTCGATCTGGTCCGCGTTCGTGGTGAAGTCCTGCAGCTTGTCGACCGAGTCGTTGAAGCCCACAACGGCGGCTTCACCCGTCGGCCCCATGACGGTTTGCGTCAGAAGGATGCCGGTCTTGCGCAACTCGGGCAGCAGTGGGTCGATGCGTGAACTGGTCTCGAGCAGAACGACGAGCGAAATCGGGTCGCCACCGAGGTCGAAGTGGGAAATCTTCTGTTCCACTCCATTGTCGGTGATGCGGAAATCCTTCATCTCCAAATTGGCAACCATCTCGCCTTTTGCATCGCGCACCGTCACCGGCGTATTCACCAGCGACACGCGTACGACCAGCTTCGCCTGGGCTTCCGGGGGAGCCTGCTGGACAGGCGCGCCTGGCCGCGGCGCGATTGGGCCTTGGGGCGACTGCGCGCCCAGGGGAATGGCGATAAATGACGAGCCGAACAGCATTAAAAGGACGCTTGCGCTTCGCCGCATTATACCTCCCGCCGGCAGAGATCCTAGTCTATGTTTATTCACCCATTCTTGCTCATATCTCAGCATCGGCTGCGACTAGTCCTTCCGGAGTGTACTTAATTCGACGCAGGCTCCGCGGCAAGCGTTGCCGCGTGTCATTACACTCCCTACAATGGATGTTCGCTCATTCCGGAGGGAGATCCATGTCCGAAGGGTACAGGAAACTGAAGCCGCAGCACGCACCGAAGGCGCCTCATGAGGATCCAAAATTTCTGGAAAGCACACCAGCGCGGCCGCTGCGAATCCTCGCGGAATATCTTCACCCATTGGTCCAGCTCAAGAAGGAGGGCATCGGCGACACTATCGTAATGTTCGGCTCGGCGCGCATCGAAGCGCACGAAACAGCGCAGGTACGGCTCACGCGTCTTAAGGAGAGAAAGACATCGAAACTCTCCGATTCCGAGCGCGCCAAGCACCGCGTCGCACTGCGCAGCGCAAAAAGCGCGCTCGAAATGTCGCGCTACTATGAAGAAGCGCGCCAGTTGTCGCACAAAATTACTTCCTGGGCGTCAACACTCGGGCCCAAGCCGCGCCGCTTTGTGGTGTGCTCCGGAGGCGGACCGGGCATCATGGAAGCCGCCAATCGCGGCGCTAGCGAGGCCGGCGGCAAGTCTATCGGCCTTTCCATTGAGTTGCCAGACGAGCAGTTCGCCAACGCCTATATCAGCCCGGAACTAAGCTTCAATTTTCATTATTTTTTCATGCGCAAACTGTGGTTCGCGCAAATCGCCAAGGCGCTAATCGTATTTCCGGGCGGCTACGGCACTATGGACGAACTCTGGGAGATGATGACGTTGCAGCAGACAGGCAAGCTCCCCAAGCACAACATCATTCTCATTTACGGCCGCAAGTATTGGGACGAGGTCCTGAACTTCCGCGCCATGGTTCGCTGGGGCATGATCGATAATGAGGAGCACAATTTGCTACAATTTGCGGACAACGTGGATGAAGCCTTCGATCTCATCCGCGCCGGGCTCGAGAAATACCACATGGAAGTTGATCCTTTTCTCCAGGCCTATTGAAATCGGTTTTGAATGAATAAGAATCAGCACATGTACTTTGCTCAATAGCTTAGATTGCAATAGAGATCCGCGAGTGATGCGAACACCACGATTACAACGGGCGCCGCTGCTATCGCGACCGCGACTGACTCTTGATCAAGCAGCCGCCATCGAAATAAAAAAACGGAGCGCGGCCCGCCGCGGCGGGCTTCGCCCCGCTCTTGTTTTTGGGTTGAAAGAGTCAGTGCGTCGTTGGGGATAGCTCTTCGGAAAAGACCGCTTCGAATCGCCGCGTTTCGTCCTGATCGTGCAGCATCACGATGGGAACAACGCGCAGGGATTGATTGCACGCGCGGCACTGCGTCACCTCGCCTTGCAGGTCCTGCAAAAAGCCATCCGTAAAATGATAGAGCGCGCGCTCGCGCCGGGCATTCTTCTGGCCCTGCGCTCCACAGTGCGGACAGATGTATTCCACCGTGTCCTGCTGCGGATCGCGGTCCAGCGCCGCCCAGCCCGTGCGGCGCACGCCAACAACTTCCACGTTACGCCGGTCCATCGGGGTTGTCCTCCTCAGATCCACGTCCACAAACCATAAGATGCGCTAGGTTGTTGCTGGGATACAGATAATATAAATGTCTTAACATCAGTAAGTTACAGAAGGCAACGGGATAATGCTTACGCTCGGCTGGCCGCATAGATGGGAACTTGCCGCGCGGCGCGGTGTCCAACGGTATGAGGACGCGCGCACCTCACATCCCTGCGAGCGCGGTGCCGGTTTCCCGTAGCTGTAGAGCAACCCACGGGAAACCGGCGCCGCAAGATTCTCTCGTTTCCCTCGCAGCAATTCCGGGTGGAGGTGTGTGATGTCTCTTGAGCTTCAATGTAATCCCGAAGAAACCATTGGTTCTCTCCGTGGCTGTCTCCTCGAAGGCAATCCGGAACAGCGCACGCGCGAGCGCCGCGTTCGCCAGCGCGCTCTGGCGATGTCGATTGCTTTGCAGAGTGCTGCTCTCGCAGCGCTTGTGCTCATTCCATTGTTCGGAAAAACCGAGCGCCTTGTTCTTGCGAACGTGACGCAGGTTCCGCCCTATTCAGCAGGCCGTGCAGAACCTGTGCATGCGCGTCCGACGCCTCCCGGCCATCGAGATTGGAATCGAACCGACAAATGTTGGCTCTGTGCGCCACACGCGATTCCGCCAACGGTCTCGACGGAAGACCCAGGGTCGATTGCCCATGAGATAGATGATTCGTTTCAGGGCGTTGAAGCGGATGGATCCAGGTTTCCAGGCGGGATTCCACTGGCCGATTCCAGGCCGCATCCGCCAACCTCTATTCAAGCGCATCACCTGAAGCCGGATGTCATTCACGTGACGAGCCTTGATCCTGCGATGCTGATTCGTCGTGTTGAGCCGGTCTATCCGACGCTGCCAAGACAAATGGGCCGAAGTGGCCGCGTGGAATTGCGCGCCATCATCGCCACCGACGGAACGATTCAGTATTTGCAGGTCGTCAGCGGTGATCCGCTTTTCATCCAGTCGGCGCTGCAAGCGGTGCAGCAGTGGCGCTACAAACCCACCATCCTGAATGGCCAACGCGTTGAGATCGACACGTTCATCACGGTGGTCTACACCATCAACCGCTGAAGCGGATTTTGTGTTGTAGCTTGGTTAGAGAAGCGGCTCGCCGGCGTAGCGCGCGATGGCTTCACGCGTCGCGTCTCGCAGACGAATCAGTTCATGCCAGCCGGAAGACTCGCCATCATTCATCGCGGCGCCCGCCGTCCTCGGCAGAATCGGCGGCGAAAGCGTGAGCGTCACCGTAGTTGGGCGCGGCAAGTAAGTGCCATCGCGGAGGAATCGCCGCGTCCCTGCGAGCGAAACCGGAATAATCGGAGCGCCGGTCGCGACGGCCGCCTTGAACGCCCCAAGCTGGAATGGACGAATACCGTCTTCTTTCGTAAACGTGCCTTCAGGAAACACGAATACCGAATCGCCCTGGCGCAACAAGTGTTCCATCTCTTCCGCTTGGCGCAGCCGTGAATTGGCATCGGTGCGATCGAACCGGAGATGTCCCATCTGCTTCAGGAACGTGCCGATGAATGGCATGCCGGCGACCTCCATCTTTGCAACGAAGCGGTACGGCACGCCCAACCCCAGCATCAAAGGCAACACATCGAAATAGCTGGTGTGATTCGAAGCGTAGATTTTCGCGCCGGGCGTCTCCATATATTCCTTGCCGGCCACCCGCACGCGGCAGCCCGCCAGCGCGAACAAAACTTTCAGCGCAGCGGATGTAAATCGGCCCGCGGCCTTTTCATCCTTAATGAGCCGCACCAGCAACCATGTCGGAACAATCCAAATGGAGAAGACGAAGGCGAAATAAACGCCATTCAAAATCTCGAGGCCCCGGCGCACGCCGGAAATAATGGTTCGACCGATGCTCCGCGCCGCGCCGGCCGCACCCAGACGCGCAATTTGCATCCAGGCAGGCCGTATCGCAGCTGATAGCGTGTCCGCAAGATAGAGTTGCCTGGTCTCTTCCCGGCGCAATTTGCCGCTTGATGTTTTTGGAATGCTCCCCGGCGGAATAATTTCGACGCGGTCGGGAGGCAGCCCCAGCCCTCGGGAAACTTGTTCGGTAACCGCAGCGGCGATTGCCGCGCGTTTCGCTGCATCGCTCTCCCGCGATTCCGCGACTACCACGAGCTTTTCCGTGCCGGTAGCTTCGTCCTTCAGGCCAAATGCCACGATACAGCCTTTGCGGATGCCTTCGGCGCGCGCCGCGAGCTCCTCCACTTCATGCGGATAGAGATTTCGCCCGCCTTTGATGATGATGTCCTTCACGCGCCCGGTGACGTAGATCTCGCCTTCTGCGCAGTAAGCGCGATCGCCCGAATTCAGCCAGTCGTTTCCTGTTGTAGCGCGTAGCGAAAAGAGTTCTTCGGTCGCTCGCTCATTTCGGTAATAGCCGCTCGTTGCGGACGGTCCTCGAAACCACAGAAATCCTTCCGTGCGCTCCGATACTTCTTGGCCTTTGGCGTCCACAAGGCGCACTTCATGCTGCGGAATCGGTTTTCCGGAGGAGACAAACGCGATCGCCGTCGAGTCGTTCGGAGACGCCGGAATCGCGCGACCCTCCACGGTAAACGTTTCGCGGTCCACGCGGTCAATCAGCGGCCCGCGATTCAGCGGTGGCACCGTGACCGCAAGGGATGCTTCCGCAAGCCCGTAAACTGGTAGCTGCGCTTCGCGCCGGAAACCGTACTTCGCAAATCGCGCCGCGAATCGTTCGAGAGTCTCCGGATTGACCGGCTCCGCGCCGTTCAACGCCGCGCGCCATGAGCTCAAGTCCACACCTTGGATATCTTTTTCCGCGATTTTTCGAACACACAATTCGTAGGCAAAATTCGGCGCCGCGGCGATCGTGCCGCGGTGCTTGTGGACTGCTTGCAACCAGCGTTCCGGCCGGGTGAGAAACGCAAGAGGTGACATGACGGCGAGGGGCACGCCATAGTGCAACAAGGTAAGCCATGCGCCGATGAGGCCCATGTCGTGATACAGCGGCAGCCAGCTTATGCCCACGTCGCCAGGCCCCAGTTGTACGGCCTCGCCGACCGCGCGCATGTTGGCTAACAGGTTGGCGTGCGTCAGCACCACGCCTTTTGGGTCGCCGGTTGAGCCGGACGTGTATTGCAGCAGCGCTATATCGCTGGCCTTGCGCGCGCGGCTGCCGGTGAGATGTGCCGGCTTCACACCCGGAGACGGTAGCGGCGCTTTGTCCGCGGCGTCGATCAATTTCTCCGCATCGGCGACCGAGGCCAGCGAGCGCACGCGAGGTTTCAATAATTTTGCGACCGCTTCCGCGCGGCGGAAGGTAAGGAGCAGGCACACCTCCGCATTGTTAAGGATCGCCGACTGCCGCGATGCATATTCCTCGATCCGGTCCGCGCGGAAGGGCGGATAAATCGGCACGGGAATCGCACCGGCCAGGAGGATTCCCGCGTACGACACGAAGAACGCGCGAGAGGTTGGCAGCATCAAAGCCACGCGCCCGCCGGCTGGGACGCCGCGCCGGGCGAGTTCCGCCGCGCATCGTTGTGCCGCGGCATACAGCTCGCCGAACGTGAGCGTCAGGCTGCGTTCCGCGCCTTCTGTATCTTCGGTGATGAGCAGGTGCGCACGTTCCGCGTCATGCGCCGCCCGGTAGCGCAGCACGTCAATAAGCGTTTCCGCAGCGAAAACTCCGGCCTGCTCGGCGTCCCGATGCAACGTCTGCGCCGTCGCGGATGCACGCAACGCCGAAGGAAGGTCTTCTGCGCGGGCGTCTGCTACCGGCGCGTCCAGAATCGCCTGGGTAAGGATTTCCGGCGTGTTCGCTTCCGCAGCGGCGCGGTCCGGCAGCCGCACGCCAAACGCGCTTTCCAACCGCGCGAGCAACTCCACGCGTTCGAGGCTCCCAAGTCCCAGGTCGCGGTCGAGATGCGAAGCCGGACAGAGCATCGGCAGCGCCCCCTGGCTGCCCAGTTCCTCGAGCAGACCGCGGACAATCTCCAGGACGCGTTCGCGGACGGCCGTGTGATCGAGTTGTGTCGCAGGTGTTGCCACAAGAACCGCGAAGGGGCGGCTTTCTTCCGCGAGAGGCTACCACGCGGGAACGCTGAATTCCATCGGCAAGCGTCACGCAGAGAAGGGCCTCTGCGGAACTTAAGCGCTCTTCTGCTTTGCCTGCTCAGCGGAAAAGCCTTTTGGAAGCAGCGTGGTCGAAAGGTCCACGCCCGAGAGGTCCGCGCCGGTCAAATCCGTTTCCCGCAGGATGGCCACGCCAAGATCGGCGGCGGCGAACTTCGCGCCGCGCAGGTTGGCCCCGCGCAAATTGACGTTACGCAGCGAGGCGCGCGTGAAATTCGTATTCGAAAGGTCGCAGCGGAAAAACT
This sequence comes from Candidatus Acidiferrum sp., assembly GCA_035544995.1. Lineage (GTDB taxonomy): Bacteria > Acidobacteriota > Terriglobia > Acidiferrales > UBA7541 > Acidiferrum. The sequence continues at coordinate 33,842 of DASZZI010000032.1, forward strand.
CCACGCCGCTCGCTTGCGCTTCGGTCAGATCCGCGCCCGGCAGGATCGCTTCGGTCATGTCGGTATTGCGCAGATCCGCTCGGCGGAGTTTTGCCCTTGACAAATCGGCGCCGGGCAATTTCGCCCGGCGCAGGTTGGTGCCTTCCAGGTTCGCGTTGCGCAGAATCGCCCCGCTCAGGTTGACACCACTCAAGTCGGTGCTGGAGAGGTCCGCGCCTGTCAAATCCGCGCGCGCGCCGCCGTCCTTCCCGCGAAAAAACCGCTCATGAGCGTCAAGGATTTCCGTCAGCCGCTTGCCGTTGTGAATGATACTCTTCGCTTTCCGCAATCCCATGGACCGTCCACCAGTCAGTTAGAAATTCAGTCTCCTAGTTTACTGGAAGTCGGGGGCCCACGGGAAGCCGCGAAATGCTGCGTAATCCGAATCATTGCTCGCGCGGCGGCAACTATTTCGATCGCGCCGCTCTCGATAATCTTCTAGCGCAAGCAAAGTCCGCCGCCGCTGCCGTAGAATAGTAATTGAGTGTGAGCGGCAGTGCGCCGTGGCGCTGCCGATGTTACGCAATGAAGCTCCTTGTCCTACAAGCCGGCCGATTGTTCCCCGCTCTCATCGCTATTTTGTTCTGCGCCGCCTGCTTGAGCCCCGCGCTAATCGCACAAAATGCGCAGCGTGAAGATGAAATTGTTGCCAATCTCGCGGGTGGCCGGGTCATCATTCACGTTGCGAGAGACTCCATCGTTTTCGCCGCGCTCGATCAGCCCATCGAAGCCAAGTCTGTCCCTCCCCGTGTAGTGGATCTTGACCGGGGCCACGTCGGCGTCCTTCTCGGTGCATCCGAGTGGCAACTCCCAGCCGATCCCAAACCTGTTCGCTTGGATCAGAATATCCAGCATATTGGAGCGATGGATCCGAAGTTTCAGTCCTACGGTGAGGCGGAGCCGGATCTCGAAACGATTGGCGTCGCCTTTCTCGAAAAGCTGCGGCCGCTCGTCGCACAACTCCATCACAAAATCGAAATCGCTCCTGAGGAGCCCTTGTTGCAGATCGTCGTCATTGGATACGCACCGATCAGCCACGGGCCGGAGGTATGGGTCGTCGAGTACCGCGTGGAACAGGAACAGGTCGCAACTCGCGGCGAGTACTGGCAGACGCGAGTCCTGCGTCCGCGCTTCACGCAGCTTTACCCACCGGAGAAGCGCGCGCCGCGCTTACCAGTTGAAACTCGATTTCCGCCGGATGCAAAAGGGCCCACGCTTCTGGAACTCATTCAGGGCAATGATCCGCGCATCGCCCGGTTGGGAGCCGCAGAACCCCGCTTCGCCAAAGTTTTGGAATCCATCGATAAAGGGCAGGCGCAAAAAGCAGTTCCCGCCGATGCCGCTGATTTTCTCCGCGCGGCTTTGCCGCTGATCGCGCCGAACGCGCGATTCGTCCTCGCCACCATGGAAGAGCAGCACGGTTTCGAATGGATCGTCCCGCCCGACGAACCCATCGAGAAGGCAAAAAAGGACGACAAGAACGGCCCGCCCGAAGCTCCCACGCTGCGCCGCAAACCGCCGCCTTGATTGTTCAGTTGTGTTTTTCGATCCTGTCGCCGCGGCGGATGGTTCCGCCCCCGATCACGCGACACAGCATGCCGCGCCGCCCGTAGAGTTCTTTCCGCAGCCTCGGCCGGATTTTTTCCATCAAGTCGCACGGCGTGCAGATCTCGCTCACTTCCAATCGCACGTCGCCTATCCGGAGCAGTTGGCCCAAGGGAAGGCCGTTCACGTTTATCCCTTCAGTGGTGATGTTTTCGCGGAGGACACCTGGCGGCAGATCCATGGCGTCCAGCGTTTCCCGGTCCACCAGGAGCACTTGGCGCTTACCGCCCGCCCGCGCGTGTGCGCAGCCTTCGAAACCCGCATCTGCCATTGCCTGAACTTCCGAGAGCTCTTCCATCGGCAAACGCCGCTTCGGAGAGCGAAACAAATGCATCACCCGTGCCACCGTCTTCAATCTCCTGCTGTCTGTACTCGTCCTGCAGGGGTCCCAATGTCTTTGCGATAGTGCATCCCGTCGAAATGTATCTTTCCAGTAGCTTGGTAAGCTGTCGCCAGTGCGGTATCCAGAGAAACCCCTGTAGCCGTTACGCCGAGAACCCGACCGCCATTGGTCATGATGGAGTCGCCCTCGCGCTTGGTCCCTGCATGCAGGACCTTCACACCGGCAATCTTCTCCGCATCGGTTAGTCCATCGATCCGCCTCCCATTCTCGAACTTTCCCGGATATCCGCCTGACGCCAAGACCACGCACGCACTCGCGTTTGGCTTCCATTTCAATTTTCCAGGTTTCAGCCGGCCCACCGCCACATCCGCCAGGACCTCAGCCAGGTCAAAATCAGCCCGCGCCAGAATTGCTTGTGTTTCGGGGTCGCCCAGCCGGCAATTGAATTCGAGAACCTTTGGTCCAATTTTTGTCAGCATCAAGCCAATATACAGAAAGCCCTGATAGCGGATGCCATCTGCTGCAAGCCCTTTCAGCGTCGGCTCCACGATCTTGGTCAGAATCATTTCGCGGAGCTCAGCCGACAGCAGATCGTCCGTGGAATAAGCTCCCATGCCGCCTGTATTCGGCCCCTGGTTGCCATCAAAGACGCGCTTGTGGTCGCGCGTGGGCACGAGCGGCGCATAGCGCTCTCCGTCCGTTACAAGGATGAAAGAAAGTTCGTAGCCCTCGAGCGTCTCTTCCAGCAAGACGCGGCGCCCCCCAGGTCCCAGCTCGTTCTTTTCCATCACGCGTTCGATAAAGTCCGTCGCCGCATCCGGGTTGGGCGCCAGAAAAACGCCTTTGCCTGCGCACAAGCCGTCGGCTTTGATCACCACTGGCCAGTCCACGGCGCACAATGCGCCGTAGGCATCTCCCGGCGAGTCATACGCGCCGTACATTTCCGCGGTCGGAATATTGTGGCGCTGCAGGAATTCTTTCGAAAAAATCTTGCTGCCCTCGAGTTGCGACGCCTGCTGCGACGGTCCAACAATCGGCCAATTTCTCCGCACAAACGCATCAACCAGGCCATTCACCAGGGGGAGCTCCGGCCCGACCACGGTCAGGTCTGGCCCAATTGTTTCCGCGAGCGTCACGAGCGCCGATACATCCCCTGGATCTGCGGCCAGGCAGTTTGCCTCCGCGGCGATTCCACCGTTTCCCGGAGCGCACCAGATCTTCTCCACGCGCGCGGATTGCTTCAGCTTCCAAACCAGCGCGTGTTCCCGTCCGCCGCCCCCAATAACCAAAATCTTCATCCCCTGTGCCCCATTGGATTCTTTTTGAACGATAGTCGGCCGGTCGAAACGTGTCAACCTGTCACCGTTTCCGCTGCTGCTATCGGGTTCCGCGGTCATTCTTGTGCGGAGGTAGCATCCTCTCCTCGGTGTGGCCTATTCATTAATCTTTACTGATTAGGGGTACGCACCGCTTTTCTTATGCTCTGTGCGGGAACGGCTCCTAAACTTAGGAGTACTCGCAGCGCAGTTGCCGGGTTAAGGAGCGGGCCGCCCTGTTGATTCCCCTGCGCCACCAAAACATGCAAGGGCGCCGTTGGCCCGTCATCACCATCGGCTTGATCGCACTGAATGTTTTCGTCTTCCTTGGAACACATTGGAAGATGGATGAACAGGGACAGCAAGAGGGCGTGGTGAAAGCTCACGTCCTCTTGCTCGCCGCAATGCACCCCGAGCTCAGGATGCCGGATGACCTCCAGCAATATGTCGGCGCTTTTGAAACCCGGAACCCCGCCCTTTGGAAGGAAATCCAGGCCCCCAATCGGAGGGTCGAGGACGCTTGGGACGCTAAAATTCGGCTGGATGACGACCCTACCTCTCTTCAGGAGGAGATGGATTCTCTCGCGGCACGATTTCAAGAGATGAAAAAAGTCTCCATCCGTGACCAGTACGCCTTCGTTCCTGGAGAACCCAAAGCCAGTACGTATCTAACCGCTAATTTTCTACACGGCGGTTGGTTACATTTGATTGGCAATATGTGGTTCTTGTGGCTGGCGGGCTTCATCCTGGAAGATACCTGGGGACGCTTGATCTATCCCGTTTTCTACTTGATTGCCGGCGCCTTCGCTCTGCAAGTGCATGCCTGGTCCAATCCGGGTAGCATGATTGCGACAATTGGTGCCTCAGGTGCTGTCGCCGCCCTGATGGGGGCATTTCTGACACGTTTTCCAAGAATGAAGATTGAAATGGTGTGGGTGTTGGGCCTACTTCGCGTGTATCGGTTCCAAGCCGCAGCGTATTGGCTGTTGCCTCTTTGGCTGTTGATGGAGATATTTTATGGCTCCCTCTTTGGCCAGGCGAGCGGCGTTGCCCACTGGGCCCATGTGGGCGGGTTTGTGTTCGGCGCTGCCGTCGGCTTCGGAATCCGCGCGTCAGGGTTGGAGCAGGTGATGGAAAAAGGCATTCAGGAAAAGATCGCCTGGGTCAGCCACCCACTTCTTGCGGAGGCCAACGAGCAGATGGAAAGAGGTCAGCTCGACGCGGCGATAGAAAACCTGAATAAGCTTGTCCTGGAAAACCCCGATTCCATCGATGCGCATCGGATGCTCCAGCAAATCTATTGGCGGAAAAACGACTTGAACGCCCACCGGGCAGCGCTGGAAAAGCTTTGCGGATTGTTGTTAAAGGCGAAGGATACGCAGGACGCTCTCCAAACGTACGAGGAGTACAAAAACGCAGGTGGGGCGCACCTGCCGTCATCCCCGTGGCTCGACCTCTGCCGCCAACTGGAAGATCAGCAAGATCTGGAGCGCGCTGTGAACGAGTACGAGGCCCTGGCTTCGGCCTATCCTGCTGAGAAGCAGTCTTTGCTTGCACAGATAGCCGGAGGACGTCTCTGCCTGAAACGTCTGCACGATCCGCAACGCGCACTACGATTTTACCAAGCCGCCGCGGCCTCCACCGTTCCGCACCTCGATTGGGAATCAAACATTCAAAACGGTATGGACGAAGCGAAAAAAGCACTTACTGGCTCAGCTGTTCCTACCGCGTAGTTCAGAGTCGGCTCTGGATCTAGGCAGTCCCCGCGCATCAGCCTACGTCCTGGCTCTTGGCGCTGAGCCACCTTCGGCTACACTGGAGATCTTGCGCGGACGTGCAGCGCTCTCGGAGAATCAGATAGCGGATGCGATTGGCCACTTCGAGTTGGCAAAATGCCGCTAACCTAACCTATTTTAACTACAATATTGTTAGCAATTGCGGAACACCGAGAAGGTTTAACCAGCCAGGCTGACGCGTTACTCGCCGAGGTTATTGAGCGTGGGCCGGAGAATCTAGACGCAATATGGACAGGCGTCGAGTTCGCTCGCGGCCGCAATGATTGGGAATCCACTAGCACGACACAGTGTAAACTCCTCGCACGCGCGCCGAATTTTTCTGTGTTCGAGTATTGCCGGTTGGGTGATTCCTATCTGCATATCCATAAAGCTGAAAGATGCGGAAGAGCTGCTACGCGGAGGGCTACAGCGAGAACCCTACGGTTTCCTATGTCACCGTGGTCTCTGAGAGCTGGAGAGGGCCTTCCGTCGAAATTTTGAGGCCCAGCAGGATCTCGAATTCGTCGTCCGATTCTTCCCGGAAGCCGATCCTAAGACTTACGCCTCGCTTGCGCTCCTGTACCGTGCCGAAGGAAAATTGCGAACAGCGAATGAGATCCTTGCAAAAGGCCGAAGGATTTTTCCGGAGGATACTCTGCTGCAATCGCTTGAGCTCAAGAAGTAGAGGGTGAGCTATCGCGTCTGGCCAACTGCCCGAATGGGGATAGTCACGCCACTCGTGGCATCCGAAGATGCCAGCATGTGGCAACGGCCGTCAAAAATTCCGCCTGGGTCGATCACCATGCAAGGGGAATGGACTTCGCCCGTAACAACACCTTTGGCTTGGATTTCGACGCGGCCCTTGGCGAAAATTACGCCGTCAAAGCGCCCGGAAATCACCACTCGGTTTCCCTCGATTTGACCTTCGACTTTGGCCCCTTCACCGAGGATCACGGTCTGCTCTGAGATGATGTTGCCCTTGACGTTGCCGTCAATGCGAAACGTTCCCTTCACTTGCAGCGTGCCCTCAAGAGCCACGCCCTGATCTATAAATCCCGTCCACTCTTCACTGGCGCCATTTTTTGAAGAGCTGGGCCACTTCCAAGCCATGAATTCCCCCAAACAGAGACACTCTCACTTTATCTTCGCCAGCGGACAAGTCAACGCCGCATTCGTTCCAAGTTGTCGAATCGAATGCCTGAACTAACGGGCAGTATCGATGATGGTGCAGCGCGCTAAGTTATCTTATTAGCCGGTCGTAAATTCCCATGAGTTGCGCATCGTCGTAATATTCAATGAGAAGCTGTCCGGGGCGCATGCGTGTTTTCTGCCGCAGCAACACTTTTGTGCCAAGGTGGCGCTGAAGCTCCTCGAGCGCCGCGCGAATGTTTGCATCCACATGCGCCAGCGGCGTTTCCATGGCACTGCCGCGCGAACGCCGTGAAGCGAGCCGCTCGATCTGCCGCACGGTTAAGCCGCCCCGCGCCGCGCGCTGTGCATAACGCATGCGAAGCTGAGAATCCGCCACGGCAAGCAACGCTCGGCCATGTCCGGCGGTAAGTTTGCCTTCTTCGATCCACTCCCGAATCTTGGGTTCAAGCTTTAGCAGGCGAATGGCGTTTGCAACCGTCGCACGATCCTTCCCCGTGCGCTCTGCGACAATCTCCTGTGTGAGCTGAAATTCCTCCATCAGCCGCTCGAAGGCGCGTGCGGCTTCGATTGCGTTCAGGTCTTCTCGCTGGATGTTTTCGACGAGCGTCATCTCCAACGCTAGGTTGTCGGGCACTTGACGGATTATCGCCGAGACTTTCGTCAGTCCCGCTCGCTGCGCGGCGCGCCAACGGCGCTCCCCGGTAATCAGCTGGAAACGGCTACCGAGAGGGCGTACGACGATCGGCTGGATGATGCCGCTCGCCTGGATGGAGCGCGCCAGCTCATCGAGCGCTTCCTCCCGAAACTTGGTGCGTGGTTGATAAGGGCTAGGCTCAATCAGATCGATAGCGACTTCTTGTGGGCCTGCAGGCGTAGCTTCTCGTGCAGGTGCAACTGCGGCACCGCTTGGAGTTACCCCCGGAGGCAGGGCCTGCGAAGGTGTTGAAGGGACTTTCGGCTCAGGCTCCCGAATGAGCGCTCCGAGCCCCCGTCCCAGCGCGTTTCTCGGCATTTGCGATAACCTCCTGGGCGAGCTGCGTATAGCCCTCTGCCCCTTTACTGTGAATGTCATAGAAAATAATAGGCTTACCAAAGCTTGGCGCTTCCGCTAGCCTTACGTTGCGCGGAATGATGGTTTGAAAAATCTGCGAGCCGAAGAAACTGCGTAGGTCTGTAGCTACTTGCCGCGACAATGTCGTCCGTTCGTCGTACATCGTTAAAAGGATGCCTTCGATTTCCAAACTAGGATTCAGGGTGCGGCGAATCCGCATCAGCGTGTCGAGCAGCTCCGATACGCCTTCCAGAGCAAGGTATTCGCACTGGATGGGTACAAGGACCGCATTGGCCGCAACGAGAGCATTCAGGGTAAGCAGGTCCAGCGCAGGAGGGCAATCGAGGATAATGAATCGATAGCGTTCCTTCAGCAGCCTTAATGCGGCCTGCAACTTGTATTCGCGATTCTCCGCAGTTACCAATTCGACCGCGGCTCCAGCAAGGTTTTTGTCGGAGGGGACCACATCCAGGTTAGCGACTTGGGATTTTTGAACAATTTTGTCAAATGCCTCACCCAGAATGAGCGAATGGTAGAGCGTTCTGCGCGAAGGATCCTTGGCAAACCCGATGCCCGCGGTGGCGTTGGCCTGGGAGTCGCAATCAACCAAAAGCGTTGGCTGCTCGGCAACAGCGAGACAGGCGGCCAAATTCACGGCGGTCGTCGTCTTGCCCACGCCACCCTTTTGGTTAGCAACCGCGATAATTCGTGCCAAGAAACCCCCAACTTGCAAAAATTAACAAAGGGCGCAGATAGATGCAAGATGTTTCACGTGGAACATCATCTTGCGGTGGAATAACCAAGTTTCGATGCGATTGTTCCACGTGGAACAGCACGTTGCACTGTCCTTTGTTCGACCCCGATATTTCTATTCAGACTGCGGAATGTTATGCGACTCAAGCCGTTGGATTGGAATAGCTAAGTCTTGCGAGCGCCAACGAGCAGGAGACGACGCAGGGAATGCGGGACCAAGATGGGTTCCCGCCACTCCCAACTCCTAATTCGTTGAATCCCCTTGAGATCTCGCGCACCAATCCAGAGAATAACTTGCTTCGCAGCGACCCTCTTGGAGGCTGCCCATTCGAGAAACGGCGCAAATTCACCCACTGCGCGGGAGCACACGAAATCAAGAGGAGCAACTTCTTCGCTGAGCTCTTCATAACGGTTGACAAGGACGCGAGCGTCCGCAAGTCCAAGCTCACGAATCACTTCCGCGAGAAACGTGGCCTTTTTTATGCTCGATTCGATCAAGAAAACCTGTAGATTGGGGCACAAAATCTTCAGCGGAAGACCGGGAAAGCCTGCCCCAGAGCCCACGTCGGCGAGCCGACCAGTCTCCACCGGAACGGCGACACGCGCGTACAGAGACTCGCAGAAATGACGGTAGAGGATCTCGAGGGGGTCACGAATGGCCGTCAGGTTCACTTTCGCGTTCCAGGCCAATAGGATATTCATATACTGTTGAATCTTAAGCACTTGCTCCGAGTCCGCTTCCAGGCTGAACTCGCCGAGAGCACGCCGGATGGTCTGTTCAGAGAGTGGGGCCGGGTTGGATATTGACATATTAATAACTAAACTATAATCAAAGTTCCATTTTGCGGTTTTGACCCGGGATTCAAAGATCGAGTTAAATACCGCGGGCCCGCTACACCGGCGACCAAATCCACCGCAGAATGCCAAAAGACGGCGGGAACCAGGCTATTGTAGCCGACTCTTGCCGCCCCGAACAGGGCACCGAGAAGCATTGTGCCGACGGCACCCCCGCGTCCTTGGTAGAGGTGCGCTAAGCCGAATAGAAACGAAGAGAGCAGGACTGCACCCCAAACGGGCGATCCAGCACGGATAATCGCCGCCATGGCGAAGCCGCGATAGAGAAACTCTTCGCAGACTCCAGCGGTCAGTGCGAGGGCAATGTAAGGGAGCGCCTCCACCTTAGACTGGGGAAAGATACGCTCCGCAATTGATTGAAGCAATTCCCGCGCGGGCGTCGAGAGCCGCCCCATTCGGCGTAGGTTGAGCCATTGGAGTACTGCCAGAGTCGCGGCGCCGGCGATTCCGGCCAAAAGGACTCGCGATTTCCCATCGCTCACCAGGCCAAGCTCGGCGGCCGTGTAGCCGCGCGCCCACGCTCGCCAAGCAACCAGCGCAACCATCATCCACTGGAAAGCAATCGTTGATGTGTACAACGAAAAACGCTCCATCCGGCTGACATGCGGAATTGCCAACAGTTTCCGCAGCCGGACGCGCCCTCGCCAGGGCAAAATCACACCAAGTACTACGAATATCAGCCAGAAGTCCCAAGGCATCCGGGGATAAGAACACGATCCTGCCATGGGTGCAACTCCATCCCGGTCGTGTTACAAGTGCGTGGGAAGAAGCATCGGTATAATGCACCACAGAGAGGTGCTGACGTGGCAGAACAGGTGAAACTGACTGCGATGGCAAAGGCCGCGGGATGCGCCGCAAAGCTAAATCCCGCGACGCTCGACGCCGTACTGCGCAAACTGCCCCCGCAAACAGATCCAAACGTTCTTGTGGGTTTTGATACGAACGATGACGCGGGGATCTATTTGCTTGGTGAAGGTCTCGCGCTCGTGCAGACCGTCGATTTTTTCACGCCCATCGTGGATGACCCGCAACTCTTCGGTCAGATTGCCGCGGCTAATGCACTCAGCGACGTCTACGCCATGGGCGGGCGGCCGGTTTCCGCGCTTTCCATTGTTGGGTTCCCGGAAAAAAGCGATCCAGAAATACTTGAGCGCATCATTCGCGGCGGCCTTGCGAAAATGAATGAGGCGAAATGCAGCGTAATCGGAGGCCATTCGATTCGCAACGAGGACATGCTCTTCGGTTACGCAGTAACTGGCGTGATTGATCCGCATCGAGTTTGGCGCAATGTCGGCGCACGTGCCGGCGACGCCTTGCTTTTCACAAAACCTTTGGGAACTGGCGTTATCACGACCGCGCTAAAAAGAGATCGCGCCGCCCCTGAATCAGTCGCTGCGGCCGTGGCTGCAATGACCACACTCAATCGCGCTGCCGCAACTGCATTGCAGGAGATCGACGAAAAAGCTCTGTCCGCAAAACCCATCCACGCTGTGACGGACGTCACGGGTTTCAGCCTACTCGGTCACGCGCGAGAAATGGCGCTGGGCGATGCTGCACATGGCATCGCACTTGTATCGCTCGAGATCGACCACGCGGCGTTCGTCTATCTTCCCGGCGCTGTGGAAGCCGCTCGCGAGGGGCATCTGTCGGCCGGGCTTAAGAATAACCGCGCTTTCATTGCAGATTGCGTAGCTTTCGATTCAGGGATTGCCACCGAGTATCAGGATCTTCTTTTCGACCCGCAAACCTCCGGCGGCTTGCTTGTCGCCATCGCGTCCGAAGCTGCCGATGCGGCGCTCACAGCTCTTGGGCATCACGGCGTCTCGGCACGCCGCGTCGGCCGCGTCATCGCGAAGCGGTCTCCGCTCATTTCTGTTCACTGAAAATCTTCTATTCGTATGCTTCCGGTACACTGAATCCATGGACACCATCACCCACGGAATTGCAGGCGCGCTGATTGGAAAGGCCGTCTTCCGCGGCGAGGACCTGCTCGTTATGCGACCGATGAATCGCCGGCGGATCATCACTTGGGCGCTGATGCTCGGCGCGATTTTTCCTGATTCGGACGTCCTGCGCGAGATGTTCTCAGACAATGAGCTGCTGATCGTCACCTGGCATCGCAGCATCACGCACTCGGTCGTTTGTCTCCCGCTCTTTGCAATGGCGCTGGCAGGCGTCACACGCTTGCTCGCGCGCCGGTTCAAATGGGACGCACCCGGGTTCGGCGCGCTGACAGGGATTTACGGCGTTGGCATCCTGAGCCATATCCTGCTCGATCTGGTCACCAGCTTCGGCACGATGATCTGGTCGCCCATAAAGTGGTCTCGCCCCGCCTGGGACCTCATTTTTATTGTTGATTTCACGTTTACGGCGATTCTCCTCCTGCCGCAATTGCTTGCGTGGGTCTATGTACATCCCGAAAAGCTGAAGCGCCGCGCCCTCGGCGTCTGGCTGGTCTTTGCACCGGCGCCATTGCTCATCGCGGCCATTGGGAGAGTTGTCGGCGCGCCAATCTCCAATCGCGTTGTAATCGCTGCGATCGTTCTCTTCACTGGCCTTTTCTTGTTGCCGGCGCTTCGCGGCTGGGGATTGCGCGTTCGGCACTCTTCTTGGAATTTCGCCGGCTTTGTCGGCGCGCTCGCTTACATCGCACTCGCGCTATCTGCCCATCACGCCGCATTCGCGCGTGTCGAAAAGTTCGCTTCCTGGAACCATCTTGAAGTAGAAACAATCGGCGCTTTGCCCTCTCCGCCTTCGCTCTGGCAGTGGGCTGGGCTGATCCGCACGCCACGCGGCGTGTACGAGCTGCGCATGGATTTGACCGACAAGCCCGCCCGTTCGGAAGTCACCTCTGCCGATCCTGTTTCAGCGTCGATGCTCGAGTACCGCTTCTACCCGGAAGCCCTCCCGAACTCCTACATTGACGCGGCGAGACGTCTGCCGGAAGTGCAGCAGGTCTTATGGTTTTCGCGCTTTCCCGTTACCCGTTTTCGGAAGGAAGGCAGCGACGCCATCGTGGAAATCTCCGATATGCGGTTTGCTTCCAGGCGTCCGGGTCGTGTTCCGGGGTTCACCTATCGTGTGCGCTTCAGCGGCGACGGCAGCATTCTCTCCCGCGGCTGGGCGCGGCCTTAGGCGCGCTTTAGCCAGATTTAACGCGCTGGTTTCGAATCTGCGGGGTGGATAACGACCTGGCGCTCTTCGCCGAAGCCGGCGCTTTCCGTGCGCACGCCGGGCATGCTTTTCAGGGCAAGATGCACAATTCGGCGCTCGCGCGACGACATGGGATTTAAGCGGAAAGGCTGGCGTGAAGTTTGCACGCGCTCCGCAGCGACGCGCGCCGTCATACGCAGCTCTTCGAAGTGCAGTGCGCGGTAGCCGCCGCAATCGATATGAATTTTTTCGTGGAAGGCAGGCTCTAGACGCAGCGCTCGGAGCGCCAAATGCTCGAATGCCTTCAAGACTTCCGCGCCGCGCTCCAGCAAAATCTCTCTGTCTTTGCCATCCACGTCCGCGGCCACTTCTGCCTCGCCCTCCCCGGCACTCGCTTCCGGCGCAAGAAAGTGCACTGTCGCTTTCAACTCCAAGCCCGAAGCGCGGATGATCTCTTCCAGAAAGTGCCGCAGGGCATCGGCGGTTGTTTTCCGGTTGAGTTGGTTGTCTCGAATGAGATCCTGTGCCATGGGCCGTTGAAACAAGCCTCCTTGAGTGCGTCGGGGGGAATCGATTTTTACGACTTCTTGCCCCGTACCGGCTTTGCCGGAGCAGGCAGCGGGTGCGTCCGGTTCAGGTACCACTGTTGCCCGATGCCCACGACGCTGCTGGTGAGAATATACAGTGCCAGGCCGCTCGAAAATGGAAAAATCACAAACATGACCGCCATCGAAATCGGCATCAGCTTCATCATCTGCTGCTGTTGCGGGTCGGTCGCCGTCATGGGCGTCATTTTAGAAACGAGGTACATCGAAACGCCCACCACCACCGGCAGAATGTAAAAGGGATCTTTCGAAGCGAGGTCTGTGATCCATAACCAACCGGCATGCCGCAGTTCGATGGCGCCGCGCAGCGCTGTATTCAGACCGAACCAGATCGGCATCTGCAAAAACATTTGGAAGCATCCGCCAACGGGGTTGATGCCCTCCCGCTGGTAGATGGCCATCACTTCTTTGTTCATCTCGGCCTTGCGCGGGTCCCGCATCGAGTACTTCTTGTATTTCTCCTGGATCTGTTTGATCTCTGGAGCCACGCGCTGCATCTTCAGCGTCGTTTTATAACTTGAGATACGCAGCGGGAAAAGCAGCGTGTTGACGACCAGCGTCAGCACGATGATGGCCCAGCCCCAATTGGGAATGTAGCTGTGCAGCCACTTCAGCGCGTGAAACAGCGGGTCCGCGATGAACTCGAACCACCCGAAATTCACCAGCGCGTGCAACGGCGGCGTCATCTTCTTCAGGTCGTCGTAGTCCTTGGGTCCGACATAGACACGCAGAGCATGAGGCTGCGTTGAACTTGCCGTCGCCGTGGCCATTTCGGGGACAGGTTCCTGCGTGTCTTTCCCTTCAACCTGGACGGTGCGGGAAACTTTCCAATAGCGGGTTTCCAAAGTCCCGGGAGCCGCCCCATTCGCCGGCAAAAACGCCGCCGTGAAGTACCGGTCCTCAATGCCGGTGTAATCCTTCCCGCCTTGCCACACGCCACGGCCCCACTTCTCCGGCCCTTCGAGTTTCTTATAGGGCAGATCCGTCAGCTTGCCGCCTTCGCTGAAGTAGGTCGAAACCGTTTCTACAGGAGCAGGATTCACGACCGTCGGATCGCCAAATCCCCCGCGCCAGGCAAGGCCGGTCGCTATGGGCGCGCCGTTCAGCCTCGCCGTTGTCTCTACCCGCACCACGTAAGTGTGACCAAAATGAAAGCGTTTGGTGATTTCGAGGTGGCCGTCGCTCCAGGCGAATTCCGTGTCCGTTGGTGCGCTCAGAACGTCACCGCTCCCGGAAACTTGATACAGCCCGGTATTTGCGGCGGATTCCAGTTGCTCGTCATCGAGCACCAGCGAAAATGGCCAGCCGCCGGTTTGTTGAGCTGTATCGGGGTGCACGACGTCCAGCACCCGCGGAGGTTTCGCGTCGTCCCTGTATTGCTTGAGCTGCCAGCTCTTCACCACCGCGCCGCGATTTGAAATTTCAACGCGGTATAGATTGTTCTCGACGACAATCGTTCGCTCTTGGGTGTCGGCATTTGGCGCCACGGTCACCGGCGTCGTGGGAACATTAGCAGCGGTCGGCTTTGCTGCGGCAGAAGGGCTAACCGGGGCGGCGCTCGTCTGGGCCGGCGCGCTCTGCGCTGGCTTGTTTGCCTGTGGCGGGTTGATTGGAGGTTTCGGCCCGAAGAACCGCGCCCAGAGTAGAATCACCGCCATCGACAGCAGCGACGCAAACAGGATGCGTAGCTCCTGCGAAAATGGTTTTTTCTGTTGCGGCTCGCTCACGGATGTACCTTTTTAGCCGCCGCGATCGTATTCGAATGCATCTCTTCCCATTTCTCCGGAACCGGGTCGTAGCCAAATCTGCGCGAAAGCGGATGGCAGCGCAGCAGGCGCTTCATTCCGAGCCACACCCCGCGCGCCACCCCGAACCGCTCGATCGCTTCATAGGAATACTGCGAACAGGTAGGTTCGAAGCGGCAGCTCCCGGCAAACAGCACGGAGAGATACGCCTTGTAAACGCGCAGCGCCAGCAGCGCGATTCGCACGCTGATGCCCTTGGAAGCAGGCATCACACGATCTTCAACAGGCGCAGCAAATCCGCCCTCAGCGCTGCGAACGGCGCACGCACTACCGCGCTCTTCGGGTGTATGACGATGTCCCATCCTGCGGGTATCTCCAGACGATGGCAGCGCACGATCTCGCGGATGCGCCGCCGGATGCGATTGCGCACTACCGCGCCGCCGAGCGCTTTCTTGATGCTGAAGCCGAAACGGCTCTGCGGCAACTGGTTGGCGCGAAGAAAAACGGTAAAGTGGGAACCCGAGCGGCGCTTTCCGCTGCGGTAGACGGCATCGAATTCGCCGCGCCGCACCAGCCGCGCGTCGCGCGGGAATTCCAGGCGCCCCGGCTCAGTCGGGCGTGAGGCGATGGCGGCCCTTCTTGCGGCGCGCCGCCAGGACCCTGCGGCCGCCCGCCGTCTTCATGCGCGAGCGGAAGCCGTGCGTCTTTGCCCGGCGCCGCCGGCGCGGTTGAAATGTGCGCTTTGGCAAAACAATCCCCCTTTTAATGCGCGGCCGCAGAGCGATCCATCAATCATCGGATCGCGAAGCGAACGACTGCACCTGCAGCCACGAAGCGGCTGACAGGCCGCAATCAAGGCTGGTCTTGAATTTGTTAGTGTAGTCGAGCCCCGCGCACAGGGTCAAGGAAACCCAGACCCATTGCAGGTGCGGTGATCTTCACCCTCGTGAATGCCGCATCCTTCTTTCCTTGGAGTGCGGCAATTTACCCCGACTCCTGTCGGGGCCTTGCTGCCGCTTTTGCGGCTCCCCCCCGGCTCCCCTGTGGAAGTGAAAGCTCAGAACGTCAATTTAAGCCCGAGTTGTGCGGCGAAGGGAATGCCTACAGTCGTGCCGGGGCCGAAGAAATCACCAAGCGCGCCGGCGGGCACGCGCAGTTGATTGCGGCTCGTGATCGGCGTAGTCGCTGTGCAGGCCGGATTCGTGCAGATATCCGTGATGTTCCCATTCAGCACTTCAGTGGAAGGAACGGGAAGCGCTCCCACACTGGTGACATAGTTGGCGCCTGGGTTGTTGCGATTGAAAAGATTGAAGAATTCAGCGAAGGGTACCAGCGACCAGCGCTCATGGAACTTGAACGGCCGGCTGATCCGCACGTCGACCTGAATGTACGGGGTTCCGCGGAACTGATCGAGGGTGGTCGGGACGCCGTTGATCACCGCTCGATTATTGAAGCCGTCTCCCACTCCGGTTACTGGAGTCGCCGTGGTTAGGGTAAAGGGCCGAGCGCTCTCCGCTTGTGAAAGTGTCGTGACCTCCAAGCCGCCCGGAACATAAATTGTTCCCGCGAGAACAAACCGATGCCGGATGTCTTCCCCCGAGGGACCATAATCGCCTCTCGCAAAAGCCTTCAACGGGTTGCACACGCCGTTCACGTAGTCAAAGAGCTCTCCAAGTACGCAACCCCAGGTTTTCGCATTGGACAAACTGTAGTTGGCGACGACGTTGAAGCGGCGCGACACATTTCCTTGAAAATGGATCGAGAGAGCATCATAGCTGGAACGATTGTCCGTGCGAAACACCGATACGTTGGGAACGAAATTCCTTTCACTGTCGACATTCTGCGGAATCGAAGTAAGCGGAGAATTTAATGTGAAGCCTGCTTGATATTGATAGCGCCGGTAGGCGTGTACGCCCTGCTCATGGGTCCAATCCGCGCTTACCGTCCATTTTGCGTTGAAGGCGTGCTGGACGCCGGCAACGGCATGCAATGCATAAGGCGTGTTGTAATGCGGATCGATCAGCGACCCGGACCCAGCCACCGTACCCACCGGTCCCGTCGTGGCGGCTCCGGGAACGCATCCAGCATCAGGCGGAACGTTCGGCGGGATCCCTATTGGGTTGAGGCACGCTTGCGAAGCCGCATTGACGGCTTGAAACGCGCCCACCCAACCGTTCTGCGCGAGATCGTTGTAGTAAAGCCCCGCTCCGGCACGAATCACGGTTTTTCCGGAGTCCCCTGGCGAATAAGCAATGCCCAGACGAGGCGCGATGGCCCCGCGGTAATCCTGGGGAGCGCTGTTGATAAGGGGTATCTGTAACGCTTTGAGGGTTAGATACGCTGGATTGTCCAGTTGGCTGCGGCCAGACGCAGTGAACAATCCGAAGGTCGTGTCGTAGCGCAAACCATAGTTCACCGTAAGGCCCCGCGTAATTCGCCACGAATCCTCAACGTAGAGACCCAACCGCTGCACGTTTTGTGAAAAACTCCCGTCGCCTGCTGGTGTGGCGACGCTTCCTGCGGCAATATCCGCCGTAAATTGGGCCGGATTTGCCAGATAAAACGTAGGATTCTGCGGCAGAGTGACAAAGGTTTCCGCGGTGGCCGCGAGGGCGCCGCTGAGCACCGGCTCATGGATAAAGTTGACGCCGAAGCGTGGCGCATGACTGCCGGCTGTTTTGCTGACATCGTATCGGACTTGGTATTTCTCCTGGTTGCGCAGCACGGGAAAGGCTGTGATGGGCGTGATGAATTGGTTGTCCCCAAAGCTCTCTAAGCCCGAAATTGTGCTGGAGGTGGAGGTAAATGGAAAAGCGAGGGCGAAGCCCAGGTTTGAATTGCGAGTTTCGGTAAGGTGCAGGCCGCTGGCGTTGAACACAAATGATCCCAGCCAGGCCGGGCTGAATGCGTACTGATTGCTGATCACCAGATTCATGTAATTGTTATGCGATGCCGCGCCGGTGGATGGGAGCGTAGCTTGCTGCACGAAGGCGTTCCGAGTGGTGTAGCTGTCATTGGCCGCGCGAAGAAACCACTGGGAGTTGGAAGATTGAGCCCAATCGAACCGCAGCAAGCCCAGGTAATCGCGGAACGGGACGGGGACATTGTTGGGCGACGAGATCGAATTGACCGTAGTGCCGTCGGCACGGACTAAATCTTGAGCGGCTAACTGCGCCAGCGCGTTGAACTGCGTCTGGCTCGCTGGGCTGTACGCGATGCTGGCGTTTTCTCGGACGTATTCGAGGGAAGAGAAAAACCACAGCTTGTCCTTTACAATCGGGCCGCCTAGCGTGGCTGCGTAATTTTGCCGGGAAAACGGCTGTTTCGGATTAAGCGAAGGATTATCAATCGGGAAGCGGGCGTTGAGTGCGGCGGCTCGCTCATAGAAGGCCAGATTTCCGTGCCAGTCGTTGGTGCCGTGTTTCGTTGTGATCACCACCGAGCTGCCCACCGTGCGACCCGTGTCGGCGTCTTGCAAAGCGGTGCGTACCGCAAATTCCTGAATCGAATCCGGCGAGAAGTTCTGCAGAAAGCCGCCGATGTAATCATCCGAATTGTCGCCGCCGTCAATGGATAACTCCATGTTTAAACCGGAGCTCCCACCCGAAGAAACTGCTGTGATGCGCGCCTTCGTTGGATCCGACGGCTCGACCGGCTCGGTTCCTGGAGCCAGGTAAGCGATATTGGCGAAACTGCGGGCCGCAAGCGGGATGGTCTGGAGGTCCTTTTCGAAAACGACTGCTTGGTGCACGGCACTGGCTGTATCAATTGGCTGGGTCGTGACGGATGACGCCTGCCCATCGAGGCTGACCGTCTGTCGCATGGGCGCGAGCTTCATCGTGACCGCCATTTCCAGCACGGAGCTGACGGTCACTTTCACATCCGAACTGGCTTCCCCAAATCCCTGAGCGGTAATGATGACGTGATAGGTTCCCGGGAGCAGCTCATCCACCCGGAACTCTCCGCGTGGGTCAGTCACTACTTCGCGCTGCACGGAGGATTCAGCGGCGTGAACCACAATCCTCGCGCCAGGGACGCGGCCTCCGCTCGTATCCTGGACTACGCCGCGGAGCGCGCCACGCGGATTTTGCGGATGCCCTACGCCACCTGAAGCGAACATCACCACGAGGCAAAGACTGAGTCTCCGCAGGAATAGACGCATCGACGAGAGTTTCAACATTGAAAAAAGGCGGCCAACACCCGATTTGAATTTATAGACGTTTAGTATGCCCCGCGGGTTTCAGCGTGTCGATGAAGATTGTTTGGCGGAAGATTCTCTTGCACACCAGTTGACTTGGGGACCAGCTAGCCGGGATGGCCAACATTCTCCACACCGGGCCTAGAGAATCAGCAGTCCGTTGAAAAATTCTCCGATGGGTTTCATTCCGAGGAGTCACGCTTCTGCAGACGGCAAGGAATTTGCCGTCTATCTGAGGTTTAAAGCCCGCCCGACGGCAATCCGCTTGAAATGATTTTCTATTTGTGAGGGCGGCTGTTCAGCCGTTCTCCTGAAGTTAGTTAGCTCCTCGGCGCCCAGGTGGAGACAACCAGCTCCTGCGAAAACGCCACAGGCACCTGCTTGAAGCAAGCGTAGCGATACAGCGACCAGCGCTCCGGAAAACACAGGCTCCTCTACGTTTCATTTGAGGTGCGTGTCGAACCAGCTCAGCGTACGCTCGACGACGTCGCGTTGATGGGCTGCGTCCGCGAAAACGTGCCCCTCGTGCGGGTACACGACAAACTCGGTCTCCACCCCAAGCGTCTTGAGTGCGTGCCAGAATTCATAGGACTGCGGCGTCGGGCATTCTCCGTCGCTGTCCCCCACTAGAATAAGTGTTGGTGTCTTGGCGTTCTTGATGAAGTCAATGGGCGAGCTTTTCGCGTAGACCTCGGGATCGTCATAGACCGACTTTCCAAAGTAAGGAATCATCCACTGGTCGATTTTGTTCTCGCCGTAATAGCTCAGCCAGTCGGCGATTCCGGCGCCTGCCATCGCGGCCTTGAAGCGGTTCGTCTGCGTCACGGCCCACATGGTCATGTAACCACCATAACTCCAGCCGGTGATGCCCGCGCGATTTGTGTCAATGGGTGCCACCCGCGCCGCGGCGTCGAGACCCGCAAGGATGTCGCGGAGATCGCCATAGCCGAAGTCCTTGACGTTGGCGCGGACGAAGGATTCCCCCTGGCCAAAGCTGCCGCGCGGATTCGGATACAGGACGAAATAACCCATCTCGGAAAGACCGGTGGCGAAGTCACGGAGAGCGCCGGGCCAGTGCGATCGCGTAATCCACGCCGGGCCGCCATGCACACTAACAACGATCGGGTATTTCTTCGAGGGGTCGAAATCGTGCGGATAGAGCAACCAGCCCTGTACGTCGTACCCGTCGCTCTTCCACTGGATGCTCTTGGCTTCGCCCCACGCGGGCTTCAGCCCGGCGTTTCGCTTCGTGATTTGGTTCCACTCGCCGATCGGTCCGGCCCAGACTTCCGGAGGCGCGCTGAACGAATGGCGAACGACGGCGGCGGTTTTTCCATCGGCAGCGACGGAGAGTACGAAGCTAAAAATGTCGCCGGAGGAAATGGACTCGCCGGACCTCCAGAGGTTTTCGATGCGGCCAGTTGGAGGTTCGACGGTAGCGACACTGCTATCGCCGCCGGCGTATTGCGCGAAGAGGATGCGCTTGCCGTCCGGCGTCCAGGTGAGCCAGCTCGGGGAAGCTTTCATTCCCGGCGTGACATTTCGGGCCTCGCCTCCGGAGGGGCTGATGGTGAAGATGTCGTTGCCAGTGGAGCCTTCATCACTCATAAGGCCCGCGAGGAACGCGATCTGCTTGCCATCCGGTGACCAGGCGGGATTGGCGATTTGCAGCGTCGGCTTGTAGATCGGCTTCATGTCGCCGCCCGCCGCCTCTAGCTTGTAAAGCTCGGCGATGTACCAGTTGTTGTCGCCGTTGCCGTGCGCCGCGGTTACCGCGAATCGTTTGCCGTCGGGCGACCAGTCGTATTCGTAGACGTACATGTCCGCGGGCGAAATCTGCCTCAGCTCGCCGCTGCCTATATCCACCAGCGCGAGGCGCTGTTCAAAGAATGCGTCTTTGATCTCGCCCGTCTCCGGCGTTTCCGCGACAAGCGGTCCAGCCGCTCGCGTGGCGTTCTCCGTGAAGAGAAGCGCAATGGACTTTCCGTCAGGCGACCATCCCGGGGTAGAGAGAAATCCCTTCACCTGTGTAAGCTTTCGCGCCGCTCCTCCCCCGGCCTTGATCACATACAGTTGGAGCTGGCCTTTCTTTACCGCATCGGAAAGGAATGCAATCTTCTGGCTATCCGGCGACCAGGCCACACTGCCCTCTACATAAATTGCGTCGGCGATTCCGGCACCGAGTCGTCTAGGAGGAGTCCTGCCGTCGCTGTCCGCGGCGTAAATGACCGTGTCACCTGTGGGTGTACCGTTCTTCTTGATGACGGGTTCCACCCAGGCGGCCTTCTTGCCGTCAGGAGAAATTGCCGCTTGCTCGAAAGTGCGCGCGGCGAAGAGCGTTCTTATGACATCACTAACAGGAGTAGCAGTCTTCGGCTTCTCCGGGGCCTTCGGCCGTGCATTGATTGGCTGTTTTGTTGCCATTTTCTCCTGGGCTGAAGCGTTGCTCAACCCCAGTAAGGAAAGCGAAACGGTGGCGGTGCTGGCGAGCCATTTCA
Source organism: Candidatus Acidiferrum sp. (assembly GCA_035544995.1). Taxonomy (GTDB): domain Bacteria; phylum Acidobacteriota; class Terriglobia; order Acidiferrales; family UBA7541; genus Acidiferrum. The sequence continues at coordinate 54,930 of DASZZI010000032.1, forward strand.
CAAAACGCATGTCGAAGGATCCTTTCTACGGAATGCGGGCCGCGCAAACATAGCCCTCTCGCGGCACTTCTGCAAGCGTCGCTTTAGTAACGACTCTGTTGTCCTGCGCGGCCGGGCCGGATAGAATCCGCACAGCCAATCTCTTCGGAGGTAGCACCAATGCAACGCCGTGGATTTCTGTCTTCGTTTGCGGGCCTTGCTGGCGCTGCCGGTATGTTGCGACTCTCCTCGAGTTGGCCGCAGCTCTTCGCACAGGCGCCAGCACCGTTGCCGGATCGCACTATGTACGATTCGAACGAAGAAGCCTATTGGACCGCCTTGCGCAAACAATTCCTGATTCCCGAAGACGAGGTTTATTTGAACAACGGCACGGTCGGCTCTTCACCCGCGCCGGTGTTGCGTGCGATTTTCGACGCCTACAACGATTCGGAGCGAATGGCGCAAAGTGATCCGGAGGACTATCCGATCTGGGGTTATGCGGCCTGGAACGAATTCCGCGACCCACTGGCGGCTTTTGTGGGTTGCACGCGCGACGAATTGGCGCTTGTCCGCAATGCCACGGAAGCGAACAGCTACATCGCCAACGGCATCGACCTGAAGGCCGGCGATGAAGTTTTAATCACGGACCAGGAGCATCCCGGCGGCGAACATCCCTGGAATCTCCGCGCCAAACGCTACGGCATCGTGGTGAAGAAAATCACTCTGCCCAAGCCCGTGCCAAACGCAGCCGACGTTCTCAATCGCTTCAGCGATGCCATCACGCCGCGGACACGCGTGCTCTTCTTCAGCCACATCACCACGGTCACCGGTGTGGTGCTTCCCGCGCGCGAACTGTGCGCTCTGGCGCGTTCGAAAGGTATCATCTCCGCCGTCGACGGCGCCCACGTCACGGGCATGATGCGGCTGAATCTTCACGAACTCGGCTGCGACCTCTATTCTTCCAGCCCGCATAAATGGCTCCAAGCGACCAAGGGCTCGGGTTTCCTCTACCTGCGTGAGGAAATGATCGACCGTCTCTGGAACACCATTGCTACCGAGGGCTGGGACGATCCGAAGCTCCGCGCCGAGCGTTTCCAGCGCATCGGCAGTTCGAATGTGCCGGCGCTATGGGGACTGCGCGCCGCGATAGAATTCGCCAGTCAGATCGGAATGGATCGCATCGAGCGGCGCCACCGGCTGATGGCGGACTACATTTTGAAAGAGATGCAGCACCGTGGCGCCGAGTCATGGACGTCCCCTGACCCTGCGTTGCGATGCGCGATTGCCACCGTCAACGTTCCCCCCGTCCAGCGCATGGCTCTGGAGACCTGGCTCTGGAAAGAGAAGAAAATCCGTATCCGCGGCGGTGAACCCTCCAAGCTTCGCCTCTCCACACCCTATTTCATCCTGCGAAAGGACATCGACCGCTTCCTCGCCGCATTCGACGAATACAAGACGGCCAAGCGGCCCACATGATCCACAGCGCAGCGTGACACCTTGCCTGTACCCGCGGTTGTAGTAGCCGGACTCCAGCCCGGCCTCTTATTTTTTTTCCGCCGCCTTTTGAAACGACTTGTTTTGACACCCACTCTCGGTTATAAAAGAAATAACCCCCCTCCACTGATATAAGTATTGTTCTCTGGCACGAATCATCTCTTTGTGGATGAGGTCCGCCGATGCACCGACGGAGCGTTCCATACGCGCTTGGCCTTCTCGCTCTCCTATTCTCGGCACTGATCGTCCCGGCCGCCTGCGCCCAAGAAGAATATTCGCGTTTCGAAGTGAGCGGACAGTTATCGCTCATTCGGCTCTTGGATTCCTCAAGTAGCGCGCAATCTCATCTGGGCTTTGGCGGGCGGCTGGACATTAATCTGACGCGCCGCCTGGCATTCGAATCCCAGGTCGACTTTTTTCCTCCACCCGCTAGCCCGTTCCTCCGGGAACGAGGAGGGAGGGCTTTGCAAGCGCTGTTTGGCATCCGCGGAAAGGTACTCCGATCGAAGCACTTTGCCGTCTATGGCTTGCTCCGCCCGGGACTGATCCATTTCGAAAAAGTCGGCGCCTTCTCACCTACCCCTCCCTCTTTTTTCACCACGCGCCCTGCGACCTACTTCCTCATAAACCTGGGCGGCGGCATCGAGTTCTATCCATCCCCTCGGCTGATTGCGCGCTTTGCGATCAGCGGAAATCCCTACCGCATCCCGAATTTCACGAAGCAGGCCGCAAGCGGCTTCGTGAGTGTGCCTGGCGAGATCAGCGACACTTTCCGCGTCAGCGTCGGGGTAGGCTATCGCCTGGGCGCTCTGCATGAAAACGCCAGGGAAGCCCCGGTTTCCGGCAAGCTGGAATTTGGCCCCCAGTTCACCGCTATGGTCATTCAAAGGGAAGGAGCTCTCGATGGCGTTCGCACGGAGCCGGGCATTGGCGGATTCGTTTCGTACGAGGTGTTCCGCTTTTTTTACGCGGACTCCGCGGTGAATTTCTTCCTGCGCGACACAAACTCCTCTGGCGTGCACGACGGCGGCCGGATTTTTCAGGGCTTGTTCGGCCTCAAAGGCGGAATACGCCGCGACCGCATCGGCATCTTCGGAAAAGTACGGCCCGGCTTCAACAATTACTCGCGAGCCTTGACCGGTATGCAGCAGACCTCCGCCGGTCCGCCGCCTCTTTTCAAGAACTTCTTCGATCGCTCCACGAATTTCGTCTTGGACCTGGGAGGCGTCGTCGAAATCTATCCCACTCGCCGGACAACTCTGCGCTTTGACCTGGGCGACACGCACGTCTACTTTGCGACCAAATCTCTTGTGTCGCCGAATGGCGCCGTAACCTCGGTTCCCGGCGTCCAGCGGCTGCACACCATGGTGTTCAGCGTGGGCTACGCCTGGCGCTTTTGGGGCCCGCGGCGTTGACCGCTCCTCGCTCGGCTCCCTTGCCGGTGATTTTGTAGAGGCCGGGCTTGAGCCCGGCTCCTTGTAGTGGCGGGTCTTTAGAGTCTGCGTGACAACCCCTGTTTCTCGTCAGGGCACGGCTTCAGCCGTGCCGTAAGTCGCGCGTATTCAACGCGGCTTTAGCCGCTGAGGGCATGAATTCGAAGTTCTCACACAGACTCTTCAGACCCGTTCTTTCCACTCTCTTGTAGCGGCCGTCCGCCGGGTCGCTGCGAACGCGGACCAGCGAGCCCGCGCCGCATCTTCTCCCACTGGGCCTCGGCCGAAGGAGCCGCCGCCTTCATCTAATCAGCCAAAATGTTTTACAATCAAACTTAAGCACTGTGCGCCCGTAGCTCAGTTGGATAGAGCGTCTGCCTTCGAAGCAGAGGGTCGGGAGTTCGAATCTCCCCGGGCGCGCCACTCAAACCATGTACTTCGTCTACGTTCTCCGGAGCCAGTCGACAAATCGGTTCTACACAGGTCTCACTTCGGACCTCGACGCGCGGCTGATGCAGCACAATTCTGACCTAAGCACATCAACTAAGCATCGCGGGCCATGGATTCTGGTCCACAAAGAGGAGTTTGCGAGTTTATCCGAAGCTGTGTGTCGCGAGCGCTATTTGAAGACTGGTCACGGACGCGATGAGGTCCGCAAAATTCTCCTAAGAAACGCTCGCGATGATTCACCCGATTAGAGTCCGCCTAGGCGGACCTTCGAAGCAGAGGGTCGGGAGTTCGAATCTCCCCGGGCGCGCCAATTGCTTCTCACTATGTAATATAGTAAGTAATAAGGAGTTTTATGGAAGAGCGAAAGCATCCTAACTGCACGGGTGAGGAGTGGATTCAGGAGAGGGTCACCCTGTTCTCTTGGGAGAGCGACGGTTGGCACGAGGCAATGCGGACGATTGATAAAGAGCTTTCTCAAGTGCACCAGTGTGTTGAAAACTGGAAAGGGCCCGACTCTAGAGGGCTTGCGTACGCCAAACGGTATGCAGAAGCCCTGAGCGCGCGGAGAGTTTCCCTGGCTCGGCAAGTACTTGAAGGGCGTCACCTAAGACCAGAAGGGTGACATCGATGTGGTTTTGGGATTTGCTAGGAAATGTAATCGGATACAGTGTAGCCATCCTTTCCGCGTTTTTTCGTGTCCTCGGCCCTGGACCGCTCATTGCGTCGGTCCCTTGAATTCAAATATCTTTGCTCGCGTTGTGATCCCATAGCTCGACCGTTGGGAGCAACGCGCCTGAGAATCTACACCCACTCCGCCAGCCCTATATGTCTTTCTTGGAGTAATCTTCTATCGTGGACAGGGTAATCTCGATCAAGCTCACTTTCTCCTTGCCTTGCCCTAGAGGCAACTCGCTTCCATGAACGGTTAGAGCCTCTGCGCCATTGATCCAGCCCCGGTTCTCTGACTTCCCAAATTTTTCCGTCAGTGCAGATATGACCTGCTGCAAGGCCCATTCCTGACCGCCTTCAGCGCTCACTACGTAAGAAAGCAACATCAATTTACCGCCACGGAATGAGGCATGCAGTCCTTCGTAGCAATTCCGTCCATCGCCAACCTTGGCATCCATACGCTCGCAATCCGCGTCGGACACCGCCGGGAGTCCGGCGAACGACACACCCCGATAGACAGTACAGCCATCTTCCCCCAACTGCACTTGCCGCTCAGGATCGTTCTTGGAGCAATGTGCGAGCGGATGAATTTTCTTGAATGATTCCAGACTCTCGCCTAGTCTCTCGCCTTTAAGGTCGAAGTGTCCGGAGTTTTGCGCGACGCCAAGACACGCCAGAGCTAGAGGTAACGAAATGCCTGCGGTAATTCTTCGCATGTTTGTTCGATTTTACTTCATTTTGTTCCAAGTATCCCAAATTAGCCTAACTGTATCAGGAGCGTGCCCAGCATAGTGATTGTTCGCATGTCAGAGTAAGGCTGCCCACGATGGTGTCACACCTGCCTCGTGCCAGGTACCCCAGTTGCCGGTTTTGCACCCGAGACTCTTGACTTTCCCTTGACCATTCCGCTGCGCCTTCCCAAAGCTTTTCCACACCTTATTCGAACGGTACCCATAAAGTAATTGACACGCAGGGTACCTTTTGCTATACTTTCCCGTGTTTGCCGCATCGCACTTTCGTCCTTCCTCCTCTCCAGTGATTCTCTGTGCGCTCGGCGATCTCCGTGTTCAATCGGCCTTCGTCTCCTTTACCTCCTCTACTTTCTTCAACTCCTTTAACTCCTTTAGGCTCACATCCTTAACAGACTCCCACACCCTAACTCCTATCGAATCACATCGTTACACAAACCATAGGGGGGAGGGGGCGCCCTCATTGGAATTCAGGCTTAGAAAAAGCACGCCTGTAACTTCCTTACAATCAACACTTGTAGAAGTGTTCATTCTAATAGACTTAAAGGGCGATTATGCACTTGACACAGACGAGCCTTCCTGATACGATTATTGCATTATGAAGCTCATAGACGTAACCAAGAAATTCAGCACTGAAGATAAATGCCTCGATTACCTAGAGGCTATGCGCTGGCCCGCTGGCGTTGGCTGCGTTCACTGTGGCGTGATGAATGTCTCCACAATCACGCGCACGGCTGGCAAGAACAAGCGCATCCGCATCTACCAGTGCCTAGAGAAAGAGTGCGGGAAGCAATTCAGCGCGACTAGCGGCACGATCTTCAACGATACGCACCTGCCCCTTACCAAATGGTTTATGGCAATTGCGCTCATCTGCGAGGCCAAGAAGGGCATGTCTGCGAAGCAGTTAGAACGGCATCTTGGCGTGAACTACCGGACAGCTTGGCATCTGGCGCACAGAATCCGCGAGGCTATGCAAGAAGGCGGGTTGCTCACTGGCGTAGTCGAGGCCGACGAAACCTATTTGACTCCGAAGAAGCCCCGCAAGGGCAAGCCCTACGTCAAGAAAGACAAGCGAGATGTCGTGCTGGGAATGATCGAGCGCGGCGGGAAACTTCGCCTAGTTCCAATCAACGATGCCAAGATTGAGATAATCGAGCCGATGCTGGAAAAGCACATCGCCCCGGATGCTACGCTCCAAACTGACGGACATCCGACCTACGCGACAATTGGCGAGCGTAAATGGGTTGGCAGGCATCGCGTAATTGATCACACTCGTTCCTACGCGATTGGCGATCTCCATACCAACACGATTGAGAACGCTTTTTCCTTGCTCAAGCGCGGAGTTTACGGCACGTTCCACAAGGTTTCGATAAAGCACCTGGGCCGCTATTGCAATGAGTTTTCCTATAGGTTTAATCGGCGAGGCGAGCAATTGCAGATGTTTGATGGGACGCTCAAAAATCTAGTGCACAGTGAAGCACTACCATACAAAAACTTGGTTGCAAACAAAACTGAATAGTGCTAACATGCGGGGTGGTCGCAAGACCCAACTATCTTTGCTGAGGGGCTCTCTAACGAGAGTCCCTTTTGCTTTTCATAACCCACTATATCCTTGAGTTTCTTAATATCGTAAATTCGCACACCATCCGGACGAAGATCATCCAACTCAGGAGCAACCCCATCAGAAAAAACAATTACGCGCTTTTTTTCGTTTAATAACCTCAATATAGGTCCGGCAAAGTCGCTGTCGCCCGTCCAAAGACAAAACGTATCCACGCCGTGCAGTTCATTGTCTAACAGCATATCTGCCGCGATCTCAACGTCGAAATTACACTTCATCATTTCTACATATTTCAAACCGGATTCATTCATTTTGCGTAACTGCTCATTTAACTGTTCGATAGCTTCGACGGTGAGCTTCCGCAGCAAGCAGGGTTCAACGAAATTCTTGATGACGCTAGGTGAATCCTTAGGAATCCCCGAGACATCTATTGAGAGCTTCATGAATTTGACCGGCTTGGTGATTATCTCAAATCCGATCTTTCGCAAAAGCGCATGGAACCCTTCCGATTTTCGATTCCCTATGATTTTGCCGAAATAAAACTTGATGGACGGGATTCCAAGCGTATTGAACAAACGCCAAGTCTTGTAGGTGTCGAGCATCCAGCCTTTCTTTTCGCATTTGGTGCGGACATTGGCATAGTCAATATAGACGTATGCCTTCCCATCCAACCATGATCTAAGTTCTTCAATTCTTTCGGTTTGTGTTCTCACTGGGCTGGATTATCGCTTTCTTCTTCCCGTGCTTACCCTGAGTTTTTATCTTCTTGCGCGGCTTCGGTTTCGCCTGAAGTAATTTTGCCAGCGCGTTATCAAACTTCTTTTTTTCTACCTTCATACTTGCCATGTTAACATACTGGCGGGCCCGGTCCGATTCGGACGGACGGAACATGGCAAGCACGTTCACCCAGGTATAAGCTGGGCGCAATCGACCACTATGCGACGGGCCCAGCTACGGTGGCTGGCTATGTTTGGGATGCATAAGGGTTTATAACACGACCGTTATATGAAGGCAAGTACGAAAATAACACTTGCGTTATGCCATCCACCAATGTAAGCTCTCAGTTGTACAGCCTATGGGACTTTGTGTCTCCAAGAGGCCAAAACATGATTTCGCGGTGGGCTAAAGCCGAGAAATTGAGCACGAAGGATCGGGCAAAGCTTAATCAACGATTGGACCGACTAGCCCAAGTAGAGTTTGAGCAAGCAATCAGTACGAAACTTCTTAATGGGCCTCTACGCAAAGAAATCTACAAGGTGAAAGCGCACGGCCAGATAATGATGCGTCCCCTTCTGTGTCGTGGCCCCTTCCAGAAAGAAGCGGAATATACGCTGCTAGTCGGAGCAATTGAAAAAAACTGGAAACTAGAACCTTCTACATGCTTAGGAGATGCCGAGGATAACCGGAGAACGTTGCTTGCAGATAAGAACAGAAGGGAGGCCCATGTTCGTTTTTGATGACAGCCTTAGAGAAGAATTGAAAGACCCCGAATATCGTCAGGCTTACGCCGATGACTACCTCAATACCTATGTTGCGACTCAAATTCAAGTGTTACGGGAACAACGCGGTTTCACTCAGGAAAAGTTAGCCGAGCTTATTGGCACTAAACAACCCGGCGTATCCCGTCTTGAGAACGTGAATTACTCCGCATGGAACACCGAGACACTCAGGAAGATTGCTCATGCCTTGGGTGTACGCCTAAGGATTTCATTCGAGACCTACGGCGATCTATTGATGGAGTGTACTTCGTTTGGAAGAAGGGCTTTGCAAAGACCAAATTTCGAGCAAGACCCAGGTATTTTTCCAGCCGAGGCCATGAGCTATTACTTCATTGGTGCCAACGATGCGCCAATTCTCACGCAGACCGAGATGGCAGGATTGGGACACGAAAGTACTGCTCAAATCCGTGGTTCCTCTAACGATGTATTGGCCGCTTAGGAGATTCATCACATGTCACAAGGTACTAAGAATCTACTTGAAGGCATTGTTTTCCAAACTAAAGACGTGCCAACCCTATACTGCAACCATGCCAGTCCGTCAATTTCTTTCAACGATCTCAGGATTTATTTTGCAGAGGTTGCTCCAAAGGAATTAGCGGCTGTGCAATCAACTACAGCGAAACGCGCTGAACCAACGGTTACACCTCGTATTTGTGTGGTAGTTTCCCCAGAATTTGCGAAGGCTCTCGCTCAGAGCATTTTAACGGCGGTTGATAAATATGAAAATCTATTTGGGCCTCTTCGCCCTTCACCTACACAAGAGCAAATGGACGAGAAGCTGCCTGGATAACTTGCGCGGCACTTAATTGTGTTATGGCCTCGCGCTTGAGAGTGGAGGAGAGCTGTGAAAATCTACAAAGACAAGAATATCTCAGAACAGACGTTTGTATTGGAAGAAACCGCTTTCGTCGATTGTACACTCAAGGATTGCGATCTTTTTTACTCTGGTGGCGATTTCGAGTTCGTAAACTTGAAGCTCGACAATTCTCGGATACATTTTCGGGGCGGGGCGAAGAATACTCAACTACTGATGGTGACACTGGGGATGTTAAAAGCCCCGTTACAACTACCACCCCAGACGACCACTTCGAGTCAAAAACTGAACTGATTGTCCTGTCACGGTGCTTCCCGCCATTTTCCGTCATTTACCGCCACCTCCCGCCACCTGTGTGAACTGCATAATCGCCCTTAAAGTTATTTAGAATGAACACTTATGAAAAACATAGGGGGGAGGGGGTGTTATTGTTAACTAGAAATCCTAAGAAGAATTTCTATTCCGAGGACCATCGCGACGAGAGATCTCTCCTGGTGGCACAGCCATTCTTGGCTGTGCTCCTCCACCGGTCACCGCTCACCGGTCATGGGCTACACTCCCACGCGGATACACACTCCCGCTTGGCCCTGCTATCCTTAAAGGGCCGACTCACGAGGCATTAGTACGAACCATGTTTGAGAACCTAACCGAAAAGCTTCAGCGCACCTTCAAGAACCTCCGCGGCCAGGGCAAGCTGACCGAGGAGCATCTCGACGCCGCGCTCGCGGAAATTCGAGAAGCCTTGCTCGAAGGCGACGTCAACGTCGGAGTGGCCGACGAGCTCCTCGCCAACATCCGCAAGAAGTCCATCGGCAGCGAAGTCATGCTGCAACTTTCCCCTGACCAGCAGGTCGTCAAGGTGGTCCGCGATGAGCTTGCCGCGATGCTTGGCAAACACGCCAAGCCGCTCTTCGCTTCGCGCCCGCCTTCGGTCTGGATGATTGTCGGCCTGCAAGGCTCCGGTAAGACCACCACGACCGGCAAGCTGGCGAAATGGCTCTCGCAGCACGGCCACCGTCCGCTCGCCGTTTCCACCGACGTCTACCGTCCCGCCGCGCGCGAGCAGCTCGCGCAAGTCGCCAAAGCTGTCGGCACGGCGATTTGGCCCGGCACCGGTACGGACAAGCCGCTCGAAATCGTCCGTGGCGCGATAAGAGAAGCCAAGCTCTCCGCGAGCGACGTCATCCTCGTGGACACCGCTGGCCGCCTGCACATCGACGATGAATTAATGAACGAGCTGAGCATGCTAAAGAAAGAGCTGCAGCCCAGCGAAATTCTCTTCATTGCCGACTCCATGCTCGGTCAGGACGCCGTGCGCTCCGCCGGCGAATTCCACAAGCGCCTCGGCCTCACCGGAGTAATTCTCACCAAGCTCGACGGCGACGCCCGCGGGGGCGCCGCACTTTCCATCGGCAAAGTCACTGGCGCGCCGGTGAAGTTCGTCGGTCTCGGCGAAAAATACGACGCCCTCGAAGGTTTCTATCCCGAGCGCATTGTGTCGCGCGTTCTGGGCATGGGCGACATCATGTCGCTCATCGAGCGCGCCGAGCAGTCTTTCGACAAAAAAGCTGCCGCCGAACTCGAGCGCAAGCTCTGCAAGGAAGGATTCACGCTTGAGGATTTCCGCGACCAGCTCCGCCAGATCCGCAAAATGGGCCCGCTCGAACAGCTCGTGGACATGCTGCCGAAGGTCGGGCCGCTGCAAAAACTCCCGAAAGACGCCCAGGTCGACGAGAAGAAGCTCAAGCAGGTCGAAGCCATCATTAATTCCATGACCAACGAAGAACGCCGCAACCACAACGTCATCGATGGCAAGCGCCGCAAGCGCATCGCCAAGGGCAGTGGCACCTCCGTCCAGGACGTCAATCAGGTTCTCAGGCAGTACATGCAGATGCGCACGATGATGAAGCAGTACGGCGCTCTGGCCGCCCGCGGCAAAATGAAAGGCCTCGGCAAATTGGCCGGACTTAGCTGATAAATTAGCTGAAAAACAGGACTCCGTGAATGCAGACGTATGATTTGATCGTGATCGGCTCCGGACCGGGCGGCCAGCGCGCCGCGATTCAGGGAGCCAAGGCCGGGAAGCGCGTCGCCATCATCGAAAAACAAGCTTCCGTCGGCGGAGTCTGCATCAACCTCGGCACCATCCCCAGCAAAACCATGCGCGAGGCCGTCCTCCACCTCTCCGGTTTCTACCATCAAACTTTTTACGGCTCCAATGACCACGCCAAAGAAGACCTCACCATGGCGGATCTTAATTTCCGCGTCCACCACGTCATCGAAAACGAAGTGGCGGTCATTCAAGACCAGCTTAAACGCAACGGCGTGGACCTCATCCACGGCTTTGCTGTCTTTACTGACGCGCACCACCTTCGAGTTGAGAACAGCACCGGCCATGGGGAATTCGAGGCGCGGTATGTTGTGATCGCCACCGGCACAAAACCTTCGGTCAATTCCAAGGTACCCCTCAACGGTCGCAACATCATCGACAGCGATCAGATCCTCGACATGCCCCAGATTCCGAAAACGATGATCGTTGTCGGCGGCGGCGTCATCGGAGCCGAATACGCCTGCATATTCGCCACGCTCGGCGTCCGCGTCATCATTATCGAGAAACGTCCCAGGCTCCTCGAATTTGCCGATAACGAAATGGTCGAGGCGCTCACCTACCACATGCGCGACCACCGCGCCACGCTGCGCCTCAATGAAGAAGTCGAGAGCGTCGAAGAGTTGCCCGATGGAAAAGTCGCCGCCAACCTCGTCAGCAAAAAGCGCATTATCGCAGACGCTTTGCTTTACGCCGTCGGCAGGCAAGGCAACGTTGATTCTCTGAATCTGCCCGCCGCAGGTCTCCAGGCCGACGACCGCGGCCGCATTAAGGTCGACGCCGACTACCGTACCGCGCAGCCGCACATCTTCGCCGTCGGCGACGTCATCGGTTTCCCCAGCCTGGCCTCAGTCTCCATGGAACAGGGCCGCATCGCTGCCGCCCGCGCCTTCGGTCTGGACGTGCATACCGATCCCGATGGCTACCCTTATGGCATTTACACCATTCCTCAAATCTCCTTCATCGGAAAGACGGAAGAGCAACTCACCCAGGAAGACGTGCCCTACGAAGTCGGCGTCGCCTACTATCGCGAAATCGCTCGCGGCCAGATCACTGGCCACACCGACGGCCGCCTCAAGCTCCTCTTTCATCGCGAAACTCTCGAGCTGCTCGGTGTCCACATTTTTGGCGAAGACGCCGCCGAGCTCCTGCACATCGGCCAGGCCGTTTTTTTGCTAAAGGGCAAAATCACCTATTTCGTTAACACCGTCTTCAACTATCCCACCCTCGCCGAATGCTATAAAGCTGCTGCCTTCAACGGCTTAAACCGCCTGACCTAATGCCTAAAGCCAAAAAATTCTGCTCCACGGACTCTTCGATTGCCGCGACCTGCCTCGACAAGCTACAATATCCTCTTCGGGAGGACTGACTGAGTGCTAACGATTCGTCTGGCTAGGATTGGCAAGAAGAAAAAGCCGTTTTACCGCGTCGTGGTGATTGAGAGCAGCAAGCCGCGGAACGGCCGTTTTGTCGAAGCGGTGGGTACCTACGATCCGCTCAAAAAGCCCGCGGAGATCAAGCTCGACGCCGAGCGCGTCAAGCACTGGCTCGGAGTTGGTGCGCAGCCCAGCGACACCGTGCGAAGCTTTTTCCGCCAGCATAAGATCGCGTAATCGCTCTGCCCGCCTGTTGACCTCCCCCTGTTTGGGTCACACTGGATTGGAGGTGCCCGATGAAGGAGCTGGTCGAAGCCATCGCCAGGGCCCTCGTGGACCATCCCGATGATGTTAAGGTAACATCCGTCGATGGCTCGCAAGTTACCGTCCTTGAGCTACGTGTCCACCCTGAAGACCTCGGCAAGGTTATCGGCCGCCAGGGCCGCACGGCCAAAGCGATCCGCACGCTCCTCGGCGCCGCCGGCATGAAGTTGCACAAGCGCTTCACGCTCGAGATTCTCGAAGATTGACCGCTTCGCGGTCCTATTTACATTTGAGCCCCGAAACTCCACCTTGGGTCATCGTCGCGCACATCCTTCGCCCCCGCGGCAACAAAGGCGAAGTCGCCGCAGAGCTCCTCACGGACTTCCCCCAGCGCCTTACGCAACTCCGCGAAGTTTTTCTCGGCCACGGTGATTCCGAGCCCCGCCGCCACGTCATAAAATCCTGCTGGCTCAGCCAGAATCATCGCGGCCAGGCTGTTTTCCATTTCGAAGGATTTACCTCCATTGCCGACGCGGAGAAAATCCGCGGCCTCGATGTGCTCCTGCCCATCGAACAGCGTGTCACTCTTCCCGCAGGCCAGTACTTCATTTCCGACCTCATCGGCTGCTCCGTCTTCGAACATCCCACGTCACCTAGCGTCCTTTCCTCTTCGCCAGGCCTAACTCCATCCGCGCCGTCATTCCTCGGCACTGTCCGCGATGTCCAATTCATCGGCGAAGGTGTCTCCGGCACGCCGCTCCTCGCGTTGGACACGTCGCAGGGAGAATTGCTCATTCCTCTCGCTGAAGACATCTGCACCCGCATCGACACCGCCGCCCGCCGCATCGACGTCATCCTCCCCGACGGCCTCCGCGACCTCAACCGCGAATAGCGAAACGGGTGTACGCTCCTGCTGATGTCCCCGTTCTTTCGAACGCTGGTTTTCACCATTCTGGTCCCGGGTTTTTGGACCGTCGCAATGCCCTATTGGCTGTTGGGCCGCGGCGCGCGTCCGGATCTGCGCGGGGTCAGCGGCGTCGGCTGGATCCTCATCACCACTGGAGCCGCACTTTACATCGCATCTGCCTTCTGGGGCTTCGCGCTGCGCGGCAAAGGCACTCCGGCGCCATTCGATCCTCCAAAACAATTAGTTGTGGAAGGGCCCTATCGTATCGTGCGGAATCCTATGTATTGGAGCGTGGCCTCCGTGCTGTTGGGTGAGGCGGTGGTTTTTCACTCGCTCGCGCTCGCGGAGCTGACCGTCGCATTCTTCGCGGGCACGAATCTATTTGTCCTGTTTTACGAAGAACCAGTCCTGCGCCGCAAATTTGGCGCGGAGTACGAAGACTACTTCCGCCGCGTCCCGCGCTGGCTTCCTCGCTTCAAAAATAAGCTAGACTGAACGGGGCATGCGTTTCGACCTCATCACCATTTTTCCTGAATTCTTCACTGGGCCGCTCGACTACGGCATCCTTCGCCGCGCGCGCGAAGCCGCGATCGTAGAGATCCACGTGCAAGACCTGCGCGAATTCACTCACGACCGCCACTGCACCGTGGACGACCGCCCCTTCGGCGGCGGGGAAGGCATGGTCCTCAAACCCGAACCGCTTTTCGAAGCCGTCGAAGCCCTCCTTGGCCACGGCGTCGGCGACGCCGCACAGCAAATCGCGCACGAGCCGAAGACAGCGATCGTTCTTCTCTCCGCGTCCGGAAAACTTTTCCACCAAGAAACTGCACGCCGCTACGCGCAACTCGACCGCATTGTCCTTCTCTGCGGCCGCTACGAAGGCGTGGACGAGCGCGTCGCCGAACATCTCGCGACCCAAGAAATCTCCATCGGCGACTTCGTTCTCAGCGGCGGCGAACTCCCCGCCGCCCTCATCCTCGACGTCGTCACCCGCCTCCTCCCCGGCGCCCTCGGGAACGAAGCCTCCGCCGAAAACGAATCTTTCAGTCTTTCGGGAGCGGACGTTGCCTCGACGACTGGCCCTTCTTATCCCTTCACGAGTCACGAGTCACGCATCACGGGGAAAGTCTTACTGGACTTCCCCCACTACACCCGCCCTGCGGACTTCCGTGGTTGGAAAGTCCCCGAAGTCCTCATCGGCGGCCACCACGCCGAAGTCGCCAAATGGCGCCGTGCCGCTGCCCTCGAAAAGACCCGCCGCAACCGCCCGGATTTGCTCTTGCCCTGAAGTGTCGCCGCGATATACTAAACTCTCCGTGAAAGCAGCGATCCAGACCGATTGCTTCCCGATGAGGAAGGCCCGCGCCTGTCCCTGCTGCTGTATCTGTAGTGCCTCAAGGGGCACGGGAGGTCCTTCGGCTTAGCGCAGTTCTAAGCCGACAAAGACCCCAGAGCCGCTCCCAGAGAGCGGCTTTTTTCGTCACTATCCGTCGATAAGTACGAGGTCCTATGAGCACCCCACCGAGCGGAAATGGCCACGGGCTGGAAAAGCCTATCGCCATCTATTACGAACACCCTGATTGGTTCCGGCCGCTCTTTCACTGGCTCGACGAGCGCGGCGTGCCCTGGGTGAAGATTGACGCGCGCTTCCACCAATACGACGTCGCTGCGAACGACCGCGAATACTCGCTGCTCTTCAATCGCATGAGCCCCTCCGCCTGGCAGCGCGGCGCGGGACACTGCATCTTCTACACTCTGAACTATCTCGCGCATCTCGAAGAAAAAGGCGTCCGCGTCGTCAACGGCTCCCGCGCTTTTACCCACGAAACTTCGAAAGTCCTCCAGCTTTCGCTTCTTGAAACGCTTGGCCTGCCCTATCCGAAAGCGCGCGTCATCAATCACCCTTCGCAAGTCCTCAGCGCTGCCGAAGCTATTGGCTATCCGCTCGTCCTCAAGCCAAACATCGGCGGCAGCGGCTCGGGCATCGAACGATTTGATTCGCCGGAGCACTTGCGGCGCGCCATCGAGAAGAACCGTCTGTACTTTGGCATCGATTCCATCGCCCTCGTGCAGGAAGCCTTCACGCCGCGCAACGGAATCATCACCCGCGTCGAGGTTTTGGGCGGCGAATATCTCTACGCCATCCAGATTCACACCACGGGCGCGAGCTACAACCTCTGCCCCGGCGACATTTGCCAGAATACCAAAGGCGAAGAATTGGCTCGCCGCCCCGGCTGCCCGATCGACGCGCTCAAGAACGGCCTCACCGTCGAAGCCTACGAGACGCCTCGCAGGATCATCGAAAATGTCGAGCGCATCATGGAAGTCGCCGGCATCGAGGTTGGCGGCGTCGAGTACGTCATTGATGACGCCACCGGCCGCCTTCTCTACTACGACATCAACGCGCTTTCCAATTTTGTCGCCGATCCCGAGCGCGTCATCGGCTTCAATCCTTACGCGCGCCTCGCTGATTATTTGATCGCCGAAGCCCGCGCTCACGCGGCGAAGGAACCCACACGGCTTGTCTCCACCGGAGGACGGGCATGAGATACGGTTACTGGCTCCCCGTTTTCGGCGGCTGGCTGCGCAACGTCGAAAACGAAAACATGCAGGCGGCCTGGCCGTACGTGAAGCGGCTCGCCCAGCGGAGCGAAGAGATCGGCTTCGACGTTACGCTCATCGCCGAGCTCAACCTGAACGACATTAAAGGTGTGGAAGCGCCTTCGCTGGACGCCTGGTCCACCGCCGCGGCGCTCGCCGCCGTCACCGAGCGCATCGAGCTGATGGTCGCTGTCCGCCCGACATTCCACCTCCCAGCGCTTCTTGCCAAGCAGGCCGCCAACATCGATCACATCAGCGGCGGCCGCCTGACGCTCAATGTCGTCTCGTCCTGGTGGGCCGACGAAGCCCGCAAATACGGCGTCGGGTTCGAGCAGCATGATGACCGCTACGCCCGCACCAGCGAATGGCTCGACGTCCTCAACGGCGTTTGGTCGCAGGACCATTTTTCGTATGCGGGAAAGTTCTACCGCGTCGAGGACAACGTCCTCGAACCCAAGCCCGTTTCGCAGCCGCGTCCCACGCTCTACGCCGGCGGCGAGTCGCCCGCCGCCAAAGAGCTCATCGCGGAGAAGTGCGACGCCTACCTCATGCACGGCGATCCCCCGGAGCGCATCCGCGAAAAAGTCGCCGATCTGCGCGAGCGCCGCGCGCGTCACAATCTTCCGCCGTTGAAATTCGGCGTCGCCAGTTACGCCATCGTCCGCGAAACCGAGCGCGAAGCCCAGGATGAATTACGCCGCATCACCGACGTCCAGCAATCCGCTGCCGGCTACGCCAATTACCAACAGTGGCTCGCCGGAACGCAACTCGAGCAGCGCGTCTCGCTCGAAGATTACTCCGTCTCCAATCGCGGCCTGCGCTCCGGCCTCGTCGGCACGCCCGAACAAGTCGCCGAGCGCGTCGCGCAGTTTGAAGCCGCCGGCGCGGACCTTCTCCTTCTGCAATTCAGCCCGCAACTCGAAGAAATGGAGCGCTTCTCCGAGGCGGTCATCCGCCGAGAGACTTCCGCATCCATCGCCGCCACCGACTAGCTCCGACTCAGCCCGCGAACTCGCGGCTTGATGTCGGCCTCTCATGTCACCGCAAGCAGCCACAACAGCCGTCGCCGCAGTTAAGCCGCGCGCCGAGTTTACCCCGACGCCTGCTTGGGTGCGGGCTACGGTATACCAATTGACTTACCTGCTAGCTCGACCTAACATTCGCGCCGCATGTGACTCCCCTCGCTGTTTGGCCACAAAGGAGGCGGTAAGGAATGGACTTAGAGCGCCGTCGTGCTCCTCGGTATCCATTCATCGCAGACGCAGAAGTAATCGAAATCGCATCCGATACAAAGCTTAACGCTAAGACCGGCGACCTGAGTTTCGGCGGATGCTTCCTCGACATGCTGAATCCCTCACCGGAAGGCACAGAGATTCGGGTCAGAATCTCTCAGGCAAGCACCACATTCACTGCCCGCGGTAGAGTGGTATTTGTCTTTCCCAACATGGGGATGGGGGTAGTTTTCACGAGCGTTGAGGATAACCAGCTAACAGTCCTACAAAAATGGCTCTCAGAGTTGAGTCGTAGCGAATAAAAGCGAAGATGCTACAGTCGCGCCGTGGACGAAAGGCGGGTGGGCGGCCCATAAATTTTCGGCCTCTTTGTTTTTTTCCTCTTGACCGCAACAGGCCCAAATCCGCTACTTCACTGGTTCCTTGTGTCGAATAGCCGCCGGCGCTCGCTGCCGGTCGAGCGGCAGAACCTGCAACTGCCATTGGACCGGAACCGACGTTGGCAGGTAGCAAATCTTTTGATCGCAAGCCTGATAGTCGAGTTTTCCCTTGATCGTAATCGTCTTTCCTTCTTTCCCCAGCGAATTGCCGAACTCTGCAGAGGAACTCATCTGCAGATCCTGGGCGATGCGGAAGGTCCCCTCAAAGACCGGCACGCGCTCCTTGATCGCTGGCAAGTAGAGAATCCTTGAGGGTGGATAGATCACCGGCGCGAGCTCGCCTTCCGGTGATGGCTCGATCGTAAGCTGAATCGGCTTATAGCCCTTTACTCCGGGTGAGTAGACATGGACATCGCCTGTAAGCTGCACTTTCACGACCAGGCTGACGCGGTTGCCGGGAAACACGGTGCGATCGGATTGTTCGACCGCGAGGCGAAGGTGCGGGGCTTCGACATTCTCCGCTACTTCTTCACCCAACTCGGGGAAAAGCTTACCAATGATGTTTTTGCCTGAAATACGTCTCCGGTATTTCGCTTCGAAAAACTTTTCTCGAATCCTACCCTTGGTATCAATGAAGAAATATCCGGGCCGCGCCATGCCCTTAAATTGTCCCGTCGCTTCGGAGTTTAGGACGTCATACGCCCGGATGGCTTTTGAATCAGGGTCGGCGAGCAAAGGGAATTCGATGCCGTGCCGGTCAGCGAAATATTTCAGGATCTGTTCGCTGTCGTAGCTGATCGCCGCCAGCTTGATCCCCTGCTTTTCAAATCGCGCTCTTGCATTTTGCAGCTGCACCAGCTGCCCCCTTGCAGTAGGGTCACCAGTCGGCGGAACGGAAAAAAAGAAGGACTGTGCCGTTCGATCCCTTCAACGTCTCGAGGGTTTCCTCCCGGCCAAATTGGTCGCGAGCCATGAAAGCAGGGGCCTCCCGACCAACGGCCAATCCGATGGCAGTCATCATCTTCAAGGACGTGACGTGAATTGTGTTGCCCTCGAGTGTTCCGCTGACGGTGACACTGTCGCCCTCATGACCAATTGCCTGATCCTGCGGGTCGAGGAGGTACACCTGCCTGACGGTATCGTCATACAGCGACAGTCTTGCGCCTGGCGCGTCTTTTTGCGTGCACTTAGCCAGCTCAGCGAAGGCTTCGTCTGCTGAACAGTTGCTATTTATGATGACGCCGGACCACGAAGCGGAGTTTGCCTTATCGATCTGCCCTGCCAACGCGGGGTTAACAGCGAAAAGAAACACCACCATACACACCAACGAAAGCTTTGCCACGTTGTCGTTCTTCCTAGGGGAATTTCCGTCTTCAACTTTGGTTGCTTGTTGCCGCGCAAACATACGTGAGCCTCCCTCTTGCGTCAAGCTCAGTTTGGGGCCGAGTATTCTGCTAGGCAAATTGTTACGGTTTGTCTATAATTGTTGTTTATCTCCGACGTGCTGGCCCCGTCTGAGCGGGTCTGCAGGGAATACGAACATGAATCCGGTAATCGCCAAACTACATGAAGCGCAACTGCGCAAAGACCTCCCTGATTTCCGCCCGGGCGATACCGTCCGCGTGAACGTCCGCCTGAAGGAAGGCGAAGGCGAGAAAGAAAAAGAGCGCCTGCAAGCATTTGAAGGCGTCGTGATTTCGAAGAAGGGCCGCGCCTCCGGGGCAACTTTCACCGTCCGCCGGGTCAGCTTCGGCGTCGGCATCGAGCGCATCTTCCCCTTACACTCGCCCACTATCAGCTCGATCGAAGTAGTTGGCAAAGGCAAAGTCCGCCGCGCGCGGCTCTATTACCTTCGCGACCTCAGGGGCAAAGCCGCGCGCATCAAGCGTGCTGGGCGCGAAGACGCGGCCGCTGCGGCGGCTGCCGGCACAGACGCGAAGGCCTAAGCGGCATTTTCGCTTCCATAACTATTTGCGATCGAGGAGAAATCGTGAGCAGGCCGCGATTCCTCCGCTCCGTCCCGACCCTTTCCGACAGGCGCCGGAATCGAGAATTGGCTTCGATTTGGGCAAGCAAAAACGGTTGGGACTCCGGTCGGAATGACAAATCCAGGGACGTGCGCTAAGGCTGGACGTTTGTGATACCCTCCGCGCCCGGCTTCGGAAAGTGTTTTTCATACCACGCGATGCAGCGGTCGATGGAATCGATCACGTGCTTGGTTTCGGCGAGGCCGTGGCCTTCGCGCGGATAGCGAACGAAAACCGTTTCCACTCCTACGTCCTTCAGCGCGATAAAAAACTGTTCCGCTTCCGCGATGGGGACATCGTTATCGTTTTCGCCGTGCATCAACATCGTGGGCGTGTGCACAGCCGCCACATGCTTCAGCGCCGAGCGCTCCCACGCGACGTCCATCAGATTGCCCTGGTGAAGGAACTGGCCGAACTCCATCTCCTCATACTGGTTGTAATAGGTCATGTAGTTGTAGCTGATCAGGTTCGTGATCCCCGCAATCGGCACCGCCGCCTTGAATTCATTCGTCTGCGTGATCAGCCAGTCCGTGAGTTGCCCGCCGTAGCTCACGCCTTCGATCCCCATCCGTTCGCGGTCGAGCCATAGGTAGCGCCGCACCGCCGCACTCACGCCGTACAAAACATCCTGTCCTTCGTTTCCGTCCTGATCGCCGAAGACCGCGTCGGCGAACTTCTGGCCGTAGCCGGTGGACCCGCGAAAATTCACCTGCAGAGTGGCCCAGCCCCGCGCCGCGTACACCTGATTCTTGAAGTTGAACGCCGGACCGTTCTGCCCGTGCGGCCCGCCGTGAATGTTCACGATGAGCGGGTGCTTCAACGTAGCCGTCATCCCCAGCGGCTTGGTGAGAAACGCCTCGATCTCGAACTTGTTGTCGTTGCTGATAAAGGTAAACGGTTCGACTACAGAAATCTGTTTTCCCGCGAGCACTTGCGCATTCAGATCTGTGAGCTTGCGCGCCGCGGCGTCACCCGTTTTGAGATAGAGTTCGCTCATGTCCCGCGGCGAAGTGAATACGTAAGCAAGCGCGTCCCCTTTGCCCACCGACCAGTCGCCGACCGTCCCGGTATCTTTCACTACGAACTCAGGTTGGCCGCCCGAAAGTGGGATACGCACCAGATGTATGCTGCCCCGCTCCTGCAAGGTGAAGTACACGGCGCTGCCGTCCGGGGCCCACTGCGGCGTGCCTTGCCGGTTGTCGAGGACCGCGCCGATCTCACGGCGATCGCTGCCGTCGGCGTTCATCACCCAGACGTGGGTGTCTTCCATGGTCGTCTCGCGGTCCGTCAGCCCGCGCCGGGTGCCGCGAAAGACGATGTGCTTGCCGTCCGGTGACCACAACGGTTCGTACTCGTTGTTCTCGGTTGCGGTGAGGCGACGAATGCTGTTGTCTGCGACTTTCAGCGCAAAAATATCGTAATTGAAAAACTCATCCTGATTTGGCTCACGGTTCGAAACGAACAGAATTTCCTTGCCGTCGGGCGACCAGTCGATGGAATGCTCGTCGGTGTTACCTTGCGTCAGTTGGCGGATTAGCTTTGTGGCCACGTCCACGGCAAAAATGTGCAGGCGCTGATTGTCGTTGAACCGAGTCATGCCTTCACGAGCGTCGGGCTTGTACAAATACCGCGTGATGACCATCGGATCGCCTCCGGCTTCCGCGGCACCTTCGCCGGGCGTCGAGGAGATGAACGCGAGCTGCTTGCTGTCGGGTGACCAGGCCGCTTCTTTGCCGGTGCCGGGTAGCGGGCTGTTTGTTCCGTCCTGCGGCGCGAGAAAGGTGATGTCAGAACCGTCCGGGCGCGCCACCAGCAGACCGGACTTCTCACCCTGGCTAGCGTAAAACGCCAGCCACTTCCCGTCCGCCGACCACAGTGGATTGCCCCCAGATTCCTTCTCCTCGCCTACCTGAACGGATTTCTGCGCCGCAAGGTCCATGACCCAAAGTTGCGAGTACGGCCGCCGTGGCCGATCACGCATTGTTATGGTATAGGCGACGCGCTTGCCGTCGGGCGACAAAGCGACGCTGCCGACCGATCGCAAGCGGGAAAGGTCGCCGCTGCTCAGACCTTGTGCTCCACCGAATGGAGCAATCGCGAGGAGACCCGGCGCGCAAAAGAAGTACAAAGTGGCACGAAGAAAAACAATCTGCAGGCGTGGACGCATGGAGTCTCCTCTAAATTCCAGGATGGCGTGAAGTTGCCCCGCCATGCTAGGCCTTGCCGCGCTTCCGGGTCAACTTGGCGGAAATCCGCCGGCTCATGGAAACGTTTTGGCGCTGCCGTCGTCTAAGAGGATTGGCGACCTGTTGACAATCAACAGGAGTAGGCGTAGGTTCCTGTTGATCATCTAAAGGAGAATCCCGATGGCAGCTTCACGCGGCGAAGTCCTTCAGGGCACGCTCGATCTCATCGTTCTCAAGACCCTCGATGCGCTTGGCCCGCTCCATGGCTACGGCATCGCGATGCGCATCAAGCAAGTCTCCGAGGATTTGCTCAAGCTCAACCAGGGCACGCTCTATCCCGCATTGTTGCGTCTCGAGCAGCGGGGCTGGATCAGCTCGAAGTGGGGCGTATCGGAAAACAACCGCAAGGCGAAGTATTACTCGCTAACGCGCGCTGGCCGCAAACAGCTGGCCGCCGAAGCCGCCAGTTGGGAACGCATGTCCGCGCTGATGTCGCGGCTGCTGCAAGGGGCAGAGGGTGCGTGACATGGGCGGGTTCCGCACGATCGCCGCGCGCCTACGAGGCTTGTTCCGTAAGCGCCGGCTTGAGGAGGATCTCGACGCTGAACTCCGTCAGCACTTGGAGCTGCTCGCACAAGAAAACATTCGCCGCGGGATGAGTCCGGAAGAAGCGCGCCATGCCGCAAAGCGCGAATTCGGCGGCGTCGAACAAACCAAAGAACACTACCGCGACCAGCGAGGACTGCCGATTCTCGACGGCTTGTTGCAGGACATCCGCTTTGGCCTTCGCATGCTGGGCAAGCGACCCGGGCCCACTTTTGTTGTGGTGCTCACGCTCGCGATTGGGATCGGTGCCAATACGGCTATCTTCACGGCTGTGCACTCAGTCCTTCTGCAAAGCTTGCCGTTTCCCAAGGCCGATCGGCTCGCGATCATCTGGTCGATCCTCGGCAGTGAAGGACGCGCCCCTGCGTCGGGACCCGAGCTCGAAACTCTGCGTCAAAGAAGCCGCTTGTTCGAGGACCTGGGCGCGATTTGGGCGCAGAGCGGGGTGCTGATGGGAGAAGGCGAGCCCGAACAAGTGAGACTTGGCATGGTGACTGCCAACTTTCTCGGCATCCTTGGCACCAACCCGCAATTGGGACGCTTCTTTGAACGGGGTGAGCAAGGATCTGGCTCACCGCGCGTGATGATTATCAGCGATGGTCTCTGGCGTCGCCGCTTTGGTGCGGATCCTCAATGGATTGGCCAGACCGTCCGCCTCAATGGCCAGCCTGTCACGATTGTCGGAGTCATGCCGCCAGGATTCAGGATTATCTTTCCCGAAGGATCGAGTGTCCCGCCGGAGATGGACGCTTACGTGCCCTTTCGTTCCAATCTGGCCAGCGATCCGGCGGATCAGAGTTATTTGCGCGTGACTGGCCGTCTGCGCGCCGGCGTGAGCATTGCGCAGGCGCAGCAGGAAATGGATACGCTCGCCGGACAGATTCGCGCCGAATACAATACTTTCGCTGACCCTCCGCTCAGTCTCCAGGTTGTTCCACTTCAAGCGGACGTGGTTCGAAACATCCGGCCGGCGCTTCTCGCGCTCTTTGGCGGAGCCGGTCTCGTACTTCTCATCGCTTGCGTGAATGTCGCCAACCTCCTGCTGGTGCGCGCGAATGAACGCACGCTGGAGATGGCGCTGCGAACGGCGATGGGCGCAGGCCGCGGCCGTTTGATTCGGCAACTCCTCACGGAAAGCGTCTTGGTGTCCTGCTGTGGCGCCGTGGCAGCGCTGGGCTTTGGCTGGTGCGCGCTAAGACTGGTCCTGGCCATGCAGCCGAAAGAGATGGACCGGTTCTCTGCGATTCAGATGAATCCGCCGGTCTTTGCGTTCACCTTCGCTATTGCGATTGCCGCAGGCGTGCTTTTTGGACTCGCGCCTGCATTCGGCGCACGAAAATTGGATCTCGCCCGCTCGCTGAAGGACACCCGACAAACGGGCACTCGGAGCGGAAGTCGCCAGCGCAATTTACTGGTGATTTCCGAGGTAGCACTCGGTTTCGTTCTCCTGATCGGCGCAGGCTTGATGCTGCGGACGTTTGTGAGACTTCTGCAGGTAAACCCCGGATTTGACGCCACCAATGTGCTCACGTTTCGCATATCCGTGGCGTCGGTGAAGTACCAGACCGACGACGCAGCGGTCCAATTCTTCCGGAAGCTCAAAGAAAATCTTTCGCGAATGCCGGGCGTCGAAGCGGTCGGAGTCATTTCCCATTTGCCGTTCGACGACACGCTTCCGAACTGGTACGGCTTCTATTGGTGCGAAGGCGCTTCGAAACATGAGCAAAATACGACGATGGCGGATTTCCGCTCGAGTCTCCCTGGCTACTTCAAGAGCATGGGTGTCACTTTCTTATCCGGCCGTGATTTCGACGATCACGATGTGGCGGAAAATCTCCACCTTGCCATCATTGACGACACCGTGGCGCAAGAGGCCTGGCTAGGGCAGGACGCCGTGGGAAAACTGGTCAACATCGAGAACGGAAATTTTGTACGCGACACCGCGCAAGTAATCGGCGTCGTGAAACACTTGCAATATCACACGCTGACGGATCAAGTGCGCGGACAAATTTACCTGCTCTATCCACAAGCGATTCGCACGCACATGGCGGTCACCCTGAAGTCGAGCGCCAATACACAAATGCTGGTGCCCCTCGTGCGTCAGCAGGTCGCTGGGCTGGATAAGGACCTGCCCATTTATCACGTTCAGCCCATGGCGGATTACGTGGAATCGGCCCGCAGGCAGGCCCGGTTCGTAACCATGCTTGCCGGCATCATGGGCGGGATCGCCCTGTTGCTCGCTTGCATAGGGATTTACGCCGTCACGATGTATTCCGTTCTGCAGCGTATGCGCGAGATCGGCGTTCGAACGGCTTTGGGCGCCGCGCCGCGTCAACTTTTCGCGCTGGTTTTGCGCCAGAGCATGTTCCCCATTGCGCTGGGCCTTTTGGCCGGTTTCGTTCTGTCGTTGCTGCTTACACCGTTTCTTTCCAGTTTGCTCTTCGGAGTGCGTCCCACCGATATCACGACATTCGGAGTAAGCGCCTTGATTCTTTCCACCGCAGGTTTGATCGCGTGCCTGCTGCCTGCGCGGCGGGCGACGCGAGTCGATCCGATGATTGCGCTGCGCTACGAGTGATGCAAATCAGCTATCGGAGCCAGCGATGATATTCACAGGACAATAACGACATGCTACGGGCCGCTTCCTCTTCCGCGTGCTAGAATCGCCACGAAATGAGCCGCCTCTGCTCTTCCCGATTCGAGCGCGCGGCGCGCAAACTCGGCTGGACGTGCATCGCCGGTCTTGATGAAGCCGGCCGGGGTGCACTCTTCGGCCCGGTTGTCGCCGCCGCCGTTATCCTCAATCCCAGGCGCCGCATTGTCGGCCTCGACGATTCGAAAAAACTGCCCGCCGACCGCCGCGCGCAACTCGCCGAGCGCATTCGCGAACACGCCCTCGCCTGGGCTGTCGCCGAGGTGGATGCCCAGCGCATTGACGCCTGGAACATCTATCAGGCCAGCCGCCAGGCCATGACCGCCGCGCTTCAGCAACTCCGTATCGTACCGGACTATCTTCTCATCGACGCCATGCAACTCAATGTCTTCATCGAGCAGAAATCCCTCATCAAAGGCGATGCTCGCAGCGTCTCCATCGCCGCGGCTTCTATCCTGGCCAAGACCCACCGCGACGCCCGCATGGAAGAATGGGACGCCATCTATCCGCAGTACGGCCTCGCGCGCCACAAGGGTTATGCCACCCCCGATCATCTGGAAGCCTTGCGCCTCCATGGTCCAACACCGCTTCACCGTCATTCTTTCGCCCCAGTTCGCGATTCGGGCTGCTGGGCCGCCGGTGCTACACAGACCCCTCTCCCTCTCGAAATCTGAGCGCAATCGCTTCCACCCGCAGTTCGTCTCGTCTTCGCCGTCGAATTTCCTATCTCCAACGGGGATAACTGCCTGCTCACATGAATTTCTGCCTCCGTTGACTTGGCTTTTCACCGCCTGTTAGCGTAACCAAGTAGCGTTGCCGCTAGCCTTGCCGGCGCAACGGCTCTCAGGAGAACGTCTCGGGCAGGTTTGAGAGGGATCTTTAACCCCGACCTGATCGGGGTCCCGGGGACAACTGTCCGAGTTCGCGCATGGCCTATAACAAGAGCAAAAACGTCGAAGCAGCACAAAAGCTGCTGAACCAGGGCAAGGTCGCTCAGGCCATCGCCGAATACCAGCAAATTCTAAAGTTCGAGCCGCGCGATCAGGTCACGCTGATGACCATCGGCGAGCTCTACATCCGCCAGGGCGAAACCTTCCAGGCCATCGAATATTTCGAACGCCTCGCGCAGCTCTTCGTCGGCGACGGTTTCCTCACCAAGGCCATCGCCGTCTACAAGCGCATCGCCAAACTCGCTCCCGAGGAAATCCGCCCGCTCGAAAAGCTCGCTGACCTTTACGTCCAGCAAGGCGTGATGAGTGAAGCCCGCCCGCTTTTCTTGCAGCTCGCCGAAATTCATCTCAAAAACAATCACCAGCCGGAAGCCATTGCCCTCCTGAAAAAGCTTCTTCTCGCAGAGCCGGACAACCTCCGCATTCAGATTCGCCTCGCCGATCTCTACCAGGCCATGGGTCAATCGAAGGAAGCGGTCGAGGCTTACGTTTCCGCTTCGCAGCGCGCACTTGCTCGCGGCGACCAGGCCGAATGCGAGAGGCTCGCCGAAAAAGTTCTGAAGATCGACGCCAGCAATCTCGACGCCATCACCGTTAAGGCCCGCGCCCTTTCCTCGCAAGGCAATTTTACGCAAGCTGCCCAGCTCCTCGAGCAAGTTCCGGGACTCGAGAAAGGCGGCGAACAAGCCGAGCTGCTCCTCGACCTCTACCTCAAGAACATCAAGTGGAAAGAAGCCACCGCGCTGGCCCTTCGGGTCTTCGACGCCGATGAGAAAAATTTTGGCCTCACACAGAAAGTCATCGAAGCGCTGCTTCAGTCTGGGCAGGGCGAAAGTGCCATGACCATCATCGCGCGCGTACGTATTCCGATGCTGGACGCCGGCGAGTACGAAGCGGTGGGCCATCTCTTGAATGAATTGGTAACGCGCATGCCCGGCCGGATCGAGCCCCACGAATGGCTTGTCGACACCTACGGTCGCACCAGCGATTCTTTCCGACTTCCCGATGCCCTCGCGCAGTTGGGTGATGTTCTCTCCGCCGCAGGCCAGCTAGAGCGCGCCAAGGAAGTATTCGAACGGCTCGTTGACCGCGAGCCCGAGAGCGATTCCGCCAAGCGCAAACTCAATGATGTATTGCGCAAACTCGGACTTCTTCCGCCGGAGGAGGTTGCAGCACTTCCGGAAGAATCCCTTCCAACCGAGCTGCCCAAGCCCGAGGCTCCCAAGATTCGTCCCAGCATCGAAGCGTTCGCCCCTGAAGTTCAGGCGAAGCCAGCGGCTCCCTCAGCGGAGCCTGCGCTCGACGAAGAAACACAGAAGTTCATCGCCCAGTCGCTCACCGACGTTGATCTCTTTGCCAGCTACGGTCTCACCCAGAAGGCCATCGGTCTCCTCGAAGCCATTCTGCGCCGCGCCCCGCGCCACACGCCGACGCTGGAAAAACTTCTCGACTTTGTCCTCGGCGCCAGCGACGACCGCCGCACCGCGGAGCTCGCTGCGCAACTCGAGCAAATCCATCGCGAGCGCGGCGACGAGCGTAGCTCCGAGCGCTTTGGTGAATTGCGCCGCCGCTTCCAGCGTGCCGCGGGACTGAGCGACGCAGAGTTAGCCGCCAGCGCCGCGCCTGCCGTCCCGGCCGCCCCCGAGGTTGCTGCACAGCCCGCCAAGCCCGAAGTTGCTCCTGTGCCTGTGGAGCCCGCACCTCCCGCAGAAGAAGCGTCGCCCGAGCCGGTTGAAGTCAGCGCCGCCGCTCCCGCTGCTTCCGAAGTCCACGAAGTCGATCTTTCGGATGAATGGGCGTCTGCACTCGAAGAAACCAGCCCCGCCGGAGATTCTGCCGCACCTCCCGCGGATGCGCCCGGCTTAGCGGAGTTCGAAATTCCAGTCGAGATCCCCTCCGCGGATGAAGCGGTCCATCCCTCTGCTGGGATCCCCAGCGGTCAGCCGGCTCAGGAACTCGAGCCGCTGCCTTCCATTTCCGACGAGGAGCAAGCGCCCACATTTGAAAAGCTGCCGGCCCCCAGCGCAACAAAAACTCCGGCCAAGGAAAAGAAGCGGAAGGCAGCCAAACCGGCGAAAGCGGAAGAACCCGAATTCGAACTCGAGCAAGACTACGAGCTCGTCATCGAGCCCGAGCCACTCGTTCCTGCTCACGAGCAGAAGCCGCCAGAAGTCGTCGCAAAGAATGCCACCCACGCCCCATCCGCCGGCAGCGGCTTTGCCTCCGATCAATTTCTCGCTGACCTTGCGAATGAGATCGATCAACTCGGCATTGGCAAACTCTCTCCTTCTTATTCCCAGCCCGCGCCTCCCAAGGAAAAAGCCGCCAAGTCGCAGCCGGAGGCAAAGACCTCATCCCCGCTCGAGAACGCGCCTCTTAAGGAAGTCTTCGATGAATTTCGCGCCGAGCTCGGCGAAATGGGCTCCGAGGATGAAGATTTGGAGACTCACTACAATCTGGGCATCGCCTTCCGCGAAATGGGCCTCCTCGAAGAAGCCATCAGCGAATTCCAGAAAGTCGCCAAGGCCACTGACCACGGCAAAGCATTTCGCTATACCATGCAGTGCAGCACCCTGCTCGGTCTTGCCTTCATGGAAAAGGGCCAGCCCGGCATCGCCGCCATCTGGTACGAACGCGCCCTGCATACACCGGACATGGAACCGGAAAGTATCCTCGCCTTGCGGTATGATTTGGGTGTGGCCCAGGAATCGGCGGGCGACCCTGAAGCGGCGCTAAAAAGTTTCTCTCAAGTCTATGCGGCGAATATCGACTATCGTGACGTGGCCGAACGAATCGCCGCTCTTCAGAAGCCTGCCCGCTGAGCTCCGGCCCTTCTCGATGCACCTGGCCTTCTCTCGCTCATGAATCGCGTTCTTCGCGCAATGCTGGTTGTTCTGTGCTTCGAAATGGGAGCGCTGCTCCTTTATCTCCCTTGGACTGCCTTCTGGGAGCAAAACTACTTCCTCAGCCATTTCCCCGCGCTTATGCCGGTGCTTTTGCATCCTTCGTTCCGCGGCGCCATCAGCGGCCTCGGTGTCCTGGATATTATTCTTGCCATCGGCATGATCGGTTCGCGCTCCGGCCCCACCCGTGTCCCCCCGCGGTAATCCGCGCCGCCATCTGCTTCCCATGCCGCGCAAGCCGCCGATTCTTTGTTACGTCACCGACCGCCGCAGCCTGCGCTTGGCTGCACAAGAAAACGTTATGGAAGCGCTACTCCAGAAGGTGGAAGCAGCCGCTGCCTCGGGCATCGATTGGATTCAGCTTCGCGAAAAGGATTTGTCAGGAAAAGACTGCGCCGCGCTCACGCGCGAAGCTTTGCGGCGCGTGGCGCAAACATCTCCCAACACCGGCCACGCGCCTCGCATTTTGGTAAACGACCGCGTCGACGTTGCCCTCGTCGAACGCGCCGGCGGTGTTCACCTCGGCGAAAGCTCTTTGCCCGTTGAAGACGCGAAGCGTTTGGCCGCCGCCGCCCGGCCTCCACTGCAAGACTTTCTCGTCGGCCTCTCCTGCCACTCGCTCGAAGCCGCGCAATCCGCCGCCCGCGCGGGCGCCGACTACGTTTTCTTCGGCCCGGTCTTTGCCACGCCCTCAAAAGCAGCCTTCGGTCAGCCTCAGGGGCTTCAGCGTCTTGTTCAGGTCTGCCGCGCCGTCGATATTCCCGTGCTCGCCATCGGTGGCATCACCCTCGAAAACGCCGCCCAATGTCTTGCAAGCGGGGTTGCTGGAATCGCTGCGATTCGTCTTTTCCAGGATGCCAGAACACTCCCTCTCGCCGCCGAAGCGCTTCGTCAGCTTGAATTTTAAGGAGGAGTTGTTTCGCGGCCGAACTCAGTGAGTCATCAATCGGCGCAGCAGCCGGATCTGCCCCGCGTGATAAGCGTCGTGAAACGCAACGCCGTACAGCATTCGTAGAATCTTCATCCCGCGCGGCTTCCGCAGAACTTTCTCAATCGCGCGCCTCATCAGCCGGTGCTCATGCTCCAGCAGCGCCTTATCCGCGTTCCAAGCGGCTTCGTTTAATTTGCCCTTCTCCGGCCGCACAAAAAAATTGCTTCCTTTCAGCGCGAACGACCCGCGCTTCCCCCCGTCGATCCGCCGCCGCACTGCATATTTCCAGTATGCCGCGTGCAACGTCACTTCCCAGATGTTGTGCCTTCCTCGTGCAGGCCGCCACGCCGCCTGCTTCGCCCTCACCCCGCGTAGCGATTGCTTCAGGTTCGGTCCATGCCAGGTCTTTTTTTCATACGCTTCATCGAGCAGCGCGAGTACAAGTTCTGCGGGTTTCAACACCATCCCCTCCCCACGGTGAAATCACCGCCAGCATCGCGCGCACACCTCGCCGTGTCAATGCGTCTGCAGCTTCTTGTCTGGTGGAATAGCCTACGAAGCGGTCATGCTCCGGCTCGCCAATGCTCTCTTCCGCCGGTAGAGTTGCTGGTCCGCAGCTTCGAGCAGCTCTTGCGCTGTCCGCCCATCTTCCGGACATACGCTGATCCCAATGCTTACGCTGATTCTTGGTTCGATTCCATCATTCCGAACACACCGTTCAATGCGATCCGCTGTGTGCTCCGCCATCCCCGGGTTGGCGTCGATCAGAACCAGCGCAAATTCATCCCCGCCGTATCGCGCCGCCAGGTCTGTTGACCGGCAGTGCTGCTTGATGACTGCCGCCAGCCGCTTCAGGGCGCGGTTTCCCGCTAGATGCCCCAGCCGGTCGTTGATGCGTTTTAATTCGTCAAGGTCCAGCAGCATGAGCGCAAAGGAACGCCGGCTGCGATCGGCGCGTCGGACCTCTTGCTCCAGCGTGTCCACGAATTCCCGGTAATTCGCCAGACCCGTTAGTGCGTCGTGTGTGGCCCGGTAGCGGATCTGCTCTTCGCTCTTCTTCCGTTCCGTAATGTCCAAGCCCACGCCGATGCACCCCATGATTTCGCCGAGCGCCCCGCGGAGCGGTTCCAAGTGTATGTCCAGCACACGGTTTTTCTGTTTGTATTCGAAATGCGAAGACACACCGCGCAGCGCTTCACAATGCTGTGCTATCGGCGTTGCTTGCGGATCCTGGCATTTCAGGTACTCATACACTTGGGGTGAACCCCTAAGCTGGCACAGTTTTGGTTGGGCACAGTTTCCGTTTTACAAAAGCGTTCTTGCATCTCCTAGCAGGAGAAGGGGTCTGGGGAAGGGGACGGCATTTGAGTCCCTTTCCCCAGCAGCCCTGT
>DASZZI010000033.1:0-9068 GCA_035544995.1 Candidatus Acidiferrum sp.
CTGCGAGATGAGGGCTTGAACGGAGAGATCTTTTACTCGTTGAAGGAGGCGCAGATCGTGATCGAGAAGTGGCGGGTGGTGTACAACACGCTGCGGCCACACTCGGCGCTGGGCTACAGGCCGCCGGCGCCGGCGCCGGCGCCGGCGGCCCGCAGCCCCTTGGTGCCGCCAAATCCAATTTCACAGCCTATGGCTGTGATGTAGACTCTCTCAGTGAAACTGGTACAAAAACTCGGGCTGGTCAGATCATAAAACTGACAGAAATCGAATCGGCCTTAATTCCTGATCCTGTTCCTATCAATCCTTTTAAGACCTGGCTGTACTACAAAAGCCAGAATGTACTTAAGAGGGCCATTGTACGTTCAACGTATCTGAGAAGGATAACCACCTAAGCTGATCCCTTATGTCAATGAAAAATAGATCTCAAACCAAAAGGACCATAAAAGCTATCACAGTGAAGGAATTGATAGATGATTACATCTATCGTATTGACCTAGATGCAGACTATCAACGAGAAAAAATATGGTCAAGAAAAAACCAAGAAGAACTGTTGGATTCAATCATTCAGAACATTGACATTCCGAAAATGTATCTCGCGGAAGTGAAAGATGACGAGAATTTTGATTACGAGTGTATTGACGGAAAGCAAAGAATGGCAACGCTGTTGAATTTTTTCAAACCAGAGGCAGCGGGAGACAATCCTTTGACGGTCAAGGTTGCAGGAGACAAATATACTTACAAACAGCTTCAAAGGGACCTCCCTCAAGTCGCGGAGAAAATCAACAATTTCGAATTGACATTTGCTATCTATCCGGAAATTAACGATGAAGAATTCCTTCGGGAAATATTCAGACGATTGCAGCTTGGAGTGAGACTTAATGCTGGAGAGCTGTTAAAGACCTATACGGGCGCTATCAGGAATTTTGTTTATAAAGAAATGGGAAAAGGTGCGTCTTTCCTCAGGCATACGAATCTGTCTGAGAAAAGATTTTCAAGACAGTTTACTCTTGCGCAGATTTGTATCAATTCGTTTAAGCGCAGCGAAACCGGCGATTTTGTTAGAGCACGGTACGACGATCTTGGAGACTTTTTCAAAGAAAAATACGACTTGGACAATAACGATGAAAATCTAGTCCGCATAAGAAAAGTGCTCAAGGTCATGGACAAACACTTCGGCGAAAAGGCCAACAGTATTTCCAGCAGGGCGGTTGCTGTCTCGGCATATTTGTTTGTCGAAGGTTTGTATGTGCACAAGAAATTGCGCCTTATGCCGCGCTTTGTCAAATTCTATGTCAGTTTGCTCGAAGAGATTAAGAACAATTTGAAACTCTTGAGCGGCTTCGATAAGCCTACAAATTCGACGATACTTGAAGAGTTCCAAAAGTACATCTCCCAGGCCTCCGTTGAACCGTACGCGATCAAAAGAAGAGATCAGTTTCTCGAAAAGGCTTTTAAGCATTACCTTAACCCAAAAACAAAAGGGAAAATAATTAGCAGTAATTAGCTGGCAGGGTGGTCCATATCTTGCGGAGCGCGCATTTTGTGCGCTTGGCGCTTATCCCGACCGGGTCGGGGCGAGTAGATTCATTCGAACGATCAGCACTCTTCTTCGCCCTCTGCGTCTCTCGCTTAACTCTTTCTTTTCTTCTCTTTCCAGCCGCCAGCCTCTACTTTCCGGCCCGCAGAACCATTCGAGCGTACCATCCCTCCTTTCCGGCCAAGCGCCGCCCTAACCCTTTCTCCCCCTATTTTACATTTTCACTTTCCGATTTTCTCGACCTGTCCCCCTATCCCCCATCTTCTCAATCACTTCCAAATATTCCTTGACAGGGACGGTACTGTTGTGGTAACATCCTCTTTGAAACTCAGCCACCATCCTCGCCTGCTTTTCTCTTTTCTCACCACCGCCGCCGTCCTCCGTTCACTTCCTCACCATCTTCTGTTTCCACCTAAGTCTTTTAGAAGGAACACTTGCAAAAGTGTATCAAAACAAAGGACTTTAACCCTATTTAGAATGAACACTTATGAAAAACATAGGGGTGGGGGGGATGTTATTGTTAACTAGCTCCCTTCTGGCATCAACGTTCCGTCGATCCAACCTTTCAACGCTCTTTCTATCTATCCCCTTTGTTTTCAAACCATTGCGCACTCTTTTGCGCAACGGCGCAACGCCATCACCTTTCTTTTCATTCTGTTACGCACTCTTTCCATCGCAACGGGGGTGTACCCCCCTCAACGAGGAAATCATGAACTCAACAACCACCAACTCCAGCTTGACCAATGACTTGCCCCGCTGTAAGCATCGTTTCGCCAATGGCAAACGCTGCTCTCCCTGGAGGCCTGCGGCTCCAGCACGAGTCACGAAGGATGGTTCTTTGCGTTACACTAATTCTCTTCCTATGACCACGACCACCACACTTGATCTTCACTGGACCGGCCGCCCGCGTTCCATCGCCTCGGTGCTGCTCGAATCGGACGGACATCGTGCCCTCCTCGACCCCGGCCCCTCCTCAACCCTTTCCACCCTGCGCGAACAGCTCCGCGCCAGCGGCCTTTCCGTCCAGGATCTCGACACCATCCTTCTGACGCACATCCATCTCGATCATGCCGGCGCCACCGGGTCGCTCGTCCGCGAAAATCCGCGCCTGGCTGTCTACGTCCACGAGCGCGGCGCGCAACACATGGCCGACCCCACGAAACTTCTCAGCAGCGCGGTGCGCCTCTACGCTGCGGCGCTGGAGCGCCTCTTCGGCGAATTTCTTCCCGTGCCGCAGGAAAACCTGCGCGTTCTGCGCGGCGGCGAAACGCTTACCCTCGGCGCGCGCAAGCTCGAAGTCTTCTACACGCCCGGCCACGCCTCGCATCATGTCTCTTACTTCGATCCCTCCGAAGGAACAGCGTACGTCGGCGACACTGCGGGCATCTCCGTCGAAGGGAATTCCTTTATTCTCCCCGCCACGCCGCCGCCCGATATCGATCTCGAAATCTGGAACGCGTCGCTCGATGCCATCGCCGAGCGGCGTCCCGCGCGGCTATTCCTCACGCACTTCGGCATTTCCAACGATCCCGCAGGCCATATCGCGCGCTATCGGGAACGCTTGCAAACCTGGGGCGCGCTCGTCCAGAAGCTTCTTTCCAAGGGCGCCGATGACGCCACTGCCTCGCGTCTATTCGTGGAATCCATCACTGGAGAAATTACCGGCACGCTCTCCGAGGCCGCTGCCGACCACTACATTTTTAACGGCGGCCTCAGTCTTTCCTGGCAAGGCCTCGCGCGTTATTACCGCAAACGCGCCGCGGCGCAAGCCTAGAAAGGAAGGAGTCTTCGCAGAGGAGTAACTACGCGGTCGTGCCAGTGGAGGAAGCTTCGGGAGTTTGTGTCACCGGCTCCGCAGCGGGAGCCGTCAAGGCTTCGAGGCGCGCCGCCAGCACTTCGACTAGAAGATCCACCAGCAGCTTGGCCTTGCTGCCGTCGGGATCTCTTTCCGGGTTGTACTCGACCACATCGATCGCCAGGAGGTTGCGCGAAGCGGCGAACACGCGCAGCGCTTCGCGCACTTCGTTCAGGCGTAGGCCGCCCGGACCCGGCAAGGGCACGGCGCCAAAATCTTCTTCCGCGATTACGTCGGTGTCGAAGTGCAGGACAAACTCGCGCGGGGTGGCGTGCAAATGTTCAAGAGCGTCTTTCGCTGCTCTCTCCGCTCCCATCCTTTGCACATCAGCAGCCAGAACGCGGCGCATCGGCGATTTGTTCAGGAACTCCTGCTCTGGCGGGTCAATGCGCTCCAGACCAAACAGGGTGATGTCGGGCTCCCTAACCAGCGGCGGCTCGCCCCAAAACCTGACCAACTCTGCCGCGCCGCGCCCGGTGAAGTGCGCAACCACCATGCCGTCGAGCCGTCCGGAGGGTGTCGTCGCGGGCGTATTCAAATCGGCGTCGCGATCGAACCATAAGAGGTTGACGTGTTTGTAGTAGCGCCGCGCTCCTGCGACTACGCCCATCGCCTGGACGCACTCTCCGCCAAGCACAAGCAGCAGCGCGCCGGATTTCACGGCCTGCTCTACGTGCAGGCGCAGCTCATTCAAACCAGCAACGACTGCGGCCGCGTTTCGCGCGCGGGGATGCTCGTCATCCTGTGCGAAGAACCGCGGCGCGCAATCTCCATAGTCAACGACTTCATATCCGGCGCTCTGGAGTTTTTCGACGAGTCCGGCGGCGCGGAGCGCAGCAGGCGCTTTCTCGAGCCCGGGCTCGAAAGCCGCCGCACTCGAAGGCGCGCCAATCAGAGCAATCTTCTTCGGCTGACGGACAATCTTGACCGCCAAGGTTCTGCTCCTTGTGATGTATTTCCCCGCGTAACGCGCGGGACCGCTCTTTCTCTGTCGGGCCGGCCCGCTGTTACCGCCCCTGCGGGGCACTCGCAATTCGGTTTTGCTATCGCCGCGGCGCCGGAGCAATCGTCGCCAGTTCGGCCGGCAGCGTAAACCGCACATCTTCGCGGATTAGATCGAGATCGCGCTGATCCGTAAACCCGCATTCCGCCAATCGCTGGCTTACCTGCTCGACGAGCACTTCGGGAGCGGAAGCTCCGGCGGTCAGTCCCACACGCTGCACACCCTCGAGCCATTTCACATCAATGTCCGAGGCGGCATCGATGAGCCGGGCCTGCACGCCACTGCGCATTGCCACTTCTACCAACCGGTTGGAATTCGAGCTGTTCGGCGAACCCACGACCAAAATCAAATCCACGTCTTTCGCGACCTGCTCGACGGCTTCCTGGCGGTTCTGGGTGGCGTAGCAAATGTCGTCCGAGGCCGGACCCTTGATTTTCGGGTATTTCTGCCGGAGTCGCGTCACGATTTCTTGGGTGTCGTAGAGGCTGAGCGTTGTTTGCGTCAGAAACGCGAGCTTTTCCGGGTCATCCACTTCGAGCGCGTCCACAGCCGCCACGGAATCGACAACGATCGTGCGGTCTGGCGCTTCGCCCGAGGTGCCGACGATTTCCTGGTGGTCTTTGTGTCCGATGAGGATGATGGTGCGCTGCTCGCGCGCAAACTTCAGCGCTTCGAGATGCACTTTGGTCACCAGCGGGCAGGTTGCGTCGATGACCTTCAAGGAGCGCGATTTCGCTTCGTCTCGAACCGTCGGTGGCACGCCGTGCGCGCTAAAAACCAAAACCGCCCCGTGCGGCACATCCTCGATGGATTCCACGAAAATGGCCCCGCGGCGGCGCAACTGCTCGACCACGTAGGTGTTATGCACGATCTCATGGTGCACGTAGACCGGCGCGCCGTAAG
The DNA here is from genome assembly GCA_035544995.1 of Candidatus Acidiferrum sp. Lineage (GTDB taxonomy): Bacteria > Acidobacteriota > Terriglobia > Acidiferrales > UBA7541 > Acidiferrum. The sequence continues at coordinate 5,299 of DASZZI010000033.1, forward strand.
CTTCCAGCGCCAACTCCACGATGTCTACCGCGCGAACCACGCCCGCGCAGAAGCCTCGCGGCCTCACTCTCAACAAAACTCTTCCATTTGTTTCTGCCTGCATCGTCATCCTAAGGGATGGATTTAGAAGACTCTATCATACCTCACGGGCAGCCTGGCTCGCACGCCGTTTCCTGGCGCCTGTATCATTGTCGTGTAAACTGTGCATAACTTGCCAGGCGACTTGCTTGTTCGTGCGCTAGCATCCCTCCGCCGCGCGAGAAGACCCGGGTGACTTGGAAGACCTCACGGTCCGCAAACCCTGAGTGTTCATCCCGCGGAATACATCACGGCTCAAAATACCAGAGGCAAAAGTGAACGCTCCCCAACCCATTGACCGGCGGCGCAGCGAGCGCGTCTTGCTGCATGTGCCGCTCTTAGTGATGACCGACACGACGGAAGGGAAACGCGTTCAGGAAGAGACGCACACGTTGGTAGTGAACGCTCATGGGGGACTGCTTACGTTGAAAATGGAAGTGCTCCCTGGGCAACCGGTGCTCCTCATCAATCCGAAAAACGGGAAGGAACAGAAGTGCCGCGTTGTGCGAGTAGAGAATCCTCCGGGCGGGGAATTGGTGGTGGCTTTTGAATTCGAAGGTCCGGCACTCCACTTCTGGCCGATTGTATTCCCTCCCAAGGATTGGGGTTTGCCACAATCCTGACATTCATTCTTTTCCCGCCTGATTGAAGAAAAAAGGTCCGCTCCGACAGACGGAGCGTCTTCACTCCTCACTCCACCTCTGACAACCATATTCATCCTCGCAACTATCTAAAGAAGTTGGGGTTCAACGAAGAGGGGCAGGAGTTTGGCCCTGGAGGATCCTGGCATGAAGTACCCGCTTTTATCGAAAGCACCATCGTTGCTCTTGGCAGCCGCCGCTTTTCTGTCTGTGTTCGTGCTCGCTGGATGCGACGAGCACGTCACAGTGATTCGCGATCCCGATATTCCAATTCCAAAGCACGCGACGTGGGCCTGGCGCCCAGCGCCACCCCCGCCAAAGAATCCGGTAATCTCACGCGATGTCATTTCGCGCAACGGCGCCACAAGAGAGACGGTTACGCGCGATCAAAGCCTGGAGACCGACATCCTGCGCCAGCAGATCAAGATTGGCATCGAGCAAACCATGGCTTCCAAAGGCTTGGTCCGAGTCGACGATCCCCAAACAGCCGACTTCCTCGTGGACTACCACGTCGGCGTGCACCGCCACAATGTGACGGTGGGCTATGTTGACCCTGTTGGAGCGTACCCTGTTGTTGTCTGCGGCTATGCGGGATGCTGGGAGACGTTGCGCGGGGGCTACTGGGGACCGCCGGGAGTGAGCTACGAAACAATCCGATATCGCGAAGGCACAATCGTTTTCGATCTGACGAAACGCACGACGAACCGGCTGGCCTTCCGCGCGGTGGGATACAAGCGGATCGACCGCAGTTCCTTTTCGCAAGAGAATGTCACCGATTCGGTCCATCACCTGCTGCACGACCTGAAACCCGGTCGCTAACCCAGGGCTGGAATCACACTACTCTGTAGATTGCGCCTGTGCCGTGGAAATGGTGGATGGTTCGGGAACAATCTGCGCCACGGTGGAAAAGATCATCTATATTCGCAAGCGCTAAGGGTTTGCGTCCGTCATCTACGGGAGCAAGCCGAAGACGGCGACGCTGTTGGGCGTGCCGACGAAGACCTTCCCGTTGGCGATCAGGGGAGTGATGAACTTATTGCCGCTGAACTGGTCGCGCGAGTTTGCGGCTTGATTTGAGTTGTAGAATTCGGTCGCAAGATTCGTGGCGTCATACGCATGCAGCACCGCGGTCCCTCCATTTTCAACCGCCCAAACGATCGCATTCGCGGCGCCGTTCGCGGAAATGCTGGGCGTGGTTCCCGGATAGCCGAATTGGTTCGCTGTCTGCGACGCAGGAGTTGCCTGCAATTTTCCGCTCACAATGGGGAAGGCCTTGATGGAGTCGCCCACGGCACCGTAATACACCGTGCCATTGAAATATGCGGGCATCGAAAAGACGCTTCCGCCGAGCTGGCCATTGATCTCCTGATAGATTTGATCCGTGCTCGCGTTGAATTTTCCCATGGCGTCGCGGTCTACCACGTAGATGATGGCGTCCTTGCCCGCGCCGACGGCGAGGTGGCGGGTCTTTCCGGTGTTGTCTGTCACATCCGGGAGGGCGATCGCTCCACCAGAGCCCAGGTCTTGATCCGCGTTCGATTCCGCGACGGTGTTTTGCGGGGTGAAGTAATCCGCCAGAGTAATTTTTCCGCTGGTAGCGAGCTTCACGAAGCAATTGCCGCAGTTCCCGTTGTTCGGAAAATGGTTTGCATCCAGAGTGGTATCGAAATCGCCGTTGCCCACCAGGAAGAAAATATTTCCCGAAGAGTCTGCCGCCGGCGCGGAGCCAGCCATCCACATACCGCCATCGTTACCGTTGGGAACGAGATTCAGGACGTTGCCCTGCGCAAGAGCAAGCGTGTTGGCATCGAACCCCATGACCCAGGAGGTGTAGGCGCCGAGGTCGCAGTGAGACGACCACGTGGTGTAAATGGTTCCGCCGATTTGAAGCAATCCGGGGCGCTCTTTGTACTGCTTGGCGTCAAAAACCAGGTTTCCACCGGAACTGTTTGCGCCGGAACCAGGATAGGTCGCTCCTATGGTCACCGGCCCGCCGAAAAGTTCGCCACCCGTGGCGAGGTCCAGTGCGTGCAAGCGCTGAAAATAATTCCCGCTCCCATCCTTCGACATGGCAATCACGTAGATCGCACCGTGTGGCCCGCGAGTACGGTCGATTACCGGCGTTGAGGTGATGCCGATTTCCGGGGTCACCTGACTGCATCCGCGAGCGTCGCTGGGCACTTCTCCGTTCAAGAGTGTGGAGGACTTCCACAAAGGCGTTGAGCTGGTGCTGTCCGCGTCGAAGGCATAGACGCTGCCATGCTCCGACACGGCGTAGAGAACGTTTCTCGTCCCTTGATTGGGAATCGCTACGTTCGAAAGATAAAGCGGCTGGGCGTCTACCAGCCCGTCCACCATGAGTGATCCCAGCTTGCCGAATTTGGCCGAGTTCACATTCGCGGGAGTTAGCGCCGTCTCCTTCAAGTTCTGGCCGGTACGCGCATTGTCATAATGGTAGGTGACGACGTCGATGCTGGATGCTGATGGCCCGGAATTTACTGTCAGTGTGGCGGCATTGCTGGTGGCGAAGCCCAGGTTGTTGCTCACGAGGACGCGAAATTGTTCGCCGCTGTTTGCCGTGGAGGTTGCGGGTGTCGTGTAACTCGCAGACGCCGCGCCGATGATGTTCGCGCCATTCATCTGCCACTGGTAGTTCAGTGGTAAAGTCCCGGTGGCGGTGGCGGAGAAAATCGCAGTCTGCCCGGGTGCCACGGTCTGGCTGGCCGGTTGGGATGTGATTGCAGGCGCGCTGGATTGACTGCCGCCGTTAGAATTCTTCGTGCCGGCGCTCCCGCCGCAACCCGCTAGCGTGAACGCGGTCATGAGCGCAGCGAACTCGGCGGGAAGAAGTTTTCGATACACAGGCGCCATCCCAGGATCGGGGGAACGGTTCGATCTTGCTGGAGCGCGATCCCAAGAAGACGGCCTGCATGCCCGGGGACTGCACTGTCGCCCCAGCCTACCTCTGAGGAAGATAGCTTAGGCTGCGCGTCGAGAGATTACACCTGGACCGAAGTACAGTTCTCGTCCAGCCGGTCTTGCAAGCCTAGG
>DASZZI010000034.1:0-1697 GCA_035544995.1 Candidatus Acidiferrum sp.
CCTTGTGGCGCTGGCTCAGCGCCGATGCGCTCCGCCCTTGGCGACATCGCAGTTGGATCTTCCCACGCGACCCAGATTTCGCGGCCAAGGCTGGGCGTATCCTCGATCTGTATGATCGCGTTTGGCAGGGACGCCCTCTAAGTGCGCGTGAATTCGTCATCTCGGCAGACGAAAAAAGCAGTATTCAAGCCCGTCGCCGCAAGCAGCCGACGCTATCTCCCGCACCAGGTCGTTCCACCAGAGTCGAACACGAATACTTCCGTGAGGGCGCATGGACCTATCTGGCGGCGTGGGACGTGCATCGGGCCAAGGTGTTCGGCCGCTGCGAAAAGAAAACCGGCATTGCTCCGGTCGATCGCCTGATTGGAGAAGTCATGGGCCGAGAACCCTACCAGTCGGCACGTCGCGTTTTCTGGATCATGGACAACTGTTCCGCCCATCGCGGCCAAAAGGCGGTCGACCGCCTGCGCTCTCAATGGCCCAACGTGGTCCTCGTGCACACCCCCGTCCACGCTAGCTGGCTCAATCAGATTGAGATTTACTTCTCCATTGTTCAGAGGAAGGTACTCACGCCCAACGATTTCAAATCCCTCAATGAGCTCGAACAGCGGCTGCTAGCATTCGAGCGGCGATACGAGGAAACCGCTTCTCCCTTCCAGTGGACCTTCACTCGCAAAGACCTGACAACTCTCTTGGCGAAGATCGAAAACAAACGGTTAGCTTCTGCAGCCTGACGCCCTTCCAAATACGTCACCGTAATTCCGAACAAGAGCACTTAGCGAGAGCCGGGAGCAGCATCGCGCCCGGAGCGTTCTGGTCGTCGTACAAGTGGCGCTGGCGCTCGTTCTGCTCATCTGCTCGGGACTCATGATTCGGACATTTCACGCTCTGACCCAGGTGCATCCCGGATTTACCGCGCCGGGTGAATTACAGACCTTCCGCATTTCCATTCCCGATTCAGAGGCGCCGAAAGAAGAACAAGTAGTCCGCATGGATGAGGAAATTCTGCACAAACTCGCCGCGATTCCCAGTGTCTCCTCGGTCGGGCTGTGCAGCACTATCCCCATGGATGGAAACAGCAGCATGGATCCCGTCTTTGCGCAGGACCACACTTACACCGAGAGTCAGCTTGCCCCCATTCGGAGGTTCAAGTTCATTACCCCCGGTTTCATTGAGACCCTGGGGACTCCCCTCGTCGCTGGCCGTGAGCTGACATGGACGGATCTCTACCAGAAGATTCCCGTGGTCGTTATCTATGAGAACTTTGCGCGGGAATATTGGAACAGCCCGGCCAACGCAATCGGGAAGCGCGTCCGGGTCGGCACGACAGACGACTGGCGGGAAGGCATTGGTGTTGTCGCGGACGTCCACGACGACGGCGTGAATAAAGAAGCGTCCTCTTCCGTCTATTGGCCAGTGATCATGGACCGGTTCGAGGGTAACCCCACCACGGTTCGCCGCGGCGTGGCTTTTGCTCTTCGCAGCCCCCGCGCCGACTCGGAAAGTTTTCTGAAAGAAGTGCGTGAGGCGGTGTGGTCGGTTAATCCGAATCTTCCGCTCGCCGCGGTTCACACCGTGGACTATTTCTACAAACAGTCCATGGCGCGGACTTCCTTTACCTTGATCATGCTCGCCGTCGCCGGGAGCATGGCGCTGTTGCTTGGCGTCGTGGGCATCTACGGCGTGATCGCCTATTC
>DASZZI010000035.1:0-39037 GCA_035544995.1 Candidatus Acidiferrum sp.
CTCGCCGACGTTATCGCTGGTCCTCATGCGCTCTACGGCCATCCTCTGAAACTTCCGGGAATATCGTTTCCTCTTCACCTGTGGTTCCTTTCCCGGAAATTGTGCCCATCTCCAGTGTGTCAGTTCAAGGGTTCACTCCACACTGTCTGTCCCACAAGTTCGCCTGGGCGGATCTTGGAGAAGCGCAGCCCCGAGCCCCAGTTCGAGGTGATTCGCAGATGCGGGTCCGTCGTCCAAAGCACTACGGGCATTTGCTCGACCAGCATCCGCAGTTGTGCTTCTCCCGGTGTATCGCCTCCCTTCGATGAACACGATCGGCTCTGCCCACGTCCGATTTCCAGGATTCCTGTGATCTCGCCCCGGCCGTCTCGAATCGGCACCCGCTTCACGATCACGCAAACTTTCGAGCCGTTCTTGTGCAGACGTTCGGTTGTCTCCGAGCGCGGCACTTTTCCAAGGACGGCCGCGTCAAGGAGGGTTTCGCGGGCCGCGACTTCGTAGAGTGGCAGAAGCCGCGCCAGCGGCTCTCCCACCATCTCTGCCGCTGCATAGCCGTACAAGCGCTCCGCGCCCCAGCTCCAGTTCTGAATCGTACCGTCCAGCGCGAGCGTGAGGATAGCGTCCTCCGTCGTTTCCAGCAAAGTTGCGAGCAAATCTTCAGACCGTGGGCTTTCTGGCATGCAGTTCCGATCGATTTTCGGAACGAAGGGGTCGTTCTCGATAGCTTAAGAGTGTTTCCCGAGGGCGAGAGGGTCGAGCCTGTTGGGGGTGGCAAAAACGATGCGAGCCTTCGCATCGGAATATCCGTCAGTTTACTACTGCTGGCCAATTCGTAAGTAGTGGAACAACCCTACCAGAGTGCCTAAGTATCAACCGTCTATAGCGGGCCTAAAGCTAAGCGAAAGCGCCGCGGCAGCCCAATCAATCCCCGCCGATTATTATCGGTCAGCAACTTGCCAACACCCAAGTCTACGGCGTGATTTTCGCCGCATCATTCAGGATCATTGCCAGCCGCACGCCGGCTTGCGCGATGCGCTTTTCCACCACCGGCCCGGCTTTTTCCTGATATGCAGCACTTGCAGCGATGTGCTGGCTCAGCAGTCGTTCCCCGATATTGTTGTCGTCCGTGCAGCTCTGGACCGCAACTGGTGATTCGATGCTGATCTTAGGCGCGAGTTCTCCATACGCGTTCTTCTCGCCGTACTCATGGCTCTCCCACGCCCATTCCTCAACGTGGATTCCCCCTTTTTGCCAGCCCTCGATCTGCGGCGCAAACGCATCTTCAAGCGTCTCCGCATACTCGGCTGGGTCGGCGCCTTCCATGTCCCGCTCCGGGATGGCCGTGTCCCACAGGCTGTGCAGGTTTGGAGAATACCCGTGGTTATGCTCGTGCACCTTGCGCCGGAAATATTTCACCGGCACGCAATTTCCGCCTTCGTCGTTGTTGGTCGTCGCGTGCAGAGGCTGGTGCAGGTCGCCTACAAAGTGGATGAGGTAGCGCATCGCTTCGGCTCTTTTCGCGGCGTCTGTATTCTTATCTTTCATAACGGCGAGATCGTCTTCGATGGCCTTGGTCACGCATCCATCTTTTCCGCAGAACTCACCGAGCGGCGCGCGCCTGGCTCCACGCGGAATGTCGATGTAATGCAGCGGGCCGTTTTTCGCCTGGCTACGGATATCATCCGCCCACGTCGACGCATCGGCCATCGCATCGCGCACCGCGTCCCCACAATAGCGCTTTAGCGCCGGATCGATAGGATTCCCACTCAGCAACGTCTGCACCATCTGTTTCGCTTCCGGCGTCAGGTGTTTTTCCGCGATCAACGCCACCGTCTGGTGGCCTTTGCAACCCCATGCCTGCGCGGCGGGCGCGCTCGCGAGCCCTGCTGCTGCGATCAAGACCATTGCATACAAGCCCATACGCTTCATGGAACCCTCCGCGCACAGTTTTGGACTCGGATCGTAAACGCTTCGTGAATTATGTTTTCGTCTGGCAGGAATCCCATTTTTCCGAGGACTGGCCCCGCTTCACGCGCTCAGCCATCGCCCGATCGGTTTCCAAGATTCTGTGTGGTCGCAAATCACGCGCAGTGTCGCCGTGATAGGTATTGCCAGCAGCAGTCCCATCCCGCCCCATACCCAGCCCCAGAAGAGCAGCGAGATGGTAATCGCCACGGCATTCAACCGCACGCGGCGCCCGACGAGTTGCGGCGCCACAAGGTTCAGCGCCAGCACGTGCGCCGTCGTCAACCCCGCCGCAATCAAAACGAACTGCCCCAGCGTCTTCCACTTGGCTAGCGCGATCACAAATGCCGGCAGCCACGCCAGCACCGCGCCGATATACGGCACCATGTTCAGCAAGCCGGACACAATCCCCGTGAGGATTGGATAGTCCAGCCCGAGGAACCAGAAGAACGCGCTGCTCGCGGCGATCACCAGCAGCGCTACTATGCACATCCCCGCCAGATAATCGCGCAACACGTCGCGCAAATCCTCCAGCGTTTCCTTCACTTGTGTCCGCCGCGATACGGGAAAAAGTTGCAGCGTCCCGTGCCAAACCTCCCGCTTCGCGGCAAGCATAAAAAACACCAGGAACGGCACAAAGGTAATTTCCAGAAACAGCGCGTACAGCGATCCGACCCCACGGAGAATCAGCGTGCGCACGATGCCCGGCTCGGCACTCCGCACCTCCGCCGGTTGATTTGCAGCACCTGCGTCGGGCGCGATCTCCGAATCGATGCCCCTGATCTTGCCCTCCACCGCGCCCGCCGCCTGCTTCAGCACCGCGCTATACTTCGGCCAGCTCGAGGCAAAATCCGCTGTCCGCGTCCATAATCCGTACCCCACGGCTGCCAGCACCGCGATCAAAAGCAACACCACGACGGTCGCGCCCAGCATTCGGGGCACGTGCATCTTCTCCATGAACTCCACCGCCGGATCCAGGAAATACGCCAGCAAGATCGACAGCAACACCGTGATCACCACGCCCGCCGCGTAGTAGCAGAACAGCAGAATAATTGCTGCCGCGATCACACGCAGGCTAAAGGTTGATCCGGCAATCCGAACAACTGCTGGTGACGTTTCCGTTCCTTGCACGACAGACTCCGTCCCCAACACGGTAACACACTCCCGCAATCCGCTCGCGCAGTCTCGCCAGCTTGTTTCGACGCGTGCACCCGCGCGGATGGGGCGGCCGTGCTTTCACTTCTCGCTATGCGTAACTCCGTTGAAAAACTCTGACGCGATCGCTAAGGCGCAATTCCGCCCTGTGCTAAACTTTCTTCAGGTCATCTTCCCAGAGGTTGGCCTCTCGATCTGCATGACCAAAGAACTCTTCGGCACTGACGGAATCCGGGGTGTTCCCGGAACCCCTCCGCTCGATGACGCCACGCTCTCCGCGACCGGGCGCTCGCTGGGCGCCTATCTGCGCCGCGAAAGTGCCAAGCCCCACGTCCTCATCGGCATGGACACCCGCGAATCCGGTCCCCACATCGCCGCGCTTCTTGCCGCGGGCCTTGCCGAAGCCGGCGCCTCCGTCGCCTTCGCCGGCGTTATCACCACTCCGGGCGTCGCCTGCCTTGTCCGCCAAAGTGATTTTCAGGCCGGTGTCGTCATCTCCGCTTCACATAATCCTTTTCACGACAATGGCGTCAAACTCTTCTCCCATGCGGGCATGAAATTCCCCGATTCCGTCGAGGAAGCCCTCGAAGCGGACATCTTCAAGCATCGCTCCGAAGCTCCGCCAAAAAATAGTCCAACCCTTCTCGCCGACGAATCTCTCGACGCCGAATATCTTACTTTTCTTCGCAGCCGCCTCATTCCCGGGGCCAAGCTCACTGGCCTCCGCATCGTCCTCGATTGCGCCAACGGCGCCGCGTCCAAGCTCGGCCCTGAACTCTTCCGCTCTCTCGGCGCCGATGTCGTCGCCATGGGCGCCACACCCGACGGCCGGAACATCAACGCTGGCTGCGGTTCGCTCTATCTCAAAGGGTTGCAACAGCGCGTCGTCGCGGAGCGCGCCACACTGGGTGTCGCCTTCGATGGCGACGCCGACCGCGCGCTCTTCGTCTGCGGAACAGGAAGAATCGTCAACGGTGACGGCGTCCTCCTCGCCGCCGCGCGCTTCCTTAAATCGCAAGACAAACTCACCGGCAACCGCGTCGTCGCCACTTCCATGTCCAATCTCGGCCTCGAGCGCGCCCTCGCCCGCGAAGGCATTTCGCTCGCCCGAGCCAATGTCGGCGACCGCTACGTCCTTGAAGAGATGCTCCGCAGCGGCAACGTCCTCGGCGGCGAGCAGTCCGGCCACATCATTTTCCTCGATGACTCTCCGGCGGGCGATGGCCTCCTCACCGCCGTTAAAATCGCTTCGCTTGTCTCCCTACGCGGCTGTCTCGGATCCCTTATCGATGGTTTCAAGGAGTACCCGCAAGTCATCCTCAACGTGAAAGTCCGTTCCAAGCCTCCGCTCGACTCTCTCCCAGAAGTCTCCCGCGCCCTCGCCGAAGCCCAATCCGCTCTCGGCGACAGCGGCCGCGTCGTCCTCCGCTATTCCGGCACCGAGCCGCTCGCCCGCGTCATGGTCGAAGCCGAGCACGACGCCGACGTCCAGCGCTTCAGCCAATCCCTCGCCGCCGCCCTCCGCTCCTCCATCGGCGCCTGACCCCGGCCTGAGGCCGTTCTTGGAGTGTGGCTGCTTGCGGCTTTGCTACTGTCGGATTCTTCTACTGGGAGCAAAGCAAGGAAGTCTTTATTGCAAATCGTCCATCCTAGTCGCCCCGGTTATCTCACCATCTCCACTTTGCAGCCGCTTGTCGCTCTATCCTTTCTCCCAAAGAACGTAGGAGTGGAGCGCTTCTTCTGTGGGATATTGTAGATTCTAGACTGTCCTTAGCTGCGCATCAGGGAACCTTCCGACCTAAACGCTGTCCTTTCAAGCGCCTACTCCCTGCTTCATTTCAGGCCGCCCACTGGCATCCCGGTTGCACGTTCCTCTTCCAACATACGAAATTGGCTTCCCGGGGTGGCCGGAGCCGAACCTCGACTCGGGATCCGGTTCGGGGCGTCAATTGGAAAGAGGGGGCTTGCACAAGCCCCCTTTTTTATTGTGGTAGGCCAAATGCGCCCGCGAGCGGCGGGCCAAAGTGGTTTTTCCTACAAGGGCGGACAGGAGTCCGCCCTTGTACTTTGCCATATGGTTGGTGTCCAAAAAGATGAGCGGCCGGTGGGGGGACCGGCCGCTCGGGCGTGGGGATGGAGGGTAATGTAATCTGAAGCTGGTCCGTTATTCCTTCCGCACCGCTGACCTCGCGATCAGCGGCGCGAAATACAGGAGCAGTCAAGCCAAAGCATCGCTCCGGAATCCCGCCCAACTCCCGACTACGCTTGCGATTCTGCTCCCCGCCACATCCCTCGTCGATAGGCCACAGGGTTCATTTCGCCCAGTACTCGCGCCTCATCTCACGCACTTCGGCGCGGTACCTTCGTACTCCAACTCCCTGCCTTGCCGGGCGCGGAGTCGATTGCGGATTCCGTCTGGGTCAAGGCAGTCTTGCAACGTACGACCTTGCACGGCTCCTCCCTCCCGTTTTCGTTTGCCTCTGCTACTGATTAGCAAGATGTTGCAAGAAATCCTCTAGCACCGCATTGAACCGTGTCGCGTCATCGACGAACAGCGCATGTCCAGCATCGTCGAATAGCTCGACCCGCGTGGACGGCACCAGTGAAGCAATCAGATCGGCTGCAACGCTCTTCATCGCCGTTTGGCACACCACAAGCACGGGCCGGTCCAGCTTGGCAATGGCGGGGCGCCAGTCGGCCCTGCTGATGGAGCTCACGCTGGCAGCGACGGCGCTGTCCGTCGGCATCTTCAACGACGCTGTCACGACGCGCTCGATGTAGTCATCCGTTTGCGGCTTTTTGTACATGCTCCGCACGAACTTCTCCGTGAAATCGCGCCGGTTGGTCTGTAACTGCCTGTACATGCCCAGCATGGAGGTGATGAACGCCGGGTCGTGCTTGTTCCAGGCAAGGCCGTCAACCAGCACGTAAGCGCGCACACGGCTTCCTCCATACTGCTCGGCATACGCCAGCAGTTCCGGAACTCCCAGGGACCAGCCGACCAAGACGACGGGACTCAGCTTCAGGTGCTCGAAAAGCTCGTTGATGTCTTGCGCCCGGCGTTCTGGATGGTTGCCGCTCGAAGGCTTGTCGGAGTCCCCCTGCGACCTCGGGTCGAGAGCGACAACGTGAAAATGCCCGGCAAAGTAGCGTATCTGAGCATCCCAAATCCATGCGGGCATGCTCCAGCCGGGCTCGAATACGATTCCCGGCCCGCTGCCCGCTTCCAGATAGTGCAGCCGCACGCCGTTACTCGTTGTGAAGAATCCGTCTTTAACCTCTGTGCCCGCGGCGAATGTGGTAAGCGCTGATGAAAACAGCAGAAATGGGGTCAGGAGTAGAATCTTACGCAACATGGGGCACCTCGCTCATCAACTGCATAGTATTCCCTTCCGAGTCATGAAACCCAGCCATCCAAAGATCGTACGCCGGCATCGGCGCGATCACGCGTGGAGCGGTGAGGAAATGCACGCCACTCTCGAGGAGCCGCCGGTGTGCAGCGTTGATTTCCGGCACACGGAAGTAGAGGATGGAGCTCGGATGATCAAACTTCGGCGTCTCGGCTCGGCCCAGCATCAGCCGTACCCCAGCGCAGTCGAAGAAGGCCAAGTTGGGTGCTGTGAACAGCAGCGGCAATCCCAGCACATCACGATAGAATGCCGTGGCGCGCTCCAAGTCATGGACATTGATAAAGATTTGGCCGAGGCTTGTGATTCCGAGGTTCGATGTTGCAGCGCTCATTACAATGACCTCCAAAAGGAAATTAGTTAGCATAGCTAACTATACTCTATGGCCGATGGCAAGCAAAAAAATCGGGCCGGCCGGGACGCCGTTCAGATCGCCGATCAGCTGCACTCCGCGGCCATCCATCTGCTGCGCCGGCTGCGCGTACGCGACCGCGAAAGCGGAATCGGGCCGGCCCAGCTTTCCGCGCTGTCCGTGCTGGTCTTCGGCGGCGCAAGATCGCTGGGCGAGCTCGCCGAAGCCGAACAGGTACGCCCTCCCACAATGAGCCGCATCGTCGCGGGGCTCGAACGCGCTGGATTGGTGCGTCGGCACGCAACCGAAGACGGGCGGCGGGTCCGTCTTGAGGCTACCGCCAAAGGAACGAAGATCCTGCAAGAGGGGCGCAAGCGGCGCGTGGAATCGCTATCGCTTGCAGTCTCCGCACTCCCCCGCAAAGAGCTGCAACAACTCGGAGAATTTACCGCCCTACTGCAACACGTGATTCGCAATCTTTAGCCGCTGTCTGATCGAAGGTCCTTAGGAGCCGCTCTTTGCCAATTGCAAATTCCAACCTACTGGAAGTGGCTCGGTGGTTGCGCGTGTTCCCCCAGGTAGTAGGGAGCCACGACAGTGAAAATGCGGTCGTTGCCCCGCGCCAGCAGCAACCATTGCAGAAGACGGGCGCGCTGATTATGCAGAAAAGATTCGTACCAGCGATCCTCGATGAGCTCCGGAACAACCACGACAATTCGACGGTCCGGATGCTTTTCGGACAATTCGAGGACGTACTGGACGATGGGAACGATAACGAAACGGTACGGCGACGGCAGGATCGTAAGCTTGGGCGGCTCCACTCCTGCAGCGCGGAAAGGCTCCTGGACGTAGCGCTCCCAGTCCTCGTGTAAAAGCTCGGAATGCTCACCGGGTTCCACATGGACGGCGATGATTTCCGGCGAGAGCTGCGACGCGAATTCGATCCCCTGTTTGCAGGTGCGGCTCCAGCGATCCACGGGAACGACCGCGATGGGTGGCGTATTCATAATGGCGGGTATTACCGGCGCGGTGCAGGTGGTGGCCGTTCTCACGTAGTGATAGTGCCGCCGAACCGCGGTGAAAAACACGATCAGGAGAGGAATAAAGAGCAAGGTGATCCAGGCGCCTTCGATAAATTTCGCAACCAGCACCACGATGACGGTGACACCGGTTACGAACCCGCCGAAGCCATTCACCAGCGCGCTTTTCATCCAGTGCGGGCCGCGATTTTTTCGCCAGTGCACTACCATGCCGAACTGCGAGAGCGTGAAAGCCAAAAATGCACCCACCGCGTAAAGGGGGATTAATCTGTCGGTGACGCCGCCGAAAAGGACGAGCAAGACACACGTGAGTATGGCGAGAACGATGATCCCCGAGGTGTAGACAAGCCGGCGGCCGCGAAAGCTGAAGACGTGGGGGAGATAGTTGTTCAGAGCGATGGCGCGGCACAGGCGCGGAAAATCAGCAAACGCTGTGTTCGCGGACAGGGAAAGGACGAGCAGGATCGAGCCGATCGTTACGTAATAGAAAATTCCTTTGCCGAAGACTGCAGCGATGAGCATCGAGAGAATGCTCTGGTAACCAGGCTGGCCTGGAAGGGTCGCGGCGATGCCGTAGATTTTTACGAGATAAGAAATTCCCGCCAAGAGCACGGCCAGTAGAAAAATGATTACCGTCAGCGTGCGCTGCGCGTTCTTCACGCCCGGCTCGCGGAATGCTTTCACGCCATTGCTGACGGCCTCAACGCCGGTGAGCGCGGTGCAACCGCTGGCAAACACTTTGAGCAGGAGCCAGAACGTGACGGCTTCCGTGATCCCCGGCGGCGACGGCAACGGCGCGATTGGAACAGGATGTCCGCTGCTGAGCGCGACGCGGACCAGCCCGCCGGCAAGCGTGACCAGCAGCGTGCCGACGAAAAGATACGTCGGGAGCATGAAGGCGACTCCGGCATCACGCACGCCGCGCAAATTCAGGATCGTGACGATAACGAGAATCCCTACGCACAATGAGACCGTGCGTGGCTGCAGAGAAGGCACGGCGGAGACCAATGCGCCAACGCCGGCAGAGATTCCGACCGCGGCGGTAAGGATATAATCCGTGAGCAACGCCGCCGCGGCGAGCAGGCCGGGGAAAGCACCTAAGTTAAAGCGCGCCACGGTGTACGAGCCGCCGCCGGACGGATACGCGGCGATCGTTTGGCGATAGGAAAAGTAAACGATGACCAGAAGCGTGATGATGGCCGCGCTGATGGGGATGATGTACTGCAAGCCGAGAAGGCCGAGCGGGATCAAGAGGCTCAAGGCAGCTTCGGGACCATAAGCTGCGGAGCTGAGAGCATCGAGACCGAAAATGGGGATGCCCGAGGCAGGGCCGATCTGCTCGGCGCGCTCGTCAGTTGTCTTGATGGGCTTGCCGACAAGAACATCAAGAATGTTCATGAAGAATCCGATCCGTGGATGCAGGCATTCCCGGAGAATCCATTTGCAACGAGTCTCGTGGCAAAGTCAACTACCGCTGAAGACTTCCAGTGGTCTTTTCTTGACTTGCGAATGAGGCGAGCGCAGAATCCCCGACGAACTTGCCCCTTGGACTGAAGGTTTGCGTTCCTACTGCAGAACGACATGTCTTGGCCGCGCGGCCTAGGCGTTGAGAATTGGGAGCTTGGTGATGCTTAGTCACGCCGTAAGAAGAGTGATCCTGAGCTGTATGTGCGTAATTTTTGTCTGTCAGGTGGCTGTCGCCCAGAAGAGTGAGCAGGCAGAACCCTACTCTGTGGTTCACGGATGGCCTGTTTTGCCGGAGGGTTTCGTTCTTGGCCAGGTTTCCGGAGTTTCGGTGGATTCGCATAATCACGTTTTCGTTTTCCATCGTGCGGAAAATTCCTGGGCGGCTGACAAATCGCACCCGATTCCCTCGCCAACGGTTCTTTGTTTCGACGGCGCCACGGGTAAGCTGCTGAGCTCATGGGGCGAAAATCGTTTCCTCGAACCGCATGGTTTACGGATCGATCGCAGCGACAACGTCTGGGTTACCGATCGCGGGCTTCACCAAGTTTTCAAGTTCTCACAGGATGGCAAGCTTTTGATGACCCTGGGAACGGAACGTGTGCCCGGCCTGGACGGCACGCACTTCAATAGGCCCACCGACGTGGCCTTCGCTGCGGATGGCAGCATTTACGTTAGCGATGGCTATGGCAACAGTCGCGTCGCCAAATTCTCAGCCGAAGGGAAATTCTTGTTGGACTGGGGGCACAAAGGCCAGGGCCCAGGTGAGTTTGACCTGCCGCATAGCGTCGCCGTCGACACACAGGGACGCGTGTACGTAGCCGACCGCATGAATGTTCGCATCCAGATCTTTGACGCGAATGGCAAATTCCTGAATATGTGGAAGAGCGACGAGCTGGGACGTCCCTGGGGACTGGCGATCGGTCCCGATGGCCTGCTCTATATGGTTGACGGCGGCGACTTGAAACCAGGGCCGCCGGACCGGGGACGCATCCTCAAGATGGATCTGAATGGAAAAATCCTCGCGAAGTGGAGCCGATTCGGAAATTACGATGGACAGATCTATTGGGGTCATGACATTGCGCTCGGAAAAGATGGAGCGGTTTATGTGGGGGACGTCCACCACGGCATGAGAGTGCAAAAATTTGTGCCCCGCTGAAGCGAGGGCCAACTCTGAACACATTCCTTTTCCCGGTTCAGATTCCTGTGGAGTAAATTCCGCAGGGGACGCGATGAACGTTTCCAGTTCCATGGCACTAACTTGACTCTCCTTAGAACTCAGCCTACACTACGTAGTTTTTAGATGGCCCCGAAATTGAGACAGAGGGGCGGGACTTCCATGGATAAGAAAAGGCTCGAATACTATAAAAAGAAACTACTAGCGCGGCGCGAAGAGCTGATGAAGACGATCGCGCGGACCGAGGAAGAGGGAAGGCAGGCCGACGACGACCCAACGGTTGACCTTGCGGACAAAGCGGCGAACTCCTACACGAAGGAGTTCCTGTTCGGAATGACCAACACCGACCGGACGATCTTGAATATGATCGATGCGGCACTCAAGCGCATCCAGGCCAACGAATACGGTGTCTGCGCGAATTGCCAGGAAGAGCTGCAACAGAAGAGGCTCGAAGCTGTGCCGTGGGCCAAGCACTGCCTTAACTGCCAGGAAAAAATGGAGCAGGGCCTCCTGTAACATTCCCCCCGAAAAATGGTGTTGAAAATCCCCGCTCTCTAAAGAGAGCGTTTACATCCTCTTCCGGTGAGTGATTACTTCAACGTACATTTCTTCTTTGCTTATGAGAGCGGGCGGAGTAGGCTTCTGTCTGCATGGGCGAGCGATCCATCTATCGTGAGCACGAGCGGGGTTGGCTGGCCGAAGCCTGCGACGCCATCGTCAGCGTTTTCTTCCCTGCCGGCTGCCGCATCTGCGAGCAACTCCTGACGCGGGCGAGCCGTGTACCGATCTGCGGCGAGTGCCTGGCATCGTTTGTGCCGGTGGCGGAGAAAGTGTGCGAAATCTGCGGGCGACCGGTACCAGCGGCGACGGATACAGAACGACAGCTTTGTCCAATCTGCAGGGAGCAGCCGGGGCAAGAGAAAAGGATTTATGCATTCGACCGTGCGCGAAGCTATGCCGCTTACGACGGGGCATTGGTGCGTGCGATACTCCTTCTGAAGTTCGCGCGAATGGAGCCGCTGGGGGCCTGGTTCGCCGAGCGGCTGGTCGAGGTAGTGAAGAGCGAGGGGCTGGAGGCTGACGTGGTGGTGCCCGTGCCCTTGCACCGTGAGCGTGAACGGGAGCGGGGGTACAACCAGGCGGACCTGATTGCGAGGCCGCTGGCAAAACGCCTGAAATTGCCGCACCGGGCTGTGTTACTAGTCCGGACACGGCCCCGGCCGGACAAGCATGTCCTTACCCTGGAAGAGCGCTGGGAGTCGGTCCGTGGCGCTTTTGCCACGCGTCCAGGCAGCCAGGTTGACAACCTGCGCGTCTTACTGGTAGATGATGTAATGACAACTGGAGCGACGCTTGATGCCTGTGCGAGGGCGCTGCTGGATGCCGGAGCCAAGTCGGTCATCGGACTGACCGTGGCACGGGCAGTACGGAATCCAATTCCAGGTCCCAGTCAGTCATAGCCCGAAGGAAGCGCGATGAGCGCAAGTAGGCAAAATTCGTTCCACCCCCGGGGGCGTTATGCTCCCGAAGCGCTCGGGGCGGCTGCGCCCGTTTCCGACGACCCCGCTGGTAGTAGATACCCCAATACGTTTTCGGGCCGGCGAGCATCGCTGATGCAGGAGCCGGTGCTCGTCCTGAACGCGACGTATGAACCGATTAATGTGACGGCGGTGCGGCGCGCCATGGTGCTGATGCTGAAGGGTGTAGCCCAGGCTGAGGAGATGCACAACACGGAAGTGCATTCCGCGGCCCATGCCCACAAAGTGCCGTCCGTCATTCGTTTACTGGCGTACCGGCACATTCCGCAGCAGAGCAGGGCGCTCTCGCGGAAAAATATTTTGCTGCGAGATCGAAACACCTGCCAGTTTTGCGTGCGGATGTTCCCCAGCTCGGAGCTTACTCTGGACCACGTGGTGCCGCGGTCGCGCGGGGGGCGGTCCTCCTGGGAGAACCTGGTGGCATGCTGCTACCGCTGCAATAACAGCAAGGGCGACCGTACGCCGGAAGAGGCGGGGCTGAAGCTGGCGCGGCGTCCCCGGCCGTTCACGCTGCATACTTCGCGGCAGCTTATGAGGCTGATCGGACATCGCGACGAGCGGTGGCGTAAGTACCTTTTTTACTAACCATTTTCGAGGTTTTCGACGGCAAGAGCGGGATTCTTCGCAAGAATGGAAACCTTTTTTGCCCTCGTGCATCTAAGTCAGTAACTAACCACTTCGAGGACACACCCCGGGAAGCAGTTAGGGCAACCCCCTAGCTGCTTCTCTCCTTTTAGGGTCAATTTTCTCCGCTAAGTTCTTTAGAAGTTTCTCTTGTTCAGGGATTCCGGAAAACTCCGTAGAGCAGCTTCCTCATCGCTAAATTCCTGAAAGATCTGATGAAGTTGCGTGATCTTCAGAATTTCTTCTATTTTCGGAGTGAGACCGACGACCTTCATCACGCCACCGCGCTTAATTACCGCCACGTAGTTTCGAGCGAGTTCGCCAATCCCGGAGCTGTCGAGGTACAACAAGCCACTCAGAGTGAGGATGATGTTCTTGCGGCCCTGCTTCAGAAGGCCGCTGATGGTGTCCCGCAGGCCACTGGTTTCAAAAGAGGTCAGGTGTCCGGAAAGATCCACGACGGACACTTGGCCTTGCTGCCTGACACGCGCTGAAAAGTACATGGCATGCACCCCAGTGCTGGGAGACGCGATTTTACCTTTAACGGAGTGAAGGGAGACGGAACAATTCCTCGACTTAAGAACCCTATTCCGGAAGCAGAAGGGTCTGCTGCGCGGTCAGGAGTAGACCCGCCCGCTATTGCCGCATGACGACGCGAAGGCCGCGGCGCCAGCTTTCCGCCAGACCCACGCGAATGATGTCCAGCTCCGGCGAGAGAAAACGGAGCAGTGTGTCCGTGGCAGGGTGAAAATGCAGTGCCGGTGCGACGAGGTAGACGAGTGGAGGCGCGGCTTGCAACTCGACGCCAGGGAAATAGCCATGGCTGGCGAAATCACCCTGCTGGAGATGGCGGCGCACGCGAAGCCAATAGTCGGCCGCCTGGAGCGGGAGATGAATGTGTTCGCTGGCTTTTAATTCGAGGATAGCCAGACGTCCGGAGCGGGAGATAGCGAGGAGGTCAAGGATGCCGTGTTCGCCGCCGGCATTGGCGAACACTTGGGCGTAGACGAAGCGCGGGTTAAGCGCGGCATCGATGCGGGTAATGTCTTCGCGAACGAGGGATTCGAGCCAGCGCTCGGCTTGCGCACGGTAAAAAGGATGACGTGTGTCGCTGGCGAGCGGATGGCGGTGAATCTCGAGGTCGTGGAGCAGGCGCTTGAGAGAAGGATGCGAAGCGGCCGTGAGCTCTTCGCGCGGATCAGCGGTCCCGAAAAAAACGCGGCCGTCATCCCAGCGAGCAAAAGGAAGTCCGCGAAAGCGAAGAAAGACTTCGCGCGATGGAGGCACGGGATGCACGGAAATGGCTTGCGGGGCCAAGGCCACGATGGGGTCGAGAGCGGAGCGGGCGCGGTCGATGAGCGCTTGCGCTTCGCGATGCGGCACGAGCCAGGTCGAAAGATTGCCGAGTGTATTTGGATCGATTCTCTGGAGCGTGTCGCGATTGGAATCGTGTTCGTAGAGCTCCAGGGGAAGGCGCGAATCAAGCGCGGCAAGACGGTGCGCGACCCCACGGCTCGCGCCCTTTGGAAGAATCAGACGGAGAGAAGAAACGGCGCCGCGGCACGCGGACTGGCGAGCTCGATCAAGCCACAGCAGCGCGAAGGTAAGGCTATTTTCCACACCATCCGAGGAGTCGCCCTCGGGGACGCCGAGCACGGCAGTGTGCACCGAGCCGCGGCGAAGCAGGCCGCGAGCATAATTGCCGGAAAGTGAATGCTCGAGGTCCGGAGAAATGACCAGTGATTCCAGAGATTCGTCCGGGAACTGCTCCGCCAGAATGCGCGAGAGGTGACTGCAGAATTCCTCGCGGGAAAGTTCACGGGCGGAACGCTCGAAGCTCATACGGATAAATTCGAGGCGGCCGGGTTTGGAGCGGCCAAAACGCTCGACGGCAAGGGCCAGGCGCTCATCGGAATGATCGGTGATGGCGAGGACGCGCCGGGTAAGGTTGTGCTGCTCTGACCAGAGATGGAGCAGTGGCTTCTTGCCCATGCTGCGTACTTCCCAGGAGAGCGCAGTGAGGGAAGCGAGACGACTGCCGTTTTCGCGCACTTCGACGGGACCCTTAGCTGAAAATTCGCGCAGACTGGCTTCCAGTTCGGCGGCAAGTTCCACGCGCCGGATTATAAAGGATACACGTACCAAACGATCTATTCTTTTGCGGGAGCGAACTGCAGACCGCTGATGCCGACGGAAGGCTGCTGCATGTTCCAAGAGGAGGGAATGTGCTCGAAGGAGATCTCAAAAGAACGGCGATCTCCGGAAGCGAGCACCGGCGAAGGGGCGCTCAGGACTTGGCGCGATTCGCGAAGAACGACTTGATGAAGCTCGTCGAAGAATTCGATCGTGAGCTCCAGCCCAGTCAGCGACCGGTCGCCACCGTTGATCAGGTCGCCAGAGACAACGGTG
This sequence comes from Candidatus Acidiferrum sp., assembly GCA_035544995.1. Lineage (GTDB taxonomy): Bacteria > Acidobacteriota > Terriglobia > Acidiferrales > UBA7541 > Acidiferrum. Next base: position 15,132 of record DASZZI010000035.1, read on the forward strand.
ACTTCTTGATGGAGAAAATTTTCCGCGCGGCTCAGGGAGATATTTTGGATTTCAATTCTTGAGGCGTAGGCCTGCTCGGCGGTGCCAAAAGGCAATCGCACCGGCGCTGGCGGAGCCGCGGGACCGGAAGCGTGGCCGGACCAGAAGTAAAAAACGCCAGCAACTAACAGGATAGCGATGGCCAAAATTTTCCAGGCGAAACCTGAGCCGCCCGTGTCCGGCGGCACCATCGAGGGAGGCTGATTCGTTAGCAGGGCGTGCACGGACTCAATGTAGCAAAAAAGGCTGGCTTTGCGGGAAGCCTCAGCGGCCGATGAGCAAGCGTTGCACGAGAGGCTCGGGAAGCCGCGCGGCGCGCATGCGTTCCTGCACCGCCGCAATATCGTAGGGAACGCGCCAGAATTCGACGGTCTGATGATCGAGATCCGCGATGGCCAGCCCCGCGCGCGGGTCGGAGTCGCGCGGCTGCCCGATGGAGCCGGGATTCAAAAGATAGCGGCGTGGCAGCTCGATACGCAGCGCGGCAAAAGATTCGGAGGCGCGGGGGCGAATCTGAAGAACTTCCAGGCTGGAGTCCTGGTAAGAGAAGCCACCCTGATGGTGCGTATGACCAAAAAAAGTAACCGGAGCGGAAGAGTCGAGAAGGCCGTCCAGCGCCTGCGCGGGAGTGAAAACGTATTCGTCTTCATCGTGAAATGCGCCGTGAATGAGCACGATGCCGTCTGTTGCAAGCGGACCTTGCGGCAGAGCGGTTAACCACGCGAGATTATCGGGCGTGAGTTGAGCGCGGGTCCAATCGACGGCGGCTTTGGCGACGGGATTAAAGTCGCCGGTGGGCATCAAGCCGGTGACGGCTTTGTCGTGATTTCCACGAATCGTTTGCGCGCCAAGTTCGCGAAGGCGGGCAACGACTTCGTTGGGGTCAGGGCCATAACCGACGACGTCACCAAGACAGACACAAGTGTCCCAGCGGCCCTTCACTGCGTTGAGCGCGGCGTCCAACGCCGCCGCATTGGCATGCAAGTCGCTCAGAACGAGAGTGCGCATTCCAGGCATCCAAAAAGTGCATTTGAGTATAGATGAACCCGCGCGACGATGCACGACTCGCGGCCCACGGCGGCGAGGAAATTGCGGACGAGCGAGGAGCCAAAAGGTTTCTAGGAGTTTTTAGATGATTGATAATTAATTTAGAAAAGCGCAACGAAAGGAGGACTTAGGAGGCGAGGGTACTGGCAGCGGGTGGAAAGACCGGGAAGAATTTGTCGAAAGATATATGCCCGGCCAACGAAACATTCGCAGGGGGTAATCCGTCTATACCAGTGCAGCCGGAAGTGAAGCTGTTCCGGGTGAGCCAGAGTAATTAGAAATCAGAAACCCCGCGGTGGCAGCCGCGGGGCGACGACACGCAAGTCTTTCCGGCCGTTAGTCCAGGAAGAGGTGGTGTCTTTGGGGCGAGATTACTCGCCCTTGGCGTGCGTGTCAACTCTGTCTGGCCTGCGGCAGTCTGCTGTACGGCTGACTCGATCCCGACCGAAAGGAAATTGACACGCATGAAAACCAATTCTTTTTTCCGCAGCGTCGCCCTGCTTGCCGCCATCGCGCTGGCAGTGCCCGTATTCGCCAAGCCCATCAGCAAGACCATCAATATCGCGCAAGCCGCAAAAGTCGGCAGGGCCGACCTGCAGGCAGGTGAGTATCGCCTGTTGATTGACGGCAACAAGGTCACCGTGCAAAAAGGCAAGCAGATGGTCGCCGAGAGCGAAGGCCGCTGGGAAGACCGGCAGTCGAAGTCAGCGTATGACTCGGTGCTCCTGGGTGAGAACGGCCAAGTGAAGGAAGTACGTTTCGCCGGCCAGAACCGCGTATTTGTTTTCAACGAATAACGAAGGAGCTTCCGTGACTCCTTTCGACTGGACGAGAAGGAGGCTGCACAGTGCTGCAGCCTTCTTACTCGTCATCCTCGCGGCAGAATTCCTGAAGTGGCAGAATCCAGCAACGGCCTTCGGAGAAGTACTCTTCTTCCTCGCCGCAGGTTTGCAGAAGAACTTCGCAGCACAAGCGTCCCGCACCATCTCCCGCTAGCGGATCAACATGCAGTCGCCGTAACTGTAAAAGCGGTAGCCCGCTTCGACGGCGTGGCGGTACGCCGCGAGAATATTTTCGCGACCGGCGAAGGCAGAGACCAGCGCAAGCAGCGTCGAGCGCGGCAAGTGAAAGTTTGTCAGTAGGGCGTCCACCACACGAAATCGGAATCCCGGAATGATAAAAAGGCGCGCTTCGGCCGGGCCGGAGCGAAGGAGTTTTTCGCCGGAAGTGGGACCGGCGGCGCGGAGAGCTGCGTCTTCAAGAGCGCGAACGACCGTTGTGCCAACTGCCAGGATGGGGCGCCCAGCCTCGCGTGCCGCAGCGATGCGTTCGGCCGTTTCGGGGGGAATCTCGTAGGATTCGCCGTGCATGATGTGGCCTTCGAGAGTTTCACCCTGGATGGGCTGAAAAGTGCCAAGTCCAACGTCGAGCGTGAGCTCACGGATTTCTGCACCGCGTTCCCGAATCTTCGTGAGGATTTCCGGAGTGAAATGAAGCCCTGCGGTCGGCGCAGCAATGGCGCCGGGACTCTTGGCATAAACAGTTTGATAGCGTTCGCAATCTGAAGTTTCATCGGCACGATCGATGTAGGGCGGGAGAGGCACGTGCCCGAGTCGCTCGAAATGTTCCGCAACGCTATCCGTGTCGTGGGAGACGAAGCGGAGGGTGCGCAGACCCAACTCTCCCCGCGAAATCACTTCGGCTTCAAGCTGACCTTCGCCGAAAAGAACTCGCTCGCCTGTCTGCATTTTGCGGCCAGGGCGGACAAGCGCTTCCCAAGTATCGGGACTGAGCTGCCGTGTCAGGAAGACTTCTACCGTCGCGCGGAGATGTTCCCTGCGCGTGGAACGTGACGCGGGTTGCGAATGGATTCCCACGCGGCGGCCAAAGAGGCGGGCGGGAATCACACGGGTATTGTTCAGGACCACAAGCTCATCGCCGTGGAGAAGATTGGGGAGCTCCGCGAAGAGACGGTCCTCCCATGTACCGCGAATGCGATCCAGCATGAGGAGACGTGAAGAATCCCGGCGGTCGAGGGGGCGTTGGGCAATCTGAGCGCGCGGAAGATGGTAATCGAGCTCGACAAGACGCATCGCCACTGAGTCTAGCAGCAAAGAGTCCAACCTTTAGGGACGAGGAGGTTTAAAGTAGGTCACTGAAGGGCGAAGGGTCTTGGAAGCAAGAAAACAGGTATGTACTAATTCCAAAAAGTTCTGTAAGTGATTGAATGACAATGTATTAAGTGTAGTCTAGCAGATCCTAAATTCGTACTTGACTATGATACACGCATATTTTATCATATCAACGTAATCACTTTATGGAGGTGCTTGATCATGAGAGTTTTGAGCCGTTGGGAACCATCCCGTGGGGCCACGACCCTACAGGAGCAATTCAATCGTATGTTCAGCGATGCGTTCGAGCGTACCGGTGAGGAAAGTAATCTCACCTCTTGGGCGCCGGCCGTCGACATCTTTGAGACGGAGCACGAACTGGTCGTGAAGGCAGATGTGCCGGACGTCGATCCGAAGGACTTAGACATTCGCGTAGAGAACAACATTCTCACGATTCGCGGTGAGCGCAAGTTCGAGAAGAAAGTGGACGAGAACAATTATCTGCGTGTGGAGCGCGCTTATGGCTCGTTTGCCCGGAGTTTCTCGCTGGCGAATACCGTGAATGCGGAAGCGATCAAGGCTGACTATCAGAATGGCGTGCTGACGTTGAGCATTCCGAAGCGCGAGGAAGCCAAGCCGAAGCAGATCAAGGTGAACGTCGGAACACCCGCGGTGGCTGCGGCCGCATCGGGAAGGTAAGCCCACAGCTAAATTATGATATGAGAAGGGGCTGGGAAGTGGGCCAGCCCCTTTTTCTTGAGTGGTGAGGCAAACATGCTGCGATTTGAAAAAATGACCGTAAAAGCCCAGGAAGCAGTGCAGAGCGCGCAAGAAGTGGCTGGGCACCACGAGAACCAGGAGATTGTGCCCCTACATTTGTTAGAGGCGATGGTGGCGCAGACGGACGGAGTGGTGCCCCCGCTCTTGGCGCGGCTGGGGATTCGCAGCGAGACGTTGTCCCAGGATCTCAGGCGCGAAGTGGAGCGTTTGCCGAAAGTGCAAGGCTTTGCGCAGCAGCACATGGGGCGGGCATTGAATGACGTGCTGGAGAAGGCCTTCGACGAGGCGACCAAGTTCAAGGATGAGTACGTCTCGACGGAGCATCTTTTCCTGGCGATTGCCGGTCAGGAGCGCGATCCAGCGGGGAAGTTGCTGAAACAGCACGGCGCCTCGCACGAAGCAATCCTGCAAGCGTTGACTGGCGTGCGGGGGACGCAGCGCGTGACCTCGCAAACTCCGGAAGCAACCTATGAATCGCTGGAAAAATACGCGCGCGACCTCACGGACCTGGCGCGGCGCTCCAAGCTCGATCCGGTGATTGGGCGCGACGAAGAGATTCGCCGCGTCATGCAGATCCTCGCGAGGCGCACGAAGAACAATCCGGTGTTGATCGGCGAGCCGGGCGTGGGAAAGACGGCCATCGTGGAAGGACTGGCTCAGAGGATTGTTTCCGGGGACGTGCCGGATGTGCTGAAGACCAAGCGGCTCGTGGCCTTGGATCTCGCGGCGCTGGTGGCGGGCGCGAAATATCGCGGCGAATTCGAAGACCGGCTGAAGGCCGTCTTGAAAGAAATTACCGACGCGGAAGGGCAGATCATTCTGTTCATCGACGAACTGCACACGCTGGTGGGCGCAGGCGCGGCGGAAGGCGCGATGGACGCCTCGAACATGCTGAAGCCGGCCCTCGCGCGGGGTGAACTGCGCGCCATCGGCGCGACGACGCTGAATGAATACAAGAAACACATCGAAAAAGATCCCGCGCTGGAGCGGAGGTTCCAACCCGTGCTTGTGAGCGAGCCGACGGTCGAGGATACGATTGCGATTCTGCGCGGGCTGAAGGACCGCTACGAAGTTCATCACGGCGTGCGGATCAAGGACGCGGCGATTCTTGCCGCGGCGACGCTTTCGCACCGGTATATCTCCGATCGTTTTTTGCCCGACAAGGCGATTGACTTGATCGATGAAGCGGCGGCGAGCTTGCGCATGCAGATCGATTCGCTGCCGGTGGAGATCGATGAAATCGAGCGGCGGATCCTGCAGCTCGAAATCGAGCGCCAGTCGCTGCTGAAGGAGAAAGACGCGCATTCCAAGGAACGCCGTGGACAAATCGAGAAGGAGCTGGCGAAGCTGCGGGAGGATTCGAGCGGGCGGAAGGCGCGGTGGCAGGCGGAAAAGGAAGCCATCGGGAAGATTAGAAAACTGAAAGAGCAGATCGAGCAGCTCAAGGGCGAAGAGCAGAGATTCGAGCGTGCCGGGGAACTCGCGAAGGTAGCCGAGATCCGTTACGGCAAGATTGCTGCGGCGGAACGCGAACTAAAGCAGGCGGAAGAACGATTTGCGGCGGTGCAGAAAGACGCGCCGATGTTGAAGGAAGAGGTCGACGAAGAAGACATCGCCAAGCTGGTGAGCAAGTGGACGGGAATTCCCGTGGGGCGCTTGCTGGAAGGCGAGGCGCAGAAGCTTGTGCGCATGGAAGAGCGGCTGCGGCAGCGCGTCATTGGACAAGAAGATGCCCTGGAACGCGTGGCGAACGCCGTCCGGCGCAGCCGCGCGGGACTATCGGATGCGAAACGGCCGATCGGATCGTTTATATTCCTTGGACCGACGGGCGTCGGGAAAACGGAGTTAGCGCGGGCCTTGGCGGAATTTCTTTTTGACGACGAAAAGCTCATGATCCGCATCGACATGTCCGAGTACATGGAAAAGCACAGCGTGTCTCGGATGATCGGCGCGCCGCCGGGCTATGTGGGTTATGAAGAGGGCGGGCAGCTTACGGAGCAGGTGCGGCGGCATCCCTACTCGGTGATTTTGTTCGATGAAATCGAGAAAGCCCACCCGGATGTGTTTAACGTGCTGCTGCAAATTCTGGAGGATGGACGGCTCACGGACGGCAAGGGCCGTACGGTGGATTTCCGGAACACCGTGCTGGTGATGACGAGCAACGTTGGATCGACGGCGATCTTCGAGCTGGCGAACAAAGAACCCGGGCAGGCGCGAAAGCTGGCGATGGAAGCGTTGCGGGTGGCGTTCCGGCCGGAGTTCATCAACCGGATCGATGAGATCGTGATTTTTAATCCGCTCGGCAAGGAACAATTGGAACGCATCGTCGGCTTGCTGCTGAAGAGCGTCGAGAAGCTGCTGGCGGAGCGCCAAATTACTTTGGAGCTGACCCCGGCTGCGCAGGAACTCCTGCTGCGCGAAGGTTACGATCCAGCGTATGGGGCGCGGCCGCTAAGGCGCACCATCCAGCGGATGATCCAGGACCCGCTGGCGATGCAGATCCTGGAAGGCACCGTTTTGCCAGGAGACCGCGTGCGCGTGGACCGCGACGCGAAAAAGGACGCGATGCGTTTTGAGCGCGCGCCGGCTAAGCAACCGGCATCCGCTGCGCGAATCTAATAGAGTGAAGCAGCGGAGTTCCTTAAATCGAAATGCTTCAAGAGATTTCCGTAAGCGGAAATAATCCGCTATTCTTTACGTATATAAAGGTGATGAGGGTCCCATGAAGATTCTGCGTACTGGCGCGCTGCTGATTCTGCTGAGTGTGCTGCTGGTGGCTGCCGGCGGGGCGATCGGCGGGCCGAATGGCTTGAAGATCGCGTTGGGGTTTGCCGTGCTGATGAACGGCATCTCGTACTTTTTCTCCGATAAGATTGCCCTGGCTTCGAGCGGAGCGCAGCCGGTTTCGCGCGAGGAATTGCCGCGGCTGTATGCCGTGATGGAGCGGCTGGCGGCAAAAGCAAACATTCCAGTGCCGCAGCTCTATGTGATTCCCGAAGCGGCGCCGAATGCGTTCGCGACGGGGCGGAATCCGCATCACGCTTCAGTCGCCGTGACGCAGGGCTTGCTCCAACTGATGAACGATGACGAGCTGGAAGGCGTGATTGCCCATGAACTTTCGCACGTGCGGAACTACGACATCTTGACGAGTTCGATCGCCGCGACCATTGCCGGCGCGATCACCTATGTAGCGTCGATGGGCAAATGGGCAATGATCTTTGGCGGATGGGGCGGTGGGCGCGACGACGAACGCGAAGGCGGCGGGGGGCTGGCAGCCATCCTGATGATATTTTTGGCGCCGCTTGCGGCCATGCTCCTGCAACTTGGCATTTCCCGGCAGAGGGAGTATTCCGCCGACGCAACGGGGGTGCGGATGGTCGGCCAGCCGTACGGTCTGATCAGCGCGCTGCAAAAACTGGGCGCATATAACCAGCGCATCCCTACCACCTCGCTATCGCCATCGACTGCTGCGCTGTGCATTGTGAAGCCGCTCTTCGGCAGAGAGACGCTAAGTTCGCTTTTCAGCACGCACCCGCCATTGGAAGACCGCATCGCTGCACTCCGCGAGATGACCGTGGTCCCCCAGCGCTAAATCGAATCGAGAAAGGACTTGTTTGCAGAAAATGTGCTGGGCAATGTGTAAAGTTTGCAAATTCTGGGTTGCAAGGAGATGAACGCGCAGGTCGAGATTGCCGGCACCCTATTGATTGTTAAGGAGATAAGATTCCCACCGTGTCGGCTACATTTGGCCGCTCAATTGCACCATCCTGGTATAAACGTGGTCTAGTCTTCAGCGTCACTGGGGGACGCAAGTCATGAGCTGCCGCGATACTATTCATCTGATTTGTTGGTACTTAGAGGGAAAGCTCTCCCCTGCAGTGGAACTCGAGATCAAGCATCATCTTCACGAATGCGCCGACTGCCACCTGGTTCTCGACGCTGCCACAAACACATTGGATCGTTACTTTGGAGCTCCGGGTACCCTGGAACCAGAAGCCAATCCACAGGCCGCATAAAGCGCTCTGTCCAAGTTATTCTCTATAATGAGCTTATAGCTGCGCCAGATGAACTCGTGCGCATTCTACTTTATCCGTAGAGTCTAACCGGGGAGTTTCCGTGGCTCGATCCCTACTTCAGCAAAATTTACCACCATACTCACAATTGCGTAATCTTTACTGGTACTAGTACCTTTTATTCGGACAGTTTGGGAGGACTCTCCGGCCCCTAACCGTCTGGAACTGTTTGGGTTATTGGGTTCCGTCCCCCACAAGAAGATTTGGTTTGGGAGATGCTCATTTTCAGGGTGCAAGGCGGAAACGCCAATAAGGAGAAAGAAGTTTATGAGCGAGTTTCAGCAACCGATGCAGTTCAACCATAGCACGAGCGGGACGCCGCGTTGGGTTGGATTAGCGGTGGTGGTTTTGGCCGGAATTTCTTTGCTTGGCTTGGGTGTGAGTTGGAATGCGCTCAACCGCGCGAACAGCGCCGAGCAAGTAAACCAAGTCGCAGTGAAGCAGGCGAATGATGCTTTGAGCCAGCGGCTTGCGAAGACCGAAGAAGTGAATCAGCAATTGGAGAGCGATCTCAAGGTAGTTACAGACAAGCTCAAGGTGACGCACGCCGATTTGGTCAACGCGCGGAAGCAGTCGAAGTCCGCGGTGGGTGAAGTGGACAAGAAGATCACCGGGCTGGAAACGTCGGTGAAGAGCGAGTTGGCGACCAAGGCGAACGCAGAAGACGTAAACAAGCTCAACGGCGACGTCAGCGGAGTGAAGAGCGACCTGGATACAACGAAGAACAGCCTGCAGATGGCGCGCAGCGAAATGGGCACGCTGATCGCGCGGAACCACGATGAAATCGACCAGCTCAGGCGAATCGGCCAGCGCGACTATTACGAATTCTCCGTGACGCGCAAAGCCGGCCCGCAAAAAGTGGGCAGTATTCAAGTGGAACTAAGAGATACGAACACCAAGAAGAATCAATACACCATCAACGTGCTGGCGGATGACAAGAGCTTTGAGAAGAAGAACCGCTCGGTGAATGAGCCCATCTTCTTCTACACGGGCGGGAGCCGCGCAGCATTGGAGCTGGTGATCAACAAAGTTACGAAGACGGCGGCGACGGGCTACTTGAGCATACCGAAGACAGCGGGCGCGACTTCGGCAAACGCGTCCAGTTCGTCGGGCCAGTAAGAAATTTGCAGCAGACAGAGCGCACCGCCTTTAAGGCGGAGCAAAACACAGGGGGAGGATTCCAGAGAATCCTCCCCTTTTTTCCTTTTGCAGTGCTTGTTTGACCAAAGCACGAGGCAGTCCACGAAAGGCGGAACGGCTCCGCTGGACACGGATGAGAAGGTTATGCCAAGCTGCTTGTATCCCAGCAAGACAAAATGCAAGGTGTGAACAGGAGGGGAGAATCATGAAATCACGTTTCGCGACAGGAATGGCAATAACACTTTTCACGGCGGCACTATCCATGGCTGCTGATGGAACATGGACAGGCTGGATCTCCGACAGCAAGTGTGGCGTGAAGGGCGCAAATGACAAAGCCGGCGAATGCACGACGAAATGCGTGAAGGAAGGCGCCAAGTACGTCTTCGTGAACGACGCCGACAAGAAGGTGTACGTGGTGGATGCGCAGGAAAAAGTGGCGGATCATGCTGGGCATCACGTTAAGGTGACCGGCACCGTCGAGGGCGACACACTAAAGCTGAGCACTATCGACATGGCAAAGTAACGGTCCGCTGCAGCGCGGACTATTTTTGTGCGGGCGGGGCTTCGGCTCCGCCCGTTTTGTTTTGTGCGAGAAAGGATTTCCGTTACGATGTCCCTCTGTTCATGATCACAACTCTCTTGCATACCGGGCGCGCGATTACTCCGCTCACGGAAATTCCGGATGCAGGCATCCTGCTGCGCGAGGGCGTGATTGAGGCGATCGGTCCGCGAGCCGGGATGAGCTTGCCCGTGGGCGCGCAGGAGATTGATGCTACGGACAAAATCGCTGTGCCGGGTTTTGTGGATGTGCATATTCACGGCGCTGGCGGGCATGACGTCATGGAGGGAAGCACAAAGGCGCTGGCCGCGGTGGCGCGAACCGTCGCGGAGCACGGAACGACATCATTCCTAGCGACGACGGTGACCGCAAGTACCGAGGCTACCTGCCGGAGCGTGGAAGGAATCTCCAGATACATCGCGGCTCAACACGAGACAGAGGAAGCGCGGGCGGAAGTGCTGGGGATTCATTTTGAAGGGCCGTTCATCAGCCCGCTGCGGCGAGGTGTGCATCCGCAGGAGTGGATCAAGCAGCCATCGGCAGAGCTGCTGGATAAGTTTTTGCACGCCGCGGCGGGAAATGCACGCATTCTAACGCTCGCGCCGGAAATATTCGGCGCGATGCCGTGTATTGACGCGGCACGCAAGGCGGGGATGGTCGTGGCCCTGGGGCACACGGACGCGACTTATGAGCAAGCGCGTGCGGCCATTGCACGCGGGGCGCGGCATGCGGTGCACGTCTACAATGCGATGCGGCCGTTTTCGCACCGGGATAGCGGCGTGATCGGGGCGGTGCTGACTTCACCGGAGGTGAGCGCGGAGTTGATCGCAGACGGCGTGCACGTTGATGAACCGGCAATGCGGCTGCTGCTGCAGGCCAAGGGCGCGGGCGGCGTGATTCTGATTAGCGACGGCCTCTCTGCGACAGGCATGCCGGACGGAAAATATATGCTGGGACAATTTGAAGTCACGCTCTCCGGGGGCGTGTGCAGAAACACGGAAGGAAAGCTGGCGGGAAGTACGCTGACACTGGACCGCGCGCTGCGGAACATTGTCGCGCTGGGCGCATCGCTGGCGGATGCCGTGCGCATGTTGACGCTGAACCCAGCTTCTTTGTTGGGGATTGAATTCAAGAAGGGCGCGCTACACGTAGGCGCGGATGCCGATGTGGTGCTGCTCGATAAGGGCTTGCATGTTGCCCGTGTTTGGGCGCGCGGAGCTACGTTGCATTAGATGGGACAGGAATTCCTACCTGTCTCTGAAGATCCAGAACCCGCAAAATCAGGGATTGAGGGGAATGTTAAGTTCAGCGGCGAGATGATTAGGGTCAAAAGGGCTGCAGGCGAAAAAGCGGCCGCCGGCTTCGAGCGTGGGGACTTTGCGCTTGCCGTCGTTGGCTCGAATTACGATTTCTTCGGCGGACTCGTCTTCGTCGATGTTCACTTCGCGAAACGCGACTCCACGTTCCTTCAAAAAAGATTTAGCGCGGCGGCAATCAGGACACCACTGGGTGGTGTACATCGTGATGGGTTCCATACTAGGCGCTATTGACGGGCGCGCCGCGGCGCTTGCGGGCGACCTGGATGCGGATGAGGGCGCGCTGAAGCGAAACGCTGGCCCGGTCCCAATCAATGTTGGTATCGCCTGAGGCCAGACGCTTCTCGGCGCGCGCGCGAGCAGCGTCCGCGCGAGCGAGATCGATCTCGTGGGCGAGCTCGGCGGTTTCCGCAAGCACAGTGACGCGGTCCGGTAGTACTTCAGCAAATCCACGGATGATCGCCAGGTGCGCGGATTCTTTTCCGCTCAAATCGTGATAAGAGAGCTCGCCAATGCCTAGTTCGGTGATCAGCGGTGCGTGCCCCGGCAGTACGCCGAGATAGCCGTTCGCGCCGGGTAGCTGCACCTCGGCGACGTTCTCGCGGAGCAACTGCCGCTGCGGCGTGACGATAACGAGCTGGATGGCCTCAACAGACATTTTCGCTTAAACGCCCACTTTCATCTTTTCGGCCTTCTCGAGCGCTTCCTCGATTGTGCCGACCATGTAGAACGCCTGCTCCGGTATGTCGTCGTACTTGCCTTCGACGATCTCCTTGAAGCTGCGAACGGTGTCTTCGATTTTAACGTACTTGCCTTCGAGGCCGGTGAATTGCGCGGCCACGAACATGGGCTGTGAGAGGAATTTTTCAATCTTGCGTGCGCGCGCCACGGTGCGCTTATCATCGTCAGAGAGCTCTTCGATACCGAGAATGGCGATGATGTCCTGGAGGTCCTTGTAGCGCTGGAGAATCGATTTTACGCCTCTGGCGACGGCGTAGTGTTCGGCGCCAACGATGCGCGCGTCGAGAATGCGCGAGGAGCTCGCCAGCGGATCGACGGCTGGATAGATGCCGCGCTCGACGATCTGACGGCTCAGGTTGGTGGTGGCATCGAGGTGCACGAACGTCGCGGCCGGTGCCGGGTCGGTGTAATCGTCGGCAGGCACGTAAATAGCTTGCACGGACGTGATCGAGCCGGACTTGGTGGACGTAATGCGTTCCTGGAGTTCACCGATTTCGGTGTTGAGGTTGGGCTGATAGCCGACCGCCGAAGGCATGCGGCCGAGGAGCGCGGACACTTCCGAACCAGCCTGCACGAAACGGAAAATGTTATCGATGAAGAGGAGCACGTCGAGGTGCTCCTCGTCGCGGAAATATTCGGCGACGGTCAGGCCGGTTAGGCCCACGCGGAGACGGGAGCCGGGTGGCTCCGTCATCTGGCCATAGATCAAGGCGGCGCGCGACTTCTCTGAATTGCCCGGCACGATGACGCCGCTTTCCGACATTTCGATCCACAGGTCGTTGCCTTCACGAGTGCGCTCGCCGACGCCCGCGAATACGGACACGCCGCCGTGCTTCATGGCGACGTTGTGGATGAGCTCCATGATGAGAACGGTCTTGCCGACGCCCGCGCCGCCGAACAGGCCGATCTTGCCGCCCTTCAGGTACGGCTCGATGAGGTCAACCACTTTGATTCCGGTTTCGAACATTTCGAGCGTGGTGGATTGCTCTTCGAGCGATGGCGCCGGACGGTGAATCGGATAGTGAGTCTTGCTGACGATCGGGCCGAGCTGGTCTACAGGTTTGCCGAGCACGTTCATGACGCGGCCGAGCGTGGGGCGGCCAACGGGCACGGTGATTCCCTGGCCAAGATCGTAGGCCTTCATGCCGCGAACCATGCCCTCGACCGGCTCCATGGAGACGGCGCGGACGCGGCCTTCACCAAGGTGTTGCTGGACTTCGGCGGTGACATCGAGCGGCTCGGGAATGTTGTAGCCCTCGCTCGTGATGCGAACAGCGTTGTAGATAGCGGGAAGGTGGCCCGCTTCGAATTGAACGTCGAGCACCGGTCCGATGACTTGGACCACGTATCCGACGGCTGCGTATTTCTCTGCCATGCTCTCTCCTAAGCGCCGTATGCTGCGCCGCTTATAATTTCAATAATTTCCTTGGTGATGGCCGCCTGGCGCACTTTGTTCATGTACAGCGTGAGCGCCTCAATCACCTCACCGGCATTTTTGGTCGCCGATTCCATCGCGGTCATGCGCGCGGCGTGCTCGGCTGCGGAAGATTCCAGCATGGCGCGGAGGATTTGCGTTTCGATGTAACGCGGCAGGAGCTTATCGAGGATCTGCTCCTCGGGTTGCTCGTAAATATAGTCAACCTGTGCAAGGGCCTGCTCGGCGGCGGACTCTTCGTCGGCGCGAATGGCTTCGACAGGCAGAAGTTTTTCCACGACGAGATTCGGCGTCATCACGGTCTTGAATTCGCTGAACACGATGTAAACCGAATCGATTTCTTCCTTGGCGTAGAGGTCCGTGACCACCGAGGCAATCTCCCGCGCTGTCCCGAAGTTCACGCGGGCGAGCACGTTGACGTATTCCGTAACGATATTGAAGCCCGCTTTCTTGAGCGCATCACGGCCCTTCTTTCCGACCGTCACGGTGGAAAGCTTCTTGGCTTTATTGGCGCGGAAGAATTCATTGGCCTTGCGAAGAATGTTCGCGTTGAAAGCGCCCGCGAGGCCGCGTTCGCCGGTGAGGACGATGGCGAGAACGTTTTGTTCGGGACGCTGTGCGAGGAGCGGATGCTGGGGCTCTTCGATGCGCGCCATGGTCGAGCGCAGAACGCGGGCGAGCTCCCTTGCGAAGGGGCGCGCGGCAAGAGCCGCTTCCTGCGCGCGGCGCAACCGGGCCGCGGCGACAAACTTCATCGCGCGAGTAATCTGCTGGGTGTTTTTCACCGAGCGGATGCGGCGCCGGAAATCTAGAAGTGTGGGCATTGTGATTCGTTACGCGGACGTCTCTAATGAGCAGCCGCGGCGACGGTGGCTGCGAAACGGTCTTTGAACGCGTCGAGCGCGGTCTTGATTTCGGCCTTGATCGGGTCGTCCAGGGCCTTCTTTGCCGCGATGTTCTTCAGGACCGAAGGATAGTTGGTCTCGACGAATTGGAGGAGCTCGCGCTCGAAACGGCCAACTTCAGTGACGGGAATGCTGTCGGTTCCACCGCTGGTTGCAATATAGATGCTGAGCACCTGCTTTTCGACGCTGAGGGGCACGTACTGATCCTGCTTCAAGATTTCGGTGAGGCGCTGGCCCCGGGCGAGCTGTGCCTGGGTGACCTTATCAAGCTGGTCGGCGCCGAACTGGGCGAAAGCGGCAAGGTCGCGGTATTGCGCCATGTCCAAACGCAGCGAACCGGCGACCTGGCGCATGGCCTTGATCTGCGCGTTGCCGCCGACGCGGCTGACGGAAATGCCGACGTTGATTGCAGGGCGAATGCCGCTGTTGAAAAGGTCGGCTTCGAGGTAGATCTGGCCATCGGTGATGGAAATTACATTCGTCGGAATGTAGGCGGAGACGTCGCCGGCCTGCGTTTCGATTACCGGCAGCGAGGTGAGCGAGCCGCCGCCTAGCTTGTCATTCAATTTTGCGGCGCGTTCCAGCAAACGGGAGTGGAGATAGAAAACGTCGCCGGGAAAAGCTTCACGGCCCGGTGGGCGGCGCAGCAGAAGCGAAATTTCGCGATAAGCCTGCGCGTGTTTCGAAAGGTCGTCGTAGAACGTGACGGCGTGGCGCTTGTTGTCGCGGAAGTATTCGCCCATGGCGCACGCGGCGTAGGGCGCGATGTATTGGAGCGACGCGGGCTCGGCGGCAGAAGACGCTACGATAATCGTGTATTCCATCGCGCCGGCGTCGGTAAGCGTCTTGACGACCTGAGCGATGGTCGAGCGCTTCTGGCCAATGGCGCAGTAGATGCAGATAACGTCGCCGCCCTTCTGATTGATGATCGTGTCGAGGATGACGGCGGTCTTGCCGGTTTGGCGGTCGCCGATGATGAGCTCGCGCTGGCCGCGGCCGATGGGAATCATGGAGTCGATGGCCTTGATGCCGGTCTGGAGCGGCTCGCGCACCGGCTGGCGGTCGAGAACGCCCGGCGCGATGCGCTCAAGCGGAATTCGCTGCTTGGTAGCGATGGGGCCCTTGCCGTCGACAGGCTGGCCCAGGGGATTGACGACCCGGCCCACGAGTGCGTCACCTACGGGCACGGACATAATCGTGTTGGTGCGCTTGACGGTGTCGCCTTCCTTCAGCTCGGCGGACTCGCCGAGGAGTACGGTGCCGACCTCGTCTTCTTCGAGATTGAGCGCGATGCCGAAAATGTTGTGCGGGAAAGAGAGCATTTCGCCGGCCATGACTTTTTCGAGGCCGTGGATGCGCGCGATGCCGTCGCCGACGCTGATGATCGAGCCGACTTCTTCGACAGAAGTGGTTTGCTCGTAGTTTTCAATCTGCTCGCGCAGAATCTTGCTGATTTCGTCCGCCTTGATATTGGCCATGCCTGCTCCTGATTCCTATTCCGCCGCGAGCCGCGCGCGCAAGCCGTTCAAGCGATTGCGCAGCGAGCCGTCATAAATGGTGTCGCCGATGCGCACGACGGCGCCGCCCAGCAGCGCCGGATCGAGCGAATACTTTGGTTCCACACGCTTGCCCGTGAGGCGCTCGAGCGTCTTCTTGAATTCCGTTTTTTGCGCGGCGCTGAGCTCGACGGGGGACGAAATTTCCGCTTCCGCGATGCCCTGCCGCTGCCGGATCACTTCCTGAAACGCGGCGATGATTCCGGGGAGCATGTGCATGCGCTGGCGATCCACTATGATGAAAAGAAAATTGCGAAGAATCTTGCTGGCGCGCATGCGCGCGGTGATTTTTTCTATGACGCCGTGCTTGGCCTCGCGGGTTACGGCCGGGCTCGAAAAAAAATTGCGGAGCTCGGCGGAATCCGCGTAAGAGGCGCCGAAATCGTTGAGCTGCTTCAGGACCGGCTCGGCAGCGCCCTGCGCAAGCGCCACGTCGGCGAGCGCGTTGGCGTATTGGAGGCTCGCGGACTTCAATTAGGCCTCCCGTCGAGACTTTTCACGAAGGCGCTCACAAGCGATTCCTGGGATTGCGGCGTGAGTTGCTTGGCGAGGAGCGATTCGGCGCCATCCACGGCCAGCTTCGCGGCAATGGCTTTTAGTTCGAGGCGAGCGGCGCGCTCGGCGGCTTCGATTTCGGCCTTGGCGGCCAGAGAGATTTTCTGCGCATCGCTCTGGGCCAGCGCGCGGATGCGCCCGGCTTCGCCGGCGCCTTCACGCTGTGCGAAAGCGCGCAGCTCCGCGACTTCCTTCTGGAGATTCGCGAGCTTCGTCTCCGCTTCCCGAAGCTGCGCATCGGCGGCTGTCTTGGCGGTGCCGACTTTCGTGATTGCCGAGCTAATCGCTTCCGCGCGGCGGCCGAAGAAACCAGGCGCCTTCTTTAAGCACAGCCAAAGAATTACTCCAGCGACGATGGCAAAGTTGATTGATTTGAAGATTTCTTTGGCGCGCTCATTCGCTGCGCCGCCTTCTTCGGCGGCGTGCGCGGTAAGCGCGGCGCAGAACACAACCAAAAACAAGCTGGCAAAAAAAAGAATCTGGCGATTGCGCGTCATCGAGCCTCTCTCATCGGAGTGCCCGGGCGCGGCGGGGTCTGCAGCAGGCGGCGCGCGATTTCCGCGGAAAGTTGGGCGACGGTAGCTTCGACATCGCCGCGGGCAGCCGCAAGCTCTCCGGCTACGCGCTCTTTAGCAGCGGTGACTTCCGCGGCGGCTTTCGTGCGGGCGCTTTTGAGTAAGGCGGTGCGCTCGTCGAGGAGCTTTTTGCGCGCGGCATCCTGTTCGGCGTAGACCTGGGCGCGTGCCTGCCTGAGGGCGTTCTGGTACTGCTTAACCTTTTCTCCGGCCGCAGCTTGAGCGGTTTCGGCTGCTTTCTGCGCGCCGGCCGTGCGAGCGTCGCGCTCGGCCATGACCTGCAGTAGCGGCTTGAAGAAAAGCGAGCGAAGAATGAGGTAGAAAGCGAGGACAATCAGGACTGTGGGCACAGCCTGAAGGAACAGTTCCCCCAGTTGGTGAACAATATCTTGCATTTAAGCTGTGTCGCCTAAAACTCGTTATGCGTGGCCGCGAAACGGCCAACAGGATTGGCAGCCGCGCCGTGCCCCGAACCGGGAAAGGGGTGCTACAGTGGGCCTAAAGCTCCCGTCTTTAAACAATATTTTATAGCATTCGCTGCGGGTTTCCGTCAATGTGATGTACTCGTCTGGAAGAGCCTACTCACATCGTAGTCCCCCTTGCGGATTTGAAATATGTGAGTCCGAAGAGGCGGCGGAGGCAGGGTTTATCGTTTGATTCTTCTCTTGCGCGGCAGTGCGGAGCGAGGTCGTAGAAGCGAGAAGATGGCGGTAGGCTAACGGAACATTCGCGCCAAGGAGTTGCCATGGAGCAAGTGCGCTTCGAATTGAAGGGCTGGAAGGCGGCGGCCGTGGCGGTTGTCATCGTTGGCATGATCGGCTACCGCACTTCCACGCGATTTCGGAACGTCGACGATGCGGGTCGCGAGGTTCTGCGTACTTGGCTGGCAAGGGACTATCAAGGCTTGGGACCAAAGGGCCTGGCGCAGCGTGTCGCGGATTATCGCGCAGGTGTTCGGACTCAGGAGGAGGCCCCCTCGAAGGCGCCCGAGGTGGAAATTACTTCGCTTTCCGCCCACGGTCTGCCGGACAGCATGGTCGTCCGCGTGGAGGTCACCGTGGATGGATGGCCGCCGCCGGATGGCCGCCCAGTCCGATACCTGCGATTAATGCGCAGGGTAGCAAGGAGGTTGGTTCGTTTTCACGGAGACTGATTCCTTCCGGTATTACCAAACGCTTATGCGCCAAACGGCGCCGTCTCCCGCTCTGCCAAGTTCTGGCGTCTAGACCTCGGTGAGAAAACTAGCGAAGCCAGGCGTTGAGGGCAGCGGCGCGGGGCAAGAGTGCTAGAGCGCCCAGTTTGCGGAATTGAGCGGCGCGGGCGCGGTAGTCGTTCGCGGCGCGCGGCAGAATGGCAATGAAGGGAACGTTGGCGGCGCGGGCGGCGAGGGCGTCGTCGATATTGTCGCCAACGTAGAGCGCGGTTGCGGGATCGCGCCGGCCGAGGATTTTAAGCAAGCCATCCGGATGAGGCTTCTTGCGTTTCACGTCGTCCATGGTGACAACGGTGCGGAAGTGCGGCGTAGCGGGCCAAAGGTCAAACGTGTATGAGAATTCCTGGCGCGTGCGGCCGGTGAAGAGATTGAGCTCGAAGCGCTGCGCCCACCGTTCAATCTGTCCCGGCGTGACCAGGAGCTTTTCCTTGCGGACGTTGCCGGGCTTGCCGTTCGAGCCCCAGTAGAATTGTTGAAACGCGCCGCGGGCCTCTTCGTAGCTTGTGGGTCGCCCGAGCGTGGTGGCCCAGTTCGACACCAGGCTCCAATCGTCGTTGTTGCCGGGTTTGGCCTTCCATTTGTAAAGCTCGGCCCAAGTAACGCGCTTTCCCGTGAGGAAACGCATCGTATCGAGCGCCGAGCCCCAGAAGCTTCCGCGCACGTCCACAAGGACGCCGTCAACGTCAAAGATGAGGATTTGCAATTGCGTTGGAAGTGCCTTGCCGCGTTGCGTTGACTGCTTCGCGGTCGCCATTTTTGTTGTGGGCACGGATCCTCGTCCGGCAAGATTGGCCGGGCAAAATCAAAGTGTCGCTGGTCGGCCCAGCACGCGTCAAGCTGCGGCCGGTCGGCGTTCGGTTGCTGGGGCGAGAAGGGGCTTGTTACAATCGAAGCGCAAAGACCGTGACCGAACGGGACGCATTCCGGCCAGCCGGAGCGCCCGCGTCGCATCGAGCGCCTGCGGACCCCTAGAGAGAACAGGCCGGGCGGAGAAAAAGCGCGGTGTCGCGTGCCGCGCGCGAGGAGTGAGGTATGGCCGGATTTTCCGGAGTGGACTACATCGATTTTGATTCGCAACTGAATGACGAAGAGAAGCTGGTCCGGCAAACGGCGCGGCAGTTCGTCGAAAATGAAGTCATTCCCATCATCGAAAAGCACAGCCGCGAGGCAACTTTTCCGCGGCATTTGGTGCCGCAGCTCGGCGAGCTGGGATTTTTCGGCGCGAACCTGCAGGGCTACGGCTGCGCGGGAATGTCTAACGTAGCCTATGGCCTTGTAACGCAGGAATTGGAGCGCGGAGATTCAGGACTCCGTAGCTTTGTATCGGTGCAGAGCGCGCTGGTGATGTACCCGATTTATGCTTACGGGAATGACGCACAGAAAAACAAATGGTTGCCGCTGTTGCAGCAGGGCAAGGCCATTGGTTGCTTCGGATTGACGGAACCCCAGTTCGGGTCGAATCCCGGCGGGATGCTGATGCGGGCGGTGAAGAAGGGCAACAAATACGTCCTGAACGGCGAAAAGATGTGGATCACCAGCGGGTCGATCGCGGACGTCGCGGTGGTATGGGCCAAGGGCGAGGATGAAAAGATCCGCGGATTTCTGGTCGAAAAAGGCACGCCGGGGTTCAAAGCGTGGGACGTGCACGGAAAGTGGTCGCTGCGCGCGTCGGTGACTTCGGGGCTGACGTTCACGGATTGCGAAATCCCGGAAGCGAATTTGCTGCCGAACGTAACTGGGCTCAAGGGGCCACTGGGTTGCCTGAACCAGGCGCGTTACGGAATCGGGTGGGGCGCATTGGGCGCGGCGATGGCCTGCTACGACACGGCATTGCAGTATGCGAAGACCCGGAAACAATTTGCCAACAAGCCGATTGCGTCGCACCAACTCGTCCAGGAAAAACTGGCGTGGATGATCACCGAGATCGTAAAGGGACAATTGCTGGCGCTGCACGTGGGGCGGCTGAAGGACAAAGGAAAAGTGGATGCGTCACACATCTCGATGCTGAAGATGAACAACGTGGCTATCGCCTTGGAGACGGCGCGGAAGGCCCGGGACATTCTTGGCGCGAACGGCATTGTGGACGATTACTGCATCATGCGGCACATGAACAATCTTGAGAGCGTCTACACGTACGAGGGGACCAACGATATTCACAAGCTGGTGATCGGCGAGCGCATCACCGGCATCTCCGCGTTTGTGTAAATGGAAGAGGACAGACTGAAGTCTGTCCCAGTCTTGATCGAACCAATCCTTCGACCCGCGGAATCTTGTATCTTGTAGAGGCACGACCCCGACGGGGTCGGGGCATGTATATCATGCCCCTGCGGGAGACGTCCTATGCGCGAGTCCACTTTCTGCAACATCCGCCTCTCTTTACGCAAAACTGTAATTCTCCTCGTCTTGCTCCTTTCCGTTTGCCGGACTGCACAGGCGCAGGAAAAAACGGCGCCTGCCGAAAAGCCGAAGGTTCGGGCGATCACAGCATTCATCAATCTGGACCGGGCGCAATATCAAGAGCAGGTTGCGGATGCGCTAAAGATGCTGAAGTACGCGCGAACGGTATACGAGTCGCGTGGGTATGACGTGCAGACCATCCGCATCGCGACGCAGCCGTTTCCTCAATACACCAAGGGATTGACGACCGAGCAGGCGGTGGCCTTTTTCAAAGAGTACGACGCGCTGGCGGCGAAGGAGAAATTCAACGCTTCGATCGGGCCGGCCATGCTCAACGCCGGGGATAACGAAGCGCAAGCCGACCTGCTGGCGGAAATCCTGCGGAACACGAAGGTACTCAACGCCAGCTTGGTCGTGGCGGGCGACGACGGAGTGCGCTGGGCAGCCGTCGGCGCTGCGGCGCAGGTCATAAAGAAACTTTCGGAGACCACGGAGCACAGCCAGGGAAATTTTCATTTTGCGGCGATTGCGATGGTCCCACCGCTGACGCCTTTTTTCCCCGCCGCGTATCACACTGGCTTTGGCCACCAGTTTGCGATCGCGCTGCAATCGGCGAATGTGGTCGCAGCGGCGTTCAGAGATGTCCCGGACCTGGCGACGGCGAAACAGCGTTTGACGGACTCGCTGGCGCAGGAAGCGTTTGCGATCCAAACGCTGGCCGAGCGCGTGGACCGCGACACAGGATGGTCGTACGTGGGGATCGACCTTTCTCCGGCCCCATTGAGAGAAGTCTCGATAGGGGCAGCGATCGAGAATTTGACGGCGCAACCCGTGGGTACAAGCGGAACGTTGACGGCGGCGGCAACGATTACGGCTGCGATCAAGGACGTCAAGGTGAAACAGACGGGCTATTCAGGGTTGATGCTCCCGATCCAGGAGGATACCCGGCTGGCACAGCGCTGGAACGAAGGGCACATTTCGCTGGACGCGTTGCTGAGTTATTCCGCGGTCTGTGGTACGGGACTGGACACGATACCCCTGCCCGGCGACATAAGTGTCGAGCAGCTCTCCTTGATCATCGGCGATATGGCGAGCCTCGCCTACAAGTGGCACAAACCGCTTTCGGCGCGGCTGCTGCCCGTAGCGGGGAAATCTCCGGGGGAGCTGACTGAGTTCGATGATCCGAATTTGGTCAATGCAACGATACAGCCGCTGGGGCGTAAGGGACGTGACTAGTGATTCGTGACTGGTGTCAGACGGAGATATATTCGGGCCCGGGCGACGGCGGGCGCGAGGGCGCGTTCCAAAACGGGAAGAATCCCCCCACACCCCCGTACTTTTCGTAAGAGTGGCAAATAAAGAACTTACAGCCTACGGAACTTGGAAGAGTGCGGAAAGCATTGATTCCAAAGCACCTAAAATTTGACATTTTGACGGGTATCGTCCCAAAGACCGAAAGAGTGCGTAAGTCATTGCTGCGATGGGGATTGGCAAACTCTCAAGGCTAAAATGAAAAAAGCGGCAGGCAGTCTGCCGCACTCCAAAGCGTAAATTTACCCGATACCTATGATACCTGAAGCGTTAACGGAAGTCAAGAGAAAAGGGTCGTGGATCAGTGTCCGGTAAGCGCGTTTATCAGGCACTGGATCCATTAGTTGGTGGAAACCCTGTTATCAACAGTAGTCCTAAAACGCTGCGCAGCTCCTCAGTGGTTATGTCAATGCCGGGACTCAGTTAGATTGCAAATGGTCTATTAGCTTGTCGCATTATTCAGCCATTTGGTTGAAGCTACTGGGGCATCCACGAGATGAGGTCGCCAGAAAGATTAAACACCCAGTTACACTCGGAGCAACAGAAGCCCTGAAGGTTCTGGTTCTGAATCCTAACCATGTGTAAAACAGAACAGTGTCCAGAGACTGGAACATGCTAAAAGAGCGGGTGTACGTGTCCCATGCCCCAAGAACTGGATACTTCGAATGTTCAATATTGGACATTGGGTCTGAAGCCCTACCGAGGGGAGGTGGCTCGTGACAACGGACAAGCCGGCCGCGGAGCTACCGGTCTCAAAGGGAAAAAACAGGAGGAGTGACCGTTACCCTGTAGTTGTTCCCGTGAAGGTGAAGTGGTTAGAGCCTAGTGGCGCAGGCGTCATCGAGTTTGCGGAAGCCAAAGAAGTCAACATGCACGGTGGGCTGCTCGACATGAAAGGCCGTCCGACCATCGGCAGCGTTATCGAGCTGACTAACCTTACCTCAACTAAAACAGCCTCTGCGCGAGTGGTATCCCTGCGTCCCTCCAAGAAGAGCGGGGTGTTGGGAGTGGCCGTCGAGCTTCTTACTCCCAGCGCAACTTTTTGGGGCGTGACGTTCCGGCTGAAGATGGCGATCGACGACCTGCGGAAACTGGAGAAAGCCATCAGGTCGGGTGGGATGGATCCTCGCGTGCTTCGTGAGTTTCGCGACGCCGTCGATTATGTACGCACGACCGCCTGGGCTCTTCAAGAATTGCAGGAGCGCCAGGCCCAAGAACGGGATACCGCCACGGTGCGCTCCTTGCTCACCGAAGAGCGTGTCCGCCGCGCCAACCAGCTCAGCAAGGCGCTGGCCTCGGATTTGGACGCACATGAAGTGACCGACGGAACCACCGGGGCTGCGGATCTTTTTCGAGCCATCGAAGGCCTCTATCAGCGCTTGGCAGATTTGTTCAAGATCCGTGAATCTCGGTAGCCGCTCCCAGCCAGGAATCCCCCAGAAAACGTAAAGAGAAGGCGGTGGCAATCCGCGGCAGTCCAAAAAAGAGCTAAAAGGGGTGCAAGAAATTCGGGTGAGCTTAGTTAGAGATCAGAGGACAGTTTGCACCGAATTGCAGGAGTGAAGGCAAGGGGTGCTCCGGGACTCCAGTGGTAGGATTTCGGTTTGCGAAGACTGAATTCTTCAAGGAATCGCGGTATGTTCCTGGATTCATGACGAAGCAGAACAAGCTTGTGATCTTGTACGCGC
The DNA here is from genome assembly GCA_035544995.1 of Candidatus Acidiferrum sp. Lineage (GTDB taxonomy): Bacteria > Acidobacteriota > Terriglobia > Acidiferrales > UBA7541 > Acidiferrum. The sequence goes on from DASZZI010000035.1 coordinate 38,573, forward strand.
TTGAGAAGCGAGGAGTCTTCCTGATGAAAGGCGCCGTGTGCGAGGTTTCAGCACGGTTAGGAGTTGCGGCGCCGACAATCTACAAATACATGAACGAACACCGGAACACGGGTAGAAGCAAACAGGCCCGATGCGCTGCGATTCAACCAAAGAGGCCGCGAGCTGATTCGCAGCTGCTAGTGTGAGGAGGTGGCCTTTTGGTTCTTAACCTGTAGCTCATTCACCACCTGCTTCACGTTTGGAACTGCCGACGCGATCTTTTCAACGTGTGCACGCCTGGCTTGAGAATTAACCTCGCCGGTCAATGTCACGACGCCATTCTTTACGTCGTATTTAACACCCTTGTTGAGCCTGTGCTGGATGAGAGCAGCGTCCAGATTTTTCTCGATACCCTTGTCCAGATCCGAATTGACTGTCTTAGCTTCACTTTCGGCAGCTGGCGGAATCACCCCAATCTGGTTTGAC
>DASZZI010000036.1:0-5098 GCA_035544995.1 Candidatus Acidiferrum sp.
GCAGAAGAGCGACATGTGGTCCCGTTGGAAGGCGGGCCAGTCGTTGCAGGAGATCGGGCGCGCGTTCGGCAAGGGTCATTCGTCAATTCGCTGTCTGGTGTCGCATCACGGTGGGTTTGTTCCGGCAGTCCGTCGGCGCTCGCTCGTAGCGCTCACACTGACGGAGCGCGAGGAGATCTCTCGAGGGATCGCCTGCGGTTCGTCGATTCGGGAGATAGCCAAACGCCTGGACCGAGCGGTGTCGACCGTGAGCCGGGAGGTCGCACGTCATGGTGGCCGTCCTGTGTATCGAGCCAACGAAGCGGATCAGCAAGCCTGGGAGTCGGCCTTGCGGCCCAAGGCGTGCCTTCTTGCCATCCATAAGAAGTTGCAGAAGATCGTTGCGAGTAAACTGATTCTGGACTGGTCGCCGGAGCAAGTTTCCGGATGGCTGAAGATCCAGTATCCCGATGACGAGGGCATGCGCGTGTCCCACGAAACCATTTACCGTAGCCTATTCATCCAAGCGCGAGGAGTGCTGAAGAAAGAGCTGCTTGGGCACCTGCGATTCAAGCGCCGCATACGCCGCTCGCAGCACGCGCGTGTCGCCGGACAGTCCCGCGGTCAAATCGTCGATGCTATCTCTATCCGGGAAAGACCCGCAGAGATCGAGGACCGCGCCGTTCCCGGTCATTGGGAGGGCGATCTCATTGGCGGCACAAAGAACAGTCACATCGCGACCTTGGTGGAACGACATTCGCGTTTTACCGCGCTCGTAAAGGTGCCCAGCAAAGACACGGCTGTTGTCGTCGCGGCATGGACTCGGCATGTTCGCAAGCTCCCAGCATCCCTGCGGCGCTCGTTGACGTGGGATCGCGGGCTGGAGATGGCCAAGCACAAGACCTTCACGGTGGCCACGAATGTGAAAGTCTACTTCGGTGATCCGCATAGCCCTTGGCAGCGCCGCACGAACGAAAACACCAACCGTTTGCTGCGACAATACTTGCCTAAGAGAACCGACCTCTCCGGCTACGCTCAATCCGAACTGGACAAGATAGCGACGCGTTTAAATCAGCGCCCGCGAAAGACTTTAGGTTTTCAGACTCCTGCGAGTAGACTTCGAGCAAGTGTTGCGCCGACCCATTGAGTTCACACGAAATAATGGGGAATACTCTCTCCTAGCCGCGCAAATCAGTGGAGCATGTTCTTCAGGCACTTTCCAGAGGTGCGTTACGCCTTTCCATCGCTCAGATTGACAAATATTTGTTATGGATGTAACTTCGCCTGGAAATGACTGTATCTAAAGCTGAAAGGAACACTCCGTGGCTGTTGCTGACCTTCACCCTGCCCACAAGGCGAGCAAGTCAACGGGTGGAAGTCTGGCGAAAGCTTCAACGCTACGGAACAGTGCCGCTAGGGAACTCCGGTTACCTGCTTCCTAGTGATCCCATGAATGAAGAACGCTTTCAGTGGCTCGCAACGGCCATTCGCAAATACGGGGGCGACGCTTCGGTTGTCCGCGTGCACTCCATCGACAACATCTCGACTCCCCAATTGATTGCGCGGTTTGCGGAAGCGCGCGGGCGCGAGTACCAGGAGTTGATCGGTGACCTACAATGTTTTTCTTCCATGCCCGTACAGAAGCGGGCGGTTGGTCTTCTGAGCCGGTTGCGGAGCCGTTTCCAGGAGATTGTTGAGGTAGACTTCTTCAACAGTCCTTTACAGAAGCGTGTCGGGGAGCTCCTTGCGCGGGCGGATGAAAAGCGCGTGGCGACGCGGGTGCCAGAGACCCCACGGATCAAGCCGCAAGACTACAAGAACAAGGTATGGGTGACGAGACCGAGACCCGGTGTGGACCGCTCCGCATCCGCGTGGCTGATTCGGCGCTTCCTCGATCCCAAGGCACGATTTGCCTTTGCGCCGGAAGGACAAGTCCCAAGCGCAGCCGTGCCATTTGACATGTTCCACGGTGGCTTCGGGCATCGCGGCGATGACTGCACCTTCGAGACACTGCAAAAGGAATTTAGGATTCGAGACCGAAGGGTGAAGATTATTTCCGAAGTTATTCATGACGCGGACTTAGCCGATGACAAGTTCGGCCGCAAAGAAGGTTATGGGATCGACGAGGTACTAAAGGGTTGGGCACGACAAGGAATCTCCGACCAGGACCTTCTCGATCGCGGTGTGCAGCTAATTGAGGGGCTCTTTCACTCGCTCTCATGAGTGAGTGCCCGGGCGATCGGAATTTCTGAAATAGGAGAGCAAATCGTGTTAACGAATTGTCGCACCTACCTCCGCTGGATTGCATTCGCCCTGGTTCTATGTGCGCCAGTCGAGCCAACGATCCTGGCTCAATCCAGTGAAGCGACGAACAAGGTGCTTACGCTTGAAGAGGCGGTTGATTTCGCTCTCAAAAACTATCCGGCTGTCCGTGCTTCGTTAGAGCGGGTCCGTGCGGCTAAGGCGGGGATTGGCCTTGCACAAACGAATTATCTACCTCGGGCAGACATGATTTGGCAAGCGAATCGCGCGACTGACAACAACATAACGGGTCTCCTTCTTCCGCAATCCATCATCGCTCCGATTTCTGGCCCTGTTTCGATGTTGCCCTCGAATCGTAGTGCGTGGGGAAGTGCGACTGGGCTTCTGTTTTCCTGGGAGCCCTTCGATTTTGGATCCCGGGGAGCAAAGGTCGAGGCGGCGCGCGCGTTTCGGAATCGAGCCACCGCTGAAGCTTCACTGACTCGCCTCGATGTGGCCCTCGCCACGGTGAATGCCTATTTGACGGTGCTGGCTGCCCAGCAAACGGTGCACGCCGCCGAGGCGGATCTCGAACGGCGCGACACGTTCGACAAGGCCGTCCGTGTGCTGGTCGATAACCAACTTCGCGCGGGAGCGGATGCTTCCCGTGCGGATGCGGAATTGGCCCGCGCCAGAGTCAACTTAGCCCGCGCCCGGCAACAGGAGAAAATCAGCCGGGCCGCATTGGCTGATATCCTCGGATTACCGGATACCGCGTTGGAGGTCCGTGAAAGTTCTCTACTTGGGCCACCTCCCGAAGGTTCTCCACAGACCACTCCAGTCAAAAACAATCCGATTGCGGAGGTGCAGCACGCACGTGTGGAAGAAGCCCGGGCGCAGGTCCGCATCTTGGACCGTTCCTACTATCCGAAGTTCTATCTGCAATCGTCCTTGTACGGACGCGGCAGCGGCTGGGACGCTACCGGTAAATTGGAAGGTGGGACCTCGGGGTTAGGGCCGGATCGTTCGAACTGGGGGATTGGCTTGACGGTGACCTTTCCGGTATTCGACATCTTCACAATCCGATCCCGAAGAACGATTGAATCGGCAAATGAACGTGCCGAAGCGGCTCGCTACGATCAAGCCCTGCAAGACCTGACGGGGCAATTGCGGAAGGCGCAAGCTTCTCTTGACGGGGCTCGCAGCGTTGCTGAGAATACGCCACAGGAACTGGACGCGGCGCGCACAACGGAGAATCAGGTGCGCGCACGTTACCAATCGGGGCTCGCTACCCTCGTCGATGTCGCCGACGCGCAGAGCCTCCTGGTGCAGGCAGAAACCGATGATGCACTCGCCAGGCTCGCCGTCTGGCAGAATCTGGCGGCAGTCGCCGCGTCGCAAGGCGATCTTCAGCCGTTCCTTCAGTTTCTCCATGACAAAACTCAGGGAGGGCCCTGAGGTATGTGGCTGCTCCGCGCCGCGCTTCGCCGCCCGTTTACGGTCATCGTGGCCGTCATCGGCATCGCCCTCTGCTCGATTCTCGCTCTTGTCCGAATGCCGATCGACATTTTCCCCAATCTAAACCTGCCCGTTGTTTACGTGGCACAACCCTTCGGAGGCATGTCCCCCGCGCAGATGGAAGGCTATCTCGTGTACTACTACGAGTACCACTTCTTGTACATCACGGGGATTGAGTCCGTGGAATCGAAATCCATCCAAAACGTTGGTCTGGTGAAGCTCACATTTCATCCTGGCACGGACATGAGCCAAGCTTTGGCTCAGACCGTCGGCTATGTGGACCGCGCCCGCGCCTTCATGCCTCCAGGAACTGTTTCGCCATTCATTATGCGGTTCGACGCAGGAAGCGTGCCGGTCGGCTATCTGGTTTTCTCCAGTACGACGCGGAGTGTTGCGGAAATCCAGGATCTTGCGCTGAACCGTGTCCGCCCGTTGTTTGCAACTTTGCCCGGGGTGTCGGCTCCTCCGCCGTTTGGTGGAGCTGCACGAACGATTGTCGTCAGTGTTGACCCTGATCGTCTCCGGGCCTACCGCATGTCGCCTGAAGAAGTCATCCAGGCACTGAATACAGGAAACGCCATCGTGCCAGCGGGAAATGTACGCACCGGGGATTTGCTGCGGCTCGCGCCCATAAATACCGTGGTTTCGAATATCAAGGACCTGCAGAATCTTCCAATCCGCACGGGTTCGGGCCCTACCGTCTTTCTCCGCGACGTGGGCACCGTAGAGGATTCCAGCGACATCGTTACGGGTTATGCCGAAGTGAATGGACGGCGGACCGTCTACATTCCCGTGACAAAGCGTGCCGATGCCTCGACCCTAAGTGTCGTAAATGAGGTCAAGGCCAATCTGGCACAGTTCCAATCCGCCGTTCCGCCAGAGATCAAGATCGACTACGAATTTGACCAGTCTTCGTATGTCCGAAATTCCTTGCTGTCGGTTGTGCGAGAAGGCTTGCTTGGCGCGTTGCTGACTGGCCTCATGGTCCTGCTCTTCTTGCGCGATTGGCGCAGCGCTCTAATCGTGGTTATCACCATCCCTTTTGCGTTGCTCACAGCTGTCGTGGCCCTTTGGGGCGCGGGACAGACCATCAACATCATGACGCTTGGTGGATTGGCACTGGCTGTCGGGATTCTCGTTGATGAATCCACAGTGGTCATGGAAAACATTCACAGTCATCTGGGTCAGGGACAAGGGCGGGCTGTCGCCGTCCTGGAAGCAAGCAAGGAAGTCCAGATTCCGCGCTTACTCGCCATGCTGTGCGTTCTAGCCGTGTTTGTGCCATCCTTTTTTATGGTCGGCGTTTCCCGCTCTCTCTTTGTTCCGCTCTCTCTGGCCGTGGGATTCGCTATGGCCGCTT
>DASZZI010000037.1:0-2017 GCA_035544995.1 Candidatus Acidiferrum sp.
TGCTTGCGCACGATTTGGACCTCAAACCCTCGCTCACCGTCTACAAACGATGGACCAAGGGCTCTCGTCCTCTCTTACGGTTTTCAAAGACAGGCGACCACAATATTGAAGCGGCTTACGCTCGTCACTTTGTTTCTCCACGTAAAAAGGGCTGTCCATTTGAAGAAGGACCGATCGAGGTTCGCAATTCCGCGGCGATCCCGCAAGGACGGGGGGGCCAGCCCTCCGTGCCAACATCCCTGAGACAAGTCTAGTACCCTTAATTAATGAGCAGGGCGAGAAAGAAAAAGGCAGAAATGAACGGGAATTCTCTTGGTGTTGTTCTTTCCCCTGGGGGTTTGGCTGTCGCGGAACGGAGCGAAGGCGAGCGAAGCGAGCCGCAGCGCAGTGCAGCGATAGCCAAAGCGGGCGCCGATTCGATGCCGGCTTCGCGGCCGGATCCCGAAGTAGTTGCCAAACCGAAGCGGCGGACCTACACAGCGGAGTACAAACAACGCATCTTGCAAGAAGCCGAAGTCGCTGCGACGACGCGAGGTGGCCTTGGCGCCCTTCTCCGCCGCGAAGGTCTGTACTCGTCTCTGCTGGCCTACTGGCGGCGAGAGCGGGCCCATGGAATCCTCGAGGCTCTGACCCCACAGAAACGCGGGCCGAAGTCCAAGCGCAACGCGATGGAAGAAGAAGTCCAGAAACTTCGCCGTCAAAACGCACGCTTGACCGAAGATCTGCGTAAGGCGCACATCATCATCGACGTCCAAAAAAAAGTGGCTGCGCTGTTGGGGAATCCGATTCCGGATCAGGACCCAGAGGAGAAATCCTGATGGCTGCCGTCACCGAACTTGCGGTGGACGTGGGCACCAGCGCTGCTTGCCACACTCTGCTTGTGCCTCGCGCTTCGTATTACCGGGAAAGACGGGCCGCTTCTTTTCCGGTGGTGCCCGTGTCGCGACCTTCGCCGGCACGCGCACTGCAGCTGGCAGAACGCGAAACGGTCCTGGCGCATCTTCACGCCGAACGCTTCCAGGATCGCTCGCCAGCCGCTGTCTATGCCACGTTGCTCGATGAAGGGCAGTATCACTGCTCCATTCGCACCATGTACCGTTTGCTCGAAAAAACGGGTGAGTCCAGAGAACGTCGCGACCAACTCAACCATCCGCCTTATCAAAAGCCAGAACTATCGGCCATGGCTGCTAATCAACTCTGGAGCTGGGACATCACCAAACTTCTCGGGCCGGCGAAATGGACCTATTTTTATCTCTACGTGATCCTCGACGTTTTCAGTCGTTACGTCGTCGGTTGGATGGTCGCGTATCGCGAAAGCGCCGAACTAGCCAAACGGCTCATCGAAGAAAGCTGTGAAAAACAACGCATCCAGCCTGGCCAACTCACACTGCATGCCGACCGCGGCGCCTCCATGAGTTCGAAATCCGTGGCCTTCTTATTGGCCGACTTGGGGGTAACCAAAACCCATAATCGTCCCCACGTCTCCAACGATAATCCCTTTTCGGAGAGCCAATTTAAAACCATGAAATATCGGCCGGAGTTCCCGGAACGCTTCGGTTGCATCCAGGACAGCCGTGCGTTTTTGCAACGATTTTTTCGCTGGTATAACGAGCAACATCGCCATTCCGCTCTGGGACTACTTACGCCAGCGATGGTCCACGACAACCAGACGGCAACCGTTCTCGAACAGCGTCAAACGGTTCTCACCGCAGCGTACCAAACTCACCCGGAACGCTTCGTACGCAAGGCGCCCCAACCGTTGCCGGTTCCCAAGGAGGTGTGGATCAACAAACCATCCCACTCACTAGAAAAAACTCACTAAATTCCGCCGTCACGTGTCTCAAAGTCGTTGACACGTTCCGGCATGACGTGCGGAGCATAGCACGCGAAGCGTATCATGTTCGCAAGTATCTGCTTCCAAAGTGGAGCAGGCACCCGGTTGACTGCATCACGGCCGAGAGAGTGAATGAGTGGATTGGTGACCTTTCCCATCTGTCGCCAATGTCACAGAAACACA
>DASZZI010000038.1:0-207702 GCA_035544995.1 Candidatus Acidiferrum sp.
GCGCCCAGCCGTCGTAGAAACCGTGTGTCCAAACGCCGGGAACGCCTTGTTCCGCGAGTTTCTCGACTTCGTAGTAGGCCATCTTCTGCCATTCACTGACGACGATGGGGTCGAGCCACGCGTTGTACGGCCCCGTGCCCGTGGAGATGTAGAGGTAGGGGATGGACTCGTGCAAGTCGTGGAGCACCTGGGGATGCCAATGGAAGAAATTCTGCATCATCGTCTGCGAGAGCTTCAGCGCCATGGCAATTCCGTCACGGTTATTGTCGTGCTGCACGTAGTGCCCCCAGTAGACGAGGTCGGGCTGGGGTTTGTCCGGATTCGCCTTCTTGTAGTTTGCCGAGTCCACCATGCGGTCGTGACCGTCCACTTCAACGATCGGCGTGATCAGAAAAACTGTGTTTTTGCGGATGTTTTGGATGAAGGGAGCTTCCTCGACCGCCAGGCGGTAGGCCAACTCCATCAGCATTTCGGGCGAGCCGCTTTCCGGAGAGTGGATCGAGCCCGAAGCCCAATAGAAGGGCTTGCCGGTGCGGGCGAGCTGTTGTGCTTCCGCGTCGGTGATCTTGCGCGGGTCGGCGAGCTTGGCGGTGATTTCGCGGAGGTGGTCGAGCTGTGCGATATTCGCTTCGTCGCTCACGGCAATGAGGAGAAACTCGCGCCCTTCCTCGCTTTTGCCGACGCTGAAGACCTTAACGCGCGGCGAGGCTTTCTCAAGTTCGCGATAGTAGCGGTAAATGTCTTTGGAATAGGTGAGCGTGTCCGGCGCGCCGACAATGTGGCCGATGATTTTCTCCGGCGTGGGCACAGTCGCCGAAGCGGGTAAGTGGTCGACGAGGTTTGTCAGGAAGAACGGCTCGGTGGTGAATTCCCGGATCTTTTTTGTGTAGCCTTCGTCATTGGCCGGAGTGCTTTGGGCACGCGCGGCCAGAGCGGCAAAACTCGCCATCAGAAATAGGGCGCTGGCCACCAACCTGAAAGCGCGGCGCGCGACTCCGCCCGGGACCGCGGACACATTCTTTCTTTCGAGTCGAATCGTCATGATTGCCTCGCTATTTTTTTGCGGAACGCACCCGCGTGGCCGCATCGTGAGACCCGCGCTTATACTATCGCTTCGCACCTACGCGATCCGTTTCCCAATCGGAGCCGAGGTAGGATAACGCTTCCACACCAAAGGGGGAAGTATGGCGCAAAGCGCCCAAACAAAATCGGTCCTGATCACCGGTGGCACAGATGGAATTGGCAGAGCGGCAGCATTGTTACTTGCCGAGCGCGGCTACCGAGTCTTCGCGGCGGGGCGTTCCGCCGAAAAAAGAGCGCAGCTCGATGCGCTGGCCCGTGAGAAAAAGCTGCCGCTCGAATCGCTGGACATGGATGTCTGCGACGACGCGTCCGTGCAGCGCGCCATGCAAGCTGTTCTCGACGAGGCCGGAGCGATCGATGTGCTCATCAACAACGCCGGTCTCTCCTACGTCGCTGCCGTCGAAGACATGACCATGGAGGATTGGCGGCGCCAGTTCGAAACAAATTTCTTTGGCGTCGTGCGAGTGACCCAAGCGGTCCTGCCGCATATGCGCGAACGCCGGCGGGGACGCATTTTGATGATGAGTTCGGTCTCTGGATTCGTTACGCCCCCGACCCAGGGAGGCTACAGCAGCAGCAAGCACGCGCTCGAAGGGTTGAGCAACGCGCTTCGACTGGAACTCTATCCCTTCGGCATCGACGTGGTGCTGATCCAGCCTGGCTACATCGTGACGAATATCCAGAACACCGCGGTGGAGCTTGCGAAACCCTATATGGAAAAAATCAAAGATGGTCCTTACGCGCGGATTTACGAGGCGTTGTGGTCGAGCGCAAAAGAAAGCCGCTTGAGATCGGAAACGACGCCGGAGGGCTGTGCCCGTGTCATGCTCGGAGCGATCGAAGCGTCGCGTCCAAAACCGCGTTATACAGTGACGAGGCTTGCAACGCAGGTGAAATTGCTCAAGCGGCTGCTGCCCGACAGCGCTCTGGATGCGATTTTCCGTAGACGGTACAAAATCGACCGCGCGACCTGAGTCTTTGCCGGCACTGTCTTTACGGATTCGAAACCTGGAAGGACAAGCTCGTTTCGCGCAATTCCTGCCACTGTTTGGACCAGGCTTCGTGCACTTTGCTTTCGGCGTAATCAGCCGCGGCATCTGCGCTCGTGAACTCGATCGCGTACACTCCGCTGAAGTCCCGTATCTGATTGCGCTGCGTTTTCAGCCAGATATTTTTGATGCCGGGAATTTTTGCGGCCAGCGTCCTGATGCCGTCGATGGTCTTCTGTTGATCCGCCTCGGAGACAGTAGGCTTCCATTTGTACACGACAACGTGCAAAACGGTTTTCGGCTGGCCGAATCTGTTCTGCGCGGCCACGCTGCGCGCGTGTCCGTTGCCCACGGCGATTCCTGCCAAAAATAATGTCGCACCAAGAGCGATGTAGAGTAAGCGGCGCCTTGCGGATGTCATTCTTCTCCTCCCGATTTGCGAACCGCAGCCAGTCTATGCAACTTCTCGCAGGAGAAGCAACTCGCTGTTTTCCATTTCCGGATGCGCGGCCTCATGAGTTTGACGCAGGAGACGCAAGACCGCTACGCTCGCAAGGCTGTTTTTTGAGGCTCGCATGGGATTTTCGAATGGAGACAATCCCGCGCGCGGAGCGCGGCCAGCCGCGCTTCCGGCGTTGCCGCAAGTGTGGATTGGCTACGTTCTCGGCGTCGTGACGATCCTTGCGGAAGTTGTGGCCGTAGTACTGCATCCCGAACTGGCGAAGGGCGGGTTCACCATTCCACCGCTGTATCTGTTTCTCTCCGCTTTTGTTGGTGGCGTTTATTGGATGGTGTGCGTGTACCAATATCATGTCGTACTAGCGAACATCCGCGGATGGAAGCACCCCATCTCGCCCGCCCGCGCCGTCGGATTTCATTTCCTCCCCCTTTACAACTTCTACTGGGTTTTCAAGTGGCCGCAGGAAATCGCGCGATTCGTGAATTGGCGCCTGCAGAAGCCGCTCATGAAGCCGCAGGCTGTCGGGATCGCGGTGTTCGCGGCGTTCCTCGTGCGGCTGCTGCTGGACCCCGGCCTGGGCCTCATTTTGCTCTTTGTCGCGTTTTCGCATGTCTCGGAGTGCTTGCGCCGCGCCCTTGCTTCGCCGGCTGTTCCAGTGGAGAATTTACCGCCGCCTACAGATTGATCCGCACCGAGGAGAAGAGAATGCTGCGAAGAAAAGACTTGATCATCTCGTTGTGCGCACTTGCAATCTTCGTGCCCGCCGGCCGTACCCAGGGCAAAGACGAAACCAAACAGCTCGCGCGGGAGATTCTTAAGCACCTCATCGAGATCAATACGACCGATTCCGTTGGCAATGTGACAACGGCTGCGGAAGCGATGGCCAAGCGCCTGCGCGACGCGGGCTTTTCCGAAAAAGACGTCATCGTTGCCGGACCCAACGAGCGCAAGAAAAATCTCGTCGTGCGTTTTCACGGAACAGGGAAACACAAGCCTGTGCTGTTCATTGGCCACCTCGATGTCGTCGAAGCCAGACGCGAAGACTGGACGACCGATCCCTTTCAGTTCATCGAAAAGGAGGGTTATTTCTACGGCCGCGGCACTCAGGACATGAAGGAAGGCGATGCGATCCTGGTTGCCAATTTCATCCGGCTGAAAAAAGAAGGCTTCGTGCCGGATCGCGATCTCATCGTGGCGCTGACCGCAGATGAAGAGGGTGGAAACTACAACGGTATTGAGTGGCTTGTGAAACACCATCGGGACTGGATCGACGCAGAGTATTGCATCAATTTAGACGGCCTGGCTGAATCCGAGAAGGGCCGGCCCTCGCTCTTGAACATCGACGTGAGCGAAAAGGTCTACGCAGATTTCACTTTGGAAACGACCAACCCGGGTGGGCACAGCTCAGTTCCAAGGCACGACAATGCCATCTACTCTCTCGCTGCGGCGCTGACGCGGCTTCAGGCCTTTTCGTTTCCGCTGAAACTCAATGACGTTTCGCGGAAGTATTTGGAATATTCCGCCCGCAGGGCGGAGGGACAGCGCTCAGCCGATTTGGTGGCGGTCACGAAAATCCCGCCTGACCCTCAAGCCGTCGAACGTCTCTCCGAGGATCCCAATTACAATTCCATCCTAAGGACAACCTGCGTGGCCACGATGCTTTCCGGGGGGCACGCTCCGAACGCGCTGCCCCAAGCCGCCCGCGCCAACGTGAACTGCCGTATTTTTCCCGGAGAAGAGCCGGAGGAGGTAAGACAGACACTGATGCGCGTGATTGCCGATCCGCAGGTCAGCGTGCGATTCGTCGACCAACACACGGCGGATGGCAGCGTTATCGTTCCCGTCAGCGTGCCACCCTCTCCTCTGAGTGCGGAGATGATGAGCGCGGTCGAAAAAATCACCACAAAAATGTGGCCCGGAGTTCCCGTTATTCCGGACATGTCTCAGGGCGCTTCGGATTCCACCTATTTGCGCCTTGGCGGCATACCGGCTTATGTATTTTCGGGCGTCTTCCTTGATTCCGACGACGTGCGGGCGCATGGACGAGACGAACGTGTCCTCGCAAGTTCCTTCTATGAAGGGGTCGAGTTTAATTATCAACTCATCCGGGAGCTGGCTTCGGGACACCAGAACAAGTAATGCCGGATGCTGCTTGGCATGGCAGCAAGGAAGAAAACGGCCCGGTGAACCTAGTTCACCGGGCCGAAGTAACTATAAATGCAAACGATTCGTTATTGAGGCTTGCTCGGCGCGTCGCCCTGCTTCTGGTCCGCAGGCGCGGCGGCGCTGGCAGCGATCGGCTTAACAGCTTCACTGCCGAATCGCGTCAGATAAGGCATGAACGGTGTTACCTCGAACGGCATCTTCTCGCGTTCGGCGATGGCGCCGATGGGCTTACTCTTGATCAGGTCGAGCTTGTCAAACCACGGGTCCAGCTTCACGCGTCCGCCGATCGGCAGTGCCGCGAGCATCTGGGGATTCGGCTTGGCATCCGCCGGCGCCGCCGTTTTCAGGTCGGCAATCACACGAACTCGATCACCCAGGTGCGCGCTGATCAGGTTCGGTATCTCTTTCTGGCGGGATTGCAGCGCCGCGAGGAACAGGCCCGCATTGCCAAGCTGGTTCTTATACGGAGAATTGTTCAGAAACTGAAATCCTTTGGCGCTGGCGGCCTGCTCTTCCGCCGGGGTGCGCGCAAAGTAGAAATGCCGAAACGTGTCTTTGTCTTCGACCAGCAATTGGTCGAAGAAGGCGTAGTTGGAGTCCATGCGATGGCCGAGAACCACGTGGCCCAGCTCGTGGGCGATCACCGTAGCCAGGCTGGCTTCGTCGGGCAGCACGTCAATCAATCCGCGGCTCAGGACGATCGTGTGGCCCAGTGTAAAGGACTCCAGCGTAGTCGTCATCAGCACGCGGCAGCGCACTTCCGGATCGATGTCGAGATTATTTGTGACTTCAAGGTTGTTGACCACCGTTTCCAGAACCTTGTCGACATCCCCCTTCGGAGCCATCAGTCCGATTCGCTCCAAACGGTCGGCGACATTTTCTTCAGCTTGACGGTCCCAAGAGCGCTGGGCTTGCACGGGAGTCAGATCGTTGGCGGTTTTCGTGTCATCCTGAACGGGCGTTTCCACGAGAATCTTGCTCAGTTCTTGCTCCTGCGCGGAGTGGCCCAGGTTATAGCCCCACAAACGCGTTTGCGCCTTGAAGTCCAGTTTCTTCCCTGCGGCGTAGTGCAGTTCTCTTTCTTCGCTGTATACGAACGACGGCATCCACAATCCCGCCTGAACATTCGTGCGCCAGCTATCGAAATGGAAGTAGTAACTCGAATGGCCGCCGCCGGTGTAACCGCCGTTGAAGCGCACGATGTTGAAATCCTGGTCTTCGACCCAGATGCGCCCCAGGAAGCGTCCCTTGCCGGATTTTTCCAGCGGCGTCACGTCAAACACCAGGCAGCGCACTTCGCCCAGGAATTCGCGGCGCACGTAATCGAACTTGTAGTGCTGCCGGTCGAATGCGCTCGTGTCCAGGAAGATCATCTGCAGGAAGCCATCGGGCAGAAATTGCATCGCGAACGAAAAGAAGTTGCCGACCGAGCCGAGGATCTTCTTGCCCTTGGTCTGCGTCTCACTGAGGGAAACGAGCTCGACGCCCTTATGGAAATCGGCGCGTCCGAGGAAATATCTGTCGCCCGCGGGCACGTAACCCAGGTCCTTATCGAGCTTCAAGTTTTGGATGTAAGTCTCGACCAGCGGTGAATACTGCCGGATCTGCTGGTTCAAGCGGTTTTCGTTGGTGACGACGCGATCGACGACCTGATCCATCGTCTTCGGCTGGTCAGCCGGCTCGGGCGCCGCTGCGGCGGCAATCGTTCCCGTCCCGCACCACACGAGCGCGAGGATTCCCCAAACAAACTTGCGCATGTTCCTTCTCCCTCAGTAGGCCAGGCGGAATTCAATCCGCACGCGCGCCGGAAAATCCACCGGCTGGCCATCGCGTTTTGCAGGCTTGAACTTAATTTGCTGGGCCGCATGGGTCGCAGACTCATCGAGCCCGTGCCCGAGTCCGCTAAGGACGCGGTTCACCTGGACGGTGCCGTCGGCCAGAAATACCAGGTCAATAACCACGTCGCCTTCCAGTTTTAGTCTACGACCTTCCGCCGTGTATTCGGGGCGGGGCTTGTCCAGGATGTCAACAGGGGTCGTCGCGCTTTCCGCGGAGGCGGCCTTTTTCTTTGGCGCATCGGCTACGGTCTGATCGCCAAAGCCGCTCCTCTGCACGGTGCCATGCTTCCCGCTCGGAGGTGGAATGGCTGTGCCGTTCCCAAATCCCGTGCTTGCCACAGTTCCGCGGACGCCCTTGTCGCCGCCCGTGCCGTTGCCGTAGCCGGGACCACCGGGAAGCGCTGGCAAGCCCTGGCGATTGACATTCGTCATCTTGTTGGGATTGCCTTTGCCTGGCAGACCGTTCACCTCACCAAATCCGCCGGTCTGCACTTTCTGAACCGCAAGGTTAACCGTCGCCGGCGCTGCGCTGCCGCTGGACAAGTTTCCTACCTTCACTTCCTCTTTCGGCCGCTTCGGCTGATTCGCCGGCGTTTCCATCTTCGCGGCCTCAAAAACGGGATTCAACTCCGGCGCTTTCGCGTCGACCTTTGCGATCTTTGGCTGGAGCGCCTTGGGCTGCATGAAAATGTGCGGCTGCTTCGGGTTGAGCTTCACCGGTTCCACAACGTCTGGCTTGGGCGCGGGCGGCTGAACCCTCGGCTTGATCTTTGGGGGAGGTGGGGCCACTGGTACTTCGATAACGGGTGACGCCAGTGGAACGATTTGCAGGTTCAGCGCCACCTTGATCTTGTCGGGATACAAGAGCGGGATCAACAGGAAGAAAAGGAGAAGCGCAATCTGCACGCTGGCGCTGACGCCCATGCGGTCCCAGCGGGATGTGGCTTCCGGCAGCAGTTCCAAGCGCGCCGGAATGGATTTCGTTCCGATGGCCTTCTTCCACGCCTCCGGATTAGGCGAACTGCGGCGGTTCGCGTCGAAGCCTACGCCCAGCCGAGTCGTGCTCGGTGGTGGATCTGCAATCATGGTCGTCATCCGCGGGCCGCCTCGATAAAGATTCCGTCGCGCGAACAGTGGGGAATCAAAAAGGAGTAATGCTCCCAAGTTCGCGAGAAAAGCAGGAAGTGCATATCAGCAGTGCCAGAGTACTGACGGGGTTGAAGGTATCCGAATAGGACTTTCGTACTATCGTCGCGTAGTCGCTACTGTTCCTGTGGACGCCTGCTTGCACACCGGATAATTTTAACCCCGGCAGGCGGCTTGGGTTGCTAGGTGGGCGGGCAACCTGCATAGGATACCGCAAACCCGGGTGGACGGCGCCAGTTTTGCACGCCCCTTTCCGCCAATAGGCTTATGCTTTAGGATGCACCCCATAAGCCCGGCGTTGGTTCCAGGGTGGGGTCTGGCGTGGCTTGTAGAAAATGAGTACACACCCAGCAGAGCATTCCGGTAATCGAGAGCCCGCCGATCCCGCAAGACTGCTCGCCGAACGCGCTGCGCTGGTTGCCTCGCTATATGCGCAGTCGTCCGCCTCGCGCTGGGGCCTCGCACGGGAGCGTTTTGCCGCCGCCCTCGCCCGCAGCGTCCAGAAACGCTTTTCCGGCGGAAGCATAACGCCCGCAAAACTTGAAGAGTACCTCGCCGCGCTGCACCTCGAGGATCTGGCCCTTGCTGCTGCGTGCGCCGCGGGATGCGAGGCGGCCTGGGAGCATTTCGTCGCCGCCTATCGCAGCTATTTGCGAGCCGCTGCTTCCACGGTGCTGCGCTGCCGAGCGGGTTCTCCGGAAGCCTGCGAACTGGCGGATTCACTCTTCGCAGAACTTTACGGGCTTGCCGATGGCAAGACCGGTGAACATTCGCTCTTCCGTTATTTTCATGGCCGGAGTTCGCTGAAGACCTGGTTGCGGGCAGTGCTTGCCCAGCGGCACATCGATGCCGTTCGCGTGGGCCGGCGTTTTACTTCATTGGACGACGGCGAGGCCGGGCGCGAAAAATTCGGATTGCGTCCCGGCTTGTCCCTGGAGTCGCCCGACGATCCGCATCGCGAGCGCTACATGGAAATCTTCCGCCGCGCGCTGGATGCCGCACTGGCGCGCCTCGATCCCCCGGATTCCGAGCGCCTCCGCTTGTATTACGCCGAGGAACAAACCCTTGCGGATATCGGCCGGCGTCTCGGTGAACATGAGTCCAGCGTCTCGCGCAACTTGGAGCGCATCCGGCGCGATCTTCGGCGCATCGTGGAAGAGACGCTTCGCGAAGGCCGGGCCCCTGCCAACTGTTTTGCCGCCGAGCCGGGCTTCAGCGACGCAGAAATTGCCTTATGTTTCGAATACGCCGCGAGAGACGCCCCGGTCGATTTGGATGCGCTGCTTCCTCGGCGCAGCTCGCAAGGCCCTGCGGCAGGAAGGCGGAAACCATGACCGCGCGCTGCAAGAAGGCGGCGCAGAGCCGTTCTAAGGATGGTGACGCCCATGGCGCTTGACGACCGCGAACGGAGCTTCGAAAAAGCGCTCGCCCGCCGTCTGCGTGCGAATGCAGCGGCGGCCGCGTGTCCCGACGCTGAAACGCTGGCGGCGTATCACGAGCGCTCGCTCACTCCGGCTGAAGTGAATACCTGGGAGCAGCACATGGCCGCATGTGTGAGCTGCCAGGAGATACTCGCGCAACTGGAAGCGACGGAAGAAATTCCATCGGGCGCGGACCAGCATCAAAACGCAGCTGTCGAAGGCGCAAACCTGTTTGAGGCAGTCTATGTTGCGGAAGAGGCGCCCGTGGCAGCCGCGCCAGTGCCTGCGGCTCCGCCGCCCGTGAAGACAAAGAAAACGGCTGCCGTGGTTTCTTTGCCGCGAAGTCCGAAGCAGCAGCGCGCCGCGCACTGGCGCTGGCTCGCGCCTGCGGGCGCACTCGCCGCGGGTTTGCTGGTGTGGGTTGCTGTGCACGAAAAGCAGCCGGCCAAAGTGATGCAGCCTGCAAAGATTGAGGTCGCCGAGAATCGTCCGTCTGCGCCGCCGGTTGAAACGACCGCGACCGTAGACCGCGAAAATGCCGAAAAGCTTGCCCCTTCTTCCAAGGCAACTACGGCAACCGACAACCGCGCGGCCGCTTCCGGCGTTCTTCAGAATCGCAAAGCCGAGTTGGCAGCGAAAGTAGTCCCAGCGTCTCCCGAAGGCGCCTTCGCGAAGTCAGATCGAAAAGACGCGGATCTGAATACTGTCGCACAGGCCCATGTGGCCGTGACGGAATCGACCGGTGTCGGCGACGTAGCGGGTGCTTCGAAATCGAAGCAGACTGAAGAGCTTCCGATGCAGCAGCGAGGAGTAGACAATCTCGTTCAGTTGCAAACCTCTACCCCAAAGCCAGTTGGGGGCGCACCGGGACCAGGCCCTTTTCCTCAAATGGAAACAAAGTCAGTGCCGGCGAGTAAGGCCGCGTCTGCGGCCCCGCCGCCCGCCGCTGTCGAAACGTTGGAACTTTCTGCGGGGTCGCGGGATGCATCTGCTTTCCGCATGGCGAAGAGCCGTTCCCCTCGCCCGGTTCCCGCGCCGGGTGGCAAAGTGATTTGGCGATTGGGAGCAGCCGGGCTTATCGAGCTTTCCATCGATAGCGGACTCACTTGGACACCGCAGACCAGCGGCACAACCACCGATCTTTTCCTGGGCTCTTCGCCGTCGGAACAGGTTTGCTGGGTCATCGGTATCGGAGGCACGATTCTTCGCACCGCTGATGGCGGTACGCATTGGCTGCCTGTTGTTTCCCCCATTTCGCAAAACCTCGGCTTGATTCGGGCCTCAGACGCGCTGCACGCCACGGTGTGGGATATGTCTCGCCGGCACAGTTTCCAAACCGCCGATGGCGGCCTCACCTGGACGCAAATCTCCGGTCAGTGAAAGCTTACACAGAATTCAGTCTGTACTTTGCTGTGCAAGATTTTCAGCCCGCTCCGTTCTAAGTGTGAAGGTAAAATCAGAGTGAGGTGACGACCATGAAGAGTTCAGCTTCCAGGCTTGGAAATCGTTTGGGGTGGAGTTTGGCAGTGGCCATCGCGATGTTTGCTGGAGCGGCTCTGCTCTACCCGCTATACCGCACGCACTTGGTTTATGCCGCGCAAGAGAAAGATTCTGCCCGCCCGGCGTCCGCCGATCAGGCCTCCAGCTTGAGTGATCAGACCGACCTCGCGGTGACCGTCTACAACTCCAACATTGCGCTCGTGCGCGATGTCCGCCAGTTGGGGTTGCCCAGCGGCGCCTTCCGGCTCAAGTTCATGGACATCGCCGCAACCGTGAATCCAGCCACGGTACATTTCCGCTCGCTCACCGACCCCGAAAAGCTCGGCGTCATTGAACAGAACTACGAATACGACCTCCTCGAGCCCGCAAAACTCCTGCACAAATATGTCGGCAAAGAAGTGACGCTCGTCCGCTCCTACCAGGACAGCGGCACAACAAAACACGAAGAAGTCAAAGCCACGCTGCTGGCGGACAATAACGGCCCCGTATGGAAGATCGGCAACGACATCGTCACAGGCATGTTTGCCGAGAGCTACCGCTTTCCCGAAGTGCCTGCAAATCTATTCGAGCGCCCTACGTTGCTCATGTCGCTCGAAAATTCCGGCGCACGCAAGCAGCAGATCGAGGCTTCGTACCTTGCCTCCAATCTTTCCTGGAACGCCGACTACGTCCTGACCGTCGGCCGCGATGAGAAAGCCGCCGACCTCGACGGTTGGGTGACGCTCATCAACAACAGCGGCACGGCGTTTCGCAACGCGCGCCTGCAGCTTGTCGCCGGCGATTTAAATCGAATTCCACAGGGCGGGGTAATTGGCGGAATGGATAAAGTAATGTCTATGAGTAGAGCAGCGGTGCCGCAATTCCAGCAGGAAAACTTCTCCGAGTATCACCTCTACACCCTCGGCCGGCGCACTTCCGTCGAAGACAAAGAAACCAAGCAGATCAGCTTGCTCCAGGGCACCGGCGTGCCAGTCCAGAAGCTTTTCATCGTCAATGGGCAGAATTTTTACTACCACAACGCGCAAAATCCAGGCGCGCCTGTCAAAGACCCCGTCATGGTCTATTACAAATTCAAGAATGAAGAAAAAGCCGGTCTCGGCATGCCGCTGCCCGCGGGCAACGTTCGCGTGTACCAGAAAGACTCAAAAGGCGGCGTACTCTTCGTCGGCGAAGATCACATAGACCACACGCCGAAGGATGAAGACGTCACCATCCACATCGGCAACGCCTTCGACGTTATCGCCGAGCGCAAGCAGACCGACTACAAGCGCATTGACAACCACGTCTGGGAGATGGAGTTTGAGATCACCCTGCGAAACCACAAGGATTCGCCCATCACCGTTCAGGTGAACGAGCCCATCGGCGGGGATTGGGAGATGCTCTCTTCGAGTTACAAATTCACGAAGACGGCGGCCTTCGCGGCACAGTTCAGCTTGCCCGTCGACAAGAACGGCACGTCCGTCTTGAAGTATCGCGTTCGTGCCCGCTGGTAATTCTCGGGTTTTCTTTGTGGGCGCACACGCCGCGGCGTGTGCGCCCACAACCTCACACGGCTTCCGCGACGAAAATCATCTCCGGCGAATCATCCCGCAGCTCGGAGCGGTCAAAATCGCCATACACCATGTTCACAACGAACCCGCAGCGCGCAAGCAAGTGCTCGACTTCGTACCGGAAAAAAAATCGCACCGTGAAGGCGAGAACGAGCCGCTCCTTCCGGCCGTCGGGATGCGTCACCGCGTAAATCATCTCCACGTCATTACACTGTTCCGCGCGATGAAACGCGACAACACGCTCCGTGAGTCTGACGCGCCGCCCTCCGGACATTTCGTACTCCGCGACAAATTGTTCCTCGTGGAACGCGGGATCGTGCATGCGCCGCGCATCCGTCTGAAAAAAATCCACGATCAGGCGTCCATGGGGCGCGAGATGCTTGCGCGCGCACAACAGGCAATTGACCTGCTGATGTGTTTCGATGAGGTGTTGAAACGGGCGGAAGGGGATGATGATCAGGCGAAATTTCTCGCCCACGTCGAACCCCGTCATGTCACCCTGCACAAAGTGCGCGCGCTCACGCGCTTCCGTGACGAGCGCAGCCCTCTTCTCGGTCGCGCGCTCAAGCATGCGCTCGGAAAGATCGAGCCCCGTGACCCGGTACCCCTCTTCCGCCAGCGCCATCGTCACGCGCCCCGTCCCGCAGCCCAGCTCGAGAATTGGATCACCAAATTCACGCGCGGCACTTTTATAAAATGCGACATCCTGCGTCCGTCCGGCTACCACCGGAGACGCATCGTAATAGTCCGCAATGAAACTGTCGTAGAGTGCCGAGCTCATATCGTTTCTCAGGTAGCGCCGGCGTCCCGCCGGCTCTTTGCTTCCATGCTGGGTTACTTTGCCGGCCAGAGGCCAGCGCTACTCCTCAAGCACCGCATCCGCTTCAATCTCCACCATCATCTCCAGCGAAATCAGCTTACTCACTTCCACCATGCTCGTTGCCGGGCGAATTGTGCCGAAATATTCCCCGTGTGCTCGCCCGACTTTCTCCCATTCCGCAATATTAGTCACAAAAATCCGCGTCCGCACCACGTCTTTCAAGCTCGCTCCGGCCTTCGCCAGCGCCGCTTCGATGTTCTTAATCGTCTGCACTGTTTGCGCGTGCACATCCCCCACGCCGACAATCTTTCCGTCCGGCCCGGTCGCGGTTGTCCCCGATACGCTAATGAAATTCCCGATGCGCACAGCCCTCGAGTAGCCCACGATCGGCTCCCACGGGGCCCCGCTCGATATGTTCTGGCGTGCCATCTGTATCTCCTTCGCCTCTCGCCGCTACGTCATCACGAAGCTGCGTGCTAAACTGGAAGAATTATGGCACAGGGGCAAGCGTGTGCGTGACGTCTCGCCTTGGCCCGAGATCACGATATGAAATGCAACAACATTCTGGAAGCGGTCGGACACACGCCGCTGGTGCGTTTGAACCGCATCAATCAGGGCCTCAAGCCGAAGATTTACGTCAAAGCGGAATTCACCAATCCGGGTGGTTCGGTGAAGGACCGCATCGGCATCACCATGATCGACGACGCCGAAAAGAAGGGCCTGCTCAAATCCGGCGGCACGATCATCGAAGGCACCTCCGGCAATACCGGCATGGGACTCGCTCTGGTGGCCGCCGTGCGCGGCTACAAGTGCGTTTTCACGACCACGGACAAACAGTCCAAGGAAAAAGTCGATCTCCTCAAGGCTCTCGGCGCCGAAGTCATTGTTTGCCCCACTGCCGTTGAGCCGGAAGACCCGCGGAGCTACTATTCCGTCGCGAAAAAGCTCGCCCGCGAGATTCCCAATTCTTACTACCCGAATCAGTACGACAATCCCATGAATCCCGAAGCACACTACCGCACCACCGGCCCGGAAATTTGGGAAGACAGCGAAGGCAAAATCACTCACTTTGTCTGCGGCATGGGCACCGGCGGGACGATCAGCGGCGTCGGAAAATATCTGAAAGAAAAAAATCCCAGCGTCAAGATTATCGGCGTGGACCCTTACGGTTCGCTCTTTTACGACTTTGTCAAACGCGGAGAAACCATCAAGGCCAAGACCTATGTCGTCGAAGGCATCGGCGAAGACTTTTTCCCGGCCACTATGAACTTGAAGATTGTCGACGACGTGATTCAGGTCAACGACGAGGAATGCTTCGTCGTTGCGCGCCGCCTCGCGAAGCTGGAAGGCCTGTTCACCGGTGGCTCCGGCGGCGGCTGCATCTCCGCGGCCTTGCGGCTTGCGAAAGATCTGGGACCCGGCGATTTCGTCGTTGCGCTTCTCCCGGATACCGGCATGCGCTATCTCAGCAAAGTTTACAATGATGAATGGATGCGCGAGCGCGGCTACGTCGATGCCGCCGTCGCCATCACCGCCGCGGAAGTCGTCAACGCCAAGCATAAAGCTGGAAAAGTTCGCGAGCTGGTCGTTGCGCGGCCCTATCAAACTGTCTTCCACGCGCTGAAGACCATGCAGGAGCAGGACATTTCGCAGATCCCGGTCTTCGAAGAAAACCTTCCTGTCGGCACCATCTACGAAGACCAGATCCTCAACCTCGCGCTGCAGGGCAAGGACCTCCGAAAGCTCGTCGTGCGCGAGGTCATGAGCAAGCCGCTCCCGCGAATTCCCGGATCGTCACCCGTGGAGCGCGTCACGTACATTCTCAGCCACGAAAATCCCGCAGTCTTCGTCGAGATGGGCGACGCGCGCTTCGAGATCCTCACCAAGTACGATTTGATGAGCACCGTTGCGAGCCTCATGGAACAAAAGCGCTGAGCGGCCGTCCCACGATACAATTTCACGAGACAGGGCTGGGTAAATTTGAAAATTCTCGATTTTAATGAGCGCTTGAAAGACGCAATCCTCATCGCGGATGGCGCGATGGGCTCGATGCTCCACGAAGCCGTGGGCTCACAGCGCTGCTTTGATGAACTGAACGCCACCGAGCCCGAAGCGGTCTTCCGCGTGCACCAGGCCTATATCGAAGCTGGCGCCCAGATCATCGAGACCAATACTTTCGGCGCCAGCCGTTTCAAGCTCGCTCCACACGGCCTCGCTGACGAAGTGCAGCGCCTCAACAGCCGCGGCGTGAAAATCGCGCGCGAAGCGCGCGAAGCGGCCTCACGCGAAGTTCTCATCGCCGGCTCCATCGGCCCTCTTGGCCTCGGCGTGCAGTCGCGCCACCCTTCACCGGATGAAATACAGGATATTTTCCTCGAACAGGCGCTCGCCCTCGAAGAGCGCGGCGTCGATCTCTACTGCCTCGAAACATTCTCCTACCTTGACGAATTGCTCATCGCCATCGACGCGATCCGCTCTTTTTCGGGTCTGCCCATCATCGCGCAGCTCACGTATTCCGAAGAAGGCACGGCGCACGGCGATGTGCGCCCCACCGATGCCGCCGCGCAACTAAAAAACAAAAACGCCCAGGTCATCGGCGCAAATTGCACGTTGGGCCCGCAAGCGCTCCTCCCCATCTTGCAGGAGCTCGCTGGTATCGATGATATCCGCGTCAGCGGCATGCCCAACGCGGGTTTCCCCAAGCGCGAAGGCGACCGCATCGTCTATCCAAGATCCTCGCCGGAATATTTCGCGCTCTTTGCACGTGAAGCTGCGGCGCTCGGCGTGCGCATTCTCGGCGGTTGCTGCGGCACGACGCCCGCGCACATCCGCGCTATGGCCGAAGCCGTGAAGTCGCTTCGGCCTGTGAAATCGGCAGCGCGCGCCCATTCCGTCGAAACCGTGGCAAAACCCGCTCCGGTCACCCAACGCGAGCCCGAGAGCAAATTCTGGAAAAAACTTCAGGCCAAAGAATTCACGGTCTGCGTCGAAATCGATCCGCCGAAGGGCGTTTCTCTCGACCGCATCTTCGAGCAGGTCGACAAAATCATGGCTTCGAACAAAGTCGACGCCATCGATATCAATAGCGGCACAATGGCCCGCGTTGGGATGGACGCGCTCATAACCGCAGGTGCGCTGGAGGCCCGCGGCATCGAAACGGTTCCGCATCTCACCACGCGCGATTGCAACATTATCGGCCTGCAAGCCATGCTCCTCGGCGCGTGGACCGTTGGTGGCGTCCGCAACGTTCTGGCCATCACTGGCGATCCACCGTCCGTCGGTGATTATCCGGAAACCAGCGGCGTCTATGAAGTCGACTCCGTCGGTCTCGTCAAGGTTCTCAACCGCTTGAATCAGGGTACCGACTGGGCCGGAAAAACTCTCGGCGGCGCGACAAACTTCGCGATCGGCGTCGCCGTCAATCCTGTCGCTGACGATCTCGACGGCGAAATCGAGCGCTTTAACGCGAAAGTCGAGGCCGGCGCGCATTTCGCAATGACCCAGCCACTCTTCGATCCCGAGCACTGGCATGCATTTCTGAAAAAACTCGGTGGCAAGCCGCCGATTCCCGTGATGATCGGAATCTGGCCGCTGAATAGCTACAAGCAGGCATTGCGATTGAACAACGAAGTGCCGGGAATTGTGATTCCCGAGTCCCTTCTCAAATTACTGGAAGCGGCGGGTAGCGCCGCGCGCGACCGTGGTTTCGAGGTGGCGCGGCAAATGCTCGCCTGGTCGCGCAGCGAACTCGCCGGCGCGTACTTGATTCCGCCTTTCAAGCGCTACGAAGAAATCCTCGACATCCTGTAGCGCAGTGCCCCAGCCCGGTGCGACGGCTTTTCCAATAAATAGGAATCACGCCGTGCCGGCAACCTGCGGCGTCTGTTTACGCAAGATGCGCCGCAGCGCCGGCGCAAGGATCGCGTACACGACGGCCACAAATACCGGCGCAATCAAGCACCACACGACAATCGCGTGCCATGTTGTCGCCCACAACAGCCGGATCGCGGCCCACCTATTGGCGCGAATCATCGCATGAATTTGCAGAACGGAAATGGGCAAGTGCGGCGCGCGGAATAGTTTTTCGCCAAGCCGAAAAAAAGGAATCAACAGCGCGATCTGTGCGGGATACACGAAATAGTTCACGATCTGGATAGCGGGCAAATTCAGCCGCAACGCAAGCGCAGCGATCACACACAGCGCCGTCGTCCATCCGAGCGCCGGAAAAATTCCCAACGCCGCGCCAAGTGAGATACTCAGCGCGATTTTTTCCGGCGTGACTCCCTGCCGCAGCAGGTCGAGGATCGGCCGCGCCAAGCGCCGGTAAAAAAATCCTTCCTTCATGTTTCAGAGTGTGCGGCCCGAAGGGACCTCGCTCGTGTGGTCATGAATGATCCGCCATCCCTCCGGAAAGCGCTCGAGTACCAACGAAAAAACTCCACCGACGTCTCCCCTTTGCCTGGCCAAGTGCCAATGTCCCAGGACAAGCGCAGCGTCAGAACCCAAGAAACGAAATTCGAGAGCGGAAAATTCGAGTTTGCCGATGGCCTCACGGTTGGGGTAGTGCTCCTTGTACCGCGCCAAGACTCCGTCCCACCCCCGCACGATGCCGCCGCTGCCGGAGAAGGTCAGTTCCGGCGAACGCCAGTACCCCTGAAGAAATGCGTCCACGTCCCCGCGATTCCAGGCCTCCTGCTGGGCCGTCAGGACGCCAGTAATGGCCGCGCGATCACGCTGCCAATCGTCGGCCTGGGGCGAGAATTGGCCAAGCGCGGCCGCGCCGCCAGCCAGAGCAAGTACAACCGCAACACAGACAAACAAGGGGGCTTTCATGGGAAGGGTGTCTCCTCTCTAATTTACTGAAAACAGGGAGGATGGAGCAAGTGCGGACTTGACGCAAGAACCGAGAGATTGCGGCTAGCTGGGAAGGAGGACCAAATGTTTCCAAGGGGTTATACCTGCCGGTATCAGCGCGCTGGTACCACAGAGCTATTGGCTCGGGAATGGGCCTCTGGCAGAATTCATGGTGAGGCTGAAGGATGTTCTCCATCATGCTATTTGCGATCTCCATTGTGGCTCTCACCCAGTTCGCGCTCTACTACTGGCGAGCGGTGCTGGCAGGGGCTGCAGCTCAGCCCGTCTCTGACCGGGTACTGGCAGCGGCGCGCGTCGAGAACGGAAGCCTGACGGGTCGCGACTTCGAGAAACTTGCTGGCCTTCACGACCTGACCCCAGATCTAAATCCCGACCGTGGCGGGTTGGGTCTTGTCCGCCTGTACTATCGCGTGATCGGCGGATTCAGTGCTCTTGCCTCCAGCCGAATTCCTGCTCTCGCGACATGGATCGAGCAGGAACGCACCATCTGCGCGCGTTATGCTGCCGTGCAGATCGACCGCCGCTTGCAAGCCAATATGGCCCTCGCCGCTTCTCTCCGTTCCTGCTAACACTGGAACCCTTCCCCCAATTGCAGTCGTTTTCGCCTCAATACGCCCAGCGCATCAGGACACCGCCTGTCGTGTAGCCCGCGCCTACGGCGATGAGTAGCACTAAATCGCCTTTGCGCAAGCGGCCCTGTTCGACGGCGTCGCGCAAACCGAGAGGGATTGTTCCTGCCGTCGTGTTTCCATACTTATCGATATTCACCAGCACTTTGGAATCGTCCACGCCGATGCGTTCCTGCATCGCGCGGATGATCCGCAGGTTAGCCTGGTGCGGCACGATGAGGGAAAGATCCTTGCCCGTGAAACCGTTTCGTTCCAGAAGGGAAGTAGAAAGTTCTGCCATGCGCCGGACAGCGTATTTGAAAACCTGCGAGCCTTCCTGATGCACCACGTGCATATTTTTTTCGAGAGTTTCGCGCGACGCGGGATGAAGAGAGCCGCCGCCCGGCATATACAGGTATTGCCCGCCGGAACCATCGATATCATGAGAGAAGTCGATGATGCCGTCGGCGGGTGAGGACGGTTCGAGCAAGACAGCGCCGGCTCCATCGCCAAACAGGACACACGTGGCGCGATCCTTGTAGTCGAGGATGGAGCTCATGGTGTCGCTGCCGATGACGAGAACTTTCTTGTGCGTGCCCGCTCCAACGAATTGCGCCCCGACGGTGAGAGCGTAGGCAAATCCCGAACAGGCCGCGGAAAGATCGAAGCCCCAGGCCTTCTTTGCTCCGAGGCGATCTTGCACCAGGCAGGCGGTTGCAGGAAACAGCATGTCCGGCGTGACGCTCGCGAGGACAATGAGATCGATGTCGGCGGGATCCGTTTTGGTTTGCGCGAGGACGGCCCTGGCGGCTTCGGTCGCAAGATGCGAGGTCGCCATGCCATTTTCCACCACGTGGCGCTGGTGGATGCCGGTGCGCTCGCGGATCCAGGTGTCGTTGGTCGCGACCATTTTCTCGAGGTCGGCGTTGGTCATCACCTTGGGCGGAACGTAGCCGCCGACACCCGTAATTTTTGCCGCGATGCGATGAGACATAACTCTCCCTGGTGAAACGGTGAACAACGCAAGAGATAGGAGAGTTTATGCGATGGCGGCGTGAAGTGACAAGGAGCGAGGGTTCGCGGCGCTACGCTGGCGTGGACTTGACGTGCTGGCTCATGACGCCGGCGGAAGAATCTCGTAGCGCCACGAAAGCGTGGCGGATTTTTTGAGCGTGGCGGAAACGGAGCAATATTTTTCTTCGCTCAGCTCGATCGCTCGTTTGACGGCGGTTTCGTCAAGCCGGCCGCGGAGGCGGTAGAAGACTTCGAACTTTGTCCACACGGAGGGCAGCTCGGGGGCGCGCTCGCCGGAGCAGATGACCTCGAGCGATTCGAGCTTCTGGCGTTTTTTCTCCAGGATGATGACGACGTCGGTGGCGGTGCACGAGCCGAGCGCCAGGAGAAGCAGCTCCATCGGGCCGGGAGCTTTGTTGGATTGGCGGTCGGAATCGATCGTGACCGCGTGACCCGAAGGGCTGGTGGCAACGAATTTTTGTTCGCCAATCCATTTCACGGTTGCGGTTTGCATGCGGCCTCCGGAAAAGAGGATAGCAGGAGAATGCGAATCGTGACTGCTGACTCGCGGAGTGATGTCGAGAAATCGAGTTTGTCACACAGAGTGGACAGTACCGGCTTGACAGGCTCGAGGAGGGAGTGTTAACTCGCGCCAAAGCAGAATGAGGAGGATTCATCGTATGAAGCACGCAATGGCTGCACTGGCGATCGCCGCCGCGTTATTTTTGGCCGCGCCGAGTGGAGTTCGGGCGCAAGACAGTGCGCACAAACTTACGGCGATGGATGAGTTTCAACTGCAGATCGCCGCGGACCCGCAGATTTCTCCCGATGGAAAGAAAATTGTCTATGTGCGGCGGTTTGCGGACCCCATGACCGACCGGCGCTACACAAATCTCTGGATCATCAATTCGGACGGGACGGAGCACCGGCCGCTCACGACAGGGAACCGGGGCGACGCTTCACCACGCTGGTCGCCGGACGGCGCGCGCATCGCTTATCTTTCCGATGCGGACGGGAAGCAGCAGATTTATGTGCGCTGGCTGGATACCGGGCAGACGGCGCGGATCACCAATCTCGAACAGGCGCCCGATGCGATCGCGTGGTCGCCCGATGGAAAGATGATTTCTTTTTCCGCGTTCGTTCCAGGCAAAGGGCCGCACATCGCCGATTTGCCGGCAGCTCCCGCGGGAGCAAAATGGGCGGACCCGCCCGCGGCCTACGACCGTCTGGTCTATCGCTTCAACGGTGCGGGGTATCTGAAGCCTGGATACCGGCAGATTTTTGTTGTCCCGGCGGATGGCGGCGCACCGCGGCAGGTTACCAACGGGAATTTTCCGAATGGCGGCGACGAGTTCAGTCCAAATCTTGCCGCCTGGACGCCGGACGGCAAGTACTTGATCGTCTCGGTGAACCGGCACCCGGAATCCGAGCACGAGTATTTCGATGACGAGGTTTACGAATTCAGCGCCGCCGACGGTTCATTGCGCGCGCTGACCAACCGCAAGGGCCCGGACAATTCACCAGTGGCATCGCCGAATAACAAGTGGATCGCCTACACCGGCTTTGATGACCGCTATCAAGGCTTCCAAACGACAAAACTGTACCTGATGAATCGCGATGGGAGCGGTTCGCATTCTCTCTCGGACAAGCTGGACCGTGATGTCCAGAATCCGCTGTGGGCCGCGGACAACAGCGGCGTCTATTTTCAGTACGACGAGCAGGGCGACACGAAGATCGGCTTCTATTCGACGGATGGAACCTTTAAGAAAATTGCGGAGCATGTGGCCTCCACGACGGGCGCGGGAGGCAGCGGCACCTTTTCGCTTGCGCGCAACGGCATGATTGCGTTCACTACCGGCCGCACGGACAATCCCGGCGATATCGCCATCTACGACCGGGGCGCGCTGAAAGTGCTCACCTCTCTCAACCAGGAATTGCTGGAGCAGAAGAAACCCGGTCATGTCGAGGAGATCTGGTACGACTCCTCCAAGGACAAGCACAAGATCGAGGGCTGGATTGTCCATCCCCCGGACTTTGATCCAGCGAAAAAATATCCGCTCATCCTGCAAATTCACGGCGGGCCTTTTGCCGACTACGGTGACCGCTTCGATTTCGAGATGCAGGTGTACGCGGCGATGGGCTACGTCGTGCTCTATACAAATCCACGCGGCAGCACCAGCTACGGCGAAGAATTCGGCAATCTCATTCACCACGCTTATCCCGGAGACGATTTCGAAGATTTAAACAGCGGTGTGGACGTGATCGTCGCTAAAGGCTACATCGACACCAACAATTTATTTGTGACCGGGGGCAGCGGCGGTGGGGTGCTGACCTGCTGGACGATCGAGCACACCGAGCGATTCCGTGCGGCGGCATCGCTGTATCCGGTCATCAACTGGTACAGCTTTGCGCTCACTTCGGATATTCCGTTCATCACGAAATACTGGTTTCCCGGCATGCCGTGGGACAACACCGATCACTACATGCAGCGCTCGCTGACGAATCTGGTGAGCAAAGTGAAAACGCCGACGCTGGTGATGACCGGCGAAGCGGACTACCGCACGCCGATCTCGGAAGCCGAGCAATTCTATTCGGCGCTGAAGCTGCTGAATGTGGAAACAGTTTTCGTGCGGGTCCCTGAAGAGCCTCACGGAATCGCCCGGCGCCCCAGCCACCATGTGGCCAAGATGCTGTATATCGCCGGCTGGTTCGAACAGCACAGGGGGAAGTAAACACAGGAACTGCGACGCGGGTTTCTGAAAGCAAGAAGTCCCGGTGAAAGTGCTCTCACCGGGACCTTTTGCTTTTTCCTGTAGGAAGATCTTAAGGCACAACGCCGACGTTGTGTACGCCAGCAGCCAGCGACATTCCCGTGCCCGCCGTTTGCGGCAGCCACCACATCTTCCGGACCCAGCGGTGCTGGCTCGCCATCATGCGCCGACCGAGATAATTCATAAGCGCGGGGCTAACCTGTGTAGCCGCGTACAGTGCGCCGGAGTGCGCGAAGGGCCGCAGCAGAGGGTTCGACTCCGTTCCATAATTGCCCGAGATTGCGCGACGCGTGGACCAGGCATCGAATGCCGCTGCGCCGTGCCCGGCGAACGTCAGCGCGTACCACACTCTTCGCTGTGGGCGGGTTTCGGAGGTGCGAAAGAAAGCGGCCTTGGCCGGTGGCGCGGGAGCTCCGGCCGAACGCGGAAGGATCGGCTCAGCAGAAGGCAGGACGAGGGCGGCCGGAACAGCAGAAGTGTTCACCAAGGGTGCGGAGTTTGAATTGGATGCTTCCTCTACATCCGTTTTTGTCTTGGGCTGGGGCGCGGAAGGCATATCCGAGAAGAGCGAAGAATCCTTTTGCTGGCTGCTGATAGCCGTCGCTGGCACGTCGGAAACTGCATTTGGCGTGTCCCCCATCTGCGGAAGAGGACACAGGAGAAGAAATGCCGCCAGCAACATAATTCACCTCCGCCGCCACTTGCCTTGCAAATCGGTCCCCACTTGAGACAACTGAGAATATACTGGTCTAAAGGTCAGGCAGCACTGGCCCATTGGTCACATTCTTATTAGTACCCCGGCCTAGACCTTTGGTCTGTCTCTCTTTGGGACACTCGTACCATGCGAGGAAATGAAAAAGTTTTCACATTTTCGGCAACGTCTTGCCATCTAATCCAGGTAAATTTCAAAGGCGGGAGTGCTTGTCTTGCTCAACCAGGTTGCGCTTTTTACCTCAAGCTTCGAAGGGAGCCCGGCGAGGGGAGCTGGCCGAGAGATGCTTCTCTGCCTCTGCATCGAGGACGACTCTGTTATAATCGCCGCAAGTTGGCCCCGGCCAGCCGGGGCACAATTAACAATGGCCCACGAATCGTCCTCGGCCAAGCGCGCCCCCATTCCACAGAGGGGCCCGCAGGCGCCTCGGTTCATCGTCATCGAAGGACCGTTGCGCGTCGGCAAGACTACCCTCGCGAAGATTCTTGCCGAGCGGCTCCACGCGCGGCGGATTTACGATTGTGAAGACAACCCCTTTCTCGCCGACTTTTACAAGGAAAAGCCGGGCTCGGCGTTTCGCGCGCAGATATATTTCTTGATGGAGCGCCAGAAGCGGGTGCGTGAGGCGCTGGCGGTGGAGGTTCCCGGGCCGGTGCTGTCAGACTTTTTGATGGAGAAAGACCGCATCTTCGCGAACCTGAATCTGAATGATGAAGAGCTGAAACTCTACGAGCGCTACTACGAAGCCATGACCGCGGATATTCCGGCTCCCGATCTGGTGATTTATCTGCAGGCCAAACCCGAAGTGCTGCGCGCGCGCATCGCGAAAAAAGCGTCCCGCGAGGAAACGCAGATTTCGTTGGAGTACATCGAGGAAGTGGCGCGCGCCTACGAGCATTTCTTTTTTCGCTACGCTAAGTCGGATTTGCTGGTGATCAATACTTCGGAGATTGATTTCGTCGAGCGCAGCGAAGATCTTCAGCAGCTTCTCCGCCGTCTTCAGGATCCCGTCAAGGGCACGCAATACTTCCTCCCGCTCGGCGCCTCGGAATAGCTGCCAGCTTTTTCTTTCCGTGCGCCGCTGTTTTCTTTCTCCGGTCAATCGAATAGAGTGGCAGCCTGATAGACGCTACTAAGAGTGTGGAGGAATAGGTCTATGGAACGCTGGACACGCCGTAAATTTTTTCTGACTTCGTTGGCGGGGAGTGCGGCCGCCAGTGTAGGCAAGCTCTTTGGAAAGACGCTTCCGGATGAAGCAGCGAATTCGCTGGGCGCAGCAGCAGCCCAGGGGACGCGACCCCTTATTATTTCGAGCGCCAACGGCGTGCATGCGCTCGATAAGGGCATGGACATTTTGAAAAAGGGTGGGGACACGCTCGATGCGGTCGTTGCTGCAGTCACGGTGGTCGAAGACGACCCCAAAGACAATTCCGTCGGCTACGGCGGCCTGCCCAATGAGGAAGGCGAAGTCGAGCTGGATGCCAGCGTGATGCATGGGCCCACGGGACGCGCGGGCTCCGTTGCCGGAGTGCGCCGGATTAAGAATGTCGCGCGGCTGGCGAAGACGGTGATGGAAAAGACCAATCACGTCATGATCGTCGGAGATGGCGCGCGGCGATTCGGCGTCGCGGAAGGCTTCGAAGAAATGAATCTGCTCACCGAAGAATCGCGCCTGGCGTGGCTCGCCTGGAAGGCTTCGTCGTCGTTTAATTGGCGCCCGGGAATTAACAGTCCCGAATGGAAGGAACATATGGCGGCGTTGCTGGACACGCCGGAGAAAGCAGCGCTCCAACCGTGGATTGAAAGTGTAATTGCTCACCCGCCCACCGGAACGATTCCCTGCATGGCGGTAAATGAAAAAGGGGAAATCTCCGCCACCACGACCACCTCCGGACTGGCCTGGAAAATTCCCGGCCGCGTGGGGGATTCACCGATTATTGGCGCGGGATGCTGCGTGGACAACGAAATCGGCGCGGCGGGTTCCACGGGTAAGGGAGAGGAAAACATCAAGATTTCCGGAGGGCACACGATTATTGAGATGATGCGCAAGGGGATGTCACCAACCGACGCGTGCCTGGAAGCGCTGCATCGCATCGCGCGGAATTATAAGAACGACAAAAAGAAACTGAAAACCTTCCACATTTTCTTTTATGCGCTGAACAAAGATGGCGTCCATGGCGCGGCTTCGCTCTGGAGCAATCTTTATGACAAGAGGCCCGCGCAGTATGCCGTTCACGATGGCTCTCAGGCGCGGCTTGTCCGCTGCACTCCTCTTCTCGACGAGGCGACTTTGTCGGAATGAAGAAGAGACGGCGAGAGGACTTTCGGTGAAAGCGAAACAGGCGTTTTTCGTCATGATGTGCTGTCTTCCCCTGGTGGTCGCCGCGCAGGCGCCGGATGTTATTCCACTCGCCTCCGAACCTCACCACCATCTTGCGCTTCACAACGAATACGTGAACGTATATCGGGTCGAGGTCGCGCCGCACGATTCCGTTCTGCTGCACCGGCATGATGCCGATGCGATCAGCGTCATGATGAGCGACGCGCAGGTCACCGTGCGAACTCCTGGCAAACCGGACGTCCACCAGAAACTGGCCGATGGCCAGCTGCGGCTTCAGGCCCGTGGCTACGTGCATTCGACTTCTATCGATGGCGACACGACCTACCGCAACGTCACCGTCGAGCTTCTTCTCCCTCAAGGAGGAGCACGCAATCTCTGCGCTCCCGTGATCGCAGCCCGCCCGCTGAACTGCCCCAGCGCGCAGCCGCCTCCGACCGCAACGCATACGGATCAACCGCAATTTGAGACCGACCAAACGTACCTGACCCTCATTCGCGTGCTGCCGCACCAAAGCGTCGCCTTCGGCGACCCTTGGTGTTCGGCATTGATCGTCGCACTCGATGCTATCGCGGTCACGACTGCCGGCGGGAAGAGCCCGGGAAATTCGCTGCATCCCGGTGATTTTGTGTGGCTCGATGTTGGCAAGCCCGCACAAGTCTTCACGAACAATGGCGACAAAGAAGCACGGCTCATTTCGTTCGCACTGAAACCCCAAGGTTCTGCGGAATAAGTGTCCACACCCCCAAAGTGAGTGGTCACCCACGCGGAAAAAGTGGCCTCTTGGGATTTGGCTCCGATTCAAGCCTTGCTCAGGAGGGGTTGCGAAGAGATACTGCGCATATGCCCGAATCCGCGCCAAACAGCGCCCTTCGCGTCCGCAATCTCCGAAAAGTGTACAAAGATGTCGTCGCGGTCGACGGCCTCCAACTCGAAGTGCGACTCGGCGAGTGCTTCGGCCTTCTTGGGCCGAATGGCGCGGGCAAGACGACCACCATCGAAATCTGCGAAGGCTTGACTGCGCCGGATTCGGGGGAGGTCGAGGTGCTCGGCATGCGCTGGAGTTCGGACGCCGAGCAACTCCGGCAACGGCTGGGAATTCAGCTGCAGGACACGCAACTTTCCGAAAAGCTCACCGTGCGCGAGACCGTTCGCCTATTCCGAAGCTTCTATCGGCAGGGGCCGGAGACTTCTGAAGTCATCGCGCTCGTGCAACTCGAAGAAAAGCAGAAATCGCGAGTGGGCAGCCTCTCCGGCGGGCAAAAACAGCGTCTCGCGCTCGCTTGCGCGCTCGTGGGTGATCCGGATTTTCTGTTCCTCGACGAACCCACCACGGGGTTGGACCCTCAGGCCCGCCGCCAGCTATGGGATTTGATCGAACAATTCAAGCTGGCGGGCCGAACTATTCTGCTGACCACGCACTACATGGACGAAGCGGAACGCCTCTGCGACCGTGTAGCCATAATGGATCACGGCAAAATGATTGCTCTCGGCACGCCGCGCGAGCTGATCGCGTCCATCGTTGCCGAGCACATGGTGGAGTTTTCGGCTGGCAGCGCAACGAAAGCGCTCGAGGTGTCCGCATTAAGCAAGATCGAGGGAATCCGAGATGTTCGCACCGAGAATGGCAACGTGCGCATGCAGGTGACGGAATTGCACCGGGCCGTGCCCTCCCTGCTCGACGAGTTAGCCCGGCAGGGCGTTTCGCTCACCGAGTTGCGCACTCATTCCGCTACCCTGGAAGACGTCTTCGTCACCTTGACAGGAAGGCATCTGCGCGATGAGTGATACCACCGCCATCCCCGTTCCTCGCCCGAAGGAAAAGGAAGAAGTCGCGAAATCACCCCGCGGCTCCTCGGCTTCGGACCATCCCTTGGTGCAATTGACCATTGTGCGCTTTCTAGAGTTTGTCCGCGAACCCGAGGCGCTCTTTTGGGTGTTTGTGTTCCCCATTCTATTGGCCGCAGGCTTGGGCATCGCCTTTCGGAATCGTCCCGCCGACGTGCTTAGGATTGCCACCGTCACGCCGCAACTGGCGAATTCGCTTCGGCAGGAAAAACTTCTCGACGTGCGGGAGTTGGATGCCTCGGCCGCCGAGGAAGCCCTCCGCACCGGAAAAGTCGCGATGCTTGCCATTCCCGGATCGAACGGCGCGATCGTTTATCGCTACGACGACACCAACCCCGAAGGACGTGCTGCCCGTATGCTTGCGGACCGCGCTATCCAGCGTGCCGCTGGCCGCGTCGATCCCGTCACTTCCAGCGACATCTTGTTGCGCGAACCAGGTTCTCGCTACATCGATTTCCTCATCCCCGGCCTCCTCGGGATGAACCTCATGGGCAGCGCCATTTGGGGAATCGGCTTCACGATCGTGGACGCGCGAAGAAAAAGACTGATGAAGCGTCTGATCGCCACCCCCATGCCACGGCACTACTTCTTGCTTTCGTTCCTGCTTTCTCGGCTTCTGCTGCTGGTGGTGGAAATAGGCGTGCTCCTCGGGTTCGGCGCTCTCGTTTTCCATGTGCCGGTTCGAGGCTCGCTATTCGATTTCGGCGTGCTGTGTACTCTGGGTTCGCTGACGTTTTGCGCTCTGGGTTTATTGCTCGCCTCCCGCGCCAAAACCATCGAAGCTGCCTCAGGCCTTATGAATGTCGTCATGATGCCGATGTGGATCGCATCCGGCGTGTTTTTTTCTGCCCAGCGCTTTCCCGATATCCTGCAACCCGTGATCAAGGCGCTTCCGCTGACGGCGGTGATCGACGCGTTGCGCGCAAACATGCTTCAGGGCGCCACCTTGATGCATCTGGCCCCCCAACTCGGCGTCTTAGCCGCTTGGCTTCTCATCTGCTTCGCCCTGGCCCTAAAGCTTTTCCGCTGGAGATAGCTCGCATTTAGGAAGACCGCGACTTGCCCCGTGGCTAATGTAAAATGGCTTTCCTTGCGTGCTCCGACTGCATTCGACAATCTGCGCGTCGTCCTGGTGCGTACGCGCAACCCGCTCAACATCGGCGCCGCCGCTCGCGCCATGAGCAACTTCGGCTTTCTTCGCCTGCGCGTGGTGAACTCGTACGAAGTGGCGTGGCGCGAAGCGCGTTCCGCTGTGGGAGCTTCGGCGCTGCTCGCGAGCGCGGAAGAGTTCAAGAGCGTGGCCGAAGCCGTCGCGGACTGCGCGCTCGTGGTAGGAACTACGGCGGTCGGACGCCGTGAATTGCAGCATCCGCTCAAGCGGTTGCGAGATGGCGCGAGAGTCATCCGCAAACAACTGGGATCGGGCCGCGTCGCGCTCTTGTTCGGGTCGGAGAAGGTTGGCCTTTCGAACGAAGACCTCAGCTACTGCCACTGGCTGATGCGCATCCCGGCTCGCGAAGAACATCCATCGGTAAATCTGGGGCAAGCGGCAGCGCTGTGCTTGTACGAACTCGCGCGGGATTCCCAAGCCGCGCGGCAATCGGAGAAACTGAAGCCTGCTACCACGGGCGAGGTCGAGCGGATTACAGCGATGCTGCTGGACGCGCTGCGTGCCAGCGGCTACCTTAAGCC
This sequence comes from Candidatus Acidiferrum sp., assembly GCA_035544995.1. GTDB lineage: Bacteria > Acidobacteriota > Terriglobia > Acidiferrales > UBA7541 > Acidiferrum. Next base: position 28,832 of record DASZZI010000038.1, read on the forward strand.
GCGCTCCGCGGCTCCCACGGAGGAAAAAGTGCGCCGCCTGGTCCGCCGCCTAAGCCTCTCCGCCAGCGACGCCGAGGTCTGGCTGGGCATGCTGCGACAGATTGTGTGGAAGATGCGGTCAGGGAAAGAGATGGGGAACTAAGCGGCACTACAGAGATATGCCTGCCCGGCTTCCGCTAAGAAGCGATCGAAATTTGGTGGTGATGCGGGGATTTGCAATGGAAGTGCGCGGCGCGCATCGCCATCTCAAATTGGCCGCCGCAACTTCATCTCGCTAGCAGTCACATCGGTATATTTGAGTCCGGAGCCGGTGTTGAACAGCACGACGCGGTCCCCGGGCTTGAGATAGCCGGTGGAAATCAAATGATCGTACGCGGCGGTTGCGGCAGCACCTTCCGGAGAAAGGAAGATGCCCTCGTGGCGCGCCCAATCCTTCAGCGAAGCGAGGATCTGTTCATCGGGGAAGGAGAGCGCGACGCCGCCGGACTCCTGCAAAATCTCGAGCATGATGTAATCCCCATACGGCTTGGGGACCCGCAAGCCAGCGGCGAATGTGGACGCGTTTTGCCACATTTGGCTGACTTTTTCTTTTTGCTCAAAAGCGCGGGCGATGGGCGCGCAACCGGAAGATTGCACGGCGATCATGCGAGGGCGTTTACCTGGCTTGACCCAGCCCAGCTCTTCGAGTTCCGCGAAAGCTTTCCACATGCCGATCAGGCCGACGCCGCCGCCGGTGGGATAAAAGACCGCATCGGGATACTCCCAGCCGAGTTGTTCGACGAGCTCGTACCCCATGGTTTTCTTTCCTTCGATCCGGAAAGGCTCTTTGAGTGTGGAGACGTCGAACCATCCTTCTTTCTCTTTGCGTTCGGCGACGATGCGTCCGCAATCGGAGATGAGCCCATCGACGAGCGTGACATTGGCGCCGTACAACACCGCTTCAACGTAATTAGCGTTGGGCACATCTTTGGGCATGAAAATGTTCGCTTCGATGCCGGCGGCGGCGGCGTAAGCAGCGAGCGCGCCGGCGGCATTCCCAGCAGAAGGCACGGCGAGTTTTCCCAATCCGTAATGAGAGGCCATCGTGACGGCCAGGGCGAGGCCGCGCGCCTTGAAGCTTCCGGTGGGATTAGCGCCCTCTTCCTTCAGGAAAACGTTCGGATAACGCCGGCTGCGCAGCATGGGCGTCCAGCCTTCGCCCAGAGTGACAGGCTCGACTTCGGGAAGCACGGGAGCGTAACGCCACATACCGGCCCACTTCGAGGCAGCTGCTCCTTCGGAGATGACTTCCCGCGCGGCCGCGCCTCGCAGGGGACGCAGGTCATACCGAACGTAAAGTGAGCCGGCGCACTGCGGGCAAACGGTTTGTGGCTTGCCGGCAGGAATGGATGCGCGACAACGGGAACATTCGAAATGAGTGATTGCTGGCATTTTAGGAAGATACCAGCGCATTGGAAGTGCCAGCAAGTAGCAGGCCTCGCTGACGGAATTGATTCCAGCTCATTTTCGTGGAGGAGCCCGGGCAGTATATGATCTGCGCTGCCGAAAAACGATGAGCGATTCGACGGAGAACAGAGTAGCGGAAGAAAAGAAGCCAACAGCCTTTGTAGCCGCTGCGCTTTGCGGCGCTTTGCTCTTTCTGGCCGGTGCAATTCTGCCACTGGTCTTCAGCGCCCATGCCTGGATGGCCGCGCTACGCTGGGGCGGGCTGCTGGGGTTCTTGCTGCTGGGATTCCGAAAACGATCGCTGACCTATTGGATTTTTGTCGCCATGCTGGTGGGTCTGGAGATTGGCCTCGACCAGCCGCAACTGGCAGAGCACTTGCGCCTCCTGAGCGACATTTTTCTGCGGCTGATCAAGGTGATTGTGGCGCCCCTGATCCTGGGCACGTTGGTCACCGGTATTGCCGGGCATGGCGATTTAAAAAGCGTTGGGCGGATCGGGATCAAGAGTCTCGTCTATTTCGAAGCCGTTACAACTATTGCGTTGTTCCTCGGGGTGGGCGCGATCAATCTGAGCCGCGCGGGCGAAGGGCTGAGCGTCTCAAAGGCCGCGTCGGCTGTCGCGCAGCAAAATGCGGCGCCGCTGCGGTGGGACGAATTTCTCCTGCATATTTTCCCCGAGAACATCGTGAAGGCGGCTGCTGAGAACCAGATCCTTCAGGTTGCGGTGTTCGCGATATTTTTTGGCGTCGCGTTGACCCGGATTCCCGAGGCCAAGCGCGCGCCGATGCTGAACTTCGCCGAATCGTTGACGCGAACGATGTTCTCGTTCACAAACTTGGTGATGTATTACGCGCCAATCGGTGTGGGCGCCGCGATGGCCTATACCGTCGGGCACATGGGGCTCAGCGTGTTGCTGCCGCTGGGGAAGCTTCTGCTCACAGCTTATGCAGCGCTCATTTCCTTTTTGTTGCTGGTCTTCCTGCCGATCATTTTGTTCGCGCGGCTGCCTCTTGGCCGGTTCTTGAAGGCGATCGCTGAACCCGCGACCATCGCCTTTGCGACAAGCACGTCGGAAGCAGCGCTTCCCCGCGCGATGGAATGCATGGAATCTTTCGGAGTGCCGCGGCGGATCGTCGCGTTCGTGATTCCGGCGGGGTACAGCTTCAATCTGGATGGCTCAACCCTCTATCTGGCGCTGGCGTCGATTTTTGTGGCGCAGGCTGCGGGCATTCACATGTCCTGGCAAGAACAACTGTTCATGGTTTTTGCGCTGATGCTGACGAGCAAAGGCATCGCCGGCGTGCCGCGAGCGGTGCCGGTCGTGCTCTTGGCAACGGCGGCAACATTTCATCTTCCTACCGAGCCGATCTTCGTCATCCTCGGCATCGATGCGCTGATTGACATGGTGCGGACGTCGGTCAATGTCATCGGCAATTGCCTGGCGTGCGCGGTTATTGCCCGGTGGGAGGGTGAGTTGGAAATAAGAACAGATCTGCCGGCTCTGTAAAACTCCAAGCCAAATAATATTCGGCTTGTGCTGCAGGAAAGATTTCGGAATCGAAAAGAGGAAGAAGGGTATTCCGCAAGAGGATTGTGTAGCTTGACAGCGAGAGATGCGATCACCAAGATTGAGCAATCGTGGAGCAATCGCTCAGCTGCAAGCTGGCAGAGATCGTGCTTCCTGATGCCGATGGCCGGGATGTTCGACTGGGCTCATTGTGGGCTGACGGTCCCGGCGTGGTCGTTTTCCTTCGGCACTATGGATGAATCTTTTGCCGCGAGCACATCGCGCAGTTGCGCGAACGCGAGCAGGCCTTCCGCAGCAGAGGAGCCACGCTAGCCGCCATCGGATTGGGCGACCGCCATTATGCGCGTGTGTTCCGCGAGGAGACTGGAATCACCTTTCCGTTGTTGATCGACGAGGAGCGCCGGGCCTATCGAGTTGCAGGGCTCGGGTCAGCAAACCTGCTGCATCTTCTTCGCAAGGATAACGACGCGAGCCGAAAACGCGCGCGGGCAGCAGGTCATCATCAACACAAGCTCGGGAAGAATCCTTTTCAGCTTGGAGGAAGTTTCGTCCTCGGCCCCGGCAACGTGGATCGTTTTGCGCACATTAGCGAGACGTTTGGAGATAACGCCGCTCCCGATGCGCTGCTTGCCGCGCTGCCTTAGTTTGGGATTATTGGCTGAACCTTACCGCGGAAGTTAATAATCGGGGAAAACGCCACCGGCGCAGCCAGGGCCGCTACATGTGCCGATGATCGATCTTTCATAAATTTGGCAGTGCACATGATGCACAAATAGCGGCGGCCTACCGGGCAGCACCCATCTAGCTGAGCGCGGCTTTGCCGTGGAAACGCGCGCTCGCGCCGAGTTCTTCTTCAATTCGCAACAGCTGGTTGTACTTAGCGGTGCGGTCGGTCCGGCTGGCGGAACCCGTCTTGATCTGGCCGGCGGCGGTGGCGACGGCGAGATCAACGATGAAAGTATCTTCGGTTTCGCCGGAGCGGTGCGAAATGATGGAGTTGTAGCCGGCCTTGCGGGCCAGCTCGATGGCGTCGATCGTTTCGCTGACGCTGCCGATTTGATTCAGCTTGATGAGGATGGCATTGGCGATGCCTTCGTTGATGCCGCGCGAGAGGCGCGCGGTGTTCGTGACGAAGAGGTCGTCACCAACCAATTGGATTTTTTTTTCGGATGTCTTGCTGCCTATCGATTGCGTCAGTGACTTCCAGCCCGACCAGTCATCTTCGGCCATGCCGTCTTCGATGGAAACGATGGGATATTTTCCCACCCAGCTAGTCCAATAAGCGGCCATTTCCGCGGAGGAGTGCGCGGACTTGTCCGACTTCTTGAAGACGTACTTGCCGCTGGCTTTGTCGTAAAACTCGCTGGAGGCGGGATCGAGCGCGATGCTCACCTGCTCGCCGGGCTTGTAGCCCGCGGCGGCGATGGCTTCCAGAACGATCTGGATGGCTTCTTCGTTGGACTTGCAACTGGGGGCGAAGCCGCCCTCATCACCGACTGCGGTGGAGTAGCCATGCTTCTTAAGTGCGGTCTTAAGTGCGTGAAAAACTTCAACTCCCCAGCGCAGCGCCTCAGAAAACCTCGGCGCGCCGATGGGCATGACCATGAATTCCTGGAAATCAACGGAGCTGTCGGCGTGCGCCCCGCCATTGAGGATGTTCATCATGGGGACGGGGAGTAGATTGGCGGTGGAGTCGGTGGAGTAGCGCGCGAGGTATTTGTAGAGCGGGAGATTTTGCGCGGCCGCGGCACTCCGTGCGGCGGCCATGGAAACCGCGAGGATGGCGTTGGCGCCCAGCCGACTCTTGGTCGGCGTGCCGTCGAGCTCGATCAGGCGCTTGTCGAGAGCGCGCTGGTCGGTGGCGTCGAGGCCGACGACCGCTTTGGCGATTTCCGTGTTGACGTTGGCGACCGCCTTGAGGACGCCTTTGCCGAGGTAGCGGGACTTGTCACTATCGCGAAGCTCGAGGGCCTCGTACTCGCCGGTGGAGGCGCCGGAAGGAACGGCGGCGCGGCCCCGTGCGCCAATGCCAACGAATACGTCGGCTTCTACCGTGGGATTGCCGCGCGAATCGATGATCTGCCGGGCGTGTACGTGGGTGATCTGGGTGGACATTCGTCTATTCTCCCGAGCAAATGCGAATCGATAATTTTACTGGAATTCGCCACAGAGGCACAGAGCGCACTAAGAGACGACGATGAAAATAGCCCAGACTGCTATCTGTGCTACGCCGCTTCAGGTTCCTCGATGAGGGATTCCTGGCGGACCACGATGACAATTCCGGAATCGGAGACATGGAAGCGGCGTCGATCAGCCTCGAAGTCATAACCGATTTCCGTGTGCTCGGGTAGGCTGACGTGGCGGTCGATGATGGCGTTCTTGATGCGCGAGTGGCGGCCTATGCTGACGTGGTTATAAATGATGGAGCGCGCCACGTCGCAATAACTGTTGACGCGCACGTTGCAGCCAAGCACGGAGTGAAAGACGCGTCCGCCGGACACGATCGAGCCGCCCGAAACAATCGAGTCGAGGGCCACGCCCATGCGCTCGGGATCGGCAAAGACGAATTTTGCCGGCGGATACTGGTGCTGCCAGGTGCGCAGCGGCCAGACGCTGTCGTAAAGATTGAAGACCGGAGAGACGCTGACAAGGTCCATGTTGGCTTCGAAGTACGCGTCGATGGTGCCGACGTCGCGCCAGTAGAGGGCGTCTTTGGCGTTTTCGTCGACGAAATTGTACGCGAAGACCCGGTGCTTCGAAATGATGCGCGGAAGAATGTCCTTGCCGAAGTCGTGGCTGGATTTGGGGTCCTCAGAATCGGCCAGAAGGATGGGAATAAGGAGTTGGGTGTTAAAGACATACACACCCATCGAGCCGTTGCAGCGCTCGGGATTGTGGCGGGACATTTTCGGAAGCGCGGGTTTTTCTTCGAAGCCAACGACGCGCCAGTCCTTGTCGGTTTCGATGACACCGAAGCGGCCGGAAGCCTCCTCGGCGGGAGTTTCGATCGTGGCGACGGTGACGTCCGCGGCGGAATCAATGTGCTGGGCGAGCATCCGGCTGTAATTCATTTTGTAGATGTGGTCGCCGGAAAGGATGATGACGTATTTCGAGCGCTCGCTGCCGATCGAATAGATGTTCTGGTAGACGGCGTCGGCAGTGCCTTGATACCACTGCTGGGAGACGCGCATCTGCGGTGGCAGTACTTCGATGTAATCGCCGAGTCCGGCGAGCGGCGACCAGCCGCGGCGGATGTGGCGATTCAGGCTGAGGGCCTTGTACTGGGTCAGGACGAAAACGCGGCGCAGATCGGAATTGATGCAATTGGAAAGGGTGATATCAATGATGCGGTAGACGCCGCCGAAAGGCACGGCGGGCTTGGCGCGGTCGCGCGTGAGCGGCCAAAGGCGTTCGCCCTGGCCTCCGGCGAGCAGAACTCCGATGGCGTCACGCATTGCGGACATGGTTGACCTCGGCGGAGCGCGCGTTTCGTAAGCGGCTCATTCTAACAGGAGAGGGAAGGGGAAAGACAAGGCAGGGTCGAATGACGAGTGGCTGGAAACAGCGGATAGTTCAGAGTTTAGGGCCGGAAATGGAGCACGATAGTTAACCTTGTAGGTACCATCTGTGCGAGTTGATTACCCAGGAAGGGTATCTGGGCGCGAAGGGCGTACAGACACAAAGACTTCTTGACTTTGATGCCCCCAATTGATTAGAAGATGCCAGCAACCTCATGCGATACTTTACGGGGGCGGTGTAGGAAACGAGTGGCGCCGCATAGAAACCAATCCCAACCGGATTGGGGGTGAATGAAACAGTGGCTGAAGTAATTATCCAAGAGAGTGAATCTCTGGAAAATGCGCTGCGCCGTTTTAAGCGCAAAGTGCAGCAGGAAGACATCATCAAGGAAATCAAGAAGCACAGCTTCTACATGAAGCCCGGCGAGAAGCGACGGGCAAAAGAAGCGCTTTCGCGGAAGCGACTGCGCAAGAAGCAGCGGCGGGAAGCGGACTAAGTCGAGGGCGGCCCCGACCCTGTCCGGGTCGGGGGCGCCAGTCCTTTTTCGCTGCGGCTCGGCGCCGCACTTCCGAGAATCAGGCCCCGTAAGGCAGAGAACGTTTGGATTTCTGTAGCAGCTTCGTGCCCGCAGGCCCATGGGATCCCAGCCCGGCGTCCCCGGGATACCGGTTTCCTCACGCAGTTCGGCCCAAGGTGAGAAGCTCGCCCGTACCCTGCCAGACCCGGGTCAAGGGGAGAGCGGCTCATGGAATATCACGATAAGGTCCTGAAGTGTTCCGAGTGTAGTGCTGAGTTCATATTTACCGCCGGCGAACAGATGTTTTTCGCCGACAAGGGTTTCAAGAACGAACCGAAGCGTTGCAAAGCCTGCAAGGCGAAAAGAGCCGAAGGCGGCGGGGGTGGCGGTTCGATGCGGGCGGAAACGAAGACAAACTGCTCGCAATGCGGCAAGGAAACGACCGTTCCCTTCCGGCCGACGCAGGGGCGCCCGGTGTTTTGCCGGGAGTGCTTCCAGCAGCGGCGCTCGATGGGCGCGGCCTAGTTTTAGCTTCACTGAAATTTGACCAAGAGAGAATTGCGTGGGACAGACATTCCCGTCTGTCCCATTTTTGTTGAGGGCTGATCTCTCGCGATTTTCTGCGTGTCTTCTTCCTCCATGACGGACGCACGAAAAATCTAATCGATGCGATCCAGCAGCATTTCAGTCCGGGCTCGGAAGCGAATGGAGTCATCCGAAACTTCAACGATCTCACTCCACAGCGCCAGCAGGATCTCTTGAACTTCCTGCGTTCATTCTGAGGTCGGTTGGGCGTCTAACGAAAGTTCAAGGTGGGACGGACATCCCTGTCTGTCCCATTCTTTCTTTCGCGACGCGGAGGAATAGTCTGACTTTGGCCAAAGCGGGCTCTTCTTTCCCAATGTTCGGTAACCAATCCGCGCCATTCCGCATGGTGTAATTCTTGACGTGGCGGAGTATGATACCTGCTCCGAAGTCCCCAGCGACACCCAAGCGACCCGGAGGGCCACTTCATGGCTCACCGCTTTACCATCGGCGTCGAAGAAGAGTTTCAGATCATTGATCCTGCCACGTGCGAACTGCGCTCGCACGTCAGTCAGCTCATCTCCGCGGCGTCTCCCGGCATCATCGAGCAAGTGAAGGGCGAGATGCATCAGTCCATCGTGGAGACGGGGTCGAATATCTGCCAGAACGTGAGCGAGCTGCGTATCGAGATGCACCGCACGCGCGGCGAACTGGTGGCAGCGGCGGAACGCGCGGGATTGCAGGTTGCGGCTGCCGGCACGCATCCATTTTCGAGCTGGATCGACCAGGTGATCTCGCAGGGCGAGCGGTATCAACATATCATTGAAGAGCTGCAGCAACTGGCCAGATCGCTGCTGATCTTCGGCATGCACGTCCACGTGGCCATGCCGGACAAGCAAACCACCATCGACATGATGAACATGGTGCGGTATTTCCTGCCGCACCTGCTGGCGCTATCCACCAGCTCGCCCTTCTGGATGGGGCGCAACACGGGACTCAAGTCGTTCCGGACAACGGTATTCCGTCGATTCCCGCGCACCGGCGTGCCGGAACAGTTCGAATCGTGGAGCGCGTACGAAAATTTCGTCAACCTGCTTGTGAAACTCAACTGCATCGATAATGGAAAGAAAATCTGGTGGGATGTGCGGCCGCACCCGACGTTCGGAACGCTGGAGTTCCGGATGTGCGACGTGACCACGAAGGTCGAAGAGGCCGTGGCGGTCGCGGCGTTGACGCAAGCCATCATCGTAAAGCTGCACCGGCTGTACACGCGCAACCAAAGTTTCCGGCTGTACCGGCGGGCGCTGATCGAAGAGAACAAGTGGCGGGCGGCGCGTTACGGAATCGAAGGCAAGCTGATCGATTTCGGCAAAGAGGCGGAAGTGCCGATGCGCGAACTGGCGACCGAACTCCTGGAATTTGTCGACGATGTCTTGGACGATCTGGGAAGCCGCAGCGCCGTCGAGTACGTCCACACCATCTTGAATGAAGGCACGAGCGCGGAGCGCCAGTTGCGCGTGTACCAGGAGACGGGCGATCTGAAGGCGGTCGTTCGCCATCTGGTGGCCGAAACACGCGCTGGCGTCACGGTGCCCCACACGTCTTCGGCGCATGCGGTGAATTGAGCGGAGCGGCACGGCGGGCGCAATCCTCGAATTCCCACACAGGAGCACAAACATGATTAAGGTTGGCCTTCTCTGCGGGCGCGAATACACCTTTCCTCCTGCGTTCATCGTTCGAGTGAACGAACTTGGCAAGAAGGATGGCGTCGTGGCGGAGTTCGTGAAGCTCGGCGGGACGCGCATGGGCGAAGCAGCGGAGTACCGCGTGATCGTCGACCGGATTTCGCACGAAGTGGAGTATTACCGCGGCTACCTGAAGCACGCGGTGTTGCAAGGAACTTACGTCATCAACAATCCGTTCTGGTGGACGGCAGACGACAAATTTTTCAACTATTCCATGGCGTCAAAGCTGAGAATCGCCATCCCCAAGACTGTGCTGCTGCCTCAGAAGGGCTATCCGAGCGACGTGGATATCACCTCGGAATCGTTGCACAACTTGAACTATCCGATGGATTGGGATGGCCTGTTGGATTACGTCGGCAGGCCCGCAATTTTGAAGCCCTTTTCCGGCGGCGGATGGAAACACGTCTACAAAGTGAATAACAAAGAGGAACTGCTCGCTGCTTATGACAAGACCTCGCCCTATTGCATGACGCTGCAGGAATTCATCGATTTCACACAGTATGTGCGGTGCTTTACATTCGGAAAGACCGATATTCTGCCCGTGCATTACGATCCGAAAGAACGGCGCTACTTGGTGGAACATGACTACTTGACGCCGGAGCTTGGAGCGCGCGTAGTGAAAGACGCGCGCACCATCAATCAGGCGCTCGGCTATGAAATGAACACCATCGAATTTGCCGTAAAAGATGGCGTGCCGTACGCCATTGACTTCCTTAATCCTGCGCCGGATTTCGAGCGCGACCGCATCACGGAATTCTATTTCGAGCAAGTGGTGGAAAAGATGGCGCGGCTGGTCATCGACCGCGCCCTGGCTGGCGCTGTTCCGAATCCGTGGACGCGCTGGGAAGAGATGCTCGGAATGGGCGCGGCCAGCGGCTTCAGCGGCGCGCCGAAAAGCGCGGGCGCGCACGCCGTGGGCGGACAAACTGCTCTCGGACAAGCTGGGGCAAAAACAAAATGACGGGCGTGGCAACACCTTCGGTGGTGCCTCTCGATCCAGTGGAAGAATGGGTCGCCATTCTGAAAGACACCCTTCTGCGCATGCCGGCGCTTCCTGAGGTTTTGTTCAAAAAGATGCGGAAGGCAAAGCTTACCTTCGGCAACCGCGTCCACTGTCCCTTCCTGCGTCCGTTTTTTCTTTCGCCCGCGGACGAAGAGCGCGTACAAACTGTCGCCGAAACGATCGCTGATCTTGGGGAACGCGTTGCTGCGGCGGCGCTTGAGGACAAACATCTTCTTGCTCAATTTCATCTGCGGCCCGAGGAAGAACGCCTGGCGCGATTGCATGCCGGCTACGGACGTGCCAGCACCGCCTCGCGGCTGGATACTTTTCTTCTTCCGGAATCGCTGAAATTTGCCGAATACAACGGCGAATCGCCCGCAGGCTTGGGCTATGCGGAAACGCTCGCGGAAATTTTCCGCGGCCTTCCCGTGATGGGAAAATTCGAAAAAAAATTTGATGTGCAGAGCTACCCTCTCAGCGCGAAACTTCTCGATGCCTTGGTGATGAGCTACTTGGACTGGGGAGGGACGTCCAAGCGTCCGCAGATCGCCATCGTCGATTGGGAAGAGGTGCCCACTTGGAGCGAATTCGAAATCCTGCAGGAACGCTTCGAGGCCCTGGGCGTGCCCACGGTGATCGCGAACCCGCGGCAGCTCGAGTTCGATGGCAAGTCGCTGGTGGCACATGAAAAAAAGATCGACCTCGTCTACCGCCGCGTGCTCATCAACGACATCGTCGCGCGGCCCGACGAATGTTCCGCGCTGGTGAAAGCCTACGCCGCGAATGCCGTGTGCGTCGCGAATACCTTTCGCTGCAAGATTCCGCACGTAAAAGCGTTTTTTGCGTTCCTCACGGACGAGCAGAATGGCGCGCTCTTTTCGCATGATGAACGGGAGCTGATCAAGCGGCACGTCCCGTGGACGCGCGTCGTCGCGGACGTAAAGACCGCGCATTACGGCGAGCAAATTGAATTGCTGGCATTCATCCGCCGCGAGCGAAATAACCTGGTTCTCAAACCGAATGATGAGTACGGCGGCACAGGCGTGACGTTAGGCTGGGAAACGGACGAGAAGGAATGGGACGCCGCGATTGAGCGAACGCTTTCGGCCAAAAACGGCGTGTGGATCGTCCAGGAGAGAATTCCCATCCGCCGCGAAGTCTTCCCGTATATCCCCGAAACCGGCAAGCTGGAATTCCGCGACATGCTGGTGGACTTTGCGCCGTACCTGTTCCGTGGGAAGCTATGCGGTTTTCTGACCCGTTTGAGCGCCACCGGCCTCGCCAACGTCACCAGCGGCGGCGGCCAAGTTCCCGCGTTTCGCGTTGCCCCTCGCGCCCAGTAGCGTGGCAACCTTTGACTTGCCTCTTGCAGCGCCGGCCTCTGGCCGGCATCTTGCTGATTCCACCCCGGGGCCTCAGACATCGTCGCTACACCGAGGTTGCAACGGTTCTTGTGGCGGACGAAGGATCTCAACATCCGTGCTGTCTTTTCCGCCGCAACAACCTGCGCCAAATGAGGCAAAACCCGGCCGAATCCATTAAAATAATGAGCATGAAATTTGGTTCCCCACAAACGGAGCTGATGCCCGGCGCGCGCAACGCCGTGGAAACGTGCCTCGCGGTGCAGCCGGGCGAGCACGTAGCGCTGATCGCGGATGAAGCCAGCTCCGCGGTTGCTGCGAGCATTGCTGCTGCCCTTGAAGAGCGGCATGCGGCATTCACGGGATTGCTGCTGGAAGATTTTGGACCGCGGCCGATGCGTGCGGCGCCAGAAGACGTGCTGCACGCATTGGAGACCGACGACGTGGGAATTCTGTGCGTGCAGCCGCAGCAGGGCGAACTCGGCTTGCGCATGGCGATTGTAAGAGTTGTTGAGCGGCGGCAGATCCGCTACGCCCATATGGTTGGCGTGACGCCGGAGATCATGCAGCAGGGCATGCGCACGGACTACCGTCTCGTGGACAAACTCAGCGACAAACTGCGCGAGCGCATGCTGCGCGCGGAGACGCTCACGGTCAAAACCGGCGCGGGAACGGCCTTCAAGGCGCATTTTGACGGCGGGCTGGATTGGGTCAAAACCAGCGGCCTGATCAGCCGGCGTTACTGGTCGAATCTGCCGGCGGGTGAAGTGTTCACGACGCCTGCGACGGTTGACGGCACGTTTGTGTGCGACGCCACGGCGGGCGATCACTTCAACGGAAAGTATGGCGATTTGCAGGCGACCCCGATGGTGCTGCAGATCAAGGGCGCCCGGCTGGCCGGCGTCGAATGCGCGCGCAAAGATTTGCAGCAGGAATTCTGGGACTATTGCCACACCGACGTAAACAGCGACCGTGTCGGCGAACTGGCCTTCGGCACCAACCTTGGCCTGTCCGAGATGATCGGAATTCTTCTCCAGGACGAAAAATTTCCCGGCGTACATATCGCTTTCGGCGATCCCTATGGCAACCAGACCCACGCCAACTGGAAATCCAAGACTCATGTTGACGTCCTGACGCGCCAGTGTGACGTTTGGATCGATGGCGACCAGATCATCCAGAAGGGCCGCTACCAGCTCGACCACCTGGGACTTGGATGAATGGTGGCCGGTGACAAGGGAAAGAGAATAAAGGCGTTCCGTTAGAGAGAGCAAGACCCCCCCTCCCCCCTGTTTTTGCGCAAGTGTGACAAACAAAGGTGTTAGTGCGCAAAAGTGCGCATTTCGTGCGCTTGTGCTTGCACACGTTGGGAGAGCGGGAAGAAGAAAAAGAGCAAGGGGCAGTCGAAAAAAACAGGGCGAGGGGGGTACACCCCCGTGGCGATAGAAAGAGTGCGGAAGTGGTTGAAAAGAAAAGGGTTGTTTGAGCGCCGTTGAGGAAAAGAGTGCGGGAGCCATTGGAAGCAAAGGAGTTGAATGAAGTAGATGAGTTAAAGGACGATGCGTGAGCGTGGTTCTCGCGAGGAGGGGATGGGACGAATCCATCTGGTATCGAGGTAACACGCGGAATGTTACCATGCCGTTGAAGATAACCGGAGGGTTATCCAGGGAACGGTCGAACTGCGGTGTTGTACGGCGATTCTAGAGGGTGGAGCGGGACGAAAGAGAAGTCAAAGCCGCACGCTTTGCCCCCACCGCAAAGAGTGCGGCACCCAGAACTCGCTTATGGCGTTAAGCCTGCGCCACACGCCGGCCCTAGCGCTCAATTTCAAAGTAGATGCGAGCGGTTGCCCGGTACTCGGCAATTTTTTTGCCGTCAAGCACCATCTCGAATTCCGCAACGCGCGCCCACCTCATGCCGCGCACGGTCTTGGCGGCTTCGGCAACGGCATTCTCGGCGGCTTTGGCAAAGCTCTCTTTGGAAGAGCCGACGATTTCGATGACTTTCTGCGGCATGGATGGCCTCCTCTTATTGAGCCGGAGTATATCGCTTTCTGAAGGATGTACGTAGTGCCGAGGAGCACGAAAAGGGACTCTGCCGTCGTAGTGAGGTTGACAAACTGCTGAATTCGTCACGCCGTAAGTTTCAGGGAGACTTCTTGCCAAGCCGGAAGCCCTCCAACGCTAAATACGCGAAGACGAGCAGAGCTACCCAGTTTACCCAAAACGGAACAGCCCAGCCCTCGAGCAACAGCGACCACTTGAAAACCAGCCGCGACAGATGGCCGAGTGCGATGAGCGAGAAGATCACGCTGGCGATCAGGGAAAATGCCTTGTGCGTCATGACGCATCTCTCCTTTGCCGCAATCTACAGATGGGCTAGCAGGCTTGTACTCCTGGGGGGTGGGGGAGTCAAGAAGATAGTGGGTTCTGGCGGTACTGACTTGCTATTCGAATGGTCCTTGGAAAAGTAGTTGCGTGGAATACGAGGAAATTCCCACCCTTTCCTCCAGAAAGGGTAGGCCACTCGAATCGTCTTACCGCGTTAAGCCTGGGCGACAAAATCGAAGTCGAGGCTAGTCGTAGTAGTGGGGCGACTTCGTGAGCTTGTCGTTGGCGATGAAGTCGTGCTGAATCCAAAGCTGCGCGCCGGTCTTTTTCAGGAAGGCGTCGATGGCTACGCGCGTGGCACGCGTCTGGTCCGGATTGAACTCGAACGTTGGCGCGCGATCGAGCGCGCGCTACTCGGGATAATGATAGAGATCGCCGGACAGCAGAACAGGGCCGGTGTTGGGCAATTTCACGTATAAGACCTGGTGACCGGGCGTGTGCCCAGGCGCCGATTTGATGATGACCGTTCCATCGCCGAAGACATCATAGTCATCGGTCTTGATGATGAGCGTCTTGCTGTTGCGAAGGGCTGCATAGGTGGCAGGCTGGGTCGTGCCGGGAGGTTTTTCAGCGAACATGGCGTCGCGCTCTTCCTGGCGCACCAGCCAGGTTGCGCTTGCGAACTGGTTGGCGTTGGCGGTGTGGTCGTAATGGTAGTGCGAGAGGGCGAGGTAAGTGATGTCGGGCGGTGAATAGCCGAGCTCAGCGAGTTGGGCGCTCAAAGATTTGGATAAGGTGACGTCTCTTTGCTGTGAGTCTGGGAGCACGACGTGTTGCGTGCTGGCGGCGCCGGTAGGCTTCCAAGCGGAGTCAGGAACCGCGCCGGTGTCCCAGATCAATGTGCCCTTGGGATGGGTGACGAGAAAGCAGGCGACGGACAGGTCGGTGGTGGCGACCTCTTCGGGCTTGAGCGAAAAACGCGACATATCGGCGATGTGGAGAGTGCCGCAGTCGAACACGTATAGCCTAAGGGAGCGCGGCGGTTGTGCGCGACGGGTGGGAGAAGGCTCGGTCTGAGCTGCAGCGCGTGGGAGGGCGGCGAAAACAAGCGCAGCGATGAGGGTCGCGATCACAGACCGAAATGTGTTGCGTTGCATGTTTCAGCCATACTACCAGGACGTGCGTTGCACAAAAATGCCGGAGAAATACTGCCGGTGGCGAAGGACGAGAATTCCCCACAGAATCACAACCAAGATGGCCAGCGGCAGTCCACGCGGATCCATGAGCAGATGAAAGAAAAGGATGTTCACAACCACAGGGCCAAGAAGGACCAGCGCGAGCGGCACGTAGCGATTCACGAGCAGCAGCACGGCGCCCGCGACTTGAAGCGCCGACACTACAAGAACGAAATGTGACGCAAAGAGCGCGCCCAGAAATTGGCCGGCCGGCCCTGGAGGCAGAGGCATCATCGGAATGAAATGCAGGAAACCATTCAGCCCAAATACAAGAAAGACGAGGCCAAGCAGGAAGCGTGCAATCAGCGCTGCGATTTTCATCGATTTTCCTTTCGCGACAAAAGGTGAACGGCCGGCCTCCAGCCGGAAGCTCGTAGCCCCAGACTGCGGCATCCGAATTCTAGCTCAAGTGGTCCGTATGAGCAGAGCGCCAGCATGACACCCGGCCTTACAAGCTCAGAAGAGCCGCGAGATGTATTCGCGCATCTGGTGTTTCCAGTACGGCCAATCATGCCCGCCCTGGGGTCCCCAGTTGTCCAGGTGATGGCGAATTCCCTTGCTGGCAAGCACTTCGGAGAGGCGATAGGAAGGGCCGCTGTTTTCCCACGGGCCGGTGCCCGTCGTGATGTGGATGTCGCAGGAAGAAAGCTGTCCGAGGAGCCAGGGGTCGTACAGATTCGCAAGATAGTCGACGGGATTGTTGAAATAAAAATTGTCGTCGTACATTCCGTCCATGAAATTCCCAACGTCGTAGACGCCGGACATGGCGAAGCAGCGCTTGATGACGTCGGGATGCTTGAAGAGCGAGTTGGCCGCGTGATACGCGCCGAAAGATGCGCCCATCGTGGAAATGGCGATGCCCGGCGTCTGGCAATTGTCGTAAATGAAGGGCACGACCTCTTCGCGGAGATAGGAATCGAACATGGCCTGCACGTAGCTGCGGTGAAATGGGTGCGCTGATTTGTTATAGAAGCCATAGCCGTTGACGGTATTCACGCAAAAGAATTTGACCTTGCCGCCGTCGATAAAATCGGCGAGCGCGCCGATCATGCTCTGGCCTTCGAGCTCCCATTCGTCGCCGGCGCTGGTGGGAAAGCCGATGAGCGGAGGTCCCCAATGGCCGAAAACGGCGACGCCCAGTTCAATGCCGAGCCGCGGCGAATGCCAGCGGTGGTATTCACGTTTCATCGTGTGCGCCTCATGCGTGGTGCGGGGGAAAGAAAGTATGCCAGCGGGGGCACGAGTAGGGCAATTGGTTTGAGCAGGAAGCCGGGGCTTTTTCGCGTGTATATTGGGAGGGCTAAAATCTGCATAAGGAGACAAAACCGATGGCCACACCCACAATGAATCGGCCGACACCCGAGCGCATTTTAAATATCTTCACTGCTTTCCAGAATACCGCGGCGCTGAAAACTGGCATCGAGCTGGACGTCTTCACGGCGATCGGGGAAGGCGCCAACACGCCTTCCTTGCTCAGTAAAAAATGCGGCGCAGCCGAGCGCGGGGTGCGCATTCTCTGCGACTACCTGACGATTCTGGGCCTGTTGGCCAAAGAACAAGGACGCTACGCACTGACGCAGGAGTCGGCCATGTTCCTCGATCGGCGCTCACCCGCGTGCCTCGCCTCGATGTCCGGATTTCTGGGAAGCGAATGGCTTCAGAGGAATTTCTTCGCCCTGACGGAAGCGGTCCGCAAGGGCGGCACGACCGGAGTCGAAGGCGACAATACCAAGCCGCAGGACGAAGTCTGGGTCGCGTTCGCAAAATCGATGGCCCCACTGACGATACCGGCGGCGATGTTCATCGCGCAACTCATCGGTGCGCAAGAAGGCAAGGCGTGCAAAGTGCTGGACATCGCCGCCGGGCACGGGATGTATGGCATTACCGTCGCGAAACAGAATCCCAATGCACAGATTGTTGCGGTCGACTGGCCGGCGGTGCTGGAAGTAGCGAAGGAGAATGCGCAAAAATTCGGCGTAGCGGATCGCTACAGCACCCGGCCCGGCAGCGCTTTCGACGCAGACCTGGGCGAAGGCTACGATTTTGTTTTGCTCACCAATATTTTTCATCATTTTGACAAGGCAACCTGCGAGAAGCTGATACGGCGCGTGCATGCGGCGTTGAAGCCTGGAGGACAGGCGATCACCGTTGATTTCGTGCCCAATGAAGACCGCGTGTCGCCGCCGACAGCCGCGAGTTTCAGCCTGGTGATGCTCGCGGGGACCGACGCCGGCGATGCCTATACCTTGTTGGAATATGAGAAGATGTTCCGCACTGCAGGCTTTCGGAAGACTACCCTGCATCAATTTCCGGAGATGCCGCAGCAAGTGCTTGTTTCCGAGAAGGCCGAATGAAAAAGAAAAAAGCGCCCAAGCGAAAGTCGCAACCTCGCACCGGTAACCATGACCACATTCTGCGGGAACATCTCGTATATCTCCTGAAGGGCGGCGGAGCGCACGTGCATTTCATGGATGCTCTGGATGGCTTCCCCGAACACAATCGCGGAGCGTTGGCGACAGGTCTGGCGCACACCGGCTGGCAGTTGCTGGAGCATGTGCGCATCGCGCAGTGGGACATTCTCGACTTCAGCCGCAACCCGAAGCACGTGTCGCCGGGATTTCCGGACGGCTACTGGCCGAAGACTCCTCTGCCGCCGAATGACGAAGCGTGGGATAAGAGCGTGCAGGCGTTCCGCAGCGACTTGCAGGAGATGAGCCGGCTGGTGGAAAATCCCAAGACGGACCTTTACGCAAAGATTCGGCATGGAGAGGGGCGGACGATCTTACGCGAAGCGCTGCTCCTGGCCGACCACAACTCCTATCACCTGGGGCAGCTTGTAGATCTGCGGCGCGCGCTGGGGACGTGGCCGGAGGGGTAACAAGATCCGCAGTCTGGAGAATCAGTAAGACTTCTTGTTCTCCTGTTTTTTCCAGGCCTCAAAAACGGCGAGAGATTCGTCGCGGAGAAACTGCGTCATGGGGATACGTCGCGCCGCGGGCGGACGTTTCAGTTCATCGTAGATGAAAGCGTCGTCGAATCCCGACGTCGCGGCATCGGCGGCAGTGCCTGCGTAAAAGACACGCGCCGGCCGGGCCCAGTAGATTGCGCCCAGGCACATAGGGCAGGGTTCGCAAGTGGTGTAAAGGTCGCAGCCGGTAAGCTGAAAGTCATTGAGATTCCTGCAGGCCTCGCGGATGGCGACGACTTCGGCGTGCGCGGTGGGGTCGCTGGTCGAAGTGACACGGTTCGTTCCCTCGGCAATAACGCGGCCATCTTTCACGACCAGCGCTGCGAAAGGACCGCCGCGTCCGGTGCGGACATTTTCGAGGGCCAGCGCAATCGCGCGGCGCATAAACTCAGGGGACATGTTTCGTGAACGTCTCTTTCTTCAGCTTGCCCGTCCCGGCCCTAAATCGCAATCCTGCGTTTGGCAAGGTGCAAAGAATCGTACACGGGAGCGAGAAAAAGGGTTGTACCACAACCCTGCTTGCAAGAAAACGGAATGGCGGTAAGATGGAGCAGTAGCTTAGACGGTTTTTCGCCGATTTTCCTATAAAGCTTGAAAAGGGGGACTCCATGATCCGCATCGAAAACGTGCAACGCCGGGACTTCCTGAAGGGAATGCTGGGAGCGGGCGCATTTGTATTAAGCGTGCGAGTGATGCCCGAGCGGCTTTTTGCGGAGAGCACCGGCGAAGTCGCGGACGCGACGGATGTAGCGTCATCGATGGCAAAAGCCCCGTTGCAACCTAGCGTGTACTTGGCCATCGACACGGATGGCACCGCGTACATCATTGCGCATCGCTCAGAGATGGGGAACGGTGTGCGCACGTCGCTGCCGCGGATCGTTGCCGATGAGCTGGATGCCGACTGGGCGCGCGTGAAGGTGGTGCAGGCGATTGGCGATGAAAAATACGGCGACCAGGATACGGACGGTTCTCATTCCGTCGTGAACTTCTTTGAGCCGCTGCGCGAGGCGGGAGGAACGGCGCGGCTGATGCTGGTGCGTGCGGCGGCGCAACAGTGGGGCGTGCCGGCGGCAGAGTGCGGCACGGAATTGAATGTTGTCGTGCACAAGCCGTCCGGAAAAAAACTGGGTTACGGCGAACTCGCGGCGGCGGCAGCAAAACTTGAGGTGCCAAAGAAAGAGGAGCTGAAGCTGAAGCCGCGGAGCGAGTGGCGCTACATCGGCAAACCCGCGGCGAGTTATGACTTGAAGGACTTGTGTACGGGGAAGGCGGTCTACGGGCAGGACACGCACATGGACGGGATGCTGTACGCGAGCGTGGCGCATCCGCCGGTGCTGGGGAGTTCCGTGAAATCGCTGGATGACAAAGCGACGCTTGGCGTGGCGGGCGTGAAGCAAACGGCAACAATCGACCCGTTCAAGCCACCGCACGGCTTTCAGGCGCTTGGCGGCGTGGCGGTGCTGGCGGAAAACACTTGGGCGGCAATGCAAGGAAAGAAAAAACTGCAGGTCCAGTGGGAGAAGAGCCCGCACGGCGCATACAACTCGGACGCATACAAAAAAGAATTACAAGAGACGGCGCGCAAGCCGGGGAAAGTCGTTCGTGAAATCGGCAACGTCGACGCGGCTTTTGCACAGGGTGGGAAGATCATTGAAGCGGAGTATTACGCGCCCCTGCTGGCGCATGCCTCCATGGAGCCGCCAGCGGCGCTGGCGATTTATCGGGACGGAAAGGTGCAAGCCTGGGCCCCGGTGCAGAACGCGCAGGGTGCGCGGGACGCGATTGCGGCGGCGGTTGGGCTGAAGAAGGAAGACGTGATCGTGCACCCGACGCTGCTGGGCGGCGCCTTTGGACGAAAATCATTCCCGGATTTTGCGGTTGAAGCGGCGGTGCTCTCGAAGAAAACAGGGAAGCCGGTGAAAGTGGTGTGGAGCCGCGAAGACGACATCAAGTTCGATACCTACCACTCGGTGTCAGCCATGTATATGAAGGCGTCGCTGGCCGCGGATGGAAGGCCGAGCGCATGGCTGCAACGAACAGTGTTTCCTCCCATCGGATCGACATTTGACGTGAATGCAGTTTATTCGGCTCCGGACGAACTGGGACTGGGTTTCAGTGACCTGCCCTTCGCCATTCCGAATCATCGCTCCGAAAACGGGCCTGCCACAGCCCATGTGCGAATCGGATGGCTGCGTTCGGTAGCGAATATTTATCATGCGTTCGGGATCCATTCCTTCGCGGATGAGCTGGCGCACGCGGCCGGAAAAGATCCACTTGAGTACACGCTGCTGCTCCTCGGGCCGGATCGCATCATTCCGAAAGAAGAGTTACCGAAGGACTATACGAATTACGATGGCGATTACGAAAAGTATCCCATCGATACGGCGCGATTCCGGCGCGTTTTGCAAATTGCCGCGGAAAACGCGGGCTGGGGGAAGAAAAAACAGGGCAACGGCTTCGGCATGGGGCTGGCAATTCATCGAAGCTTTCTCACCTATGTCGCAACGGTGGTGCAGATCCAGATAAATGATGCCGGCCGGGTAAAGATCGAGCGCGTGGACACGGCCCTGGATGCAGGCACGGTCGTGAATCCGGATATGGTGAGAAATCAATTCGAAGGTGCGGCAGTAATGGGGACGAGCATCGCGTTTTATGGAGAAATTACGGCGACGAACGGCGCGATCGACCAATCCAACTTTGATGATTTCCAGATGGCACGAATGAATACCGCGCCGCGCGAGACGCATGTGCATATCGTGGAGAGCACCGCTCCCCCTGGAGGGGTGGGCGAGCCGGGCCTGCCGGCATTCGCGCCGGCGCTGTGCAACGCGATCTTCGCCGCGACCGGCAAGCGTGTTCGCGAGCTGCCGCTGACGCGAGCGGGCTTGGCTTGAACTCAAGAATCTTCATCATTGCGTTACTGGCCGCTGTGACTGCCGGGCCGAGTGCTGCGCAGCGCAAGCCCGTGCTGCCGCAGATTGACCTGCCGCATCCCTACTACTTCCGCGAGATGTACCTGCCGCAACTCACAAGCGGCCCGAGCAGCATGGCGTGGTCGCCGGATTCCAGCGAGGTAGTGTTTTCCATGGCAGGTTCGCTGTGGAGGCAAAAAATTGAGTCGAAGGTCGCGCAGCAGGTCACGGACGGGCCCGGGTATGACTATCATCCGGATTGGTCGCCGGACGGAAAGTCCGTGGTGTACTGCACCTATTGGAAAGATGCAATCGAGTTGTGGCTACTGGATTTAGCCACAGGGAAAACAGAGCAATTGACGAGTGGCGGTGCGGTGAATGTGGAGCCGAGGTGGTCGCCGGATGGAAAACGGATTGTGTATGTGTCGACCGGGTACAACAAGCGCTTTCATATTTTTGCTGGTGATGTGCGCGATGGGCACTTGGAGAATGTAGTGCGGCTTACGGGAGAAACAAAAAGTCCGCTGCCCCGCTATTACTACAGCGCGTTCGATCATGAGATCAGCCCGGCGTGGTCGCGGGATGGAAAAGAAATTCTTTTTGTTTCGAACCGCGGGCACATCTACGGAACCGGCGGATTTTGGAGGATGAAAGCAGAGCCCGGCGCGGAGGCGCGCGAGATTCATTACGAAGAGACAACCTGGAGAGCCCGGCCAGACTTTTCTCCGGATGGCTCGCGGATTGTGTACAGCTCGTACCTGGGCCGGAGCTGGCACCAGCTCTGGGTGATGCCCGCAAACGGCGGGGACGCATTCCCGGCTTCCTATGGAGAGTGGGATGAGGCGAACGCGCGATGGTCGCCGGATGGAAAGCAGCTGGCGTTTATTTCGAACCGCAGCGGAGAGACGCAACTTTGGCTGCAAAGAATTCCGGGCGGCGCGCAACGGCAATTGGAACTCAGCCAGCGGCAACATTTTCGCCAGACAGGGCGGCTGCAACTGCGCGTGTTGGATTCCGGAGGGAAGGCCACGCCGGCGCGTGTCTCCGTAAGTGATGCGACGGGACGTTTTTACGCTCCCGAACATGCATGGATTCACTCCGACGATGGATTTGACCGGTCCGAACGGGCGTTCGAAGCACATTACTTCCACACATCCGGAGTAGTTGAAGTGGAACTGCCTGCGGGAAAAATCACCGTCGAAGTGATGAAGGGATTCGAACATGCATTCGAGCGGCGCAGCGTCGAGGTAAGTGCGGGGCAGGCTGCGAGCGTGACCATCCAGCTGAAGCCTCTTATGGCAACGAAAAAGAGCGGTGAACATTGGGTGAGCAGCGACCTCCACGTGCACATGAATTACGCGGGGACATACCGGAATACGCCAGCGCATCTGGTGCAACAAGCGGAAGCGGAGAATCTCGGCATCGTAAACGATTTGATTGTGAACAAAGAGCAGAGATTTCCGGATATTGCGTACGATGGGAGGCAACTGGATCCGGCTTCGAAACCGGATGCGCTCGTAGTCCACGGACAGGAATTTCATACCAGCTATTGGGGGCACCTGGGGCTGCTGAATATTCGCGGGAACATTCTGCTGCCTGGATATGCAGGTTATCCGAATACGGCGGCGGCGAGTTTATTTCCGACCAATGCAGACGTGGCGGACATGGCGCAGGCGCAGGGGGCGCTGGTGGGTTATGTGCATCCCTTCGAGGAAGAGCCACAGCCACTGGCGACGCCGCCACAAACGATCACGAATGAACTGCCTGCGGATGTGGCGCTCGGCAAGGTCGCTTACATGGAAATTGTTGGATTCAGCGATCATCATTCGACGGCGGCGGTTTGGTACCGGTTACTCAATTTGGGGTTCCGGATTCCGGCCGGTGCGGGGACCGATGCGATGGCGAACTATGCGTCGCTGCGCGGGCCAGTGGGGATGAATCGCGTGTACGCCCGCGTACCAGAAGGGCCGCTGAACGTCGATACATTTCTGGACGCATTGAAGAACGGACGCACATTCGCGACAAATGGCCCGCTGCTCGATTTTTCATTGGGCAGTCAGGCAATCGGCGATGAGCTGAAGTTTGATGGGCCCCAAACATCTATTCCATTCAAGGCTGCACTGCGCTCGATCGTGCCGGTCGACCATCTGGAAGTGGTGTGTAATGGCCGAGTCATTCAGACGTTGTCTCTTAATTCAGCGCGGGACGCAGTAGATGCCAGTGGAGCGCTGGCACTGAGGGAGAGCGGCTGGTGCGTGTTGCGGGCGTCGAGCGACAAGGCCGAATATCCCGTGCTGGACAACTACGTGTACGCAACGACGAGCCCCATCTACGTGACGATCGGAAACAAGCCGCGGCGATCGCCGGAAGATGCGAATTATTTCGTGGCGTGGATCGAGCGAGTCCTTGATGCAACATCGCACTATCCCGATTGGAATTCTCCCCCGGAAAAAGAAGGAGTGCTACGGGAGCTTATGCAGGCGAAAGCAGTATTCGAAAAACTGCGCTGATACAGTTTCGCTGAGAACGATGCATTAAGCGGCAATTGGAGTAATGTAGCCGGAGCCAAGCTGAATCATTCGGTCGAGGAATCCTTTGGACACCACGAGCGCGCTGTCGAGTGGATCGACTCAACCTGCTGCGGCGGCCGCGCCACGGGCGTCCGATGGCGCATCCTCGGGATCATCATGTTCATCGTGGCGGTCACGGCTCTAAACCGCCTGAACCTGAGCATCGCCGGAAAATTCATCGAAGAAGAGTTTTCTTTCGATACGATCACCATGGGGCGGGTATTCAGCGCGTTCCTGTGGGGTTACGGCCTGTTCCAAATTCCCTGGGGATAGATCTGTGACCGCATCGGGCCACGCCGCACACTGACCGCTTCCATCTTTTGCTTCGCGGTGGGTGCGGGAACGATGGGTTTAGCGCCGCGGTTAGCTGTGGGCACCGGGCTGAGGGTCTTGATGGCGATGCGCCTCATTCGTTTCTTGACGGGTGTGGGTGAGGCGGCCGTCTCTTCCAACGTCACGCGCGTTATCGCTTCATGGACAGCAATCCGCGAGCGTGGCTTCGCGAGTGGATTACAGGTTTGCGGGCTCGGCCTGGGTGGCACGCTAACGCCCAACTTCATCGCCTGGACGATGGTGCACTTTGGCTGGCGGGTTGCGTTCTATCTCTGCTCGGGGCTGGCGTTTCTCGTCGTCATGGTGTGGCAATTCTATGCAACGGACTGGCCCGAGGAACACAAGGGCGTCAACGCCGCTGAACTGGAGCGAATCACCCTGGCTCACGAAAAGGAGATGTGCGACGGCGTGAAGACGCTGCGAAAAGACAAGTACCATGGTTGAAGATGCTCACCAGTCTTTCCGTGTGAGGATTGATCCTCGGATATGCCTGCCAGGGGTACGCGTTTTACGTGTACTACAACTGGTTCTATTTTTACGCCGTAAAAGTGCGCGGCCTGAACCTAATGCAGGCGGCGGTCTGGACATCAGCTCCTTTCCTCGCGATGGCGCTGTTGTCGCCCCTAGGTGGATGGTTTTCTGACCGCGTCGCGCGGAACCTCGGTCGGCGTCGCGGGCGTCTAACCGCGGTCTGGCTCGGGATGGGGATTTCCACTGCACTGTTATTATTGGAAAGTTATATTAGAAGTACAGTAATTACGCTGCCAATAATTGCCCTTGCTGCCGAATTCAATATGTTTGCTGCAGCAAATTTCTGGGCCGCCTGCATCGATCTTGCGCCCGATTACTCCGCCTCACTCTCGGCCCTCATGAATACTTTGGGGAGCATGGGCGGGGCGATTTCTTCGACGGTAACGGCGTACGTGGCGGTCCATTACAATTGGAGCCATTCGCTGGATCTGGCGGCGTTAATCACGGTGATTTCGGGTCTTCTGTTCTCATTTGTAAATGCCGGCAGAAGCATCGAAGAAAAGTCTGCCTAGAGAATGGATGGCGAAGTGAGGATTTGTACGACGGTTGGTGGGCCCGCCAGGATTTGAACCTGGGACCAACGGATTATGAGTCCGCTGCTCTAACCGCTGAGCTACGGGCCCCACGGCACCTGAGTTCTAATCTTATATCCATTTGCGACCAATGTGGAGAACTCAGGCTGGAGGAGCCAGCCAGGGTCTTAAGCCCAGACCGGTAATTTGTAAGAAAAGAAGTTTTACGACAAGAGCCCGAAAGACCGGATCGTTTCAACCGCCTCATAGCGGTCTCCGGCATTCACCTGCCGCAGAATGCGATGCATATGGTTCTTAACCGTCTGCTCCGAAAGATTCAGCGTGCTGGCAATCTCCTTGTTGGTCCATCCTTTTGCGACGAACGAGACTAATTGGTGCTGCCGGCGTGTCAGACCGAGTTCTGCTCTGGTGCGGAAGTATGGGACCCCCCGCGCCTGCTTTGCAAAGTACCGGAATAGGGTAAGGGTAAGTTGAGGCGGTCAAACAGCTTCACCTCGCGCCACGGCGCGAACCGCCGCAAGAACGTCCATGGCAGAGGCCTCTCTGAGAAGATAGCCGACGGCACCACAGCGCACGGCGTGCAAGAAACTTTCTTCGTCGTTATCGACCCCGATCAGAATGATTTTTAGGTCGGGAACTGCCTCCAATATCTGCACGACCAGATTTGGATTTGTCCTGGACGTTGTGGCATCGTCCAGCAGTAAGATTTCACAGCAAGACTCCGCGACCTGCTGGATGGCACCTACCGTGCTCCCATATTCTCCGACAACTGAGATATCCGACTTTTTGCGCAGTAGACGAGAGAGCGGTTCCCGAAGCAAACGATTTTCCGCCAGAACGAAAATTGTGTTCGCTTCTTTCATTGCCAGCCTTTGTGCTGAATCACGCAGCTTTTCGGAATCAGACCCGCGTCCGTTTCAAGCGCACAACCCTAATTAGGGGCCCTGGTCCAGAAGCGAGTCCTGGCACCATGTTTCAAAATGGCACAGTCCCTAGAATGGTGCCTTTTACCTGTATTGTCCGACCCTGTCAACCAGAAAGCATTTCAGGTACGTTGCCATACTTGCCGTACCTATTACCTACACGAACGGCAGGCACTTCTGTGAACTTGATGCAGGCTCATAGCAATCTGAAAGACGCCAGCGGACGAAGAGACTGTGATTGCAGAACCCTTCTAGAATTTCCTGCTGTGTGATGGGGTGCTTCATTCCAGGTAAAGCTAGAGTTTCATCCCACAAAACTACCTCAAGACTTACGGCAAAACCCTTCTCATAGGCAGCTTGCGGCTCTATTCTTCTCGCCCGGTATCCTTGTTGGATGGCACCGTGGGCAGTGTGGGCCTGCTGCTCCGACCCCTGAGCTGGAGGCCCTGCGGAGGTGACGCCTTATAGTGAAAATGTTTGCTGCACGCGGAGCAACTTGCGCGGAACTTGAAAGCAAACTCAAAAGGGCCGGACGGAATATCGGATTTTTGCTTCTGGTCTCGGAATAAAACCTTAGCGGTCCCGGCTCCGAATCAGGCGGATCGCGCTCGAAAGGCCGCCATCGCCCTGATTGTCGGCGGATGGTTCGCGTTGCGCGACCGCGGATTCCTCCGGCAATACATCGCCTTCGCCGGGAGCGAGAAAGAGATTTGTCTCGATACCGTGCTGCTTGGTGTAGAGGTCGTAGTAGCGGCCACCCGCGGCGTACAAGGATTCGTGCGTCCCGCGTTCGATGATGCGGCCTGCCTCGATGACGAGGATTTGATCGGCGCGCCGAATTGTGGAGAGGCGATGGGCGATGACGAACGTGGTGCGCCCGCGCATCAGATAGCGCAGCCCTTCCTGAATGAGCGCCTCCGATTCAGAATCAAGGCTGGAAGTAGCTTCGTCGAGTATGAGAATTCGTGGATCAGCAAGAATGGCGCGGGCAATCGAAACCCGCTGCTTTTGCCCCCCGGAAAGCTTCACGCCCCGCTCGCCAACGACAGTATCGTACTTTTTCTCGAATGTTTCCGCGAACTCGTCGACTCGAGCGATACGGCATGCAGCGAGCATTTCTTCTTCGGTGGCTTCGGGACGCCCGAACGTGACGTTCTCCCGTATCGATCCATCGAAGAGAAACGTTTCCTGAAGCACGACGCCGAGCTGCGTGCGATACGAATCTAACCGCACCTTAGCGAGATCAATCCCGTCCACGATGACCCGGCCACTCGTAGGAGTGTAGAACGCGGCGATGAGCCCTATCATCGTGGACTTCCCCGCGCCGGAAGGTCCAACCAGTGCGGTCACATTGCCCGGCTCCGATTGAAAGCTGATATCCATCAGAACTGGCTTCGCTGAATCGTAGGAAAAATTCACATCCTCAAACGCAACGTGACCTCGGATGCGATCCAGTCGCAAAGTCCGGCCAGGGATTTCGTCTTCCGGCTTTTCGTTCAGGATTTCGCGCGTGCGTTCAAGACCCGCGAGCGCCTCGGTGATTTGCGTGCCAATCGCCACGATCTGAAAAATCGGCGCTACCAGCAAGCCGAGAAAGACCGTGTAAGTGAGAAACGTGCCGGGCGTAATAATTCCGGAAATTACCTTTCGGCCGCCGAGCTGGATCACAATCGCGCTGACGACGCCCATCAGCACCGCCGCGGAGAGGCTCATGAGCGACGTCGCGGTCAGCGTTTTCAGCACATTATCGAGCAACCTCTGCACACCGCCGGCGAATACTTTTTCTTCGCGAGCTTCGGCGTGATAACCCTTAACGACGCGCACGCCGCCGAGTGATTCGGTCAGCCGTCCGCTAACTTCCGCATTGATCTTGGACCGCGCCCGGAAAATCGGACGAATGGTCGTGAAAGCCTTGTTTAGCCCGACGCCAAAAACCAGAAGGACCGCAAACGCGACAACGGTCATAGTCACGCTGGTGTGCAGCAGATATCCCAGTGCAATGAGTGCCGTCATCAGTCCGCCGACTAATTCAACCAGGCCTGTGCCGATGAGGTTCCGTACCCCTTCGACGTCGCTCATGATCCGCGACACCAGGGCACCTGTCTTGTTCGCGTCGTAAAACGACACGGGAAGACGTCCGATATGCGCCTGCACCTTGCCGCGGAGCTCTGCGATCATCTTCTGCGCGGATTTGGAAAGCAGTTGAGTAAGAGTGAACGAAGTCAGCCCCTGCACTACCGTGGCCCCCAGGACAACCGCGACGATGGGCGTCAGTAGATTGGACTGATGCTTCAAGAAAACGTTGTCGACGAGGTATTTCGTGGTGGCCGGGAGGATCAGTCCGGAGACGCGATTAATCGCCATCAAAACAAAACCCAGGGCGAGGACGCCCCGCCGCGGCTCAATCAGCGCCCAGATATCGGGCAACAGTTTCCATGTGAATTTTTGCTTGGGTGGTTTTGCTGGAGCGTCAGGAGTCTTTTGGGTGGCCATAGATCTGGATGATTTAGAAAAGGATATCGGGATACGCCCTGGTTAGATGCCCGGATGCCTCGAATGACTATACGCCGGCTGGCGGCCGGGGTGGTTGATTGCTCACCCATCGCCGCCGCAGGCGTCTATGCGAACGGGAGTGTGGTGGCGGTCTCCGGAAACACGGTCGGCCGATTCTGCGTTATATCATCTAGGAAGGAAGGTGCACCCATGCGCAAAATGTGCAGGATTTCTCTGGGTTTTTTGCTGGGGTTTGGCTGCTTGGCAGGCAGCGCAAACGCGCAATTCAAGAATGGCAGCCAGGCGACGGAGCTACAATTGCCGACTTTGAGCCAGCGCGCCGTCGTCACGCAGCGGATTGGCCTGAGCGACATCACGATTGTCTATCACCGGCCGCTCGCCAATGGGCGGAAGATATTCGGCGCAACAGTTCCGTACGGCAAGGTATGGCGTGCGGGGGCAAACCAGAACACTACGATCAGGTTCAGCGATGACGTTTCCATCGAGGGCCACCCGCTGCCCGCGGGCACCTATGGCCTGCATACGTTTCCGACGGCGGAGCAGTGGACGATCGCGTTTTCGAAGAATTCGACGTCGTGGGGCAGCTTTAGTTACGACGAGAAGGAAGATACGCTGCGAGTAACCGTGAAGCCACAACCGGCCGAAAACGAAGACGCGCTGGCGTATACGTTCGAAGATGTAAAGCCGGAATCGGTCACGGCGACCCTGCGCTGGGAAAAGGTGGCGGTTCCCTTCCACATTTCCTCGGACGTGAAAGCCATCGTGCTCCGCAGCATTCAGAATCAACTTCGGAGTGTCGGTGGATTCACCTGGGCGGGCTACGACGAAGCCGCCAACTGGTGCCTGGACAATAATTACAACCTCGAGGAAGCGCTGAAGTGGGAAGACACTTCGATTCAAAATGAGGAGCACTTCGAAAACTATGAAACAAAGTCGCGCATCCTTGATGTACTGGGACGAAAAGAGGAATCAGCGAAAGCGCTTTCTACGGCATTTGATAAGGCCACTCCCATCGCGCTCTACTCTTATGCACGTGGCCTGCATCTACAGGGAAACACCAAGCGCGCCTTCGAGATATATCCCCTTGTCTCAAAGAAGGATCCAAACCACTGGATCAGCCACCTGGCGCTCGCTCGAATTGCTTCAAGCTCTGGTGACTTTGCGACCGCCGCGAAGGAGATGAAGCTCTCCATCGACGGCGCCCCAGCTCAGACCAAGCCCTTTCTTGAGCCCTTGCTGACGAAGCTTGGGGCAAAAACAGACATCAACAAATAGAACATTCCGCGCTGCGTAAGGGGAAAAATCATTTGCGGCTGCCGCAGGATTTCTCCCGGACTGCCAGAAAACATCATGCGCCATGGCCGCCGTGCTCTGCATGATCGGGCTCCTGCTAAGTGGATATCGCGAGGTGCTTTCGTTCCGAGGTTGCTGTGACCGAAGCCAGGGCTGCCTCGAGAATTGCGAGGCCTTCCTCGAATTGTTCGTCAGTGACGACCAGGGGCACGAGAATGCGCATCACATTGCCGTATGTCCCAGCCGTAATGGTGATAAGGCCATGTTCGTAACAATACTGCGCGACGTCTTTCGTCTCTTTGTCGGCGGGCTCACGCGTCTTCGTGTCGCGAACGAGTTCGATCGCACACATGCCGCCGAGACCCCGAATGTCGCCGACGAGAGGCCACTTTTTCTGCCAAGCACGCGCGCGCTCCTCGAAACGCTTCCCGATGGCGGCAGAACGAGCCAGCAGTCCTTCCTTTTCAATCGTTTCAATCGAAGCAAGTGCCGCCGCGCAAGCCAGCGGATTGCCGGTGAACGTGCCCCCCAGGCTTCCAACGCCGGGAGTATCCATGATTTCAGCGCGGCCGGTGACCGCGGCGAGAGGCAAGCCTCCGCCGAGAGACTTGGCCGTCGTAATCAAATCGGGCTCGATCCCAAAGTGCTCTGAGGCAAACCACTTCCCAGTGCGGCCGATGCCGGATTGCACTTCGTCGGCGATGAAAAGGATGCCGTACTTGCGGCAAATTTCCTGAAGGAGCCGGAAGTAATCCCGCGGGGGCACCACGAAGCCGCCCTCGCCGAGAACAGGTTCGGCGATCACCGCGGCGACGGACTCCGGCGCGACAACGCGCTTGAAAGCATCTTCCAGGTAATGCGCGAACGTTGCGGCAGAAGCTCCCAGCGCGCTGCGATAGGGATACGCGAAGGGGATGCGGTAAATATCACTGGCGAACGGTTCGAAGCCGGCCTTATAAGGATGCGTCTTGCTCGTCAACGACATCGCCAGCAATGTGCGGCCATGAAAAGCGTCTTCGAAACAAATCACCGCTGGCCGCTTGGTATAGGCACGCGCGATCTTAATGGAATTTTCGACGGCTTCGGCGCCGGTGTTCAGCAAAAGAGTTTTCTTCGCAAATTTGCCGGGCGCCAGGGCGTTCAGTTTTTCGGCGACGGCGATGTAGCTTTCATATGGCGTAACGCTGAAGCAGACGTGCAGAAATCTATCAAGCTGATCGCGCACGGCAGACACGACGCGCGGAGCGCGGTGGCCCATGTTGAGGCACCCGATGCCGCCGGCAAAATCAATATAGCGGTTGCCGTCGACGTCCTCGATGACCGCGCCTTCCGCGCGCGCAGCGAAGACGGGCGTCGCATGAAATGGCCCGCGAGGAACCGCGGCATTGCGCCGCGCCATCAGCGCACGCGAACGCGGTCCAGGAATTTCTGTGCGAATCTGAATCGTGGTCATTTTTTATGTTCCTTTATGCTGGCGGCGGCGAAGCGGCCGACATCCTGATTCTTAATACCAGCCGATTGGTGTCTCGTCGAGATTGACGAACACTTGCTTGGTTTCGAGATATTCTTCGAGGCCCCAAGGCCCAAGTTCGCGGCCGAACCCGGACTGTTTGTAGCCGCCCCACGGTGCTTCCACATAGGTCGGCTGCATGTGGTTGACCCAGACGATGCCGGCGCGGAGCGATTTCACGACGCGGAACGCTTTGAAGATGTCGCGCGTCCAGACGGCGGCAGCCAGTCCATACGGTGTGTCGTTAGCGATGCGGATCGCGCTGCCTTCGTCATCGAACGGAATCACGGACGCGACCGGACCAAAAATTTCCTCGCGCGCGATCCGCGCGCTGTTTTCGACGTCGTAGAAAATAGTGGGCTCGACGTAAAAACCCTTGCCAAACTGCTTCGGGCGGCCGCCGCCGATGGCGACCTTGGCCTCTTTCTTGCCGAGATCGAGGTAGGAGCAAACACGGTCGTACTGCTCCTTGCTCACGAGCGGGCCCATTTTCGTCTCGCGCTCAAGCGGCGGTCCAAGCTTGATGCGCTTGGCTTTCTCGGTCATGGCCTCGACGAACTTCGAATAAATTTTCTTTTCAACCAGGATGCGGCTGCCAGCCGAGCAAACTTCGCCCTGGTTAATGAATACTCCGAAAAGCGCGCCGTCAATGGAGGCTTCCCAGTCAGCGTCCGCAAAGAACACGTTTGGCGACTTCCCGCCGAGCTCGAGCGTGACGCGCTTGAGTGTATCCGCCGCGCTCTTGACGATGATCTTGCCGACGGCGGCGCTGCCGGTGAACGCGATCTTGTCGACTCCCGGATGCGCGACCAGCGCCGCGCCGCAAGTTTCGCCATACCCGTTGATGATGTTGACGACGCCTGGTGGCAAGCCAACTTCTTCGAACCAGTTGGCGAATTCCAGCGCCGTGAGCGGCGTCTGCTCGGCGGGCTTGAGGATGCACGTGCAGCCCGCGGCAATCGCTGGACCCAGCTTCCACGCGGCCATCATCAGCGGATAGTTCCACGGAATGATCTGTCCCGCGACTCCGACAGGCTCGCGCATGGTGAAGCTGAGGGCGTTCGCCGGCACGGGGATCACGTTGCCCATAACTTTGTTGGCCAGGCCTCCGTAATATTCAAAGCAAGTGGCCACGTCGGCGATGTCGTATTCCGCCTCGACGATGGGCTTACCGGTATTGCGGCACTCGATCTCCGCAAGCATTGCGGTGTTCTGCCTGACCTTTTCCGCCAGCTTAAAGAGGATTCGTCCGCGATCCTGCGCTGTAGTTTTCGCCCACGGGCCGGAATCGAATGCCGCGCGAGCGGCCTTCACGGCGCGTTCAACATCGGCGCTTTCCGACGCCGCAACCTGGGCGATGACTTCTTCGGTCGAGGGATCATAGACCGGAAACGTCTTGCCCGAAGCGCTGGAGACCCACTGCCCGTTGACGTAATTCTGATACGTACGAACGCTTGTTTTCGCAATGCTCGACATAACCGCCTCCCAAATTCAATGAATCCCTAAGGAAAACTCACTCCCAAATGCTCCATCCAGATGCTCAAACCCCCAGCGCCGCCGCTGCAAGTTTGCGCGCCGCCTTGCGCCTGCCGTACACGAAAAAGAAGAACGCCGCGAGCCCGAGGAACAACAGCGTGCCCGAAACCATTTTTGTTTCAAACAAACCGATGGACGTAATCTGGTGGGACGGGATGAACGCCACGCCCATTGCCAGGATCGTCGTGGCCAGCCCGCAACTTCCAGCCACCAGCAGCTTCGGTCTGCTGTAGTACCCTTCGGCTGCCGCCGATTTTTTCGCCAGCTTCAGCACGGCCGCATACATGTACAGGAAAGGAACGAGCTGTAGGACCACAGCAAGGTCCAGCATGGTGACGAACGCTTCCTTCACGCCAGCGCCCACGAAACTCATTGCCAGAAAAATCGCAGAGAGGCCGCCATGCACGATGAGCGCGACATACGGCGTTGCGTACTCGGAATGGAGCTTGCCGAGCCCTGCCGGCAGGTAAGAATCCAATCCGGCGACAAAGGGAATTCGTGCGGACCCCGAAAGCCAGGCCGAAGCAATTCCTGCGATGGAGATGCTCAGCACGAAGGCAAAGGGCGAAACGATCCATGGCGCTTTAACCTGTTCCGCCATATGACTAACGGCTTGCACGATCCCTTGCAGAACCCCAATCTCCTGTTTGCTCACGGCCAGCAGGAGCGTAAGCGTAGCGCCGATATACAAAACTCCAGAGATCAAGCCACCCCATGCGACCGCTCCGGGCAGCGTGCGCCGTGGATCTTCAATTTCGTCGCCCATGATGGATGCCAGCTCAAGGCCTACTAACCCAAAACAAATCACCCCAAACGAGCCGAGCAGGCGAATATCACGCGGGATTCGAAATTCGGCAGCACTCATCTGGGTCCCGAAGCGCAGCAACACGATCATACCGAGACCGATTAACGTGATCGCGGTGACCGCAGTGCCGATTCCGCCCAGATTGTTCACCCACTTGCCGACGCCTAGTCCCAACACATTCAGTCCGACGAGCACCGCCAATAGCACCATCGAAGCGCCGAGCGCGAACCAGGGATTATCGGCGAGGCCACGCGCGCGCGGACCGGCGACGTATACCGAGATGCCTACGAAATAGAGCAATACCGTAGGCACATAGAAAATGTTGTTCGTCCAATAACACCAGCCGGAGAGAAAACCGTGAAAGTCGCCAAAGACTCGCTTAGCCCAGAGGTAGACGCCGCCTTCTTCCGGGTATCGATGCGCGAGCTCGATGACGGCAATGCCCTGCGGCCAGAAGAACAGTAGCAGTGCCAGGAGCCACAGCCACACGGTGACACCGCCGTTGGAGGCGATCGTGGGAACCACGTTGAGATTGACGATCGCAACGACGAACAGCAGAACGAGGTCGCCCCGGCCCAGCACGCGACGCAGGTGAGGCGCTTTCTGTGCCCCAGGCTCCGCGGGCGGCGTGGTGACCTCGATTGCCAAGGAAGTCCTCCTCGATGGGCCGCGTCTCAGTGACCCGCTGGGGCGGCCACCGCGCCACCTACCTGTTGCGCGCGGGCGAGTGCGGGCGCGATCTCCTCGAACACCGTGAGGTGCTTGTCGATGTCCGCCTCGCTGTGCTGGA
Source organism: Candidatus Acidiferrum sp. (assembly GCA_035544995.1). Taxonomy (GTDB): domain Bacteria; phylum Acidobacteriota; class Terriglobia; order Acidiferrales; family UBA7541; genus Acidiferrum. The sequence goes on from DASZZI010000038.1 coordinate 63,256, forward strand.
CGGAGATGGTCCACTGCTCATCCCACCAGTAGGGCTGGGCAAGGACGCCGCGATTGACCATCGCGAACCAGTAATGGCGCCAAAGGTCGACGTCAACCTTCGTCCAATCACGATAATCACGGATCTCCCGCGGATAGAGCATCAACGCGCCGTTGACGCCCGCGCTGGCGACGTATGCCTGCAGGCCCGCCTTCGCTACGATCTTCCGGTAGCCTTCCGTGAGCTGCTTGCTGAGTTTGCCGACATGCGCGTAGTTCTCGCGCGTGAGCACTTCGCGGAATGTCGCAAGGCCCGCGGCCATCGCTACCCGGTTGGTGTTGTACGTGCCGCCGTGAAAAACCTTGTGCTGCGTAATCAGATCCATTACCGCGCGGCTAGCGCCGAACGCGGACAACGGCATTCCGCCTCCGATGGATTTCGCCAGGCAGATGATGTCCGGCTTCACACCGAAAAATTCGGATGCGCCACCCCAGGCCAGCTTCGCTCCTGTCTTCACTTCATCAAAGATCAGCAGCGCTCCGTTTTTCGTGGCAATCTCCCGCAAACCCTGCAGGAATCCGGGCTGCGGCATGCACAAGCCGACGTTCATCAGGATGGGCTCGAGGATGATCGCGGCAATCTGCCCCGGATTTTCTTTGAACCGCCGCTCCACGCTGCCAAGGTTGTTGAAGCTCGCGACGACGACATCGGCGACGGCTGCTTTGGGCACGCCGCCGCCACCCGGCACCGAATTCGGCGCGTCCGGATCGCCCCAGTCCTCTGCCTTCGGCTTTACGCTAACGAGCGCCGTGTCGTGTAGTCCGTGGTACGCGCCTTCGAACTTCAGGATTTTTTCCCGTGCAGTCGCCGTGCGGGCGATGCGGCAAGCATGCATCGTGGCTTCTGTGCCGCTGGAGCCAAAGCGCACCATGTCCACCGGATAGCGTTTGCAGATCTCCTCCGCCAACTCCCATTCCATGTCGTGCGGCATGCCAAAGGTTGTACCCTCTTTCAGCTTCTGGGTGACCGCCTTCACCACCGCGGGATGGGCATGCCCGGCCATAAGCGCGCCGAAACACAGGTTGTGATCGATGTACTCGTTGCCGTCAACGTCGTGAATCTTGCTTCCCTTCCCATCCTTCACAAAGAGGGGATAAGGCTCGTAGTGGCGGTAATTGCTGGCAACGCCGAGCGGAATGCGTTGCAGCGCGCGCTTGTGCGCCGCCGCGGAACCCGGCGTCCGCTTTTCGTAGGTGGCGATCTCTTTTTGCAGTGCGTCATGCATGGAAGTACTCCGTAGTGACAGGTCTATTCCCTGCGGTCAGTATTCGTGCGGAACAATTTCTTTACGCGTGCGAAGGCGCAGCCCTCGCGAGCCGCGCCTCAGGAAACATTGTCAATCTCCCAGTTTGCGCTAGAAGTGGAACTTCAGCGCGAACTGCACCAGCCGCGGGTCGTGGACATGCAGGGCCTGGCCGAATGTGCCGCCTTGATTCGAGATGTTGCCGTCCACGCTGAAGAACTGTGCATGGTTCCAGACGTTGAAGATGTCGCCCCGGAACTCCATCTGCAGTCTTTCTCCAAGCGACGTCTGTTTCGAGAAGCTCATGTCCCAATTGTTAAGGCCTGGGCCGCAGCAGATCGAACGCGGTGCATTGCCGATCGTTCCCGGCGCAACCGTCGAATTTGTGAACAGCCCCGGATCAAAGGCGAATCCGGATACATTATTGCAAGGGATTCCTGTTGTTCCCCCTGTGCCGAACTGACAAATTACCGTGCGAGGGTTCATTCTCTTAAAGGGACCTGTGATATTGGGTTCGCCTGGCGCCTCGAAGTTGAACGTGCTGTCCAATTCCTCGACGTCCGCCTGCGACGTGATGCGGATCGGGAAACCGCTCTGGAAGCTCAAAATGCCGGACATTTCCCAGCCGTCGAGCAGTTTGCCCTTGAAGCCCCCGAACTTGGGAACCGGTAAGTCCCAGACGTAGTTGAACACAAAGCGATGGCGTGCGTCATACTTTGACAGGCCGTAGGTCGCGTGGAAGTTGAGCGGATTCAACGAATCTTCAAAGCTCGAGGCATTGTCCAAGGTCTTGCTGAACGTGTAGGACGCCTGGAACTGCAATCCGTGGGAGAAACGCTTCTCAAACAGCGCCTGAACCGAGTTGTAGTTGGACTTGGCAACTGTGTTCTCGGTGAAGATCCCGGAGATCACCGGCTTAGTCGGGCAGCCCGTGCCGGTCAGCGGCTGGCAGAGTGGAGACGAAAACGGCCGCAATCCCACCAGCGTTATGCCATTGAGACCCACCACCGTTCCCTCAGCAAGCGTAGTCGGCCCGTTCGGACCGTACGGAAGAAAGAGACCTCCCGCCGGAATGACCGTATTAGGAGTTATGAAATACGAACTATCTTCACCGAAGGAGCTGCACGTTGTCGCAGTGCCTCCTGCTGCCGCCGGTGCGCTGAGCACATTCGCGGGATTCGCGGCTGCAAGTGCCGCGATGGTGTTGCATGTTTGGGGAGACGCCGCGTTGATTTCATCAATTGCCAGCAAGCGGTGGCCCTGCGAACCGACATAGCCGATCTGAACGAGAATGTCGCCGGGCAGCTCTCGCTTGATCGTCAAGTTGTATTGATCGGAATACTGCAGCTTCAGATCCTTCGGGAATTGTCCAAAATAAGTACTGCTAAGGAATCTGGACCAATCGAGCGCCTGACCGCGCGGCGGGTTCAAAATACCGTTGAACGGATTCGGAGAGACAGTGCCGTTCTGGCCGACGAAGGGTGTCTGCAGGAACGAGGCGGAAATGCTTTCACTCCCCCCGAAGGGTGGCTCGGCGCTGAACTGCTCCAGCACGAGTTGCTCCATCGGGTTATAGAAAATTCCATACCCCATGCTGACGCTGGTCCTGCCCGGTCCGCCGGTCAGCTTCGCGAGGGCTCCATCCTTCCAGTTGGGACTCCAATTGAGGCCCAGGCGCGGGGCGAAGCCCTTGTAGTAGGTGTTGGTCAATCCGTTGGGTATGCCCTTGTCACCCGGAAAAACCAATCCGACAGGGGTAACGCCCGCAGCGTCGCACCCCGCCTCTCCAGGCCCAAACTGGTTGAAAAGTGCGCTGCCTGGGGTAAGGCTGCATGGATAAATGGTGGAGCGTTGCCCCGGCCGGAAGGTCTGAACCTTCTTGCCGGCGTCCGTCAGAGGCGTGTTCATCTCCCAGCGCACGCCATAGTTCAGCGTCACATTCGGCTTAATCTTCCAGCTATCCTGCGCGAAGAGGTAGATCGACGTGCTGCGCACCAGCTCATGCTGTGCCGAGCCCTGCAGGTAAGTGCTATTCAGGCCCAGGAAATAGTTCGGATAGGCATTATCGAATCCGAGATCGTTCCCGGCTGGCGCCGTCAGTGAGGAGGAGAACGTATAACTACCGTTGATGTCGAAGTAAAGCAACTGGTCGAACTTTTGGTAGCGCGCGTCGCCACCAAACTTGAAACTGTGATTGCCGATGATCTTGCTGTAGTTGTCGTTGAACTGGAAAGTATTCCCGATCTGTGGCAACTGGCCACCCAGGTTGTTTCCAGTGGAGAAGCCGCCATTCACGGCGACGAACGGCACGCCTTCTACCTTGGAGCCTAGCCCCGAGTGAATGCCGAAATCTTTGTTCGTTCCGAGGGCGGCCCCGGAGTCACTGACCAGGTTAGTGTCAGAAGTTCCGGTGAAACAGAAAGCTGAGGCTGCTCCGCTCCCGCAGGAGGCCGTAATGGCATTGGTTTTCGTCGGAGTATTAAATTTCAGCTGGCCCTCACGGAAGTAGCTGAACCGGAATTCGTTCACTGCCGTCGACCCGATCGTCCAGGTATGGGATCCATTCAACTGTTGCGTGCGCGTCGCATAGTCGCCCGGAAAGTTCCCTAGTGGAGCTCCCTGTTGCTGAAATTTCGCGAACGGGTCCAGCGTGTTGTCATCATCAAAATAATAATAGATGGAGGTCTTCTGGTTGTTCGTGAAGGCATGGTCAATCTTGATTTGAAACTGATCGCCCCGGTCCCTCTTATTGGGAACAGTGAGGACTTGGTTGGCGCTTCCTCCTGCACCCGGCACGTACTGCAGCAGGCTTTTGGCCACAGGATCAAAACACCCGGTCGGAATTTGATTGTTGGGGAAAACGGTCGTGTAGGGGACGGTCGTTTGGGAAGCTGGGAGCGTTCCGTTGATGAGTTGAGTCAGCTGAGTATTAGCAACGGCGCTCAAGGACGACCCGCAGCGGTCCTGCAAAATGTGGGCCACGGTTGCGTCGGCGACGGAGCCAGAAAATGTTGACCCGGCCGAAAAGTCGCCGCCGATCTGCGCCGCAGTGGGCACAGTGACCTGCTGAGAGACAATCCCCTGCACAATGCGCCGGCCGTCATACGAGCCAAAAAAGAAGGTCTTGTCCTTCTTGATGGGCCCGCCCAATGTGCCGCCGAACTGATTCTGTTTGAAACCCGGCTTCGGAGAAGCAACAATCGTGAACGGGTGCGCGTTTAGAACATCATTCCGGAAGAACTCGGCGAAGCTGCCGTGGAGATTATTCGTCCCCGACTTCGTCACGACGTTCACCACCGCGCCGGAGTTGCGGCCATACTCCGCATCAAAGGAATTGGAGATGACTCGGAATTCTTCGATGCTGTCCGGCGAAGGCTCGATGGCAGGCAGGTTGACGAAAAGGTCGTTGCCGTCGCCGCCGTTCACCATGTAATTGTTGGAGCGCCCGCGTCCGCCGTTCACCGTAACGACTCCGGGCTTGTCCGAGCCGTAAAATAGATCGTTACCGAGCTGCGACTGCACGCCGGGCTGTAACTGCAGCAATTGATAAACGTCGCGCTGGTTCAGCGGCAGTTGCGTGGATGAGCGCGCGTTGACGATAGCCCCGAGCTGCGTCGAGCTGGTGTCGACCACCGGCGGCGCGCCCGTGACTTCGATGCTTTCGGTCGCAGCACCTAGCTGCAGTGCAATGTCCACGCTGAGTACTTCGTTTAGATCGAGGGCAATACCTTTCCTGACATACTTCTTGAATCCCTGTAGTGTAGCGTTAATTTCGTAACTTCCCACCGGCACTTCAATAAAAATGTATTCGCCGTTTTCGCCGGACTGCACTTGGCGCGTGGCGTGGGTCGCCTCATTGATGAGGCTGATGGTCGCAGTGGCAACCGCGCCCCCGCTGGGGTCTGTCACCGTGCCGCGAATGCGTCCGCCGGTGCTCTGCGCATCGGCAGATGGCGCGGCGAGGAGAAGCCCCATCGCCAAAACTAGAAAGGACAGAATGCTGTGACAGCAGAACGACCGGACCTGCAAATTTCGCGTGTCTACCTTCATGAACTCACCCCTTGCCCCGACGTTTTTTTCACAGCCGATTCTTCTAGGTTGCTCTGTCGCTGAAACCTTACTATAATCCAGCAAACTTAGAGAAAGCCGGGACCTGTGTCAAGCAGAAAGAATTTCTCTAACGGTTCGGGAAAACCGGTGCTGCAGCGCCGCCTCCGCATCAGCGAAGTGGCCCGCCGCGTGGGCATTTCTTCGTCCGCGCTGCGCGCCTGGGAGTCCCTCGGTCTCGTTGCGCCGCAGCGCACTGAAAGCCGCTATCGCATTTACACCGAAGGCGACGTGCGAATCCTGCAGCGCGCCATTTTCTTGCGCCGCGCCCGCGGGCTGAATCCCGCGGCCATCGTGCACGTGTTGAAACGCCAGGGCCTTTTGCCTATTCCGGCAGAGGCCGCTTCGTTGCCCGGCCGGCGCTTCCGGCGTCTTCGTGCGCGGCGCGGGCTTTCGCTCGCGCAGGTAGCGCGCGCCACCGGCGTTTCCGTCGGATTTCTGAGCGCCCTCGAACGCGGGCAAATGCGCGCGTCGGTCGCCACTCTGCGCCGGATTGCGCGGTTTTACCGAACGAATATCCTTTCCCTCTTTGAGGCCGCGGGCGAGAATCCCCGCCTCGTGCGTCCCGAGCAAAGAAAAATTCTGCAAACAGAGAGCGGCGTTCGCATGGAACTCCTCGCCTGGGGCAATACGGCCATGGAGCCTCACCTCTTCCGCATCAAGCCCGGAGGAGGAAGCGGTGAATCCTATGCGCACGAAGGCGAAGAATTTCTGCACGTCCTGCGCGGCCAATTTGAGATCTGGCTGAACAGCAAGGAACATTACCGCTTGAAGCCAGGAGACAGTTTGTATTTCGAAAGCTCGACTCCGCACCGCTGGAAGAATCCGGGACGCTTGGAAACGTGGCTGTTGTGGATCAATACGCCACCAACATTCTAGCGAGAATCAAGAGGGCCGCAAAGCGGTCCGTGGGTCGCAAGCAGTCAAGTGTGCGCCGATTTTGCACGTGAGGTGATTAATGATAGGTGGTTTCCTCGCTCGTGTCCGTTTTGTTCTCGCTTTCTTCCTCCTGATTTCAGGTGCGACATCCGGTCAGTCGCAGAAGGCTCCGGTCGCAGACGCCCTCGTGCTGCATGGCAAGGTCTACACGCTCGATTCCAAACAACCCTGGGCGCAGGCGGTGGCCGTGCAGCGCGGAAAAATTGTCGCGGTCGGCTCGGACCTCGAGATCGAAAGGCTGCGTGGGATCGGCACGAAAGTAATCGACGCGGGTGGGCGTCTGGTTCTGCCCGGTTTCACGGATTGCCACATCCACTTTATGGACGGCTCCCTGAGTCTGGGCCGCGTAAACTTGGACAAAGCGAAAGATCCTGCCGACATTCAGCAGAAGCTGCGCGAGTACGCCAAGTCGCATCCTGGAACCGGTTGGATACTCGGGCGCGGCTGGATGTATGGGATGTTTGGCGAGGAAGCGCTGCCACACAAAAAATATCTCGATGAAGTTTTTCCCGACCGGCCGGTTTTCCTGGAAGGCTATGACGGCCACACCTATTGGGTTAATTCTAAAGCCCTGGCGCTGGCCGGCGTCACGAAGGATACCTCCGATCCCCCCAATGGAGCCATTGTGCGCGATGCGAAGACCGGCGAACCCACCGGAGCGCTGAAAGAAGCGGCAGAACAACTCGTATCGAAGATCATCCCCACTCCCACTCGAGCCGAAAAACTCGCCGCCCTGCGCCAGGGAATCAAGTGGGCCAATGAACATGGGCTGACCCGCGTGCATAGCGCGGGGCAGGATTTCGAAGAGCTCGATCTCTACGATGAACTGCGGCGCCATGGCGACTTAACCCTCCGCTTCTACATCGCCTACTTCCAGGATCCGCCGGAATTGCGACCCCAGGATCTCGACGCCATCGAAGCCGCGCGCAAGAAGTATCGCGACGCGTGGATTGACACTAACGTCGTCAAATTTATGGTCGATGGCGTCGTCGAATCCCACACCGCCGCAATGCTCGAACCGTATAGCGACGACCCGTCCCTGAAGGGCAAGCTCTTCTGGGATGTGCAAAAGTACAAAGACGCCGTCGTCGAACTGGACAATCGCGGTCTTCAGCTTTTCACCCATGCCATCGGCGACTATGGCGTGCGCACGGCTCTCGACGCTTATGAAAATGCCGAAAGGGTGAATCGCACCAGTGACCGGCGCCCGCGTGTCGAACACATCGAAACGATTACCCTCGCCGACATTCCACGATTTTCCAAACTCGGCGTGATCGCCAGTATGCAGCCCCTGCACGCCGATCCCGGCACGAATCTGCGCAACGTCTGGACGCGCAACGCGGGCCCGGACCGCGCCGCGCGAGGTTTCGCCTGGCACAGCATTGCGGCGGCGGGCGGCAAATTGGCCTTTGGCAGTGATTGGCCCGTTGTCACGCTTGATCCCTGGGAAGGTCTTCAGCTCGCCGTTACGCGGCAAACTATTGAAGGTAAGCCCGAGGGCAGCTTCCATCCGGAGCAGCGTATAACGCTGGTGGAGGCCATCGCGGGCTACACCCTCGGTGCGGCGTTTGCCGGCCGCCGCGAGAAAACAGAAGGCTCGCTCGAACCGGGCAAGGTCGCCGATCTGATCGTCATTTCGCAAAATGTGTTTGAGATCGACCCGCACAAGATTGCAGACACGAAAGTAGTCACGACCATGGTGGGCGGACGCGTGGTATACCAGTCGGATGCAAGGTAGCACAAGCGAGAGCTTGTGCCTCGATCACGAAAGGAAAAAGAGCACAGATTCGAGTCTGTGCTACCCATGCAGGGGGCATGATGAGACGACACGCGAAAATTCTCGGAATCCTGGTGATGGCGGCGCTGCTCGGCGCATGCGGGAAAAAAGAAGAAACGCTCAGCCTGCTGGTCTGGGAGGGCTACGCCGACCAAACCTTCGTGCACGCCTTTGAAGAAAGCCATCATTGCAAAGTCGTTGCGTCGTACATGGGCTCGAGCGACGAGCTGGTAGCCAAACTGCGCGGCGGCAGCGCCTCGAATTACGACGTGATCTCACCGTCGAGCGATGTGGCTACGTCCATCGTACGCGCGGGCCTAGCGGCGCCACTCGATCTTTCGAAGCTGCCCTCCTACTCGCAACTTTCTTCGAAGCTGCGTGACTCGCCGCTCGTCAAGCTCAACGGCCGGACCTATGGCGCCCCGTTCATGTGGGGGCCGAACCCGCTGCTCTATGACACGACGGTTTTCGCACAGCCGCCGGATTCCTGGAGCGTTTTCTGGAATCCGAAATACAAGGGCAAAGTCTCCGTCTGGGATGAGCTTTCCACCATGTACATGGCCGCACAGATTCTCGGCTACGACAAGCCCGACCCGGGACACCTCTACAATCTCAGCGACGAACAACTCGAAGCCGTGAAAAAGAAACTGCTCGAGCTTAAGCCGAATATCCGGAAAATGTGGGCCACGGGCGGCGAGCTGACCAATCTTTTTCAGAACCACGAAGTCGTCCTCGCGATGGGTTGGCCGCTGATGACCAATCAATTGCGCAAATTGAATTTTCCCGTCGGCGAAACCATTCCCAAAGAAAACACCACCGGATGGATCGATCACCTGGTGATCACCGCGGCAAGCACCCACGAGGAACTCGCGCACGCCTTCCTCGCATACATGATCGAAGCCCAAACGCAAAAACTCGTTACCGACGTAACCCACTACACGCCGGCGAATCCCGGCGCGGCGCAGTTCCTGACAGCAAACGAGAAAAAAGGGCTGCACCTGGATGATCCCGACGCCTACATGCAGCACATTTACTTCTGGCAGGACGTGCCGCGCCGCGCGAAATATAACGAAGTCTGGAACGAGGTGAAGGCCGCACAGTGAGCGCCAGCGCCTCCAGCTCGCCGCAGGCTGCACCCAGCGCGGGTGTCTCGCTTCTCGAAGTGCGCGGGGTGGCAAAGCGCTTCGGGGCACGGGACGTGCTCAAGAGCATTTCGCTGGACATCGCCGCAGGCGAATTTCTCACCCTGCTCGGCGAGAGCGGCTCCGGAAAAACGACGCTGCTTCGCCTCATTGCCGGATTCGAGCAGCCGACGGCCGGTGAAATTCGCATGGGCGGCGAACGCCTCGACACCCTGCCTCCCTACAAACGGCGCGTGAACACCGTGTTTCAGCATTACGCGCTCTTCCCGCACCTGAATGTGCGCGACAACGTGGCCTACGGCCTTCGCGTGAAGGGCACGCCGAAAAACGAAATCGGCGGCCGCGTGGAGGAAGCGCTGCGTATGGTCAAAATGAGTGAATATGCCGATGCCCAGCCCTCTAAACTGAGCGGCGGCCAACAGCAGCGCGTGGCTCTGGCACGCGCGCTCGTCAACCGTCCACAGTTGCTTCTGCTCGACGAGCCGCTCTCAGCGCTGGATGCCAATCTCCGCAAACAAATGCAGAGTGAGTTGAAGGCTCTGCAGCGCGAAGTTGGCATCACCTTTCTCTTCGTCACCCACGATCAGGAAGAAGCCATGGCGCTCTCGGACCGCATCGCCCTCCTGCGCGATGGGGCCCTCGAACAAGTCGCCTCGCCGCGCGAGATTTATGCCTGTCCCGCAACGGCATACACTGCGCAATTTATCGGCCAGACAAATCTCTTGCGCGGCGAAGTACGCGGTGGCGTAGCCACCTGCGGCGCGCTGCGTTGGCCCATCTCCGGCTCCGATGGCGTGGCTCTCTTCTCGCTCCGCCCCGAAGCAATTTCGCTTGCGGCCGACGAGGCAGCCCCGCCGGATGCAGTGCGTTTCCGCGGCGTAATCCGGCAGCAGATCTACGGCGGGTCGAGCGAACTTCTCGAAGTGGATTGCGGCAACAATCAGCTTTTGCGCGTGCGCATTCCCGCGTGCGGACCGCTTTTGGGCGAACACGAATTTGTATTTTCAGCCGCAGACGCCATCCGCGTCCGGGAGTAACGTCACCGATCATTTTTTTATGTATTCACGGGTCTACAAAGCGATTGTTTCCGCGCCGCCTCTCCTCTGGGTAGGGCTCTTCCTCTTGCTTCCCTACGCCCTGATGTTTGCCCACAGCTTCTGGACGGTTCGCGACGGGGTGCTCGTCCATCAGTGGAACCTGCGGAACTATCAAACGCTCCTCTCGAACCCCGTTTACGTTGGCGTCCTATTTCGCACCATGCGCATTGCGGCATCCGTGACGCTCTTTTCCCTGCTGCTCGGCTATCCGCTGGCTTACTATTTGTCGTTTCATGCCGGTCCACGCAAGGAGCTGCTCTACCAGCTCGTGATCGTTCCCTTGTGGGTAAGCTATCTGGTCCGCGGCTACGCTTGGAAAACGATTCTCGGCAGCGACGGCGTGCTCAACGGTTTTCTCCAATACCTGCACATCACCCACGAGCCGGTCGGCTACCTCCTCTACAGCCCCTTCTCTGTCGTTCTCATGCTCACACACATTTACACGCCCTTCGTCTTCCTTCCGATCTACGCCGCGCTCGAACACATCCCGCGGCCGCTTGTTGAAGCTTCACAAGACCTCGGCGCCAAGCCGCGGTCCACGTTTTTCCGCGTAATCCTTCCACTTTCCATGCCTGGCTTACTCGCCGGCGCCACCTTCGCATTCGTGCTTTCTCTAGGCGACTTCCTCGCGCCGCTGCTCGTGGGCGGCCCGTCCGGCACCATGATCGCTAATATTGTGCAGAGCCTATTCGGCGCCGCTTACGATTGGCCGCTCGGCGCATCCATCTCCGTCTGCATCCTTATTATCACCGTGTCGCTGCTCTTCCTGACCGAGCGCCTCGAGAAACGCTGGTCCTTCAAATGAGCGCCGGCAACCCAACGCGCCGCGCCCCATTTCTGACGGTCTATGCCGTCATCGTTTTCGCTTTCGTTTACCTTCCGATCGTCGTCCTCGTCGCTTATTCCTTCAACCGCGATGGCGTGGGCGGTTTTCCGCCGCGGCATCTCACGTTTGACTGGTACCGCCAGCTCTTTGCCGATGCGCCGATCTGGAATGCCGTGCTGAACAGCTTGATTGTCGCCGCCGGCAGCGTTGCACTCGCGCTCACGCTGGGCCTTCTCGCGGCTCTGGCTCTCGATCGCGCTGACTTTCCCGGCAAGGCGCTTTTTCGCCGCCTCGTGCTTCTGCCCTTGATCCTTCCGGGCATTATCACCGGCCTTTCGCTGCTCATGTTCGCCGTCTTCGCCGGAATGCAGCTCAGCTTGCTAACCGTTTTTCTTGGCCACGGCACCGCACTCATCTCCGTAGCCACCACCGAGCTTTTCGCCGGTCTCCAGAAGATGGACCGCAAACAAGAGGAAGCTTCCCTCGATCTTGGCGCCACGCCCTGGCAAACTTTCTGGCGTGTGACGCTCCCCAATTTAAGACTTTCTTTGATCGCCGCCGGCCTGCTGATCTTCACGCTCTCCATGGACGAAATCGCCGTGACCTTTTTCCTCATCGGCCGCGACAATACCCTCCCCCTCGAAATCTGGGGACGCCTGCGGCGCGGCATCACGCCGGAGATCAACGCTGTTTCCACCTTGATTTTTGCGGTCTCGGTAGGATTGATCACCATCTGGTATCGCTTGCACACGCGCGCGGAACGCGCTGCCGCGTAATCGGCACCGCAGGTGGAACTTGTTTGGAACGCAGTCGATGGAGGCCGCGCCATTCTGTTTGTTCAGGAGATGTCTATGAATCGAACCGTTGCGCGTTCGCTTTTGATCGTTTTGTTCGTGCTTAGCGCTTGTCCTAAGTTCGCATGCGCTCAGGTAAAGTCGCCCGCGGCCTTCGACATCGTCATCATCAATGGCCGCATCATCGACGGCACGGGCTCCCCATGGTATTCCGGCGACATCGGAATTCGTGATGGAAGGATCGCCGCCATCGGCAATCTGGCCGCCGCTCCGCGTGTCCGCACCATTGATGCACACAGCATGGTCGTCGCTCCCGGATTCATCGACATGCTTGGCCAGTCGGAGCTCACCATTCTCGTCGATCCGCGCCTGCCATCGAAGATCTACCAGGGGATTACCACCGAGATCACCGGCGAAGGCAGCTCGGTGGCGCCCCTGAATGATGCGCTCATTCGGGAAGGGCGCGAGACCTACGACTACTACGGCATCACTCCCGACTGGCGCACCCTCCGCGAGTACTTCTCGCGCCTTGAAAAACAGCGTGTCGGCATCAATATCGCCTCCTACGTGGGTGCCACGCAGGTGCGCGCCATGGTTCTCGGCCCCGATGACGTCCAGCCAACTCCCGCGCAGCTCGAGCAAATGAAGGAACTGGTGCGCCAAGCCATGCGCGATGGCGCCGTGGGTGTCTCCACTTCTCTCGAGTACCCTCCCGCGCCTTACGCCAAGACCGAAGAACTGATCGCTCTGGCGCAGCAAGCTTCAACAGCCGGCGGTATCTACGCGACGCACATGCGCAACGAAAGCGACGCCATATTGCCCGCCATTGACGAAGCAATACGCATCGGACGCGAGGCACACATCCCCGTCGAAATCTGGCATTTGAAGGTCGCAGGCAAGTCCAACTGGGGCCGTATGCCGGAGGTCATCGCGAAAATCAACGCCGCACGCGCCGAAGGAATGGACATCACAGCAGACACCTACGCGTACACGGCGTGGTCCAACGGTATGTCCGCTTTTATTCCCCCTTGGGCGCACGACGGCGGCAACGCCAAGCTCATCCAGCGTCTCAAGGATCCCGTAACCCGAGCGCGCATTCGAAAAGATCTCCTGACGCCCTCAAAGGAATGGGACAACGAATGGGAGGAAATCGCCGGCCCTGATCAGGTCCTCCTTTGCACCGTTAAGGATCCGAAGTTGTTGCCTTTGCAAGGCAAGACGCTGGCGGAGATCGCAAAACTCTGGAACAAAGATCCGATGGACGCCCTCTTTGACCTGCTCATTTCAGACAACGCATTTCCCGAGGTCGCGGTGTTCGGCATGTCCGAGCCGGACGTTTCACTCGCTCTTCAGCAGCCTTGGGTCTCGGTTGACAACGATTCTTCCGGTGCCTCCCCCGAAGGCATTCTCGGCCGGGATCATCCTCATCCCCGCGCTTATGGCACCTTTCCCCGCATCCTGCGCAAATACGTGCGCGAAGAGCACAAGTTCACTCTCGAGGATGCCATCCGCAAATTTTCCGCGCTTCCCTCGCAGCGTCTCCGTCTTGAGGGCCGCGGACTGCTCCGCACGGGCATGTGGGCCGATGTCGTGATCTTCGATCCTGCAACCATTCGCGACCTCGCTACCTTCGACAATCCCAATCAACTGTCGCAAGGGATGGCCTACGTCTTTGTGAACGGTGTGCCCGTCATCGACCAAGGTAAGATGACCGGCGTGCTCCCGGGCAAAGTCCTCCGCGGCTCGGGGTACATCCCTTGAGATCTACGGACGTCGCACTCCCGTCGCGCCCGAAAATCGTTGATAATAGCGCGACGCTCGTCGCTCTCGAACGCCGCACATTTCTCCGGAGGAACCATGGCGGATCGCCTGGATGATTTTCAGAAATTTCGCGCCGAGTTAAACGAAGAGATTCTCAGCTGTGGCCATCTCGGTATGAAGCGCTTTTTCGCTTTGGACCATCAGGCGTACGAGCCAGGTCCGCTCGGCACAAAAACGAAAGAACTGCTCGGACTCGTGGCTTCGGCCGTGCTCCGTTGCGACGATTGCATCACCTATCATCTAGTGCGCTGCGGCGAGGAAGGCTGGAAGCGCGAAGAAGTGATCGACGCGCTGAATGTTGCGCTGATCGTGGGCGGATCAATCACGATCCCCCACGTTCGTCGCGCGTTTGCGCGAATGCGCGAAATCGGCGGCCTCCAACCGTAGGCCTTGCGTGCTAATGTGGGATGCTGATGAAAGATCGAAAATGCGTACGGCGGCGCCTCGGGAGATGACCGAGCGGCCAATTTCGGCAGCCAGGTTCCGCAATGGCTTCATTGCCACAGTCTTCGCTCTTGCGCAGATCGTTCCCAACTTGCTGCACTTGCGGCGCAACCCTCGTTCTTGGCTGGTTTTTCGCGTTGCGTTAGGTTTTGCGGGCGCCGCGCTGGTGGTTCTCCCGCTGAGTGTGTGGAATAGCTGGATCGCCGCGATTATCGGTCTGGCAATGTTTACGGCAGCTATCCTCTTGCCGTCCGCTAATGCCGATACCAGCGCCGATCGGAAAGCCCGCGAACTTGGCGCGCTCCTCGTAGTGAACGGTGGTAAATATCAGCCGGGGAATGCGCCTGCCATGGCAGTGCGGATTTTTGTGGGCGCGGAACATATCTGGGCGCTCGATTCCCGCTTTCAGCCGCTGCTCGTCGTCCCCACGGCGGAAATCGCCTCCGTGCGCGCCGAAGAATCCGGCGGCCGCTGGAACCTGCAGATTCGCTGGACCGGCCACACCGCCGAATTTTCTTATCGTGGCTTCTTTGCCGAGCACCTCGCGCGCGCAGCGGAGAGCACGCTTCGCAGCGTAATGCGCACGTCCCTGCCCGCTTTGCCGAAGCGCCGCGCCGCCAGCGCCTAAGTACCCCTTGCGAAATATTTTTCTGAACGAAAATCCGCGGAAGAGTCGAATTATGTCAAAATGTAGGTATGGCAAGAGGCTGGGAAAGTAAGGCCGTCGAATCGCAGATTGACACCAGCGAAAGTTCGAAGTGGACCTCAGGCGCTGGTCCCAAGAGCGACGAACAGATAAAGCGCGAACAAGAGCGCAAAGATCTGCAGCTATCGCGCACCCGCGTTCTCAACGACCTGGAATCAGCAAAGAACCCCAATCATCGCAAATCCCTCGAAGCCGCTCTCGCCCACCTGGACAAAAAGCTCGCCGAATTAAACTAGCACCCTGCAAGCGACAACGCACCTGCGTCGCCGGCCGCCTCTTTTCGAGAATGCTCGCGAAAACGCAATTTGCTTGCCTGTGCGTCATCGGCGGCGTTCACGCATACTTGACCAGCGTCATGAAGCCAAAATCCATGTGCAGTTGCTGGTGACAATGCAAGAGTGACGCCCCCGGATTGTCCGCCACAAAGTCTACTTCCACCTGACTGCCGTGCTTCACCATCACCGTATCCTTTCTTATTCCGCTGGTGCTCTTTCCCTTCACTTTCGTCAGCTCAAAGGAATGCCGGTGCAGGTGCAGCGGATGAGCATCATCGCTCTGGTTGTCGAAAATCAGCCGGTAGCGGCGCCCCTCATGGACAACAATCGGGTCCGCCTGCGGATATGATTTTCCGTTGATCGTCCAATGGTTCATCCCTCCCTTGCCGCCGGGAATCTTTTTGAAGATCAGGTGAATCGTCTCATCCGGATTCGGCGTAGCTTCTTGTTTTCCAAACAAAGTGTAGTCCCATGCAATCTTCGGCGGTGCCACCCACTGCGCCGCCCCATTCTGTCCTGCATACTCGACCACCGCGCCCATCCCGCCTTCGCGGTCCTCGTCATTCGTCGTCCCAAGTATCCACACGCCGGACTGATTCATGTCCACAATCGCATCCACTCTTTCCGCCGGTCCGATTTCGAGAACCTCCACCGTGGCCTGTGCCGGGACCCGATTTCCATCCAGCGCCACGACCGTGAACTTGTGCCCGGGCAGCGCGACCCGTCGGCTTTCCGTAGCGCTGGCATTCAGAAGATGCATCAGAACGCGCTCCCCTTGCTTCACTCGAATCGGCTCGCCGTGTCCCAGCGCCTTGTCATTGATCGAAAACCGGTGGTAGCCGACTTCCAGACCATTCGCCTTTTCTGCCGCGCCTGCCCTGTAAGAGGCCAGTTCGACGCGAGCCCCATCCAGCCGCATGCACCCCGCTTCTTCCTCCTCCTCTTCTTCATTGGTATAGAAAGGCTCCCACTCATGCAGCGCCAGGTAAACTTCCTGATCGTAGCTTCCTGGATTACTACTCGGCTCCACATTGAGGAACCCAAACTGTCCCGAGTACAAGCCCCGGTGAAGATTGCGTCCCGCCATCGCGTGTGTGTGATACCAGCGTGTCCCCGCTGGGCGCGGCGTGAACGTGTAACGCCGGTGCCCATGTGCAGGAACCGCCGGTGTTCCTTCCTCGGCGGATCCATCCACACCCGATGGCACAAATTGCCCGTGCCAGTGAACCAGTTCTTGCACTTCCGTATGATTAATTACCTCCACGCTGATCGTTTTGTCCTCCCGCATCCGAAGAATCGGTCCAGGAGCTGTGCCGTTGTAACCGATCGTCTTCACGATTTGTCCCGGCGCCAATTCCACCGAAACCGGCTCAATTCGAATCGTGAAATCGGCGGGAGCCGCCGATTGAGCCGCCTGCGCGAGATTCGGAAACGCGGCCCTCCTGCCCGCCTCAAGCGCTGCTGCACTCGTGATTGCTAGAAACTCTCTTCGGTCCACACAGTCTCCTCTTCCCCTAAAAGAAGTCCCCGAAGGAAAATCTTACACCGGAGCAGTTCATCGATACTCGTGAGAATGGTAGTTGATTTTCAGCCCGGATGGCGCTTGAGACTCCTCATTTCAATGAGGAGTCTTCACAGCCACAAGTAGATAAATTGCGGCGGCCATCAGCAGAGGCGAGCTGTACACACCTGGCATCCAGCGATGAAAATAAATCGAGCTGCTTGTATGCAGCGGGGCGTTGGCAATCCCCACGAGCACGCCCAAAGGCCAAGCGGCTGCGCGTAACCCGCGGTTGCCTCGAAAAGCAAAAGGTGACTGGCACAACAAGAGGACAAACGCGGCGATCAGCAAGCTCAGCCAAACGGGAAACGTGAACGTCGGCACCGGCAGAAACGACAGCCGCGCCCGGATTGCGCGCGCACTATGATTGTAAAACGCCAGAAAATCGTGCGTCGCCTCATCCGTAAAATGGAGACCGAAAGCCAGTGCAAACGCCACCCACGCAAATCCAAAACGCCGATTCGCCGTGGCCGATTGCACTTTGTCCTGCTTCGCCGCCTCCACGTTGCCTGACCGTTCCTATTTCAATGAGCTTGGCCTGCTAAGAAAGTGTCTGTTCGTTGCTTGGGATGCGAAGATCTCTAAAAGGACCCAGAAAAGGTGAAATCGTTTTTAGTCTGTAAAGACGACACCGACAGCGGTGTGACCTTTTTCCTCGCCGGCATCGATTCGCACGACATACCCGCGCAAGCGCATCGACTGCAACCCATTCGCGCCGAGCGTTTCCATCGTGACCTGCAATTCGGATTGCAGCCGCGGGCTGTGTTTGAGCGAGATCAACGCGCCCTGCAGCGAAAGATCGCGCACCACCGTTTCTTCCTCAAACGGATGGCCGCCTTCCGTCAGCCCGCAAACCCGCGCCCGAAATTGCGCGGCTTGGCGCGGCGCCGTGCGCGGCCCTGGCATGTGCGCCTCTATTTTTTCTGCCGCGCCTCCTAGGGAGATGACCATCCCTTCGCTCGCCGCAAACACCGAATCAAATTCATCACGCGCCTGCTTCAAGATCGAATCCACCATCCGGTCGGTGGAGTCCGGGTCGTGGTGAAACAACACCAGCGTTTTCGCCCCCACTTCGCGCGCCACGCGCACGCCTTCCAGCCACGACGAATGCCCCCACCCGCGTCGCGTGCTGGCAAGTTGCTCCGGCGTGTATTGCGCGTCATTGATAAAAATATCTGCTCCGTTGGCCAACTCGCGCAGACTTTGATCCAGTTTGGGATCCCCCGGCTCGTTGTCCGTCGCGTAAACTACCGTGCCCGCCGGTGTTTCGATTCGGAAACCCAGACAGCCTTGTGGATGATTCAGCCAGCGCGCCGTGACTTTGTTTTCGCGAATGGTGAATACATCTCCGCCGGCCACTTCCTTGAATTTTCTTTTCGCGTTCATTGCCGATAAATCCACTGGAAAATAGGGCAGCGCCATCTGCGCTTCGAAGACTTGCTTCAAGCTGTCGCGTCCTAGAAATTTCGAGCGGAAACTATAAAATTGAAACTCATTGTTTTCCGCGTAGAGCGGAGAAAAAAACGGTATGCCCTGAATGTGATCCCAGTGATAATGCGTCACGAGGATGTGCGTCTCGGCGCTAGTGCCGGCGTTGGGCGCAGTCCAGCGGCTGCCCAGCATGCGCAATCCCGTGCCGCAATCGAGTATGAATTGCGTGCCGTCCGGCGCAATAAGTTCGAGGCACGGCGTATTCCCGCCGTACCGCCACGTTGCCGGATCGACTGTGGGCGTCGACCCGCGCACGCCCCAAAAACTCAATTTGGTGATGGAACCTGCCATTTCTGTCAGCAATTATCTATTTTGCGAAGAACCTGCCCGCCCAAAAATGTACCGACGGGGAAGCTCACTTGATGGTGGCAGCCACTGGATGGAGCGTCAATGAAATCGCGGTGGGGAAGTGTCAAACTGCCTAATAAGCTCACCGCAGGGCTGCGCCGCGTTCCGTGAATAAGTAGAATGGTAGCGATGCACGACCATCTTCACGACCACGGTCACGCCGGCCACGCGCATCCTAGCTTACGTCCCGCCGTGCTCGGCTGGGCCATGGCCGCGACGCTCGGACTTGTCGTCGCGGAAGTTTTCGGCGGCATCCTCGGCCGCAGCGTCGCGCTGCTGAACGACGCCGTGCATAATCTCTCCGACGTGCCCGCCCTGGGTATCTCCTGGCTTGCCATGCGCTGGGCCGCGCGCCCTGCGGACAGCGACAAAACGTACGGCTATCACCGCGCAGGCATCTTGGCTTCCTTTACTAATGCATTATTATTAATACTTTTGGCCCTCTGGCTCGGCTACGAAGCCATCCTGCGTTTCCGCGCCCCCGTCGACGTCGTCGAAAGCTGGATGATTTGGACCTCGCTCGCGGCCCTCGCCGTCAACGGCGGCATTACGCTCGCCCTGGTGCGCGGTCGTGGCGACCTGAATTTGCGCAGCATCCTTATCCATAATTTTGGAGACGCTCTTTCCAACATTGCAATCATCGGAGGAGCAGTAATCATCCGCTCGACGGGCGCGCACTGGATCGACCCCTTACTGGGCCTGGCCATAGGGTTGCTCGTTCTGTGGTCCAGTGTCGGAATCTTACGGGAGTCGTCGCATATCTTGCTGGAAGGCCGGCCGAGAGGAATGCGGGTGGAGGAAGTTGCGCGGGCGATACTGAGTGTGAGTGGCGTACAGGAAGTGCACGACGTGCACATCTGGTCGCTCGGCGGCGGACACAATGCGTTGAGTCTGCACGCGCGGATTCCGGATATGCATATGGACGAGTGCGAACGCGTGCTGGCGGCGATTCAGGAGAGAGCAGCGAAGGAATTTGGGATCGATCATACGACGGTGCAACTCGAGCGGGCAGGATTGCCGGCGCAATCAGGTTACGTTATGCCGGAGCCGGCGAAAAAGTAGAAATCAAACTGGCGGCCGAGAAAAAATAAAAGCAAATTGCCAGTCAGAAAGGTGGAAATCAAGCGGGCAAGTGGAAACTGAGGCCGCGCTGTTCGTTGAATTGCTGCGTCGCGCCGAGGTCGAGGGCATTCCCCGCGACACTGCGGCGCAGTCCATCTTGCGTAACGTAGCGCAGCGTTCCGTTATCCCAGGAATAAGCGACCGCAAAGAAAACCGTGCCGTCACGGCGGACGAAAACGTATTCTTCGGTGTCGCGCTGCGGCGCAGGCGCTGCCTCTGCTGAATAGGTGGGCGCGGATTCGCGGGGCCGCACTCTTTGTATGCGCTCTTGAGCATCGGGTTCCACAATTTCTTCTTGGACTTCGTTTGCGGGGGCTTGCTCGACGACTACCGGCGTGGGCAGGACAAATCCGCCTTCAAAAAATGGGAAGAAGCCGGCGTTGAAACGGCCGCGTCTGTGCGCGCCGCTGGCTCTCCGGCCACGCGTCGCGGCGAAATGGGTTTCGTCGAAGCCAAGACCCGGCGCGGGGGAAAAATCGGAAGAGAAACCCATATCGTTATCGTCCGCGACTGTGTGCCGAGGGATGTTGGCGGGGCGGATCACTCTGACAATCGTCCCCCCGGTCCGCGTGTGGGTGGTGACGACTCTGGTTACGACGCGCGCCGGGGACAACATGTGCACAACGCCAGCGGCAGCAATGTGGCCAACGGCAGGAGACGCAACGGCGGCGGGGCGGGGAGCCATGGACCGCATGGACATTCCTGTATGGCGTTGCGCAGCGGCAAACGGCGATAAGACCGCGATAAAACCAGCAAGGATGAGTAAGCGGCGCATGATGGGCCCCCGAAGCTGATGGTCGAGCGCCAGCCTCTGACCTAAAGGATGCACCCGGTAGCGTATAGGTTTCAAGGGCGTTCTGGGAGCCGGAAAGAGAATTTGCCGCCGAGTCACCCCCACGCGGTCGGGACAGGCGCCGGCACAGAGTCTGGCAGAGGGCGTGAGGGGGAAGTTTTGCCGGCGAAACGGGAGGATGAAGCCTGCAGGTCTGGCCGTGCAAGTGATCGTAGGTGGGTCGGTGATTTGAAGGTTATGACATTGAGACTCTTGCCGATTTCTTGCCATTCGATTACTCGGTGGGGGACGCGGGGGACGACGGACTGACAACAGCGTGAATCTTGGCACGGCCTGCAAGCGCCTCCGGATTGGCGGGATCCATAAGCAAGCAAGCTTCAAATTCCTTATACGCCTCTGTCAGTCGTCTTTTCGAGAGATAAATGCGGCCGAGGGAAAGGTGGGCTTGCGCATTGAAGGATTCGAAAGAGAGAACATGACGCCACGCGTCTTCCGCCTTGTCGTTTGCGTGTTGCCGGTTGTAAATCTCTCCCAGTCCAGACCAAGCTTCGAGATCTGGCGCGACGCCCACGGAAACGAGGAATTGTTGCTCCGCTTCGGATAAGCGGCCTGCATCCAAATAAAACTGGCCCAATGCCTTTCGCGCGGCGGAATCCGTCGGATGAATTTCAATGGCGCGGCGGAATTCGGCTTCTGCGGCGGCGTTCTTGCCCTGAGCGGCATAGACGCGAGCAAGATGGACATGGGGAGTTGCAAATTGCGGCTTAAGCTGTATGGCCCTTTGCAAATAGGCGATAGCCTCATCGTATCTTTTCTCTTCCAGCCTGGCGAACCCGAGGTTCGCAAGCACTTCGACGGTGTCGGGTTTGTAGGACAAGGCGAGTTGCCATTGGCGTTCCGCCTCGTCGTGATCGCCGTCATACCACTTCATCAATCCGAGATCGTTGCGCATGTTCGGTGAATCGGGGCGAACTTCCAGTGTGCGCACGATGAGAGTCCGATCGTCTTTCCAATCGCGGTTGCGCGCGACAATTTCGCGGCCCGCAAGCACAGCCACGATAACAGCCGAGGCTCCCAAGGCCCAGCGCAGGTGGCGCGTCCATGCCTTGGGCCTTCGCCAGCACCACCAAATGGCTCCCGCAACCAGCCAGGAAAAGCCCACCGAAGGCAGATACAGATAACGTTCCGCGAAAACGGTTGCCGTCATCCAACGCGCATTCAGAGCCGGTGCAATCGTCAGGCACATCCAGAACAGAGCGAAGGTGTAGAGCCTGGCGCGCTTCCACAACAGAACAAACGCAGCGCCGACGCTGACGACCGCCGCCAGCCCAAGCAATACGCGCGCATCCGCGAACGATGCGCTCTTCTGAAAGGGGTAAAAAGCGACGAGCGGCGCGGGCCAGACCAGTTTTTCCGCATACTGCCCAATCAATGCCAGTGCGCTGAACAGGGCCTCGCGCGAACTGATGTCCGTGTGCAGACGAGCCGGCGCAAGCCTCCCTACCGAAATGGTTCGTATCGCAAGATAGACAAACTGCGTCACCCAAAACCAGCCATAGCGGGACAATTTTTGCGTCCAGCTCGTGGCGAGGCGATCGGAACGGCAAAGATGCTCATAAACGGTCACGAGAATGGGAAACGTCATCGCCGTTTCTTTGGAGAACAATGCGAGGACAAAACTCGCCAGCATTCCTGTCCGAACCCAGATGGTGCGGCGCCCTTGCTCGTGTTCCTGGCGCAGGAAAAGCCGGAACGCCAGCAGGTAGAAAACCGATACGTAGAGGTCAGAAACTCCGTCAACCCAAGCCACGGGCTCCGTATGGATCGGATGCAGCGCGAAAAATGCGGCTGCGATCAGCCCCAACCACTCACTCGAAAAAAGTTCAGCGGAAACAACGAAGACGAGCCAAACCACGACGCAGTTCAGCAATATACTGATGAGATGAAATCCGTATGGCGAGAGACCGAAGAGCTTGTAACATAGCAAAAAGCTGAAATTTACGATCGGCCGGTAGAAGTTTGGCGCCGCTTGTTTTCCCTGCTGCGCGAGCAAAGAACTGCCAAAGATTTTCCCGATGTACTCGAAGCTGTGGACGTAAGGATTTCGTTCAATTTGCGAATGGTCATCGTACGTAAACCCATTCACCACGGAATTCGCGTAGAGCAAGAAACTCAGCAACAGAAGTCCGCCGAGCAGCCAGCTTCGCTTCTGTGGGGCAATCGTGTCCGGCACGGCCATCGTTGAGTTCCATTTCATCTGTCAAATCACCACGCTAGCGCGAACCGCGCCCTGCTTGGAGAACGGCCATCAATGATGTGCCCAGGAATTTCTGTGGAATCGCTTCACACCGCGAAACAAATCGGAGCATTCCGTTGATGGCCGGCGTTCGCGAGTCGAATCCAGCGGAAATGATCTTCTTCTGGTCATGATTCCCAATGAGCCATAGCTTCCTAAGCGCCAATGCCGGCACTAACGGTAAGCCCCAGTAACTCCAGTCTGTGACCTCAAGATCGTTGCGCCCCGCGGCTGCTCGCAGCGTCCCGATCGAATAGCGCCGCACGTGTCCCGCTGCTTCGTCATACGCGGAATACGCCCACTCACCCGCTGGAACATTCACAACTACCTTCCCGCCTGGACCCAGGTGAAGCATCAGCGCCTTGAGAAATCGATCTTCATCCGTTATGTGCTCAAGGACATCGAACAGAAAGATCAAATCGAATCGTTCTCGAAGCGTCGCATCCTTTTGGTAAATGTCGTAACAACACACCTTGCTGATCCGGCTCAGGTTCTGCTTCAAGGCGTACTCATTCAGGTCGAATCCCGTAACCTCCCGCCCGTACGCTTCCTCGATCTGCCGCTGAAGCAGGCCATGACCACAGCCGATCTCCGCCATCTCTCGCGCGCCAGGAATCAAGCCACCTGCCAGCCGCCGGAACACATCAAATCGCCGTCGTATCCAGAAGTGATCGATCACCGCGATCTCAAACCACTGATCGGCCATGCGGACCGCGGCCGGTGTTGATAAATACTCTATGTTTCGCAAGGATGTGGTCTCCTACGAATTATTCGCTGGAGGCATCGCCGCAGGTCTCACAATTAGCGCAGAATTTCTTTCTCCTGCATTCATTCCGATGCTCGTTTTGCATCGAGCCTAAGAACGCTTAGCGCGCAGCCCGTCGCCAGCTTCGTGCCTCGTGGATCCTTCGCCCGGTGGGCCGGACCTGCTTCCGACGATGCGGCTCACGATGTACAGTGGACGTCCTTTGGACTCTTCGTAGATTCTCCCCACATATTCTCCGATCACTCCAAGGAAAAACAGGAGCACACCGGAGAGAAACGTGATCAGCAGGAGCAGTGCCGTGAATCCTTGCGGGGACTTATGGAGAACGATCTTTGCATACGACGCATAGAGCCCAAATAGCGTGGATATGGATACGGCGGCCGCTCCCAATAATGCCGCTGCGCGAATCGGGACGATAGAGAAGGCAAAGATCGCGTCTGTTGCGAGTTTCAGAAGGCGCAGGAAGCCGTACTTGGTTTTCCCGGAATGGCGTTCAGACCGTTCCACGGGCATCCCGGTCTGGCGGAAACCGACCCAGCTGCGCATCCCGCGCAGGTACCGGTGATGCTCCGGCATCCGGCGAAGCTGCTCGATTACTCGCCGCGACATCAACCCGAAATCCCCGGAGTCCAGCGGCAGATGGATGTCGGAAAGCATTGCCATCATTCGATAAAAAAGAAAATAGCAGAGGCGAAGCGGCCACGCTTCCTTCCGTCCGGTGCGCTGCGCGTATACCACGTCGTAGCCTTCGAGATAACGCTCCGCCATCCGCGGAATGACTTCCGGGGCATCTTGCAAGTCGCCGTCCATGACCACGGTTGCGTCCCCGGTTACGTGATCGAGCGCAGCGGTCAGAGCAGCCTGGTGCCCGAAATTCCTCGAAAGAGACAGCAAGACGATGCGCGCATCCTTCTCCGCCGCTTCCTCGACAAGGGCTGCGGTGCGATCTGTACTGCCGTCATCCACAAAAAGAAGTTCGTGCGGCCCCCCTTTCAGACCGTCCAGAACATCGAGCGTTCTGCGCAGCAACTCTGGCAGCACCATTTCCTCATTGTGGATCGCGATCGCCACCGAAAGTCGGAATCCGGCATTCATCGTTTTGCTCTTCCCTTGCAATAGACCATGTTCCAGAGAGTTGCGCCCAGCACCCCGAGGGGGTAGGGCTCGAAAACGACAATGTCCAGGTGTTGACCGAAAAGCTCGCGCCATGCTGTCAGCGGCCGCAGATACTTTCCCCGGTCCCAATTGGCCAGGAGTTGGGCGATCGAACGGTCCCGTGGCGAAACCAGTTCAAGAAGATGGATGTGTCCATCCGGGGATAGCCAGGACTGCAGCCTGTTGAGAATCTTCTTAGTCGAGGGCGTATCCATATGATGCAGAAAACTATTGACTAGAATGAAATCGAAGCCCGCTCCGGCGGGGTCATCATAAGTGGCCGCATCCGCAACCACGAAGCGGCGATTGTGTTTGCGCCGGGCGTGCTTGATGTAATCTGGGTTGACATCGATCCCCAAATAATCCGCGTGTGCGAAAAGATGCGTGTTGGTGGCCGGGCCGCAGCCTACATCGAGCACCCGCCGTGCGCTGCCAATGTCGTTGTGCGCCAGCATAGGCGCCAGCTTCGCTGCGGCGAACGGCGCTTGCCACAAGCTGTAAACCGCGGTCTGTTCGAGCAGATAGTTCACCAAACTCATGAACGCTGGTTCACCTTGAGCGTGCCGGCTGCTCGTATCAGGATGCGGCTTGCCTGTCAGGCGGCACAACTGCTTGCGAGTGTAGTGATGACGTGGGCGTTACGGTGGGTCCTGGCGCCCGGTGTTCTCGCTCCAGGAATTTGGCCGCGGGACACATCCGAAATGGATTGGGGAGCGTATATCCAAGCAGGGGGGATGAGACGGGCCCTAATTGCGATATCCACAAGCGCGGCAGGCGAGACCTCCTAGAGATGAGTAAAAAGAGAATTTGGGGAGTCTAAGGTACCGAGGCGGGGTGTGGGGATTTTAGAGCAGCAGGCCAGGACCTGCGTGGGCAAGAAAGAAATAGAAGCAAGGGTTCTTGTCACAAGAAGTTTGTCTAAAATTGTTGAATCTTCCGGGGTGAGCGGCAATCTAAACGAAGCTGGGGCTTATGCAGCCTGGGGAGCAGGCGGCCGAACTCGGTGATGAAAAAATGATGTGGCGTCCCGGCTAAAGGTGAGAGTTATACTTCCCAGATTAACGATCTTCACGGCGGGAGTTCCGCCGGAAGGGTAGCAGCAGGGTTAACTTGAAAAAACAGGAGGTCATTGAGGGATATGACGAAATCGAATAAATACCTGATTGCTGGTGCGGCGATCGCGGGCTTGCTTGCAGGAACCAGCGCCAGTATTCAGGCTTCCAATCTGCTCCCGGGCGTGAAGTCGTCGTTCAGCGCCCAGGATCAGGGCGGAGACAAGAAGGCCGACAAGAAAGAAGCGAAGGACAAGCATGCCTGTCAAGGCAAGAACTCATGCAAGGGCAAGGGCGGCTGCAAGTCCAGCGACAACGGTTGCAAGGGCAAGAACTCTTGCAATGGCAAGGGTGGCTGCGCAACCGATGGCTCCAAGATGCCGGATGAAAAGAAGCCGGGATAATGCCAGCTTGTTGGTGAAGCGTTGTTCCTGTAGGGGGGCTGGTAAAAGCCGCCGGCCCCTCTGCATTTTCGCCTACGGAGAAGGCCATGCCTGCGAATCGGTTTAATGGATTTACGGATTACGGAATCGGAATCGGATTACGCGCGCCGCATTATCAGCATATATTGATACGCAAGCCGGTGGTGGACTGGTTCGAAATTATTTCTGAAAATTTCATGATTGACGGCGGGCGGCCGCTGCACGTCATCGATCAAATCCTCGAACAATACAAAGTGGTGCAGCACGGGGTCTCGATGTATTTCGGGTCGGCCGAGAAGTTGAACCGCGAGCATTTGCGCCGCTTGAAGGAGCTGGTGAAGCGGACGAAGACGCCGTGGCTTTCTGACCATTTGTGCTGGGGAAGCGTGGACGGGCGGTACACGCACGATCTGCTGCCAATGCCCTATACGTTTGAAGCGGCGCGGATCACGGCGCAAAAAGTGCGCGAAGTGCGGGATTTTCTGGAAATACCGGTGGCGGTCGAGAATGTCAGCAGTTACGCCGAATACCACGTTTCGGAAATGACCGAGTGGGAGTTCCTGAATGAAGTGGTGGAGCGGGCCGATTGCGGGATTTTGCTGGATGTCAACAACATTTATGTTTCTTCGCAGAATCACAACTTCGACCCGTTTACGTACGTGAATAGCGTTCCTGTGGAGCGGGTTGCGCAGATTCACATTGCGGGACACTCGAAGTACAGGAAGTACATCCTCGACACGCACGATCATCCTGTGATTGATCCGGTATGGAAGCTGTATGAGCGCGCGATTCAGCGCGCGGGTCATACGGCTACGCTGCTGGAATGGGATGACAGCATTCCCACGTTTCAAGAAGTGCATGATGAAGCATTGAAGGCGAATCGATTTCTGAGGGCGACCGCGCTCGCGACGGCCGTATGAAATTGATGGAACTCCAACGAACGATGGCGCGCGCGGTGATGCAGCCGCTCACGCGGACGGAGCGGATGCAGCGGAAGTCTCCGGGCGGGGGAGCGATGAGCGCGTATGCTTCGCGATTCATCAAGCCGAACGACCGGCTGACGTCGTTTGAGCGGCTGGAAATTTACAATCGGCAATACTGGTTCCGCGTGCTGTCGGGTATGATCGAGGACTTTCCCGGACTGCGCGCAGTACTGGGCGAACGGCGTTTTGAAGAAATGGCGAAGGCGTATCTGTGCGACCACCCTTCGCGATCGTTTACGCTGAGAAATCTAGGTTCACGCCTTGAAGCTTGGTTGCACAAGCATGCAAAGTGGGCGGGGGCGAAGCAAAAGCTGGCGCTGGACATCGTGAGGCTGGAATGGGCCGACGTAGAAGCGTTCGATGGCAAGGCGGAGCCTGCGCTGCGTCCGGAGGACTTGAGCGGAGCCGCGGGGCCAAACCTCCGCCTCAAATTGCAGCCGTACATTCAACTGCTGGATTTGCGATATCCGGTGGACGATCTTTTGCTGGAAGTCAGAAAAGGTGACGAAGACACCGACTTCGCGAGCAACGCGTTCCAGGAGCGGCGGAAACGCAAGCGTGTGCAGGCGGTCGCGAAGCTAAAGCTGGCGGAAATTTATCTGGTTGTGCATCGAGTGGACTATTCCGTGTATTTCCGGCGCATCGACCGGGAAGAATTCTTGATCCTTGGTGCGCTGCGGCAAGGGAGACCCCTCGGCAAAGCGATCGATATCGCCTTCCGGAAGAGCTCGATTGCGCCGGAAGAGCGGGCTTCCAGAGTGCAAGAGTGGTTTCAGAATTGGGCCGCGCTGGGCTGGTTTTGCCGGGCGGAAAATAAAGCGTAAATCACTGAAGCTTCTGGACGCGGCGAGCATCCACTGTAGGTATGAAAAACCTTATTCTGCGCGTCAAGAAACTGCATGACGGCTTCTTTAACGTGGTGTCCTACGCCCAGACGCCGTTTCTGCTGTTTGTCCGGCTCTATTGGGGCTGGCAGCTGGTGGAGAGCGGCTGGGGCAAACTGCATAACTTAGAGAAGGTGACGGAATTTTTCACCAGCCTCGGATTGCCGATGCCGGGATCCACGGCGGTATTTATTTCCTCGCTCGAATTTTTTGGCGGGATTCTGCTGGCGCTCGGTCTGTTTTCGCGAGTGATTTCTCTGCTGCTCACCGTGAATTTAATCACGGCGTATATCACGGCGGACCGCGAAGCGCTGTCTTCGATTTTTTCCGATCCCGGCAAATTCTATGCTGCGGCTCCTTATACTTTTCTGATCGCTTCACTTCTTATTCTAATATTCGGCGCGGGGAAAGTATCCGTAGATACTCTTCTAGGGCGATGGTTCCCGAGCGCTGATTCGAAGGCGCCAAGCTCTTCATCGAATTGAACGCAGGAAGCTTGTATAATTCGGGGCTGGTTTTCCGCGTCCCATGGACCGAAGCGAATTCCCATGCGCCTTCGGCAGATTCGTTCCGATTGGGGCGCTTCTGCTTTTGTCGCTACTCCTCACCGCGGCGGCCGGCGAAATGACCTCAACATTCGTGATTGGCGGCGCCCGGATTGATGTAACGATTGATACCGGGAAATGTGAAGTGTCCCAGGCGGAGCTGATGCGCTGGGTGAAGTCCGCTGCGGAATCGGTTACCGCTTACTACATCCGCTTTCCTGTGCCGCACCTGGCTCTGCGAATCACTTGCTTCGGGGGCACCGGCGTGCGGCACGGCCAGACATTCGGAAGAGACGGCGGGTTGATTACGGTTCATGTAGGGAATAAAACGCCGCCGGCGGAACTGGCGGACGATTGGATGCTGACGCACGAGATGGTGCATCTGGCGTTCCCGTCGGTAGAGAGAAATCACCACTGGATGGAAGAAGGGCTCTCGACTTATGTGGAACCGATCGCGCGCATTCGCGCGGGGTATTGGACGGCGCGGCAGATGTGGATCGATCTGGTGCGGGACCTGCCGAAAGGGCTTCCGAAAGAGGGCGACCGCGGACTGGATAACACGCACACGTGGGGAAGGACCTACTGGGGAGGTGCGCTGTTCTGCTTCGTCACCGATGTGGAGATCCGGCGCAAGACGAATAATCAGAAGGGGCTCGAAGATGCGCTGCGCGGAATTCTCAATGCCGGCGGCGACATTCGCAAGGACTGGGAGCTGGAAGACGCGTTGAAGGTCGGCGACCAGGCGACTGGCGCTGACGTATTGGTGAAGTTGTACGAAAAAATGAAGGATCAGCCCGTGAATGTGGACCTGGCTGCCCTGTGGCAAGAATTGGGGATCGAGAGCGACGGCGAGACTGTTCGCTTCAAGGAAGACGCGCCGCTCGCGGCGATTCGCCGGTCGATCACGGATGGCGGAGCTGCGATGTTGCATGGCGCGGAGGCTGCGGCGCGCCCTTTGACGATTTTTGCGGGGCGTACTACGGGGCACCCGTAAGAGAATAGCCTTGGCGTTTGTATTTGTGGCGCTGCAAAGAAACGATAAGGGAGGAGAAATATGGGAGGCATGAGTCAAAGAGCGATCCGTCGGCCTGGCGGGTGGCTGGTTATGGCTGCGATGGTGTTCGCGGGATACAGTGCGTTGCGCGCGGAGCAGAACGGCGGGGCGACGGCGGACGCAAAAGAACAGCCCTATGTGGTGGAGTATTATTACAAGGCAAAGTGGGGACACGCGGACGAGTTCCTTGCGCTGTTTAGGAAGAATCATTACCCAGTGCTGAAAAAAGAGATGGAGCTGGGGCGGATTTTGAAGGTGAGTATGGTGTCGCCGCGGCTGCATGCGACGGAAGACGGACGGTGGGATTACCGCGTGACGATCGTTTTCAAGAATGCGGCCATCGCTAACGATAATTTCGATAGCGCAGCAATCCTCAAACAGCTCTATCCCGATCAAGAGACGTACAAGAAAGAAGAACAGCGGCGCTTTGAAATCCTGGATGGGCATTGGGACGTTCCGATCAAGGACGTGGATCTGGAAGCGCGCTGAAACGAGCGGCGAAACAAAGCGGCGGCGCAAATTGCTTTGCGCCGCCGCTTTTTATTTGTACCGGACTCACCAGATGAGCTTTAGCGCGAGCTGGATTTCGCGCGGCCCATGATCGCTGGTAATGGTACCGAATCCAGTAGCGGGCGCCGCGCCGAGTCCCGGTCCTTGCGTGGTAAATGTAATGGGTTTTTTCTTATCGCCGTAATTCGGTTTAGAACGTAAACCGCGCCCCGAACTGGAATTGACGCGGTGTGTTGATGTTTGAATTGATAGCGCCGAAATTTACAAAACTGTTACTTGCTGAGGAGACGGTCGGCCCCGCGTACTGATGCTTGTTGGCGATGTTATAAGAAGATATATCAAAGCGGAGATTCCGCGTTTCGCCCAGTTTGACAATTTTGAAGAGTGCGAGATCCAGATTGTTGGCTCCCATGGTGCGGACGTGATCGAGATACGCTGGCGCAGTCCCGGGAACGAAGAAGCTGGCAGGCGCCGCGAAGCAGTCGGGTTTGAACCACACCGCTACAGTGTGTGGCGCGCCCTTGCTGGGATCGCAGGTCACATTGGTCCGCTGATTTCCGAGGTAGATATTATTCCCTGCAACCGGCGAAGCGATGGGAACACCGCTGCTGAGGTAGAAAATCCCGTCGGCCGTCCAGTTGCCCAGGATGGCATTCGATACTCCGTTCAGATCCAGCGCCCTGCCCTTGCCCATGGGCAGGTCGTAAGAGACTTGCCATGTGAATTGATACTTTACGTCCTGCGGGCTGATGGAATGCTCGTATCGCAAGTCCCTCCAGTCCTGAAGCGCACCGCCATGAGAACCGACAAAGCCCAGCGGAGGATTGCCGTCGTCTGTGATCAGCTTGCTCCAGGTAAAGGAGGTCAGCGTGGCGAAGTGCTTGGTCAGGCGCTTCTGCACCTTCGTCTGCAGGGAGCTGTAGTCGGAATCTCCGCCGGGATAGCCGTGCACTCCGACACCGCCGTTGATGCCGCCGGTGGTAAATTGCGGGAAAGGCTGCGCCGCCATAAATTGCGCAGGGTCGTTGGTAGTGGCGCCGATCTGACTGATCTGGCTCAGGGTGAGCTGGTTCAGATCTGCAGTTTGCATCGGAAGGAAGAGGCCCCTGCTCCCCACATAGGCGACGCTGAGAACGACCTGGTGCGGCAATTCGTAATCCAGGCCGAAGTTGAAGTTATAGGTTAGCGGTGTACGCTGCGAGTGCAGCATGGTGTTCAGAACCGAGCCAAGGCCGGTCTGCAATCCGCTCGGGCGCAATTGGGATGGTGGAACCAGACTCGTTGGCAGACCCGGTGGGAACGGATTGCTCAGCGAAAAGATGCCTGTCGTACTTGGCGCCGGACTCCCCGCTGCCGCACCTGCACATTGGTTGGTGCCGTTGTATACCGAATTGCCATTGCCGCCGGGGGAGTTCGAATCTCCGTTAAAACAGGTAGCGTTCCAGGTATTGGAGGTGGAGTATCCATCGCTGTTCTCGCCGGCACCGCTGACCATCTGCACGCTCGGTCCATAGTAGAAGCCGGCGCCGCCGCGAACAACCAGGTGCTCGGTTGCCTTCCATGCCAGGCCCAGGCGCGGACTAAAGTCCTTCATGTTTGTAGTAAACGGAGAGCGGCTGCCGCTGCTGGCAAATACTTCGCCGCCGGTGAAGGGTGGTGCTACGCTGACGGCCTTCGGATCGAAGTATTCCAAACGGTTCTGGCGCTCGGTCTTACCGCCGAAGATATCCCAGCGAAGCCCGGCGGTGATGGTCAGCTTCGGGCTAGGATGATAGGTGTCCTGGATGAAGGCCGCGTAGTACGGACTGGCTTCCGCGATGAAGATATCTTGCGTGAAATTCGGCGAATTATTCGCTTCGGTGCCAGGCAAAGTCCCCATGCCCAGGAGGAACGAAGCGAAGTCGCTGCCTCCCACGGTCGGGCCCACCGGTGATGAAGCTTGGTCTGTAGCGGAGACATCGAAATAGTACGCGCCGGAGGAAAAGGGCGGCTGGCCCACATTCAAGAACCTTTTCATATATTCCGCGCCGAAGCTGAGTTCGTGCTTGCCTGCTACCTTCGTGAGGGTCGCGTTGGCGTTGTGGTTCTGGCTGGCATAGACAAAGGTGTTGAAGCAGCAGGTGCCGCCGATGGCGCCTCCCACGGTGTTAAAAAACGCGATGGGGAGGGTTTTGTAGGCCTGAACCGCGGCAAGCGATGCGGGAAATCCCAGCGTCGTGATGTCGAAGCCATTCTGCCGAGGATCGCCCCCCTGAGCTTCATAGTGGCGCGTAAAGGAGTAGCGCAGCAGCAAGACGGTAGTGGGATTTATGGTGTAGTCGTCCCCAATGATGAAGTTACGCCCGTTGGTGATGTTCTGGGCGTAGTACGGATCCCAACCGTTCCTGAAGGCGTTGACGCCCGCGTTGAAGATGCGGTCATAGGAGAAGCGGGTGAAGAAGCGCTGCTTTTCGCTCATGTCGAAGTCGATGCGAACGTCGAATCGGTGCGCGGTTGTGGGATCCAGACCCGGAAGCTGAAGGTTGTTTAGGTGCTGGTCGGTGGCTGAATCGCAAGTGGCGGGATTGGGAAAGTTGCACTTGGGGAACATGGATAGCATCTTCACCGCGATTGGATTGAGGACAAGGTTGGTACCGGTGGAAGGGTCGATGCCGCTGGTAAGTAGGTTGTGGGTCGGAAACTCCTGCCGAGTTCCATCGGCAAGATCGGGAGCGAGCGGGTTATAGATGGTGTAGTTGTCGGCTGTAAAATCGCCAGCGCGTTCCGCGGTAGTAGGAACAGTAAAGATGCTGTTTGCAGGGTCAAACAGTTTCTGTTGGGTGGCTTCGTAATCCGCAAAGAAGAAAAGCTTCTTGTGCAGGATGGGGCCGCCGATGGCGCCGCCCTCCTGGTAGCGATGAAAGCCGGGCGGAGTGTTGGGCTTACTGGCCTGAAGCTGTTGTGATTTGTTGAAGGAATCGTTGGCGGAAAGGACATCGGGGCGGAAAACCACGAAGGCATCGCCATGGAACTGGTCGCCGCCGGATTTGCTGACCACGCTGATGACGCCCGCGCCGCCGCTCTGATAGGAGGCCGGAGTGTTCTGGGTTTCGACGCGGAGCTCGTCCACGCCATCCTCGGGAATCTCCATTGCCGGGATGATGGCGGCGATGTTGTTTTCAGCAACGCCCAGCGGGCTGCCGTCGAGCATAAAGTAAACGGATCCTTGGATGGCGCCGTTGATGGTGTACGACGAGACATCGACTCCCGGGCGTCCGCTCGAGATGTTGGTGATGGGAAACGAACTGGAGGAGTTGGGCGATCCATTGGCCGGGGTCACGCCGGCGCTTAGTTGCACCAGATCGAAGACATTGCGTGTGAGCAACGGAACGCGATCAATGGTGGATGAATCAAGTAACTGGCCTACGGTGGAGTTGCTCGGATCCGTCAGTTCGGATGTACTCGTCACCTCAATCGTCTCGGTCACATTGCCGACTTTCAGAGCGATATTCAAGGGGGTGATTTGATCCACAGTTACCGACACATTCTTCTGAGCGACGCTTTCAAATCCCGTCTGACTGGCCGTGACTGCATAGAGGCCAGGGTTCAGCGATACAAAGCTGTACAAGCCCGCATCGCTTGTAACAGTGTGCAGCGTGACTCCGGTTGCCTGGTTGAGTGCGGTGACTTTGGCGCCAGTGACGACCGCCCCCGCAGGATCGGAGACCAGGCCGCTGATGCTGCCCCTGCCGGCCTGCGCGCTGGCGAGCAACGGCATGCAGAGCAGCACGAACATGGCGCCAAGCAGAAGCCGCAACGCCCTCGCGCTGCTCTTATTTCCACGAAAACCCAAATTCTCGATGTTGCCAAAACGTGCGACGTTAACCATGGCATTCCCCCTTCGCCTGCCTCGACAATAGTTTTATCGAAAAACCTAGGAATTCAGGTCTGCAACCAGCCCCCGGACGAGGGGAGACCCCTCGCAGATTGCTTGTTAAAACGGTTCAATATTCGATTTTTCGTAAAATGTCAAGCAAGAAATAGGGGGGAGGACCCGACCTATAGGACGCTTAGGGGACCACTGACCAAAAATGATGTTGGATCAAGTAACTCGAATAGCCGCACAACAGTGTTCGCAGGCGCGGGTGGCAGGGCGATACGGAGCAGATAACCCTGTGCCAGAGAACTACTTGCGGCCTAAGCCTTGGGGGAGGCGGCGACTTCGATGATGGGGTTGGGGAGCTTGCGCATGGTGCGGACGAAGACTTTGACGATGCTGCCGTCGAACTGGGCGTTGGCGCAGCGTTCGAGCTCGGCGAGGGCTTCGGCGGCGAGCCGCGCCTTTTTATAGGTGCGGTCGCTGGTGATGGTGTCGTAGGCGTCGGCGACAGCGATGATGCGCGCGCCGAGAGGGATATTTTCGCCGAGGAGGGCATTCGGATAGCCGGAACCATCGAAGAATTCGTGATGGTGAAGGACCATCTCGCGAACGCGCGCGAGCGGCGTAAGGGGATCAAGAATCTTGGCGCCGAATTGCACGTGAGACTTCATGGTTTCCCATTCATCAGGATTGAGCGGACCGCTCTTGTTCAGAATGTTTTCGGGTATGGCGACCTTGCCAATGTCGTGAAGAACCGCGCCCAGGCGGACCTCTTCGATTTCGGCGTCGGACATATCCAGGGCTTCCCCGATGAGCGCCGCATAAGCGGAAACCTTTTGCGAATGGCCTTGGGTGTAGTGATCCTTGGCGTCGATGGCGAAGGCTAGGGACGTGACGGTATCGAGGACCGCCTGGGGAAGCGCCTGAGGTCCTTGAGTGGCGGCCGGGGACTTGCTACTGGAAGTTTCCGTAGCGGCGAGTGATTCGGTGAACTGCGTCAGACGCTGGTAGATCTCTTCGAAAGCTTGCGGGCCGGTGGCAAATAGGCGCTTGAGGGTGACGCCGAGATACGCTTCGAGGACGTCGCGCTTCCACTTTTTGGCTTCGTTGGGGTCAAAATGGTCAGCGGTCGAGACAGTGTTGCCGCCCTGGTGCTTCGAGAGGTACATGGATGCGTCGGCGACCTGGATGAGTTCCTGGGGTGAAGAGCCATGGAGCGGGTAGCAGGCGATGCCAAAGCTGGCGCTGATGTTCTTTTCGCGGAGGAGGGGATCGGCGGAGACCCAGCCGCGAAGCTTGAGGGCCAGTTGGCGGGCGTGCTCCATGTTGGTTTCGGGCATGAGGATGACGAATTCGTCTCCACCGTAGCGCGCGACGACGTCGGAGCGGCGGCAGTTGGTCTCCAAAATATGGCCGACGCGCTGGAGAACAAGGTCGCCTTCGAGGTGGCCGTAGAAATCGTTGACAAACTTGAAGCGGTCGAGGTCCATGAGGACGAGGGCAAAGGCGCGGCCAGCACGAGTGGAGCGCTTCCATTCGGCGGAGAGCGCTTCCATAAAAAACCGGTGCGTCTTGACGCCGGTTAGGCCATCGGTGATGGCTTGCTCCTGGGCTTTCTGGAACGAGAGCGAATTGTGCAGGGCGCCGGCAATGAGGTCGGCCAGGGTCCGGAGGAGCAACACTTCTTCCTCGGAGAAATCCGCGGGTTGCGAGGACTCGGCATAGAGTATGCCGTGGAGTTGCTCGGCATAAAAAACAGGTAGAGCGATGGCGGCGACAGAATCGGGCAGAATGGGCTTCAACGTATTATCCGGAGAGGCAGCAGCGCGACAGACGGCCATGTGGCCGTTGCGTGCGACCTGGCCGATAAGGCCAGTGCCAAGCGAAATGCGCCGGCCTAAAGCGCCGCGGCGATTGCCAGCCTCAGCTTGGATGATGATTTCACGGGTGGCATAGTCCAGGACGCCAATTCCAATGTGGTCGTAGTTGAGGCCGTCCTCGAGCTGTTCGGCAATCTTGGCGAGCATCTCGTCGGGATTGAGCGTGGCGATGGCATTGCGGGAGATGGTGTTGAGAAGAGCGAGGTGACGTGCTTTGGTGCGTTCCTCGTGGAAGAGCCGCGCGTTTTCGATGGCGATGCTGGCTTCGCTGGCCAGGACGCGCAGGAGCTCGAGGTGGCCTTCGTCAAAAACGCGCTCCTGATCGGAGAAAACGGCCATGGCCCCGATGGCGTGGTCGTAAGCGACCAGCGGGACACCACAGAAGCAGCCGCGGGTGCGGATGGGCTCCACGCCGAGCTTGCGGACTTCGGCGGCGTAATTGTCGCGGATGAGGACGGGCTGCCGCGTGCGGATGATGTATTCGGTGAGGTGATTGCCGACCGGCCGGCTACGAGCGGGCATACGCACGCCATCGATCATATCCAGGTCAAAGTGCATTTCGTCACGTAGCGGGTCTATTGAGCCAATGTAGAAATTTTCCACGTCGAAGAGGCGGCGGAGCTCTTCCCAGATCTTGCGCAGGAGATCTTCCTTGTTGAGAGTGGAGCTGAGGGCACGGCCGATTTCGTTGAGAACGTGGAGCTCTTCGGAGCGGCGCGATGTCTGCCGGATGAGATAGCTGTTCTCCACAGCCATGCCGATTTGATGGCCGAGGGCTAGGAGGAGGCGCAGCTCAGCGGGAGTAAAGCGGCGATTGTCGGGTGTCCCGAGCAGGAGTACACCAAAAGCCTGTTCTTTGGCCTGGAGGCTGATGGCTACAACGCTGCGGAGTCCCTGTGCAAGGGCAAGCTGGCGGAAGCGGCGGATGGATTCTTCCTTTTCAAGCGCGGAAAGGGAATCGTCGCGGAGGTCCCTGAATCCGAGCAAGCCGCCGAGGCGTGCCACGAGATTCACAAGGTAGTCGTCAAGCCCTTCTTCTTGCGCGACACGGCAGAAGTCATCGTTCAAGCCCACAGCAACGACGGAAGTGGGCCCTTGTGGATCACCGTGGTGCAGGAACAGCGCCCCTGCTGGAAGCCGTACAACGCCCAGCACGCGCTCGAGCGCCTGTGAAAGCATGCGCTGGATTTCGCCGCCCATAAAACTGGAAGTAGCCAGATTGAGATTGGAGAGCGCGAGCATGCTGCGCTCAATGCGGCGCTTTTCCTCTTCGTAGAAGGCCATGACCATAAGCATGGCAACGATCGCGGAAGGCACTGCGGCCAGGGGTTGCAGGCCGGGGCGCTGAACTTCCGGCGAATCGCGGAAGAAGAAAAGGGCCAGACGCACAAAAGTCCAGGAAGCAAAGGAGAGGGCCAGGAGCACGTCGGCAAGAGTCTCCTGACGGCGGCTCTCCTGCCAGAAAACCACGGCGACGGCGAAGAAGACCAACGCGGAAGGAACGGCGACGGGAACAATCGTTAGGAGATGCACCGCGTTGGCCGCGGCCCACAATCCAAGCACGCCTGCGGTTATTGCGGCGGGAACGAAAGAGGGCTTGCGCTGCGCATACAGCTGAGTGCCGAGCAAGAAAAGAAGCCCGGCGAGAGCGTAAAGCCATTGATCAAGAGCGTTCTGCAGCGGCCCGTCCGGCATCCATTGGGAGAGAGCCGGGCCTAGGTAGTGAAGGGCGAAAAGGCTCCAACCGGCGGTCCAGAGAAGGAGATAGATCTGGCGCTTGAGTTTGAAAATATAGGCGAAGAAACCGGCCACCAAGGAGGTGGTGGCAAGCAGCGCAATGTCGATGAAGCTCTGATGTGTCAAAGACGCGATCAATTCTCCGTCCAGGCTGCAGACGGCTACGCTAGGCCGCACGAATGCGGCAAGAGCCGCTGTGCTTCGAGGATGACCCGCAATCCCGCGCCGCCCACACGAAGACAATCGTGCGCCGCGGCAGACATGTCACGTCGATGCACAAGACTAAGTACTTGTAATTATGGATTACGAAATTTTCAGGAAGCAAGCCTACCGGGGTACTGGTTGCCAAAGAGACAGCGCTCAGGGGGTAACGGTTTCAATACACGAAGGGGTAAACCACCCGCGGAGATCAAGAGAGGAGTGGGGGCAATTGGACGGAGCACGGGCGCTTCGTTACACTGAACGTTCGAATTCGAGATGAAAGACACGACAAATTGATGACCGAGACACCGAAAAAGACTGCCGACGGTGTACGCGTGAGGTTTGCGCCTTCGCCGACTGGATATCTGCACCTGGGAGGTGCGCGGACGGCGCTCTTTAACTGGTTGTTTGCACAGCGGCAGCACGGAACGATGATCCTGCGTATCGAGGACACGGACGCGGAGCGGAACAAGCCCGAGCTGGTGCAAGGGATCATCGACGCTTTAACGTGGTTGGGCATCGACTGGGACGAAGGGCCGTTCTACCAGTCGCAGAGAACGGAGCTCTACCGTGCGGCGGCAATGAAATGTCTGGCAAACGGCGGCGCATTCTTGTGCTACTGCCCCGCGGAAAAATATGCAGGCGGAGACTACGCAGAAGCGGCGCAGGATGACGAGCCGAAGGGTGGTGGGCCGCGGCGCGTCACGCGGTGCTCCTGCCGCGACGGCAAGCCTTCGATTCCGGACACGAAGCCAGCGATCCGGTTCAAAGTACCCGTGGGCGGAACGACAAAATTTCTCGATGCGGTGTTCGGAGAACGGGAATTTTCGAACCACGAGATTGAAGACTTCGTTCTGCTGCGCTCGGGCAGGGGCGAGGAAGAGTTTGGGCAATCGATGTATCAGCTCGGCGTAGTGGTGGATGACATCGACATGCGGATCACGCACGTGATTCGCGGCGCGGACCACATTTCGAACACACCGAAGCAGATGCTGCTGTACCGCGCACTCGGAGCGGAGCCGCCGGTCTTTGCCCACGTGCCGCTGATTCTGGGTTCAGATAAAAAGCGGCTGTCGAAGAGGCATGGAGCCACAGACGTCAACATGTACCGCACCGAAGGATTTCTGCCCGAGGCGTTCCGGAATTTTCTGGCGCTGCTGGGATGGTCCGCTGGCCACGACGAACAATTTCTGCGGACAAAAGAATTGCTGGAGAAATTTTCACTCGAGGGCGTGAGCAGGACAAACGGTGTATTTGACCGGCCGAAGCTCGAGTGGTTTAACACGCAGTATCTGCAGAAACTGCCGATCGAAGAGCTGCTTCCGCATGTGGAAGGCGAGCTGAAACGCAGCGGGTTGTGGAAGGAAGAGTGGGCAACGGGCGCGGGGCGCGAGTGGTTTTCGAAGACCGTAGATCTGCTGCGACCGAGGATTCGGCTGCTGCCGGATTTTTCAACGTGGTCGAAAGCGTTCTTTAGCGACGACTTCACGATCGATCCGGCAGCGAAAGAAAAATTCTGGAAAGATCCGAAGGTGCCTGAGCTGCTCGCGAAGCTGGCCGATGCGCTCGCCGCGATCGCTGAGTGGAACCACGATGCTAGCGACCACGCGCTCCGGGCGCTGGCGGAAACCGCCGGCGTGAAGGCGGGCTTGCTGATCAACGCGACGCGCGTCGCCATCGTCGGCCAAGCCGTGGCGCCGCCGCTGTTCGACACCATGGTTGCTCTCGGCCAGGCCCGCGTCGTCAAGCGTTTGCGCGACGCCAGCGGAACGATTTGATCGCGAGCGCCATTCTTACTGCCGTGAGCCAGGCGCCGTAGCCTGTGGCCCCTGAACCGTGAAAGACGGAGAAAGGCTGTCTTTGGCCGGGTCGAAATCTCTCCGACCAGGTTGGAGTCTGCGATTCCACGGAAAGCGGAATCTTCGACAAGTTCCTGCTTAAGAATTTGGTTGGAAATAGCCACACACCCGGCTGTTTTAAAAAAGAGTGCGGATCTTATTGGCTGCAAAGGAGTTCTCAAACACTCTTTGTTGAAAGAGCGCAAAGAGCGCACAAAGAGTGCATGGCTGCGGGCAAGTAGAGATTCTAAGTTGAGGGCGGAGTTCTTGGTTAGAAAGACGGACACCCCCCCTCCCCCCCATGAAAAACGCAAGTGTGGCAAGTAAAGGGCTTGTTGCGCAAAAGCGCGCATTTTGTGCGCTCTTTTTGCGCTTGTGGAGCGCACGCTCGGCGGAAGAGTGGGAAATAGAGAGGGGGGTACACCCCCGTGGCGATAGAAAGAGTGCGGAAGCAGTTGAAAAGAAAAGGGTTGTGTGAGCGCCGTGGGGGAAAAGAGTGTGGAAGCAATTGGAAGTAAAGGAGTTGAATGGAGTAGAGGAGTTAAAGGACGATCCGTGGGCGTAGTTCTCGCGAGTTGTGGCTCGTACTTCATGTGGTA
The DNA here is from genome assembly GCA_035544995.1 of Candidatus Acidiferrum sp. Classification (GTDB taxonomy): domain Bacteria; phylum Acidobacteriota; class Terriglobia; order Acidiferrales; family UBA7541; genus Acidiferrum. Next base: position 103,562 of record DASZZI010000038.1, read on the forward strand.
CATTACCATATGGGTATTACACTTGTCAAGAGATTAATTGGAAGTGGCTGATGGAGAAGGGGATAGAGCGCGGCTGTTTGAAAGGGCGGCGGGGTAAATTCTTGAAAGCTCGGGTGTTTTCCGCGAGCGGATGGGTGTTATCTAGGTGTGCTTTTGGAGAATAGACAGGAGGTCGCGGGGCGTGTAGGAGACATCTCCGGTCCAGGATCCGAAGCCGCCGTGGGTGTTCACCGCCTTGACCCATTCGGATAAGAATTCGCGCTTGGTCCTATCTTGCTGACTTTCCTGGCCTTTGACTTCGAGGACGAGCATTTTGCCATTCGTGAGGCGGATGAGGTAGTCGGGCCGGTACTTGAGGACGACACCTTTGAAAACATAGAGGATTTCAAAACCCAGATGGTCATTTTTGACCCACGCGGCGACATTGGAATTGCGGTCAAGCTCGAACGCTTCGCTGGCTTCCCAACGGGAATCGAAGACGCAGAGATTGATGTGAGAACGGACAGCAGGCTCGCAGGGGCGGCGAGTGAACCAGGGCTGCATGTCGCCGGTGGAACGGATCGGGCGCTCCTTGTCGAAGACAGGAACCACGGCGAGCGCGTTTTCAAAACGGATGGCCTCCCAGAGGTGCTGAACGATCTTGGTCATGTTCAAGGTGTAGAGGATGCGGCGACGGACTTCGTCCTGGTTGAAGAGCGGCGGAGAGACGACGATCTGGCCACTGTTCAAATACTTTTCGGTGAGGCGGATGACCTGGGCCAGAAGGAACTCGCGATTGGCTTTCCAATTCGGCTTCATCAGGTCGTAGACTTCGGCGGCAGACTGAAAAATGACGCGCTGCATGCGCTGTTCTCTGCCAAGTTTCTCGACATCGATGCTGGTGAGTTTCGTGACGTCCGGCTTACCGTCGATGACGGGCGCGAGATCGGCGATGGTCGGCGTTTCGTACGCGTCGAGAGTCAAAGGTTTGGTCTTTGAAAGATCGAGGGTCAGTTCCGGACGGTATTCGTGGTCAATGCGAATGATGTTAGGCCACGAGATCTCGAGGTCCTTGCGCTCGGGAAGCGGCTGAATTCGTGAAGTCGGCTGCGGTGGTGGTGGAGGGAGGTCGTCTTCGCCTCCTTCGTGAGGCATGAACGTAAACGGCACGCCGAAAATGTTGACGTATTCGGCTGCGAAGAGACCGGTCTTGGGGTCTACCTCATAGGAGGTGCGACGAAGACCGCGGCCAACGACCTGCTCGCAAAGAAGCTGTGAGGTGAAAGCGCGCAGCCCCATGATGTGAGTCACGGTCTTGGCATCCCAGCCTTCCGACAGCATTCCGACAGAGATGACAGCCTGAATCTGCTCACCGGGTTTTCCCATCTGGCCGACGGTATCGACGGTTTTGCGAAGCTGTTCGGCGCGTTCTTTCCTGGTCTGCTTTTTTGCGGGCGCTTCCGAATCTTCCTCCGCATTATTCTCCACTGCGCTCTCGGATTCTATTTCCGCCGATTCTTCCTGGGCTTCAGCTTCTCCCAAAACCTTGGAATCGATATGCAAGATGCGTTCCTGGTCCCCTAGTTCCTCGACACGCACCTTGTCGTGAGTAAAGGCGTAGTTGACGCGGGCGGCAGTTTCAGTGCGATTAGCCACGGTGATCATGACGGGTGGCGTCGGAGCTTTTTCGTCCTTCCAGCGCTGACACGCCGCTTTCCAATCCATTCCAAGAATGGTGTAGGCGGTATTAACGAGATCGGGGAGCGGGACATGCGGCTCAGCTTTCCGATTGAGGTCTTCTTTCACATCCGGATCAGAATAGATATGGTAGAGCCGGGATTTGAAATTCTTTCCGAGCCTGGCGTCATCGCGGATGACAACGCGGGGCGTTTTGACGAGGCCGGATTCGATGGCGTCGTTGAGGCCAAAGTCGCTGACGATCCAGCCAAATAGTGTTTCTTCGCCGCTGCGCTTGCCGGTGGGTGCGAAGGGAGTGGCAGTGAAATCAAAACATGTTTGGATTCCACGGGCTTTGTGGATTCGGTCGAGGCCGCCGACCCATTTGGTGGCTTCTTCGAGATCTTCCTTGGCGACGCCTTTGATGGTGGATTTTGGCGGGACGCGCCAGGCGTGGTGGGCTTCGTCGTTAATGACGACGATGTTCTGCGCGGCGGCCATGTCTTCGAGCACCTCGCGGACGTAGGCTTCGTCGCTCAGGGCTCCGCGTTTGTCGACGGTTTTCCTCTTGGCAATTCTTTCTTCGGAGTCCCAATCGAGGGCGTGCCAGTTGCGAATTTTAACTTTGCCCTGGCGGAGTTTGTCTTCGAGGCCAGGGGGGATAACATCGAATTCCTGATAGTAATCGTTCGGGCCGGGGACGAGGACTTGAAGACGGCTCTTGACTGTCAGCCCCGGTGCGACGATGAAGATATTCTTGGAGAAACGCTTGTCCTGCGGGTACGTGACTTTGTTGAGGACCTGCCAGGCGATGAGCATGGCCATGACGATGGTCTTGCCAGAGCCGGTGGCCATTTTGGAGCAAAGGCGCGGAAAGTTGCCGCCATCGGAAGGAATATTGATACCGACGCGTTCGGAGGCGGGAGCCTCTGTGAGCCAGATTAAAGTTTCGATGGCTTCGAGCTGACAGAAAAAGAGACGGCGGTTTTCGCGCTGCTCGGGGTCGCGCCAATGTTCGAGGAGACGTTTTGTTATGCCGGTCACGCCGGGGTAGTTGGCTTCGCGCCAGACGTTGACGCGGGGCCGGATTTTGTTCGGGAGGGGGAGTTCGACAAAAATTCCGGGGTCGTCAAAAGCTTTCGAGGATTCCGATGCGCGGACGTAGCCAGCGGAACGACGGCCCTGAACGCGGGAGAAAAGGCGCGTTTCGCGGTCGTATTTCCAATGTTCGGCGGGCTCGCTGTAGGGCGAGTTGATGATGAGTTGGTCGATGGTTTTCGAGGGCATGGTCAGGACAAACTAGAAACCAGAAAGCAGAAACTAGAAAGTGGAAATGCGGCAGCAAAGATCATGACTTTGCTCGCTTGATGAGAGTGACAAGGATAGCGCACAGTTCGCCGGATTCGGATTTTAGGCTCGTGACTTCTGCGTTTTTGAAGACGGCTTCCTCCATTAGTTCGAGCCAGTAGAGGGTTTCTTCGAGCTCCATGAGGGAGATGTTGAGCTTTGTCGCGTATTCAGAGCGGGAACGGGCGCGGAGACCTTCCCGGTAATTTGCGCCAACACTCGTTCCTGAGCGAAGAACCTGCTTTCCGATGACTTGGGCTTCCGTGGACTTGGGCAACGAGGAGTAAAGGCGAATGATGCGCAGAGCGAAATCCCGCGTTCTAATTTTCAGGTCCACAGGCCCAACTGTTTGCGGCATCGCTTCCGGCATTCTAGTTTCTGCTTTCTAGTTTCCGATTTGGATGACCTTGAGACTTTCGATGCCGCGGTCGTCGATTACCTTGACGGCGACGCGCTTGTGATCGCCGAGGGCGAACGGCAATGAAACTGTGCCGCGATACGACTCGATCAATTCGGGATCGATTTCGGCTTTCAGATTTCTGGCCAGCTTGGCCCAGCCTTCGTCGACGTCGGCTAGCGGGAAGAAGACTTGACGGGGATAGAGGCTGCGTCCGTCGTAGTCGGTGTCGAGAAGCCACATGGCGATTTTTTTTGTGTCGCCGGATTCGATGGTGCCGGTGCGGGTGTTGTAGTAGTCGAATCCGCGGACTTCGGCCTGGTATTTCCCTTTGTCGTCGCCGGATTTGATTTGGCGGAGTTCCACGTCTGGGCGGCCGACGAGCCAGAAGGATTGGTTGCTGGAACGTTTTTTCTTGAGGTCGTCGGTGAGAAGGTCGGCATTCATCTGAGCGGTAAGGAAGGTCATGCCGGTTTTTTCCTTGGTTAGGTCGTCGATGTCCTTGGCGGCTTCGGGATCAAATTGGAACGCTGCGAAGACAATCATTTCGGGGCGGGGGATGAGCGTGCGGGCTTCTTGCCAGGCCATTTCGACCTGGGTTTTGATGAGCGGGGCGTAGTCCGGGCCGAAAGAGATGACGACGCGTTCAAGTTTGCCGTTTTTGGTTTCGGCGTCGGCATGGAGCCAGCGAGTGCCGCCGAGAGGCTCGACGCGGGAGAAGTTGATCATCTGGCCGCCTTTGCCGCGGAGGCCGGTTTTGAGGAGTTCGTCGCGCCAGTCGGATTGGCGGAGAGTAGGGCCAGAGCGGGCGATGGAGGCGTCGGCGGGTTGTGGCGGTGTGTCAAGGTCATCAATGGATTTGACGTTGGGAGCAGGAACGGCTTCGACGGTGAAGGGACCGGAGATGCGGGCGCGGGAGTTATCCACGAGCGGCTGGTCGTAAAGAGTTTCTTCGCCAGTAGGCTCGTTGTTGGCGATGGACTTGAGAGTGACGTGGGGAACTTTTTTGTATTCGAAGCCGCTACCGACGCCTTCGCCGGGGTGGGCGAGTTTGTAATAGTCGAAGGTGGCGCCCATGAGGCGCTGTTTGGCGAGGGTGGTGGCGACGCGGGAAGTGTCACAGGTGATCCAACGGCGTCCCCATTCTTCGGCGACGAAGGCGGAGGTGCCGGAGCCGCATGTAGGATCGAAGATTAGGTCTCCGGGGTCGCTAGTCATGAGTACGCATCGCTCGATCACGGTCTTCGTAGTCTGAACCACGTAAATTCGTCCGGCGAACTCAATTGTGTCTTGCCAGGAATTTGTTAGTGACGTGTATCCAAAGTCGTCTAGGTACATCTTGTAATAGAGTTTTTTTCCGAGAACGAAGAGGCGGTTTGCCTTCTTTAGGGCTTCGATCCCTGCCGGTGTAGTGCGCCAGCTCTTACCACCGCTCGTGGTGAATGTCTGCTCGCCGAACTCGATAGGAAATGTGCAAGATGGCGTATAACCCGAAGAGGCTAGGTCGGATCTCTTGAAAATGCGGAGCTGTTTAGCGGATTCTGCGAAGTTCTTGATCTCGTCTTCGGTCAAGCGGCGAAACTTGTTCCCTGTCGCGTCCGCAAAGACGAACTCAGAGCCGGAGCCGACAAACTTTGACGCGAATAAATTTCGATACTTCAGAGCTTTCCGATCTCGGGCGTACCAGCATAGGTAGTCGAAGACAGACTCGATCTGGCCAGATTCGAGAGGCATCATGGTCTTGAAATTGATTACGGCAACAAAGTTTTCGGAACCGAATATTTCATCCAGAATGCTCCGCACTCTGTGTAAATTCTGGTCCCCGATCTGGACGAAAACGGAACCGGCATTGGTCAGTAAGTCGCGGGCGAGCTGAAGGCGATCACGAACGTGGGTTAGGTACGAGTGAACGTCGAGTTCCCACGTATCTCGAAACGCCTTTAGCGTTTCTGGTTCTGCGGTAAGGTCCTCATCCTTGCCATCCTCGACTTTACGTTTGTTGACGAAGGGCTGGAAATTGGAGCCGTAGCGGATGCCGTAGGGCGGATCGATGTAGACCATCTGAACCTGGCCGGCCATGCCTTCTTTTTCGAGGAGAGAGTTCATGACGAGGAGAGAGTCGCCAGCGATGAGGCGGTTGGACCAGCCGTGGGCGTGGCGGTAGAAATCGATGGCTTCGCGGAGGGGAGGATTTTCTTCGCGGGTTTCGAAGAGATAGCCCTGAACGGGCCGGGCGCTGCCGTTGCGCTTGCGGACGGCTTCGATGATGGTGCGCGGGTCGATGCGCTCGTGGACGTGGAGGGAGACGGTGGGGACTTCGAAGGAGGTGTGCTCTTTCTTGCCAGCCCAGACTAGCTGCGGGTCGAGGTGCAGGTCGTATTCGTAGGTCTTATGCGTCGGAGTGGGCGGATCGGTTTGCGGGGTGACAAGGCCGACGGGTGGGTTGTTTGCGCGCTTTTTGCCTTTGTGGTCGTACTGCTCGATGGGGCGCTTTTTGGGTTTGGCTTCGAGCTGAGTTTTGGGTCGCTTCCCTTTGGGCACAAATCGCTCCCACATGAACGACCGAGGTTCGCTTTCGGCGAGATTTTACTCGACCGTTATACTTAATGCTAGTGCAACACGTGGAATAAAGATGGCGGCGCTACGGCGCTTGCCTAGAATGAGAAACTTACCAGCTATTGCGCGGGGAAAAGTTCCGGATGGGCGGGCTTGGCGGCAGTGGAAGAGGCGGCGACGGTGAAGCTGGCGTCCACATCCAGGGTGACAGGCGGGAGGCAAATTTCCTTGCTGCAAGCCTGATAACGGAGCTTGAGTGGAATATGTTGCTCGCCGAGCGGCGCGGTGGGGAGCGCCGTGAGCGGGAGACGGAGAATCGCAGTGCCCTCGTAGACGTTGAGGGGCTTCTTCGAAAAGATGAAAGGGCGGAGTTTTCCTTTGGGATAAGAGACTTCGCCCACTTTGAATCCCGCGGGGACGTCGGCGTTCAGATCGGTGGCGATGAGATAGTCCTCCGACTTTTCGCGGGCGTTGATGTGAAAGCCGGGGCGAATTTTAAGGACGACGGCGAGCTGAAACGAGCTTCCGCGAGCCACGGGTTCGAGAGATACGTAGGCGCCGGGGGCGACGACGTCGCGGCCGGAAGGCACCTGGGATTGCGCCGCGGCTGGATTTCCAGCGGATAGGGCGAAGAGAACGGCAGCGAAGATTATTGCAGAGAATTTCACAGAGTCACCTGCGTGCCGAGCTGCTGGGAAACGACGCGGCTCATGACGGCGTGAAGGTCTTCGCCGGTTTTCTCCAGAATGAAAGCGTTTCTTGCGGCGGACCAACCGAGCTTGAAGCTGGTGGAAAGCGCGGAGATCCAGATTTCGCGAATCGGTGTGTTCGGCGAAATGACGAATCTGGCGGGATCTGGTTCCTCAAAGATCACTTCGAGTTTGCCGCTTTCGCCTTCGACGTCGAAGCCGTGTTCGTCGCCGAGCTTCAGGAGGCGCTTTTTCAGTTCATCAAAGGCGGCGTCGGCTTTGCGTTGAAAGTCTTTTTCCTCGAGCATACCGTCAGCGTATCAGAGTTGGGATTCGATGGCTGTGGAGATTTCTTCGTAGCTGATGAGGCCGGTGATGCGCTTGATCACTTTGCCGTCGCGGGAGACGAGGATGCTGGTGGGGTAACCGAGGAGGCCACCGAATTTGTCGGCCATGGCGTCGTTGCCGAGCAGGATGGGGTAGCTCATGGGGAGCTTCTGCCCGTTAACGTTGAATCGTTCTTTGGCAACAAAGGGCGCGACTTCGCTCTTGCCTTCCTCGTCCATGGAGACGCCGAGGACGGTGAACCCCTTGTCGCCGTATTTTTGCTGCATCTCGATGAGCCAGGGAATCTCAATGTAGCAGGGCTCGCACCAGGTGGCCCAGAAATTGATGAGAACGACTTTGCCCTTGAATTGGCTGAGGGAGACGTCTTTGCCGTCGAGATCCTTGAGTGTAAAGTCAGGCGCCGCCGCCGCGACACTTCGGAGTTTGCCGACCTTCACCGTGCCTTTTGGTTTTACGCGCGTGGCCTTGTCGGCAAAATAAGTGCCGGCAACGAGCGCCAAAACTGTTGTCACGACCAATACGATTCGCTTCATGCGATTCCTCAAAGTTTAGTATAGCGAGAGACGGCGTCAACTGCGCCGGGGACTGGCACGCCACGCGCTATTTCGCACCCGTCAAAGCATTTTCCAGCCAGAAGACCACGCCGTTGAGAAAGCTGAGCTTCCCCGCCAGCCACGTCAATTTATTTACAAAGACCAAGCCGCCCACAAAAAGTAAAAGCGCGCCGCTGAAGAGTTCGACGGCGTGAAGATATTTCCGAAAGCGTTGATAGAAACGCAGAAACTGGCCGATGCCGAGCGCCGTGAGCAAGAACGGCACGGCGAGTCCCGCGGAGTAGACAGCGAGCAGGAGCACGCCGCGAGCGATGGTGTCGCTGGCGGCGGCGAGCGCCAAAACTGTGGCGAGGATCGGGCCGATGCAGGGCGTCCAGCCAAAAGCAAATGCGAAGCCGAGGAGGAATCCGCTCCAGATGCCGGGCTGCGTGCTGGTGCTGCGCAGATGAACATCGCGGTTGAGCCAGCGCGCAAACGTCGGGCCGAAGAAACCGATGATCGAGAGCGAGAAAAAGTGAACGGCGCCCAGGCCGGCGAAGAGCGGGCCGTGATGCACCAGAGCGGCGCCGCCCAGTACAACCAAGACGACCCCCAGAATGAGGCCAGAACGTAAATTTATTTTGCTCAACGCGCCGAGAAGATGCAGTCCGAAAAGAAGTATGAGTGCGCCGGCGACGGGCGCGAGGAGTGCGCGGTTCTGACGCAAGAAGGAGCCGACGGCGCTGGCGGAAGCGCCAAAAGAGATAAAAACAAGAGAAAAACCCGCGACGAACGCGAACGAAGAAGCAAAAAGACCGGCGCGGGGCGGCTGCCCCTGGCGCAATTGTTCCATGCCGATGCCGGAAAGCATGGAAATGTAACCGGGAACGAGAGGGAGGACGCAGGGAGAAAGAAAGGAAACCAGCCCGGCGAGGAAAGCTGCAGCTAAAGAAACGTCAGTCATCTAAATAAATTGATCCTCGGCGGATATATCCAAAATTCTGCGTCCAGGTTTCTACTGCCCCTTCACGCAGAAGAGCCCTTTTAGCCAGAAGCGCCGCTGATAAGACTAGTGCGGCGCCATCTTTATTCTCCCATAAAGGCAGGGAAAGGGCTTGCTTGCGGAATGCCCCAGCGGAGAGCAGACACATGATTAGACGCAGCAGAAGCAAGAAAGGAACCAGGGAAGCGAAAGGGCGACAGATGAAGGATTTGGCTGGCGCGGGGTGAGATCCCCATTGGATTGAGCCGTTACAAATGACTGATTTCTTGGGGCTTGCAAGTTCGCAAAATGGCCGGGTGATTGCGATGGCGGAGGGTGGACGCTTCTTGGGCGCCGGGCAGGTGAGCATGAGATGGACACCCAACAAAGTGACGCTCCTGCGAGTAGCGGTGGGATTCGCGGCCGTGGTTCTGTTCGGGCGAGGCGCATGGGCAAATTTTGCAGCGGTAGCGATGACAGTAGCAGCGATTGCGTTGGACGCGATGGACGGTCATATCGCGCGGCGGAAAAACCTGGCGACGCCGGTGGGCGCGCAACTGGACATTCTGGGCGACCGGATGATCGAAAACGTGTACTTCACCTACTTCGCGGTCGTAGGGATGGTATCGCTGTGGCTGCCGGTGTTTTTCTTTGCGCGGGGAGCGGCGACGGATTTTCTGCGCGGGCTGGCCCTGCGCGCGGGGCATTCCGGATGGGGCGCGAACGCGATGCTGCAAACCTGGTGGGGACGCGCGCTGGTTGCATCGCGTTGTAGCCGCGGAGTGTACGCGGCTCTGAAGTGCTTGTGTTTCTGTTACCTGGGATTGGAACTGGCGCTAACGCGGGGACCGGTGGCGCTGGTTGGCGAGCTGGCGTCGGATGTGCACGCGGCGATCCGGATCGGCGCGCAGGTGTTGACGTGGTCGACAGCGGCGTTTTGTTTGCTGCGCGGGCTCCCCGTGCTGGTGGAGGGCTGGCGGTATTTTTCGGGGGGAGTGGGCGCGGCGCGCGCGGCGAAGAGTGTGGCGCGGGGGACGGCGTGAAGGAACGAAAGGAAGTTGAGGAAGTAAAAGAGGTAGAGGAAGTAAAGGAAAAGTGCGGAGGGATTGCGGCGTTTTTCGATCTGGACGGAACGCTGGTGGCAGGGCCTTCCTTGGAGCGGCGGTTTTTTCGGCGGCTGCGATGCGGGCAAGCGATTCCGGCGAAGAACTACTTTTTGTGGCTGAGAGAAGCGATGCGCATTGCGCCACGAGGAATTCGCGCGATTCGCTACGCAAACAAGATGTATTTGCGAAGAGTGCCGCTCGGCGAAGTGGAACGTCAGGCCAAGGGGATTTTATTTTTTGCAGAAGCGATGGACCGCGTGGCTTGGCATGTGAAGCAAAGACACAAAATTGTGATTGTGAGCGGGACGCTGGAGCCGCTGGCGCGCGAAGCGGCGATGGGTCTGGAATCGGAATTGGAAGCGCGCGGATTTGCGGCGGAGATTGACGTGTGCGCAACACGATTGGAAGAGCGCGCGGGGAGATGGACGGGGCGCGTGGTTGGCGTCGCGATGTATGGGGAATCGAAGGTGCATGCAGCGCAGAGGATGGCGAAGGAGAAGAGGCTCGATTTGACGAAATGCTACGCGTATGGAGACAGCGCGATGGATCGCTGGCTGCTGGCGGCGGTGGGACGGCCGGTGGCGGTGAATGCGTCCAAAGGACTGCTGCGGATTGCGCAGGGGAGGAATTGGCCCGTGCTGTTCTGGGAGAAGCGTGGGGAAGAAGAATCAACGCAGAGTTCACAGAAAGCTCAGAGGTCACAGAGAAAAAGCGGTAAGAGGGAAGTTGCGGGATCGGAGAGCGGGGCATGAACGGTAGGGGAAGGCAGGTCTACACGAGAGAAGCAGTTGCGCTTGCATGGCGAGAGGGCGCGAGCGCTTCGCGGGGCGTTGAGCGCGCGGCGCAACTCGAATTAGGGGGAGAAGGAATTGCAGCCCTGTTGCAGCGGGAACTGGCTGGGGCTTGGGCGGCGTGCGGCGCGTTTGAGTGGGTGGCGCTGGGTTACTTGGGAGTTTCCAGTGTGCTGATCATGCTTTTTGCGGGGAATTTGGCGCATCCAGTGCGGATTCTACGAGTTCAGGTATGCGTAACGGTGCTGGTTCTTGTTCTATGCCGAGTTGAAGCACGGGCGACGGAACAAGCCCGGCGGAATGGTGAGACATTTTCGGCAAGATGGTGGCACTTCTGCCGGCACTGGTACCCGCACCTCTTTTTTCTGTTTTGTTTTGAGGAGCTGGGGCGACTGGTGCATCTGGTTTCACCCGAATGGGAAGACGCGAAGCTGATCGCCTTCGATCACTGGATGACGGGTGTACATCCGGCAGTATGGCTGGAACAGTTTGCGACGCCCGCGCGAAATGATTTGATGCAGTTCGCCTATCTGACCTATTTCATCTATCTGCTCGTGCTGGGGGGGATCCTGTATTACCGGCGGGACTGGCGCGGGTATTGGTCCGTGATGACGTATTCCGCAGTGGCCTACGCGATTGGCTACATCATCGCGATTTTTTTCCCAATTGAGAGCCCCTGGTTTGCCATGGCGGGTGCGTGGCACGTCGAACTGCGCGGCGGCACGATCACGGCGGTGATCAATTTCATCGAGCATTTGGGACGCGTGCGCGGCGCCGCTTTTCCCTCGGAGCATGTGGCGGGTTCGTTCGCGGCGTTGTGGGGAGCGTGGCGGCACAGGCGGTGGCTCTTCTGGGTGATGCTGCCGTTGGTGCTGTGTATGTGCGTTTCGACGGTGTGGGGACGATATCACTACGTGGCGGATATTTTCGGCGGGATGATCACAGGGACGCTGGGGTACGTGATTGGGCGATGGGTGATGAAGGCACAGCGAGCTATTTCCGTCGAAGTGTAGCGCAGGGCGGAGCCCTGCGAATTTTGCCGGCCCGAGTCAGTGTGGAAAAAAGAAAAGCCGCAGGGCTATCTCCCCGCGCTACACAGATGGGCGACGCAAGGAAGGATGCGCGAGTTCATAGGTGTGGGCAAGCTGAAGGAGAGCGAGTTCGGCAGTGTGAAGGCCGATTAGTTGCAGACCCAGGGGCAATCCTGATGTCGTGAAGCCACACGGAATGGAAATAGCGGGAACGCCCGCGAGGTTGGCGGGGCGGTTGAGGCGAAGAAGAAGCGCTCGAGTGGGGTGATCTTTTTCGCCGATGCGGGTACTTTCCTCTACAAACCGCGGCGCGGCAATGGGAGTCGTTGGGACGACGAGGGCGGCGATGCCTGCGTCGTACATCTTCGAAGACAGTTCATGAATGAAGCGCACTCGTTGAGCGAGAGCTTCGAGATAGACGGTGGCGGAAGTCTTGGCGCCCATTTCGAGGCGAGTGCGGACATCTTCGCCATACTCCTCCGAGCGCGCTGGAAACCATCCGGATTGGTGGTGGAAGTGGGTCGCCTCAGGCCAGGCGATCTGGTTGCCGGCATCTTCCGTGTTGTTGAGAAGAGGAATCGAAATTTGCTGGATTTGCGCGCCCAGTTTGCGGAGATCGCGAAGGGTCGAATCGAAACACGATTGAACTTCCGCCGAAACCAAATCAAAGAAAAATTCTTTGGGCAAGCCCAAGCGAATTTTCTTCAACTTCCTGGAAAATTTTGGGGTGGACCAGTCGCTATGCCTTAGAGTGCCCAGGCCACCGACTGCGCGAAGCAATATGGCGGCATCGCGTGTCGAGCGGGCGAGAGGACCGGTGCAGTCGAGCGTCGTGGAGAGCGGGATGACGCCGGCGCCGCTAACTCGGCCGAGCGTCGGCTTGAGACCGACGACGCCGCAGAGGGAGGCGGGAATGCGGAGAGAGCCACCGGTATCGGTGCCAATGCTGCCGTAGCAAAGTCCGGCTGCAACGGCTGCTGCCGAACCTCCGCTGGAGCCGCCCGGGATGCGACTAGGGTCCCAGGGATTGCGCGTCGGGCCGTAGTGAGGATTGTTGGTTGTGACGCCGTAGGCAAATTCGTGCAGGTTGGTCTTGCCGAGGATGACGGCGCCGGCTTCCTTCAACATAACGACAACCTGGGCATCGTGCTGCGGAACAAAATCCTTCAAGATTTTTGAGCCGGCGGTGGTGCGAATGCCTGTGGTATAAATGTTGTCCTTCAGCGAGATGGGGACGCCGTGGAGAGGGCCGCGGTCGCGATGGCCTTTGCGGCCGCGCGGAGCGAAGAGCTCGGCTTCCGCTTTTTTCGCCTGACGGAGAGCGAGTTCGGCGGCGACGGTGATGTAGGTGTTCAGCTTCGGATTGAGCCGCTCGATGCGGTCGAGCATGAGCTTGGTTAGCTCGACGGGAGAAAGCTTCCGTTTGCGGAAGAGTTTTCCGATTTCCTCAATGGATGCGAAAGCCAAGTCAGTGTCGTTCATCGGAATCACATTAGACCACAATCGAAGGTGCCGGCCTGAAGGCCGGCGCTACCCAACCCAAATTCTAAAAAATCTTTTCCTGGCGGCGGAGATTTCCGAAGGTGCCGATATTGGCGATGATCAGCGCCGCGCTGAATTGATTATCGGTGCGAACCGTGCCAAGAGCCACGCGGCGATAGGCCAGGGCGATGCCGCAGCAGCCGCCGTTGTAGCTGACTTGGACGACTTGGTTTTGAAGCGCGCTGTTCGTAATGTCGTAGCTGATCCCGGTGGTGAAGTTGAAGCCCCTGCGAGTCTCGCCGCCATAGCCGACCAACGCGCGAATTTGGTTGGAGAGCGGCTGCAGGATAGGGTCGGCTTGCAGGCGGAAATGCGCGATGGTAGCGAAGAATTCCTTGTAGGGTTTCACCTTAAGCAGTGTGCCGATGACGGTGATCTTCGAAAGCTGAGGATCATATTCGAGGATCTGCTCGGTATCGTAAAGCCCGCCCGGGGTGATTTTGAAATCGCTGATAAGGGGTGAAGAGTTCCGAGGGCCAAAAGCAAAGGCAAATGGCGTGAAGGAATTCAGCGTCTCGAAAACGTTTCGCTGCCCATTGACGACAGCGCCGCCAAACGTGGGATCGAAAAAGTGCTTTTGGACGAGGCGCCAGGAAACGACCTCCTGCGGAGCAGCGTCGCCGTCTTTGCGGTAGAGGCGCTGGGTGACGCCGTACTCGACTTCATTCGTGTCTGTCAGCGTGGAATCGGCGTCGAAGCGGATGAAGTTCGGAAAATTGTTGACGCCCGTCACATAGCGATAGGTAATCCCCGGCTCGATCGCGTGCTTATACCTTTTCCTGCTTTTCGTTTTTCCAGGCGACGGCCGGCCGAAAAAGCGCTCAAGAGTAGGGGGACGAAGCTCAAGGGTGAATTCACCAGTGTTGCGGGTGATGGGCTGCTCGCTGAGCAAGCCGCCGGGATCGAGCGAAGCTCCATAGCGCGTGGTCCGAAAGGCCGCCGAGGTGGTGACGCCCAGCCAAGGGCCGAAGTGAATCGGAAGGGTGACGCGAGGCGCAAATTCGGCGCGCTGAACGGCAGCTGGTGTGTCGATGCTGGTATCTTCGCGGTGGACGGCGCCCACGAAAGAGTCGAACCCGAAATAGACAGGCAGATTCTTCCACGGAGCCTGCTCCACCGAGCCGAAGCGCGCCTCGGGTATGTTGCGGAGCACCACGCTGGTTGCAGGCGAGATAGTGAGAAAGCTTCGATCACTAAGCGCCGCAAAATTGAGGCTGAATCCCTTGAAATTGTTAGTGAGAAAAACGGCGCTGCGGATTTCAGAATTGATGGCGTCACCGAAGGTATCGGCAAAGGCGAGCCTAAAGGTCAGTGAAGAAAGCTGATTGACGTCGGCAACAAAGCGCCAATTGTCGGGCAGCAAAGATTTCATTTCGAACTGCTGCTGGTGCCCACCCTGGGGATGGCGAACGTCCGCGGCGTCCAAGAGGCCGCGGTCGATGACGCCGAAATAGGTGTATTTGATGGAGGTATTTTCGAAAGGCCTGGCGCGAAATTCTCCGCGTTCTTCGGAACCGCGGCTGCTGAGGTACTGCGCGCCGACGGTGGCGTCGAACCAGGGAGCCGGGGCCCAATAATACGCGTCGCCGAGGATAAAGCCTTTACGCGAGCTGTTGCCTGGCTCGGGGATTAGGAAGCCGGACTGACGGACTTTGCGCCCCGCTGGTGCGGTGGCGTACGGGAGCCAAATGAGGGGGACGCGGAAGAGGCGAAAATTAGCGTTGACGAGCGCTACGGTTTTGTCCACGCGGATGCGCGCGTGTGAAGCGTAAAACTGCCACTTGGGGTGTTCAGGGTCGCAGACCGTGATCCAGGCCTCACGAACGAGATAGACGTAGCCGGGAAGACGTTCGACTTCGCGGGCTTCGAAGTAGAGAGGATTCTCTGACACCAGGACGGTGGGATTGGGGCGGCGCTCGATCTTCACGGTGCCACGGACGTTGCGGAAGAGGCCGCGGCCAGTGCTGACATTGTAATGGGCTTCGTCGCCCTCGAGATGCTGATTCTCGTAGTCGAATTGGACATGGCCGCGAGCGACGGACTCCGAGGTTTTGTTGTTGTATTCGACGTGATCGGCGCGCAGGCGGAGATCCCCGTAGCGGATGTCCACGTCGCCGTCAGCGATGTAGAGGTCGCCCTGGCGGCGCTGCGGTCCACTAGAAGAAAGCTCGGCGATGCCGCCTTTGCCGGAGGGCAAACGAATCTGCTGCGGAGGGACGCCAAGCGCTGGTGAGGAGGAGAAGGAAGAAAAAAGCGCCGTCAGGAAGAAGAGCCGGAGCGCGGAGAAATTCCGTGCATAAAGATGACGGTTCACGCGGAGCATCGAGCCAATGAAAACAGTCGAATAGCCTAGCATGCGGGGGGAGCGATGTGTAGCTGCGCGCGCAAGAGATGCGTGCGCAAGAGAAACGCCATGTGTAACCCACGCCTCTGTCCTAACAGCGCCGGTGTAGCCTTCCAGAAACATATGATGCGCACTGCGGGTCGGAGGCGGTATGATGCCGGGCCTTGCATCAGGGAGATGGCTATGAATCAATTTTCGTCTGTTTTGAGAATTGCTCTGGCTGCGGCAGCGTTTTGCGGCGCGCTGGCGACGACTGCACTCGCCGGGCCGGCCGACCAACCGAATCCAACCGACAAGCTGAAGAATCTGGAATTTCGCGAGATAGGTCCCGCGACGATGGGGGGACGCATTGATGACTTCGCCGTCGTCGAGAGCAACCCGAACATCGTGTTTGTAGGAGTGGCGTCGGGCGGCGTATGGAAGACGACGAACAACGGCACGACGTGGGAGCCGGTATTCGACAAAGAAGGCGTGTCGACAGTTGGAGACATCGCGATTGCGCCGTCGGATCCCTCCGTCGTGTGGGTGGGGACGGGCGAGCCGAACAACCGGCAAAGTTCATCGTGGGGCGACGGCGCGTACAAGTCGCTCGACGGCGGGAAGACGTGGCAGAAGATGGGACTCGCGGCGACGCGTCACATTGGCCGCATCGTGATTCATCCGAAGAATCCTGATGTGGTGTACGTGGCCGCGCTGGGGCATTTGTGGGGACCAAACGCGGAGCGAGGCGTTTACAAGACGACGGATGGCGGGAAAACGTGGGCGCAGGCGCTGAAAATCAATGAGGACACCGGCGTGAGCGACATCGCCATGGACCCAGAGAGCCCGGACACGCTCTACGCCGCGGCCTATGAACGGCGGCGCACGCCGTATGGCTTCAATGGGGGCGGACCGGACAGCGCGATTTATAAGACGACGGACGGCGGCGCGACGTGGAAGAAATTGACGAAGGGCCTGCCCTATGAAAACGGCGGCGAAACAGGACGCATCGGGCTGGATATTTATCGTAAGGATCCGAATATTGTTTACGCGCTGGTACAGCACGAGAAGGGCGGCATCTTCCGCAGCGAAGACAAGGGCGAGACGTGGAAAAAAATGAGCGATACGAATCCGCGCCCTTCCTATTACAGCCAGGTGCGGGTAGATCCCAATAACGACTTGCGGATCTGGTCGCTGGGCGCATCTATGTATTACTCGGAGGACGGCGGAAAAACGTTTTCGACCCAGCGCGTGAGAAGCATTCACGGCGATTTTCACGCGCTGTGGATCGATCCCCGGGATTCGAATCACATCATTACGGGTTCGGATGGCGGCATCCACTGGAGCTACGACAACGGGAAGACCTGGGACTTCATCAACACGATCGCGATCGGGCAGTTCTACGAAGTGGGGCTGGACAATCAGAAGCCCTACAACATCTGCGGCGGATTGCAGGATAACGGAAGCTGGTGCGGGCCGAGCGACTCATTGAGCCGAGATGGAATTGTGAACGAAGACTGGCAGGTGGTACACGGCGGCGACGGCTTCTATGCGGCGATCGACAATACGGAGCCCTGGATTGTTTACTCCGAGTCGCAGGATGGCCACCTCGGCCGCCGCGATCTGCGGACGGGTCAGCAACGTTCGATCAGGCCGGAGGCGAAGGCTGGGGAGCCGCGCTACCGATTCCAATGGAATTCCCCGGTGGCGGTTTCAGCCCACGACCACACGACGATTTATTACGGCGGAAATCATCTCTTCAAATCCACGGATCGCGGCGACACGTGGACGCGGTTGGGCGGTGATTTGACGACGGACGTGGATCGCAACAAGCTGCAGATTTTCGGCAAGACGCCGGATAAGAACACGCTTTCGAGGCACGACGGCATGCAGGACTATCCAACGATCACGACGCTGAGCGAATCGCCGCTTACACCGAATGTGCTGTGGGCGGGGACGGACGATGGCAACTTGCAGGTGACGCGCGACGCCGGGAAGAGCTGGAAGAACGTGGCACCGCGCGTGCCGGGAGTTCCGAAAGGGACGTACGCAAGCCGTGTGGTTGCGTCGAAATACGCGGAAGGAACGGCGTACGCTTCATTCGACGGGCATCGCAGCGACGACTACAACATTTATATTTTTCAGACGACGGATTACGGCGAGAACTGGAAAGCGATTCGCAACGGGATTCCGGATTCAGCAGGGAGCGTGCATGTGGTGCGCGAGCATCCGCGGAATCAAAATCTGTTGTTTGCGGGAACGGAGTTCGGACTGTGGGTATCGTGGGACCGCGGCGCGAACTGGAACGCATTTAAAAACAATTTCCCGACCGTGCCGGTCGACGATATTGAAATTCAGGCGCGAGAAAACGATCTGGTGCTGGGGACGCACGGCCGCTCGATCTGGATTTTCGATGATTTGACACCCGTCGAGAAGATGGATGCCGGCGTGGCCGGGTCGGACCTCACCTTTTTTGCTCCGCGGCCCGCGATGACCTGGCACATCCGCAATCGGCGCTGGAGCGCAGGGCAGAAGATGTTCGCGGCGAAAAACCCGCCCTATGGTGCGATTCTGAATTATTACCTGAAGGAGGCCGTTCCACCGGAGGCGCCCAAGACCGGGAAGTCCGACAAGGATGATAAAGAAAAAGCTCCCGCAGACGACAAAGCAAAAGAAGCGGGCGCCGCGAAAAAAGAAGGCAAGGTGAAGATCAGCGTTTTCAACAAGGACGGCAATCTGGTGCGTGAATTCGACGGGCCCGGGGCAGCGGGAGTGAACCGCACGAACTGGGACCTGCGATGGAATTCGCCAGCGGAGCCCACTGCGGAACAGCTCGAAGAGCAAGCGGCGGGATATGGGTTTGGTCCCCGCGGGCCGTTCGTCGAGCCGGGCGAATACACCTTGAAGATCAAAGCCGGAGAGAAATCCGCCGAGCAAAAGGCGACGGTTGAAGACGACTCTCGGGTCACGATCTCCGTGGCCGATCGCGGAGCGCGCCGCGCGGTGATCGAGCTGCTGTACGCGATGGCGAAGACCACGGACAAGGATCGCAGGACCATCGGGGGAATTAAGGAAGCGCTGAAGGCTGCGCGCGAGCAGTGGAAGAAGGACACGGACAAACCGAACGCGACAAAGATTCCGGAGGACATCCAGAAAGCAGCGGACGAGCTGCAGAAGAAGGTTGACGCTGTAGCTGAGAAGTTCATTCGCGAGCGCGAGGGGTTGGGCAATGCCGGGCCGCCGTTTGAATGGAAACCCAATCCGCTGCCCGATCAGGTGCAAAATCTGCTCGAGGACCTGGATGGCTTCGTCGCTGCGCCGGGCAGCCAGCAGAAAGACAAATTGGCGGAACTGACGCCGCTGGTGAACGAGGCTTCAGCGCAAGTGAAGAAGATCGCCGAAGAAGACCTGCCCGCTTTTAATAAGAAGATGAATGACGCGGGCATCCCGCATATCGTGCCGGCTCCCACACCGCAGCGTCCAGGTGACGGGGATGAAGAGGAGCCGGATCGCTAGGAAAGAGTGTAGCCTCTGGTGCAACCAAAGAAAGAAGAACGCGCCGCTCAGTCGCGGCAAGGCTGTCCAACCTTGACGAAGTAGCTGTTGTCAATGACGAGTGACTGGGGGACCTAACCTGCCGCTGGAGGCGCAGACAGGTCACGCTTCCTGGTAGCCAGGCAGTGCCTGCTATTTTGCTTCAGCCTTGGCTTGGACGCCGCGGTACCATTCGAAGGTGCGGCGCAGGCCTTCCTCGAAGTCCACTTGCGGTTCATAACCGAGAAATTCACGCGCCTGGGTAATGTCCGCCTGTGAATCGCGAATGTCGCCATCCCGCGGCGCATCGTACTTTGCCTCGATTCGCTTGCCTGAAATCTTGCAGAGAAGCTCGACGGTTTGCTTCAAGGAGAATCGGCCGCCGGCGCCGACGTTGAAAACCTTTCCCAAAATGTTCGGTGCTTCACAGGCGAGCAAATTGGCCTGGACGGCGTTTTCAACGAAGGTGAAATCGCGAGTTTGCTCGCCGTCGCCGAAGATCACCGGCTGCGATTCTTCCAGGAAAGCCGTGCAGAATTTTGCAAGTACGCCCGAGTAAGGCGAGCCGGGATCCTGCCGGGGCCCGAATATATTGAAGTAGCGCAGCGAAACGTTTTCGAGGCCGTACACCCGGCCAAACGTCTGCGCATATAACTCGCCGACGTACTTCGTGACGCCATAGGGCGAGATGGGTTCCGGCTGCATGGTTTCGACTTTCGGCAGCGTGGGGGTTTCGCCGTAGGCCGAAGAAGACGCCGCGAAGATCACGCGTTTGACCTTTGCGTCGCGTGCCGCGACGAGAACGTTGAGCGTGCCATCGACATTGATGCGGTTGGTTTCAAGCGGGTCTTTTACCGACCGCGGCACGGAGGTACGCGCCGCAAGATGCAGGACGCATTCGGCTTCGTGAACGGCTTTGCGCACCACCTCGAGGTCCGTGATGCTCCCTTTGATGAACGAAATCTTGTTGCGGGATTCCGCCAGATTCTCTTCCTTGCCGGAAGAAAGATCGTCCAGCACGACCACGCTGTGCCCGCGGCGCACAAGTTCGTCCACGGTATTTGAGCCGATAAAGCCAGCGCCGCCTGTCACCAAATAGCGCATTCGGAAACTCCTCCTCGATCTACGCCCCTGGCCCTCGGGGTGGGGCCACGGCAATCACCGCAGCTTCTGGAAAGACGAGCGCCTCTTGTTTTGGTACGCTCAAAGTTCGGCCAGGGTTGCTGCGACCAAAGCCGTGCGCCGGGCACGAACGCGTATTGTACGACGGAAAACGGATACGCAAAGGCCCGATCCAGTTGAAAGTCACACAAAGAGCATGAGCCATCGGACGAATGCCGGAATCGTCGCCGTAGTGGCACTCCTAAGTGCTGGTGTAGCGTTGGTCTGGCTGCATGATCGTGCCTCACAAACGCGGGCCGAATTGGCACACTCCAGCGCCGCGAATTCGAATGGGACGAGTAGCCCGGTAGATAACACTACTGCGAGGGGTTTCCGGTCACCGGATACTAAGGGTAGAACCGCTGAGCCGAAAAAGGCCCCCGCTGAGAAGGACGCGGATGGGCCGTTGCGGGCGGGTGAGGTGCTGGAATATACGGCCAACGTGGCCAACCTAAATAACGTCGCGAACCTGCGGGTGCGGGTGGCGGAACGGCGTAATTTCCTGGGGGAAAATGCCTGGCACCTCCAGGCATTTGCGCAGACGGAAAATCCGCTGCGCATGGTATTTGCGCTCGACGACCAATTCGATTCCTACAGCGATGCCGTGACGCTCGCGAGCCTGCAATATGAAATGCACCTGAACGAGCGCGGACAGAAGGTTGAATCGGTGCAACGAATGATGGCGACCGGCAAAGACCCGGCGCCGGCAGACGCGACGGCAGCGATGGTGCTGCCGGGGACGCGTGACCCGCTCGGCATGATGGAGTATCTCCGGAATGTCGATTGGTCGAAAACTCCGGAAGTGCGGAGCCCCGTCTACGATGGGCACAAGCTCTATGACGTACGCGCAAGCCTCGCCGCAGGCTCCGAAAAAGTGACGGTGCCCGCAGGGAGCTACACGGCCTTAAAGATTGAGCTCCGCGTTTTCGACCACGGCACGGAAATGAAAGATTCGCACTTCTTCCTGCATCTCGCCAACAATGCGGCGCGCACGCCCGTGCTGTTGGACGCCGAGTTGCCGTTCGCAAATGTCAGAGTAGAGTTGCTGCGGGCGCAATAAGCCGAGTGAGTGACGGCCGCGGATTTCTCCGCAAACTGCGCAATGCGGCCGATCAGCTCCACGGAAAAGCTATGTTTGATGCGCGCACTTTCCTCAAGCTGACGGCGAATTTCCTCTGCGTGTAAAGTCATCGGAGCCTAGCAGAGAACGATCCTATCGCGATGACGCACCACGCGGCGGGTGGCGTTGCGAGTGTCGACGACCATCTTTGACGCGTCGACGATGGCCCCATAATCGTAGCTGGAGTGATCGGTTGCAATGACCACCACGTCGTAACTGCCGAGAGTCTGAGGATTGAGAGGAACGGACTTCATGTTTTCGTAATTGTAGTGGCGCATCTTGTGAAGACGCGGGAAATAAGGATCGTTGTAGTCCAGCTGTGCGCCTCGCTGCTGAAGGATTTGCATGATCTTGAGGGTGGGAGATTCGCGCAGGTCGTCAACGTCTTTCTTGTAGGCCACACCGAGAATTAACAGCTTAGAACCCTTGAGGCTCTTTTTGTGATTGTTGAGGGCCTCGGCGATCGCTGCGACAACGTGGTAGGGCATCGCGGTGTTCACCTCACCGGCCAGCTCGATGAAGCGCGTCGCGAAGTCGTACTCCCGCGCTTTCCAGGAGAGATAGAACGGGTCAACGGGAATGCAGTGGCCGCCTAGACCCGGGCCAGGATAGAAAGGCATGAAGCCGAAAGGCTTGGTTGCGGCCGCGTCGATCACTTCCCAGATGTCGATGTTCATGCGCAGGCTGAGCATCTTCAGCTCGTTCACCAGCGCGATGTTGACGCAGCGGAAAATATTTTCGAGCAGCTTGGCCATTTCTGCGGCGCGGGTCGAGCTGACGGGCACCACACGGGCAACCACCTGCGCGTAGAGCGACTGAGCGGCGCGGCCGCTGGGTGGGTTGATGCCCCCGACGACCTTGGGAATCTGAGCGAGGCCGAACTGTTTGTTGCCGGGATCTTCGCGTTCCGGCGAAAAGGCCAGGAAAAAATCGCAGGGGATATTTTCGTTATCCGAGCCGGAGGCAATGGGGCAACGCAGGCCGCTCCTTTCCAAGATGGGGAGGACGAGCTCCTCGGTCGTACCCGGGTAGGTCGTCGATTCAAGGACCACCAGCTGACTCTTTTGCAGATGAGGCTGGATGGATATCCCCGTCTGCTCAACGTAACTGAGATCGGGTTCGCGTCGTTCATCGAGGGGCGTGGGTACGCAGATGATGATGGCGTCTGCCTCTTTGAGGCGCGCGAAGTCCGTTGTGGCGCTGAAATGACGGCTGTTCACGAACTGCTGAATCTTGGTCTGCGGGATATGCTCGATGTAGGACTTTCCAGCATTCAGGGATGCCACCTTTCCGGGATCGGTGTCCAACCCGGTGACTTTGTGGCCTGCCTCGGCAAAACGCAGCGCTAGCGGCAGGCCCACGTAGCCACAGCCAATGATGGCGACCTTCAGTTGCGCACCTTTGAAAAACTCCGGTTTGCGGTCAATTGCCATGAGTTCCGTCACACTCCTCGTATTCTTGGGGATATCGCAAGTCACAGGCCGAGAGGTCATTAATGACGTTCAAATATAGCAGGGTTTCGCGCACGGGCAAAAAGGGCTAGGGATTTGGTATTTCAATGTACTCCTGCGTGCCAAAGGTTGCCCCCAGCATCGAGACGCGGGAAGATAAAGGTGCGCCCTTTATGCGAGGATTGGATTTCGCGTCCTGACGCAACGCATCGATGATCCTAGAAATCCTGCTGCTCGGACTTGGCGTGGGTGTGCTCGTCGGGCTGCTAGGCATTGGCGGCGGTGTGGTGCTCGTGCCGGCGATGGTCTACCTGCTCGGGATGGACCAGCACATGGCGCAAGGGACGTCGCTCTTTATCTTGTTGCCGCCACTGGGGCTTGGTGCCCTGATTGCATACTGGAAGCGCGGCCAGGTGGACTTGCGTGCGGGCATTCTCTGTGCTCTGGGGATGTTGACGGGTGGATACCTCGGAAGCCTAATCGCGATCCCGCTGGCATCGCGGAATCTGAAAGGTCTTTTTGGCTGCTTCCTGATGCTCGTCGCGTTCTTACTCCGGAGAAAGACGGGCCGGGACAGTGACTCGGCGCCGTCGGCGGCCGGGGAGAAATCCGGTGCCTGAAGGAGCAGCGCGCAGCGCAGGGATTTTTGTGGCGGCGTGCGTTTCCGGCGTCGCTGCTGGAATGTTTGGAGTTGGGGGAGGCGCGCTGCTCGTGGCGCTCCTCGGGCTATTGTTTGCGTTTAGCCAGTACCGCGCACAGGGGACCAGCTTGGTTGCGTTGATTCCTCCCACGGGTTTGCTGGCCTTCATCACCTATGCGAAGGCGGGCTTCGTTTCCTGGCTCACGGGCGCGCTGTTGATACCGGGGATCTTTGTGGGGGGCATTTTGGGCGGCGTCCTGGCGAAGCGCATCAAGCCGCTGCGGATGCGGCAAGTTTTTGCAAGGATGCTCTTTGCGCTGGGCGCCTGGCAGGCGATCACCGCGTGGTGGCGCTGAGGACATCGCCAAAGATTATGGTCGATTTGCACTGTCACATTCTGCCGGGGCTCGATGACGGGCCGCAATCGATGGACGAATCGATGGCCATGGCGGAGTCCGCGATCGCCGACGGAATCACCCACGTCGTCGCCACCCCGCACGCTAACAGCCAGTTCGCGTTTGACTTTGCCCAAGTCCGCAAGCTGCGTGACGAACTGCAGAAACTCGTCGGCGGACGGCTGGCGCTGGCGACGGGTTGCGATTTTCACATGGATCCGGAGAACCTGGCGGCGCTGAAGGAAGATGCGCCGCGCTTCTGCCTCAACCAGCGGGATTACTTGCTCGTGGAGTTCAACGAAATCTCGATTCCACCCGCGATGAACACGACGCTGCATGAGCTCCAACTCGCGGGTTTGCGCCCCGTGATCACGCATCCGGAGCGCAACGCCATTCTGCGCACCCAGCCGGAGCGGCTGGCGAAATGGGTGAGGCTGGGATGCTACGCGCAGGTGACGGGCGGGTCACTTACGGGAGCATTTGGAACCGGCGCGCAGGACGACGCGTTCTTCTGGATTGGAATGGGATTGATCCATTTTGTTTCGAGCGACGCACACAATACGCGTAATCGTCCCTTGAAGCTGCAGCCCGCCTACGATGTGGTACGTGAGAAGTTTGGCGAAGAAAAAGCCCGCGCGCTATTCGTTGAAAATCCTCTGGCGGCGATTGAGGGGCGTTCGTTGCCCCACGTCCCCGAGGTGCCGGACGAGACAGCGCGGCCCCGGCGGAAACGCTTTTTCTTTTTCTAATTCGGTTGCGCCGTTTCGCGCTCCAACACGGAAGAGCTTGCAATCACCTCGTTGATCGATGGCTCTGGTTCATTGTGGCCAAGCGGCTGCCTGCACGCTACACTCTAGCCGCGAATCATCAGGAGGGGGCATGAGGGCAGTGGTGACGGGCGGAGCAGGATTCCTCGGTTCGCATTTGTGCGACCGTTTGATTGCTGAGGGCTGGGACGTCCTAGCCATCGATAATCTCGTCACCGGGGTGGAGTCGAACGTCGGACACCTGCTGAAGCATCCAAAGTTGCGCCTCGTGAGGGCAGACGTCTCGAAATACATCGATGTGCAAGGGCCGGTGGACTATGTTCTGCATTTTGCGTCTCCTGCGAGTCCGGTGGATTACCTGAAGCTGCCGATCCAGACGCTGAAGGTTGGGGCGCTGGGCACTCACAATGCGCTGGGGCTGGCGCTCGCGAAAAAAGCCAAGTTTTTTCTCGCTTCTACCAGCGAATGCTACGGCGATCCTGAAATTTCGCCGCAGAGCGAGCAGTACTGGGGACATGTAAACCCGATTGGACCGCGCGGCGTGTATGACGAAGCGAAGCGGTTTGCCGAAGCCATGACGATGGCCTACCACCGCTACCACGGCGTGGACACGCGCATCGTGCGGATCTTCAATACCTACGGTCCACGGATGAGGTTGAACGACGGGCGCGCACTGCCCAATTTCGTGTACCAGGCGCTAACAGGGCAGCCGCTCACGGTATACGGCGATGGGAAGCAGACTCGAAGCTTTTGCTATGTGTCCGACCTGATCGAAGGCATTTACCGGCTAATGCAGTCAAACGAGCATCTGCCTGTCAATATCGGCAACCCGCAAGAGATCACCATTCTGGAGTTTGCCGAGCGCATCCGCACGCACTTCAACAATGCCCCGGCGATCGTCTTCGAAGCACTCCCGCAGGATGATCCGAAGCGGCGCTGCCCGGACATTACGAAGGCGAAGCAGCTTCTGGGGTGGGAGCCGCGGGTGGTTTTAGAGGAAGGCTTGCGCTTGACGCTGGTGTATTTCAGAGAGCAGTTTGCGAAGGAAAAAGTGGGCCACGCCTAGAGAAAAAAATCGAAACACTCGCGCGACTTTGGCTGAAGCCCTACTCTCTTCCAAAGGAATAGTATTCGAACCCCAACTCTCGCATTCGCTGCGGTTGGTACAAATTCCGGCCATCGATCACCAGCTTTCGCGCCATGAGTTTTCCCGCGCGTTCCCAATCCAGCGTGCGGAAGCATTCCCATTCGGTGCAAACCAGAGCGGCATCGGCATCGCGGAGCGCTTCGTAAGGATCTTCGTGATAGACGGCCTGCGGAAACATCGATTTGGTTTTCGTAATTGCCTCGGGGTCGCTGGCGTGAACCTGCGCGCCTTCGTGGAGTAGCCGCTTCAAGACTTCCAGCGCAGGAGCGAAGCGGATGTCGTCCGTATTGGCCTTAAAGGCCAGGCCCAGCATCGCCAGGCGCTTGCCCTTTACAACCCACAGCGCCTTGCGGATTTTTTCATCGTAGCGGTCGATGCGCTGTTTGTTGACCCGCTCCGCAGCCTTCAGGATGTCGAAGTCTACTCCGACCGAGGCGGACAGATGGATAAACGCTTGAATATCCTTGGGAAAGCAAAAGCCTCCAAAACCCAAGCCTGCGCGCAGAAATTGCGTGCCGATGCGCGGGTCGAGACCCATCGCGTGCGTGACCTCTTCGACGTCCGCGCCGATTTTCTCGCAGAGATCGGCAATCACGTTGGCGTAGCTGATCTTCAGCGCGAGGAAAGAGTTGGAAGCGTGCTTGATCAGCTCAGCGCTGTTGATTGTGGTCACAAGAAATTTGCCTTCATGTCCCGGGGGACATTTCCCTTCGTGGACGGGGCAATGGAAGCGGTGCTCGAGGATGGGACGGTAGATTTCTCGCAAATCAGCAGCCGAAGATTCCTCCTCAACGCCCACCACGATGCGGTCGGGATGGAAGAAATCTTCGACCGCGGTGCCTTCGCGGAGGAATTCCGGGTTCGAGGCCACGCGAAAATTGAGATTGCCATTGCGGGTGTAGGCCGTCAGCGCGCGGCGCAACTCGATCCCCGTGCGAGCCGGGACGGTGCTCTTTTCGATGACGAGTTTTGGTGAACGAGCTTCGGTTGCGATCTGGCGCGCGACATGGTCAATAGCAGAGAGGTCCGCATCGCCGCTTTCTTTTGGAGGCGTACCGACGCAGATAATAATTGCTTCGCCGCTGCGGATGGCTTCACCTGCGTCCGCGGTGAAAGATATGTGCCCTGCCTTCCGGGCGGAGGCGAGGATCTGGTCGAGATAAAGCTCAAAGATGGGCACGCGGCCGGCTTGAAGCTGTGCGATCCGCTCGCTGTCGATGTCCGTGCAGATCACCTCATGTCCCGCCTCGGCGAGACACGCACCAGTTACCAAGCCAACGTAGCCACAACCAATCACCGTGAGACGCAAGCGGGAATCTCCCCAAAACGCTTCAGAAGCCAGACGTTTGCTCTCCGAAGCGGAATTCAAGCACTGTATTTTGACTGAATTGCTATTGAGAAGAAAGCCGCAATCGTCGAATTCTACCGAATGCCGGGCTTAAGGTGATTCGCTCCCGCCCTCTTCCCTTGAACCATTCCCCATCAGCAATCCCCGCAGGCCCAGCAGGACAAGCCTTGGCTGCCGGCGAAACACGTTCCAGAGCAGCCGCATGGATTCATCCCTGTTAACTTCGCCCAGAGATTGGCGTGTGGCCGTGTTAAGCAGATCGACGAGCTGAGAATAGTCCTTTTGTTGAAAATGATGAAGTGCCCGCCGGATCAGCCAATGCGTGCCGAGTTCGCGGCGCAGGGCCGTCAACTCCGGACTGCGGCCATTCCGAAGTATGGCATCGGCGACGCCTCGCGCGCCTCGAAAGCCCGTCACAATCCCGCCAATGGTGGAAACTTTGACTTGTGCCGCTGCATCTCCCACGAGAAACACATCGGCATTCCCCACCCGCCGCCGCACCGGAACCCACCGCCGGTAAACCGGGATCCGAGCGCCTTGCCACTCCAGTGGCTCCATCTGTTTTTTTTCAAGGAATCGCGCGATACACCGCGAAGTGTCCCGGCCATCCACGCCGATAATCCCCAGCGCGCCGCGCTCCGCGGATTCCGGAATCAGCCAGTAGAAATACGGCGTGTCGTCCGGGACGAACCACACGCGAGTTGTATCCGGAGGGCAATCTTTCGGAAGCTTCACGATAGCCTGGACCAGGGGTACGGTTTCGACCGGCGGCCAGCCCGCGGTACGTGCCACCCTGCTTGCGGCGCCATCGGCTCCGACGACGCTGTCGGCCTGCAATTCATCGCGGCGACCAGCCGTCTCCACCTCCAACCGCAGACCCCGCGAATTCGGGCCCAGCCCTAGAAAGCGCGTGTCAAAAGATAGTTGCGCACCGGCCTGCCGTGCATCCTGCGCCAGAGCAGAAATCAGGCGCGAGCGCTCGATGATAAGGTCGGGCCGCGTGAGAGCCACCTGTGCCGAACGCCCATCTGTGAAAAGTTCAAAACGCCGAATCTCATTCACGATGCTTACGCCGGAAGAGGCGCCGAGTTGGTGGCGGAAATGGTCGGTAACGATTAGTGTGCGCCGGGCGGGATCGAGTTCAGACATCGATTCGAGTACGCGCACGCGCCGTCCGGCACGGGCCAGAGTCAAGGCGGTATAAAGACCCGCAGCCGATCCGCCGACAACTACGACTTCGCCGTTGGCCCGACCGCGCCGGGGCTGGTGTCCGATGGTTTCCACGATTGCTTGTTGTCCTCGTCGCACGGGCTTCCTGGAACCTAATTCTTCAGGGGTTCCCGAGTCTTATGTAAGTAGCGGTACTTCTTGCCCGCCCCGTCGGGGACTTCGTGACAAATGGGTGAGACGGCGCTCGTAAGTATAGCGAATCCGTCTGTGAGGACAAGCACGAACGCGGTCGCACGGGCCGCGTGCCGGAAGTTGCGCCGGAAAGTTCCGCGCGAGGTGCCGGGATTCAGGCGGACGTGAAGGGTCTGTGATTCTGACGCTCGTAAGGCGCGCGTTCGAGCAAGCCGACGCCTACGAGAACGATTGCAGCGGTCATGATGGCAGTCAGCGCCGCGCCACGAGGCGAAAGATAGCTGACGACAAGGGCCGCGCTGCCGCTCACTGCCCCCAGCAGGTAGAGTCCGATTACGGCGCCGCGTTGTCCGAAACCGAAATTAGCAAGGCGATGCGCAGTGTGATCCTTGCCAGGCGCGGCAAAAGGCAAAAGGCCGCGGCGGGAGCGCGAGATCGTCACGAGCGCTGTATCGAAAATGGTCACCCCAAGTATCAGCAGTGGGGCAAGCCAACCGGCAAGAGCAGTGGCATTCTCGAGCCTGAGCTTCAAACCCAGTGTAGCCATCAGAAATCCGAGAAACATCGCGCCGCCGTCGCCCATAAAAATTTTTGCGGGCTTGAAATTCCAGCGGAGGAAACCTGTCGCGGCTCCGAGAATGGCGGCAGCCAGCGTCGTAACCCAAGTCTGACCGTTCAGATAGGCGAGCACGGCGAAAAAAATCGAGGCCGTTGCCGCGACGCCTGCGCAAA
The DNA here is from genome assembly GCA_035544995.1 of Candidatus Acidiferrum sp. Lineage (GTDB taxonomy): Bacteria > Acidobacteriota > Terriglobia > Acidiferrales > UBA7541 > Acidiferrum. The sequence goes on from DASZZI010000038.1 coordinate 132,520, forward strand.
GGCCGTCCATGTGGTCGAGGATGCTGAAGGATGCCGTGATGCCCACAACCCAAAGAACGGTAAGCCCCGCATCGAGCAAATAGCCAAGATGCCCAGGAACAAAGACGCTGAAAAGCTGGGCATGAATTCCACTGGCGAGCAGGATGCCTGCGGCGAGCGGCATACCCACGAACAGCTTTATTTGATGATGCAACCAGCCGCGATCGTCAAGGAAGCCGACCGCAGCGACCAAGGTCGCGCCCGTCACGATTCCTGCGCTCTGGGCGCGCGCGTGACCGTCGAAAACAAAAAGAATTGCCAAAATGACGCCCGCGTACATTGCCAACCCGCCGAGCAACGGGATCGGCTGGAGATGCACCTTTCGAGGTCCTGGGAGATCGACCATGCCCACGCGCAAGGCCAGCGCGCGCACGGGTACAGTCAGCATCAGCGATGCGAATAACGCGATGAAAAAAGCCAGCAGGCCCGCGGCCATGCGTCCTCATCTTTTTCGGGCGACATTTCCGGCCGAGGCTGCAGGCCGGTGCCTTACGTAACTCTTGCCGGGTTGGGGGCCCGGCTCCCAAGTCAAAAATGGCTGCCCCACGCAGCGACAACACCATACCGCGTATTTCCCGGTTGTTCCCAAGAAAATGAGGATAGTACGCGTGTCTGCAAACCGTAGTCCACACATGCTCGGTTCGGCAAGAACGGATGGGTGAACCACTAGCCGATAGAAGAGGCGTTCCTCTGGTTAATGCAAATTTTCCACTTCAACTTGCTTCACCGTTGTTATGCTCGCAGAGTTTCCTCGACGATCTTCAAAAATTTTTGATGTTCCTTCACCCGATCATAGTCGGAAGCAGCGTCTCGAGCCGCCTGCGCCATCCTTTTCAACTTGTTTGTGTCAGACGCAAGACCTCGAACCACCCTGACCAGCTCTTCCGGCTTGTCCGGATCGGCCCAGACACCGAATCCCCGCTGCGCGCCCAATGACGCGACATCCGTCTCGCCGGGCGCGACGGCGACGATTGGTCGACCCGCTGCGAGAATCCCATACATTTTGCTCGGCACGACGACGCCTTCGAGACCTCGCTTAATTGTAATCAAGTGAGCATCGGGCGCAGCCAGCACGGAAGGAATCTTGCTTGCCGGGAAGAAAGGCAGGAACCGCACATTCGCTAAACCCTTCGCGGCCGTTTCCAGTTGTGCCCGTTGAGCACCGTCACCTACAAAAATGAAGCCCACGCCGTCATCTTGAAGCTGGCGGGCCGCTGCAATCAGCGTTTCCCACGCGCCGTAAAAGCCAAGATTGCCGGCGTGGAGCAGCACAATGCGAAATTTGCCGCGAATCGCACGAATCACTTCGGGATCGAGAGGGGGCTGCGGAGCTTCGGCGCTAGGAATTTCCGCTCCATCACGCACTACTCTAACGCGTGCCGGATCGACGCCTTTGGCGATGATGCGCGCGCGCATATCATCGCCCAGCACAATCACTCGCGACGTATGGCGTAACGTCCAGCGATGCAATCCATGCCAAACGCGTGTGAGCAAACCCGGATCGACGATCGCCCCGCCCAGCGCCATGTCCGGATACAAGTCGCGGACGTTATAAACAAACGGCTTGCCTTTGACTTTCGCCACGAACGCGCCGACGATGCCGAGAAACGGCGGGTCGGTCATGCTCAAGACGACGTCGCACGGCGTGAAGATCGCGCGTGTAGCGGCCAGTGTGGCGTAGCTTAGATAATTCACCACACGCCACTTCATCTGGAAGCGCCCGTAATCGGTCGAGCCCACACGAACGATCCGCGCGCGCCCGGTTTGCTCCGTCTGCCACAGCCGCCACGGACGCCGTTCGGGCGTGTCGTACGATAGCCGCCCACAAAGAACCGTCACATCGTGCTGCGCGGAGAGCGCTCCGACGATTGTCCCCGCCATCCTCGCCGTCGCTGAGGTGTCCGGTGGATAGTAGTGATTCAGCAGGAGAATCTTCATGCGGTCGAGGCTCGCGATGCACTGCTCACGGTTTCGTGACCAGAAAGTCGCCCAGCACTAGCGCGTCCATCTGCGTGCGTAGAAAACAATCGAGCGCCTCTTCCGGGCGGCACACGATGGGCTCGTTGTCGTTGAAGGAAGTGTTGAGCACGGCAGGCACACCCGTCGCGTCGCCGAAGGCGCGGATCAGCTTCCAGTAACGCGGATTGGCCTCGCGTGTGACAGTTTGCAGGCGGCCGGTCCCGTCGACGTTGGTCGGCGCAGGAATCTTGCCGCGCTTTTCCGGGCGTACGGGATAGGCCATGGTCATGAACGGTGAGGGATGCGATCTTGCGAACCACTCGCCGGTGGCTTCCGCGAGAATGGAGGGCGCGAAAGGCCGGAAGAATTCGCGGTGCTTGATTCGCTGGTTCAGAATTTCCTTCATCTCCGGGCGCCGCGGATCAGCGACGATACTCCGGTTGCCGAGCGCTCGCGGACCCCATTCGGCGCGTCCCTGAAACCACCCGAGAATTTTTCCGTCGGCGACAATCGCGGCAGCTCGGCGGATCAGTTCTTCTTCTGGCAATTCGGCAACCGAATAGCCAGTCTTCGCGACGCTGCTCGCGTCGATCGCCGAGCGAATCTCCGCGTTCGTGAAGCCCGGACCCCAGTAAGCGTGATCCATCACGAAGGAGCGCGGCTTCCCAAGAATCTGGTGCCACACGTGAAACGCGGCTCCGACCGCTAGTCCAGCATCCCCCGCAGCGGGCTGTACGTAAACCTCTTCAAATGGCGTGGCCTCGAAAATTTTTCCGTTGGCCACACAATTGAACGCCACTCCGCCGGCAAGACACAGCGCCTTCCGCCCCGTGCTCTCGGCAAGTTTCTTCAGCATGCCGAGATAAACTTCCTCAAGCCGCGCCTGCAGCGATGAGGCCAGGTTGCGATGCCTCTGTTCAAGCGGTTCTTCGGGCTGGCGCGCCGGGCCGAGCCGCCGCGGCATCTCGTCCGAAAACAGCTTGCCGAGCGTGGGCGTCTTGTCGGCTTCAGCCCAACTCATCTCCGGGCCAGTGCGGTGATGTATGAAGTAGTTGAGTCCAAGCCGGAAACCGTTGTCTTTGGATCGCGGATCGAACTGCACGATCTCACGGAACATACTGAGCTGTTCAGGCTCGCCGTAAGCCGCCAAGCCCATGACTTTGTACTCGTCCCCGAACTTCAGGAAGCCGAGGTACTGTGTAACTGCCGTGTAATAGAGGCCCAGGGAATGCGGGAAAGCGATTGAGCCTTCCACGCGTAATCGTCCGCCATTCCCCGTCGCCCACATGGTGCTCGCAAAGTCGCCCAGGCCGTCGGCTGAAAGAACCGCGGCGCGATCGAACGGCGAAACGAAAAATGTGCTTGCCAGGTGTGCTTGATGGTGCTCGATGCGGTGGAATTGCGCGGCGAGCTTTGCTGGATCGGCGTCAAATGTCTGCGCGAGTGCTTCGCGCACCCCGGTAAATTTCGTCAGCAACTTCACGCGGTCGCGCGCGAAAGACGGCATGCGCAACGCGTAAAAGATCTTCGTACCGAGTCGCGCGTAAGGGTTCCGCGGCACGCCCACGTGATCGATGTCCGCGAGCGCAAGCCCCGCTTCCCGCAGGCAATAGCGAATCGCTTGAGCGGGGAACCCCGCTGCGTACTTCACGCGATTGAAACGTTCCTCTTCAACAGCAGCGATAAGCCGCCCATCGCAGACGATCGCTGCCGATGCGTTTCCGTGGTACGCATTAATTCCAAGAATATTCATCGCGCGATTGGTCAGTGTACCTCAGGAAAATAAATCACGCGGCGAGATGGCGCCGGCACCACTCATTGAGTACATAGAGCGACCAGGGCCGCGACCAGGATGTCTTGCCCGCCAGAAATGCAGCCCATACGGCACGGACGCCCCCTTCGTGCAGATGCGGCGCGAGCGAGGGAGCAGGATCCGCGAAGCTCGCTTCGAGCCGTGCGCGCAGCCCTCCGCGCAGCCACTCTTCCCATGGCAAGGTGAACGTCCGCTTGCGCTGCGTGAGAATCTCACGAGGCAGAATTTCGCCGAGCGCCTCCACGAGCAGCGCCTTTTGAACGCCGCGCCGGTAACGCGCTGCATCCGGCAAGGCACCTACAAATTCGACCAGCGGCGTATCGAGCAGCGGCACTCGCACCTCAAGCGAACGCGACATGCTCACCGAATCGGTGTCGCGGAGAAGCGTGCTCGCCATGTACGTCCGCATTTCCAGCCACGACGTGGCCGCGGCCTGCTCGAGCTTGCGCGCTTCGTCCGCTGCCCGTTCCAGCCACCCGAGCCAGGTCGGCTCGAGCGTCACCCCATCGGCGCTCACGGTACTCGGGCGAAACCGCGGTTCCGTCAAGCGCGCTAGTTCAACGGGAGGGAATAGCGTGCGGGTGAAATAGTAAGGAGAAGGCAGCGCATCGGGAGCAACCCACGCCGCTGCGGCTTTTCGTCCGGCGTCCGGCGTACTCCGTTGACCGATCAATTGGCTCACGAGCCCTGCGGTGGCGCGGCGCAGTGGCGCAGGCACGAACCGAGCGATGTGGATGAATCGTGACACTCGCCGCGTATCGGCAAAGGTACGATAGCCCGCGAAAAGTTCATCGCCTCCAAGACCCGAGAGCGCCACTTTTAGCCCGACTTCGCGCGCCGCCCATGACACAAAATACGTATTGATCCCATCCATCGTGGGCTGATCGAGTGCCGCGAGCGCTTCGTCCAGCCGCGAGAGGACAGCGCCACTCTCCAAGGGAATTTCGGTGTGTTGCGTGCCGCAGCGACTCGCGACAAGGCGCGACATCGCCCCTTCATCGTAGGATGTTCCGGGAAACGTCAGCGTGAAACTTTGGATACCCGCTCGTGCTCGCCCTGCCAGTGCTGCAATGGCGCCGGAGTCCAGGCCGCTTGAGAGAAAGAGCCCCACAGGAACGTCAGCGATGAGATGGGCGTTCACGGCATCTTCCAGCAGCGGCCGCAAGCGCCGCGCCGCCGTAGAAAGATCACGCGGCTTTTTCAAATCGCGCGCCGCGGAGCTTTGCGCTGGGTTCCACCACGGCCGCGCGCGCGGCGTGCGCCGCCGTTCTGGCACGTGCAGCAGCATGTGATGGCCCGGCGGCAGGGAGAACACACCTTCCAGGAGCGTCACTGGTTCGGACACGCTGCCGAAGAGCAGATACGAAGTGAGCGCGTCCTGCGAAAGCCGTTTGGCTGCGGCTCCCGAAGCGATCAGCGCGCGCACCTCGGAGGCAAACGCGAAACCCGCCGGAGTCTGCGTGTAGTAGAGAGGTTTGATGCCGAGCGGGTCCCGCGCGAGGAACAGCAGCGGCGCGGTAGCGTGGCGTTCGCGCAAATCGAGCAGCGCAATCGCAAACATGCCTCGTAACTCCGTCAGGCAGTCTTCACCCCACTCCTCCCACGCGTGGACGAGTATCTCCGTGTCCGATTGCGTGGCGAAGCGATGCCCACAGAGCGCCAGGCGCTCGCGCAGCTCGCGATAGTTGTACAGCTCGCCGTTGAAGACCACCGCGACATCGCGCGCTTCATTCCAAATCGGTTGGTGCCCGCCAGCCAGATCGATGATGCTGAGCCGGCGAATGCCCATTGCCAGGCCAGGTGCGCGCGGCTCCCCGGCGAGGAACCCCTCTTCGTCCGGACCTCGATGGAGCATGGCCGCTGCCATGGCCCGAACTCGTGCCTCGGCGTCAGCCGTGCCGGAAGCGAACGCGACGCCGCAGATGCCGCACACGCTGCTACTTGCTCTCCGGAGCGAAAAAGAATGCGGCGCCGGCCCGTACAACGTGTTCGAGGAAATGAAAGCGCGGGATTCGCAGCTGGTGATCTGCGTACCAGGCGAGAAGAACCCGCAACAAGAAAAAAAAGACCGCCCCTGTTGCGGAAGCCACCAGAACGAAAAACGATTCATGCTCCAGCAGCAGGCGGCGCCCGTCCGGGCCGGCGCTCTCCGGAAGATTTGAAAACGCAGTTGTTGGCAACACGCTACCCCACGTCCAGTGATTCTGCTACGGCGGGCTGGGACACCGCAAGCTTTCCATACAATTCTTCCATCTGACGGATTGGTTCTTCCCAGCCAAGCTTGGACGCGATGACGCTGCAACCTGCCGCCAGCCGCGCATGCAGTTCACGATCGCTCAGCACGCGAACAAGCGCTTGTGACAAAGGCGTCGCGTCGTGCGCCACAACGAGCCCTGCGACATCCGCGAGAAGCGGTGCAATGCCGCATTGTTGCGTCACCACCACCGGCGTGCCTGCCGCAACCGCTTCCGCTGCCGAATTGCCGAAGTTTTCGTTCTGTGACGGCAGCACGAAAACATCCGCATCTCGGTAGGCCGCCCACTTGGCATCCCCGTAGAGCGGTCCACAAAAGTGAACTCGCCGTGCGACGCCTAGTTGTCCCGCCATGTGTTCCAGTCGCGCCACCATGCCGCTTTCGTCCGGCCCCGCGATCACGAGATGCAGGTTGGTTCCCTCCAGCTGGGCGGGGAGGGCCGCGAAGGCCTGCAGCAGAAGGTCAGGGCTCTTTTTCTCGGAAAGGCGTCCAAGAAACAGAATAAGTTTCGCTTGCTGCGAGATTCCCTGCGCGGCGCGGAACACTCCGCGCGCGGGAAACTTCGCGGGTGCCTCAACTCCGTTTCGGCGCATCACGATTTTCTCGCGAGGAATGCCTCCGGACGCCAGTTCGGCGGCTTCCAGCTCAGACGTCGCAATGACGGCGTGCGCACCCTCGAACAAGGACCGCCCGAAAACAAAATGATACATCCGCTTCATCGGCAGATTCCGGACAATGGGCACGAACATCCCGATGGGCTCGATGACGTAAGGCAGCCGGCGCGCTCGGCAGGCCGCGGCAACGGCGGGGCCAAGTAAATCGTACAAACCAAAAATGTGCACGACGTCGAAATTCTGGAGCCTGGCGCGGCAGTACCGCTTCACTGCGGGATTCCAGCTGGTAGCGCGGTACTTCAGCCACGTCGGCAGGTAGATGGCCTGGACGCCGTGCTCTTCGCGGCGCATGCCGAAAGGAGAGTGCGTTGCGTCAATTTGCCCTTTCTCGGACTGCAGGCGCTTTTCCAGTCCCCAGTTGGCCGTCAGGACGGTCACACCGTGACCGCGCCGCGCGAGTCCTTCGGACAAGGCGCGCACTTTAGCAGGTGGGCCGCCAAATTCGAAAAAGGGTGAGTAGGTCTGCGTGACGTTCAGGATTCGCATTGTTCGCGGATGATCTTCTTCAGGGATTTGGCGAATACGCTGAAGCGAAAGTTGTTCTCCACCCTCTTGCGGCCGCGCGCGCCCATTTCGCGGGCGTGCGCCGGATCCGACAATAGCGTCTCGATGCAGGTAGCGAGTTGCACGGCGTCTCCATGCTGTACAAGATAGCCGGTGACGCCGTCATGGATCACCTCCGGTGCGCCGCCATGCGCGCCGCCGATCACCGGCTTGCCGAGCGCCATCGCCTCCAAGTAGACAAGGCCGAAACCCTCGCCCCGGCTCGGCAACGCAAACATTTCGCACGCAGCATAGCACGCGGCCAATTCCGCGTAACTTAGCCCGCTCAAGAAATGGACATGGCGGCTGACGCCACGCTCCTCCGCCAGGTTTTCAAGCCATGCCCGATCATCTCCTTCACCAACCGCGACAAGCTGCAACTCCGGCCAGCGTGTAAGCAAGCGCGGCAGCGCGGTGATAAGCGTGTCCATCCCTTTGTAGCGTTCGTTGGCCATCCATCGGCCGACCGTGAGCACCACCCGTCCCGAGGGAAAATTCGCCGGCAGCGCAGCCTGCGCCGTTGGAATGAATATGGCCTCAAACTGCGGGTCCAGCGCCCAGGGCAGCACTCGAATGCGTTCTCGCGCGACCTGCTGTTGCATGGAGACCTGGTCCGCTGTATCGCGGCTTGGCGCGAGCACCACATTCGCGCGCCGCAGCGCTCGCCGCCTCAGGGCGGACAATGGCTCCCACACTTCAATCCCATGCGTGCAGATAATGGTCTTGAGCCGCGGCGCAACGATGCGCATGGCCTGCGCAACGGGCGCGAGGTTTGGATGCCCAACCAGCACCAGTCTCGCGTGGCGGCGTGCCGCGCGCATCGCCATTGCCGTCAACCTCACTTTGCCGCGCTCGCAGCCAGTGAAAACAAATTTCTTGCCTCCCACCGACATGCGGTGCAATTCCGGCGTATCGTTCAGGCTAAGCAAGCGGCAATCCATGCCGCGGTCGGACGCAAATTCCGAGAGTACCGCCGCTAGGTGGCGGCCGACGCGCTGCACCCCGCCGGGCGCGTCCAGCTCCGGAAAGAGGCCGATGAGCACGCGCCGAGTCTGCCAACTGCCGCGCCGGAACGCAACATAGCAATTCCCTGTCTTGCCCCATACTCAACTGCCGTGTTCCGCGAGGAGCGCGACCAAATCGGTTATCCGGTCAAGATAAATGTCGGCGGGATGAGCGGCGCGGTCGTGCACGCCGAAGCCGTAATTCACCGCCACGGCCAGCGTTCCGGCGTTCCGCGCCGTCTGCACGTCCACTTCGGAGTCGCCGATAAGCAATGCTTCCTGCGGCGTAGCGCCAAATTCGCGCAGGATGGTATTGGCGCCCAACGGATCGGGCTTTTTCGTTTCGAAACTGTTGCCGCCGTAGACCGCGCGGAAATAACGCTTCAGCCCCAGTTCATTGAGAATGCGCACGCTGATGCGCGCCGGCTTGTTCGTCAAAATGGCCATCGGCAGTTCGGCCAGCTCCTCGAGTGTTTCCGCTACGCCCGGATACGCGCGCGTCGTATCCATCTTGTGCTCCTCGTAATAGCTTAGGAAGAACTGCAATGCGCGCTTGTGCTCGTCTTCCGTGGTCCCTTCCCCCAGCGCTCGTCCAACCAACTGCGGCGCCCCTTGCCCGATGTATCCCGAAATCGTCTCTTCCCGCAGTTCCGCACGGCCCATCTCGCGCAGCATGACGTTGACGGAATGAACCAGGTCGCGCTTGGAGTCGATCAGCGTGCCATCCAGATCGAATATCAATGCGCGCACGGGTGGAAGTTTCGGTGTGCTCATGAATCTTCTATTCTAATATGACCGCAGTTATTCAACCGGCCGCAATCCTCCGTCAAAAATCGACTGTTACGCTCTTTCCGGAATTGTCCCGACTTCGCGTAAAATAAAGGGCTTCGCACGCGGTGGAAAACACCACCGGAGACCCTATGGCTCAGGTTTATCCCTTTCGCGCCTACCGTTACAACCCAGCGCACGCTCCCCTCGAGCGCGTTCTGACGCAGCCCTACGACAAAATTTCGACCGCGATGCAGGAAAAGTACTACGCCGCTGACCAGCACAACCTCATCATCGTCGAAAAGGGCCGCGTTTCTCCGAATGATTCGGCGCAGAACAACGTTTACACGCGCGCGGCCGCCGCGCTCGAATGCTGGATTCGCGACAACATCCTCGTGCAGGACCCCGCGCCCTCCTTCTACACATACACACAGGAATTTATCGTCCCGGGGACGCAGGAGCGCCGCACGCGCCGAGGCTTCATCGGGGCCGGAAAGCTCGAGGACTATTCGGCGGGCATCGTCTTCCGGCACGAGCAGACGCTCTCCGGCCCGAAAGCCGACCGGCTCGAGCTCCTCCGCCGCACCGGCACTCACACCGGACAGCTTTTTCTGCTTTACTCCGATCCGCAAGAAAGGATCGACACGATTCTCGCGGAAGCCGAGGCGGCCGCATTACCCGCCACACAGATGCACGACGAATATGGTGTCAGCCATCGCCTTTGGGTCGTTGCCGAGCCGCAGCGCGTCGCCGCCATACAACAGGCCATGGCCGGACAAAAGCTAGTCATCGCCGACGGGCACCACCGTTACGAGACCGCGCTGAACTACCGCAATGAATGTCGCGCGCGGGCGAGGGTCAACAATCCCGGTGCGCCGTACGAGCGCGCGATGATGACCTTCTTCAATACCCGCAGCGAGGGCTTGACGATTCTGCCGACGCACCGTGTCGCGGCCAACCTCCACGACTTTTCCTGGCCGGCGGTGCGGCGCCACCTCGAACCATGGTTTGCGACGGAGGTGTTCTCGTTTACTGACGGCACCGCGAAATCTGCAGCACAGGAAAAATTTCTGGAATGCCTCGCGGCTGCCCGGGCGAAGCGAGCCATCGGCGCTTATCCAGCCGCTGCAAGGCCACAAAGCGCATTCTACGTTCTGACCCTGCGCTCCGGCGCCGACTTAGCGCAACTCTTGCCGCATGTTTCGCCTCTCCAGCGCGAGTTGGACGTCGTGCTTCTCCACGAGGGCATTCTCGAGCCTGCCCTGGGCATCACCCCACAGGCGGTGACCTCGGAAGCCAACCTGATCTACGAACGCGAAGCCGCTGCTGCGCTCGACGCCGTCGACCGCGGCGCGGCGCAAGTTGCCTTTCTTTTAAATCCGGTGGACGTTGAGCAGGTCATGCGCATCGCCACCGCCGGCGAAGTGATGCCCCAGAAGTCGACCGACTTTTATCCCAAGCTCCTCAGCGGCATCACCATGTACCGCCTCGAATAGCTGCGCCGCCACCCTTTTTGTAGCACTGGCCGAAACTTGTCCCGGCCCCGTTGGAAGGCCCGCGGCTCTTTCTCCACAAAAAACAAAAAGGGCACGCAGAACCGTGCCCTTTTCCGAATACCTATACTAGCGAAGCGCAGCCGCTTCTACTTCTTCGAAAAGCTCGCGACCGCCACCGCCTCGGTATCAAAAACCTCGAACACCGTCAGCAGCTTCGTGATCTGCAGCACTTCCTGGAACTTCGACCCCAGGTGACACAGCCGCAGCGATGAGCCCTGCGACTTCGCGCTGTGATGCGAAGCCACCAGCGTGCCTAGTCCCGCGCTGTCGATAAAGGTGATATTGTCCATGTTCAGAACAATCTTCTTCTGCCCTCCGGCAAGCAGGCTCTTCACCTTTTCCCGCAGCGCGTTGCTCTCCTCGCCGAGCACAATCCGGCCGTCCAGCGCCACCACGGACACGCCGTCCACTTCGCGGTTCGTCATCTTCAATGCCACGTTATTTTCCTCCTCATCGGAAAACGGTTCCGGCGGCAACCCGGGCCGGGCCCGCAAAGCATATCAATAATAGTCCGCGCAGGACATGTAATATCCGCAGACCGGACACATCAACTTACACCGCCGCGATTCCAGCCGCTGCGAGCAGACGGGACAATACCGCGAAGCATCTTCGTTTCCTGCGGCCACGGAGCGGTCGGACTTCTCCTGCGCAGCCTTTCCGCCCACCGCCTCTGGGGGTTCCATCCTTGGCGGAACAATCCTCTGCTTCACGGCATGTTCCACGGCCCGATGTTTATAGCACATCCCCCAGCAAGGGAAAAGCGCGGCGTGCTCCGCCCAGCTCGCGCTCAGTGGTTTCCGGTCTGCTTGGCAGGCCTGGCGTTAGGGTTGGGGAGGATGTTCCATCCGCCCACTTCAAGCTCGGCTTGCTTTCCCCCGAGACTCGAAAGTTCGTACCGGCCGCCCACTTCTCTCTTCTCCCCCGGCAGGAGTGAAAAGTAATTGTCGTCCCAAAAAATGGGCGTAACGTCCTCTCCGCCCTTCCCCTGCGTGAGCCTCAGCCGGACCATAAACGCCACGCTCTTGCTCGGGTTCTCCGCCGTGACGTGCACCACGCCGCTCGCACCCCGCGCCTCAGTTTTGCTATGAACGACGAGCTGTACCGGCGGCAATTTGCTCAAAGCGGTTAAATCCGCGAAAGCCGCCTGCGGCGTGTAGGCCGTTCCTTTCGTCTTGTCATAATCCATGACATCCGCTTTGTTGGACAGCCAGTAAAAATTGTCGCTCACGAGCTTGCCGTCAGCATCGCGCAACTCCAGCCGCACAAAGTAAGTCGTCCCCACCTCATCCTTCTTCGGAAGCTGAAACGCTCTTGTGCTGCTATCCGCTTCAAGATCCAGCACCGCCTCCTGCGATGCCTTTTCCTTTGCCTCCAGATCATAGACCTTTGCCGTAACCTTCATCCCTTTCAGCGCACGATCGTAACCATTGATCACGGCCACCGCATTGTCGTCATACGAATACTGCACATGGGCGATCTCCATCGCCTTCTTGCTTCCAAAGTACCCGCCTGCGGGCACCAGATAGTAATCGTACAGATGCCATATCGTGGAGGGCCAGGCATTGTTCAACATCCATTGGATCACGCCCGTCGAAACGTATTTGTTGCGCGCATACGCCTCGAACATGGCCCGCTCGCCCTCATAAGCCATCGCTTCCGATTTGCGCAGATAGTCCTCCAAACTTTCCGGCCCCCCGTAGCGTTCTTCCAGGCCTTTATTGAAGACGTCCACGGTCTTGAAGCGATTCCCGCCCGCGTGGTAATTCCAGAAATCGTCGATCGGCCAAAGATGATCGGCCGGCAGAAAACGCTTCAAGCTTTCCAGCGGCGGAATCGCCGGCCCCGGACTCGTCTCCGTATTGAAACCGTGCGCGCCCCCCAGCTTCTGATCCGTCAGCCAGTAGTTCGGCGGCACATAATCATACGGCCCCGTCATCTTCACGCCGGAAGCCCCGGTAACCGTCGCCGGCGCCTGCGAAGCGGAGGACACGGACGGATTGGGCCACTGCAGCTCCTTCAAAATTTTCAAATACATCGTCTCCACGTCGGCCGGAGGCGGATTGTCGCTTCCGTAGAGCCACACAAAAACGCTCGGATGGTTGCGCAACCTGCGGATCTCGTCTTCCAGTGATGCCCCGGCGATCTTGTAGTGCTCCGATTGCCACCTTTTCCATCGCTCCCACATATCGCAGCAGCACCACCCCGGCATGATCAGAATTCCCATCTGGTCGGCCATCTCGAAAAACTCATCGCGCTCGAGTTTGCCCTCCGACCGGATGGTGTTCAGCCCCATGTCTTTCACATATTCGAATTCGTGTTTTACGCGCGCCGGCATCCACCGCAGAAACATGTCCGAAGACCATCCTCCACCGCGGATCAAAATATTGCGCCCATTGATCTTGAACAGCCGGTCGCCTCGTTCATTCTTATCCGACACGACTTCGCGCACGCCGAACCGCACCTCCGCGGAATCGGAAATCTTTCCGCCGCTCTCGAAAGTGATCTTCGCGGTGTACAAATTCGGCGCGCCCATCTGATATGGCCACCACAATCGCGGGTGCTCGAGCTTCAGTTGCGGATATTGCTCCGCCGCCAGTTGCACCGTCTTTGCCTCGGATGGTCCTAGTTCCACTGCCTGGCTCGCTTGGATCGCTCCGATCTGTGTTCGCAACACTCCCTTCACCGCATGATCGGAGGCGTTCTTCACGTCTGCGCTGATCGTCAGCGCCGCGCTCGCATATTTCTCGTCCAGCTTCGTGGCGACAAATGGGTTCCGCAAAGACACCTCCCTGCTCGTGGTTAGATAAACGTCCCGCCACAACCCCATGTCCTTGTCGGGAGGCGCTGGGTTCCAATCCACCCACGTAATTGCCAGATCCGTCTCCTTTGGCGCGAAAATCTCCACTGCCAGCGCGTTCGCAATGCCGGCCTGCGCCTGCTTGCTGATGTCGAATTCAAACGCGCGAAATGTTCCGGCGATGTCCTGCGCGTCGGCGATCTTTTGTCCGTTCAGCCAGATATTCGCTCGATAGTTGATGCCGTCAAAGTGCATCCATGTGTTCTTTCCGTTCGAGTCCGCCGGCAAACGAAACTCCGTGCGATACCACCACGAACAGTGGTACGGACTATCCTCCGGCATCGCCACACTCGAAAAGTTCTGCCCAATTGCGTAGTTCATCCCCGGATACAACCGCAGGTTCATTCCGTAATGTGGATCGGGAAGCGTCTTGTCCGCGATCAGCGCCCCCACGACCGTCGTCGGCACTTCCGCGCGGTGCCAGCCTTCGGTAGAAAAACCCGCCTTCGAAACCTCCTCGCCCGGCGCCTTCACCTGACAGGAAGATTGCAAACTCCAATTGTTGTGAAGCAGCACTTTCTCGGAAGGCGCCCCCGCGCCATCGGCCGCAGAAGCGATCAGCAGAATTCCAAGCAGCACTCCACAAGAACCAAACCATCGCGCGCCTGACATACTCCCGCCTCCGGGTGCTAACGGAAAATAGAGCAAGAACGAACCCGCCTGCCTTTTCCGTTCGCACTCCTGATCTTCTGGCCGTTTCGCTGGGAATTATACTAAATCGGTTTAATAGGGAATAGGCGATTACTTGCAGCCACCTTAGCATGTGGCGGAAAGAAGTGAATTTTAGGAGGTCGCAGCGGCACTTGTCCCGGCTCCTGTCGGGAGCTTCGACGTGAAGCAGTCTTTTTCAATAGTTCTCCAGGGATCTTAACCCCAGAACAACAGTTTTTTAGCGCCTTTTTAGAAACATCCAGCGGCGTGATTACTTCACAAGCGCAATCTCAAATTCCACCTTAACCTCATCCTTCACTTTGACGGTCCCGCCCCCAACGCTCACCGGCGTAATCCCAAACCCGCTCTGCTTTAGAGTCGCCGTTCCTCGGTACACTCCATCCTTGAGCGCCACGTCAACCGTGACAGGATGACTCTGACCGTGCAAATCCAGCGTCCCGTGCACCAGCCAGTGGTCCGTCCCCTTCGCTTCGACCTCCGTAGACTGAAACTGGATTTCCGGGAAGCGTTCCGTGTCCAGAACCTGAGGGCCCAGCATCGTCTTTTGGACTTGTGCCCGCGTGTCCGCGGATGCTTCGGGGTCGAGAACGCGCATCTTACGCGCGTCAACACGCAGTTTCACCGAAGGAGTGCCTGATTCTGCCACTTCACCGGATTCAATTGGCGCTTCGATCTCATGATTGTGCGCAAACGCCGAAAAAAAGCCGGTTTTATTCACACGGACCTTCAGCGACGAATGAGCGCCGTCAATCGCCCGCCCGTCGGTGCTCGCCGCCGCAGCCCACGTCATGCACGCAAAAATTGCCAGCCCGGCAAATATCGCTCGTGCGATCTGATTCATCCGTTCCTCCACGCTCCTCGACTATGATGCCGCAGCGCCCCGCATCGTTGTAGGCCTCCTGCCAAATAGCTTTCGCGGCCTTGAATTCCAACAAGGCTGAAATCGGCTCTCTCTTTTCCAAATGTTCCAATCGCTCCGAACCTTGCAAATCTTTCAACGTTTCAGCATGCCTACACGCCGGCTTGCAACTTCCGGTATACTTTGGTTTCCGTGAGAGAACTCCAAACTTGGCAAAACTTCGCATCTCAATCGTGCAGTACCTCAACACCGCTCCATTGGTTTGGGGCTTCACGAACGGCTCCCTCCGCGGAAAGTATGACCTGTCCTTCACCGTTCCATCGCTCTGCGCCGAGGCGCTGCGTAGCGGAGCGGCAGATATTGCGATCATTCCGGCGATCGAGTATCAGCGAATGGACAGCCTGATGATTCTGCCGGACATGGCGATCGCCTCAAAGAATCGGGTGCGCAGCCTGCTGATTATTTCGAAGATGCCGATCGAGGACGTACGAAATATCGCGTTGGACAGCAGCTCTCGGAGCACCCAGGCGCTCACAAAAATCTTGTGCGACCGAAGCTGGAAAATTGCGCCTGAATTTTTCGAGATGCCACCAGACATCAACGCAATGCTGCAGCGTGCAGACGCCGCCCTGCTGATAGGTGATCCGGCGCTTCGACTCTCCATCACAGCTGAACCGGATGCAAAGCGTGGTCCGTCGGGAGAATTGGTCTGCAGCGCGGCCAGCGCGGGAATATCCCACGCGGGCTCGCTGCATGTGTACGACGTCGTCGAAGAGTGGCGCAAGATGACCAGTCTTCCAGCGGTTCTCGCAGTCTGGGCGGCGCGGTCCGAAGTCGCGAACGCAGACGTTATCGAGGATTTTCAGACTTCACGGGATCTAGGGCTCCAAAATCTAGACGAGATCAGCCGGCAAGCCGCCAGGGAGCTCAAGCTTCCGTCCGAACAATTACAGCGCTACCTCTCGAAGAATATCGATTTCAATCTCGACGAAGATAACCTGCGTGGTCTCACAGCCTATTTCACATTTGCCGCCGCAATGGGGCTTATTCCCCGAATGAAAACGATTGGAATCGCCGCGGCCCGGAACAAGCCCGCGCGCTATATGGATTTTGTGTTTGCCAAGCAACGCTAAGGAGCAAGGGATTGGCATTCCGCCCTTCGCCAGAACATGGTTAGAATAGGGAAGCACAAGATGAGGAAATACGAGTGGGGTTGACGAAACAAGAAGCGCTGGAGATGCTGCAATCCGATGACCTCGTGGGCATCGGGATGGCCGCGCAGCAAGTGCGCCTGAAAAAGAACGATCCGCGCGTCGTGACCTACCAGATCGACCGCAACATCAACTACACGAATTTCTGCACCGAATACTGTTCCTTCTGCGCGTTTTACCGCCCGCTTGGCGCCAAAGACGGCTACATTCTCTCGTTCGAGACGATCTATCAAAAAATCGAAGAGATGCTCGAGCTCGGCGGGACGGGAATCTTATTGCAAGGCGGCCTGCACCCGGACCTGCAAATCGGCTACTACGAAAATTTGCTCCGTTCGCTGAAGCAGCGATTTCCGCAAGTGCACCTGCACTGTTTTTCCGCTCCGGAAATTCTCTGCATCGCGGAAGTTTCCGAAATCAGCGTGCGCGAGACGATCCAGCGCCTGATGGACGCGGGGTTGCAATCCATCCCCGGCGGGGGCGCCGAAATTCTCGACGATGAAGTTCGCGGAAAAATCGCCCGCTTGAAATGCACCAGCAACGAATGGGAAGAAATGCATCGCATCGCACATTCCCTCGGCTTGCGCACCACCGCGACCATGATGTTCGGCTGCGGCGAAGAGCTGCGCCACCGCGTGAATCATCTCGAACGCTTGCGCCGCATTCAGGAAGATACGGGCGGCTTCACCGCGTTCATTCCCTGGATCTTTGCGGCGGAAAATACCGCGCTCGGCAAGAAAGTGCAGGAGACCACTGCGGTCGATTACCTGAAGACGCTCGCCGTCAGCCGCCTCTATCTCGACAACATCGACCACATCCAGTCGAGCTGGCTCACGCCGGGAATCAAAGTTTGCCAGATCGGCTTGCAGTTCGGCGCCGACGACGTCGGCAGCATCCTCATCGAGGAAAATGTCGTCTTCGCCGCGGGCGTGAAAAATCGCACCAACGAAGCCGAACTGCGCCGCATCATTTCCGATGCCGGTTTCATTCCCGCCCAGCGCGACACCCTCTACCGCTCCTACGCTCTCAAGTGATCCCGTGCCGACGGTTCGGCAAAAGATTCTTCGTAGCAGAGTCTTCGGGATTCAACTTTCACGCGGCGGCTTGATGAGGATTTCTACTTCGGAGTTTTCCGCGAGATGGAGCGGTTCGAGCGGATGAAGTACGCCGTCGCGGTAACGCGCGCGAATTTTGTGCGGCTCGGTTTTGGCGTTGCGTGATGCGGATTTTGGCGGGGAAGCGGGATTTGCCGGGCCACCGGAAGTTTCGTCCAGGGCTTCGTTGGCGAGGGCATCGGCTTCGCGATTCTGTTCGCGGTAAACGTGTTCGATGCGGAAGGATTC
Source organism: Candidatus Acidiferrum sp. (assembly GCA_035544995.1). Taxonomy (GTDB): domain Bacteria; phylum Acidobacteriota; class Terriglobia; order Acidiferrales; family UBA7541; genus Acidiferrum. The sequence goes on from DASZZI010000038.1 coordinate 150,069, forward strand.
GAGCGCCTGTGACATTTTCTTGGCGCGTTCGAAGAGCGGCCGCAGATCCGCGCTCTTCACTTTGTAATGGCCGCGCATCTGTTTGACCAGCAGCTCCGAATCGCTTTCCACTCGCAAAGCGCGAATGCCGTGCGATTGGGCGTAATCGAGCGTGGCAATCAATCCGTAGTATTCGGCGACGTTGTTGGTCATGCGGCCAATATATTTCTTGAGCTTCGCGACGATCTCTCCGCGTGGATCGCGAATCACCACACCATAAGAAGCCGGACCAGGATTGCCGCGCGAGCCGCCATCGATATTGACGCGATACGCGGAGGGCGCGGGTTTCGTTTGCTGGTGCGCGTCCGCAAAGAGGCCCGCGCCGTGGTGAGGTTGTTGACGCTTGACCATCAGGAGGAGGTGGACGCCGAAGAGATTGCGCTGCCGGAGCTGCTTGCGGGATTCGCTGCGGTGATGGGCTCAAGGGTATAGAGGATCAGACCGCAAGTCTCGCAGCGGAAGACCTCCTCGTTAGCCTCCTGCCGGAGCTGCTGAATGATGTGTGGCAGTATGCGCATGCCGCAGCCGCGACACTGCTCGTTGCGCGCTTCGGCGAGTGCTGCGCCGTTATGCCGCTTGGCAATGCGCGCGTAGAGATCGCGCAAATCTTCCGGCACAAATGCTACGGCGCCCTCGCGTTCGGCGAGAGCGGTTTCCAGTTGTTTTTTCTTTTCCGACTGCTGAGATTCTATCTCTTTGCGATCGGCGGCGATTTCCCGTTCCGCTTCTTTCAGGATAGCCTCGGCGGCCTTTATGCGGCGTTCCGCTTCTTCTCCGGCCATCATCACTTCGAGCTGGCGATCCTCAGCCTTGGCAATTTCCGTTTCGGCATTTGTGATTTCATGCTGCAAGGCTTTGAAAGCTTCGTTGGTCTTCACCGCGCCGCTCTGGTCGCGGTATTTGCGCGCGCGATCCTTCCATTGTTCGGCATCAAACTCGAATTTCTTGCGCTCCTTCTGGCTATTGGTATGAGTTTGCTTTGCGGCGGCGACTCCGGCGCGCGCGCCGTTGAGTTTGGCGTCGGCTTCCCGAATGCGCTTGGGGAAAGTGTCGAGCTCGGCCCGCAGCGCGGCGATCTGATGATCAATGCGTTGGAGTTCGATGAGACGCGGGATTGCCGGATGCATGCGGCGAGTTTAACACACAGGGGCACTCTACTTTGCCGGAAGCGTCCCGCCGGATAGAATGCCTGAGTTTTGCAGGCAAGTTTCTAGGAGTCGCTCGTTCTAAGGAGGAGAGAATATGCCGCATGTGCAAATTACCTGGGTCGAGGGACGCACACCCGACCAGAAGCGGAAAATTGCCGAGCGGGTCACGCAAGTCTTGATCGAAGAGGGCCGCGCGAAGCGCGAAAACATTCACGTTGCCTTTCACGACGTGCCGGCGGCGAATTACGCCGAGGCGGGTGTGCTGGTCGCCGATCAGAAGCGCACCCCGTGACCTGCGGCCTTGACCCTCGTGCCGGTTAGGAAGTCGCGGGGCTTGCGCCCCGCGCTACACGTGGCATCAGGCACGAGCGTCGCGGCGGATCATGCTCCAGTCGACGAAATAGCCCACACCAATAGAGAGCGGAATGATGCCGAAGGCGGCAGCGGTCCAGATATCCGGCTCCCGTTGAATGAAGGAAATCAGCGCAAACGTCAGGATGTAGCCGAGCGCACCGGCAACCAGGAGGATGCCCGCCCTGCGGGAGCGCCCGGCCTGGGAAAGCTCCGGCTGCATCGGAATTTCCACGCCGCGGGCAATGGCCGCGAGGCGCTCTTCCGTGCGCAGCTTTCGCACGCAGTAGTAGGTATATAACGCGCCGAGGGGAATCCCGAGACCCATGATAACGGCCACCAGACCAATCAACTCACCTTCCATAGTGTGCTCCTTTAATGACGCGCCGGGGCGCGCAAAATCGTCTGGGAACTACTTTCAATAACAGGTACGGAACGTATGCCAAAAATGTTCCCAATATGTCGGAGCTCCCGGCGGGAGTCGGGACAAGTTCCGCTCCGATCTCCTAAAGAGAAAACTTAAAGACTTGGCGGAGACGCTACTACTTCAGTTTTCGGACTTTCATATCTGGGTCGACCGCGAGGTCCGGATAATGGAGGTGCGATCCCGGAGGCGCCGGCGCGCTTGTCATAACCTTTTTCCAGCTTGCCCTCATCAATTAGTTCGTCCAGGGAAACGCATCCGTCGTTCAGCGTAATGTATTCACGTTCGGCGTCCGCAATGTGCAGCATCTGTCTGCGCACACCAGAAAGGGTGATGGCTTGCGAGATGGTCGTTCCATCGTTTTCGACGGCCATCCTTCTCAGATACGCGTAGCCGCCAAGTAAGAGAAGAGCCGCGGTGGCAAGATAATAGGCGATGGTGCGCATGCTTGATTTCTCTAGAATTTCCAACGTTAGTTCGAGAGAAGTTAGTCTAAGATATCTGCATTTTGTAGTCCACTGTTGGTTAACTATTCTTTTATGTACGGCCGGCGTGAGTTCAGGCGGCTGGCACGCTCACCGGAAAATCTGGAAATTCTTTGACGCCGGCGCACTTGCGCTTGCCGGGAAAGACTTTCGACGTGCGATCACTGATTTACTTCGCCAACCTGCATGTTCTGGTCAATGGCCAGATTGGGATAGCGAATTGGCGAGCCCGAGGGTGCGGGGGAATGGCGCGCAAAAACCGTGAAATCCGTGCCGGAACACTCGATGGAGTACGAATAGCCGTCCCGCTCGGGCTTGGTCATAGTCAAGGAGTTGGAAGAGATGAGTTCATCAAACGTCGCGCAATGGCTGTTCAAAGCAATGTAACCGCGCTCCGCCTGCGCGATTTGCAGCAGGTCGGTGCGCACCCCGGTGAGGCTAATGGCCTGTGTGGAAGCCGTTCCTTCATCGGTGGTGGGCATCTTCTTCAAATAATATTCGTATACACCGAAGAAGATTGCCGCGGCGACGAGAATAGCGGCCAAGGCGCGCATGTGCGGATTGTGGCGCTGCTCCGCCCTTCAAGCAAGACGGTTACGCAGATTAGTGCAGGCGGAAGCAACAGCCTCTTTTCCGCTATCGACAATATTGCGCAGGGCCGAGATCGGCACGACGATATGGCCGTGGTCGGATGCTTTTTACTCCGGAGGCAACCATAGGCTTCCCAAGCCCGTCGAAGGATTGTTGCCTAAGCCGCGCAGGCGCGTTTGTACGCTCCCAGACTGTGTCGTACACTGAATGATTCACGGACTCGTCTAAAAGCAAGTGAGGATATCGTTGACCACTTCCATCCGTAGTCGCGTACTTCCGGCCTTTTGCACTCTCAGTTTGGCGGTTGCATTCGCGCCAGTTATGGCGCCAAAGGCGCAAGCAGGGCCGCCCGACGCTCCGTCGAAACGGTCGCCGCTCCTCGCGGCCATGCAGACGGAGCTGGACCGCTCCCGGAAGACCTTTGGCGCGCAAGATCCGACCGCGTACTATCTTGGCTACACGATTACAGACACGCAGCGCGTAAATGTGTCCGGCTCGAATGGCGCACTGCTGAACAGCGATGAAAACCGCAACCGCTGGCTGGAAGTTTCGGTTCGCACGGGCAACTACCAACTGGACAATACCCACAAGGTAGGACAGCGGCAGTCGCAAAGCGGCGGGCCGGGCACTTCGGTACCCATTGACGACGATGCGGAAGTGCTGCGGCGGGCCATCTGGCTCGAAAGCGATAAGCAGTACCGCTCCGCGGCGGAAGAACTGATCAAGATCAAGACCGGCAAAGAAGTGAAGGTCGATTCCGTTGAGGGACGCGCGCCTGATTTTTCGCGCGAAGAGCCACGCACCTACATTGGCACGCAGGAATCGATCGCGGTGGACCGCAAACCGTGGGAAGACCGGGTGCGCGCGTATACAGCAGTTTTTCGCGATTCAACCGCGATCATCAACTCCATCGTTACATTTACGGCCCAGGCGCAGAACGTCTACCAGGTGACCAGCGAGGGCACGCAGCTTCAGTTCGGCCAGATTCGCTACCGCTTGGAGTTGTTCATCCAGGGCAAAGCGCCCGACGGAATGGACATCGACCGCTTCTACAATTTTGACTGGGTGAATCCCGCCGACGCTCCCGATGACAAGGCGGTCGCTGCCGCTCAGGCTTCCATGCGCAAAGAACTGGAAGGATTAGTAAGGGCTCCGATCAATGATCCAACAGTTGGGCCGGCACTGCTGACGGGACGCGCCGCGGCGGTCTTTTTCCACGAAGTGTTTGGGCACCGCGCCGAAGGCCACCGCCAGAAAGACGTTGCCGAAGGGCAGACCTTTGCGAAGAAAGTCGGCGAGCCAATCCTGCCGGAATTTTTGAGCATCGTGGATGACACCACGATGAAGAAGCTTGGCTCGCAAGATTTGCTGGGCTACTACCAATTCGACGACGAAGGCGTTCCGGCGCAGCGGGTGACGCTGGTGGATCACGGTGTCTTGAAAAATTTCGAGATGTCGCGCTCGCCGCTGGTGGGCTTTCCCCATTCGAATGGACACGGGCGGCGTCAACTCGGAGCAACTCCGGTTTCGCGCCAGGGCAACCTGATCGTGCAGAGCAGCAAGACGCTGACGAATGCGCAGCTTCGCGCCAAGCTGATCGAATTAATCAAGTCGCAGGGCAAACCGTATGGGCTGCTGATCGACGACATCGCGGGCGGCTTCACATTTACGGGACGCGGACAGCCGCAAGCGTTCCAGGTGCTGCCGCTGGTGGTCTACAAGGTTTATGCCGACGGGCGGCCCGACGAGTTGGTGCGGGGCGTGGACATTGTCGGAACGCCACTCGCAGCACTGACCAAGATCGTAGCGACGGGCGATACGCCCGAAGTGTTCAACGGGTACTGCGGCGCGGAATCCGGCTCGGTGCCGGTCGCGGCCGCTTCACCGGCGATTCTGACTTCCGAATTGGAAGTGCAAAAGAAGGAGACATCCACGGACCGGCCGCCAATCCTTCCGCCACCCGCGCATGACACGGTGAAGACGGGAGGCCAGCTGTGAAGCGCACACAAGCGATGGCGGCGTTCGCTCTTCTTGCGGTGACGATTTTCAACGGCGCAACCAAGGCTGCGCAGACTACGCAAGACAATGACCAAACGCTGCGGGCGATGCGCGATGAAATGGCGCGCGCGAAGTCACGCCTCGAGTTGAAAATCCCTGGCACCGACGAGCCGGTTCGGCCGTACTACGTGGAATACCGATTGCTCGATCTCGATGTGCGCGAAGTTGTCGCGGAATTCGGCACGCTGCTCACCAGCACGCACACTCGAAATCGGTTTATGAACGTGGGGGCGCGCGTCGGCACTTACAAGCTGGACAGCTCGAATTTTGTCAGCGAGGAAGGATTCCGCGGATTCATTGGCTCAACCGGAGCCGTGGGGATCGACCGCGATTACAATTCCTTACGCCAGGATCTTTGGATTGCGACGGATCAGGCGTTCAAAGAGGCAGTGGAAACGTACTCGCGGAAGCAGGCCTACCTGAGCAGTCTGGCCCGGCAATCGGATATTGACGATTTTGCAAAGGCGGAGTCCATTCAGCAAATTGAACCTCTCATCACGCCCGACTGGACAAGTCGCAACTGGGACCAGGAGGCGCGAGATTCTTCCGCGGCCCTGCGTGCTTTTCCCCAGGTCTATGAATCTCGTGTGACCTACTACCTGGTGTACGCGACCGAATACCTTTTGACCAGTGAGGGCAGGGAAGTCCGCGCTAATCGCAGCTTCGCGGCGATCGAGGCAGGTCTCGATGCGCTGGCCGATGACGGCATGCCGCTCAATAATTTCTATGCGGCGTACGCGCCGAAGCCGGCGGACCTGCCGGGCGTTGACACGGTTCGCAAGAACTTGAACGTGGCGGGCAGCGAATTGATGGCCCTGCGCGCGGCGCCGACAGCGCAGGATTACACAGGTCCGATACTTTTCGAAGCCCGCGCGGCTGCTCCGCTTCTGGCGCAAGTCCTGGGGCCGGCGATGAACGGCGCACGCCCGCCACTGGCGCTTCAACCGGTGGTTGAACAGCTCCTGAGCGGCCTGGGCGGCAAGAGCGACTGGGTCGGAAAGATTGGCGCGCGGGTGCTGCCATCGAGCGTCATGCTTGTGGACGATCCCGGCGCGAAGGAATTTCATGGCGCACCGCTGATGGGCGGGTTCAAGGTGGATGAAGAAGGAGAACGCGCGCAAAAAGTGACCGTCGTTGAAAACGGAAACCTCAAAGAGCTGCTGATGTCGCGGCGGCCGGGACCTGACTCGAACAAATCCAACGGCCACGGCCGCGCCGCTTTTTTGAACGAGGCCAAGCCGACGATGAGTAATGTGTTTTTCACTTCGGCAGAGACACTTTCGCCGACGGAACTGAAAAAGAAATTTCTCGAGGAGTGCCGCGCGGAAAAATTGCCCTACTGTCTGATCGTACGGCAAATGGACAATCCCACGCTGAGCCTGATACACCAGGAAGATTTTTCCGAGCTGCTGGCAAGTTTTGGAGGCGGTGCCGGGACAGGAGACCGCCTGCCGTTGCTGGTGTACAAGATTTATCCGGAGGATGGACGCGAGGAAATGATTCGCGGCTCGCGCATCGTTGGCCTGAACTCTCGCGCGCTGCGAAATCTGGGCGGCATTGGTAACGATGGATTTGTTTACAACTATATGCAGAGCCAGGCGAACGGTTTTGCCGGGACGGCGCTGGGAGCGTTTGGCTCGGCGAACGGTGGATTGCCCGCGTCCATTGTGTCGCCGTCGCTGCTCTTCGGCGAATTAGAAGTGCGGGGAGCGCGCGGGGAACCCAAGCGGCTGCCGCTCCTTCCTGCGCCGACGCTGACCGCGAAGTAGTATTTTTCCAAAGGTAGCGATCACAATGAATGATTTCACGCGGCGAGGATTCATTTTCGGGACAGCGACGGTAGCTGCCTACGGAATGCTCCTGGGTGTGCAGCGAGTTTGTCTTTCTGCGCTGGCTGACGAGACTTCTCCGGATAACGACCCGGGGCCGGTGACGATCGTGAAGTTCGCGGACGACGGCACGAAGCTCGGTGCCGTGACGCTCCCGAAAGTGCGGAAGAGCAAGGCGGAGTGGCGAAAGCAGCTCAGCCCGCTGCAATTCGATGTGACGCGGCGTGCCGCCACGGAGTGGGCGTACACGGGAGCGCTGTACGATCAGCATGGTGCGGGACTCTACCGCTGTATCGACTGCGGCAATGCGCTTTTTGATTCCAGCACAAAATTCGATTCCGGCACCGGCTGGCCGAGTTTCTGGGCGCCCGTCGCCAAGGAAAATGTCCGCGAGGCAAAAGACCTCAGCTACGGTATGGTGCGCACCGAAGTAAAATGCACGCAGTGTGATGCGCATTTGGGCCACGTCTTCACGGATGGCCCGGACCCGACGGGGCTGCGCTACTGCATGAATTCCGCCGCACTGCGATTTATCGCGCGTTAGAAATACCAAGACTACCCCCCTCCCCCCTGTTTTTGCGCATCTGTGACAAACAAAGGAGTTAATGCGCAAAAGTGCGCAATTGGTGCGCTTGTGCTTGCGCAGGGTGGGAGAGCGGGAAATAGAAGAAGAAGAGCAAGTGGCAGTCGCGGAAAATAGAGCGAGGGGGGTACACCCCCGTTGCGATGGAAAGAGTGCGGAAGCGATTGAAAGGAAAAGGGTTGTGTGAGCGCCGTCGGGAAAAAGAGTGTGGAAGCAATTGGAAGTAAAGGAGTTAAATGAGGTAGAGGAGTTAAGGGACGATGCGTGGGCGTAGTCCTCGCAAGGTGTGGCTGGACACTTTCCGCCCGGGTCGGAATCGAGGATCGGGGCTCAGTGTAAGCAAACACGGGAAAGAATAGCAGAAAATACCCTGCGTGTCAATTACTTTATTAGTAGCGTTCGAATGGAATGTGGAAAAATAGCGGAGAGCGCGATGCTTCCTCCCGCAAAAGCATCCGGGACGCCCCGACCAACATCATCGGGGTGAACTCCAAACGCGCTCCGGAAAGTATGGGCCACCCGTATCTTGCTCGCTTGTTTCGAGTGCGCCACCCGCCCGACGGACATCGCCCCCAGCATCACGACAGCTACAGGAATGTCCGGCGCTTGCGCCGAAAACAAATGGCTTCCGACATAACCTAGACGGTTGACTTGGCTACGGGCGCAACCTAACATGGCGGCCCGGAGACGGTTTGCCCCATGATTGGTGAAAGGGTTTCCCACTACCGGATTCTGGAAAAGTTGGGTGGCGGCGGGATGGGTGTGGTGTACAAGGCCGAGGATACCAGGCTCGGCCGCTTGGTCGCCCTGAAGTTCCTGTCCGAAGAACTGTCGCGGGACCGTCACGCCGTTGAGAGGTTCCAGCAGGAAGCGCGTGCCGCCTCCGCCTTGAATCATCAGCACATCTGCACGATTCACGACATTGACGAGCACGAAGGCCGGCAGTTCATCGTCATGGAGCTACTGGAAGGCCAGACGCTGAGCCACCGCATAGCCGGCCGACCCATGGAGACCGAGCAGGTGGCCAAGCTGGGGATGCAGATCGCTGAGGCGCTGGATAGTGCCCACGGCAAAGGGATTATCCACAGGGATATCAAGCCGGCGAATATTTTCGTGATGGAGCTCGGCCAGGCGAAGGTGCTCGACTTCGGCCTGGCAAAACTATTGCGCCCGGTCAGCGACGTGGCTCTAACCGAGACCTTTACGGAACCGCAAACCCTGACTGGCACACTTCCCTATATGGCCCCGGAGCAGTTGCGAGGCGAGAAAGTGGACGCCCGCACGGACATCTACGCGTTGGGGATGGTTCTCTACGAAATGGCGACCGGGCAACGACCGTTCGGTGACGAGCTGCCAACGAAACTAATCGACGCCATCCTTCATAGGCCGCCTCCACCACCCGGACGATTGAACCCCCCGCTTTCCCCGAAACTCGAAGAGATCATTCTCAAGTGCCTGGAGAAAAATCCCGAGAACCGCTACCAGTCGGCCAAAGAGTTGGTGGTGGACCTGCGGCGACTGGTGATGCCCTCGACAGGTGCGCCGGCAGTTCTTCCGCCCCGAGAGCGGCGGTATGGCGTGATGGCAGGGGTCATCTCCGTGGTGCTGCTGGCAGGTATGCTGGTGGGATTGAATGTCGGTGACTGGAGGAACCGCCTGCTGAAGCGAACAAATCCAGGCCGCATCGAGTCGCTTGCCGTGTTGCCGCTGGAAAACCTCTCCGGAGATCCAAAGCAGGACTACTTTGCCGATGGAATGACGGAAGCGGTGATTACCGAAGTGGCGCAGATAAGCGGATTAAGAGTGATCTCGCGAACCTCGGTGATGCAATATAAGCGCACCAACAAGGGGCTCCGCGAGATCGCCAAAGAACTCGATGTGGATGCAGTGCTAGAAGGTGCGGTGCAGCGTTCAGGAAACAAGGTCGGGATCACTGCGCAGTTGATCCAAGCCTCGACGGATCGTCACCTTTGGGCCAAAACTTACGAGCGCGAGATGAGCGATGTACTCGCGCTCGAACGCGAAGTTGCCCAGAACGTCGCTCAGGAAGTGGGGGTGAAACTCGGCTCATCGAAGCAGGCGTATATTGCCGCTGCTCGTACTGTTAATCCCGAGGCCCAAGAGGACTATCTTCTCGGCCTCCATGACCTCCGCTCGGGGACGCGAGCGGGAACCGAAAAGGCCGTCGAGTACTTCCAGGCGGCAATTGCGAAAGATCCCAACGACGCGCTCTCCTATGCTGGTCTTGCCAACGCCTACCGCGGCCTCAGCAGCCTGTATATGGCTCCGCTCGACGCGATGCCAAAGGCAAGAGCAGCGGCGGTGAGGGCCCTGGAATTGGACGAAACCCTTGCAGAGCCGCATGCGTCCTTGGGTGCGGTCAAGCTTTTCCACGATTGGGATTGGCCGGGCGCGGAGAAAGAATTCAGGCGCGCCCTCGAGCTGAATCCAAGCCTCGTGGAAGCGCATTTGGGCGACGCCACCTATCTGGCGACGCTTGGACGCTTTGACGATGCACTCGCCGAGGACAAGCTTGCCCTTTCGCTTGACCCCGCGTCCCCAAGAGCTAGGGTAGCCTCTCTATCGCATTCCTACCTCGCGCGCCGCTTTGACCGGACAATCGAGGAATGCCGCAAAACGATCGAACTGGCACCCAATGTTGGTACTCCTCACGCTATCTTGGGATTAGTGCTCTCCTCTGAAGGCCGCTCCGCCGACGCAATCGTTGAAGCACAGAACGGCGCGCGGCTCAGCGGGAGTCCGTCTCACTTGGCTATGCTCGGCTACGTGTACGCCAGGGCGGGAAACCGAACGGAAGCCAAGAAAGTGATTGCGTTGCTGGCGGAACAGTCCAAACAGCGTTACGTATGCTCATTCGATGTGGCGGGCATCTACGTTGGTTTAGGTGAGCCGGATCGAGGATTGCAGTGGCTGGAAAAGGCGGATAACGAAAGGTCGGATTGACTGGTTTGGGCCGGGGTGGATCCCCGGATGGACCCTCTGAGAGCGGATCTCCATTTCCAGGCTCTGTTGCGCCGCATCGGACTCCCGCGGTAATGCCTGCGCCAAAGGCTGCGCCACCCGTCCGAACACATCCTCAGGAAGATTGATAACCTCTATCCCCCGCGATGACTTAACTGATACGTTCTGTTAGCATTTTTGTATGGCAGACCCCACCCTTGCTACCAATCCTGTCCACGATAAATCTGTCGAAGTGGTCTCCTATTCTGTTACTTCTGCTCGGCGGTCTGCTGACGCAGCTATGGAACCACTTTCGTACCCGCACTCGTCGGTTCACATGGAACGCAGCCGCGCCCACGCTTAATCGCTCGCTGCCCCAGCCGAGAGAGGGAGGCAAGTCACATGAACACGCTGACCATCATTATTCAGGACGCGCCCTACGGAAGCAAGAAAGCTTACAACGCATTCCGTTATGCGTCCGCGTTGCTCGCCAATCAGGTAACGGTAAGTCTTTTCCTGCTCGCAGATGGCGTGGGTGTTGCCAAACGCGGCCAGAAGACCCCAACCGGGTACTACAACACTGCAAACGTGCTCGGTGAGCTCATTGCGAAGGGCGTCAGAGTCAGAACTTGTGGGACGTATTGCGCGGCCAGCGCCTTGGCCAACAAGAACTCATCGGAGGTGTTGAGATGGGGCGCATGATCGACCTCGCTCAATGGGCAAAGGAAAGCGACTCTGTGGTGACGTTCTAATTCCTAAGAAGCAGGAAGTCATATGGCTGCAAAGACGATTGTGATTCTTGGCGGCGGCGTTGGCGGGCTTGTTGTCGCCAATGAACTTCGGCGCCTCGTGCATTCAGAACACCACATCGTATTGATAGAAAAGAACCGCCAACACGCGTTCGCACCTTCTTTCCTCTGGCTGATGACAGGCGACAGGCGACCAGAAGAGATTTCGCGGGACGTGCAGGAGCTTGTGCATAAAGGCGTGGAATTGCTACACGGCGAGGCGCGTGGCATTGATCTAGCAGCGCATCGGGTAGAGACCTCTGCCGGATCAGTGACGTACGACTTCCTCGTAGTGGCCCTGGGCGCGGAGCTTGTGCCCGGCAGTGTCCCCGGACTTGCTGAATCCGCTCAGACCTTCTACACGTTTGACGGCGCCAGCAACTTACGCATTGCGCTACGCGACTTCAGCGGAGGCAAAATCGGCATCGTGGTGGCTGGGCTTCCTTTCAAATGTCCCGCGGCACCATATGAGGGGGCCATGCTGATTGCGGACCTCTTTCAGAGACGCGGGCTCCGAGATAAAGTGGATCTCCACTTGTTCACACCAGAACCGCTGCCAATGCCCGTCGCGGGGCCAGCACTTGGAAACGCAGTTAGAAAAATGGCCGAGGACCGCGGGATTACATTCCATCCCCTCCAGAAACTCACGGAAGTGAACCCCGCAACGCGTACCATTTCCTTCGAGGGCAAAGAGTCCTTTGCATACGACTTGCTCATAGCAGTGCCACCGCATCGCAGCCCTCTGGTTGTGCGGGAGGCGGGACTCGCCAACCAAGGCGGATGGGTGCCTGTTGACAGCGCGACGCTGGCTACCAGGGATGAAAACGTTTACGCGATTGGCGACATAACAGCGATTCCCCTGCCCGGTCGCTGGAAGCCCGACGTGCCATTGATGCTGCCTAAGGCTGGAGTTTTCGCGCATGCGCAGGCATTGGTCGTTGCGCGCCGCATTGCCGACCGGATCGCAGGCAAGGCAGCCAGTCTCAAGTTCTCTGGCGAGGGTTACTGCATGCTGGAAGCCGGCGAGCACCTGGCTGGATTTGCTTCCGGTCAGTTTCTAGCCGAACCGTCTCCGCAGATCAAGCTTAGACAGATCGGCAGGAGCTGGCACCTCGGAAAGGTGTTGTTCGAAAAATGGTGGCTCGCCGCACCAGGAGCGAAGAAAGAATCGCTCCGACTGCTTATGGAGTTAGGCGCCAAGGCGCTCCGAGTGCCCGCCGTCCTGTGAGTCAGAGGATTTGCAGTGGTCCTGACGACACGATGAAAGTGATGACCTCACGGCTGAACTCTTCCGGTTTTTCCAGAACCATCAAATGTCCGGCTTCGGCGATCACCACTCGTTTTGATCCAGCGATGCCTGATTCGATGGCACCGGCGTGGGCGTGAACATCAGGGATATCTGCGTCTCCGACGAGGACAGCTCGATTCACCTTGCGCTGGCGCAGGAACGCGGCGAGATCTTCTACTTCGGATCACACAAACGCTCTGGGCGAGCAGGGTAAACTGAAGCTCCGACCCCTAAAGACAAATGGAACTTATTTCCAGGGCACAACCCGAGGGTGGAATGCCGCAAAGATGAGGTAGTCTAGGCGGACGGCGATGGCGATCTGGCTGGGTGAGGACGTACGGGAAAAGAAGAGGGCGGCGCTGCTGAGCGTGGGCTCGGCGATGCTGCTGGTGTCGCTGAAGACGTTTCTCGTGCTGCGGACGGGAAGTCTGGGCGTGCTGTCCGAAGCGCTGCACTCCGGGCTCGACCTGCTCGCCGCGATTATCACGTTTCTTTCCGTGCGAATGTCGGACCTGCCCGCGGACGAGAAGCATCCCTACGGTCATGGGAAAGTCGAAAATTTTTCTGCTTTCGTCGAGACGGGACTTTTAATCCTCACCGCAGTCTACATCGTCTATGAAGCATTCGACCGGCTGTTCTTCCGCACCGTGCACATTCAGCCCAGCGTGACGGCCATTCTTGTGCTGTTCTGCGCCCTGGCAATCGATCTGACGCGGGCACGGGCGCTAAGAAATGTGGCAAAGAAATATGTGAGCGAAGCGCTGGAGGCCGATGCGCTGCATTTTTCGACCGATGTCTGGAGCACGATGGTCGTGATCGCGGGGATCGCGCTGGTCTGGGCGGGCGAGACGTGGAACCTGCCGTGGCTGGCGTATGCGGACACGCTCGCGGGGCTCGCAGTGGCGGGCGTGATTTTGTGGGTCGGTTCGCGGCTCGGCAGGCGGACGCTGGACGCTCTTCTGGATGCCGCGCCGGAGGGGTTGCAACAGGAGATTGCTCGCGCGGTGTCGCGCATGGATGGTGTGCTGGACGTGGACCGCGTGCGCGTGCGGCGGGCAGGGAACCGTCACTTCGTGGACGCAACGGTAAGCGTGGCACGGACGGCGAGCCTGGAACAAGTGGACGCGCTGAGCGACGCGATCGAGAAGCGCATCGGCGAGATCGTGCCGTCGGACGTGATGGTGCACGCAGAGCCGCGCGCGCCGCAGGGCGAACACTTATTCGAAGCGATCCGCGCGGTGGCGCAGCGCAAGGGCCTGGCGATCCATGACGTGACCGCATTGCAGCAGGACGGAAAGTTGTACATCGAGCTACACCTGGAAGTGGACGAAAATCTCAGCCTGCGCGAGGCGCACCGGCAGGCGACCGAGTTGGAAGAAGAGATCCTTAAGATTCGCGATGGCTCGGCGGACGTGAATATCCATATCGAGCCGTTGGGGCGGCATATCGCAACGCCCGATACAGGAATTGGGGAAATGAAGCAGCTTTCGCACCTGGTCGAAGATTTCATCAACACGCTGCCGACGGAATACGATGAGCTGGTGAATTGCCACAATGTGCGCGTGCGTCAGGTGGAGCGCCGTATTCTGGCTTCCTGCCACTGCACAATGAAGGGCGCGCTGCCGATCACGCAGGTGCATGATGTGACGGGGGCGCTGGAAGACCGTGTGAAAGAAAAGTTTCCGCAAATCGCGCGGGTCACGATTCATCCAGAGCCAGCAGAAGAGCGGTAGATGAGCGGGCTTCAGCCTAAGGTCGAGCGGGGAGAAGAGCACAGACTAAAGTCTGTGCTACTAAGATTCGGAAGGGCGAGCGAAAAGCTGGGCGGCAAGAGCGATCAGCGCGGGGAAACAGACCAGCATGTAGCGGGGCTCGGGCGCCTCCACGGTGGTGAGGAACGCGGTGCGGAGCAGGAAGAACACGATAAAGAAGGTGACCGCGGGCCGCGCGGATGGATGGTGGCGCCAGAGGCGCAGAGCCCCCCAGATAGCGAGTGCGACGTAGAGAATATTCAACAAAAATAGACTGATGGTAACGGATTGATCGACGGGGTCGTCTTCCCAGGTTTGCGCGAGCGGGAAAACATGGCCGGAGTAGGGCAGGCGCTCGATGCGCGGAGAAAACCATAACGTGATGGCGCGCGCGGCCGGCAGCCAGAGATAGGTGCGCAGCGGGTGGCGAGCGGTACGCTCACGGGCTAGCTGGGCGAAGGCGGCGTCTTCCTCCGGCGTGAGCGTGAGGTCATCGTTGTATTGTTCGAGTACGTCGGCAACGCGCTGCTTTTCTTCCGGCGTATCGAACGCGCGAGCGGGGATGTCTTCGAGATTGATGATTTCATCGTTCAGCTTCCAGGTTACGCGATAGCAGTCGCTGATGCGAAAGAGCCAGGTTTTCTCCCAGTTCATGAAGCCGCGGGGGATGAGCTCGCCGGGGAGATTTGAATCCTTCGGCGCGAGGAATTGCACTTCGTGGAGCGTCACGGCGTTGCGAATGGCCCAAGGCAGGAGCGGGAGCAGGCACCCAGCGGCGGAGAGGGCCACGAACTGCGCCCAAAACCGAAAACGGCGCCACTTCAGGAAAACGAATGCAAGGATGATCCACGAAACACCTAACAATAGTGGCGTCTCCGGCCGAAATAAAGTGCCGAGACCTGTCAGAAAGCCGCCCAACACGGCAAGAATGGACTCGGTGTGCCTCGTGGCCCATTCCGTCTTGAAGAGAGAGGCTATCCCTCCAGACGAATGCCACAATTGAGCTATCAGCGCCAAAAGTGTTGCGGCAGTGAGGAAACCCGCGAAGACTTCTGTGAGCGGAACGGCAGTGTAATTGGCCGTGAATGGACACATGACCGCGAGCCAAAGGGCGGCTGTGAAGACGCGCTTGCCGCTTTCCTTGGTGGAAATACCTGAGGTCAGCAGGGCCGCGAGAGCAGCGATGATCAGGCAGGTGAGGAGATCGATAGCGACTTGTGCGAGCATGACTGCCAGGCGGGCAGATTCGCCGGTGCGGCCGGTGAGGGCGTAGATGACGGCGAGAAATGCGGGGTAACCGGGCATGCGTATGTCGACCGGCGTGATCGCGCCCCCGACGTCCATCGCATAGGTGCCGTGCTTGAGCCAGTTGGTGGCGATTTGTTCGTAGAGAACCGTGTCACCGGAAGTGGAAGGGAACTTCAGGAGGAACAAGAGCCGTAGGCAAAGTCCCACGGCAATTGCGACAAACGGGCTGTAGAAAACTCGCTTCATTAACGGAACGCATCTTACAATAGGGCAGACGGAATCGAGCAGACGTACTCTGCCCCGGCCTGACATTTCCAGAGTGACCCCGGCGGGGCCGGGGTCAAACCAGGTCTCTGCCGTGCCGCCAGGTTAAAAGGATTCATGAAGGAACGCGGGCCCATATTTTACGACGCGGAGCGTGTACGCTGGCGCCGCACGCGGCGCGTAATGGAAATCACCGGCGCGCTGCTGACGCTGCTGCTGTCGTATTTCTTTGTGACCATTGCGGCAAGCGTGGATCTGCCGGCGGGACTCCTGCCGGACATCAAACCTCCGTTTCACGCCCTGAAAACAGCGAAGAAGAAGCCGGCGGCGGTCCGCGAGGGTCGGAAGCGGCGCGTGGCGAATATCGGTAAGGTGCCGGAGAGTTACGATCCCCTGCGATCGGCTTTCTACGTGAGCTGGGACGCGAACAGCTTGGCCTCGTTGAAAAAACACTACAAAGATATCGACTTGCTTATCCCCGAGCAGTTGCACGGTGTTACGCCGGACGGCGCTTTAACGATTGTGGATTATGAGCACAACCAAAAGACTGTGATAGCGACTCCCACACAAGCCATCGCTCTTTTGCGAGAAGACAAGCTGCACCAGTGGATGAGATCACTCAATCCGCCGGTCGAGTTGCCGACGATGGGCCTGCTCGATAATTATGACGGCGTTGTCTGGCGCATCGGCGAGATGGTCACGCTTCTTGGAAATCCGGCTTCCCGGCACAATCTCGTTCAGAATGTCGTCGAATATGCTGTTCAAGCCCACCAGGCCGGCATCGTGGTCGACTTCGAAGAAATTCCAGACGCAAGCCAGGCTCACTTCCGGCAGTTTGCCACGGAGCTTGCGTCCGCTCTGCACTCCGCCAGCCTGAAACTTATGATCGCTTTGCCGGCCCGAGATGACTCCTACGACTACGCATTTTTCGGCAAACAGTGTGACGCGATCATCCTGATGAATTACGACCAGCACTGGCTTACTTCACCCCCGGGTCCCATCGCGGCACAGGACTGGTTTGTCGAAAACCTCCGGCAGGTGCGCGAAGTCGTGCCCGCGCAGAAGATTGTCGTGGGTATCGCAAACTATGCCTACGACTGGGGCGAAACGGCAAAGAAAGGGGTCTGGTCTGGGTCCGAGTTCAGCGTGCAGGAAGCGCTGCTACACGCCTACGAATCGGAGACGGATGTTGAATTCGATGACGCCTCACTGAACCCGCACTACTCGTACTCGGACGAACAGAATCATGTTCACAGGGTATGGATGCTCGATGCCGTGAGTGCTTACAACCAACTTCGCGTCTGTGAGCGGATGGGGGTGCAGGGCACAGCTCTCTGGCGGCTTGGCTCTTCAGACTCGTCTCTCTGGCCGATCTGGGACACGACCCGGCCCGATGACGCAGTTCGTCAAAAGATTGCGGATATCCCGCCGGGGCCGGATTTGAGCCTCGAAGGCGACGGTGATATCTGGCATTTCGCGGACACGCCTAAACCGGGGCGCCGCAGTTTCACTTACGAGGCAGCGAGCGACCTCTTCACGGACGAAACCTACGAAGAATATCCGCTTTCCTATGACATCGATCAAATTGGCGGAACCAAAGAAAAGAAGGTCGTATTATCTTTCGATGACGGCCCCGACCCGCGTTGGACGCCGAAGATTCTGGACACCCTTAAAGAAAAGAATGCGCCTGCCGTGTTCTTTGTGGTTGGCGACGAAGCCAACCAGCATCCCGACATACTCAAACGCGAATACGCGGAAGGCCACGAAGTGGGCAATCACACGTTTACCCATCCGAAGTTCGATGAAATCTCCCACACCGAACTAAAGTGGCAGCTAAACCTCACCGAGCGGCTCATCGAGAGCACGCTGGGCGTGAAGTCGATTCTTTTTCGACCACCTTACGGCATCGATCATCAGCCGGAGTATGCGGAAGAAGTCGCGCAGCTTCCCCTGGCGCAGGACATGGGCTATCTGATTGTGGGCCAGCGCATCGATCCCGACGATTGGAGCATGCCGGACGGAAAGAACCAGATGCCGGCAAAGGAAATCGTCAACAGCGTTTTGAGACAGGTGGAGAAGGGGAACATCATCCTGCTGCATGATGGTGGCGGCGAGCGGGCCCAGACGGTGGCGGCGCTGCCGCAGATCATCGACGCGCTGCGCGAGCGGGGGTACCAGTTCGTCTCGGTGGCGGGCTTGCTCGGGAAGACTCGGGAAAAGCTGATGCTGCCGCTTTCAGCGCAAGAACGATTCGAAGCGCGCGCGGATGGGTTTATTTTTGGAATCGTGCAATGGTTCCGGTTGGGCATCGCCACCATCTTCGTGGTGGGCATCGTACTGGTGAGTGGGCGCGCGTTAATCATCGGCTTGCTCGCTTTCATCGAGAAATTGCGGCCCGATCGCGCGGTGCTCTCCGATCCGCCGCCCAGCGTGACGGTTCTAATCCCCGCGCATAACGAAGAAAACGTGATCGAGCAGACGGTGTCATCGGTACTTGCTTCGGACCTCCCGAATCTGCGAGTGATCGTGGTGAATGATGGCTCGACGGACCGCACCGGCGCATTGCTGGACAGACACTTCGGGCAGGATGAGCGAGTGAGGATTATTCACCAGGTGAATCGGGGGAAGGCCGCGGCGCTGAATCTTGCGACGTCCCTGGCAGACACGGAAATCGTGGTGACCATCGACGCGGACACGGAGGTCGAGCCGGAGGCCATACGAAAATTGCTGCGTCACTTCTCGGACCCGAAGACTGGCGCGGTGGCCGGCAACGTAAAGGTTGGAAACCGCTCACGCTGGCTCACGCGCTGGCAAGCGCTGGAATACATCACCAGCCAGAACATGGAGAAGCGCGCTTTTGACTTGCTGAACTGCATCACCGTCGTGCCGGGAGCATTGGGCGCGTGGAGAAAGAAAGCCATTGATGCGGCGGGAGGAATCACTGCGGATACAGTGGCGGAAGATGCCGATCTGACGATCGCCATCCGGCGGCTGGGCTGGCGCGTGAGCTATGACGAAGAAGCGATCGCCTGGACCGAAGCGCCGGAGACACCCGGCGCCTTGATCCGCCAGCGCTTTCGCTGGACCTTTGGAACGCTGCAATCTTTCTGGAAACACAACAGCACGTTATTGAGGCCGAAATACGGCACGCTCGGCTGGATCGCGCTGCCGAACATTTTCGTTTTTCAGCTTGCGTTGCCGCTCATCTCGCCGATCATCGATCTGATGTTTCTCGGCTCGCTGGTGCTATGGGGGCTGGCGCAACTTCGCATCGCGCAGTTGCCGCAGCTCTGGACGTCGGCGGACGTTGAGCGCTCGGTATTGTTCTTCCTGGGGTTCCTGCTGATCGACGTGCTCACTTGCGTCGTTGCATTTGCGCTGGAGAAGAAAGAAGATTGGACGCTGCTGATTCCGGTGCTGTTGCAGCGCTTCTACTACCGCCAATTGATGTATGTGGTGCTTTTCCGCTCGGTGAAGGAAGCAGTGAGCGGGCGGGCGGTGGGCTGGCGCGGCGTCGAGCCGGAAACCCCGCCAAAAGCTCCCAAAGCCCGGCCCAAGCCCGCCCCCGCCGAAGGCAATTGAGGCTGCTCACACCCCGGCCGGCGGCGCGTCTGATTCCTTGGGGGCTGTGTTTATGTCCGCGATCATTGCACGTCGCGTCTTCCTAAAATCCTCCGCTGCCGCCGGCACCGGCCTGGTGTTGACGTTTCATTTGCCGGGCCGCCTCGCATCCCTGCCAAAAAGAGCCGGCTCGCCTGCAAGTAAACCGTTCGCGCCAAATGCATGGCTTGAGATTGCGCCGGACGGCGCGGTGAAAATCTGGTGTGGCAAATCCGAAATGGGACAGGGTGTGCGCACGGCCCTGCCGATGATTGTCGCGGAAGAGCTCAGCTGCGATTGGCAGCGCGTTGAGGTTTTGCAGGCAGACCTCGATTCGAAATACGGCGAGCAGCTCACGGGCGGGAGCGGGAGTGTTCGAACGTCTTACGAGAATCTGCGCAAGGCCGGCGCGGCCGCGCGAGAGATGTTGATCTCGGCGGCGGCGGAGAAGTTCAATGTGGATCGCCGGGAATGCCGCGCGGAAAATGGACGAGTCTTGCACGCGAAGTCGAAGCGCGAACTGGCGTTTGCGGAACTCATCGGGAGCGCGGCGGCGCTTCCGGCGCCTTCGGATCCACCGCTCAAGCCGCCTGCGGATTTTCGGATTGTAGGCCGCCCGACACGCCGCACCGACACAAAACTGAAAATCATCGGCGCCGCGCAATTCGGTATCGACACCCGCGTTCCCGGAATGCTCATCGCTTCCGTGGAACGCAGCCCCGTTTATGGCGGCACGCCGCGCCGCTTCAATGCGGACGAGGTCAAATCCTCTCCGCACGTCCGCGCCGTTTTTGAAGTCAAGTCCGCCCACCTCACGCATCAATTCGGCGAAACCTCAGGACCTGGCAGCCGCAATTACACATGTTCGGGCGTCGCCGTCGTCGCCGATTCCACGTGGGCCGCCATGCAAGCCCGAAAACTTCTCAAGGTCGAATGGAACGAACCTCCTTCCGCCTCCGAAACCACGGCCAGCCTCCGCGAAAAAATGCTCCGCCTTACTTCCGAGCCGGGAACCGTCATCCGCAGCGACGGCGACTTCGAAAAGGCTCATGCGGCCGCCGCCAGGAAAATCGAAGCTGTCTACGAAGTGCCCTTCCTCGCTCATGCCACGATGGAACCCGTCAATTGCACCGCCCACGTTCGCGGCGATTCCTGCGAACTCTGGGCGCCCACACAGATCCCCGGAGCGGCCGCGGAATCGGTCGCCAGCGCGCTCGGCATTCCGCGCGAGCGCGTCAAAGTCCACGTCACATTCATCGGCGGTGGCTTTGGCCGCCGCCTCATTCAGGACTACGCCATCGAAGCCGCCCTCATCTCCCGCGATGCCGGTGCGCCCGTGCAGGTCGTCTGGTCTCGCGAAGACGACATCCGCCACGATTTCTACCGTCCGGCCGCCTGCCACGTCTTGCAAGCCGGCCTGGACGCGCGAGGCCGATTGGTCTCCTGGCGGCACCGCGGCTCTTCGCCCTCGATCGAAACTTTCTACAATGGCACCGGCATTTCGCCGCAAGCCGCCGCCCAAGTCGACTCTCTCGATTTCCCCGCGCCATTCATTCCGAACTTCCGCCTCGAATTCGCGGTCGCCGAATCCGGCATGCCTCTCGGCTACTGGCGCTCCGTCGACAGTTCCGGCAACCAGTTCGCGCTTTCCAGCTTCTTCGACGAAGCTGCCCACGCCGCTGGCCGTGATCCTGTAGAGTTTCTGCTCTCCACGCTGGGGCCCGCGCGAAAAATGGACCTGGGCCAGAATCGCGGAACCCTTGACGTCGCGCGCCGGCGGCGCGTCATCGAGCTTGCCGCCGAAAAGTCCGGCTGGGGCAAGTCGCTTCCGGGAGGGGCCGCGCGTGGCATCGGCATCGGTTTCGGCTGGGGCAGCTTCGTCGCTCAGGTCGCCGAGGTCTCCTGCAACCCGTCCAAAGGAACCATTTGCGTGAATCGCGTCGTCTGCGCCATCGATTGCGGCCTGGCCATCAACCCGCTCGGCGTCGAAGCCCAGATGCAAAGTTCCGTGAACTTCGGCCTGGCGCAGGCTCTCAAGAGTGAAATCACGGTCGCGAAGGGCCGCGTTGACCAGAGCAACTTCCACGACTACGAAGTCCTCCGCCTGTGCGACGCCCCGCCGGTGATTGACGTATATATTGTGCCGAGCTCGGATCCGTCAGGCGGCTGCGGCGAGCCCGGTGTGCCGCCGATCGCCCCGGCGGTCGGCAACGCGATTTTTGCGGCCACTGGCAGGCGCATCCGGAGGCTGCCGATCCGCGCCGGAGATTTGCGAGATGGCTAGACGATATTCCGCGGATATTCATCCAGGATTTCTATTTAGACGGGGAACTGTTGTAGGATAACGTTCTGCCTGAGGGAGGATTCCATGGCCATCAGCTTCACTCTAAACGGCAAACCACAAACGGTGGACGTCAGCCCGGATATGCCGCTCTTGTGGGTGCTGCGCGACACGCTGAACATGACCGGCACGAAGTTTGGCTGCGGCATGGCGCTGTGCGGGGCGTGCACCGTGCACATCAACGGAGAGGCCACGCGCTCGTGCGTTACGCAAATCTCGAGCGTGGCGGGCAAGAAGATCACGACGATCGAGGGATTGTCCGTGGATGGCAGCCATCCGGTCCAGCAAGCTTGGATGGAGGAGGACGTACCGCAGTGCGGCTACTGCCAGTCCGGACAGATTATGTCCGCCGTCGCGCTGCTCGCGAAGAAAGCTAACCCCACCGACGCCGACATTGACGATGCCATGAGCGGCAACATCTGCCGCTGCGGCACGTACCAGCGCATCCGCAAGGCCATTCATAAAGCTGCGGCACTGCAATCCGGCAAAGCGAAATCTGCTGCTTAAACGCCCGCCCGTATCCCTGGCTACAAGGAAGAACCGACGGGATTTGGCGAGCCGGGTTTGCCGGTCGTAGGACCCGCTGTGTGTGACGCCATTTTTGCGGCAACGGGGAAACGCATCCGCCGGTTGCCGATCCGCGCAGAAGAGCTCGCCTAGCGGCATAACCCCGGCTCGTTGCAGAATGAAGTGTGCCTTCTGCGGCCATCCTCATCGCGGCTGTATCTCTGGCCATCTGGATCTACCTCGTTTTTGCGCGAGGATGGTTCTGGCGCCTGCGCGCGTTTGACAACGACCAAACAATAGTCGTTCCGCTTAACCGATGGCCGCGCATCGTAGCCGTGATGCCCGCGCGGAATGAAGCGGAAACGATCGGGCGGGCGGTCGCTGCGCTGGTTCGGCAGGATTATCCAGGTGATTTCTCAATTGTCGTTGTGGACGATCACAGCGAAGATGGCACTGCTGAGCTCGCGCGACGCGCTGGAGCGGAGTATGGCGCGTCGGAGCGAATCTCGATTCACACGGCGGCGCCGCTTCCTGCAGGATGGACGGGCAAGCTCTGGGCACTCAACGAAGGCGTGACGCAGACAGCAAAAGATGCTCCTGAATTTTATTGGTTCACCGACGCGGATGTAGTTCATGCACCGGATACGCTGGGGCCGCTCGTCGCGTGAGCGGAATCGAGCAAGCTCGATCTTGCTTCTCTCATGGTGATGCTGCAGACGAGGACGCTCCCGGAGCGCGCGTTGATTCCACCTTTTCTCTATTTTTTCCTCAAGCTCTATCCGCCGAGCTGGATCGCTGACACTGACGCACGCACCGCCGGGGCTGCGGGCGGCTGCATTCTTCTCCGGCGTTCGACGCTTGAGCGCATCGGCGGGCTGGCGAGGATCCGCGGCGAGGTAATTGATGACTGCGCCCTGGCTCAGGCGGTGAAGAAGAACGGAGGACGTGTCTGGATGGGGCTGACACGCATGAGCGTCAGCCTTCGCGTCTATGGCAGCTTCGGCCAAATCCGCGACATGATCGCGCGCACGGCCTTCACGCAGCTACGTTGTTCGGTGCTCGTGTTGCTCGGCACGTTCGTCGGCATGTTTTTCACCTACATCGCCCCAGTTGTTGTTTTCTCTGCGCGCGATTCGATAGCTCGGATTCTTGGCGCGGCGGCGTGGGCCCTCATGTCGGTGTCATTTCTTCCAATGGTGCGCTTCTATCGACTCTCACCGCTTTGGGCGCCGCTTTTGCCGCTTGCGGCGATTTTTTACTCGTACGCGACGTGGCTTTCCGCCGTACGCTATTGGCACGGCCGCGGCGGACAGTGGAAGGGCCGCGCGCAAGCGCCGCGTGGGGCCTAAAGGTCAAGGCCCTGGCGTCAAAAACTGTGGTCAATCGCGGCGGGGTTTGCTATCCTTTGAAAACGTAAGGTACAGGGCTGTATCCCATTGTCAGGGAACGGCACCGGAGGCCAACATGAGTGTTGTTCCGAACGCGGGCAACGGAAAAATTACCGTGCCGGATCTCCTGCAGAGGAAGTCCTTGGCTGCAGGCTCCCCATCCATCGCAGAGAAAATCACCTGCTTGACGGCATACGACTATCCGACGGCGCGTTTGCTCGACGAAGCTGGCGTGGACGTCGTGCTCGTTGGCGATTCGCTCGGGATGGTCGTGCTCGGGTACGAAAGCACGCTACCCGTGACGATCGAGGAGATGCTGCACCACACCCGGGCGGTACGCCGCGGCACGCGCCGCGCCCTGGTTGTTGCGGACATGCCTTATGGCAGCTATCACGCCGACAACGCGGAATCGCTGCGCAACGCGATGCGTTTCGTAAAGGAAGCGGGCGCGGAAGCGGTGAAGATCGAGGGCGGCGAGCGGCGGCTGGAGCTGATTGCGCGGCTGACGGAAGCGGAAATTCCCGTGATGGGCCACGTCGGATTAACGCCACAGTCGCTCCATGCCCTTGGCGGATACCGCGTCCAAGGCAAAACGCCGGACGCGGCGGAACAATTGCTGCGCGACGCGCGTGCCGTCGAGGCCGCCGGAGCATTTGCGGTGGTACTCGAAGCCGTGCCGCGCGAGCTTGCGGCGCAGATTACACGCGAACTGCGCATCCCGACGATTGGCATCGGTGCGGGGCCGGACTGCGATGGCCAGGTACTCGTTATTCATGATTTGCTTGGCCTGACGTTTAGCGCCCCGCCGAAATTTGCGCGGAAGTATGCAAACGTCGGCGAGATCATTTCGAATGCCGTGCGCGAGTACTGCGAGGACGTCCGCAACGGCAGCTTCCCATCTGATGCGGAGTCTTACCATGCGCCGCAGGCGACGAAGAGCGGCAAGGCAATTTACATCGCAAGCTAAGCCGAGAACATAGTTTGCAAAACGAAGAGGGGTGAACCATGTCGCCGGGAGATATTCGCCAGTTGTATGACTACAACGCCTGGGCGAACCGCCGGACGATGGACGCGGCAGCGGCACTCACGCCGGAGCAAATTACGAAGCCGCTCGGTTCAAGCTTCGCATCGGTGCGCGACACCCTGGCGCATATCCACGGTGCAGAATGGATCTGGCTGGAGCGATTTCAGGGGCGCTCACCCGCTTCATTGCCGGATGTCACTCAATTCGCGAATCTTGCGAGCCTTCGCGAGCGCTGGCTCGAGCACGAGGCGCGCTTGCTGGGTTTTGTGCGCGGACTCACGCAGGCGGACCTCGATCGCGTGATGGAATATAAAACGCTGAAATTCGGCGTGTATCGCAATCCGCTCTGGCAATCGATGCAGCATCTGGTTAATCATGGCACTTATCATCGCGGCCAGGTGACGACGCTGTTGCGGCAGCTTGGCGCGCAGCCGATCTTGACCGACTTGATGCACTTCTATCGCGAGCGCGCGGCGGCGGCCGGCGCCTAGTTTCTTTTTAAAATCCTGCCCTGTGGAAACAATTCGAACGATTGCCTGGATGAAAGAACACGCGCGGCAGGCGCGCGCGGAGGGCCGCCTCGTGGGTTTGCTGCCGACGATGGGCGCGTTGCACGAAGGTCATCTTTCTCTTGTAAAGCGCGCAAAACAGGATTGCTCGCCTGTGATCGCTTCCCTTTTTGTGAACCCCAAGCAATTTGGCCCAAACGAAGATTTCGCGAAGTATCCGCGTTCATTCGAAACGGATGTGGAGAAGCTCGCCGAGGCGGGTGTCGACGAGCTTTTCGCGCCGGAACCGGCCGAAGTATATCCGCCGGGTTTCAGCACTTACGTCCATGTGGAAGGATTGAGCGAGCGTTTTGAGGGACGTTCGCGGCCTGGGCATTTCCGCGGCGTGACCACCGTGCTGCTGAAACTTCTTGAAATTGTCCAGCCGCACTTCGCCTACTTTGGACGGAAGGACGCACAGCAAGCGCGGCTCATCCAGCAGATGGTTCGCGATTTGAATCTGGATACGGAGATCGTTGTTTGCCCGATCGTGCGCGAGCCGGACGGGCTGGCGCTTTCCTCGCGCAATGCGTATTTGGATGCAAATGAACGCCGCGCGGCAACCGTGCTGTATCGTGCGCTGGACGCGGCGCGGCGCGAAATGGCCGCGGGCGCGCGCGATGCGCTCCAATTGCAGGCCGTGATGCGGAAAGTTTTGGAGTCGGAACCGCTCGCGAGCGTGGATTATTCAGAAATTGTTGATGCGCGCACCTTCGAGCCAGTAACGCACGTGCGCCGGTCTTGCTATGCACTCCTTGCCGTTTTCCTTGGAAAAACCCGCCTGATCGACAACCTGCTGATTGAATCGGCAGGCACAGATTCGGAAGAACTGCTGTTTCACTTCTAGCACAGCGTATGCCGCGGTTTTCTGCTTCCTGCTAGACTGAATCATCAGTCCAGAATTCTTCAGTGAGGTGACGGAGATGAATGTTCGAATTCGAATGACCGCAATTTCTTTGATTGGTGCTCTAGCGCTGCCTATGCTGGCGTTCGCGGCGGAGTCGGTTCCCACCGGCACGACCATCAGCGTTACGATCGATCAATCCGTTAGTTCCAAGGACGCGAAGGTGGGCCAGACCGTGACAGGAACGGTTTCGAGGGATGTCACGTCCGGCGGCAGGGTGATCATCCCGAGAGGCTCGGCGGCGAAATTGAGCGTCAGCAGCGTGCAGGCTTCGGGCAGGCTATCGACTCCCGCAAAGCTCTGGCTGCGGCTCCGCAGCGTGACGGTACACGGAAAAACCTATGAGGTTGCGACAAGTTCTGCTGGAAAGACCCTGGGCGGCAAAGGCAAGCGCGACACGGCCTTCATTGGCGGCGGTGCCGGCGCAGGCGCACTGATTGGGGCCTTGGCAGGAGGCGGCAAGGGCGCGGCCATCGGCGCAGCGGCTGGAGCGGGCGCAGGCACTGCGGGTGCTGCCGCGACGGGCAAGAAGGACATTGTATTCCCGGCGGAGACGCGTCTAGCATTTACGACCCGTGCCGCTGTTTCGATTGACTGACGCGCATATTCTCTCGAAAAGAAATGAGGGGCGACTTTGGAGCCGCCCCTCGTTGTTTTTGTATTCGAATGCCGCCGTTTGGCAGCGCAAAGGCCGCTACTTCTTCGCAGTTGCCGCAAGAGCTTCGGTGGCATGGCCCTTGGCCTTCACGTTGTCCCAGATTTCTTCGATCTTTCCGTCCGGCCCGATGAGGAAGGAACTGCGGGCGATGCCCATGAACGATCTGCCCATGAACTTTTTCATTCGCCAGGCACCGTAGGCTTCGATCGTTTTGTGTTCCGGATCGCTCAGCAGCGGGAAATTGAGCTTTTGCTTTTCCTTGAATCCCACCTGTGCTTTCACGGAATCGGCGCTTACCCCAAGGATAACCACACCCAGCTTATCGAACTTCGCTTTGGCGTCACGAAACTCGGACGCTTCGACCGTTCAACCGGAAGTGTTGGCTTTTGGAAAGAAAAAGAGGAGCACGCGCTTGCCTTTGAAGTCTTTCAGCGAGATTTCCTTACCGTCGTCTGCTTTTAGATGGAAGTCCGGGGCTTTGTCACCGACTCTCGGTACATCCGCGGATGCTTTTGCCATGTGATCCTCTCGGAAGCGAAATCAGGAGAGCAGTTTACGCAGGATGTCGTTGACGGCCTGCGGGTTGGCCTGGCCGCGCGTGGCGCGCATGACCTGGCCCACGAAAAACTTGAAGACGCCTTCGTTGCCAGATTTGAATTTGGCGACGTTGTCCGGATTCTTGGCGATAATTTCCCGGGCGGCTTCCTCAATAACATTCAGGTCGTTTATCTTTGTCAGACCTTCCTCTGCGGCAATCTCAGAGGGCGGCCGGCCGGTTTCGAATACTTTTGTAAGGACCGCTTTCGCGCCCGACGCGGTCATTTTGTCTTCTGTGGAGAGTAGGATCACTTCGGCAAAGTGTTTCGCGGATATAGGACTTTGATCGATTCCCTTGCCAGCTTCATTGAGCCGACCGAGAAGTTCCGTTTGTATCCAGTTAGCCGCAGCCTTACCTGGGGCTCCGGCTTTCACGACGGATTCGAAATAATCCGCGAGTGCTTGCGTTCCCGTCAACACATCCGCGTCATAGGGAGTGATGCTGTAGGAGCTGACGAAGCGGGCACGCTTGGCTTCGGGCAACTCGGGAAGCGTGCGAAGAACCTCTTCGCGCCACGCGGCGCTGATGTGGACGGGTAGCAGGTCCGGCTCCGGGAAGTAACGGTAATCGTGCGCCTTTTCTTTTGAGCGCATCGATTCGGTGCGGCCCGCGGCCTGGTTCCATAGCCGCGTTTCCTGGGAAATGCGTCCGCCTCCTTCGAGCACGCCGATGTGGCGCTCGATCTCATACTCCAGCGCCTTTTGCAGATAGCGGAAGGAGTTGAGATTTTTCACTTCAACCTTGGTGCCGAATTCATTCGAGCCGCGGTGGCGCACGCTCACGTTGGCGTCGCAGCGGAGTGAGCCTTCTTCCATGTTGCAGTCGCTCACGCCGGTGTAGAGAAGAATCTGCCGCAACGTCGTGAGATACGCGTAAGCTTCCGCCGGTGTGCGTATGTCCGGCTCGGAAACAATTTCGGTGAGCGGCGTGCCGCAGCGGTTGTAGTCGATGTACGCCTTCTGCGCTGACTGCGCGAAGCCTTCGTGAAGATTCTTCGCGGCGTCTTCTTCCAGATGCAGGCGCGTGATGCCGACGCGTTTCTTTACGCCGTCATGCTCGATTTCGATCCAGCCACCCGTCGCGAGCGGAAGCTCGTATTGCGAGATTTGGTAGCCCTTGGGCAGGTCCGGGTAAAAGTAATTCTTGCGCGCGAAGCGGGAATGTTCGCGGACGGTGCAATTCAGCGCCAGGGAAGCACGCATGGCCATTTCGACCGCGCGTTTGTTCAGGACCGGCAGCGTTCCGGGCAATCCGAGGCAAACCGGGCAAACATTGGTATTCGGCGGATCGCCGAATCGTGCCGAGCACCCGCAGAAAATCTTGGTCTTGGTCAGAAGCTGGACGTGAACCTCGAGCCCGATCACGGGCTCATATTTCGCCAGCACTTCCGGCACGATGGATGCCGCCTCTGAAGTCGATTTCGCCATATCGGAACGAAGATTATAGCATCAGCCCTTGCGTCACCCAGTCACGTGGAACACGAGAGCAAGTTTCAGGCGCGTTGGCCGAGCGGTGCCTGAAGTACAGGAAAAAGACGGCCGGCCAAGACAAATCCACCAAACAACAGAGTCACATAGAGGGCGTCACCCGCAAGCGTATTCCAGAATAAAGGAACGCCCGCGATATAGCAGGCCAACAGGCCAGCCGCCGTGTTCGGAAAGGTATTCAGGAGCAACCAGACGCCAAAGTTGGTGACGAGGAAAAACTGCATGGCTCCCAGCAGTGTCACACCCACGATGCGCCCGAGTGCATGCCGAGTTCGCAACAGGAATCCCAGGGCCACACTCACCAGAGTGCTGGCATACACGATGGGGATCAACTTATGGAAGCCGATGAAAAGATCGCCGGCAAGGAGCGTGAACAAAGGGAAGAGAAACGCTAGGCGTCGGTCTCGGACCATCGCGCCGGAAAACAGCGCCATGGCGCCAATCGGCGCGAAGTTCCACGGATGGGGCACGATTCGCAGCACGGCGGCGAGCACGATCATGATCAGGGCGAGGAATGTTCGAAGATACATTCCATCTCGATCGGAAACTGACATTCTCATTTGAGTACCTCCTCCTTCAGCGGCAATAAATCGCAGAACACAAAGGAATCCCGTTCGACAATCTCCCCCGTTCGAACAGGAATCGGTGTACGAAAAATCGGCCCGTCGAAAACGAAAGTGTGAAACTCGCCGTTTTCGCCGCAGGGATCGGCTTGGGGCGGCAAATCTCGGAAGAAGGCTTCGTCCAGTTCGCGCCCGGCAAAGCTGCGGTCGAGGACTTTGCTATCAATACAGACCGCAATGGCGCGGAATTTATCAGAGTGGAAAGTGCGAATGAGCTCGCGCGTGTCGCGTTTCCATATGGGGAAAAGCGCGGTCATGCCCATACGCGCGAGGTTTTTTTCGCGATAAACGCGCAAGTCTTCGAGGAAAATGTCGCCGAAGGCGACCTTTCGAACACCGTTGTCATAGTGCGCGCGCAAAGCCTCTTCCATGCGTGCCTCGTAGATTGGATTCACGCACTGCTGCGGAATGAGCACTTCGTGGAGCGGCAGGCGGATCGATTCTGCCTGCCGCTCCAGAAGCTCGCGCCGCACGCCGTGCATGCTGATGCGTTCGTAGCCCTCCGTCACGGTGGTGAGCAACCCGGTGATGCAAATGTCGTTCCGCTGGAGCAGCGCGTGCAGGGCCATGGCGCTGTCTTTGCCTCCGCTCCAGCAAAAGAGGACTGGTTCGCGTTCCCTCGCTTCCATGCGTTCCCGGGGATGTAAGTCGCGTATGGGCATATTGCCGCGCCCCTCGACTACCGAGCCGGAAAGTGAAACCGAATTCCCGTCATAAAGTTGAGGTGCAGTGCCGGAAAGCCCAAAGCCTCTTCATACTTTTGATTCAAGAAGTTGTTGAGCCGTCCATGAATCTCCACTCCTCGCGGCAATTCGTAGGAAAATCCGGCATTCTCGAGGACATAACCCCCATTGCGAAACAAACAAGGCAAGCCAAGCGAACAGGCGAAAGTCCCGTCATTCGGCTCAACGTCGAGGACTCCGCCCCGGATGTAAGCATTGGTATTGACCATGAGGCGCTTGTGCCGCCAGGTGATGTTGTACCCGGCGGAGCTGCGCGGGCGGCGGATAAGTGGCTGACCAACTGCAAAAGGAGTTTGCACGAGCGTACTGCCATCGAGCGCCCGGATGCCCGAATCGAGCCAGGTATATTCGGCAGCCACTTCGACAGAGCGGAATGGGCGAAGCCGCAGACTTGTCTCCACCCCCTGCGCTCGCGAATTCGCCAGATTGTCCGAAGTGAACGTGCTGAGGTTTTGCAGGTTGCCACCGAGAACGACAATCTGGTCTTTAAAGCGGTTGTAAAAATACGTGATATCGAACACCGCGCGGTCGTTGACAAGTCTTTGCTCGATTCCGGCGTCGAAGCTGATGCTTTTTTCCGGCTTGAGTTTAGGATTGTTGGTGAACGCTAGATCAAATCCGCCGGGTGCGCGGATGCCGGTGCCGAAACTCCCGTGGAGCCGCGAAGCGCCGAGCCAACTCCCGGTCTTCGGGCTACGCAGCAGATACGCAACAGCTACGCGTGGATTGATTTTGACCGCCGAATTTGCGGGCAAGAAGGGCCGCGACCCAAATGCATCACGTGGAAGCGCATCCGTACGGAGATCGTCCACTCGGAGTCCGGTGGTCAGGAACAACCGGCTCGTGGGATTCCATCGATTTTCTGCAAAGTAGGCATAACTCGCACGCGGAAGAACGAAAGGGGTGTTCTTGGCATCGGCGATGAAGGTGTCCCGCACCTGCTCGTGGTTGTATTCGAAACCATAGACGAGGAGATCTTTGGATGAAACCGTCACCTCGCCATGGCTATTGGCCACTACACGCAGATTTTGCAGGAAGGAATCACCGAACGGTGAATGGAAGAAGGAGCGGTCCGGGGACACGCTCACAGAAAAAACTTGTTTTAGACGGCTGGTGAACTGCTCGGAGTAGCTCGCCTGGTATGCGAATAAATTTTGTTTGTCACGGGAAACCGTATCGATACCGGGAAAGAGATGGTCCGGATCGGAACCGTAGGGGCCCGGCGCGCCGACATCATTGGCATTCCCAAAAAAGTGGCAAGTGAACTGGCGCTTCGGGGTGCGCGAATATCCGAGACTCAGGTACGAGCTCTGATTGCGGTAGCGATCATTAGGGACTACGCCTCCAGAATCGAGCCGCGAGAGGTTATATGCCCAACTGAAACCGCGCGTGAGGCCGCTCCCTCCAGTGGCGAATCGCCGAGTGGTAAAGCTTCCGCCCTCCGCGAGGAATGAAAAATGTGGCGGGCCTTCGCCCCTCTCGCTGACGATGTCGACGGCGCCCGCAACCGCATTGGAACCGTAAAGCGCACTTTGCGGGCCGCGCGACACCTCAACGTGGTCTACGCCATCGGCAGCTAGCGAAGCGAAGTCGAAATCGCCTCCGAACAGATTTACCTGGATGCCGTCGATCATCACCAAGTTGTAGTCCGAGTTGCCCCCGCGAATGAAAACGCTGGTTGCTCCGCCATGCCGGCCGCCTTGATTGACTTCCACCCCCGGAAGCCCGCGAAGAACTTCAAGAACGCTCTCCGCGCCCCGGTCCGCGATTTCTTGCTGCGTGATGACGCTGACCGATGAGCCAATCTGGGGAGCGAGCGCCCCACCTATCGAGGCGGATACAACAACGTGTTCTTCCAGCGCACTCACTTTCAGAGGTAAATCGGCTGTGCGTGTTTCTCCCGGTTGAAGCTCTATGCCGGTTGAAAGAGTTGAGAAACCAGCCAAGTTGGCCAGTAACGTGTATTTCCCGACGGCCAAGTTTTCAAAGCGATATTGCCCGTCGGCGCCGGTTTCTCGTTCTTCCACCGGCGTCAATCCGGCAAGCAAACTGACGCGAGCCCCGGAAACGATGCGGTCGTCGGGATCAAACACTTTTCCCTGGAGCGTAACTTTCTGCGTTTGATTCTGGCTGGCATCCGGTTTTTTCTGGGTCTTACTGGATTGCGCGGAAGCAAAGTGCGGAACTAAGCAAACAACAGCAAAAACAAAAAGGAAGATATAGCGGCGTTTCGTCATTTTTTCCTCCGCTCCCTCTCGCGCGGGAGTTGAAGGCTGGCCTGGCGATCAAGAAACAATCGCGCGGGCTGCGGACTTCGCCGGTCTCCTGGCTTGGCGGTACTGCAAGCCCCA
Source organism: Candidatus Acidiferrum sp. (assembly GCA_035544995.1). Lineage (GTDB taxonomy): Bacteria > Acidobacteriota > Terriglobia > Acidiferrales > UBA7541 > Acidiferrum. The sequence continues at coordinate 182,649 of DASZZI010000038.1, forward strand.
ATTTCATCGGGGCCAGCACACAGCCTTCCCGCGGCGCCGCCTCCATTCAAGCGATTCGCCGCAGTGGCCTGCGTGCTTACTTTTTCCGCCTTACAGTCGCGCGGCGGCGACGGCTTACTCACGTTTGACCCCATTCAACCGGAGTCAACGCACCGTCTTCCCGTGCACGAAGTCCACGGTGATTGTGATGGGGCGTCGCCGCCCGCTATGGGTTACGTTGTGCCGCGATGCAAATCCGCGGCTTCGAGGTACACACAAATCGGGCCGCTTACTTTCCAGATAAAACGTTCACGCGCGGGCGCCCTGATGAACCTGGCTCCACGCTGAGCGGCGTCTGGAAAACCTGTTCGAGCAATTCGCGCTGATAAACGCTTGCGGGCGGGCCAATGCGCAGGCTCTTACCGCGTTGGAGCAGTACAACCTGGTCCGCATATTCGGCGGCAAGATTCAGCTCGTGAGTCACCACCACGACGGTATAGCGGTTCTCCGCCGCGAGCCGCCTCAACTCATCCAGCAGATCGACCTGTGCGCCGATATCAAGGTGCAGCGTCGGCTCGTCGAGCAGCAGGAGCAGCGGCTGTTGCGCCAGCGCGCGCGCCAGGATGACCCGCTGCTTCTCGCCACCGGAGATTTGGTCCATCCAGCGGTCGCTGAGATGTTCAGCGCCGACCTGCGCCAGCGCGTTGCGCGCGATGATCACGTCGTCTTCCGTTTCAAAACGCATCGGCCGCCCATACGGATGCCGCCCCTGCAGGACAAACTCCCACGCGCGCGATGGAAAGAGCAAACGACTCTCCTGTTGCACCATGGCAATGCGCTGGGCGCGGGTTTTCGGGGAGAGCGAGTGCGTGACAAAACCGTTGAGCAGGACGCGACCGGAAAGCGGCTGGAGCGCGCCGGCAATCAATTTCAATAGAGTGGACTTGCCGCTGGCGTTGGGGCCGAGGATGGCAAGGATCTCGCCTGGACGCGCCTGAAAACTGGTGGCCTCCAGCGTAAATAGGGGCGCCTGCGCGGGATTCGCCGAATATGCATAGCTGACTTGCTCGACGCTCAGGCGAGCATCGCTGCTCGCGCGTGCCGCGTCACTAAAGGTTCGCGCTGCAGCCGGGACGCTCATGCGAACCTCCGACGCAACAAGTAGATGAAGAGCGGTGCGCCCGCCATGGCCGTCATTACTCCCACAGGAAGTTCTGCCGGCGCCACAACGGTTCGCGCGAGCGTGTCAGCGATAACCACAGCGATGGCCCCGCCGAACGCCGCTGCTGGCAGCAACATACGATGGTCAGAGCCAAAGATGAAACGCATCACGTGCGGCACCAACAGCCCGACGTAACCGATCGCGCCGCTCACCGAAACCGCCAAACCCGTCAGCACCGAGGCTGCGATATAAACAACTAGATGCACGCGCGGCACGTCTACGCCCAGGTGCATAGCTTCTTTTTCGCCGGCAAGGAGCAGATTCAGGTCCGATGCGGTCGTATAGATTGCCCCTGCCGCCGCGACAAATCCCACGCCCAAAACCCACCGCAATTTCTGCTGCAAAGGCGTGGAAAGATCGCCCATGATCCAGAAGGCGATGCCGTGCATATCGCGCCCGATCTGCGTGGTCATGAGAAACAGGATGATCGCGGAAAGAAACGAAGCACTGATGATACCCGCGAGAAGAAGAGTGCTGCTGTCAATCTGGCCTTCGCGCCGCCCGAGGAAATAAACAGCCGCGATCGTCGTGGCGGCGCCAAGAAAAGCCCCCAGCGGTGTGAACAGGGCGGCGAATTCCGGTGAGATGGCCAAATGAGGCTCTGCAATTATCGCGAGGATTGCTCCCAGAGCCGCGCCGCTGGAGACGCCGAGCACGTAAGGATCCGCCAACGGATTTCGAAGCAATGCCTGAAAGCTTGTGCCGGCGACGGAGAGTGATGCGCCGACCACGATTCCGAGCAGAATGCGCGGCAGCCGGATATCAATCACGATCATTCCATAGTCTGTCGAGAGTCCGCTGCTCTGGCCCAACATCACCCGGATCAAATCGCGCCCGAGGCCATAGAGCGACACAGGTACTGCGCCGAGCTTTAGGGCAATCACCACGACAACAAAAAGCACCGCGGCAAGCGCCGCACAGCGTAGGAGGAGGCGTTGCAGCGTCAGTGGGCGCATGCGCAAGCCTCATGTGAGGGTATTTCGCGGTCCGTCGCTCTGGGCGCGAGATCAGTCGAGGGGCGCTCACTCTTCGGTGGAATTTCTTTTTCGGTTTTTCCCTTCTCCTGCACTTCGATAAAAGCTTCAGGGTGCAGTTGACGCGCGAGATCTTCGATGGCGGAGACAATTCGAGGCGCGGGGCGGTTCACCGCATCGCTGATCACGGCAAATCTCCGGTTGCGCACCGCGTCCAGAAGCCGCCATCCCGGCAAACTGGGGAAAATATCAATATCGCGGGCGCCGGTTTCCCCGTGCCCAGTCGCAAAAACGAGGTATTCAGGTTGCAGCTTCACGACTTCCTCGAGATTCACTTGCGGCCAGCCCTGCGCAGAGTCCACGATGGAGATCGCCCCGGCCCTGCGTAGCGCATCGGCAATAAAAGTGTCCTTTCCGATCGAGATGAGCGGCTCCGCCCAAACGACGAACAGAACGCGACGCGGCGGAGACGCGGCGAGACGCTGCTTCAGGTCACTAAGACGATGCTCCAGGTCCAAAGCCAGCGCGTTGCCAGATTCGCGCGCTCCGAGAATTTCCGCAAGCCGCTCGGTCGAAGAAACAATTTCATCTACGGTGTGTGGATCGGTTGCAAACGCGGGAATTCCCAAGCTATCCAGCGCGCGCACCGTATCATAGCGGTTCAAACTTTTCGTGACCAGAACGAGGTCTGGCCGCAGCGCCGCAATCTGCTCTAGATTCGGATTGATGGCGCCGCCTACTTTTGTTTTTTTCTGCGCATCATCGGGGTAATCGCAGTAATCCGTATCGCCCACTAGGCGATCCTGCAGGCCGAGGGCATAGATCGTTTCCGTCAGGCTCGGCGCGAGCGAGACGATGCGCTGCACCGGTTGCGGAATCCGGACCGTACGGCCCGCCTCGTCCATGACATCCCGTCCGGCGTGGGCCACGTCAGGGACCGGCGCGGAGGATTGTGCGCGCATTGATCCTGTACACAGCAACAACATCACGAGCGCAGTGCACGCGACACGTGGAACCTGAAGGCGCAATTCCCGTTGCACGAATCTCCTCTATCGAGATCACGACAAGTTCACAACAAAAAAGCCCCACGAGACAACCTGGGGCTTCCGCCGGCGCTCTTTCTCGCGAAGAGCGCGGGCCTCTGCGGCAAGGGAGGGTAGCCTGGCTTACGGCCTTTCAGCCGATCACAGTGGCGGGACCGCGGCCGATTTGCACGGCCTTCCCCGCTTCCCCTGCCTGCAAATTGAAAGACGAGTGTATTCCGCGTCAGCGGGTGTGTCAACGTGCGTTCGAGAAACCGTCCCTGCAATATTAGCGGTTCTTCCAGTTCGGTTTGCGTTTTTCGACCAGCGCGCGCAGGCCTTCCTGCGAGTCCTCAAGCCGGTAAAGCTCATTGAGGAAGATATCCCTGGAGTGCTTCAGGCCATCGCGTAATGACATCCCCATGCCCCCGAGAATCGCCTTTTTCGCCATTGCCAGCACGGGGCCGGAGTGCTCTGTGATGCGAGATACCAAGTCATTCACTGTTTGCTCGACCTTCGACTCGGGAACGAGACGGTTCACGAGGCCTAATTCAAGCGCGCGCTCTGCCGTCACCGCTTCTCCCGTCAACACCAGCTCGAGCGCCGTCTTCGGTCCCACAAGGAACGGCAAGATCGTCGAAGCGAGCGGCGGAAAGATGCCGATGGAAATTTCCGGCTGTGCGAAGCGCGCTTTCGGCGTGGCGATCACCAGATCACCGAATGCCGCCAGCTCCGCGCCTCCGCCGATAGCGGGGCCGTTTACCACGCAAACTACCGGCTTGGCCGCTTCGAGCATGCCGGAGAATGCGGCGTGGAAAGCGTCGAGCATCTGGAAGACTCTCTGCGACGTGTATTCGCCAATATCGATGCCTCCGCAAAACACCTTGCAGGCGGAATCGAGAAGGATGAGCTTCACGTCATTGCGTTCACCGGCGAAGCTGATACCATCTGCCAGTTCCCGCAGCATTGCTTCGTTCAGAAGATTGTGCTCGGGACGGTCCAGCGTCATGTGCGCGACGCCGCCGTCTATTTTCATCTTGATGAACTGAAATTGTTCCGGCTTCCGCTTCTCGGGCTGCGCCAGAAATGCTTCTGTTTTGACCGGCTCCATCATACCTGCCCTCCTGGGGATTGCGCGCGCCGGCGTTGTCACCGGGCACTCGCCAATGAACCAAATCTGATGCTAGCACGGCGATTCCAAGAGTCCTGGATGAGAGAATCCCGGCGTGTGCAATCAGTTTGCGGGGGCGCAGCAACTGGCTGGCCTCAACAAAAGAAAAATGCTGTCTCTGTGCGCGATTTCTTGTTCGAGCGTATGCTCAAGGCTGTCCGCCAGCGTGCGAAGGCCGAATGGACTCGATCGTCAAAGGAAAATCGAAGTTGTGGATGATTCTGTGCCTCGTTCCGTGCTGCAGAGCAACTCTCGCGGCGGCACTGCCGAGCCCTCCAGCGATTGGAAGCTGGTACTCCATCCTCTCGCGTTCCTCCTCGATCCGTCCGTGCTTGATTCCTTCGTCATCCCGGGGACGCGAGCTTCGGAACGCGGGAACCCCTTATGGCAACATCGGAAGAGATCATCCAATGACCACGGATACCGCTACGGCCGTACGCTTCCTCGGCACGACGGATTCACAAGGATTCCCGCCTCCCATGGCGTGGGAGAGGGCGTCGGCGCTTCGCTTCGATGCGGACTGGCAGGGCAAGAATGCCGATGCGCTTCGCGAAACAGAAGTGCAGCTGCTCTGGACCTCGGAGACACTTTATCTTAGTTTTCAGGCACGCTATCGCGAGATTACAGCCTTTTCCGACGCCGAACCGAACGGCCGCCGCGATCTGCTCTGGGACCGCGACGTCGCCGAAGTATTTCTCCAGCCCGATTCTTCCGACCCACGCCACTACAAGGAATTCGAAATTAGCCCAAACGGTTTTTGGATTGACCTGGAGGTCGCCCCGGGCGAAAAGCACGACCTGCAAAGCGGGCTGAAGCGCCGCACACAAATCGATGAGAAGAAAAAACTGTGGGTGGCAGAATTGTCCCTACCGATGAAAAGCCTCGTCGCGCGTTTCGATCCGGCGGCCATATGGAAAGTAAATTTTTATCGCGTCGAAGGTTCCGCGGAGCCGCGTTTCTACTCGGCATGGCGTCCAACCGGCACCCCGCAACCGAACTTTCACATTCCCGAAGCCTTCGGTAGGTTGATCTTTACCGAGTCGGCCCCATCTCGTTCCCCGAAGGACTGACGGGCATCGCTAGCCCATAAAATCTCCCAGTCGTGCCAGCGCTCCTCGCCAAAGACGAAATGCTGGCGCGCCGCCCCTGATTTTCTTATCCTTTCGGAGTGAAGCCATCTCCGGCATCTTTCAGGAAACACGCGCATCTTCCAGTCCTGCGCCTTTTTGTTTTCCTGACGATTGTCGCGGGGATGGTTTACAGACCAACACTACTCCACGCCGCCCCGCAACAATCATCCTCTGCTCCTGAAGTCACAAAAGTCGAACCGCCAACCTGGTGGATAGGCCTCACGCCCGAACTCCTGCTGATCGTGTCCGGACACGATCTGGAAGCGACGCACGTCAGTTGCAACCTTCCGACCCTTCGCGTAACGCGCACGCAGGCGACCGCGCGGGGCGATTATCTTTTCATCTGGCTGAAGTTCGGGCCTGAGACGCGATCGGGAACTGCCGTCTGCCGCATCAAGACGGCGGGCGGGCCAGCCTCGTTCGAGCTGCCACTTGCCGCCAGCATCGCTGCAACGGGAAGATTTCAAGGCCTTCCATCGGGAAACGTTCCCTACTTCATCGTGCCAACGCCCCTTGCCGAAGCAGAGCCTGCCAACGACAAATCTGGTGCGGCGCCCAGGTTGCGAGATGAGTCGAAGGCCGGCACCCATTTCGTGGGCGATCTCCGCCAGATTCGTGAGCACCTCATGGAACTGAAAAATCTCGGCGTAACCGGACTCCGGCTGGCACCAATCACCCTGCAGGATCCGGAGCCGGAGAATCACGCTCATCCTGTGCTTGATTTCTACTCGATCAATCCGCATCTCGGCTCGCTGAAGGATTTTCAAGACCTCGTCGCCTCCGCGCACGCACAGAATATGAAGGTCATTCTCGATCTGGAGCTGCTCTCCGTAAGCGCGCGCCATCCCTGGGTGGCAAAACCTCCGCTTGTTGAATGGCTTGGTGCGGTGCCGAATCATCTCGGCAATGTTCCGAAGCCGTCCGGGGATTCTCCCAACGCCAAACTGATTCTGGAAACGGAGAATCCGCTTGTCGCGCTTTACTTATTGCAGAACGGCATTTGGTGGGTGGAAACGGCGGGCCTCGACGGAATTCACGTCACTCAGGATCCAAATGCCACGAGACAATTTTGGCGCGGCTGGCGCGCAGGACTACAAAAAATCTATCCCCATCTTACGATTGTCAGTGAATAGCCTAACCCGAACCTGCCGGGACTTCTTCTCCAGGCCGCAAGGCCGCTGCGGCATCAAGCAGCGAGCCACTGTTCAAAAAAGGCGGCAGCCTTGGCGCCCTCGATGCGCCGCCGCACAGCATCCATCACGCGGCAGCGCACTGTTCCACGCGCTCCGTAAAACCCCAGCCAGTACGGAAGGTGCAATGCTACCGGCTCGCGAACAATTGCGAGGCCCGGCTCGCGCAACTTAAAAAAGCCTTGTTGAAAAATCAAGCGCAGAACCTTTTCTCGCAGCAATTCTTCCGCGCGTGCTTCCGTCAAAGACGGCCGCAGAAAGTTTCGCGTTTCAATGGAAAGAAGTTCTCGTGGGCCGGGTAGCCGGGGAAATTCGAATAGATCGAGCGAGCCATCGACCGCATCTAGTGCAAACAGGCGAGTCTGTGTCGCCTTGCCCGCTTCATAACGCACCTGGTAAATCCAGTAGGGCACATAGGCGGCGGCGATCCGCTGAAGGGACCCGTTGCGCATTTTCCAAAACAACGTGGCGAACCCGCGCGACGAAAATGTACGTATCGCATCGTCTTGCGAGACGTTCGGCTTCAAGCTTCGTATCGCCACGGTTCCCGCCGAGCAACCTTAAAAATTTCCGTCATCGGAAATAGATCCACAATCCAATCACTATGACGAGCAGCAGCCCGGTAAATGCCAGATTGACGGCATGCTCCGCACGCGTCTCTCTTCGGAGATGTGGTGTCTCCAGGATCGTTGTGTCGAGTTTTTCATCCACCGTCGCAATCGTCAGCCCCGCGATTTTCTTCCGTTCCGGCGCCGGATAGAGCAGGCTCACGCCAATCAATACGACAGAGCACACCACAAACATCAAAATGGCGTAGTGCAGGAAGTTCATCTCCACGAGCCGCCGCAGCGCGCTCGATTCGTAATGCTGCGTCTTGTCCAGCACTTCGAAAATAAATCTCACTGCGCCGAGGACGAACCCTGTCAGAAGGGAACTGATGGCCCCCTGGCCATTCAGCCGCGGCCAGAGGATGCCGAAGATGAAGCACACCGCGATCGGCGGGCTGATGTAGGCCTGCACGCTCTGCAGGTAGAGCCAGAGTTGCTTGCTCAGCAAATGAATGTAGGGAACCCAGAGCAATCCCAGAACGACCATAATGACGGTGGCCATGCGGCCACAGAGGACGAGTTGCGCTTCGTGCGCGTTGGGACGGAGTTTCTTGTAGAAGTCGAGTGTGACCATCGTCGATGCGGAGTTAAAAACGGAACTCATCGCTCCCATAAGCGCGGCGAGCAGCGCTGCAATCATGAGCCCCACAAGACCCGGCGGGAGCAGCCTGACGATCATTTCGGGATACGCTACATCGCCGTTCGTAACCTTGCCGTTGACGACCGGAAAGATGTCCGGATAGAGCGCAAAGGCAATCATGCCCGGGAGGACGAGCAGAAAGACCGGCAGAATCTTGAGGAAGCCGGCGAAAATCGTGCCTGCTTTGGCGTGACCCTCATCCTTCGCTGATAGCACGCGCTGAACGATGACCTGGTCCGTGCACCAGTACCAGATACCGAGAATTGGGGCGCCAAAGAAGATGCCCGTCCAGGGATAGTCGGGATCACTGACCGGTTTGATCATGTGGAAGTAGTCCGCGGGAACCGCGGCGCGGAGACCGGCGAAGCCGCCCACTTTTTCGAGACCGATGAAAGTCAAAGCACATGCGCCAGCGAGAAGGATGAGCGTCTGCACAAGGTCCGTATAAATGACCGCGGCGAGACCTCCGGCAACTGTGTAGACGCCGGTGGCGACGACGAGAACTATTGCTGCGGTCTTGGGATTCTTCCAGCCCATGACGCGATCCATGACAATTGCTGCCGCATAGAGATGGACGGAAATCTTGGTGAAGATGTACGCGATGACCGATATGCTCGCGAGGTAGGTCGCGCAGTTGCGATTGAAGCGGCGTTCCAGAAATTCCGGCATGGTAAAAATATTCGACCGTAGATAGAAGGGAACAAAGACCCAGCCGAGGAGAAGAAGAATGAGAACAGCCAGCCACTCATAGTGGCCGGGGGCGAGGCCAGAGGTGGCGCCGGAGCCGGCCAGCCCGATGAAGTGCTCCGTTGAAATGTTCGAGACGAACAAGGAAGCGCCGATGGCGAACCAGCCAATGTTCCGGCTGGCGAGGAAATAATCCTCGGACGTGCGCTCTTTTCTTGAAAAATAAAAACCAATGCCGAAAACGAGGGCGAAGTACACCCCGATGATCACTACATCCACGGTTTCGAGGCTACGGTGGGTAACCGCGACCCAAGATGCAAACAGCATCCCTGCCTCCTAGGCATTTACCCCCAACCGCCCTGCCAGGATCGATGTGCTGGAAAAAATATCCTGCAATCGCCGGGTGTAGGCGAAATTACCCGCTGGCGCCAAGGATCACGCGTGCGGAGTCTATAACAGGGTGCTGGAAGGCTCAATGGACCTCAGGCGGATCGCCGGAGCGAGGACAAAGTCCGCCGGACATCTATAATTCCCAAGGACATATTTTGTTGTCTTTTTTCTCGCTACCATGGAATATTCTCCGTACGTCTGAGGTCCTAGGGGTCGTGCCTGCGAAGCGTCCGTCTCTGACTTGATTTGCCGCCGGCCACAGAATAGAGTGAAAAAACCATCGACTACGGAGGGAATATGACCAAAATGATTTCGCAAGTACTGTTTTGCCTGCTCTTCTGTACGGCGGCACTGATGGCCGCCGATAAGAGCGTGTTTGATTTCACACTGAACAGCATCGACGGCCAGTCCACGCCGCTCGCCTCTTTCAAAGGAAAAGTGGTCATGCTGGTGAATGTCGCCAGCCGCTGTGGCTTCACGCCGCAGTATTCCGCGCTCGAGGCCATCTACGAGAAGTACAAGGGCCGCGGCTTTGTGATCGTCGGCATTCCGGCAAACAATTTCGGCGCGCAAGAACCCGGCAGCAATCAGGAAATCAAGACCTTCTGCGCCACAAAATATAAAGTGTCTTTCCCGATGATGTCGAAGGTTTCGGTGAAGGGCGATGGCATTACGCCTCTGTACCAGTTCTTGACCGACAAGTCTGCCAGCCCGAAAACCGGCGGCGAAATTCAGTGGAATTTCACGAAATTCCTCGTCGGCCCGGATGGCCACGTCATCACCCGCTTCGAGCCAGAGGTGACGCCGGATTCGCCCGAGGTCATCGCTGCGATCGAAAAAGCTCTCAACGACCTCAAGCGGTAAGCCTGCAAGTCAAGTGTGGGATACTGTTCGCAGCAGCGTTGGACGCTGACTCGCGCCAGTATTCCGTCAGCCCTCGCCTGCGTTGACACGCAAACAGGCCGTTTCTCGGCGGCCTGTTAATGACCTATGGCCACCGTCTCTCTGCAAAATGTCGTCAAGGATTACCTGACCGACGGCCAGCGCGTGCGTGCGCTGGATGGGCTCTCACTGGAAGTCTCGCGCGGCGAATTTGTCGCGCTCGGTTTGTCGATGTCCGGGGCCGCACCACGCATCTGCGCGCCGGTGATTTCACCCTGCAGCCTCTAGGCAAAACCTGGACGAGTCCTGAAACTCACGCGGTCTATCCGGTCTCTTGGAAAATCTCGATTCCAAAGCTCAATCTCGATTTGGAAGCCACCACTCCTCTCGCATCGCAGGAACTGGCAGAAAAATCCGAACTCACCCCCAGCTACTGGGAAGGCGCAATTGTTCTGACGGGCCATCGCGAGAATCAGCCATCACGCGGCGTGGGCTATCTCGAAATGACCGGCTACGACCGGCCGTTCGAATTTGCGCCCTAGAACGCACTGCGGCGCATCGCCTCCGTCCTGTTTCACCGGAATCCGATGCTTGACATCTTCTGAAATAGTAAGTAAAAGAAACTAAGCGAAAGTAGTCGTAAGTACTGTGAAAATGGGCAATCGGCTGGGTTGCTCTCCGGGGGTGTTCATGCAATTCCTGATGCGGAATTTGTCCTCTTCCCGCTTCATCGTGTCTCTCGCATTTCTATTGGCGCTGCTATTCTCTCCGTCTCTCCATGCGCAATCGACGTATACGGCGCAACTGACGGGTGTGATCACGGACTCCTCGGGGGGCGTAATCGCCTCGGCCAAGGTTACCCTCACCGACGAAGCGACAAATGTCCCGGCTTCGGCCACGACGAATGACAAAGGCATTTACGTTCTCACCGGCCTGCGCCCGGGGAGGTACACACTCCGCGCGGAGGCGACTGGTTTTGCTCCTTCGGAGCGCCGCGGCATCACCCTAGCCGTGAGCCAGCAGACCACTCTGGACCTCACGCTCTCGCCAGTTGGAGTCGCGGAATCCGTTACCGTGACCGACCAGGTGCCATTGCTGGATACAGGCAGCGCTTCGCTCGGCACGGATGTCACAAATGAATACGTGCGCGATATTCCTCTTGTGAATCGAAGTTTTTTCAGTCTGGTGTTCCTCGCTGGCGGCGTGACGGAAACTGCTGGCCAGGGAACACAAGATTCCTACCCTACGGGAACCAACTTCGTTTCCAACGGACAGCGAAACGCTACCGCCGAAATACGCGTCGATGGTGCACTGACCAGCGCGCCCGAACAGGGCGAAGGCGCAACGACCAACGTCTATTGGCAGCCTTCCGTGGAAATCGTTCAGGAATTCAAGGTTGAGAATAACAGTTTCTCATCGGAATTTGGCAATAACGGTGGAACGGTCGTTAACATCGTCCTGAAAGAGGGCGGAAACAAGTTTCATGGCAGTGGCTGGTGGTTCGGCCAGCGTTCCGCTCTTGATGCCAACGAATTTTTTAGAAATGCCAACGGAATACCCAACCCGGACCACGTGCGGGATCAATATGGTTTTTCCTTTGGTGGACCGATTAAGAAGGGAAAGACATTCTTCTTCGTGGATTTCGAGAAGACTCGGCAGAACGACCCCGTCAACATTGACGCTTTCGTTCCGACAGCTCTTGAGCGGGCGGGCGACTTCCGCAATACCCAAGTGATCTGCACGGATAGTTCACTCGGGTGCACGTTGAACCAACCAGTCCAACAGCATGTATTTAACCCCCTGAACGTGGATACCAGCGGCAATCGCTCGGACTTTGCGGTTCCCAATGTAATCGATTCAAATCTTATCGACCCCATTGGCCAGAAGATCATCAATTTATACCCGCAGCCCACCGTGGCCAACGCGGCTCCGGGGACGGCTAATTTTCACAAAGCTGTTCTTTCCAGCTTCCCGGGTAGACAATATGACATCAAGCTGGACCACCATTTTTCCGAGAAACACCGCATTTCAGGCCGCTACAGCAATCTTCACAATACGAACGCCACGCCAACCGTGTTTGGAGATGGTGACTTCAACGACGGGCTGAGCGGCAGCACCGATGTCCACAATGTGCCCCTCGAAGACAATTGGAGTCCCACCGCCACGACCGTTTGGACGAACCGCATCGCGCTGGATCGGGCCGTTTCTCCGGTCCACGAAAATTACCCCAGTCTGACCAGCGTCGGTCTTCCCCCCATCCTCGCTCAGGCGAATGGTCTCACCCGCTTCCCGGTCATACAAATGGATAACAATGCGACCTCGCTCTTCAATCAATGCTGCACCGATACCAACTTTGCGCACACGCTCTATTCCTACAGCTCCTCGATGTCCTGGGTAAAGGGGCGGCAAATTTGGAAATTCGGCGGGGAGCAGCGGCTTTTTTACAATAATTTCTATCAACCCAATCCGCCCACCGGCTTTTTCCATTTTACCCAGGGCGTGACCGAGCAAGTGGTCGGCGGCGGAAATTCCATCCAGGGAAATTCGTTCGCCAGTCTTCTTTTGGGCTACGGCGACATTGATCCCAACAATGCCCCTTCAAGCCTTGCCATTTTCAAGGCTGTCGCGAATAAGTCGAAAGAGACAGCCTTCTATTTTCAGGACGACTGGAAACTAAACTCAAAGCTGACTGTGAATCTCGGCCTGCGCTACGAGTGGAGCACGCCCTATAACGAGCGGAACAATCTGATACAGTTTAGCAATTTTACGGCCGACAGCGGAATTGCCGTGCCGATCGTCATACCTGGTCTGATAAATCGGATCGGCAACCTTGCCGGCGCCACCATTTTCCCGAGTTCGGGTCATCGCTCCATCCCCGTGGACAGGAACAATTGGGCGCCTCGCTTGGGTTTTGCCTACGCTTTGGACTCCAAAACGGTCGTTCGCGGCGGAGCAGGCGTCTACTATGGATTGAACGTAGCGACGAATTTTCAATTTACAGGCACGGCTTTCGGCAAGACTTCCCCGATTCGCTTCACCAAGGATAATTTTCAGACGCGAACGGCGACACTCGCCGTTCCTTTTCCATCGGGATTCCCTCCGCCGCAAGTTAAAAAATATGGTCCCCTGGCCGAGTGGGGGTTCTCAAACAACAATAGTCTGGACACCGGGGAAGCCCGCAATGCCGAAATCTATCAATGGAACCTCGGAATCCAGCGGCTGTTTCCGGGCCAAATCGTAATTGGCGTGGACTATTCGGCCAACCGGAGCACGCACCTTCCCTACAGCTCATTTTCCGGCACGGCCAACCGGAACTTCTTACCTTCTTCCATCCGCAATCAGATTGTTGCAAACTACAACACTTGCTTGGCGGCGAATCCCGGGAACCCTGGAAATTGCACAACGCCGTCCAATACTCTGAACAATCCAGCTCCAATCCCTAATCCTAATCCATTTCAGTCGCTCTTTCAGGGGCCCAGCGCCATTTTCAACGAACCCGACTCCATCTACAACAATGGTACGATTCCGGAAATCAACCTATTGCGTCCATTCCCGCAATTTGACGGGGCATTCAGTGGGCTTACGCTGCTGACTGCCAGTGCGGCCTATCATTCGCTCCAGGTACGCTTCCAGAAACGTGCTAACCATTACGTCAGCTTTGAAGGCAACTACACGCTCTCCAAAGCGACAGACAATTCCTCGGCTGGTGCGAATTCCTTCATCACCACGAGTCTGAGTTCAGGCAATCCCCAGGTCTTGGATAACCTCAGAGCCGAACACTCCATTAGCGCAAACGACGCCACCCATCGCATGGTCCTGGCAACCATCGTGGACGTGCCCGTCGGGCGTAATCGCTGGATCGGGCGCGACATGAATCGCATTCTCGATGCCGTCGTCGGTGGCTGGTCGATCTCCGCTATCCTAACGTTTCAGACTGGCACGCCAATTAATATCGGAATGGCATCTGCGCGCCTGGCCGATGGCAGCCAGCGTCCGAACATCCTTTGTTCGCAGCCTTCTAGCGGCCTCAGTTATCACGCCGCTGCCGCAAATGGTCTTTTGATCAGTGCTGGACAAAATATCGACCCCGCGAAAGCAAGCGTTTTCAATGCTGCTTGCTTTGGAAATCCCGGCGACCAGGTGCCTGGCAACGCTCCGCGTTACTTCTCGAACCTTCGCAGCGACGGCATTCACAATACGGACCTTTCCTTGAGCAAGGAATTTACGATCCGCGAGGGGATGAAGCTTCAGGTTCGCGGCGAGTTCTTTAACTTCACGAATACTCCGAGGTTCGGGTTCGGGAACTCGATACCGAACCCGACCACCTCATTTGGTGGAGGACAGTTTGGTCTGGTTACGCGCACGCTGGGTTCGCCGCGGCACACGCAGATTGGCGTGCGATTCGAGTTCTAGGCTCCCTTCCCGATGCGCTACATACGGATCGCATCTCTCGGGTGTGTCTTGTTGCTCGTCGCGGCGGCGCGGTGCGATGAGCCCGATCAGAATTGGACGCATTACGTCCGCATCGGCGCCTATGGTTTGCGTTCGGACAATGCCGACGCCATCGTGCGCAACGCCCAGACAAGCCACGTCTTCGGCATCGAGGTGGACAACGATATCCCCGGCCGCTACGAAAGTTTTCTCGATCCCACGGAAAAGCTGAAAGCCATTCGCGCGGTCGCTGTGCGCGCCCACGAAGCCAAGAATAAGGCATTCGTCTACATCGCGGGCACGGAGTGCATCACCGCGAACGCTGACAAGACTCCTCACACGCTCGCCAAAGACCACCCCGATTGGCTGCAGCGCAAGATCACCGGCGAGCCGGCAATCTTTGGCGGCGGTACCGCATTCTGGATCAGAAAAGGCGACGAAGACGTCTGGGTCAGTCCTTATGCAACCGAGTGGCGAAAGAGGTACATGGAGCGCGTCCGTCAGATTGCAGCTACCGATATCGACGGCATCTACGTCGACATTCCCTATTGGATGACGCATTTCGACGGCTGGGAAAAAACCTGGGCGAGTTTTGACGGCTACACGGTTACCGCTTTCCAGCGCAAAACAGGACTCGACGCCCGCCACGATCTCCAGCTAGGTGATTTTTCCGACGCAAACTTCCGCAAGTGGATTGATTTTCGCATCGATACCTTCACGGACTTTATGCGCGATATTCGAGACAACGCCCGCGCTGTCAACCCAGCCATCATGGTGATCCCTGAGATCTACCCGGGGATTGAAGAGGAAGCCGTGCGCGTCGGCGCGGATGTCTATCAGATGTATGGCGTCGTGGATGCCATCGCCCACGAGTACGAATTCGGTTCTGGCGATCACATGGCTTCCTCGCGCTCTCAGCTCGATTGGTTTCTTTACCAGGCCGGCATGCTCTCGTTCCGCGCCTTTGCCGAGGGCAAAGCAACCTGGCTGTTGAATTATTCCTGGGACGGCGACAAAGGCGTTGACCCGCGCGATGCCATGAAGAATCTCTTCATGTCCCAGATGACGGCTGGCGTTAACGTGTGGGATGCCCCCGGACATTCGATGGCGGGGTCAAACGATCTCGCTACACGAACCGCGGTCTTCCAGTGGATCGAGCAGCACGAGAAAACCTTCTATCGCCCGCGCAATCCCATGCACCCGGTAGGTGTTTATTTTTCACCAGCGAGCCGGAATTACGATGCGAGCGAATTCCTCGCCTCTTACCGCGGCACCCTTCTTCTGCTCCTCCAGAAGCATCGGGAATTTCAGATCGTCACCCCGCGGACGCTCACCAACTTCCGCGGAGAGGTTCTCGTCCTTTCCAACGTCAGCGTTCTTCCGGAAGTCGAAAAAGCGGAGCTGCAGGCCTTCGTTTCGAAAGGAGGCCATCTCGTTGTCACCGGCGCCGATTCGACGGGGTTTGCAAAATCGGACAGGATCACGCGATTCCCCATCTGCCCTGGAAAATCACATCTCGCCGTCCTCGAAAAAGATTTCGCCGCGGGCTCGGCGGACAATCCAGGAGAATTCCTCACAAGTCTTGGCGTTTCAAATGAACTCCTGGTTGAAGCTTCGCCCTTCATAGCCGCCAACATCGCCGCCGTGGACGGCAAGCCGCACGTTTTTCTTGCCAATTTCACCGGTCTGGTTCCCTATAAAGTTGCGGTTCCATCGCCGCAAACCAATGTGCGCATTTCCGTACCTGCAAAAAGAAACTGTACGCTGCACTTCCTTCCTTTCCTCGGCGAGCCGCAAGTTCTGAACGGCCGGCAATTGGGAGACCGCCTCGTCTTCGTTCTTCCGCCGATCGAACGGGGGGCGGCTGTCTGGCTGGAAGATGCGCAATAAGAATTCCCGCAGAGTATCCTTATGGCGGCGCAAGGTGATTTGCGCGCTGTTTTATGGGAGTCATCTGTGAAGATTTCACCCGGGAAATGGAAAGGACTTCAGGCCGTATCGAATGCCCGTGGAGTGATTGCGGCCTTGGCCATCGACCAGCGCAGCGCCTTGCGTAATTTGTTTGCAAAAGCGACGGGTATCGAACCCGACGGTGTCCCGCGCGAATCGCTCGAGCAGTACAAGGAAGCCGTGAGCCGCATCCTGACGCCGCTTGCTAGCGCGATCCTGCTCGACCCCGAGTATGGTCTCCCCGCTGCGCGCCAGCGCGCCAAAAATGCCGGCTTGCTCCTCGCCTACGAGAAATCCGGCTATGACAAATCCGTTCCGGGTCGGCTTCCCCGCCTCCTCGAGAACTACTCCGTGCCGCGGCTGATTGCGGAAGGAGCCGATTGCATCAAAGTCCTACTGTACTACTCGCCGTTCAGCCCCCCGAGCATCAACAATCAGAAGCACGAATGGGTCGAGCGCATCGGCGCGGACTGCACCGCAGCTGATGCGCCTTTCTTTCTCGAACTCGTCAGTTACGATGACGGTATGGACGAAAAAAGTATGGAATTCGCGCGCATCAAACCGCAAGTCGTTACCCGTAGCATGCAAGAATTCTCCAGACCGCAGTACGCCGTGGACGTGATCAAAGTCGGCGTACCTGTCAACATGGCGTTCGTCGAGGGCGCGCATTCCAGCCCGACAAGCGTCGTTTACACGCGTGAACAAGCAAAAACTCATTTTCGCCGTGCGGCCGCCGCGGCCGGGAAGCCCTTCATCTACCTCTCCGAAGGCGTCAGCAATGAAGTTTTCAACGAAGCCCTTGATCTGGCTGCTGAAGCCGCTGTGAATTTTTCCGGCGTGCTCTGCGGGCGCGCCACTTGGAAGGACGGCGTTCCCATCTTTGCATCGCAAGGGCTCCACGCCTTGGAAGACTGGCTGTCGACTCACGGCGCAAAGAACATTCAAAATGTAAACGCGCGTCTTGCTCGCGCGAAGCCCTGGTTTGAATTTTACGGTGCCACGTCGGCAGCCGCTCTAGCCGGTTAGAGAGTCTCGGAAAAAGTTTTCTTTTATGTTTGTGTGCATCAGTCCAAACCCGGCCATCGATAAACGCCTGCGGCTCACCAGGCTTGTGCCCGGCTGCGTGAATCGGGCCACTGAGGTTCGCCCTGCGCCCGGGGGGAAAGCCACGCATGTCGCGATGGTGCTCCGGGCGCTCGGCGCTGATCCACTGTGGATTGGCTTCGCCGGCGGAGCCAGCGGCCAGGAACTTCTCGAAGGTTTGCGCGAAATCGGCATTAAGGCAAATGCCGTCACCGTTCAGCAAGCCACTCGCGTAAATTTGGAAATTATCGACGACTCCGCCAGCGTGACCGAAATTCTCGAGCCTGGCGCCGCGCCCTCCGAAGCCGAGATTGCTTCCTTCTTGGATGCTTGTGAAAACGCCTTTGCCCAGGGGAAGCGTCGGGCGATCGTCATCGCTTCCGGTAGCCTGCCGCCCGGCGTGCCGCAAGATTTCTTTGCCACGCTGATCACTCGTGCCCACCGCCACGGTTGCAGGTTTTTCCTCGATACAAGTGGCGAACCGCTGCGCTCCGCAATCGAAGCAGGTCCTGATTTTGTGAAGCCGAATCGCGAAGAGGCGGAATGGCTCACCAGTGGCGTCATCGCGGATCTTCCCTCGGCTGTTGCCGCAATCCGCCGTCTTCTTTCGGCTGGCGCAAAGAGCGCGGCCATCAGCCTGGGCGAACGCGGCCTGGTTTGGTGCCCTGGGGACGCCCAAACTGTATACTTCGCACCTCCGGTAGCGGTGCCGGTGCGGTCCGCCGTGGGTTCCGGCGACGCTACGGTGGCGGCGTTTGCCCATGCCGCCGCTGCTGGATTGGCGCCGCAAGAGACTCTGCGGCTGGCTGCCGCTTGCGGCGCGGCAAACTGTCTGGCCGATTCGCCGGGAGCCGTGCGAGCCGAGGATATTCAGAAGTTGCACAAGGAGATTCGCGTTGAAATTCTTTCCTGAGCAACAATACCCGGCGGCTTGTCAGCCTAGACCATCTATGTCAAAGTGGAGAAAACGTAATAAAAGCAACACATTCGAAAGAAATCGAAATACAAAGGGTATTGTCCCGAAACTCCATGCTCAGTGAAGAGCGCAGGCGCGAAATCCTCGAGCTCCTCCAGACCGAAGGCCGGGTTCTCGTCCGGGACCTTTCCAAGCGCTTTCGCACCTCGCTTATCACGATCCGCAAGGATCTTGAGTTTCTCCACCACCAGGGCCAGCTCGAACGCACCCACGGCGGAGCCCTTCCCCTGCGCACCGGGGCCTTGCACGACCGCACGCTCCAGGAAAAGGAGCGCCTTCATCGCCAGGAAAAGCTCCGCATCGCCGCCGCTGCCGTCCGCATGATCCGGCCGGGCCAGGTTGTTATTCTCGACTCCGGCACCACGACCACCGCCATCGCCCGCGCTTGCCGTCAATTTCGCAGCCTCACCGTCATCACCAACGCCACCAACATTGCTCAAGAGCTTGCTGGCACTTCCGTCGAAGTCATTCTCACCGGCGGTACTCTGCGTAAGAATTCGTTTTCTCTCGTCGGGCCATTGGCGGAGGAATCGCTGCGCCACCTGAGCGCGGACATGCTCTTTCTTGCCGTCGATGGCTTCGATGTCCGCTACGGCCTGACAACGCCTAACCTCTTGGAAGCACGCGTCAATCGCGCGATGGCCGAAGCTGCGCGCCGCACCATTGTCGTTTGCGATTCCAGCAAGTTTGGACGCAGAAGCCTTTCGCTCATCATGTCGGCGTCTGCCGTGCACGAAACGATTACGGACCGAAAAATCGCGAAGCCTTACTTGAAGGCGCTGCGCGAAGCGGATATCGAGGTGACGCTCGTCTGAAGGTCGGGGTTGCTACGCGGCCCTGTGCGATCGGTGGTTGGAGGGATTTTGTCGTCGAGGACACGATTTCATGCAAATTACGAAAACTCAAATTCAAAGTTCCGCCACTCTCCAGGAGATCCTCTCTCAGCCGGAAGTTTGGCGTGCTTCGCTTCGCGAGCTCCAAAAAAACGGTTCTTTGCAGACCATACTTGCTGAGACCAGCTCCTGCTCCGAATGGCTCTTCCTTGGCTGTGGAACCAGTTTTTATCTTGCCGAAGCTGCGGCCGCTTCCTGGACCCTGCTGACCGGTCAGCGCGCCCGCTCTCTCCCCGCCTCGGAGCCGCTGCTTTTCCCCGAGCTCACCCTCGCCCGTTCCGCCGGTCTTCAGGCCGTTGTCATCTCTCGCTCCGGCCGTACCTCCGAAGCACTCCGCGTTGCGAATCTGCTCTCTCGCGAATATCACGTTCCGACGCTCGGCGTCACCTGCGCCTCCGGCTCTCCCCTCGAAGAAGCGTGCGATCGAACGATCCTTATCTCCGCCGCCGACGAAAAAAGCACCGTGATGACACGCTCATTCACGTCCATGCTCCTCGCTCTCCAGCATCTCGCTGGGTGCAAGACCCCGGAAAAAAGTTTTCCCGCCTCCCTCGAAGCCATGGCCGATCATTTCTCGCTGCAAATTCGTCCGCTTGCCGATCGTATCGAAGCATTCGTCGACGAGCACGCCTTTGCCGACTACGTCTTCCTCGGGCAAGGGCCGTTCCATGGCATCGCTCGCGAAGCTTCCCTTAAAGTCACGGAGATGTCTTGCTCCTACAGCCAGGTTTACCACACGCTCGAATTCCGCCACGGCCCCAAGGCCATCGTTGGACCGGACACCTGCCTGACTTTTTTCCTCAGCGAGAGCGGCAATCAGGCCGAAACCGAAGTCCTCTCCGAAATGAAAGAGCTCGGCGGAGTGACCATCGCCATTTGTAACCATGCCAGCGACGCCGTTCGCCGCTCTAGCAATTTCGTTTTCGAGCTTGGCCTCGCCGCTCCCGAGCTCGCCACACTTGCTCCATTGGTGGTTCCCGCGCAGCTCTTGGGTTTTTACACGGGAATCAAAAAGGGCCTCAATCCAGACCATCCGCGCAATCTTACCCGCGTGGTGCTTCTCGATTGATTCGTTCCCTGGAGGCCGGTTCGTGCCCAATTTCGATGTCAGTGTAGTTGGCGAACTGAATCTCGATTTGATCTTTTACGGTCTACCCGAGACTCTCCAGCTCGACCGCGAACATCTCGCAAGAGACCTCAGCATCACACTCGGTAGCTCTTCGGCCATCTTTGCTCATAATCTCGCTCTGCTCGGCAATAAGGTCGGATTCAGTTCCTCCATCGGCAGCGATCCCCTGGGAGAGATTTGCCTCCAGCGCCTCGGCGAAAGCGGCGCCGATCTTTCCCGCGTGCGGCGCTTTTCCGGGAAGCTCACTGGCCTAACGGCCATTCTCCCTAGCGGCAATCAGCGCTACATCCTCACCTATCCCGGAACCATGTTTGAAATGAGCTACGCCGACCTCGACCTCGACTACATTCTCAACGCCAAGCATTTCCACTTGTCTTCCTATTACCTGCAACGTGCTCTCCGGCCCCGTCTTGCCGACCTCTACCGCCGGGCCAGAGAAGCGGGCCTCTCCACGTCGCTCGATACCAATGACGATCCCGAAGATCTATGGGCAACCGATCTCTTCCAGGTTCTGAAATACGTCGACGTATTGCTTCCCAATCAGCACGAGGCCTGCCGCATTGCGCGGACTGGCGATCCTCACCGCGCCGCGGAAATTCTTGCGCAAATTGTTCCTCTGGTGGTGATCAAGTGCGGAGTAGAAGGCGTCCTCGCGCGTCGCGGCGCCGAAACCTTCACTGCTCCCGCGCCTGCCATCGATTTCGTGGATGGCGTCGGCGCTGGCGACAGTTTTGATGCCGGCTTCCTTCATCTATTCATTCGCGGCGCGAAGATCGAGGATTGCTTGCAATTCGGAAACATCACCGGCGCTCTTTCCGCTACGCGAGCAGGCGGCACCGAAGCTTTCCGCGATGCTGCGCACCGCATTCGCTTCCTCAGCGATCGCTGGCCGTCGCTTGCAACAACAAACTCCCCGTAAATTCCACATTTAACTTCGGCGTTGGTCCGGTGACCGTCCCGTAATCTTTGTCGTTCACGTAGTCTACGACCTTGTAGGGTTTCGCCTGCAATCCCCGCAGCTCCACTTCGCCCTTCCAAGTTTTCGTCTTGCCATTCGTCGCCGCATTAATGTCCGTTTTTCCCGGAACGTAGAAAGCGTAATACATGCTCCCGCCCTTCTCGATTGCGTAACCCTCCGGCGTGTCATACCCATAGACATAGAGGTCGCGGAACGTTCCTTTCGAAAGCATCTTTTCGTTGTACAGGCTGATCCACTTTTTCCAGTGCGCCTCTTTTTCCGGTCCAAGATAAACGTTTTTCAATTTCGGCCCGTAATTCGGCCACGTAAATTTGGTCCCCAATACGCCGCCGGTCCCGAAAGTGGATGCAAAATCACTTCCCAAATCCAGTTCCTTGTCGCCTTCACCCACAATCCGCGTTAGCTCCACGTGATCGCCATAAATCGCCGCCCGTGGCCCCAGAATCGCTTTGTACATCTTCATCCGCCGCCGTACCTGCACCGAGCCTACGGGATCCGCCGTCACCGCCTGATCCATGTAGCGGAACCACGCCAGGCTCGGCGGCGTCCCGCATGGACAGCTTTGCGTGACGCTGTCCGGCTTCAGCGCGCGCGTCGTCTCGAAAATCGTCTTGTACACCTCGCCCATCGCATACACCGAATCCGTCGGCGATTTGTGGTGGTGCTTGGGGTTGTAGCAGGGCGGCGTGGCGTAAATATTGTCCAGCTTGTGCCCGTCGAAGCCCCAATCGCGGATGAACCTCTCCGTGAGCTGCTTGTAGTACGCCTGAACTTCGGGCACCGCCGGGCAAAGCGTCGCCAGGTTGCGCGTCATCCGCGCCGGCTTTCCGTTTTTGTCCAGCACCAGCCAGTCCGGATGCTCTTTCAAAACGTCCGAGACAACATATTTGTGCTTGCCATAACTGTTGTGCCCATCCTCCACCGCCAGCGGCAGCCACCATAATTGCAGCTTGAATCCTTGCGCATGAAAATCGTTCACCATCTTCTGAATTGCGTCGCCCGCAAAAGTATCGGTCCGCGGCTGCCAGTCGCCATAGTTGTT
Source organism: Candidatus Acidiferrum sp. (assembly GCA_035544995.1). Taxonomy (GTDB): domain Bacteria; phylum Acidobacteriota; class Terriglobia; order Acidiferrales; family UBA7541; genus Acidiferrum. The sequence continues at coordinate 205,027 of DASZZI010000038.1, forward strand.
GAACCACCGGTCGTCCAGCGTCGCCCAATGAATCCCCAGCTCCTTCAGTTTGGGGATCGTGTCCAGCATCTGCTTGGGCGTCACATCCTCTTCATAGCCCCAGCCACACCAGCTCACAGCATAGTTTTCGTCGTTGTTCGCGGGCCGCGCCAATCCTTCGCGCTCCACCGCGTTCGACCACATGCTCAGCGGCTCGTAGTAATCGCCTTTGTACACCGCCAGAAAAGTCCGCGGCGTGGCATAAACTTCTCCCGGCTTCAGCGTGGCGTTCGCCGGAAACCGCACGCCCGCTGCCACCCGGCCGTCTTTCGTCGTTTCGACGGGGATCGACAAAACCAGCGGCAGCGTCTCCACGTGCCCGATTGCTTCTCCCACCTCGCGCGTCCAAAAAGCCACAACCGGAATGCCTCCCCCCACGCGCCCAAGGTCGCCCTTTGTCTCCACCGGCGCTCCGAACGGATTCTCCTGCGAAAACTTCGCCGGTATCGGCAGCACGTCATCCTGCCCCCACTTCAAGCTCGCACCAAGAAACGACCACATCGCGTGCGGTGCAGCTTGCGCATCCGCGAGCGCCGCATTCAGCCGGTGCTGCTGCAGCGAAATATTTTCGAGCGCTACATCCTTCTGCCCCGCATTCCGAAACGACGCGGAGAGCAGCGCCAGTGCCGGGAAGTCGTCATACACTTCGAGCGTCAACGTCTCCGCAAGCCCCGTGCTCGCGCTCGTTCCCGCTACATCGACTCGTTTGCCCATCCTCCCGAGTTTTCCCTGAGCATCCGCGATCTGCGCGTGCGCCAAATCGAAAACGAAATCGCTCACCTCTTTGTGCGCCACGCTGACCCGCTGCCCCGCCTCACTTCCCGCATCATCCAGCGTCAGCAGCTTGCCTCCGGTGCTCAGACTCCCCTTCAAATAGCCCGAAGCGGACAGCACAAACTCCGCCGCTGGCGTCGCCATGTGAATCCCATCCGCTTCCGCGCTCACGCGAATTGCGGATGCCTGCGGCGCCGGGGCCGCCGCCGATTGCTCCTCTTTCTTTTTGCAACCGCCGATCTGCAAAAAAGTCGTAGCACTCAAGACCAGCAAAACAGCTGCTGCAAACGGTCTTGCGGAAATCCCATTCTTCTGTCTCTTCCGCTCGAAAAATGTCATGGCTTTTTGTCCCCGTTTGCATTCAACCCCTTGAACTCCGCAAAAATCCGTTCCGCATTGGCGTGGTACACCTTTTCCAGAACCGCATCCGGCAGCCCCATCCCATAAATCTCCCAGCGCCCCTGCCCCGGAGAATCCCAATAATCAAAATACTCGTCGTCCGTCTCCAGCCAGCGAAAATAATTGGCGTACATTTTTTCATTTGGATCGCTGTCCGTCCCAAACAGGATGCGGTCCTGGAATTCCAAAAAGAATTTCCGCGCCCGCCGCGGCTGCCGGCCCAATTCCGCTTCCCGGGCGCCAAATTCCACGTTCATGTTGGGGTATTTCCTCAGCCACGCGGACACTGCATCCAAATTCTCCGGCCAGTTCGCCACGTGCAGCGCGACAAATGTCGTGCGCGGATGTTTCGCAATAATATGATTCCGTTCTTCCAACAGTTTCTTTTTGCTCGGGAATTGCGGCCCGTAAAAACTCCACGTCGGATTGTGCATCAATTCTTCATAACGCTCATTGTGTTTATCTGTCGGCGTGAAGAACGCCTCGGGATCAGTTGAGTGAATCGCCACGGGAATTCCCAGCCGCCTGCATTCTTCCCAGACCGGATCGATCCGCGGGTCGTCGATCGCCACCAGCTTTCCGGATTTGTCCTTCACGCCCAGCCCGAGGTCCTTCAGCACTTTCAGTCCCCGCGCGCCGCGCCGCACTGCATCATCGAGCTGCTGCACCATTTCCGTGCTGAATTGTGGATCGTCGATCTTGCTCCAGTCGACCTGCGTGAACACCACAAACCGGTCGGGATACGGCTTCACCATCTTGTCCAGCACGCCCTGCAATTTCTCGCCCCACATCCCGGTAAGAATCACGACCTTCTTCACGTTTGCGCGGTCCATTATCTTCACGACGTCTGCCGCGGGAACTTCCTCGCCGTGGATCCCTCCCGCGTCGTTTACATGGTTGTGGACGTCAATCACCGCGAATTTCGCGCGCGGCACCTCATGCACGGCCAGATGCACCATCGGGTGCGGATCGTAGTCCTTCAGCAGCAGCGTCATCCGTTTGTCGGCATTGGGATCCACGCTGTACTTGATCTCCTGGCTCTGCGCCAGCCGCACTCCTCCCGCAATCACCAGCATCAGCGCCGCACCCGATGCCGCGCTCGCCAGCCGTTTGCCTAAAGAATTTGCTTTGTCGCGAATCAAACTCATTCCGCCTCCCCTCGCGCAAAAACCTAGCTCATCGGCACTCTGAGAGTGTACCTCGCAAAAATAACAAAACGAAATAAAAAGTAGCAAATCGAAACAAAGGGGCCATACACGAAAAGACTGGCGTAAAAAACTGAATTTCGAGCCCCGGAATCTCATCCAAGGGAGCTGTTGACTGCGCTTTGCTGCAAATTTACGTTGTTGCGCAACGACCACTTCACTTTTGCGAGCGGGGGATTTGGCCGGTACCACGCGCGAGAGGTTTGGGAAGCCGACAACGTGCGCTCTTTTGTTTCGGGATAGAGATTGCCGAAAGTTT
>DASZZI010000039.1:0-14727 GCA_035544995.1 Candidatus Acidiferrum sp.
TCCCATTCGCGATTTCCACTTCTACCTGCCGCAGCAGCGTCACGATTTGCTCCGGTTTGTGTTTCTTCATCGGCATGTCCAGCTCTCCTTTAGAGTGATTTTCTCTCACTCCCGCTGGACTAAATCAACCCGGTCAGGTCACGTGCCGCGTCCACGGTCGCATCCCCACAAATGCGCTGTCGACCAGACCTAACCCAGCCAATCGATCGAGAGCCGGATAGATCCAGCTATCCAGTGGAACATACGGCGACCCCTGATTCGCTGGAGAGGAATTTCCCTCGCCGCGAAATATCTGGCTGATCGATCTCCACTCTCCGCCACCGAGGTCAGGATCGTGATGCCGGCTGTAAATGTTCTGAGCGACCAGGTTGCCCAGCAGGCCGCCTGTTAGCACGTCCGAGGAAAAATGTTGGCGGGCTCGCACGCGCGAGTAGCTGACGAGAGAAGCCAAGCCGTAGGCCGCAACTTTCATGAGCGGGCCGGGATACTCGTGTGCGATGACGCCCGCTACAGACCATGCCGCAGCCGCGTGTTCCGAGGGAAAGGAGGTGCCGCTGCCCTGAAAAAATGACCCGCTGCCGTCGCCCTGAAATGGACGATCGCGCCCAAGTGAATACTTCAATCCTTCAACCACCACCAGACTGTTCAACGCCGCTTCACCCGCGAGGAAACCGGTCTCACTCCAGTGTTCGTTGTGCTTGGCGTGACCCAGCAGCCACATTCCCCCCGCACCACCGATGAGAGCCGCCACACCGCCGTTCGAGAGTGTCTTGTACCGGCTGATCGTCGTTGGTTTCTGGGAGAGGTGTTTGCTAAAGTCGCGGTCCGTGGCGAAGAGCCCCGCGGTGATTCCGCCCAGAGGCACAAGCCACTCTGTATCAGAGAATCTAATTCGCGTCGGACTCCTCCAGATCTCTCGCTGATCGTCCAACAACCGCCCCACCAATCCCATCTGCGTTCCCTCAAACGTTTTCGCGACCGTGTTACCTTGTGACAGCGCATTGGTGGGCGAAGGAGACTCCTTCATTGCCGACGCCGCTGGCGGCGCCGCGGCCGCCGCTACCTCTTCCTGCGCGTGGGTTGCACTACACGCGCAAATGCTGGCGAGAATTGCCGATCCGAAAATATTTGTCAGGTATCGCGTCGTCATGTGCGCTCACGGAATAGCAACGGCCGCTGCCAGTGCTCCGGCCTGCGCGATTTGCGCGATAGCCAAAACGTTTTTCCAAGTATTGCCGCCCAGTACGGCCCTCTCTGGCACCACGATCGTGTCGCCCGGACCAATCACCGCCGAGAGCGCGCCTCCCGACCACAGGCCTCCCTGTCTGCCACTCGTGACCGAACCGTCCGCATGGATAATGAAGATCGCTCCGGTATTCGCAAGTTGCGTAGCGCCGCCCGCGCGGGAGAGATACCAGCCCGCATTTCTCCCTGGCGTATGCGTGAGGGCATTCGCGTTGTAGACCTGACCGACGACGACGACGAACCCGGGCTGCTTGGGAATGGTTAGCGAATCGCCTGCGCGAAGCTCGATGTCGTCCGGAGAGCCCTCAAAACCCTTGCGGCCACTGCGAAGATGAATCACTAGTCGCCCTGAAACCGGGGCCCTGCGGAGCGCGTCCAGCGTGCGCTGGCGTTGTTGCCCCGCCGCTTGCTGCAACGCCGCCTCGTCCGATCCCGTGGTGTTGACCGTAGTCTTCACCAACGTCGACTCTTGTTCGATCCGCTGGATCAGTTCCTGGCGGCTCTTCTCCTGCAACTCGCGCACTTCCACGCGTTCAAACACCGCGGCCTGTGGGTAAGCCGTTGGCAATAGACCTCCGGCGCGGCGCAGCAGCGCGCTCAGCCGCTCACCCGGCCGAATCCCATAGACGCCGGGGTGCTGCACTTCGCCCCGGATGCTGACCGACGCTCCAATGTCGTGCCAGCCGGGAAGCTGTGCAATCGTGAGCACGTCGCCGTCGTGGAGGGCGATGTTGCTGACCGGATCGCCAGCCAGCGCGGAAGCAATTCCGATCTCAAGGTGCTCGCCCAGATCTTTTTTCTGATCCTGAACGAGATAACGAGTCAGGTCCGCCGAAGCCGTGAAAGCGCTTCGCTTGAAGCCGCCAGAGAGTAGGATCAGGTCGGCGACTCGTAGATTCGTCGTGAGCGGATAGCGGCCGGGCTTGGCGACCTCCCCGCTAATGAAAACAGTGGCTGGGTCCACTTTGGCCGCGTTTTGGTGTATTAGAATGCGGTCCCGTGACGCGAGGAGGATGTTGTGGAGCGGATCTCCGGCCAGTGCTTGCTGCGGGCTGACGCTCATGACCTTTAGCCGGCTGTCCGGCAGGTAACGCAAGACCTGCGCGTTGTCCGTCAGAGCGTCGGGCGTCAGCCCTCCCGCAAGATGAATCGCATCGCTCAGATGAACCTGCCCTGTGGTCTGATAGGTGCCGGGCTTTCGTACGGCTCCTCCAACGGAAACAGTAGGCGGATTTTCAAAATCGTATCGGCTGAATATGCGCACGGTGTCCATTGGCTCGATCTTTGGTGCGGCCTCCGGGTTCGTTAGCGCTGCGGCTAGGTCGAAGCTTTCAACGCTCGGGTGGTAGTCGGGGGGATTCAGGCGCACGATCTCCGCGTACTTCGCTGCAGGCTCAGGTGGCAGATCGTTGTAGGAAGAGATCAGATCCGTCAGCCTCATGCCTTGTTGGTAGGAATAGCGTCCAGGCCTCAGAACGTGACCGTCGAGAAACACGACGTCCTGGTTGTACGGGACGATCGGAAAGATGTTCACGACATCGGCGTTTTGAATCGCGAAGGATTCCAGCTGCTTGACCACGGTTTCGGCGTCTTGGGTGGCCGGAATATCGAGGTTCAGCATCGTGCGTTTCTGGTGCGCTTCGATCCGCTGCACTTCGATATGGCGCAGAGTGGCCGTTGGGAGGATCCCTCCTGCTAGTTCCAGCGTCTGAGCCAGATTCTTCTCTCCTCTGAGCTCGTAAATCGCCGGGCGATGTACCATCCCCTCTACGGTGACCACCGCTCCGATCGGGGGCAAGAGAATGGTGTCGCCGTTCTGCAATCGCGCCAGGTCAGACTTGATCCCGTGCAGCAACAAATCGTACACATCGACTTCTTGCACCAACTGGTTGCCTCTGAAGTGTTTCAGAATCCTGAGAGAACCGCGCGACGTTGGGCCGCCCGCTTTGAAAAGGGCATTCAAAGGCGTGGAAAGTGAACTGATGTCGTAAGCACCTGGATGTTCCACATCGCCCACAACGTAGACCCTGATCGTCCGCAGCCGAGAAAGAGACACGTCCGCCGAAACGTCCCGAAACTGGGTGCGCAGGATCTGCTGTACGGCTTGTTGCACTTCACCAAGTGTTCGGCCGCTGACAAGCACGGGGCCGGCTTCGGGCAGGGCTAAGCGTCCCTCTCGATCGACAATTCGGTAAAGACGCTGTGACACGCCACCCCACATATCGATCGCCAAACCGTCGCCCGGTCCGACCACGTACTCCGGACCGACCGGCATGTCCATCGGAAGTAGATTGGACTCGCCAATTCCGTTGCTGAAGACATCCATGCCGAAGCGGGCAAGCTTCGCCGGAGGCGGCAAAGCTTGTTGGTACATGTCGTAAAGCGAAGGAATGTCTGCAAATGGATTGGCGCGTCGAACCATGGCATACGAATTCGGAATGTCGCCCCTATCCTCATTCGGCGATGTGCGAGGCCTCAATTGCCCCGCACGATTGGCACCCGCGCCAGCTTGCGGGGCCGAGTTGGTTGCTCTTTCGTTCAGCTCCGCATACATGGCCGAACGTTCCTCACGAGCCGAGGTTTCCGGCGAGCCTCCAAGCATCGCCACTTCACCAGATCCCCCGGCAATTCCCGCATCCGCTGATTCACTGGCTTGAATCAATCTTCCATTTGGGTTTTGAGAAGCTGCCACCGGAGTCGCTAGCGGTCGTCGGGAGACCAGCGGGTCAGGTGGATTCTCGTCAAGCGTGGGGACGATGGCAGCGTGTGCGGTCGTTTCTTCTCCCGGCCCCCTCCGCGGCTTCTCGCCCGGCGCAACTGCCTTCTCTTCGCCTTCTTCTCCCGAACGGAGTGGCCCTTGAGGCGCAACTTCCTGCCTCTGGGCTGTTTCTAAACCCGGGCTTTGCTTGGGAGCCAGGTGGTTGGAGCGCTCGAGGATCTGTGTGGCCACCGCGCGGAATTCTGAGTCGCTTTGCAGTCGGCCAAACATCGCTTGGTCCGTTAGGTCCGAATCACTAACAACCTGACCGTTGTCCCTCGTATCCTTGGCCACCCACCGCTTCAGCTCGATGAGAGCCCCAGGATCCTTCAGGAGCGCTTCCTGGATTTGAGCTGCGGACGCTCCCACGCGATCGAGAATGTCCCTGTTGAGATAGGAAGGCTCTGCATTTTCCTGCGCCCGTACGGGAACACAAGACATCAGGAGGAAGGGGAAAGCGACGCTTCCGAAAAGTTTTCCAATGTGGGACATGCTTTCACCTTTTCGCAGAGTGGCTTGCATCACAAATGTCCTCCGGCGCCCTCGGCCTTCTCTCGCGCGGCACTGAGGATGCCCTGCTCGGAAGGCTCAATGTTGTTGGATTGGATCTGCAGAGAGGCCCAGTAACAGATGCTCCGGTTCTGCTCGGAAGAGACGGCGATAATACGTACTTCAGGATGCGCGTGGAGTACCGTGTCGCAAATTAGCGGCCGCTTTCCGGACTCATCCATGGCTATTACGAGCAAGTCGGGCAAGATTTGATTCACGCTATCCTGAATCTCCGTTTCATCGGGAACTTCTCCGACGATTTCTATGTCCGGTTGATCCGCAAACGTGGCAAGAATCACCTCCCGCATGAGTTTGGGTTGGTTAGCCACGAGAACGCGAATCAACTTATTCATGACCATTTCCTCTTCCAGTAAGTATTTACGGTTCAGTTAAAAAGGGAAGGCTCAAAAAGGAACTTTTTGACGGACTAAGGAAGAACTAGTGCGGGGTATCAAGAAAGGACTAAGAAGGGATTAAGAAAGGACTAAGAAATATTACCCCTCGATGGATACCATAAAAAAGCTAAGCCGCGCGTCATGCTGCGATCCCCAGGACCCCAAACTCCAGTGAACTATTTAGTTAGATACTAGAACGGATGACCGGCACTTATAAAAAAACAATATCCTTCTCATTGAAAAGACTTCCATTCTTAATTATGTCACGGGCAGACGGTGGGGATTTTCGCAGCGGTCGAAGCGTACAACCATGGACAGCCCTTTGTGAAGTTGGCAGATGCGGCTGCGTAAGCTTTTCAAGCCGGAGAGAGAATGGTGCCCGGGGTGGGAGTCGAACCCACATGAGGAAAAATCCCCGGAGGATTTTAAGTCCTCAGCGTCTGCCATTCCGCCACCCGGGCAGGACAGCTAAAGAAAAAGTAGCACGGACGGCATGCAGGCTCCAAGCACCTGTGCAGGCGGCAAGTCCCCCCGTAAAGACAAGATTACACCAGGTTGGCGGAAAGGTTGCGGTCTGCGAGCGGCTCTCTCGCCCTCTCTTGGTGAGTGAGAACCCACTTTGTTGACAAGTGCGCCGCACCGCGATAATTTCGGCTTCTCTTCAACTTGGGTGTCGGCCCTGAAGAACCTGCGCGAAGAAGCGCAACTCGCTCGGGCATCGCACCCAGGCATCCGCTGCAAGCTCGGCGGGCCAATGCCTTCGTTTTAGCGTAAAATTTCGTTATCCGTTGCGAATCGCGGTGCATCTAAAACCTGACCAGAAACGGCGGGTTCCCACGGACTCGCACAGGAGATCAAGTGAGCCAGCCGAAAATTCAGCCGGACCTCGACCAGCTGAGCATCAATACTATCCGTACTCTGGCGATCGACGCCGTTCAGCAGGCCAACTCCGGCCATCCCGGTGCCCCGATGGGTTTGGCGCCGGTGGTTTATTCCCTCTGGCAGCGCTTCCTACGCTACGACCCCGCAGATCCCACCTGGCCTAACCGTGACCGCTTTGTCCTTTCCGCCGGTCATGCTTCGATGTTGCTGTATGCCACGCTCCACCTTGCCGGCGTTCGGGAAGTCAATGCACGAAACGAAGTTTTGAAAGACCTTGCCGTCCCCATGGCAGAGATCAAGCGCTTCCGGCAAATCGACAGCAAGACTCCTGGACATCCCGAGTCGCATCTCACCTCCGGAGTGGAATCGACGACTGGGCCTCTGGGGCAGGGTGCAGGGAACAGCGTGGGAATGGCGATCGCCGGCAAATGGCTGGCGGCAAATTACAATCGGCCGGGTTTCGAGATCTTTGATTTCAACGTGTACACGATCTGTGGAGATGGGGACCTCATGGAGGGCGTAGCGTGTGAAGCCGCTTCCCTGGCGGGCCACCTGAAGCTCCCCAATCTTTGCTGGATCTACGACAACAACCGGGTGACGCTGGATGGTCCGGCCGCGTGGTCCTTCAGCGAAGATGTGATGACGCGTTTTGTCGGCTACGGCTGGAACGTTACGCGAGTCGCAGACGCGAACGACCCGGACATGCTGGCCCGCGCCTATGAAACATTTCTGAAAACGACGGACCGGCCAACCCTCATCGTGGTGGACAGCCACATTGGTTATGGATCGCCAAACAAGCAGGACTCCTCCGATGCGCACGGCGAACCTCTGGGCGAAGCGGAAGTCCGGCTGGCGAAGAAAAACTATGGCTGGCCCGAGGATGCTAAGTTTCTCGTCCCGGACGGTGTCTACCATCAGTTCAAGAACGGCGTGGGCAAGCGCGGAGGTGAGGCTCGCGCCGCATGGATGGCGAAATTCGAGGAATACAAGAAGCAGTTCCCGCTGCTCGCCGATCAGCTGTGCAGGATGCAGCGCGGCCAGCTGCCGGACGGTTGGGACAACGACTTGCCGGTCTTCCCTGCCGATGCGAAGGGTCTGGCGACACGCGATTCGTCAGGTAAAACATTGAATGTGCTGGCGAAAAACATTCCCTGGTTGGTGGGCGGCTCGGCGGACCTGGCCCACTCCAACAAAACGAACTTGACCTTCGACGGTGCGGGAGATTTCTACGCGAACCAGTATCACGGGCGGAATCTCCATTTCGGCGTTCGCGAACATGCTATGGGCGCGATCGTGAACGGCATGACGTTGTCGAAGCTGCGGGCTTTCAGCGCGACATTCTTCAATTTCAGCGACTATATGCGCCCGAGCATGCGCCTGGGCGCCCTGATGGAAATCCCGGCGATCTATATTTTCACGCACGACTCGATCGGCCTGGGAGAAGACGGACCGACGCATCAGCCCATCGAGCAACTGGCGTCGCTGCGCGCGATGCCGAATATGCTGGTTCTGCGGCCGGGCGACGCCAATGAAGTGGTGGAAGCTTACAAGATCATCATGCAGCACACGCACGGACCCGTGTCGTTGGTGCTGACACGCCAAGCACTCCCCACTTTCGATCGCTCGAAATATGCGCCCGCGTCGGGCGTGGCCAAAGGTGCTTATGTCCTGGCCGATCCTCCGGCCGGAAAACCCGAAGTGATCCTCATGGCCTCCGGCAGCGAAGTCTCGCTGTGCGTATCGGCCTACGAAAAATTGAGCGCCGACGGCATCAAAGCCCGCGTCGTCAGTATGCCTTCGTGGGAACTCTTCGAGCGCCAGGATGCCGCCTACAAGGAGAGTGTGCTCCCTTCGAATATCACGGCGCGTGTCTCGGTGGAGATGGCGTCCACCTTCGGCTGGGAGCGATACGTCGGACCAGAGGGAAGGATGATCGGAATGCGCACGTTCGGCGCATCGGCGCCTCTGAAAGACGTGAAGAAGAAATTTGGCTTTGAACCGGAAAACGTCGTGGCAGCGGTAAAAGAAGTTCTGGGAAAGTGAGTGCGGAATGAGAGTTGTGATTGGCTCCGATCACGCGGGATTCGCCCTGAAAAATTCGGTTGGCGACGTTCTTCGATCGCTTGGCCACCAAGTCCTGGAGGTCGGTGCATTCAACGAAAATCCGTCGGATTATCCGGACTTTGCGGAAGCCGTGGGCCGCGCCTTGCTGGACGGCAAGGCTGAGCGCGGCGTGCTGATCTGCGGGAGCGGCGTCGGCGCCAGCGTGGCGGCGAACAAGCTGATGGGCATTCGCGCGGCGGTTTGCCACGACACCTATTCTGCGCACCAGGGCGTGGAGCACGACGATATGAATGTGCTGGTGCTGGGTTCTCGCGTGATTGGCGTTAAGCTGGCGGAAGACGTGGTGAAAGCGTTTCTGGGCGCGAAGTTTACGAACGAAGAGCGCCACGTGCGGCGGATCGCTAAAGTAAAAGCACTGGAAGCGAAGTTTGCCGCGGGCGGGAAGACTTGATCGGGATGCGCAGCAGCAATACCCAGCTGAGCGTAAAATAGGATCTTGGGCAGTTCTTGAACTAGAGGAGAAGCGTCATGACGACTACAACGACGGTTCCGAGTGTTGGCGCTGATCAAACCGCGAATCCGCTAAAGGGGTTGCTGGCCTACGGACAATCTCCATGGATGGATTACATCCGCAGAGACCTGCTCACCAGCGGCGGATTGAAAAAATACATTGATAACGATGGTCTCCGCGGCATGACCTCCAACCCGGCCATTTTCGAAAAAGCCATCACCGGCAGCAATCTCTATGCCGATATCCTTACATCGCCTGACGCCAAGAAGCTCGACGCCAAGGGCCTCTTTGAGAAACTCGCCATCCGCGACGTTCAGGACGCATGCGACATCTTCAAACCGGTCTATACACAGTCGAATCGCCGCGACGGTTACGTCAGCCTCGAAGTCTCACCCAATCTCGCCAACGATACGAAGGCCAGCATCGAGGAAGCCCGCCGCCTCTGGAAAACCGTTGCTCGGCCGAATGTCATGATCAAGGTTCCCGGCGCTCCAGAAGGGCTCCCCGCGATCCGCCAGCTTCTCGAAGAAGGGATCAACATCAATATCACCCTCCTCTTCGCACAGTCCGCCTATGAGCAAGTCGCCGAAGCTTTCCTCGCGGCGCTCGAAGCTCGCTCTGCAAAGAATCAGGACATCAATCACATTGCCAGCGTCGCCAGCTTTTTTGTCAGCCGCATCGACACTCTTGTGGACAGTAAAGTCGATGAAAAACTCAAGACCACTGCTGACGCTCGCCAAAAAACTCTGCTCGAAAGCATCCGCGGCAAGATTGCCATCGCAAATGCCAGACTCACCTACAAAAAGTATCAGGAACTTTTCGGCGGCCCGCGATGGAAGGCCCTCGCGGCCAAAGGCGCGCAGACCCAGCGCCTCCTCTGGGCCAGCACCAGCACCAAGAATCCCAAATACCGCGACGTTATCTACGTCGAAGAACTGATCGGCGCGGATACCGTCGACACCATTCCTCCGGCCACCTTTGATGCCTTTCGCGATCACGGAAAGCTGCGTCCCAGCCTCACCGAGAACGTCGACGGAGCCGCAAAGACCATGGCCGATCTCGCCAAAGCCGGAATTTCAATGAAAGAAGTTACCGACAAACTGTTGGTGGACGGCGTGAAACTGTTTGCGGATGCTTTCAGGCAGTTGCTGGACGCCACGGGCAAGAGCGCAGGAGTGCGCGCTTGAGCCTGAATCGCCAGACCTGCAAATTGCCCGGCCCGCTTGCAAGCGCCGTTGCCGCATCCCTCGAAGACTGGAAGAAAAATAATAAAGTCGCGCGCCTCTGGCAAAAAGATGCTTCGCTCTGGAGCGGCGCCGACGAAAGCAACTGGCTCGGCTGGCTCACGATCACCGAAGAGCAGCTCGCCCGCATCGACGTTCTCAAGCAGATCGCCAATGACATCCAGAAAGCTCGCTTCAAACACGCCCTCCTGCTTGGCATGGGTGGCTCCAGTCTCTGCCCCGAAGTCCTGCGCATGACCTTTGGGAAGGTCAAAGGCTATCCCGAGCTTCACGTCCTCGATTCCACTGACCCTGCTCAAATCAAGGCGGTCGAAGGAAAATTGGATCTCAAGAGCACCATCTGCATTGTTTCGAGCAAGTCCGGGAGCACCCTCGAACCAAATATTTACAAACAGTATTTCTTTGAGCGAGTGAAAGCCAAGGTCGGCGAAAAAGAAGTTGGAAGCCGCTTCATCGCCATCACCGATCCCGGCTCCAAGATGCAGCAGGTCGCTCAAGGCGATAAATTCCGCAAAATCTTCATGGGCGTCCCGAGCATCGACGGCCGTTATTCTGCGCTGTCGAATTTCGGCATGGTTCCCGCTGCCGTTATGGGGCTCGATGTTGCCAAATTCCTGAAAAACACCGAAGAGATGGTGAAAGCCTGCCATTCATTCGCCGCGGACGCTAATCCGGGTATCATTCTCGGAACCATCTTGGGCTTTGCCGCCAACCACGGCCGCGACAAACTTACCATCATCACTTCACCCCGCATCTTTGACCTGGGCGCGTGGCTCGAGCAATTGATCGCCGAATCGACGGGAAAAGTCGGCAAGGGCATTATTCCCGTCGATCGAGAACGCCTTGCCAAGCCCTCAGCCTACGGAAATGACCGCGTCTTTGCCCACCTCCGTCTGGCTTCGAAACCAAACAAGGCGCAGGACGCCGCCGTAGCAGCCCTCGAAAAAGCGGGACACCCGGTCGTGCGCATAACGCTCCCAAATATCTACAATCTCGGCCAGGAATTTTTCCGCTGGGAAATTGCCACCGCCGTTGCTGGCTCGATCATCGGGATCAACGCCTTCAACCAGCCCGACGTCGAGGCCAGCAAGATCGAAACGCGCAAGCTCACCAGCGAATATGAAACGACCGGCAAGCTGCCGCCGGAAGCTCCTTTCTTCGAAGACAATGGCATCAAGCTTTTCGCCGACGAAAAAAACACGCGCGCGTTGAACGCCGGCGCGACACTTGCCGGCGTTTTGAAGGTGCATCTTTCGCGCATCGGCGTGAGCGATTATTTCGCTGTCCTTGGCTACATTCCGATGAACTCCGCCAATGAAAAAGCTTTGCAGGAAATCCGGCATGCTGTGCGCAACAAGAAAAAAGTAGCCACCGTTCTCGGTTTCGGCCCGCGCTTTCTGCACTCCACCGGACAAGCCTACAAGGGCGGTCCCAACAGTGGTGTTTTTCTGCAAATCACCTGCGACGATGCGAAGGATTTGCCTGTCCCGGGGCAAAAATTCACATTCGGCGTTGTGAAGGCAGCTCAGGCGCGCGGCGATTTTGCCGTTCTTGCAGAGCGTGGGCGGCGCGCCTTGCGCGTGCATCTTGGCAAGAACGTGAAGACCGATCTCGCTAAGTTGGCAAAGGCCGTAAGACAGGCACTCGAATAAGCACCAGAAACAAGCGAACAAGCGACTCGCAGAGGAGTGAACGCAATGCAACTGGGGATGATCGGGCTGGGGAGAATGGGCGCCAACATGGTGCGCCGCTTGCAGAAGAACGGCCATCAATGCGTTGTGTACGACCGGAGCGCGGAATCGGTGAAGCAACTCGCGGGCGAAGGCGCGGCGGGCTCGGCTTCGCTGGACGATTTCGTAAAGAAACTGCAAAAGCCTCGCGCCGTGTGGCTGATGGTCCCGGCAGGAGTAGTGGACGCAACGCTGCACGAATTAGCTGGAAAGTTGGCCCCTAGCGACATCGTGATTGACGGCGGAAATTCCTACTACATCGATGATATCCGCCGGGCAAAGGAATTGGCCGCTAAAGGGATGCACTATGTGGACGTGGGCACCAGCGGCGGCGTATGGGGACTCGAGCGCGGCTACTGCCAGATGATTGGCGGCGAAACCGATGTTGTGAGGCACCTCGATCCGATCTTCAAGACGCTCGCGCCAGGGCGAGGTAATGTGGATCGCACGCCCGGCCGCGAGAAAGCCGGCGGAACGGCGGAAGAGGGTTACTTGCATTGCGGACCGTCCGGCGCGGGACATTTCGTGAAGATGGTGCACAACGGGATCGAGTACGGGCTCATGGCCGCTTATGCGGAAGGATTGAACATTTTGAAGCATGCCAACGCGGGCAAAACGCATCGCGAAACGGATGCGGAGACAACCCCTCTGCGCAATCCTGAACATTATCAGTACGACTTCAATCTGGCGGACATCACGGAAGTGTGGCGGCGCGGAAGCGTAGTGGCTTCCTGGCTGCTCGATTTGACGGCTAGTTCCCTGTTCGAGCAACCCACGCTGGAGCGATTCTCTGGCCGCGTTTCAGATTCCGGCGAGGGCCGCTGGACGATTCTTGCGGCCATCGAATCAACGGCTCCCTCGCCCGTCCTGACTGCGGCCTTGTATCAGCGGTTCACATCGCGCGACGAAGATGACTTTGCGGCGAAGATTTTGTCGGCAATGAGATTTCAGTTCGGCGGTCACGTCGAGAAAGCAGCCGGGCATTGAGACATTAAGCTGCTCCAAACGACCTGCGAGCAGGAAGATTATCTATGGATTATGCGGTTGCAAATCCGATCGCGTCTGCACCCGTGACAAAGATAAAACCGAAATTACATGATTGAAAAAGGAGCCAATAGCAAAGTCCGAATCCTTCCGGATGCCACTGCGATTGCCAAACACGCCGCTCAGAAATTTGTAGAAGCCGCGGTGGCCGCAGTGAAGGAGAAGGGTTCCTTTAGCGTGACATTGGCGGGCGGTTCCACACCCAAAACGCTCTATGGCCTGCTCGTGAACGATCCCGCGCTGCGCGCGCAGGTCCCCTGGGATAAAATGCAGGTATTCTTTGGGGACGAGCGCCACGTCGGGCCGGACCATCCGGACAGCAATTTTCGAATGGCAACAGAGGCGATGATTGCAAAATCGCCCCTGAAACCCGAACGAGTGACGCGAATCAAGGGCGAGTACCCGGACACGGAGCGGGCCGCGCGGGAATACGAACAGGCCATTCGATCCTCTTTCAAACTGGCGGATGAACAGTTTCCACGTTTCGACTTGGTTTTGCTCGGGATGGGCAGTGACGGCCACACAGCGTCGCTCTTTCCAGGCACCAGGGCACTGCACGAAAAGCAGCGCATTGCGGTGCCTAATTGGGTCGGAAAGCTGCTGACGGATCGCATCACGCTCACGGCGCCGGCGATTAATAATGCAGTCCATGTAATTTTCATGGTTACGGGCGCGGACAAAGCGCCGGCACTGACGGCCGTGCTGGAGCGGGTTTACGAGCCGGAACAACTGCCGGCACAGTTGATTCGGCCGACGAATGGTACTTTACTATGGTTGGTGGACACTGCCGCCGGCGGCTTGCTCACGCGCGCAATTCGCGAGTAAACAGAGGAGAACGAGATGGCCACGACAACGAGCACGGGAAAGATTGAATCGCTTCTTGGCGCGAAGGCGGAATCCCTGCTGGGATTCAAGTCGCCGAAAATTTCCAAAGAGCGGCTCCATTTGCCGGGACCGGATTTTATCGACCGCGTGTGGGCGGTGTCCGACCGCAACATTCGCGTGTTGACGAATTTGCAGCGGCTCTTCCGGCAAGGCCGCCTCAGCGGAACCGGCTATTTGTCCATTCTGCCGGTGGACCAGGGGATCGAACATTCGGGGGGCGCGAGCTTCGCGAAGAATCCCGACTACTTCGATGCGGAAAACATCGTGAAGCTGGCCGTGGAAGGCGGTTGCAACGCCGTCGCCTCCACGTTCGGGGTGCTCGGCGCGGTGGCGCGCAAATACGCGCACAAAATTCCCTTCATCGTGAAGATCAACCACAGCGAGCTGCTGACCTTCCCGAACAGGTTTGATCAGGTATTGTTCGGCACGGTGCAGGAAGCCTACAACATGGGCGCGGCAGCGGTGGGCGCAACGATTTATTTCGGCTCGGACCAAGGCACGCGCCAAATCATCGAGATCAGCCAGGCCTTCGCCCATGCGCATGAATTGGGCATGGCGACGGTTCTCTGGTGCTATCTTCGCAACAATGCGTTCAAGAAGGACAAGGACTATCACCTGTCCGCGGACCTGACCGGACAGGCCAATCATCTCGGCGTGACGATTCAGGCAGACATCATCAAGCAGAAGTTGCCGGAAAATAACGGCGGCTACGTTGCGCTGAACACCGACGGCGTGAGCTACGGCAAATTTGACAAACGGATTTACACCGAACTTACGAGCGATCATCCGATCGATCTGTGCCGCTACCAGGTGGCCAACTGCTACATGGGCCGCGCAGGACTCATCAACAGCGGTGGAGCTTCCGGCACAAACGATTTCGAAGAAGCCGTGGCCACCGCCGTCATCAATAAGCGCGCGGGTGGCACGGGCCTCATCTCCGGACGCAAAGCCTTCCAGCGTCCCATGAAGGAAGGCGTCCAGCTCCTCAACGCCATCCAGGACGTCTACCTCAGCCCCGACGTCACAGTCGCCTAGCCGGCTCTTTCTACACTTGCCCCTGTAGCGCCGCGGCTTTAGCCCGGCATCCCGTCGCGACGGGTCGCGGCGGCGACGGCTGGCGGGGCTGGTGGATTCGGGTTTCATTTTGGTCCTCGATTCTGATGGGGTACCCCCCCCCATGAAAAACGCAAGTGTGGTAAGGAAAGGACTTGTTGCGGAAAAGTGCGCAATTCGTGCGTTTGCAGAGCGCACTCTGAACAAAAGAATGGATAGTAAATTGGATGGGGGGTATACACCCCCGTGGCGATAGAAAGAGTGCGGAATCGGTTGAAAGGAAAAGGGTTACGTGAGCGCCGTTGAGCAAAAGAGTGCGTAAGCGTCTGAAAGCAAAGGGGTTGAATGACGGGAATGGCTAAGAGGA
>DASZZI010000040.1:0-5949 GCA_035544995.1 Candidatus Acidiferrum sp.
AATCATTCGCTTAATCACAGTTCACCTCTTTGTAATTTCCTGGGCTAAGGCATCATAGCCGGAATTTCCGATTTCAACTCTATCTCTGCGCAACAACATATGCCCGCCGCCCCCTGGTGTCAATCTCAGATCGCCCTGGCCTGTTACCTGGCTCGACGCTCGCACTCCTCCCCAGGGGATGATTCCTCAACGCTCAGTTCGCTGTTTCTCCTGGTTCGCTACCCGTTCGGCAGGGGCTCTAACGGGGAAACAGGTTACTTGGAGCGAAAAAACGTTGAGCGGTGAAAGTTGGGACGCCTTCAAGATGACGAGTACCTCGGGAGCCGTATATTCAGAAGAAGGGGAAACAATTACTCCCACGCTCCAACTGCTCCAAGTAAACGTGGTTCCCTAATCACCATTCCGCTGGTCAATTTTCTGGAACTTCTAAGCATCAGGTTCGTAGCAACGGACAAAGAGTGTCTTTCTTCATCTCAGGCCAACTGCGGTCAAGTGGATTCATTTGTCCGGTAATCCGACTAATCGGGCGTTACCCCACACTAGGAGCGATAACAGACAGAACTTGATTCACGGCGTGTTTACAGTGGCGACAGGCATTCAACGAACGTTTAAGGACGCTCTCTCGCGGAGATACAACGCCGATTAGCGGCTTTTCACTGTAGAAAGCGAGTGAGTCCGGGCGCGAATTCGACATCACGAACATAGCCAGCAGACAGCTATGATCGCCATCACATAAATGACACCGAAAAGCCACTTCTCAATTCTTCGGCGCTTTTTAGAGCGTAGCGAACACGAAGATGCCGGGCGGTTTGTGTCCCCTTTGGAACAGACAGCTGACTTCTCAACGTGGTATCTCTGACTCTAAGGATCTAGGTTCCTTTTAGGCCTATTGCTGCAGCCATCCTCGATCGCAAAATGGAAGTTCCCGGCAAGAAGGGAATTAGATTCCCCCCCGCTGCATCAGCACGGACGCACGGCAGGCTACGTCACTCATGCCATCTACTCTCACTTCCGTTTGGAGTCTGATCAACCGCTTCCTTGAGTGGTTCGGGGATCTCGGTCTTTTTGCGTGGCAGGTGATGCGGGCGGCGGTGCGACGGCCCTTTGAAGGTCGCGAGTTGCTTCGACAGTTCGACGAAATAGGTTCCAAATCGTTGCCGCTGGTAGCCTTGGCGGGTGCCGCCATCGGCGCCGTCCTCGCCTTAGAAAGCCGCAGCAGCCTGGCTCGATTCGGAGCCACGTCCATAATTCCCGCCGCTCTCGTCTACTCGATCATCCACGAGACAGGTCCTGTCGTAACCGGCCTGGTTGTCAGCGGCAGGGTAGGGGCCGGCATCGGCGCTGAATTGGGGTCCATGAAGGTAACCGAGCAAATCGATGCCATCGAGGCCTCCGGCGTAAATCCCTACAAGTTTTTGGCCTTCACACGCATTGTGGCTTGCATCCTGATGCTCCCGTTGCTGACCCTCGCCGCCGATTTCAGTGGTGTGGTATTCGGTTGGATCGCGGATACTTTGGTCGAGCCGGTTTCCTTCCACAGATTTATCAATCAAGGTTTTGTCGGCGCCAGCTTCAGCGACTTTCTGGCCCCAACTTTTAGAACCGCAGTGTTCGGTCTGATCATCGGGATGATCGGGTGCTTCCAGGGGATGCGAACTCAGGGTGGTACCGCGGGTGTGGGGCTTTCGGCGACGAGTTCGGTCGTCCTATCTTCGCTCTTTGTCATTCTGGCCGACGTCATTTTGGTGAAATTCATCCTGGTGTTCTTTCCATGATGCACCCTGAACAAGAAGTCTTGCTTCGTGTGGAGGAGAGCGGCGCCACCCCGGCGATAGAAAGCTCCGGCGGGAAGAGTGACGGACCAGCGGTGGTCCTGCGAGGCTTACATAAGTCGTTCGGAAGCCCGATCGTCCTGGACGGGATTGATCTGACCGTTGGGAGTGGCGAAACTTTGGCCGTGCTCGGACGCAGCGGTAGCGGTAAGAGCGTGCTACTCAAGCTGATCATCGGCCTGCAAAAGCCCGACTCGGGCTCGATTCGCATCCACGGGCAGGAGATCACGCGCCTCCCTCTCGATGCGATGAATGAGATCAGGAAAAAGACGGGGTTTTTATTCCAGCACTCGGCGCTGTACGACTCCCTGACCGTGGAGCAGAACGTGGCCTTCCCCTTGAAGCGCCATACAAAAATGACGGAATCGGAGCAGGGAGATCGCGTCAAAGAACTCCTGGCCGGCGTGGGCATGGAAGGCGATCTCAAGAAAATGCCCAGCGATCTTTCGGGCGGCATGCAGAAGCGAGTAGGGCTGGCGCGCGCGCTAGCTCTCGAGCCCGGCATACTATTGCTCGATGAACCGACCGCGGGACTCGATCCCATCACCTCCGGTGAGATCGATGAGTTAATTCTCAAGTTGCAAGAGGAACACGACATGGCATCCATTGTGGTCACTCATGACTTGCATAGCGCAAAGACCATCGCGGATCGCATAGCACTGCTGCACGAAGGGAATGTACTGATCGAAGGCAGTTTCAAGGAGCTTGAGAAGAGCGATGACAAATTTGTCTCGGAATTCTTGAAGCGGGATTCATAGGGGGCGCATATGTCAAGAGCGGCGAGGCTCGGAGCTTTTATCATTGCAACGCTGGCGATTCTGGCGGCGGGAATCTTCATCATCGGGAGCAAGCAGTACCTTTTCACCCGCACCTATCGATTGAAGGCGCAGTTCGCTACCGTAGTCGGCCTCGATCCAGGCGCGGAAGTGCGCGTAGGTGGTGTGCACAGCGGCACCGTGCGCGATATCGAGCTGCCGAACAAGCCGGCCGGCAAAATCACCGTGCTGATGGATCTCCACCGATCGACGCACGACATCATCAAGCAAGACTCCGTAGCTGCCATCGAGACCGAAGGCCTGCTGGGGAACGAATATGTCTCGATCTCCTTTGGATCCGCCCAGGCCCTGAACGTAAAGGATGACGATACCATCGCCAGCCAACCCCCGCTCGTCATCGCGGACCTCATGAAGAAAGCCGACGGCATTCTGGACACCAGCCAGGAAGCCCTGGACCACGTAACTGTGGCCACCGCGAATCTGAGTTCCATCAGCGGCAAGATCAACCAGGGTCAGGGAACCATAGGGGCTTTGGTCAACGATAAGAAGATTTATACCCAGCTGGACCAGACCACCGTCGGGTTACGTGACACGGTCAACCATGCGCAAGCGGGAGTCGCCTCCTTCCAGGAAAACATGGAAGCGCTGAAGCAGAATTTCCTGTTGCGCGGGTACTTCAAGAAACGCGGTTATGAAAACTCTTCCGATCTGGCAAAAAACGAAATCCCGCAGCTTCCCCAGACGGCGCCTCTGAAAACATTCACTTTCGAGTCCAAGCAGCTCTTCGACAAAGTGGATACCGCCAAACCAAAGAACCAGAAATCCTTGCGTGCTGCCGGCCAGTTTCTGGCCGACACGGAGTTCGGAGTCGCCGTTGTCGTCGTTTCAACAGGCACGACGGGCGATACGCAAAAGGACTTGGTGCTGACACAGGCTCGCGCCATGGTGGTGCGAGACTACCTCGTCGGCAATTTCTCCTTTGATGATGCGCAACTCAAGACCCTGGGACTCGGGAAAGGGAAGAGCCTGAACCCTGATTCCGGTTGGGGCACCGTCGAGATCATCATCTATCCTGCTGACACCGTGGCTCAAGCAAACTAGCCACGTCAGTCGACAGCAGATTTCAATGTACTCAGTCGCTTGCCAATCGGGTGCGTGAATGTCTATCCTCGATAATTCGGAGTTCCATGCATGAACAAAGCGGTGTCTGACCACGCTGCGAGAAATCCTACGCAATTCAATATTGCCGCCATCGCCAAGCTGGAAGAGG
The DNA here is from genome assembly GCA_035544995.1 of Candidatus Acidiferrum sp. GTDB lineage: Bacteria > Acidobacteriota > Terriglobia > Acidiferrales > UBA7541 > Acidiferrum. The sequence continues at coordinate 3,879 of DASZZI010000040.1, forward strand.
AAGCTTTAGATCGCCGGACACCTACCGAGCGCCACAGCGATACCATCGTAAAATTCATCGGCAGCCTAAAATTCCTCCTACTGTACGTAATCTTGGTTCCTATCTGGAGCACGGTGAATCTCAACTTGATTCCCAACGTGAAAGCTTTCGATCCTTTCCGATTCGGCATTTTGGCGCTTTTTGTCTCCTCCGAGAGCGTTTTCCTGACCATCTTCGTGCTGATCAGTCAGAATCGCATGGCTCGCCAGGCGGAGCGGCGCTCTCATCTCGATCTTCAGGTCGGCATGCTCGCCGAACAGGAGCTCACCATGATGCTCCAGATGCTGCAAAAGCTCTGTCAACACACCGGCGTCGACGTGAAGTCTGCAATCCATCAGGTTCAAGGATTCAGCGAGACCACCGACGTCCATAAGCTGGCCAGTGAACTGGAAGAGAAGCTCCCGGAGCAGTAGCCATAGCATCGCTCAACACCGCGGGTCAGCTTCCGAAATGCCTACTTCTGGCGAGCAATCCGCGATGCAGCGGTTTGCCGGGGATCAGGGGATTTGCACTAAGCCGCACAATCAGTGTTCTGTAACCGAAATCCACCGCATTCTAGTTCGAAATCATATGACATTTCAAATGAGGAGTTTGTCGTAGACGCTCGCTCGTTTCGGGTCGTCCGCTTCCACGGTACGGTTTGACGGGCGCTATCAGCATCCAACCGGCAAATGCCTGATAAACGCGCTTACCGGACAAGTGGAATTGCCATGGCCAAATGTCCGGTGATCCGACTTACCAGGAGTTGGCCCTTAGTGCGACCTGCGGCCCTGGGCATCCACTATGAAAGTTCTGATACGACTTTTCTGGTGGGCGTTGAAGCATCGCAGCCCCTTCATCAAGGTCTGTCAGCGCCGTATGTCGGAGGCACTACGGCTCAAAGTGCCTTACCTTGGAATTCTTGGGTGTACGAGCGTTCACTTCTTTGAATCCAGGCACGGCAGCGCGGCGGTTTTCGCTTCAGTGGTATCGTAGCTCCTGGCTCCGTTCTCATCTTTCATTGACAGAAATACCCAATCGCTTTTTTCCTCTGCAGTCCTGCTAAACTGGAACACCACCTTTTCATTCTCTCGCGGTTGGTAGCTCATCGTGCGCGTCAGTACCGGATACATCAGCTTCGTTACATCTTCCGCCGGTGAGCCGCATCTCGCGATCAAGTTCTCCGGCGTCACCGTCACGGCCACCTCTTCGTGCCGCTTCTCCCGGGCGATTCGCGCCCGCTCGGACACGCCCTTCACCACCGTGACCACTGCCATGAATCCGATCGTCGCGCTCGCCAGAATCAACCACACGCGCCTCGTTCTTTTCAAGTATTCCAGAAAATTCGCCAACTGCGAGTACTCACCGCCCCTTGCGATCACCGGCGAAGCCGTCAGTGGCGTCTTTTGCGTTGCTGCCGGGGCTGGCGCCGTCCTCCCAGATTCCGCAGACTCTGCGGCCTTCGTCTCCTCTTGCGGACTCCCCACTGTCGCTATCTCGGTCCGCTCGTTCGAATACACGGATTCCCGCTGTTTCGTCTCCTCCATACTTTTCCTGCCTTTCGCGCTGTACTCTAATCATCGCTCTGTGCGCTATTCGCGGCTCCCTATTCTTGCTTCTTATTGCGAGACAGTAACTCGAACTTCGCTGCGACGGGCACACCCGTCCCTTCCTTGCCACTCTCCAAACACGGCTTCCCTTGGACCTAGAATTTGCACTTTTTAGTGGAGCTTTTGGCTACTCGACCTGGCGTCTACTCCGTGTAAACGCCGATTAATCGCTGAGGCAATTTTGAACTGACTGCAAAATACTTAAGGTTGTTCCGGGACGCATCAAGGTTGTGTCCGAATCGTAGGGTCGGCGGTTCCGCCCAGGGTGACGGCACACTCGGAACTATTTCACTTGCCTGATAAACGCATTATAAAAGGGCGCCCCTTTTGGAGTAGGTTTTGATCGTTCGCATCATCACCTACAGAAAGGAGCACCCTCATGAATGACGCTAAGTATATTGGGCTGGATGTTCATCAAGCAACGATCTCAGCGACAGTTCTGG
>DASZZI010000041.1:0-1537 GCA_035544995.1 Candidatus Acidiferrum sp.
GACGACGAAGCAGACGGAGACAGCCCTGATCACGAAAGCTGCCGCAAGATAAAGTTCTTGATTGCGGAATGCAGGATACCTTCATCTTCGACGATGATGCGCACGAGGTTGGAAAACTGAAATGATTCAGTCTATATTTTGTGAAGCGCGGACTGGAAGCCGCACCTGCTGTGAGGCAAGGGCATGACAACAATCCCTCAAGAAGCTTTCTTCGTCTCGACCGCCTGGCTTGAGGAACATTTGGGCGCGCCCGATGTCGCGGTCATCGACGGCACGTTTTTCTTGCCCGATGAAAAACGCGACGCAAGGGAAGAATATCTCGACGGGCATATTCCCGGCGCCGTCTTCTTCGACATCGATGCGATCGCCGATCATACGACGAATTTGCCGCATATGCTGCCACACCCTTCCGGCTTTGCCGAGGCGATGGAAGAGCTCGGCCTTGGCGACGGCATGCGCTTCGTCGTCTACGACGCCTCCAACTTGCAAGGGGGAGCCCGTGTCTGGTGGACCTTGCGAGTGTTCGGCGCGCGGTACGTAAAAATCCTTGCCGGCGGTTTGCCACGATGGCGGGCCGAGGGGCGCCCGCTCGAACAGGGACTCGTGCGGCGCTCGCCCCGGCCCTTCACCGTGGATTTCGACAGCGCCTCGGTTGCCAATGCCGAAAAGGTGAAGCGGGCAAGCGAAGCCGGTTCGGCGCAGATTCTCGATGCGCGCGCGGCCGCGCGATTCCAAGGCATGGCGGCCGAGCCGCGTCCCGGACTGCGCTCGGGCCACATTCCCGGCAGTCTCAATCTGCCGTGGCGCGAGGTGGTGGCAGCAGGCGAGATCAAACCAAAAGACGAAGTCAAGACCCTCATGGCGCAGGCTGGGGTGGATGTTGAACGCCCGGTGATCACCACCTGCGGCTCTGGCGTGACCGCCGCAATTCTTTTGCTTGCGCTGGCAAGCTTGGGGAAGCGCGATGTCGCGCTTTACGATGGCTCCTGGGCGGAATGGGGCGCGCGCCCCGATCTGCCGGTGGCGCGAAACAAATGTTAACTTCCGTCTCCTCGCAAAGAAAAGTTGGCAAGGCCACGAGCGACCAACAGTAAATTTATTTGCCGCAGCAAAAAGACTTGACGCGGCATAAGGTTGCGGTAGCATGCCGGAACGCACGAATGACTTGAAACCTTGATCTGTTTGCGAGCGTTCGTTGCCTAAGTGGAACATCCGGCGGCCGCCGGATGTGGCCCGGTCCGACGCGGCACGCGCTAGCGTTTTTCTCCAGGATCGAGCCGTCTGGCCCTGAGAGGCTTCCACGCTTCCCCCTCCCTTCTTGGGGGCTATCCATCCCGTATTTCCGAAGCCGGCCCGGTCTTCAGGTGTGTACCGGCGGGCGGGGCTACGCACGGATAAGGGATGCAACCGTCTCGAGACATTAGGAGTGACACAAATGTGTGACTATTCGCTTGAAATGTACGCCTCCCGGCCTGCACGCGAGTCCGAGAAATATGTGACCACCCGCTTTCCTTCGGGAAGCATTGGCCTCGCCTCG
>DASZZI010000042.1:0-65175 GCA_035544995.1 Candidatus Acidiferrum sp.
GGCCTCCTTGACCCCGCCAGATCGTAGGCCAGAGACGGCACCGAATCGCTTCAGTTATGTTGTCTTCAAATCTGCGCCAGCCAATAAAGGCTGAGCCCATCGTGCCGAGGACCACATAACTACGACGACCACATAATCCTGATTATGTTGGGCCCAACATAATCAAGATTACATTCAACTTTACGACGGTGATGCGCAGCTCCTCACTGAAAGCCTCGAATACATCCAGCAGACCGCTACTCAAATCCTCAACGCTATCGGCGCGGACGGAGCACCCGCGCCACCCGCCTAGCGCGGGTAACCGCAGTTCAAACAATTCGCCCGAAAGCCCACGCTCAGACAGCAATAGACTTGCGCCCGTTGCGCCTCGTCGCCATTTTTTGAGCCAAAGACATCAGAAGCTTTCTGTCGCTCTGTTCTACGCGGCCTAGAAGTCTCTGCAACCTCGAAAGAAGCCGTGCCTCCTTGCCGGAGCTACCCCACACAATGTCGTCAGCAGTCTTCCGTTTGAGGAGATTAGGCAGTTTAGGTGGTGCATCGCCATCGTAAAAGAGTTGGTAGAGAGGCAGTTCAAGCGCCCGAGCCATCTTCTCCAAAGTTTCGATAGCCGGTACCGTGTGGCCATTCTCTACGCCGGAGATGTAACAACGAAGCAAACCTGTGCGTTTCTCAATGTCTCCCTGTGACAAGTTCTTTCCTTCGCGCATTTCGCGCAAGCGGTCGCCAATCACCATATTCTCTTCCTCCTACCGAGCGTCGCCGAACAACTAAGGCGCTCACATTCAACCATGACCATCAGCCGAAAGGAAACTTTCGATTGACTCCGACTCCCCCTGTGGCGTCGCTTGAAGGCTTCTCACGAAAGGATTGCTTTGGCTCTGTACATTTCACCTTTTCCGCCACTCTTTTCCTTGGGCACGGCTTCGGGAGAATTCCCACGCCCGGCAGCTTCGCGCCGTCTGCTTTTCCGTCTCCTCCCAAGAAATCTTCTGAAGCCTCGTCGAAGATTTGCTTGTGCCCCTCCCGAAAAGCCGTCGCTCGCTTTGGGAGTGGTCTCCACTCGCCTTTGGGTGCCTCAAGTAAAAGGGGCGAAAAAGGAGAAACAAAATGTATCTATATGTTAAGTGGAATAGCTTTCCGAGGCGGTTCTCTCGCCCACGCTCGGGTTATTAGACCATGCTTGAGCCGCACAGACCACTCCCGGAGCGGAGGCCTGCGACGCCGTAGGCGGCGCGTTTAGGCCGCCGTGGAGGGAGGGGCCTGTGCGGAGGATGTTTTCCAGACGACTTGCGAGCAGGCAGTGGTCTTACGAGTAGCGGGTTCTTCTGCAGATTACATCCGAGATCTAACGCAGCTCATCGGTTATCGCGTTGTCGGTCCGCCCAATCTCGTTATATACTCCGCGCTAACTTCTAGCACGGGGGTGCCCGAATGGCGACCGAGTGGCGATTCAAAGCGGAGTACATCAAAAACTGCAACTGTGCACCCGGATGTCCATGCGACTTCTGGGCCGCGCCCACGCACCACAAATGCGAAGGCATGATGGCATTCCGTATTCTCGACGGAAAGTTCGGCAAGACGAAACTGGGCGGTGCCATCGCCGGCGGAACCTATCACTGGCCCGGGCCGCTGCATCTAGGCAACGGCACTTTCCAGCCATATCTCTCCGACAAGACCACTGCCGAACAGCGCGAAGCTCTGCTGACGATCATGAGCGGCAAGGCCGGCAACGCCTGGTTCGAGATGCTGGCCAGCGTGGTTTCCAAAGTGCTCGAGCCCAAATTCGTTCCCATTGATTTCAGCTTCGATCTGAAGTCCCGGAAGGCGAAGGTGAAGTTCGGGAACGAGGTCGAGACGACTTCTGAACCGATCAAGAACGTCGCCACTGGCGACGAGCACCACATTCTCGTGGAGATGCCGAATGGGATGGAATACCATCGGCCGGAGATCGCCACCACGGGCATTCTCAAGTCCAGCGGTCCGCTGAAATTTGACTGCCCCGGCGCGCACAGCTCGCTTGCAGTGGTCGAGCACACGCACAAGGGCCTGGCCGCCTAAGACTGCGATGTCGTCTGTTCCCCATGCTAATGACCGGGCTGCTGGACTCGCACATCGCATCAGCACGTTCGCGCCGTACATAATTGCTTTCGTCGTGTTTGTATGTGCCGCTGGCGCGACTCTCTATTTCAATTACTCGATGTCTGGCGGAATGCCCATGCCCGGCAACTGGACCATGAGCATGATGTGGATGCCAATGGGCGGCGAGATCTCAGCCGCGGCAATATTCACGGTGATGTGGCTGGCGATGATGGTGGCCATGATGTTGCCCTCGACCATGCCCATGCTACTTCTGTATCGCCGGGCCGCAGTTTTTCGTGGAGAGGAGCATCTTGGGCAGGCAATGTTTGTCCTCGGAGGCGGTTATTTTTTTGTCTGGACGCTCTTCGGAGTCGTGGCCTACTTGATCGGCGTGATCATCACCCGAGGAGCGATGCACTCCGACGCCTTCAGCCGCGCATTGCCCTTCGCCGGCGGACTCGCGCTATGCCTCGCAGGAATTTATCAACTCACACCGTGGAAGTCCGCTTGCCTGAAGCACTGCCGCGATCCGCTGACGCTCGTAGCCCATCACCTCCACGGAGGCCGTTTCGGCGCATTTCGCATCGGCATTCACCACGGAGCCTTTTGCTCCGCCTGCTGCTGGGCGCTGATGCTGATCCAACTTGTGCTCGGTGTGATGAACCTAACCGTGATGGTGGCCGTGGCCGTCATGATCGCGCTGGAAAAGTTGCTTCCAAGAGGCGTGTGGTTAGCAAGAGCGATCGGCCTAGCAGCGATAGCTGCGGGCGTAGTCATGGTCGTCCTGTCCGTCCGCTCACTCTGACTTGTCGTCCTGTCTCCGAGCCCGGCTCGGAGGGCTTCATGGGCCATTTCGGGCTGTTATTATTGTGGAATTGATCATCGAATTCGAAATTTCCTGGAGGACACCATGACCGATGTTCCCAAATGGAGTGCCAATGGAGACTGGTTCGACACCTGCAAGTGCAGCATTCCTTGTCCCTGCTACTTTGCCCAGCCGCCGACCTACGGCGATTGCGAAGGTATCCTCGCCTGGCACATTCGCGAAGGGAACTACGGCGGCGTTCCACTCGCAGGTCTCAATGTAATGGCGCTTGGCGCTTTCACAGGTAACATTTGGGCGGGCGCGAAGGCGACTATGGGGATCTTCATCGATGAGCGCGCCGATGAGCGTCAGCGCGTAGCCCTGCAGATGATCTTCGGCGGCCAGGCCGGCGGCTGGCCCGGCCTGTTCGCAAAGCTCATCGCCGAAGTCCGGGGGATCGAGTATGTCCCCATTGAATTCGAAGTGGCCGATGACCTGGCGTCCTGGCGGGCCGAGATTCCTGGAAAAGTGCTCGCCAGCGCCGAGGCACTCAGCGGTCCGACGAGTTTGCCGGGGCAACGTGTGCAAGTGCACAACCCCGCCGGTTCGGAAGTTGGTCCAGGTACAATCGCCACGCAGGGCACGGCGACAGCCGATCGAGCCCAGGCCTTCGGCTTCAAATGGGATTGGCCGGGGCGCTCCAGTAAGCATATGTGCTTCGACTGGTCGGGTCCTGACTCGGTCTGAGCTGCAGTCGAACTCCCGCGCATAAACGCGGAGCCGACGATTCTGGACAAGTGGTCCGCCACTCGGAAGTGATCGGACCGCGAAGACAAGCGATTCCCAACGGTGATCCGCCTCAAGGGTCAACGCATCTAGCAATAGCGTCTTCAACTGACTTCGAACCGCTCGTCGCCATGATGCTCCCGTGCGCAGACCTGTCACACGATTTCTACTGAGTCTACTAAGCCACCTTTTTTCTGCCCCTCATTCTCCCGGGCACTGCTTCAGGCTAATTCCTGCGTCCGGCAGCTTCGCGGCTTCTGCTTTCCCGGTTCCTCGCCAGACAGCATGGGTCCCTCCCATAAAGCAGCCGCTCGCTTTGGAAGCAGAAGCCCTCGCTTTTGGGTGCCCCAGGAAAATGGGGCAAGAAAAAGGAGATTCAAAAAATGTCTTACCTAAACTCAGTAACCCTCGTCGGATTTGTTGGAGCCGACCCGGAGCAGCGTCAAGCGCGGAACAACGGTGCGAAGTTCACCGTGCTGTCCGTCGCCACGCAGCGCTCTTGGAAGAACGCCGACGACGAGTGGTCCTCGAAAACCGAGTGGCACCGTATCTCGATCTTCCGTCCGCGTCTCGCCGAGCACGTCCTGACTGCGATCAAGAAAGGCGCGCACGTCCTTATCGAAGGCAGCCTCGTCAGCTCGACGTACGAGGTCGCTAACGGCAAAGGCAAGAAGGCGAAAGGCACGAAGGTCACGTCGTGGTCGATTCGCGCCGACGTGGTGCGAAAGCTCGACCGGGGCGAGCCCGAGCCGGAGGCGACGGCTTCCGGCTCCGATGCTTCGGGCCAAGTACCCGAATCATCCGAGCAGATTCATTACTAGCTTCTGCGATACTTCGGGCCCTCCGACATCGTCGGAGGGCCCTTTTCTACGTTCACGCATCAGTCCGCCGCTTGTATCTGCACAAGGGATTCGCCGCGAAGCTGAACGGGTGTTTGGCCAGCGGGCGTTGGAACGTCAGCAAGACGGCTTAACAACGACTCCAGTGCGGAAACACCATCATCGAGAGCGGCCAGCTCCGCCTCGCTCAAGGGGATCTCTTGGCGCATACGCAGCAAGTTGCTCTTGCCTTCCAGCAAAGCTGCCGCTGTAGATTCCTTTGGAAGGTAGAACGAACATTTTGCACACGCCATCCGGTGCGGACATTGATCGAAGAAGTCGTATGTGCAGTAGCCATGCCCAAGATCGTAGAACTTCCACGCTTCCTCTGCGCCAATACCGGCTCGAACCTTTTCCTGGTCGATGAGCACTTCGATCGCCCGCAGATTGCGACCGAAATATCCTGCGTCTGAATACGACTTCATCAGTTTCGTCGGTGTGATCTTCGCATAACGTTGTGTTGAGGAAGGCAGACGATGTCCGAGCCATTCTTGCAGCTCGAAGAGGCTCATCGGCTCCTTGGCGTTGAACAGCTGCGTTGCGATAGTGGAACGCGCCCGGTGACTTGTGATCCGACCCCGAATGTCACTTTGTGGCACACCTGCTTTCCGGCAGAGCTTAGGGATCAGATAAGCGTTCAGACAAGCCGGCCCGACCCCTCTCATTCGATTCAAGAACAAGAAGTCGACCATCTCGCCTGTCTTTGTGTCGCACAGTTTTGACTGAAGCGGACGAACCTTCTCCCATGTGTTGATCGCCTGCCCCACTATTCCGTCCACGGGTTTCGTAAAAGCCGTTCCTGTCTTGGTAACAGGCACATCCAGGAAGCACACTGACGATGCATTGTCTTGCTGCCAGCGCACACATCCGACACGCAGGCGGCGGATTTCGTCGCCGCGGAGACCAGCGAACAGCCAGACTAACGTCAGAGCGCGGATCATCTCCATCGGGTAGAAGGTGTGTATTACGCCTTTTGACCTCGCGTTTGGTTTCCGTGCAAAGTCTTCCGGCGTGAGGTTGAGTCCAGCCCACAGAAGTTTTGCCCATACATCGTCGGCGATCACACGTGGAGACGAACCAATGAGAGCTTTGACCGAACGCGGCGGAGTGAAGCTGCGGTAAGGGTCGAACCTTGGTGGGATGACGCCCCATTCCTGCAAGTCCGCGAAGAAAATGCGCACCGCCGTATAGTTCTGCATCTTCGTGGCGGGCTTCAGCGGCCGACCATAGTGCGTCCGCCAGCGCCACCGACCTGTACCCGGTGCTCTCCAGTCACCACATCGCATGTTGGTGATCATCGCCAGGCACTGTACTGCCAAATTTCGGTCCCACTGTTCAGGTGCCGTTATTGTTGGGTGTTCTGCGGCGAGCCATCGACCCACCGCCAGCACGAAATAGTAGTCCGCCCGTCGCAGCCGGGAGCAGCGCGTGCCGTTCTCATACCAGTACTTCGCTGCCTCAGCCCATTTTTCCGGCACGCCCGCCGTCAGTTCGGGATTCGCACGTTTAGGTTTGTCCATCCTCATGATGGGTGCGGAGATGATTCCCCTACCGGCCAACACCTTCGAAATCGCTGACAAACACCATGTGCCCATCGGTGTGACGCGCCGTTGGGCCACGGTCTCGATCAACTCCAGTGTGAGGTCCTCCAGTCGCGGACTGCGATTGGTGATCAGCAGCTCGCACAACACGCGAGGAACATAGATTCCTGCCAGCCTCTCTCGGTAACCCCAACTGAGAAGCATTTCTCTAACTTCAGAGAACAGTGCCCGAAGTCGCTCGCGGCCAAAGATTCGGTGCGATAAGCAGCAGAAGACGAAATTTCTCCGGCCCAGCCTGTGCAGCCCGTCAAATCGACACAGAAGGTAAGCAGCTGCTGAGACAGAATGACGCTCGCGGCCACTCTTCTCAATCACTTCGAGCCACTCGTCCTCAGTCCATCCCCATTGACTCCTGCCCCTCCTCAGCATCTCCCTCAGCAGCAGTATCTTCAGACCCGGTCTGCGAATTCGTCGAAAACCAACGTGATCAAAAACATCTTCCAACGGGTCCAGAAGCCGATGCACTTTGGCTTCCCGCATCACGTTGAATGGCAAAACGCCCTGTTCCAGACGAGGCAAGTTTCTTTCCAGGGCTTCCACTTCTTGTCGCTTCAGTTCAGGCGTGCGGTCGTAGCGCTCGATATTCACTGGCCAGACCCAAGGATTTAGCGGTGAAGGCGCCCTTTTCATCCCAACACCTCCTTCATCGATGCCACTCGAACGGCGTGAATCTCTGTCATTCCGCGAGCGAGTTTCATCGCAAGGTCACGGCCACTCAGATGAATGTAGAGCGTGGTGGTTTGGATATTTCGATGCCCAGCAAAAGTCGCGATCTCGTGGATGTCCCAGTTCGCTCGCGCTAGATCGGTCAGACACAGATGTCGCAGCGTATGCGGAGTAAACTGTGGCAACTTGCATTCGCGGGATACACGTGCGATTGCTTTGGACCACGTCCAGATCGAAATCGGTTTCCCCTGATTCCGATTCGACTCGGACAGGAACAGCGGACCGCGTTCCCGGCTCAGTTTCCGGCGCTCACCCAGGTATCGGCTGAAGAGTTCGCTCGTCGGCACTGAGTACGGAACGATTCGCTCACGCCGGCCCTTCGTCGCCTCCAACCGAATGCGCAAGAGCCGATGCGCAGGATCGATGTCAGTCGTTTCGAGAGAACAAATTTCCTCACGCCGAAGCGCTGCGTCATAGGACATTGCCAGCATCACTCTGTTTCGCAGCGATTCACGCTTGCAGACTTGCAGAATTCTCAGCCATTCCTCCTCGCTCGGTATCCATGGAAGCCGGTGATGGCGTTGAATCAAACTTCGCCCTCCTACAGACGGGCGAAGCGGGTTTCGTGTGCAGATGTTCTCTTCCACCAGGAAATCGTGGAAGAGTCGAACAACAGTCAGGTGTTGTTGCAACGTGGCATTCGACAGCGTGGTTCTCGTCTCCCGTCCGTCCTTCAGGACTCTCGGAGCAGGAAGTTCCGTGATGCTTCGAATGTAGCCACCTAACGTGCTTCGGACTACCGAGCCGAGCGAGATGCCTGTGGACGCCAGAAATCTCAAATACGCGTCGAGGTCACGCCCGTAAGCATCAAGCGTATTCGCTGCCAGGCCTCGCGCTGCCTGAAACTGTAACCACTCCCTCGCGTGCGGATTTTCAGAAACTCGCTGATATCGCTCCCATCGAAGCTCACAGATCGAAAACTCCAAGGCCATTGGTTCCTCCATCTTGGGTTCGGCCCCCTTCGGGGACCGAACCCAACCATACGTCTGGTCGGAGAACCAGCCCTATTCCACATAATAAATTCGATCCAAATCATCGGCTTCCTCGGGAAAGACCCGGAGCGACGCCAAGCCCGTGCCAACGGCGCTGCATTCGCCGTTCTGTCGGTCGCCACGCAACGGTCGTGGAAGAACGCGCAGGACGAGTGGTGCTCGAAGACCGAGTGGCATCGCGTCGTCGCCTGGAACGGACTCGGCGAGCGCGTTGCGACAGCGCTGCGCAAGGGCGATCACGTCCTAGTCGAAGGCACGCTCGTCAGCACGACCTACGACCGTGAGTACGGCAAAGGCAAAAAGCCCACAGTCGTGAAGCACACGCTGTGGCAGGTTCGTGCGGACTCGGTCCGCAAGCTCAATCGTGGAGAAAAAGAGCCGGAAGCAGTCGCTTCCGGCTCCAACGGCGACGCGTCCCATGACGCTCTCGCATCAGCCGAAGGGGCACCTTTCTAGTGCACCTTTCATTTGAGGGCCTCGGCTCCGGAGCCGAGGCCCTCATTGCTTTTCAGGGCGTGATAGAAGCTCAGGGTTTAAGTTGCTGTATTGCTACCCCTTCAGTAAACTCCAAGCTCACAATCATGCAGACGACCATCGACAACAATATTCCTCAACCTGGCTCGCTTGTTAGAGTCCGTTCTCGCCAGTATTTGGTTGAAGATTTGACGCCGCCCCCTGACGCAGCATCGCAAACATTGGTCAGGCTTTCCTGTTTGGATGATGATTCGCAAGGAACCAGCCTCGACGTTTTGTGGGAGAGTGAGGTTGATGCCCAAGTCCTTCAGGCTGCCACGTGGCAAGACATAGCTCGAAAGGGATTTGATCCACCGGAGAAATTCTCCGCCTACCTACATACTCTGCGCTGGAATTCAGTTACTTCCACGAATCCACGTCTATTCCAATCTCCACTTCGAGCCGGAATTCAAGTTATGGCCTATCAGCTCGAACCACTTCGCAAAGCTCTTCAACTTCCACGGGTAAATCTCTTCATCGCAGACGATGTTGGTCTCGGCAAGACAATTGAAGCAGGTCTAATCCTCCGCGAACTCTTGATGAGGCAAAAGGTGAGGAGTGTCGTTGTGGCTTGCCCGCCTTCCGTCATTCTTCAATGGAAAGACGAACTGGAAAATCGCTTTGGACTGACATTTGTGGTCTTTGATCGGGATTACGTTCTCAGTCGCCGACAAGAGCGCGGGTATGGAGTGAACCCCTGGTCTACCCATACTCGGTTCATCATTTCCCACGCATTGCTTCGCGACGAGACATATTCAGGCGCACTCCGAGACTGGCTGGGAGATTTCTCTCCTGGTTCGCTGCTAATCCTCGACGAAGCCCACAATGCCGCGCCTGCCAGCGGTGCGCGGTATGCCATTGATTCCTATTTTACCCGCGTGGTCCGCGATATCGGTCAACGGTTCGAACATCGTCTCTTCCTATCGGCGACGCCTCACAACGGGCACTCTAATAGCTTCGCCGCTCTCCTCGAAATCCTCGATCCCCAGCGCTTTTGTCGCGGTGTTCCCGTGAAGGGGCCCAAGCTCCTCGAACAAGTGATGGTTCGCCGCTTGAAGGAGGACTTGCGTCAGATCAGCGGTGGATTCCCTGAAAGAAAAGTTCATGAGGTCGGGTTGGACGGACTCCCTGCTACAGCTCCAGAGCTGCGACTCGCCGAGCTACTTGCAGACTACCGAAATGCTCGTGAGAACAGGCTCCGAGATGCTCCGAAGTCTGTCCAGACCGCCTCCGGCCTAGTTGACACGTCTTTACAGAAGAGACTTCTCTCATCAGTTGAAGCATTCGCATTTACCCTCGACGTGCATCGGCGCGCTTTTGATCGCAAGATTGCACAACCTACGGGGCCAGACCCTCGGGCGCATGAATCAAATGAGAATCTGACCTTACTTGTGGAGCCACCTGGGGGCGATGATGATCGGGCCGAAATCCCGGAAAATGAGGTCAGCGCGGAAGAACAGGCTCAAATCGAGGCAGCGACGCAACAATCCCTTCTCACCAACGCCACCGGGAAGCAATCGGCTCTGCTGGAAAAAGAAAAGGCCTTGTTGGAGGAAATGTCTCGAATTGCCCACGCGGAGCGAGGCAATCCCGATGCGCGAATCCTGTGGCTCACCGACTGGATTCGCAAGAATATGTGCCCGAAGCTTCCTCCGCTTGGAGAGGCCGCGCCCGAAGGCAGTTCTCCTGCCTGGAACGAACGCCGGATCATTATCTTCACCGAATACACCGACACAAAGCGCTACGTGGAACAGCAACTCCGCTCAGTTATTGCCTTCACGGACCGCAGTGAATCCCGCATCGCCACATTTCATGGAGGGATGGCAGACAAGACCCGCGAGGAAGTGAAGCGGGCATTTAACACGGACCCTAGGAAACACCCGCTCCGCATTCTGATTGCGACAGATGCCGCACGTGAAGGCGTGAACTTGCAGAATCATTGCGCAGACCTATTCCACTTCGATATCCCGTGGAATCCCAGCCGCATGGAACAGCGCAACGGGCGCATTGATCGCAAACTTCAGCGCGCGCCAGTAGTCAATTGCTACTACTTCGTCTATCGGCAACGGCCGGAAGATCGCGTTCTTCAGGTTGTTGTGCGCAAAACCAAAATAATTCAGCAGGAACTCGGAAGTCTGTCACCTGTTATCGAAGCAAGGTTGAACAAAGGCATCAAGCGGGAAGATGTGGATAAGCTCGCAAAGGAAATCGAATCGGAGAAGCTCTCCGCCACACAACAGGAAACAGTCTCCGAGGAACTCGAATCGGTTCGAGAGCGAAGAGAAACATTGTCTACTCAGCTCGTGGAATTGCAAGATATTCTCTCGAAATCGCAGGCTAACCTCGCGTTTTCGGAGCCGCATTTCCGGGACTCTATATCTTGTTCCCTCGAACTTCTGGGTGCCAATCGGCTTCAGTCCATCGCTGGCTCGGGTAGTGAGCGCCTAGAAGTGCCGCGTTGGAAATTTCCCGACTTAGACCGCCGCACTGGAGCCGACCCCACCTGGGCAGACACACTCGACACGCTTCGCATGCCTCGCCGCAGAGACCAGAAGCTGTGGGAATGGCGCAAAGACACACCCGTGCGCCCTGTCGTTTTCGAAAATACCGGCACGCTAGACGAGGATGTCGTCCAATTGCATCTTGAGCACCGCGTCGTGCGCAGGCTTCTCAACCGATTCTTGACCCAGGGATTCGTTCATGACGACCTTTCGCGCGCTTGCGTGAGCCAGACCCGCGACGCAATTCCTCGCGTCATTCTGATCGGAAGACTATCGCTCTACGGGCCGAGAGCTGCCAGATTGCACGATGAGGTTGTTGCCGTAGCTGCCCGCTGGCTCGACTCTGCGACTCGAAAAGAAGCACTGAAGCCCTATGCGGATGAATCTGAAACTAAGACCCTCGAATTGCTTGAGACATCGCTCGCAACCCCCGAACTCCACCACGTGCCAAAGACCGTCAGTGACCGCTTTGTCCACAGTGCTCCGCGCGATGTAGAAGAACTGCTCGGCCACCTTCAAAAGCGCGCAGAACTCATCGCGGGCCAGGCCGAGGAGAAGCTCTCAGCACGAGGTGAAAAGGAAGCAAAGGACATGGCGGAGATCATCCAGGGACAGCGCAAACGGATTCGGGCTGCTTTCGATAGCTACGAGAAGGAGCGGCAGATGCCGCTAGCATTCGAGGGCATGAACGAAATGGAGATCAGCCAGAAAGAAGCCGACCACCGTTATTGGCAGAAACGGCTCACAGCGAGCGAGCAAGAACTGGTTCGAGAGCCCGCCCGCATTCGCGAGGGCTACGTCGTGAAAGCTCGGAGAATTGAGCCGGTTGGGCTTGTTTATCTCTGGCCGATATCGGGCTAAAACAATCATGGCATCTGACCCAGAACTTCGAGCACATCAGGAATGGCTGGGCTTCCTCCAGCCTGTAGGTCTCGTGGTATCGCCACCTGCACTCCTGGCGACGCAGACCTACGTGCAACACAACATCATTCCTGAGCAACAGGTATTACTCGGCCTCGTTCATCAAGCGAAGATCGTCTCGGGAGCCGATGGCCACAAGGAAGAACAACCCGTCATTCCGGACCTGCCTGTCTTCTGCACTCAATTCTTTGGCTGGCGACCAAGTGACATTGCTGGCTTGGCAGGGAATCCTGAGTTGCCCGAAACCTTGAAAGTTGCGTTGCCTGACTACAATGAAACTCTGTCTGCGGATTATGCGGTTCTCGACCCCGACCAGCCCGGCAGTTGGATTCTGTTGATTAAAGCTCTCCCGGTCGGTACGGATCTCGATTCAGCAGCGAAACAGGACGACCGCCACTGGCATGCCACTCCCGAGGCTCGCTTCGAGCGCCTGCTTCGGGAAACGCGAGTGCCGATTGGCTTGCTCTTCAACGGCACTCAACTTCGCTTGGTGTACGCTCCAAGCGGCGAATCTGCTGGATATCTGACCTTTCCAGTGAAGGCAATGTGCGAAGTGGCCGGGCGACCAATTGTTTCCGCGCTTCACATGCTCCTCAGCGCGGAGCGTCTGTTCACGGTCGAAACTGCGCGACGCCTGCCTGCAATTCTGCGAGAGAGCCGGAAATATCAGAATCAAGTATCCACCGCGCTCGCTGAGCAGGTGCTCGCAGCCCTTAATGAACTCTTGCGCGGTTTCCAGGCAGCAAACGAAGCAAGCAAGAATGCGCTCCTCGGTGAAGTCTTGGTCTCCGATCCCAATCATGTCTACGGCGGTTTGCTAGCCAGCCTTATGCGGCTTGTCTTTGTACTTTATGCTGAAGATCGCGGGCTCTTATCAGCCGACCCCATTTACGTCAATTCGTACTCCGTGAAGGGGCTCTTCGAGCAATTGCGAGAAGATGCAGCGCGATACCCGGACAACATGGACCAACGCTACGGCGCGTGGTCGCAATTGCTTACTCTTTTCCGGCTCATTTACGATGGCGCTAGACACGGCGGAATGCGCCTTCCTGCCCGTCAGGGCAAGCTTTTTGACCCGGACGCGTATCCTTTCCTCGAAGGGCGACCGTACCGCTCCCACCGCGTTGCCGGCGAACGCCTCCAGCCGCCTCGCGTCTCCGATGGTGTCATCTATCGCGTCTTGACCAACCTACTTTTGCTTGACGGCGAACAGCTCTCCTATCGAACCCTGGATGTGGAACAGATTGGGTCCGTGTACGAAGCGATGATGGGTTATGAACTTCTGGTCGCGATAGGGCCGAGTGTCGGATTACGCCCAGACAACGTGGTCGTAAACCTCGATGAATTGCTTCGGACTAAAGCGGACGACCGTCAGAAATGGCTGCGCGAAATCGCCGGTTGCGACCTGACTGGACAGGCGCTTGAGCAGATAAAGCTGGCGAAGAAAACGGAAGACCTCCTACCGGCATTGGGGAAGAAGATTTCTGGACTTACACCATACGTTGTCCCCAAGGGAGGGATGTTCCTTCAGCCCACCGACGAACGCCGCCGTTCTGGGTCGGATTACACACCACGTTCGCTCACGGAGCCAATCGTTCGCACAACGCTACGGCCCATTTTTGAGAGGCTGGGCGAGCATCCCAGGCCGGAACAAATCCTCGATCTGAAAATATGCGATCCGGCGATGGGCTCCGGTGCATTCCTCGTAGAGGCATGCCGTTTTCTTGGCGACAAGCTCGTTGAGGCTTGGAATCACTATAAAGAGTTGCCTGCAATTCCGCCTGACGAGGACCCCAGTCTTTACGCTCGAAGGCTTATTGCTCAGCGATGTCTCTACGGAGTGGACGTAAATCCCTTCGCCACCGACCTGTCCAAATTGTCGCTCTGGCTTGCAACTTTGGCGAAGGACCACCCATTTACATTCCTGGACCATGCGCTCCGCTACGGAGACTCTCTGGTGGGTTTCAGCCGACTGCAAATTGGCCAGTTTCATTGGGATGTATCCCGGCCACACGAGCGGGTGCTCGGCCAAGAGCATCTCGAAAAAGCGATCGATCGAGTTACAGCTCTCCGTAAAGAAATTCTTGAAATGGCGGAGGACAATGTCGCAAGCATTTTGCTGAAGGAACAAAAGCTCGGTCTCGCTGACCAAGCTATCGAAACCGTCCGCCGTGCAGGAGATTTGTTGGCTGCAGCATTCTTCAACGCGTCGAAGGATAAGGAGCGCGAGAGGCTACGTAAGGACTACCGTGATCTCTTCTTACCGAGCTTGCGCGGCAATCTGGCGGAACTGGCACGAGAAACTCTAATAGTTGACAACTTGCGCGGCGGCAAGTTTCCCGTCACACCGTTTCATTGGGAGATCGAGTTTCCCGAGGTTTTTTCTCGCGACAATCCTGGATTTGATGTCTTCGTTGGCAATCCACCGTTTATTGGAGGCAAGAGGATAAGCACAATCCATGGAGATTGTTACCGCGATTGGCTTTCAGTACTTCACGACGAATCAAGCAGCAACGCGGATATTGTCGCCCATTTTTTCTGCCGCGTTTTTAGACTCCTGCGGTCAGACGGTTGTCTAGGGATGATCGCAACTAACACCATAAGTCAGGGCGACACCCGCCATGATGGTCTCCGATGGATATGCACTCACGGTGGAACGATTTACGCAGCCCGTCGTCGCTACAGTTGGCCGGGACGTGCCGCGGTGACGGTCAGCATTATTCATATTGCGAAGGGGATCATATCGGGACCCTTTGACCTTGACGGTCGGCCTGCACGCATAATCACGGCGTTTTTATTTCATGCTGGGGGACACGAGGACCCAGCGAGACTGGTATCCAACGTGGGTCGCAGCTTTATAGGAACAATCGTTCTTGGAATGGGTTTCACGTTCGACGATACCGATACTTCTGGAGAAGCATCGCCCTTAGTTGAAATGCATAGATTAGTCGCAAAGAATCCCGCGAATGCCAATAGGATTCAGCCCTACATTGGTGGTCAGGAAGTGAACGAAAGCCCCACTCAAAGTCCCCACAGATTTATCATCAATTTTGATGACTTTGCGTTAGTGCGAGCAGGTGAGTGGCCCGAACTCTTCGCGATCGTGGAAAAGAAAGTGAAGCCATTCCGAAGCAAACTGAAGAGAGATGTGTATAGGAATCGGTGGTGGCAATTCGGGGAGAAACAAACTGCGCTTTATGATTCAATTGTTGGCCTTGATCGCGTGTTGGTTACTTGTAGGGTCAGCCAGTATAGTGCCTTCTCTTTTCTTCCTCCGAGCCTTGTTTTTGCGGACTCGCTGGTTGTGTTTTGCACAGCATCTTACGCTTCATTTTGTACACTGCAGAGCCATCTTCACGAAATATGGATTCGCTTCCTCGCTTCTTCTCTAGAAGATAGGCTTCGCTATACACCAAGCGATTGTTTCGAGACGTTCCCCTTCCCAAAGAATTTTGAGACGCTGCCGACATTAGAATTGGCAGGGCGCGAGTATTATGAATATCGCGCCGCGCTGATGGTGGCCAATGACCAGGGACTGACGGTGACTTACAATCGCTTCCATGATCCCGAAGAGCGTGCCCCCCAAATACGGACACTTAGAGAATTAGATGCGGCAATGGGTCGGAGTGTGCTCGATGCCTATGGGTGGACCGATCTTAAGCCTACCTGTGAGTTTCTCCTGGATTATGAGGAGGAAGAAAACGAAGAGAACTGCAGGCCACGACGAAAAAAGAAGCCATGGCGTTATCGCTGGCCGGATGAAATCCGCGATGAAATTCTAGCGCGGCTTTTGGAGCTGAACCGCGTCCGCGCCGAAGAAGAACAATTGAGCGGCGCGGTAGCCGAAGCCAGTTCTAAGTCCAGTGCAAAGCGCCAGCCGCGCAAGAGCAAGAAGAACATGGCCATCGGGACCGGGAGTCTATTGGATGGTCTCCCCGAAGAAGGAAAATCATGACCTCTGTCGAAGTCCGCGAAGACCTCATCAATGCTCTTCGGCTCGACCTCATCGGCCCTGGACCGGGCCATCCGCACGAAAGCGAGATTCTGCCTCAGGCCCCCTCGCGTTGGTACTTGACCGGCTTTCTTGTCCCCTATGAAGCGCCGGAAAGCCAGCGCCGCGACGCAGTTTCAGACGAACAGATTGACCTTGCCGGTTCGACTGGAGGAACCGACGATGATGAACGTCCCGAGCGCGCCTCGGGGCGTAAGGTTTTCCTTCCCTCTTCCCTTGGCGTGAGCGTTCTTGTCCCGCCCTCCGCCGAGAAGCTTCAAGTGACCGCGCAGTGGGGCGATTACAAGTTGCTCGAAACAAATGGGAAATCGGAAAAGAAAGACGACGCGGGTGCAACTGGCCGCGCGATCCAGCAATGGAAGCGAACACAACGAGTGGTACCCCTGACGATTCCCTTTCCGAAAGCCACCAGCAAACCTGTTCATACCGACGTGCCGCAGAGCGGAGGAGTGCGAATTGTCACTTCCGTCCGCCCCGTCACCGTGACGGGTGCAGGAGCAGCGAGTTCGTTGCTACCACCGGGAACGCGTTCAGTTTCCGTATTCCTGGTGAATTACCGGCCCACCGCACCCGACGAACGCAAGGACGAAGGCTTCATTTTTCAGGCAGGAATTACTCTTCATCCAGACCAGCCCTTTGTGCCGCGTCCAAACCTGCGAGGGTTCGATTCCGACGACCCAGATGAGCGAGTGGCGGACCTGCAATACCGCGACGTGTATGAATGCGCCGTGGGGCATGGCGTCGCGACCACGGCAAAACTGAGTGGCGAAGGCGAGTGCCGCGAGGTTGCAACCGAATGGATGCCTAGCGCCGAAGTGGAAAAGGTGGAGCCAGCCCCGATCAAAGGCGTTGAGCTTTCGATGGAGGCGCTGGCGGAAATGGCTTCATTCGGGGAGATGCGCGAAAAGCTCAAGGGGCTGGTCAGCAGCTACAACGATTGGATTGCAGACCAGCGCGCGAAAATGGATTTGCACGAGAAGCGCAAGGAAGTGGCGCTCAATCTTCTGCAAAGAGCCAGCTTCGCCAGCAAACGAATCGAGGATGGAATTCGCGCTCTCGAAGACCCGACAGTCTTCGAGGCATTTCGGATTGCCAATCGAACGATGGCCGCTGCCGCGCGGCAGCGCACAGCTCAGATCAAGAACATTAGCCCGAAGGATGCCGATGTCCCGTTGTGGCGTCCCTTCCAGCTTGCTTTCTTGCTGATGAATCTTCGCGGCATCTCTGAACCAGAACACAGCGAGAGAAACATTGTGGACCTGCTATTTTTTCCAACTGGCGGCGGCAAGACGGAAGCCTACCTCGGTCTCGCAGCATTCACTCTGGTGATGCGGAGGCTCCGAAACCCCGGCTTGGCCTCGGCGGGCATGAGTGTCTTGATGCGGTACACGCTGCGCCTGCTCACGCTCGACCAGTTGGGACGTGCAGCCACGCTCATTTGCGCCCTGGAGATCGAACGTCAGAAAGACGTGACCAGGCTGGGTACGTGGCCGTTCGAGATTGGTCTCTGGGTTGGACAGGCCGCGACGCCGAATCGCATGGGGCGCAAGGGCGACAACAACCGGGAATCAGCACGGGCAAAAACTATCGCCTACCAAAACAATGACAAAAAGCCGTCTCCAATTCCTTTGGAGAACTGCCCTTGGTGTGGGATGAAGTTCAAACCGATTTCATTCAGCCTGAAGCCGCACCCAGACGCCCCCACCGATCTCCGCATCGTGTGCGTGAACCGCGATTGCTATTTTAGAGGCGATCACGCGCTTCCCGTTCTGGCGGTAGATGATCCGATTTATCGCCGTCTGCCTTGTTTTCTCATCGCTACAGTCGACAAGTTTGCGAACCTGCCGTGGGTGGGACAGTGCGGAGCGCTTTTCGGAAAAGTCGAACGGTCGGACAAGGAAGGATTTTATGGTCCGTGTGATCCGGGCCGGGGCGACCGGCTGGAGAAACCGCTGCTTCCTCCAGACTTGATCGTTCAAGACGAATTGCACCTTATTTCAGGACCGCTCGGCACAATGGTTGGGCTATATGAAACTGTCATCGACGAGCTGAGCACGCAGGAATTGAATGGCAAGTTGATCCGGCCGAAAGTTATCGTGTCGACGGCGACAGTTCGCCGGGCAGAGAGCCAAATCAGCGCCCTTTTTGCTCGCCAGGCGGTCGAAGTTTTTCCACCACCGGGACCGGACCGTCGAGACTCTTTCTTTGCAAAGACAGTGCCTTCCAACCTAAAGAATGCACGTCGTTACGTGGGTATCGCCGCGCAAGGGAGAAGCCTTAAAGTCGTCCTCTTGCGAAGTTATCTTGCGCTCCTATCCGCAGCCCAGAAGGCATATCTGGCCGACGGCGGGGGTAAGAACCCGAAGAACGCTGCCGACCCGTACATGAGCCTTCTCGGGTACTTCAATAGTCTGCGGGAGCTTGGCGGAAGTCGCCGAATCGTTGAGGACGAGGTCAATTCAAGATTGACGAGTTATTCGAAGCGGTTGCGTGTCGGAGAGGAGCAAGGCTCGTTTGCCAACCGCAAAATTGACTACGAAGTTGTGGAGCTAACGTCTAGGGTTAAGACCAATCTTGTGGCTGAGGCGAAGCGTCGGCTTGCGCTTTCGTTTTACATGGATAAGCGCGTCGATGTGGCATTGGCCTCAAACATGATTTCAGTGGGATTGGACATAACTAGACTCGGCTTGATGGTTGTGCTTGGACAGCCCAAGATGACTGCGGAATATATTCAAGCAACGAGCCGCGTGGGGCGAGACGACGAAAAACCGGGACTTGTCGTAACCCTCCTTAACATTCACCGTCCGCGTGACCGTTCGCACTACGAACGCTTCGAGGCCTATCATGCGTCCTTCTATCGCGCGGTAGAAGCTACCAGCGTGACCCCGTTCTCTCCACGCGCGATAGATCGCGGCATCGCTGCGGTTGTCGTTTCGCTTGCTCGACAGGGCTGGAACCCTCTGACAGCCCCTCTGAATGCTTCAGGGATCACTGCCCAACGAGCCAATCTCAAATTCGTAGGGGAAACGATGACCCGCCGCGTTGAGTCATTCGACCCTCAATTATCTGCCGAGGATCGCACGACGCTCCGCCGTAAGCTCGAAGGCCGTACCCAGGACTTGCTGGATGAATGGAGCAAAATTGCAGAGACAAAGCGCAGTAGCGGTTCTGGACTTCAATACAACGAAAACGAAGAGGGCGGAGCGCCACCTCTCCTATTCGACCCGCTCGACCCCGAACTTGCGAAGCAGCCGGGCGGCGCGGCCAATTACAAATTCAAGGCCACGCGATCGCTCCGAGGAGTGGAGCCAAACGTGAACCTGTGGGTTAAGCAACTTAACGGCATCGAAGTCGAACAAGAAGAGGACACTGAATGAGCGGCCAGCGAGCACTCCGCCCACATGGACAGATCCGACAGAGCCAAATCCTCTCGACATTTGGCCCTGGCGCGATGGTTGACCTACCAAACCACGCGGTTCTGATTGGCGGACTTGAGCATTGGACAACAGAGGGCTTGAAGCCTGTTTACGAAGAGAGGCTAATCGCAAAGCTCCAAACTCTTCTAGAGCTGCCCAACGTCAAATTGTATGCTCCGCCAATAGACCTGCAAGATCCACACGGCCCCAAGACCGGGATCACCGCGTGGCTTTTCCCGGAGTGGTTTGTGGCACATTACGAAGAACCGTGGGGCGAACAGTTTCGTTCTCGTCCGTTGTTACACCGTGAGGCGTTGGTTAAAGGCCAATTTCAAGGACGTGATAAGAAGAAGCATTCCGTCATACCAATTCGTTTTGTCCAGGCCTGCGTAAATGGGCATATCAGCGACATCAATTGGTATGAGTTCGTGCACCGCGGACGGACCTCCTGCCGTAGGGCCTTGTGGATCGATGAGCGAGGAACCAGTGGTGACCTCGCGGATGTGTTCGTGCGCTGCGAATGCGGAGTGCCCGCCCGTTCTCTCGCTGAAGCTGCCGAGATACCTGAGAAGCCACTCGGACATTGCAAGGGCCTTCGTCCTTGGTTGGGAGCCGTCTCACAGGAAAAATGTGGCGGAGACAGTGGCAGTCCTGAAATCAATCGTCTGCTCGTTCGGTCTGCCAGCAATGCCTATTTCCCTCAGGTGCTGAGCGTCATCTCCATTCCGGACAGAGATTCCTTGCTGCGAAAAGCCATCGATGCCGTCTGGGAGGACTATCTGCTCTATGTAGACTCCATCGAGGATTTGCAGAAGGAGCGGAAGAAGGCAAAGGTCTTCGCGGCACTCCAGGATTTTTCAGACGACCAGATCATGGCAGATATCAGACGACGAAAAGGAGGTCAGGAAAAAGACAAGAAAAGCATCAAGCAGGCTGAGATCGAAATGCTGCTCGCGAGCCAAGTTGAGATTGGCGATGATCACCCCGACGGCGACTTCTATGCGAAAAGCTTTCCATTGACGGAACCTCGTAAAGGGTTTCTCTCCAAAATCAATCGTGTTGTACTTGTGCATCGCCTCAGAGAGGTCATAGCCCAAGTCGGATTCACACGCTTTGAGTCTGCTATGCCCGACATCGACGGGGAGTTATCCCTCGATGTGGCACGCGCCAGCTTGGCGTATGAAGTCTCATGGTTGCCTGCAATCGAAAATCGTGGAGAAGGGGTTTTCGTCGCCTTTGAAGAAGGCGCTCTGAACAACTGGATCGGGCGTCCACAAGTGAAACAACGAGGACAACAACTTCTCGATGGGTTCAATGAGTGGAAAAAGCACCATGCAACTGCTCTGGATGTTTTCCCAGGCCTGAAATACATGTTGTTGCATTCGCTTTCCCATCTCCTGATCACAGCCGTTTCTCTGGAATGCGGCTACTCTGCGAGCTCGATTCGCGAGCGCATCTATGCGAGTTCATCGGGGCATGGAATTCTCCTTTATACCGGCACACCTGATTCGGAAGGCACATTAGGCGGGTTGGTACAAGCCGGACGGAGAATCGAACATCACCTGCAGAGTGCCGTCGAACTCGGTCGACTTTGTTCTAACGACCCGGTGTGCGCTCAACATCGCCCGAATAGCGTCCAAGAAGAACGATTTCTTCACGGCGCTGCGTGCCACGGCTGCCTCCTGATTGCTGAACCTTCGTGTGAACGGCGAAATGAATTCTTAGATCGCGCCTTGGTAGTTCCCACGGTTGAGAGCGCGGAAGCTGCATTTTTCTGTGAGGAATGAGTATGTCCCAGTGGCTGCGCGATTTGGCGTACGGTAATCTCGTTCAAGTCGCTGAATCTATCGAGACCGGAAGACTTGTCCCACCCTTCACTGCATTCTCCGTCAGCCGTCATGTACCCACGGAACAGTGTGAGCAAGTGGCCCACGAATTGACACGTCTGAATGAATCAGGGATGCAAATATCCCACCTCGTATACCTTCTCCGTGCTATCGCCGAGGAGAGATCAGCTTTTCAGAACTCTGATCGCGTTATTGAACTGGTTTGGAGTGGCCCCGAGGTACCGGGGGCCGAGAGTCGGGATACGGGCGTTCTGGTTGGAGAGCTATTCGCAACGGCAGAGAAAAGCGTTCTTGTTGCAGGCTTCGCGGTAGCGCAAGGAAAACGAATCTTCAAGGCGCTTTCTGATCGAATGCGCAAACTTCCTGATTTGCAAGTCCGCATGTTTCTGAACGTCCCAAGACCATACCGTGATTCAACTGCTGAAGCTGAGCTACTTAAGCGGTTCGCGGACAGATTCCGGCTGGATGAATGGCCGGGTCCAAGAGCACCAGAGGTCTATTATGACCGGCGGGCCCTAGCCTTGGGCGATTCTGAACACGCTTCCCTTCACGCGAAGTGCATAGTCGTAGATGAACGAAAAGCCTTGGTGACATCGGCCAACTTCACAGAAGCTGCCCAAATGCGAAATATTGAGGCAGGAGTCTTCATCGTCGACTCAAGCTTGGCTCAGTCCTTAGTTCGACAATTTGAAGCCCTTATCGCCAATGGTTTGCTGCAACGAGTGCCCGGTCTGAACTGACCATCAAGACTCCGGAAAGGCAGGCAGAGCCGCAACGCCAGAATGCGGCTCGTGGCGGAAAGGGGTGGGGTACCGATGCATCCAAAGCCAGGAACAAAAACACGGATGCGTATTTCGAAGCGCTGGCTCGTACTTCTTGTTTCGATATTCGTGGTTTTCGCGGTTCTTGGCGTAGTTTCGCGCAAATACATTTGGCTGTACGTCTCGCGAACGCCTGACCCAAGACCGCCAGTCGCCGACCTCTTGCGTGACGCGCAAACGTCGAAGAATCCCGAAATCCTACTTGCAGAAGCAAACCGCCTCGCGTGGCTTTTCAATTGGCCGAAAGCGGAGCCTCTATACGTCCGCGCACAGGAGCTCTTCAAGGAAAGGGGCGACACGAGAAACGAGGTCTATGCCCGAGTTGGACGAATTCGTGCTCAGTCAGAAACCATGTCGTTCGTCGACGTATCAGAAATGCTGGGGAAGCAACTAGAGATTCCAGTCGCGAAGACTGACCTTAGACTCAGGCTGTGGTGCCTTGCGGCCAGGGGGTACACAGATCTGGAAATTAATCCGCCTTCCGCGAAGCGAGCCTGGACGGAAGCGCAAAGGATCGCCCACACGTTGGGAGAGGCGCAGTGGGAAGCGCGTGCAACGGGGGAACTGGGCATCATCGCTTTTCTGGAAGGCGATAGCCGACGTGCTGCGACGATGGTTGGTGACGCACTCTTATCTGCGATAGCGAGCGGGGATTTGGGCGTAGGGGATGTACCGTATCAGAACCAGGGCGGCGCGTCGGCCAAACTCGCCAAGCCTGTTGGAGTTGGGCAAAGGCTTCTGCGGGGTTTTTCGGATGCGTTCGGCACGCCTCTGTATGATTTGCCGCAGACCCGTGAAGAAGTTATCGAAGTGAGCAAAATTGTCGGCAACGATGGAGTCATGCTGCTGGGCTCAAACGCAACCGAGACCGCGTTCAAATCTCAGCCTCTGGAAGATTTCAAAATTATTCATCTTGCCGCACATGGGTTTGCCGATACGCAATTTCCAGAGCGATCAGGGCTTGTGTTGGGCGTCGACGCGAACTCTCACGACGACGGATTATTGCAGGTCCATGAAATCATACGCCTCCGCTTTAACGCCGACCTGGTGACGCTCTCCGCTTGTAATACCGGGGTCGGAAAGTTGCAAGGCGAAGAAGGAGTTACCAACTTGGTCGAAGCCTTTCTCGTGAGTGGTGCCAAGGCTGTCGTGGCGAGCCTTTGGAGTGCCGACGATACATACACGCTCGCTCTTATGGAGCGGTTCTACACCCACATCGCGGAGGGCCAGGACAAGGCCGCGGCGTTGCGACATGCAAAACTTGACTTACTGACAAAATACGGTAGACAAGTATCGCCCTACTATTGGGGAGCCTTTGTCATAGTCGGAGACGGCGGATCTCCGATTGCATTGAGGGTCCAATGAGCCTCGACAATCAAACGCGAGAGAAGATTTATTCCCGTGTGTGCAAACTGGTAGCGCGGAAGCATTTCGATCCCGCCATGAACGGGGCGAATTGGGAGGAATTGTCCAAGACTCGGAAGGATCAGATCCTGCGAAGTGACAGTGACGAAGAGTTTGAAAAAAAGATACAGGAACTGCTGAACGAACTGAAGACAAGCCACACCGGGTTTCGGCACTCCAAAAGTCCAAATGTGCCAGGCCGCCACGCAATCAGTGCCACGTTCATGCGCTGTAACTTCGAGGGAGAGCAGCGCTGGATGTTCCAGGACGTTCACGAAGGCGGCCCAGCACATGTCGCCGGATTGCGTCCCGGCGACATTCTACTTCAAGTCCGAAATCGAGAATTGAAGCCGCCCGAGCCACCGATTTTCCCCGTTGGGGACGACTCCCAGTATGTAGTGCAAAAGCCAGACGGCAAGCGGGTCATGGGAACCTTGAGCGTGCCGTCTCCCAGGTCAAAGAGTCACCCTGTAATTGTCCCCAAAGCCGTCTTGTGCTCACAGCTACCCGATGGGATCGGCTGGCTGAAAGTGACAATGTTTCCGGGGGCCGTTGGGATTGACCTCGCTCACATGTTCGACAAGGCTTTCGCTCACTTGCGGGATTCTACCCGGCTGATTGTTGATCTTCGCGGGAACACCGGTGGAGGCATCGGTGGTTTGCGCCTCATGAGCTACCTGACTCCCGGAAAGAAAGAGGTCGGATATAGCCTCACGCGCGCGCGCAGGGAGAAGGGATATGCAAGAGAAAAGTTGCCAAGGTTTGGCCGGATACCTTCACATAAGGCCACTCTCTTCTGGCTGGCGCTACGGTATGGCTTCATTGATAAGTCGATTCTTGTCGTCACCGAGGGGCTGGGTCCGCAGCGATTCCACGGTCGAGTGGTCATCCTTGTGAACGAGCACACCGCCAGTGCAGGTGAAATGGTCGCCGCATTTGCGGAAGAGAATCAGCTCGCCACTATCGTCGGGACCAAGACACCTGGCCGGTTGCTAAGCGGAACGACATTCAGAGTGGGCTCCGGTTACATCCTTGGCTTGCCGGTGGCTGCCTACCTGACTTGGCAGGGAAGACTGATCGAGGGCAAAGGCGTAGCACCGAGCATACCCGTTGAGCTTTCGCCAGACCACATCACTGCGGGTGAGGATACGCAGATGCAAAAAGCCTTGGAACTTGTGAAGGGTATGGCTTCTTAGGAGACCCGGCGTCGCCCGTGCATTCGTTGTCCATTCGCCGCGATGTCAAGTATATTGACTCCCAGTGGAACCCGAGAGAATTATCCGGCTTCCATCACTCATGGCTCGCGAGGGGTCTCTGACGTTTCGCATCCAGGTTCGGTTCTTCGTTTCGGGCCTTCTTCTGGCCCTGCTGCCGGGCCTCTCGAATCTCTCCGCTCGCACCCGGTCCACCCACGTGCCGGAGCAGAAGCAGAAAGAATCCGCGCCCTCCCCGCAAGAACTTTATAAGCGTCTTTCACCCTCAGTCTTTGTCGTTGAAACTCTCGATGTAGTGGGATCTGTGATTGCAAAGGGGAGCGCCGTGGCCGTGGCTCCGAGCGAGGTCGTCACCAACCGCCACGTCATCGAAGACGGCGTCTCCTTTCGCCTCAAGCGCGGCGACCATACCTGGCCCGCCACGATTACCCATCTCGACCCCGATCACGACCTCTGCCAGTTGGAGGTGCAGGGGCTTACCGTTGCACCCGTGCAGGTGCGTCCTTCCGCCACCCTCGCCATTGGCGAACGCGTCTATGCTATCGGCTCGCCCGAAGGCTTGGAGCTGACCCTTTCCGAAGGGCTGATCTCCGGCCTTCGCGAATACGAAAACGCCCGCCTCATTCAGACCTCCGCCGCCATCTCCCCCGGGTCGAGCGGTGGGGGGCTTTTCGACGCTCACGGCCGCCTCGTCGGCATCACGAGCTTCTATCTTAAGGAAGGCCAGAACCTTAATTTCGTCCTACCCGGCGAGTGGGTTGCGGCCCTCTCAAAGCGCGAATCTCCGGGCAAAATCGAGCCCAAAAGCCCCTTTTTCGAGACTCTGCTCTGGTTTCAGCTTGGATATGCCTTTGAGGAGACCGGCGACCATGAAGACGCTGTCTGGGCGTATAAAGAGGTCATTCGCATGGAACCCGACGATGCCAGAGCTTGGTACAACCTTGGTGTCGCTTACGGAAACCTGAGGCGGTATGAGGAAGAAATCAAAGCCTACCAGGAAGCCATCCGGTTACAGCCGACTCTTCCAGACGCCTGGAACAATCTTGGCATCGCCAGCGGAAAACTAGGACGGCGCGACGAAGAAATCAAAGCCCTCAAAGAAGCCATTCGCCTGAAGCCCGACGATGCTGTAGCTTCGTACAATCTTGGCGTCGCCTATGGGAAGCTAGGGCGGTATGAGGAAGAAATCAAAGCCGACCAGGAAGCCATCCACTTGAAACCGGATTATGCCGAGGCCTGGAACAATCTCGGCGTCGCCTATGGGAAGCTAGGGCGGTATGAGGAAGAAATCAAAGCCTGCCAGGAAGCCATCCGCCTGAAGCCGGATTATGCCGAGGCATGGAACAATCTCGGCGCAACTTACGATGACGTGGGGCGCCATGACGATGCAATCAAGGCCTCCCAAGAAGCCATTCGGTTACAGCCGACTCTTCCAGACCCCTGGAACAATCTCGGCAACGCCTACACCTTGTTAAAGCGGTACGACGATGCAATCAAAGCCTACCAGGAAGCCATCCGCCTGAAGCCGGATAATGCCGAGGCCTGGTACAATCTCGGCGTCGCCTACGCCAGCGAGGGCGATCGCACAAAAGTCATGCAGATTTATGAAAAGCTAAGACAGATTAATCCCGAGCTGGCCGACCAGTTCTTTCGGAAGGTTGTTCTGCCATGACCGTCATTTTGTTTTCGGGAATTAGGTGATTCCGGCACGCTGAGCGCCGATGCCACAGGTTAGCTCTAAGCGCTAGTCACCACTCCGCTTTTCGCGACGCTTTTCACGGGTCAGATTTTCGACCACCTTTTCTGCGAGCCTGGGCGCATCTTCAGGGGAGTGCCCCTCTGTTTGCACATACTCAGTCACAGCCTTGATAGCTACTCGCGCGCGCCTTGCGGGTTCACTTCGGTTGAGGGGTGGAAGTTCGATGTGCTCCCGATAGTAATTACGTAGCAGTCTGGCCTCTTCGTCGACTGCTTCTTCATGGGTTGTGAGGATTTTCCAGGCCACCTCAAGTTCGCCCACCTTCTGAGCATCGAGCAGGCGCTGCGCTATGTTCTGGCCGTCGGCGCGTGAAGGCAGGTGATCGCTCAGCCTGCGGCTAATTGTTCCCCCCGCAGATTCCGTGCAGCCGATATAAAGCAAATCTGACTCGCCTTTGAATCGCCCAAAGCTATTTCCGACCAATCTGAACACGTACACACTCGGAAGGTTAGGGGCTTTCTGGATAGCCTCAGAATACCACCTCTGCCAGCTCGGAAAGTCGGGCAAGTCACTCGATTTCAAACCTTTTGCTCCTTGATTTGTCCTTAATTCAGCGCAAAAGAAGAGTGTAAGAATTCCACTCCGAACCAAACTTGCGCAATTGGAGAACGTATGATCCAGGCGGTGCCAACGATATATTCACCGGTACTTTAAGCTGAGTAATGTGATCGATGAGCTTGGCTACATCACTGGCGGTCACCAAGATTTCTCCCGAACCTTTCACAATGCGGACCTCGTAAGGACCTTCGCTGCTCCCCAGCGGAAGATAAAGCATTAAGTGCGAAACTCCGCGTTTGACCTCCAGCGGCGGTTCTCCCGGATTCGGCTCCGTACCACGGGAAACAGAGCGATTCCTTAAATCCAACACAGCGGTCTGAGAGACCAGGGCTTCGTTATGCTTCTGGAACACAACCCAACCGGCGATACCGGCAGCAATCAATATGCTCGCGGCGACCGCAAGCAGCGTGCGCCTTCGCCGGAGTTCGTACGTTTTTCGGAATCGAGAAAAGTCGCCATAGCATGGGCTGCAAGAGCCGAGGTGATCGAGCCACTTTTCCGCCTCCGCGAGCGGCATCGTTCGAGCTGCGATTCTCTTGAGAACGTCAGAGCCGGGACATCCAGCGCGCTCAGGATTGGGAAATTCACGCACTAAGCCACGGCCCAATGCGTCAAGGACGCGCTTTTCTTCCTTTGCGGAATATGGTTTGTCGCTCAGAGTGCCTCGCTTCACAAACAATTCAACCAGTTAAGCTATGCAAGACTCAACCGAAATCATTATCCCTCGGGCGGGCGCGGATTTCGCCGCCCCAACAGATCAAAGACGCGATCTCGCGTTTTCTCCAGCCCGCGCCGAAACCGCATTTTTGCCTGTTGTTCGCTCAAGCCAAGACGGCGCGAGATTTCCTTCCATGAATAGCCGTATTGCCGCGCGCTCCAAACCCTTCTTGTCCACTCATCCATGTGGCTTATGACCTGCTTAACAGTAATTGCGCGTTCGAGATCGGAAACCCATTGAGTGTCTCGGGCACCTGCCAATTTTTCTAGCTCTACAGTGGAGGGCACGAACTCAATCGTATCGAGTCGTCTGCGTTCTTTTTTCAGAACTCTGTTAAACCGGTGATGGAATATGCCGATGAGGTAAGACTGGAGGTCGGATACAGCAGTCCGATGGCCTCTTCTACGCTGAAATGTCCTTGAAACTGACCGGAGTACTCCCTCCCATACGTCTGCTGCCAATGTAGTCTTATCTGGACCAAGACCCTTGTCGGCCAGTTCCCGCCGCGCATGAGCCAGGACCCGAGGCCAAGCTTCGCGAGCGGCAGCCAACAATTCTTCGTCTATGGGCTCCGGACTATCGCCCTTGCCTTGGCTACTCCCGAGTATCATCCATTCCCCGTACGGGTCCGGTTTCTGCATTGGGTCCCTTGAGTATATGAGCCGCCGCGTCGAACTGGGTCAGGAAAAGCCTCTCATTCAGTTGCCCGCCATGGCAATGGTACGGGGAGCTGACGTTTTCGATTGTTTTTCATTTCTTTTGTTACTTTTTCCCCTTTGCAGGTTCCCTAGTAAGTGAGGGGAGTTCTCGCCGAATTCTCCACCGCGAGCCTGGCGGCCCCGAACACGATGGTGAGCAGCCAGGCGTTGCGGACGGCTGACAGACGACGAGCCGGACGCGAAGGTAGAAACCCTTTCGATGGAGCTTGCGCTCCAGGTGTGCCTTGCAAACCAGCAAGGCCTTTTAACCAGGGAAGCGGACCTTCCTGCGTCCGGTATGCCGCTAGCGGCCCCCGGTCGGGCGAGAACTCTCCCCGCAATAGTGACCCGAGAACTCGGGCCAAGGAGATCCGCAAATATGCGATCACTGTGGCGATTGGCAATTCGATGCAAGAAGGTTTCTCGACAGGTATTGGCAGTAGGGGCTGGCCTGGTACTTGCTGCACCGGCCTTCGCCCAAGCGAATTCCCCCTGGGAGAACGCAGTCGGCGTCCTGCAGCAGGCGTTCACCAGCACCATCGCTCGTGGACTCTCGCTGGTTGCCATTGTCGTCTCCGGCCTCACCTTTGCCTTCGGTGAAGGAGGCTCAAAGCGCGTTTTGGCCGGTGTGCTCTTCGGCGTCGGCATGGCCATCGCAGCGGTGAATTTCATGGCGTGGCTTTTCCCCTGAGTCCGTTTTTCTTTCGAACTGGAGGAGAGCCCCATGACGAACGGCAGGCGCATCAATCTGGTCCATCGGTCGCTGTCTCGACCACTCACCATTCTCGGGGCCGAGCGAAAGCTTTTTTTCTTTGCCATGTGCCTTGGCGCGGCCACCTTCAACCTTCTCGCCAGCTTGCTCGGTGGGTTGCTGATGTTTTTGTTGCTTTACTTCATGGCCCGCTGGGCCACACAGACCGATCCGCAGATTCTGCGATTTCTGCTGACGGCCGCAAGACTCCGTACCCAGTACGACCCGATGAAGTTCAGTCCCATTGCAATCCGAAGGGATGGCCATGCTCAGGCTTAGCCGAATCTTCAAAAACTACGAAGAGACTGGCTCCCTCAACCAGCAGATCAATCTCTACGGTTTCATTGGTCCGCACATTTTTCTCACGAAGAGCGGGGAAGTCGGCCTCATCCTCGAGGTTCGCGGCGTGGACTACGAGTGTCTCGACGGGGCTTCGCTTGATGGCTTCACCAAGCGTCTCGAATCAGCTCTGAAGCTGTTCGACGAAAACTACCGCGTCTACCAATACCTCTTCAAGCGGAACAACGAGACCATCCCCTACAAGCTTTACGGCAATGCGATCGTGGATACCGCGATCAAAAATCGCATCGCCTACCTTGCAAGCAAGGCCGACACGCTTTTTTCCCTTTCCGTCTACTACGTGGTGCTCTTTCAGGGATTTCAGGCTTCGCACAGGCTCGCCAGTGCGCTCGTCGATTTGCCGAGAAATCCGAAAAAAGCCGTTGCCGAGCTGCGGGTGCATTTTTCGACTCAGAAGCAGGCCGTCGTTCTTGGGCAGCAGGTCAGCAACGCCCAGGCAGCGCTGCTTCAGAAAGCCCGCAGCTTCATCCTCCAAGTCAGCGACTTCCTCGCTGTCCGGATGCTCGACAAACAGGAAGCCTTCCGCGTTCTCAAGAGAACGCTCAACTTCCATCCCGACAAACTCGAACTCGCCAAACTCAAATACGACACCTTCCTCGATTACTACCTTCCCGAATCCCACCTCGAATGCCATCGCGGGCATCTGCGAGTGGACGACTACTACGTCAAGGTTTTGACGCTCAAGGAACCTTCCGCCCAGAGCTTCCCGCTCATCTTCAAACGCCTGCTCGAAGTGGAGGCGAACTATTACGTCGTGACCGAGTGGAAAAAGGAGGATCCCGGCAAGACCCGCCGGGTCATCCAGGCCAAGCGCCGGCATTTTCACAACACCAAGCGCTCGTTTATCAGCCAAGTCAACATGAACGACGCGTCTCCGCAGGACGTGCTGCTCGACGATTCGAAAGAGAGCCAGGTGCGGGAACTTGGCGAAGGCATTAAGGAGATCGAGCTACACGGGAACTACTTTGGTCAGTTTTCGCTGACCATCGTGATTTACGACCTTGACTTGGCCAAAGTGGACCGCGCCTGTGCCGAGTTCTATAAAGTCTTTAGCGTCCACGACGCCCAGCTTTATGAAGAAAAATACAACCTACTGAACGCATTTCTCGCGGCGGTTCCCGGCAACCACGCCTTCAACTTGCGTTCCCTGTATCTGCTCAACACCAACTATGCGGATTTTTCGTTTCTCTTCACCCTTCACTGTGGCGAGCCTCGGAATAGCCATCTCCGGCAGGAATATCTCGCGGTTCTTGAGACCAACCACCACACCCCCTACTTCTTAAATCTCCATTACCGCGATGTGGCACACACGATGATTCTCGGGCGAACGGGTGCCGGGAAATCGTTCCTGTTGAATTTCCTCATCACCAATCTTCAGAAATACGATCCCCACACGTTCATCTTCGATCTGGGCGGCAGCTTTGAAAGCCTGACGCACCTTTTCGGGGGCTCGTATGTTCACGTCGGCCTGGAATCCGAGGATTTCAAGATCAACCCGTTTTCGCTGCCGCCAACGAAGGAAAATCTCGATTTCCTCGCTCTCTTCCTGAAAGTTTTGATTCAGGGGCAGCGGGCGGGGGATCTCGACCCTGCCACCGAGCGCGACCTCTTCCACCAAGTCGAAAACCTGTATGCGGTGGACCCGGCGCTCCGCACTCTGGGCGTGCTGGCGAACACGCTCGGGCACGACATATCGAGCCGTCTCGCCAAATGGACCCGCGGCGGCCAGTTCGGATTCCTCTTCGACAACGCCGAGGATACTATTTCGTTCTCCCGCTTTCAGTGCTTCGACTTCCAGCGTATGAGCCAGTACCCGGAACTTTTGGAACCGCTGCTCTTCTACATCTTGCATCGCGCCAATGCCGTGATCGCCGACCGGCAGATTGCCTCTGTTTTCAAAGCCTTCTTCATCGACGAAGCGTGGGTGTTCCTCAAGAATCCCAGCATTCAGCGGTACGTCGTCGAGGCCCTCAAGACCTGGCGGAAACACAACGCTGCAATGGTGCTGTCCACACAGTCCCTCGATGAACTCAAGCGCTCGGACATCCTCGACGTAATCATCGAAAGTTGCGCCACCAAAATCTTCCTCGCGAACCCCGACATGGACCGCGATCTCTACCGTCGCCAGTTCCACTTGAACGAAAACGAAGTCGAACTCATCTCGAACCTCATCCCCAAGCAGCAATTCCTGATTAAGACGCCGGAGCTGGCAAAGGTCGCCAATCTCAATGTCGATGCGAAGAGCTATTGGCTCTATACGAACGATCCTTACGACAACCGGAAGCGTAAAGAAGCTTTTGACACCTATGGATTTGAGAAAGGGCTCGAAGTGCTCGCAGGGGCGACGCCATGAAAATACTCGTGATTTGGTTCATCTTCTGGATTCTCATCGTACCCAGTCTCGTCGGATCTTTCCTGATCCTCACAGTTCTTGCAGCCTTCGTACCTCCGCTGTACTTCGCTCTGACCTGGTTTCTTCTCGCTTTCAGCACCGCGTTGCTGCTATGTGGACCTTTTTGGATCATTCCGTTCGCGCCGTTCGCCCGCTCTCGTTTCAGCTCTTCGCCAGGGAGTTATCACGAAATAAATTCATCTCAGGAGAAAAACAATGAAGCGCATCACAACGTTGAAGTCCAGTTTTTCGAGTAGCCTCACCTTCCTCTGTCTCGTCGCCATGACTGCCATACCGGCGCACGCCGCGACCGAAGCCGCGGCGCGCGTCGTGAAGTATTCGAAAGAAGACATTGTCCCCGTTCGCGCCAAGCTCCGGTTTTCGACGCTCATCGTCCTTCCCGATGACGAGGAGATTCTCGATTTCACCACCGGCGACAAGGAATTTTGGGTCATCAACGGCGCCCACAACCTCTGCTACATCCACCCATCCCAGGCCGGCAGCCGCAGCAATCTGAACCTCATTACCGCGAGTGGTCACGTCTATTCGTTCTTGCTGACCGAAATCAGCAATCAGCCGAATGCCGAACCCGATCTCAAAATCTTCGTTGAACCCAAGGAAGGCTCGGGCATCGCGGCGAACACCGGGCTGCGCGGCTATGTGAGCGCGGGTGAGGCCCAGGCATACAAGAAGGAATTAGAGACGCTCCGCTCCCAGACGGCAGATCAGATACATGCCGCGCAGGCCCAGTCCACCGAGGAGGTCAACCGCTTCCGCTCAACTTACGCAACGAAACTCCAATTCGACTACCCGCTCGACTCGAAAGCTGGCCGCGAGCCGTTCCTCGTCTCCGCCATCTACCACGACGACGCCTTCACCTACATCAAGTGCGGCGCGCGTGAAAGGCCCGCTCTGTATGAAATCAAGGACGGCAAGCCCAACTTGATCTCTTTCCAGTACGAGAACGGCGTTTACATCGCACCAAAAATCATCGACACCGGCTATCTCGCCATCGGCAATAAGAAACTGCCGTTTGCACGGCGCGTTGCCGCGAACTGAGGAGCCACCGATGAACCAACCCACTCAGGTTCAGGAAAAAGCGCCGAAACCGCAAGGCCTTCTGCCGAAGAACGTCCAGTCCTGGCTTCTCATCGCGCTGGCTTTTCTCATGGTCGCCATCATGTGGTTGACCGGGGGCAAGAAGCCGCAAACGCCAGCCAAAGCAGCGTCGTCCGCAGCTCCGGTACAGGTGCCCTTCGAAGTCAACGAAACCAAGATTGCCGAGATGCAGAACCGCATTCAGGAGTTGCAGCGGCAGCAACTTGTGGCACAGACCGCGCTTGCGCAGCAGACCCGCTCGCTCGGTGCCGCCGCGCATGACTCCCCGCAGTCCCAACAAGGTGGTGCCGGTGGTCAAGGAGAGCAGCGGGCGGAAGACCCAATACAGGCGGAGCGGAAGAGGCGTGCCTACGTGTCACTGTTCGCCTCGAATGTCGCTCTGAGTTACCGCAAGCCCCCGGCTGGTGCTCCGGTGTATGGGGCCGAGACACCGCTTGCCACCCCGAACCCGCTCCCTTTGGCACGGGACACCGCGCAGATCGCCCAACTCCTGAAAGACATGCAGCCGAACCCAATTTCTCCAGTGCCGGGTGCTTCATCGCCTGCGCCAGCGCGAAACGATTCCGCGGAAACAACCAAAGACCGAAAGGAGGAAGGCAAAAACCCTGCCGCCGTGTCGGCTGGTGCCGCCAATGCGGCGGCAGGCAAAAACTACATACTCTTTGAAGGAACCATCCTCGAAACCGTTCTCATCAACCGCCTCGACGGGCACCTCGCAGGTCCCGTCGAGTGCCTGCTCTCAACCGACGTTTATTCCAACGACCGCCAGCACCTGCTGATACCCGCAGGCTCGAAGTTGCTGGGTGAAACGAAGAAGGTGGACACCTTCGGCCAGACACGTCTGGCCGTCGTGTTCCATCGACTGCTCATGCCGGACGGGTATTCCGTCAGCCTCGATCAATTCAAGGGGCTCAACCAAATCGGCGACACCGGGTTGCGGGATCAGGTCAACAACCACTATCTCCGCATCTTCGGAGTGTCGCTTGCCATCGGCGCTATCGGAGCTGTTGCCGAAGCCAGAACCGGAGGCTCGCTCACGGCCTCCGGGAGCGACCTCATGCGCCAGGGATTCGCGCAAAGCACCGCGCAGTCTTCGGCGCAGATTCTCGACAAGTTCCTCAACGTCATGCCCACGGTGACCATCCGGGAAGGCCACCGAGTCAAAGTCTATCTCGCGGGCGATCTCGCATTGCCCGATTACATCAACCACAAGATGCCTTCGGATCTGTGAAGGCAAGAAAGAAAAGGATGAAAGTTCGATGAAAAGGAAAATTCTGATCTTTATGCTCGCAATGGGGTTGTGCGTTGGCACCGTTTCGGCGCAGTTCGGCGGAATCGTCTATGATCCGACGAATTACCAGAACGCGCTTCTCCGGTACTACCAGCTTCAGCAGCATCTCCTTCAACTCAGGGCCAGCTACGCGCAGCTCGTCGCTCAATACAACTTCGCCGTCCAGATGGCCAAGAGCATCCACAACATGCCCGTGCGGTATCGCGCCCAGTTCTCCCAGTGGCGAAACACCCTTGCCCAGGACTCCTACGGAAACACGGGAACGTGGGTCAACGGCATGAACTCCGGTCAGACCGGCGTTGTTTCCTCCGGGTACCAGCAGGCAACGACGCAGCTTCTTCCATACAACCAAGCCCAACTCTCCGGCATGAACGCCGATGAACTCGCCCGTGTCCGGTCTCAGTACGCCACGGTCGAGATCGCAGACGGTGCCAATACCACGGCTATGGCCACCATCGGCTCTATCCGCGGGAACGCCCAGAACATCCAGACGCAGATTGGCAACCTCGAACAGGATTCGTTGTCGAACGATCCAAATCTCAACACCGAAGTAGCCGTCCTCAACAAGATCAATGCCGCGGGCGTACTGACCATCCGCACGCTCCAAGACTCGAACAAACTCCTCGCGTCTCTTCTCGAAGAGCAAACCATCCTCGCCAAGCAGCAGCGCGAGGCCACCACCAACACCATCAATGCCGACATCCAGCGCCAGGCCAGCCTTGCCGGCAACATGGCCCAGGTCACCGGCACCATTACTGATTCACTTCAAAACTTCCGCATGCCGTAAGCGTGCGGAGAAAGACGCCCGGGCGTCGAAGGAGCTGACGGCAGTGCAAACCGACTATCTGCAGTTTATCTTCCAAGCCATCAACACCTTGCTCACCCAGAACCTCGGCGTCTTCGACGCTATGGGCCAAAATCTCTTTCGGTCGTTCGCCACGATCCTCGTAGCTTGGTACGGAATCAAATCCGCCCTTTCCTCCGCCAGCGGCAAGCATTTCTTTCACTTTGATAACTTCGCGAGCTTGCTGCTGACCATCAGCTTTGGCTTCGCGATGGTCAATTACTACAGCACACCGATTCCCGGCATCGGAACCAGCTTCCACAACCTCGTCACCAACGAGGCGCAGTTTCTGTCGAGCAAGATCGATCAGGCCCAACTCCAAACCGTCGTCACGCAGGTTGCCGACTTTGAGTCCCGCATGGACTCCCCCGGTTGGGGAGACTTTCTCGGCACCGCCATCTTCGTCATCGTGACGATCTTGCTCGCCGCAGCCCAGGCCATAGCGATTGTGGTCATCGCCTACGGGTTCATTGCCACTGCGGTTTGCGTGCTCGTGGGACCGATCTTCATTCCATTCTTCATCGTTCCGAAGATGGAGTGGCTCTTCTGGGGTTGGTTCCGTTGTTTCATCCAATATGCCTTCTACCAGGTCATCGCCGCGGCCGTGGTTTATGTAATCGGAAATCTCATGCTCGGCGTTCTCCGTCTCCCACCCGCGGGCACCCTTTCCACCGTGCAACTCATTGCCTGGTTTCCGGTCCTCTTTATTACGTTTCTCGCGTCGATCTACACGCTCCTGAAAATACCGGCCCTTACGAACCACATCTTCAGCGGCACATCGGGTGGATCTTCGGCGGGAATCCTCGAAAGGGTCTTCGAATGAACAACGACGCGAGTTTTCACGATGCCAAGCGGCTCTATCTCGAACAGTACGGTGATCCCATGGTGACGAATACCTATCTCAAGATTGCCCTCGCGCTCCTGTCTATCGTTTGCGTCGCATTGGCGCTCATCGACCTCAGGACCATCCGCACGTTCCAGAACTTCCGCCCGCTCGTCATCCGCATCGACGATCTGGGCCGCGCCGAAGCCATCAATTACCACAACCTTGAATACAAACCCCAGGATGCCGAAGCGAAGTATTTTCTATCCCAGTTTTGTGCCCTCTATTACCGCCGCAACCGCTACACGATTCAGAATGATTTCTCGAAGTCTCTCTACTTCCTCGACGGAAAGCTCGCCGACGGCATTCTCGACGCGTACCGCAAGGACGACATCATCAAGAAATTCATCACCAATACCGCCGCGCCCGAGATCGATGTTGACGTAAAAAAAGTGGCCCTCGAAGAGATGCAAACTCCGCCCTTCCGCGCGCGTGTGGACTTCTACATGGTTTATTACTCACCCGCCGACCATAGCGAGCTGAAGCGCGACCTCTACACCGCGAACTTTGTCTTCGTTTTCAAATCCCACGTGCCCAACGAACTGATCCCCATCAATCCTCTCGGAATGACCATCACGTACTTCCGCGAAGACCAGGCGTTCAAATGAGAATCCGGGTCCACACGCAAACTGAAGAGGTCGCGGGCGGACGCAGCGCAACATCGGCCCAACCTCGCCGCGCCACCGCCTCCTTTACCGCTCGACTCTCCTCCTTTCACGGGCCACATCCCAACTCACGGGCTTTTGCCCTTGGAACAACCGGCGCGCCTCTGGAGAGCCTCCGTTGCTACCCGCTTTCCGCCCGCTCCCAGAAGCGCAAAAGGTTTGTGGGGAAACTCTCACTGAAACCGAGGAATTCACGATGATCGCCAACGCGCTGCTGTTCACCATCGTCATCTTGCTGGGCTACGGATTTTGGCTCCTCGACCAGTTGAAGTTCATGGCTCGCTACAAAGCAGTCCTGTATCACGCCTACGGAACAACGATCCTGATCTTCCTCGGGGTCCTCTTTGTGAACTTGTTCGGCGGTGCGCTCGCCATCAGCCGTCGCTTTTTCCTCAAGAATACCGGGCGCAAACTCTCGCACCTCGACAAGCAGTTCAACGTCAGCCATGCCGACATGCCCGTTCCCGTGAACGAGGAGGATTTCAACTAATGTCGCGCGACGCCTTTTCCTACGATCCGCAAGACGCCGGCGACGTGCGCGACACCTCCACGCGCAGCTCCGTCCGCCCGCGCAGACCAACGCCTCCCAACACGCGAGACAGTAGGAATCCGGCGCCGGAAGCCCCTGGCCGCGGCGATAGCACCGAGGGTCGGGAGCAGCATCCGACCCGCGACGAGCGCAGTGATTCGCCGCGCGCCTACTACGTTCGTGACCGCGCCTATCTCCTCCGCGATTCCGAGATGCACTCCCTGAAGGAAATCGGCAAGTTCCGCGTCATCGCAGTGTCGGACCTCGCGAAGCATGCCTACGGCGGGAATCGCGAACAGATGGACAAAGACATTCGGCACCTTGCCCGGCAATCTCTCGTCACCGACAAGACGATTGAGATTTCGCAGAAAAAGACCCTGCGCGTTGTGACGCTCACGAAAGCTGGACACCGCCTGCTAAAGAACACGAATCAAGTGCCCGACGATCAGCCCATCTACCACGGCTTGGTGAAACCCCGCGAAGTCAAACACGATGCCGATCTCTACCGGCTATACCAGAAAGAGGCTGCACGCATCGAGCGCGGCGGAGGCAGACCGATCCGCGTGCTCCTCGACTATGAACTCAAGCGCAATCTGAATCGCGATCTGGCCCTGCTCGGACCGGAAAAAGACGACCCGGACCGCAAGAGCGAGGTCGCCGAAAAGCACCACCTCCAGGTTGTGAATGGAAAGATTCCCGTGCCCGATTTGCGCGTCGAGTACGAGAACCCCGAACTCGAATTACGTCATGTGGACTTGGAACTGGCGACCCGCGACTACAGGCCGCGGGCTATGGCGGAAAAGGCTTCCGCAGGCTTCTCGCTCTATGGGCGCTCGGAAGACGCCTCGCGCTTGCGCCGCGTTCTCGACGAACGCGAAATCACCGCACGAATCCTCACGCTATGAACATCGCTCCTGTCCATCTCGATGCGCTCCAAGCCCTCGGCTACACCGAAGCGGAAGCCAGCTTTCTCTACATTGTGGCGACGCATTCAGGCTACTTTGTTGCACGGCAATTCCTCGCTTTCACCGGTACCCATTGGGGCCAGCGCACAGCCACCTTCTGGAACAAACTTCACACCAAGAAACACGCCCGGACCGAATGCTTTCCAAAGAGCGGAACGGTCTACCACCTGTTCTCCCGCCGGCTCTACCGCCAGATCGACCGCGAGAACATCCGCAACCGCCGCCAACACGAAATCGAATATGTCCAGCGGCGCATCGGAATGCTCGATTTTGTCCTTTCCAACCCCCAGTGGAAGTACCTGGAAACGGAGCCGGATAAAGTCAGCTTTTTCTGCGACCGATTGAACGTCCCGAACCACTTTCTTCCCTCGAAGATCTATCACGGACAGCGATCTTCCCAGCCCACCGTTCGCTACTTCGTCGATAAGTTTCCGATGTTTCTCGATAGTGACGCTTCTTCGACGGTGGTGACGTTTACCTACCTCCAAGGGCCAGAGGCAAGCCTTACGGAATTTGTGCACCATCTCGAGGTTTACCTGCCGCTCTTTCGGCAGCTTTTCGAGTTCCGATTTCTCTATCTGGCGAGAGTCGATTCCCACTTCGAAAAGGCCAAAGAATTATTCCATTCCCTGGTGACCATTCCACTCGGATCGGACGTATCTGCGGACCTGTTGCGTTACTTCCAAATCCGCAAGGCCTGGGACCTCAGCCGGTACACCTCTCTGACCGAGGCCGACCTGATTTTCCGCAATCAGGCCAAAACCCGATTCGCCGCGCAACGCTTCGAACATCTCTACCGCGGATGGAAAGTCGGACGAGTGACCGAATCCGACATCCGCCAGGAGTTTAGCGGTAACGATCGCCACGCCACCGTGCATTTCGCTACCGAAATGCTTCGCCGGTTTGCGGTTCCCGAGCAGGAACCTGAGGAAAAAGGATGAAGAACGTAAGAACTACACACTTCAGCTTCGTCTTCGCCAAGTTCTTCACCCTGTGGCGCGAGCAATTTCTTTGAAGCGTGGGAGATAGAGAAGCAATGCAAGCAAAAGTCACCGTGGAAAAAACACCAAATCGGGCGGGAGCGACCCCACTTTTTCGGCTTTCAGCCGCCCAAAAAGTTCATGGGGTCGCTCCCGCCCTGCGGCACGGTAAATCGTGCCGGCCGTTTTTTTCACGGTGACAGGGAGTTCGGAAGAAACACACATCACCAGAGGAGGAACAGTATGCCGCTCGTTAAGAAAGCACCAGGGATCATGACTCGGGAAGTAAGGCTCGAAGAGCCGGTCAACGAACTGCTCGAAGACTATGCCCGGTTCATCGAGAGCAACGCCGACCACGTCATCAATGCCGTCCTGAAGAAAGTGCTCTGGCGGGACCAGGACTACCGGAAGTGGCGCGAAGCGCGCCGCACGGCACAGCTCGGCACCGACAAAGCCCAACCCACCGAAGCGCGAGGGAGGGCCTAATGCAAAGAACACTGGAATCGCGCGTCTTCATCTCGGCCATCCTCGCAATGGCCACCGGAGCGTTCCTGTTTTACACGCACCCTTTCCCCGATGAGCAAATCTTCTTGCGTGTCATCGCCTTACGCGCTCCGCAAGCTTTCTTGAGTTTCAAATACCTGTACTACGCGCTCCTGTTCACCACCCCGTACCTGGTCTGCTCGACCGTGCTTTCCGGTCTCTACATCTTTACTCTGAAGGCGCGCCGCACCATCTCGCCAGGTCGCCTTCCCAAGTATCCCGATCCCAGTAAGAGAGACGACCTCTTTCTTGTCGTCGGTGAAGTGCACAACCCGCGCAAGCCGGTGCCCGCCAAGGCTCCATATTGGCTCACGATTCCCGAGCGCGGTTTGTTCACGGGAATCGCCATCTTGGGCGCTATTGGTAGTGGCAAAACTTCCTGCTGCATGCTTCCGTTCGCCGAGCAGATTCTGGCCTACAAAGCAGCCGACAAAGACAAGCGCATCGGCGGGCTGATTCTTGAGGTGAAGGGCGATTTTTGCAGAAAAGTAAAAGACATCCTTGGCCGTCACCAGCGGGCCGAGGATTACATCGAAATCAGTCTTGATTCCGAGTACTGCTACAACCCTCTTCACAACGACCTGGACGCGTACGCCCTGGCATACAACATCGCCTCGCTTTTGAACAACCTTTTTGGTCGTGGCAAGGAACCTTTCTGGCAGCAGGCGTACACCAATCTCGTCAAGTTCATCATCCTCCTTCATAAGGTCGCCTACGACTACGTCACGTTCTTCGATGTCTACCAGTGCGCCATCTCTCCGCCGCTCCTCGAAGAACGGATCGCGGAGGCCGAGGAGATCATTCTCGGACGGCACTATGCGGCCGTCACGCCGAAGGTCTATGGCGAGCGTACCGCCGACCTCGCGGGCCTCGGCTTCGTGCACGACGAGAAGGAAGACCGCTTTCTCGCACCCACTTCCCCCGAGCTGCGGGATACATTAAGGATGCGAGGCATTCCATCCGAGGCTCGCACGGTCCTCGACCCAGCCCAGGCAAATCCAGAAAAACTAGCGCAATTGGAGGCCGTCAAGCGCTGGTTCAACGACGACTGGAAGAGGATCGAGCCGAAGCTCCGCAGCTCCATCGTCGAGGGGGTTTCCGTCTTCCTTTCGCTCTTCGATGACAACCCGAAAGTGAAGAGAGTCTTCTGCCCGAAGAAGGAGTGTTACGACCCCGCAAAGAATGCCAACAATCAGTTTGGCAAGACCCTGCCTTCGTTTAGCTGGCTTATCGAGCATGGCGCTGTCTGTGCCCTGAATTTCCCAATCGGCATGAACGCCGGCCTCGCGAAAGCTCTCGGCGTCATGATGAAGCTCGATTTCGAGCGCGCCGTGCTCAATCGCGTTCCGAAAATCGAGGCACACCCCGAGCAGTATTTCCGGCAGGTTCTCTTCCTTTGCGACGAATACCAGCACTTCGCGACCGTGGGTGAAAGCGACCCGACCGGCGACGAGAAATTCTTCAGCCTCTCGCGCCAGCCAAAGTGCATCCCGATCATCGCCACCCAGAGCATCAGCTCGCTACGATCCGCGCTGCCCGGTGAAAGCTGGCGCACGCTTATGCAGACCTTCCGCACCAAGATTTTCCTCTCGTTGTCGGATGATTTCTCCGCGAGGACGGCGAGCGATCTCTGCGGACGCGAAGACCAGCTCAAGGTCAGCTACAGCCTGTCGGAAAGCGGGCACGACACCAAGGTCAGTTGGCTCACCGGCAAGGCCCTCTCCAATAAGGCCAACATCGTCGCCTCCAAGAGCTACAACACGCAGAGCGACTATCGCTTCGACATGAAGACCTTCATGGAGC
This sequence comes from Candidatus Acidiferrum sp., assembly GCA_035544995.1. Taxonomy (GTDB): domain Bacteria; phylum Acidobacteriota; class Terriglobia; order Acidiferrales; family UBA7541; genus Acidiferrum. The sequence goes on from DASZZI010000042.1 coordinate 41,375, forward strand.
TGCGCAACGCCCAGTCCGTCATCCTTGCCTACGACGGAATCAACCCGACGCCTCCAATGTTTTGCTACCTGAAGCCTTACTACAACGACCCGAACGATTCGTACTTTGTCCAACTCGCCAAAGGAAAACTCTAATGAACGGATTTGAAATGATCCTGCCGTTCTTGAAGCCCATCGAGCACCTCATTCTCGACGATTCGATCAGCGAGGTGATGGTGAACGGTCCCGACCGCGTGTTCATCGAAAAACAGGGCTTCCTTCACCACGTGCCGGGCGTGTCCATCGGCGAAAAGTCCCTCATGGTCGCCGTGAAGAATATCGCCCGGCGTCTTGGTGACGACATCTCCGAATCGAAGCCCATTCTCGACTCGCGGTTGCCCGATGGCAGCCGCGTCGCCGCGATCATCCCGCCGTGCAGTCTTGGCGGTGTGACGCTCACGATCCGCAAGTTCAACACCCGCCACTTCGAGATGGAGGACCTGATTCGGGCTGGCACTCTCGACCGCGCCCTCGCGAACCACCTCGAAGACTACGTGCTCGCACGCAAGAACATCCTCATCAGCGGTGGAACCGGGACTGGTAAAACCACACTTTTATCGATCCTCGGAAAATTCATTCCCCAGGAAGAGCGGGTGCTTGTGATCGAGGACACTGCCGAGATTCACCTCGCGCAGGAAAACCTCGTTCGATTCGAAGCCCGCCGCGAACAGAACGGCCTTCCGGCAGTCGCCATCCGCGACCTGTTGAAGGCAGCCCTCCGCCACCGCCCGGACCGCATCGTTCTCGGGGAGATTCGCGGTGGCGAAGCCTTCGATCTGTTGCAACTCCTGAACACCGGGCACTCGGGGACGCTATCCACGATCCATGCGAACTCCGCGCAACAGGGACTCGCGCGCTTCACGAGCTGCGTCCTGCAGAGCGGGGTCGAACTGCCGTACCGTGCGATTAAGACGAACATCGCCGACTCCCTGAACGTGGTCATACATGTCGAGCGCCGGCCTGGACGCAGATACATTTCCGAAGTTCTTCTGATCAACAGATACGACCCGGATGCGGACCTGTTCGACTACGGCGCGGTCTTTTTGGCCAAGCAGGATTACCCATGAGCGCCGACACCGCATTCACAACGCGATCTCTCACCGCTTCCGAGTATGTCCTGGAGCTATTCGAGCCCGCGGACAACGCCGCGATCCTCGTGCGGAATCGCTCCACTGGCCACACGGTCCAAAGAATCGCCAAGGCTGAGACCATAGCGAGTCCCGGCTTTCAAACTTGGCTCGCCAATCAGAGTGCTGGCGGTTCCGACGTATTCATGGGAATGAATCCCATTAAGGACGGCGCGTACAGCCGGACCAAGGGGAACATAAAGGATATCCGTCATGTCTATCTCGACCTCGACAGAAATGGTGACGAAGGTCTCGAAGCGATTCGAAATTCAACCGAAGTCCCAGCTCCAAACTTCGTCCTCGACACCTCTCCCGGCAAGCATCAGGTCGTGTGGAAAGTGAGCGGGCTCAGTCAGGATGAAGCGGAGTCTTTGCTGCACAGCCTCGCAAATCAGTTTGGCGGCGATCTGGCGGCAACGGACTCGACGCGTGTGCTCCGCTTACCGGGATTCGCCAACCACAAACTTCTTGAGGAGTTCATCGTCCAAGCGCGCCAGGAAAATGACGCCGTCTACACGCTCCGCGATTTCACGATTCATGAAGATTCCCCCGAAACAACCCGGCATTTAAGCGACGACCAACAACGCCCACGGACCGTGCCCAGCGACCACAAAAGCCAATCCGAGCACGATTGGGCCTACGCGAAGCGCGCCCTCGCTCGCGGCGACGATCCCGAAGTCGTGATTCAGCGCATCGCTGACTACCGCTCGGACGACAAAGACGATCCGACTTACTACGCACGGCACACCGTCACAAAGGCCCAAGCGGAACTCAAGAGTTCATCATCTCCCCAGATACCTGGATCTGTAGCTGGAGAGAAGAACAGTCAGGATCGTGGCCATTAAACAGAAAACACCGCGAAGCTAAAATGCCCTAGTTCAGCAGATTTTGAGCACCAAAATGGAACCAGAATCACAGTTGCTGTCACGCTACATCGTTGATACAGTCGTCAACGCGACGCCAGAAAAGCGGACAGGGAGAAAATCCATGTCGCGTCGATCTGGTCAGAATGGTTGCATTCAGGAGGACGGCAATTGGTACGTCGTTCGGTTCTGGAAGGATGTCGCGGGCCAAGAAAAGAGGCAGCGAGTACGAGAGAGAATCTGCCCTATCTCCGGTCCTGGCAAACTCTTAGTATCCGAACGGAAACGCAGGGCCAAGGAAATAATCGCGGCCAGCGGGGCGGATACCGCGGCGCATTTCGAAAGAGTTGTTCGTTCGAACCACGGCATTACGTTTCGTGAACGGGCCGAGATTTGGTTGGAGGAGATGAAGAACCGCAAGCGCAAGCCGGTGGCTCCGTCTACGCTTGAGAATTGGGAACGCTGCTTGAGGAACTGGCTCAATCCGAACATCGGTGATATGCCTCTCGACTCCATCGGCAATCTTGCGTTGAGGAATCTCGGCGCAACGATGGTGAAGGGCGGGCTAGGCGCGTCGGCGATAAGGTCTTACACAAACGCGGTCAAGATGGTTGTAGCTTCGGCGGTCAATGAAGAAGGGGATGCACTCTATCCCCAAAAATGGAATCACGACTTCATTGATCTACCCGAGGATAAGAATCCGAAGCAACCTACCCTGACCGGCGATGTAGTAACGGCCATTGTCGGCACACCAAAGATGAAGCTCTACCGAATGTTCTATACACTCTGCGCATCTGCGGGATTGCGATTTGGTGAAGCACTGGGGATCGACATAAAGAACATTTCCCCCGACTGCACCACGATCAAAATCTGTCAGAAGGCTTGGAGGGGCCAGATTCACGATTACCTGAAGTCCGACAACGGTAAGCGTGAGATCGATCTGCACCCCACGGTTGCGGCCATGCTAAAGGACTTTGTTGGCGAGAGGAAGTCTGGTCTGTTGTTCTCCACTCGAACGGGCCGACAGCTCTCGCAGTCGAACATCCTGAGGCGCTCGCTGCATCCGACCTTGGCCATCCTCAAACAGCCGAAGATGGGCTGTCACGCATTTCGTCGTTTCCGTATCACTTGGCTTCGCAAGAACTCGGTCCCCGAGGACCTCATCACGTTCTGGCATGGCCACGCGGGAAAGACGGTGACGGACAGCTATTCCAAGTTGAGGGACGATGAGGAGTTTCGCAAGCAAATAACCAACAAAGTGGGCTTGGGCTTCGAACTCCCGTCCGAAAAAGCCGTTGTTGGACCGAATGGACCGAAAATCGAAGTTGGAGTAGTTGAAGAACTCGCTGTAAACTGTTGAGAGTTTAATGGTTGCACCGCGTGGGCGTGTAGCTCAGCTGGGAGAGCACCTGCTTTGCAAGCAGGGGGTCACCGGTTCGATCCCGGTCACGTCCACCATCTATCTGCCCGCAAATCAGTCTGTTGCTAATTTGGCCTTTGCGCGACTCCACCAAATTTGGGAACACTTGGGAACAACTGATCTTCCAACTGATTCACGGCTTGTCTCTGAGCGCTCCCGCTGGCATGGGTGTACACCTGAAGCGTGGTCGTCATATTCGAGTGGCCGAGTTGAGCCTGAGCCACTCGTAGAGGCGTTCCTTGCTCGTGGAGCAACGTCCCATGCGTGTGCCGTAGCGAATGCCAATCAATCGACCCAAGCCCCGCTCGTTGAGAAGCGGGATGTAGTTGGCGCTTCCGCAGGTTGTTCGAGGCGAGTGGCGTACCGTGCCGCGTTGCAAAAACCAACGCCTCGTTTGCGGTATCGCTACAGCGAATGCGGTGAGCCTGCAATGCCTGAACCACTGCGGGTGAAAGCGGAACCTCTCGACGACTGGCGCGTGTCTTTGGAGTGCCAAAGTTTCCTTTGTAGCAAGTCTCCTCGACCCGCAATGTCCCAGTAGCAAAGTTGATCCGTCCCCACCGGAGCGCCAGAATCTCCCCGATACGCAATCCCGTCATTACAGCCAGCAACACAACCGTGCGTACCGGTTCATCTGACGCCGCAATCAGTCGTCGCACCTCATCTAATGAAAGAAATCGGTGTGGACGCTTGAGCGAGCGTTCCGGCATTTTTACGCCATGCACAGGGTTGTCCGAGATGTAGTTCCAACTCACTGCCGTCCCCATAACTTTGCTTAACAGACTGCGGAGGTGGTGAGTCGTCTCCCATGCATAGCCGTCTTTCAGTTTTCCAATCAGATACTGCTGAATCTCCGCGCGCGTGATGTCACACAAACGGCAGTCACGGAAACGCGGGAGTAGATGCTTGCGCAGGAGGAAAGAATAAATCTCTTGCGTGGCATATTTGAGTGTTGGCAAAACGGCGGATTCAAAATGCTCGGCCACAAAAACCACGAAGGGCATTGTGGCTTGAGCTCGCCGCTGCCCGGAGTTGAGTGAGGCAAGACGACTTTGCAGAAGGATGCGGGCTTCGCGCCGTCCAGCAATCTCGCTGACTGGCCCGAGTACTTCGGAACGTAATACCCTCTGTACTGCGCCGCCGGGTTCGATCACGTCCTCCCTCCAGCGTGCCACCCACATTTTCCGCTTCTTGCCCCGAATGAACAGACAACCATCTTGGTACCGACAGCGAACCATACCTTTCCTCTCTTTCGAGTGGTTGGTTCGTCTGCCTTTTCCTATGTCGCCTCCGAGTGTAACTCGACTGTCAAGCAGCATGGATATCATTCTTCTGTGTTGCGACCCAGGCAAGAACTTCGTTTGCACGGAAGCGCCAATACTTCCCGAGCCGGTAGCCAGGCAATCGCTCCGAAGATCGTTTGCGCGTTCGCCCGTACACCCAAGAGACAGGGACCCGTAGGAGCTCTGCCACTTCTTGGACGGTGAGTAGTTGGCCTTCCTGTCGTGTGTCTCCCCTTGTGGCTCCGTTCGTGGCATCTGAAGGGGAGAGATTCAACTCCTCACTTGCCGGGGATGCTGGTGGCGATGGCTTGCCCTCTAGCGCATTTTGAGTCTGCGTCCTCAATGGCGATGAGTTCACTCTGAGGCGCAAGCCATGCACTCTTGGTGAGTCTGGGTTCTTGCGCGCGCCGAATTGGGTACTGCGGTGTTTCATGTGCTTTTCCGGTTCGGTGTCCCTCTGGAGTCCCTGGGGATTGTTCTACAAAGAATTCTCTTGGCAACCCTCCCAGGATGAGCTAACATCTAACTATGATGCTACACCTACGGTAGGAGGTTGTGTCAACTATTATGTCTATCCTCTCCAAGAAACCTCGCCACGAGGTCATTTCCATTCGCCTCAACGAAGACCGCCTCAAACTCCTGGAGCGCTATCAGAAGTTGCTAACCGACCAGACGGGCCGACCCGTGTCTCTGGCCGAGGCTGCCTTCCTCGTCATCGAGGAACGTGTCGTCGGAATGGACCGCGAGGCATCGCGTCACGAAATGCTCCGCACCCCGACTGCTTCCCTCTATCGCATTCGCAAGAAATGGGAGTCTCAGCACACTCTTTCTGCCGCCGAATGGGATGTTCTCGCCCACTATGTGCAAGCTGGCACAGAGGAAGAAACTCAGCAGCCACCGGAACTCAGCCCCGCGATCCCATCCAGAGAGTCCTACCTTGCCCTGCTCGGAGCCTTCGAAGCGGTTTATGTCAACCGGAAGAACCGCGCTACCAAGCGTGCCTGGTATTACTTCGGGAACCTGGGCGGCGACTCAACCGACGTCGAGCTCTCCGTTGACGACGCTGAACAGCGAGACCAAGCTGTTCTGAAACAGATCGGGATTAGAAAGGACCTGTTACGGCCAACGGAAAAATGGGAACGGCCCGGCACGATTGGCGAATGCCTTCTCATGGCCATTCGTGACGAGGGAGTCGAGAGCACGCGGCTCGACCAGGTTCTTGCCCCTTATTGGTCGAGGCTTTGGGGGCTTGCAGCTCGCGGTCATTGGATACGCCATGAGCGGCAGCCAGTGCGTCCTCCGGGTCCTTACGATAATGATTTTCGCAGCCGAATCATCCTGCCCGATCCTCTCAAGCTGGATGAACTGGAGCTGTCGTTCACGGGGATAGGGCGCCCCGAGCTGGGCGTGTATATCGACTTCGGCCCGTCGCGCCGGGTCACCTATCTGATTGCCCGGTATTCCGACTTGGCGGAGTTTCGAGCCATGCTCGAACAATGGCCGGGCAAGCGCTCCTGGAACGGCAGGCATTTCCTCACCACAGTGTCCAAGGACAAGGGGCCGAAGAAGTTCACGCTTTGGCTCCGGCAGAACGACGTTGGCATCGACTTCACCGAGAGCGAGTGGAATGCCCTGCGCGAACTCTTTCAGAAGGCGTGGGCGATTCCCGAGATTCAGCGGTGGTTGCAGGAGCTTCAGAACGAATATGGCGAACAGGGTTGATTGCGCGAATCGTTGGCCTTGCCTCGAACCCGAAAGGCGCGGTGCCTTCGGCACCGGGGTGGGGTATGACACGTCACCCCGTAACGGGTGCCGTATAGCAACCTTGGTTGCTATATGGGAACTTCTTGAAAACCCAGCGGCTTACCGCGAACCAGTCCCATCACGGCGCTTTGCAGCAACCTCAGGTTCCCATACGGGAACCTATTGATTCTGTTGGGAGGAATCCCATGCCCTCGCTACGCACAAAATCCATCAGCACGAAAGTCACGGACGAAGAATATGCCCAGATGGAAGCCCTCGCTGGCGGGCAAACCATCAGCGAATGGGCGCGTGATGTTTTGCTCCGGGCAGCAAAGCCAAATGCGACCGAGCACACTGTCCTCGCGGAAGTGCTGGCGTTGCGGACGATCCTGCTGAATGCGCTCTACAAACTGAGTCAGGGGGAGGCCCTTTCAGGCGAGGAGATGCAAAGGCTGATAGAGCGGGCCGACCAGGACAAATCGCGTAAGGCGCAGGAGCGTCTTGCAGCAGTAGCAACAGGAGGCGAGTCATGAGTCAAGAGTGGGGGCGCAACGAGTACGCGGGTGAATGGCCGAATCGGCATCCTTTGTGGAGGTACGCGGCGATATTTCTGGCGGTGGTGAGCATGGCAGCCGTCTGCGTCTACCGCTATGCCGAGGTATGGACACCCTTGCAGCAGTTCTATGCAAAGACCTACATCCGCAGCGGCGTCAAAAGTGTGATGAACTTTGCCAAGAGTGACCGCTATCAAATGCTGACCGTGATCGGGAAAAAAGGGAGCCATTGGGCTTTCGACGAAGAGGTGATGCAGGTCAAGACCACGACGGGTGAAACCACGCTTGCGCTCACTCCAGAGGCAATAAAACTCGGCGATTTGCGGCTCGTATTACAACAGGTTCAGTGCGACAACGCAAAGCTGTATGAGTTCTTAGGTCATTGGGTTTATCGAGATCAGACGCTCACGGACTTGCTGAGGCCGGGGCTGTGGGGCGGCCTGGCTGTGTTCCTTGTTGGTCTGGTGGTCGCGATCCCGAAGGATGCGGCACGTGCCCGTGTACGGAAGGAAGGGCGAAGGCTCAAGGGGCCGGAACTAGTGACGCCCCAGAAGTTCAACCGGAGGAACCGTTCGGACGGCATCGGCTTCGAGCTGACGGAACGAACGCTCAAGCAAAGACTGTTCGGCGAGGTGCCGAGGCTCAAGCTCCCTCGCGCCATTGAACCAAACCACATCCTCATCATGGGGGATACGGGCACCGGCAAGAGCACCCTCATCCGAAGGATTCTGCTCCAGATTCAAGAGCGTGGCGAGACGGCCATTGTTTACGACCCGGCCCTCGACTACACGCCGGAGTTCTACAAGCCCGACCGCGGCGACGCGATCCTCAATCCGCTGGACCAGCGGATGCCCTACTGGAGTCCCGGCGATGAACTGCTACATCCAGCAGAGGCACTGACCTTGGCTGCGTCTCTGTTCCCCGACCGTCGTAACGAGAACCCATTCTTTGTTGAAGGGCCGAGGAAAATCTTCGCGCACCTTCTGACCTTTCGGCCAACACCCGAAGAGATGGCTTGGTGGATGTGCCATGAGGAAGAGATCGACCAGCGGGTGAAAGGCACACAGTACGCCGCGATGATTAACCCGCAGGCACCAGCCCAGCGGAGCGGCGTGCTGGCGTCGCTCAACATGGTTGCCGACTCCCTTAAATTGCTGCCGTCAGAAAAAGAAGCGGCTGGACGGTGGAGTGCGGCGGCATGGTCGAAAGAGCGCAAGGGTTGGCTGTTTCTCACGAGCACACCCGAAACGCGTCAGCGCCTCTTACCACTCACAAGCTTGTGGCTCGACACACTGGTGCTGCGATTGATGAATCAAGGGCAGGCTAGTTCAGGCAAGGTCTGGTTTATTTTGGATGAATTGGCAACCTTGCAGCGGCTGCCACAACTACACACTGCCGTCACTGAGAACCGGAAATCGAACAACCCGGTTGTCCTTGGTTTCCAAGGACGCAGCCAGCTTGAAACGCGCTACGGTCACGAAGCTGAGGCGATGCTGTCGCAACCCGCGACGAAAATTTTCCTGCGCACCAGCGAGTGTCACGCGGCGGAGTGGGTTTCACGAACCATAGGCGCAGTTGAGAGAGAGCGTTTGAGTGAGAGCCGGTCGAGTGGGCAGGCTGGGCAAAGGCGAAAGACAGAGAGCTACAACCTTGAACGTCGTGTCGAACCGTTGGTGATGGATTCCGAGATCAGCGGCCTTGCCAACCTACGCGGGTATCTGAAGAGCGGGAATCTTGTGGTGCGGATGAGCTTCTCGTTCGTCGAACTGCCGAGTAAGCATCCGAAGTACATCCAGAGACCGGCGAACATGCGACCGGAGGAACCGCCAAAAGCAGCAGCGGCGGCAGCGGGCGCGAGTGGGATGCCGGAACAGAAACTCACGCAGGACGAAATAAGCCAGAACCGCGAACATCAATTGACACGATCCGGGCCGAGACAAGAGCACTTTTTCGAGTAGGCCAAGATGCTGACCATCTCCAAGCCGTTGAGCGCAGGCCAGGCACAGACTTATCACGCGGAAGAGTTTGCCAACGCCCGCGAGAACTACTACACAGAAGCGGACCAGATACGCGGCGAGTGGCACGGAAGACTCGCTGAGCAATGGGGACTGCGCGGCCAAGTCCGCGAGGAATACTTCCAGCGGCTCTCAGAAGGCCAGCACCCAATCACTGGTGAGCAACTCATCCGCCACCAGACAGCGCGCGAATACATAAGCGCACGCGGCGAGAAAGTAAGCCCTATGGAGCACCGTGCAGGATGGGATGCAACGTTCTCGGCTCCAAAGAGCGTATCGTTGACGGCGCTCGTAGGCGGGGATGATCGAGTACGGGACGCGCATCGAGAGAGTGTCGCCGTCGCACTCGATGAATTGGAGCGCTATGTCCAGGCTCGCATCGGCGGGAATCTTCCCGCAGAGACGACAGGCAAATGGATAGCAGCAAAATTCGAGCATGACAGCGCACGACCTGTAAACGGCTATGCCGCACCGCAACTGCATACGCACGTCGTCTTTTTCAATCTTACAGAGACCGACGACAGAGAAACTCACGCGTTGCAGCCTCGGGAACTCTACAAAACGCAGCAGTATGCGACGGCGGTGTATCGCTCTGAACTTGCCACGCGCTTGAAGGGTTTAGGCTATGAGACCGAGCGCGGGAAGACCGGGCAACCGGAAATTAAAGGCTACAGCGAGGAATATCTTGCGGCTTCGAGTCCGCGCCGCCAGCAGATAGAGGAGCATCTTGCAAAGGAGAACCAGCGAGGAGCTGGCGCAGCACAAATCGCTGCGCACCAGACGCGCGAAGCGAAGACCGACTTTTCACATGAAGAGATGCAGCAGCGGCATCGACAGATCGCGGAGGCTTTCAATAATCAGCCCGAGCGTGTCGTGGAGGCAGCCAGGGAGAGAACACACCACATCGAGCAGCACGTTCCCCCCAAGATGGCGCAATCTGCGGTGACGTTTTCGAAGGAGAGGAACTTGGAGCGTGAGGCGGTTGTCGAAGAGCGGGATCTTCTGCGGGATGCTCTGAGGCGTTCGATGGGGGAAGCGGTACTCACCGAGGTTCGGTCTGAGTTCGAGAAGCGCGTTAATGCCGGTGAGTTCATTGGAATAGAGAAGAAAACGGGCGCACCAGGCCGCGCGTTTACCACTCGCGAGATGATTGGCTACGAGCGCGACACGATCCATATGATGCGCACGGGACAGAACAAACATACGGCACTTGCGAGCTTCGAGGCGCGCAGAGAAATCGAGAAAAACCATCCGTCTCTGAGCCAGAGTCAGCGCGCGGCGGTTGAACAAATCCTCGCCAGCCGGGATCAGATCACGGCGTTTGAAGGCGTCGCAGGCGCAGGGAAAACGACTTCTTTATCTGCGGTCCGGGAAGCTGCTGAGCGAGAGGGCTACAAGGTCGAAGGGTTCGCTCCCACGTCACGCGCGGCGCAGAAACTCGGAGAGGCTGGAATCGAATCGAGCACGTTGCAGCGACATCTTGCGCGCAGCGATAAACAGCACGACGGACAAAAGCGGCTCTATGTTCTCGACGAATCGAGTCTCGCGAGCACGAAGCAGATGAACGAATTCCTGCACCGCCTCAAGGAAAATGACCGCGTGTTGCTGGTAGGCGATGTGCGCCAGCACCAGGCCGTCGAAGCAGGAAGGCCATATCAGCAGCTACAGGAAGCGGGGATCGAGACGGCACGGCTCGATGAAATCGTGCGGCAGAAGGACCCGGCGCTCAAAGAAGTAGTGGAGCAACTCTCTCGCGGCGAGGTGAGAGAAGCGATCCAGAAGCTCGACGTGCAGGGCCGCGTGCATGAGATCGTGGACCGCGACGAGCGGCTAAGGGTAATCGCGCGTGAATACGCAGCGAAACCGGAAGGCACGTTGGTGGTCTCGCCCGACAACCAATCGCGCATGGATATCAACGAGGTTATCCACCGGGCGATGCAGAGCGCGGGCCAGGTGGACCACAGGGAACACGGCATGAGAGTACTGCTTGCGCGACAGGAGATCACCGGAGCGGACCGGCAGTGGGCCGAGCAATATGAGCCGGGCGACGTGGTGCGCTACACCAAGGGCAGCAAGACGCACGGCATCGAACCAGGAGAGTACACACGAGTCGAGCGCGTAAATGCGAAGGATAATCTCCTCACTGTCAAACGAGAGAACGGCGAGCAGCTCAGTTACGATCCGCGCCGTCTACATGGTGTGACACTCTACCGCGAGACGGAGCGCGCGTTCGCAGTGGGAGACCGGGTGCAGTTCACTGCGCCGTATCGGGAGCAACACGTTGCGAATCGCGAGCTAGGTACCATCGAGAAGATCGACGCGAGAGGCAACCTGCAACTTCGTCTCGACTCAGGCCGCGCGGTCGCGTTCAAGCTCGAAGACCATCCGCATCTCGACCACGGGTATGCGGTCACGAGCCACAGTAGCCAGGGGCAGACCGCCGACCGCGTACTCGTTCACGTGGATACGGAGCGGGCGGGAGAAAATCTCGTGAATCGCCGCTTGGCGTATGTGGCGGTGTCGCGGGGACGCTACGATGCGCAGGTCTACACGAACGACAAGGGCCATCTTACCGAGCAACTCTCGCGCCACGTGTCGCACCGATCCGCGATGGAACCGAGCCACGCGGCAGAGCCACCCGCGCAAAAGATTGAGCCACCGCAGAACCAGACGCAACAACAGGTCCAGACACAAAGGCAAAGCATCGGGCGCTGATGCCCTGGGAAGGTCCCGGCATGAGTGCCTTCATCGCGAGCGGCAGAAGCCGTCACGTCCGGGCTGCTAGGAAAAGACGTTTGGAAATTGTCGAACGAGTTCCGGGCCGCCGATGCACAGGCCTAACGCTTCCCAAGCTACACACCGTAGCCACCGAGAGAGACCGAAGACAGCGGCAGTCCCACCGAGAGCGCCGCCAAAGATTACCTCGCCAGCCTTTAGCCATGCAGACGAATCCATAGTGTGTTTTTCCCCCTGTACCGGGTGTTGCCTGCTAGCGTCGTACCAGTCTGTATAATAGCCCTCAAGCGATACTGGAAGAGGGTAATGCCTGTAACTCGAATAAAGATCTATGATCGGTTTTCATTCAACACGGAAGTTTTCAACCTTGTTGAGCGTGCTCTCGCTGGAGAATGGGAAAGTCTCAAGGGAAGTGCAATCCGATATTTGCAGGCTGGGAAATACTCCCCAGACGCCGAAGACACGCTGAGGAACGGCGGATTTGAACTGTGGAAAGCCAAGAACAAAAGCTACAAACAAGAGTTTGAAGTGCTGTACAAGACCGCGAAGATACCTGAATACGTCATGCTGGAGGGGCTGTTCAAGGATGCGAGGTTCACCTGGATCGCAGCGGCCCTGGAGAAGTTGGGACATCCAATCTGGTACATAGCCGCTGACCTCGACGCTTCCGAGGAAGTTCAAAGTGTGCCTGTACCAACTTTGAAGATAACTTCGGAAGCCGTTGATCGGGCGCTCAGTGATGCCGAGAGTCTCATCCGCGCCAATGGGGCAACAAGCGGGCTTGATCGTGTTCACACTGCGTTTCACGGATACTTACGCGCCGTCTGCGAGGAAGCAAACATTAACTTCGCGGCTGACTCAGAAATCACGCATCTATTCCAACTTATCAGAGCAAGCCATCCGAAGTTGCGGCTTGCCGACCCTGAAGCAGCAAAGAGGATGGATCAGATTCATCGTGGTATGGCGAGGATAGTGGACGCATTGAACCCATTGCGGAATCAGAGCAGCATGGCCCACCCTAATGATCCGCTCCTTGATGAGCCAGAAGCTATGCTTGCAATCAACTGCGTTCGGACGCTACTACACTACCTCAACAGCAGGCTTCGTTGAGTCCCTAGTGTGCTTTCCATGTGTCCGAGTGCTTCGTCAAAATAGAGTCCCGCTGCTCACCTTTTCAGACCGTGAGCGTAATGATGAATCAGACCGTAAATGATCGTAATCGCAGTTAAGAGTGTTCCTACGATTGCGAGAATCCTGTAGAACACGTTCTCCGAGAGTTTCGTTTCGACCTTTCTTGCCACGTTCCGAATCCATGCAAATAATCTTTCGACTCTGTGTGTTCTTCGCCAGTGATCCTCAGCGATTATTTGCAACGAGCCTTGAGCCACGTCCGTCAAGACCCCCACCTGTTGCCGCAAGACACTGATATGTTCGACTATCTGCTTCTCCACCTCGTTTATTTCGCCGCGCACACCGGAAGGGTGATTCTTGTAAGTCGCGGTCTTCTCGTGAAGGTGCGAAGCGATGTCTTTCAATGAGTCCATGTTCCGTCTCGATTCTTCGAGCCACCAAAGCGGAAACTCAGACCAGTTTTCCTTATTCACAGCAACCCTCCCGTCTTTTCAGCGGAACCGTAATCGTCCAATGACGCTACCTATTATTGTCGCATTGCAACCATTGATTGTTTCCATATAATGAACTCCTGAATGCTGCCCGCTACGAAAGACTCTTTCGCACGGAACTTGGAATCTCTCGTTCGCAAGTTTGATGCGGACGCCGCAACCTATCGCTCAGTAGGCTACCCGGAAGCTCAAGCTCGAAATCATTTCATCAGTCCCTTCTTCAAGGCGCTTGGATGGGACGTGGACAATGAGGCAGGTGTTCCGTATCACCTTTGTGAAGTGTGGGTAGAAGCAGGTGACACAACAGGAAGGCCCGACTACACGTTTCGTCTCGATGGGCAAACGCAGTTCTTCGTGGAAGCAAAAGCGCCCTCAGTCGAGTTAGACAAAGAAACTCACATCTTGCAGGCGAAGAGGTATGCGTGGAATAGCCGCGATGTGCTGTTCGCGGGCTTGACTGACTTTGAGGAGTTTCGCTTCTTCGATGCCACGCTGACACCTGACAGAGAACGGGCCTTTGTTGGCGAAGCGTTCCATCTTCTATACACGGAATACCTGGACAAGATTGACCTGCTCTGGGAGCTTTCTCCACCTCGCGTTGCGGCAGGCTCACTTGACCGATTTCTCAAGCGAGACAAGCAGTCCATAAAATACCGCGTTCCGGTTGACAAGCGGTTCCTAGAAGACCTCTCCGATTGGCGTTTGGATTTAGCTCAGAGCATCCATGCAAAGACACCGGGACTCGATCCTAGTCTCCTGGGCGAGATCGTACAGCGGCTTCTCGACCGACTCGTTTTCATCAGGATCGCAGAAGACCGGAAGGTAATCGAGCCTCGACAGCTACACGAGATCGTAGAAGTTTGGGAAGCGCACGGCGGCAGGATACCGATTATGGATGGTTTGGTGACATTCTTCCGAACCATAAACGAGGAGTTTAACGGTGAAATCTTCAAGGCTCATCCTTGCGAGGAGGTAAAGCTGGATTCGAGCGTAGTCGCCAAGATTATCAGGCGGCTCTATCCTCCGAAGAGTCCGTACCGATTCGACGTGCTGAGTGTTCAAATGCTCGGCTCAATCTACGAACGGTATCTGGAGAACACGCTTATTGTCACTCCCAAGCGAGTCCACATCGACAAGAAGCCCGAACTCCGCAAGGCGAGTGGCATCTACTACACTCCGCAATATATTGTGGATTACATCGTCAAAAACACGCTAGGCAGATTAGTCGAACGCAAGAAACCCTCAGATGTTGCAAAACTTCGCATAGTTGATCCCGCCTGCGGTTCGGGTTCATTCCTAATCGGTGCTTTTCAGTTCTTGATTGACTGGCACACAAACTACTACCGTGAGTTCCCGAAGGAAGCCAAGACTGATTCGATCTTCCCGGAGACCGTTAAGGACGGAGATGACATACGGCTCTCGTTCCACGCCAAGACCCGAATCATGCACCAGAATCTCTATGGCGTTGACATGGACTCACAGGCGGTAGAGATCACGATGATGAGCGTCTATCTCAAGGCCCTTGAGAACGAGTGGGGAATGTTGGGAACAAAGCACGAAAGATTGCCCGAACTGAGATTCAACATCCGGTGCGGAAACTCATTGGTGAGTCCCGACATTGTTAACGACTTACAACTCGACGTGAAGAACTTGCAGGCGATACGTCCGTTCGATTGGAATGACAAGGAACTTGGATATGGCGACATTCTGAAGACAGGCGGATTCGATGCTGTGATAGGGAATCCACCGTGGGGAGCCGACTTCACCGATGCCGAAAAAACCTACCTCGACAAACATTACAAGCTAGGTGTAGGTAAGTACGAGAGCTACATTTACTTCTTAGAACGCGCTCAGGGATTGCTAAGGCAAGGTGGACATCTTGGCTTTATCGTTCCTAGTTTCTGGATTTCCCGCTCGCAGACCGAAGCCCTCCGAGAAGCTCTCCTCACGGAAGTAGTTCCGAAGTCCTGCATTGTCCTTCCAGAGACCGTCTTTGAAGGCGTCAAGATGGACTCGTGCATCCTGCTAGTAGCTAAGGAACCAGCGAAGGCCGATTCAGTTGTCACTGTCGGGGATATAGACCAGAAGCACCTAGCTCAGTTCGAGACAGGGGATCATGCGACCGTTCTGCATTCAGCGAAACTGGCTGACTGGCAGGCACACAAGAGATTCCGCTTCAATCCCCGGGTGAGTGCCGTGGACGTTCCGCTCCTATCGCGGATCGAGAAAAGCACCGTGCCTTTCGGTTCCCTTGTGAGTCTGACTCAAGGGCTGACCCTCTATCGGCTTTCGAGCCTAGTGGAGATGTACGGCAAGGCGAAAGCCGTCAAGATCATGGAGGAGCGAGGGTTCCACTCTGACCACAAAAAGAACAAAACTTTCAAGAAGGAGTTGTCGGGCAGAGATGTGGACAGGTATTTCGTCGCATGGAACGGGGAATCCTGGGTGAGCTACGGCCCTTGGCTCGCTCATGCTGTGGATGAGAAGTTCTTTCACGGGCCGCGCCTCGTGATCCAAAAGATTCGCAATCCGTCCCTGAGAAGGCGGCTAGTTGCCGGATACCTGGATGACAACGAGACGTACAGCGCAGGTGTTCTCTTGAATGCCATTCCGAACCATAGTGATTATTCGTTGTTCTATGGTCTTGGACTCTTGAACTCGCGGCTAATCAACTTCTGGTATCGAAAGATGATCCTGGACGTTTCGATCCGCGTGATAGATTTGAAGGACGTTCCGATCAAGAGCATTGACTTCCAGAATCGCGGTCAGAAGGCGCAGCACGACACGATTGTCGAAGTGGTGAAGCGAATAATCGCTCTCAAGAAGGCGACCGGCGGGGCCGAAAACGAAGCGATTCGGAAGTGCGACGAGGAGATAGAGAAGACCGTCTTTGAACTCTACGCGATCCCGCATGATTCTCAGCGCATCGTCTTTAATGAAATCCCTGAGTGAATAGCAAGTAAGCGGAGAGGGTTGGCTCCGTCGATCCGATCCCTACCAAGTCGTGGGATAAACTCGTCGCCGAGTAGCCGCAATGATGTTTGGCAGATTGCACGTTAGTTGATTTGCTCTTTGTACTTTCTCAGCTTATCTAACAAGCCAGGGAGCGATATCCAATGATGGGCAAATGTCCACAATCCTATTGAGGCGGTGGTAGACTTTGCGAATGCGAAAAAGGCCGGACACTCCGAAGCTGACGTTTCCTCAAACCTGTATGATCGAGAATTTTCATGGCGCGGGTTTCGACTATCCGAACGAAAGCTTTGAATCAATCACGCGCCGAATACTCGGGGCCAAAGGGTTAGACAGGAGATCTCCAATGCTATTCGCTCGAAGCGGGACTAGTTGTAATACTTCGCCTGCGGCAATGGCTCCTCGTCGGACGGTATCTCCTTCATTATGTCTGACACCCTGCGTGCAAATTCAAGAGTGATCGGCAGCAGTCCGCCGAGACGTGCAGCGTTCCAATTCATTTTCGTCAGAGTGAGAATTTCTTCGATGAGCGTCTCTCGTGGAGTATCGGAGCCAACGTGGTCGGCAATCCGCAATGGCGACGGTACGTGCATCCCATGAAACTGCCCTAACTCTGGGACAAATCCCGTCGTGTAGAGGAAATCCAACTCACCGACAGTGAATCTAGTCCCTCGAAGTGGAGGGTATTTGCTGGCCGTAATCAGACGAACTGAATCCTGGCGTTGCAGTGCGACGAGGTCATATCTGCCCACTTTGTCTCGAAGCCCTTCGCGTACACCGGCCTTTTCGTCTCCTGTCCAGCGAGAAGATTTGTGAATTACGACGCGAGATGGAAGCTGTCTCATCTCCAGGCTGTACTTGGCTAGCGCAAGCTGCACCAGCTTGTAAGCATCCTCCGCTTTGAGATGCGGGGTTTTCGACTCATGTGCCAGTGGATTCCATTCGAAGTCGGGGCCTCGAAAGACGAGTCCTTCCCCGTGCTCATCGAACGCCTGGACCAGACTCGTGAACATCGCCGGGTTTGTCGTGCCCAACCCCCGATAGAATCTGACGCCCATGTAGCACGTACCAGGAGTAAGGCCGGTTGGTCCCCACGGAATTCCGCCGGCTTTGAAGTACAAGCCCGTGAAAAAGTTCCAGGCAATTTTTGCCGGGTTATCGGGATCACGAAATTCGATCGTCTTCTGATCAACCAATTGGGTCGGCATCTTGTATTTCATTACACGCGCTTTGATCGCCCGGCGTAGGTCACGGTGAATCGTGCCCAATCCCTCCTCGTGGTAGTTTATCGAGAAGACCTTTTCTGCCAGGTTTTCTGGCAGGGTCAAAACGACGTAATCCGGCTTGAGGTCCTTTCTGTCCAGCAAGCGAAATTTCTGTTCGAGGAGCAAGAGAAGTCTTTCGAATTTGTCCCGGCGCTGACGTACTTGAAGGATATCCTGCAACTCGGTCTGAGTGATCTGTTCAGTCCAATCTCTGCTAAATTCCAGGGCGGTGTGGAACCCACGGTCGGAAGCACAGCCAGGGAAATCCGGATGCTTCTCATCACCAGGAACACCCTTTGCGTTGATTGATATCCACTGTTCTGCCTTTTCAACGGTCTCGGACGTGCCGACCAGTCCAATTCGGACTCTATCGGGATGACGCTTCAAAGGGTCGAGCGACAGCGGACCAAAGCGGGCCAGTCCCGTCTTCGGGTCCACATGCTCCTTCCCAGCCGCAAAGCGAAGCAAGGGCTCCTTGAAGTACATGCATTTAATCTCTGGCTCGTCTGAGATATTTGTCGAGCGGCTATTCAATTGGCCTCTCTTCTTCATCCTCTTCCAACTCGCCTTGCTCCGCGAGTTCCGAATCATCGCCTTGAAATTCCTGGAGGTCCGCCGCAGTAAAAAGATTTTCCTCGTAGTCCACGTTGCCAAAGGGCTTCGCAAATTCTTCAGGTATGCCCGGCCACTGAACGCTCGTCGCCATCAAGGTCGTGGGTATTATGATGCCCGCATTGTTCTCGAATCGCAGGATTATCCTGGGCTGACCGCCGCTTAAATAGTCGCGCCAGAAATTCACATCTTCGAGGAGGTCGTAGTTGAAGATGTGGGCCTTCTGCTTGGTGACGTGAGCGCCTATCTTTTTCGATTCGATAGGTTCAACGCCATCCTTGGTGATCCGCATTTCTGGGCGAATACAAAAGCACCATTGTTCTTTCCCGAGGTATTCGAATCGGAGGGCGACGGCGAGGTGATTCCAAAAGGGCCTCGGCTCATTCGTCTTCTTACGCACTGGCTGCCAGACAACTTTGCGCTCGGTTGTCGATTGGTTCAGCGGTCGATATTGGACGCTCTTACTCTTACCTGGCGCATCGGCACTGAAGAAGTAACGATGGTGCTCTTTATCGAGTTGCAGGTGCTTTCTGCCGGTCAATTTGTTCAGAGTGCGATTCAGTAGCGTTGCAAACCAATTTGACTTGTCCGGATCGTCCCACCAACTAGATGAGAGTGATCTCTTGGCTTGGCGATGGTCAATGATATTCCGGAAGGGGCCGTCGGCCTTGCGAAGGTCGTTAAATGCGAATAGCGTCCCGCCGCTTCTTATGATGAAAGGGCAGAGGTACGGCGTTTCCTTCAGCAATACTCCCTTCAAAGCCACTTTTTCTTGAGAATCCCCGTAGTTGCAGGGTGCGCTGAAGACGAACCTGGGCATCCGCGAAACCGCCAACAGCGTACTGTGAACAACTTCAGTAACAAGCGGGAGGTTAACAGACTCCGGACTTTCCCTTTCCTTGGCCTGGGCAACAGCTTTTTCGATGGCGGCTTCATGATCCTGTTTCATTTGCCTAAGACGTTCGACGGTGTAGACCTCGGGCTGAGCATCGATCTCCGTGTGGTGAGGTGAGCACAGAAAAATCAGATTGGCATGTTTGTTGTGCTCGCCGACTGGCAGCGAGTGTTTGCCTCTAGGGCCATCCAGGGTTTCACTGACGATGTGAGCAATCTCTCCCGTCACAACGAGGCGGGTACCAAAGGTGCTCGGCTTAACAAGCGACGCACCGCAGCCAGAGAACGCACATCGGTTGCCTGATTGAATCTGGAGGATCTTTTGCTCTGTGAGAGGAATGCTCATCGAAGGGCTGGTGAAAACAGTCAAACCAATGTAACTATGACAGAAGGTGACGGGTACTTCCCTGGTCACCACATCACATAAATTATCTCACTGTGACGCCTCAAGAGGCCAGGGAGCTTTTATCCCAGAGTGGGTTAAGGTTTTCGTGCAGTGATGTCGGCGCGGACAACCTCTATGAAATCGCGGGCGGATTCGAGTGCTTGTTCGGCGTCGTGGCGAGAAACAAATCCGGTGTCATCATAGAGAGCCATATTGCGCTTCCGCCGGAGTCGGTCGAAGAGGGTCAACAAGCCAGAGTGTTTCTTGTCAATGCGCGTCCGGACGAACTCGATGATCGCGATGTGATGCCCAGGCTGGCTTCTCGCACGGAAACCGTGGCTGAACATGAACCCTAGGGAAGCCTTTAGCATTGCTTCGTAGGCTTGTTGAAGACAAGCTTCCTCGTCAAAAGCAAGGATTTTGTGGGCCGAGGCGAGCTTCTTATCGGCGCTCGCGAGGAAGCGATCAATTTGCGCCCAGTCAACGCCGTGCGGCTTGAGCTTTTTCATGTGGACCTATGAGCGAAACGCGCTTATTGTGCCAGACGTTTTCCAGGAAAGCATCTTTCCGAGTGCGGCGCGAGTCGAATTCTTTCCGCGTTAGAACCGTATAGTTGACTTCGCGCCCGAGTTGCCGCTCAAGTTTTTGCATGGCTTCGGCCAAGGCTTCGCCTTTAGGATTGCCGATCATGAGCACATCTATGTCGCTGGCAGCATCCTGCTGGTTACGTGCGAATGACCCATACAGATAAGCTTCCTCAATGCCTTCAATTTTCTTGAGGGATTGTGCAATTAGGGGTACCGCCCCGATGGTTTTTGAAACGATGCTGCGCACCTCATCGAACAGGGGATACTCGCGGTTGAGCTGAAAATACTTCTGGCGGCCACTCACTTCCGACCGAAAGAGCCCTTCGTTTTCCAAGCGGTGCAGTTCTCTAGATAGGTTGGACGGATCGATGCTCAACCGCTCTGCCAAGTCCCGCAGATGGAGCCGTGCTGCGGGGTTCGTGAAATAATAGGCCAGGAGCCGCTGGCGCGCTTTGGAACGCAGGTCAAGCATATGGTCTAACTCTACCACATATGTGGTCATATGTAACAACACCACGAAGTGCGATGGACCCGCTTTCGGCGTGAGAGTCGGAATTCTCGGAGCGAATATTAGTACGCGGACCCACTAGGTTGGTTGTGCGGCCTGCGCAGTCTCGCTTCCTCACTTGCGGAACGCCTTCCGTTATTTCCTCCCAAGCTCGTGCGGAACGGGGGCCTCCATCCTGGAATTGTAGTACGCGTCCAGGCAAGAGGCTTTCGTAGGGTCGAGGACTGGTGCGCCACTCCGCAGATTCGGCACATGCAATGACCGAATCGGAAGCTCGTGGCCAGCCCCCGCCACCTCAAACCGAGCGTGCAGATTTCCCGCACTCGGCTTACCTGTGGGCTTCCCGTCGAGGGTTATGAGACCGTGGCTGAGCGAAGGGCCTGTGTGGGGAACCAAGGCCGTCGAACGCGGTAATCATCAAAGAGTCCGAGTTGACGACACAGCTCCCGTCCATCCATTCGCTTCCAGCCAAAGCCTTGACGTTTCCGTGCCCGCATCAGATGCCGCCTAATCTTCTTGTCTATCCAGTCGCGGACAAAAGCAAAGCACCGACTCGAATGGCCTGCAGCAAAGTAGTTCACCCAACCTCGCAGAATCGGGTTGATACGTGCGACCACCCTTGCCACGGGTTGACTGACGTGCTGCTGGAAGATCTCCCTGAGCTTTGCCAGCAGTGCCGTTCGCTTCTTCAGCTTCGGCACTAACTGAGGCCGCCACACTTTGTTCCGACTCAAAACGTGACGGTACTCAAAGCCCAAGAATGAGAAACACTCTCCCTTGGCCAGATCGATAGTTCGGCTCTTCTCTTCATTGACCTCAACTCGGAGTTTCGCCAACTCCTCCCGCAGTCGCCTTTCCACCGCCCTCACTAGCCAGTCATGCCGCCGGTTGCCGTCCACCAGGATCACCAGATCGTCCGCGTATCTCGCATACTGAACGTTGGTGTATTTGCCCCGCCGCGTGGTTGCAATCGCCTTCTCCAGCATTCGGTCGACCTCATTGAGATAGACGTTGCTGAGCAGAGGCGAGACAACTCCGCCTTGCGGGACTCCCTTCTTCCCAGTGGATTTCAAGATCATCTTGAGCAGCTTCATCACCGCATCATCCTGTATCCTCCGCGCTACCTTTTCCATCAGCAGAGCGTGCTGAACGTTGTCAAAGTAGGCGCGCAGGTCGATGTCGATGACGCGAGTCATGCACTGAACGATCGCCCGTTCTACACGGGCCACGGCCTGATGCGCTGTCCGTTTGGGCCGATATCCATACGATCCCGGTTGGAAGTCAGCTTCGAAGATCGGCTCCAGAATGAGCTTGAGTGCTCCCTGGACCACGCGGTCGCGGATAGAAGGAATCGAGAGAACACGGACTTTGCCGCCGTCCTTCGGTATTTCCTTCTTCCGCACCCGCATGGGCCGATACGTGTTTGAGACCAGTTCGTCTCTGATCCTCTGAAGGAACGTCTCCAGTCCGCTTTCTTCAATGGCGTCGAAGGTAACTCCGTCGATTCCCGGAGCACCGTCATTGTGTTTCGCCATCTGGTAGGCTTCGTGAATTGTTTCCATCTTGCAGATATGGACGTACAGTCCCCAGAAACGCCAGGCAGGTTCAGCCTTCGCCTTGACGTATAGGCTCCTCCTCAGGTTCTGCAAACTGATAGGCGTGTTTGTCATCCGCCCTTGCCTCCCTTTTTGTCAGAGCCGTTACCTACAGCAGGGCTCCTTCGCTCGACGGGAATTACCCCGCTTCGTCGCTACTACGAGCCCCTCCGTCACCCTCTCGTCGTCTGCCGATTTCCCGTGTCCCAGTTATACGGCTTCCTGCTCCGCCGATTGCTCGGCGGGACGAGGAGGGTTTCTCCAGTTGCTCAATGCGTCCTTGTCATCGTGCTGTCGCTAGTACCCCGCCGGAGTGGTCCGTCGCTTCAGTCAGTCTGCGACGCTCCATGCTGCCTTCACCCTGCTAGCAAGGGCTCGGCCTCCAGGGCGTCCGTTTTCGAGGCTACATTCGCGTTCACGTAAGTTACGGCCCGATGACTCGCTCACCATCCTGAAGATGGCTTTGTCGATAGGCTTCAGAGATTCAATTTCTTTCCTCCCTGCTATCCAAGCTACGAGGCTCTGACTTTTGCCTCGGCGGGTTTACCTCCCACTGAACACATCAGCATTTTCTGGACACGCGCTAGCACACGGTCGCGCCAGGTGAACACCGACCTGTCACGCCCGTTGCCACCCGCTACAGCCTCGAAACACCGATGACGACACTTCTCCGTTCTCCTGTGAGCCGCGCGCTTTGGTTCCTCTGCCTGTGTGAAGGAACCAAATCACCTCACAGGAGAACGGAAAATGAAATCAGAACAAATCAAACAAGTCACAAACAAGGCCATCGAGCAGCTTATCGCAGCGCTCAACGAGGGCCGCAGCGAAACGTTGACACAGTATCTTGCGGCGATTGGCCGCTTCCATCGGTACAGCCTGCGAAACGTAATGCTTATTGCATCGCAGAAACCAACGGCCACGCACGTTGCTGGCTTTCAGACTTGGCATAAGCTTGGCCGCTTCGTGAAGAAAGGCGAGAAAGGCATCTTGATACTCGCTCCGATCGTTCGGCGGAAAAATGAAAGCGCCGAACATAGCGAAACGGATCAATCGTCAACGGCTGTGGGATTCCGCGCGGCGTATGTCTTCGACATCAGCCAGACGGACGGCCAACAACTACCTGAAATCGATACCGTGAATGGCGACCCTCGCGAATATCGCGAGAGACTCGGCAAGTTCATCGCCGAACAAGGCATCACTCTCGAATACTCGCAGGACATCGCCCCGGCGCGCGGTACTTCCGCAGGCGGCAAGATCACGCTGCTGCCCGGTCAATCTCCGGCTGAAGAGTTCGCGACTCTTGCGCACGAACTCGCGCACGAAATGATGCACCGTGACGAGCGCCGCGCCAGCACTTCAAAGCGGAGCCGCGAAACCGAAGCTGAGGCCGTCGCATTCGTGGTCTCCCAAGCAATCGGACTTGAGACGGGCTCAGCAGCGCAGGATTATGTGGTCGTCGTAGTTATGTGGTCCTCGGCACGATGGGCTCAGCCTTTATTGGCTGGCGCAGATTTGAAGACAACATAACTGAAGCGATTCGGTGCCGTCTCTGGCCTACGATCTGGCGGGGTCAAGGAGGCC
>DASZZI010000043.1:0-8345 GCA_035544995.1 Candidatus Acidiferrum sp.
ACACTCGGCGCTGGGCTACAGGCCGCCGGCGCCGGCGCCGGCGGCCCGCAGCCCCTTGGTGCCGCCAAATCCAATTTCACAGCCTATGGCTGTGATGTAGACTCTCTCAGTGAAACTGGTACAAAAACTCGGGCTGGTCAGTCTCAGGGTCGCGTTTTGTCTCTTTGTCAGCGATGCGGGGAATGCAATCGTAAATATTTAGATCACAGACGACCCAATCATAATTCTGAAGCTTTTCCACATAGTCGAGTCGTGCTGTGAGGAAAAGTCCAAAACCCCTCCCGCCGTGAATATCTTTTTTTGCGTACATATTGCTGCTGTTACTTTGATAGGCAGCTTCGAGTACGTCGTCCCGAACCTCAAAGTAGCAGCAGAGCTTCTGGCTTTTGGGGTCCGTCAGCTTGAACGGGAAGCTGGGTCTAAGTTTTGATTGAAGATAGACATCGATTTTTGAATATGTGTATGCAAGTTCCGTCTTAATCGGGCTTTGTTTAGTGATACCAACAGCACTTATCTTTTTCGAGTGAAGCAGGTACCCTAGTTTAGTCAAGTACCGCTGTTTGATATTTAAGCTTCTCAGTGGTCCATCGCGGAGAATAATGTCTCCCGCTGATATCTCGGTGGTTTGGACAATGTCGTAAATGCAGGCCCACTCCAATACTTCTTGGCAGAATCCCAAGAGGGTTCCTGAATTGGCGATCACAAGATCTTTCTTATATGGAAAGATTTCTTCTGGCGAATCACCCCAAAAGGCCATTAGCGCTGCAACGGGGGAAAGCGTAAGAAAGTCGTCGTAGATATCGCTCAGGTCCTTTTCAGATAGGACCAGCATTTTCTCGCCGTGAAATACTTTTCCGAGGACGACAGGATCGTCAGTTTTATTAAGTCGAATCTGCTTACCTTTGTGAAAACAGACGTATCCTGCTTGATAAAAGCAAAGGGAGACACCGTTATAGAAGGTGTGACTGTTCCGGCTTCCGTCGATGGCGTAAAACCTCGACTCTTGCTGGTCGATCTCAGTAAAAGGCATGATTTCGAAAACCTGCGGAGTCTCAAGGTTTTCCGGTTCGCCCACTACCGGTATTTGGTAGTCCTTATTGGTCTTGGCATGTATTTGGGAGGCCGTCGCGTTGATGACAGCATCGGGAATTTCGAAGGATGACATGCTGGGTGTCTGTCGTCGCGATGTTAGATTAGGGTAATCGATAATGCAATAGGTCAAGAGAGGTACGGGAGAAAGATTCCGGTCTGGAGGCGGCATCAGCGAAGACGGGGATTCGGGCATTGCTGGGAAGTATTGAGTATAGCTCGCGAAGATGCCGTGCTGAAGCCACGGCGCTACAAAGCTTCTCAGATCCGTTCGGCCAAGCACTCAGCACTCTAAAAGCTGGCAGGCAAGTGCTTGGCCGAACGAATCTTCCCCCGTCCCGATAGGACTCGGGACTCGCGCCCTTCGCCGGGCGCTCGCCACGGCGAGCACTTCCGCCAAAAAGCGGCGGACGCAAGAACCGCGCGTTTGCGAGCGGAGGAAAAAACCGGCCGCTCCGGTGGGTCCCGCAAAACCATCCGGCACGCAAGAAGCGCGTTACTCGCGCTCCTTGGTTTCTGGGGTTACACTCAGAATCGTTCCTTCACGAGGTGAATCACCATGGCACGTATACGAGGCGCTGATCCGAGCCAGCAGGGGATACTTAGCGGGCTGTTTACGCGAATCATCTACTGGTTAGTGAAACGCAAACTGGGCCGCGTCGTTATGCCGGTGCAAATCGTCGCGCATCACTCCAGGCTCCTGTGGGGCTACGGCCAGATGGAACAATCGTTTGCCTCCAGCCACCTGGTGGACGCCGGCCTGAAGGACCTCGCGCAACTGCGCGTCGCCACGCTCGTGGGGTGCCCGTTTTGAATTGACATCGGTTCTGCGGTCAGCAGAGAAGGCGGCATCTCGATGGAAAAGATGGAAGCATTGTCCAACTACAGGATCAACGTGCTATTTTCCGAGACGGAGAGGCTGGTCCTGGAATATGCCGACGCCATGACGCAGACTCCCGTCGAGGTTGCAGAAGCGCTGTTCGCGAAGCTGCGGCACAAGTTCAGCGACGCACAGTTAGTGGAGCTTACGGCAACACTTGCCTGGGAAAATTACCGGGCACGGTTCGACCATGCGTTTGGCGTGGAGGCGGAAGGCTTTGCAAAAGGCAGCTACTGTGCGTTGCCTGTGCGCGTGGCAAAACAAACTTGAATCTATTTCCTAGAGTTTGCCACCCGCCCGAATCCCTAAGGGTTTGTTATTTGAGCTCGCGTAAAATAACTTACTGGGAGATGGGCCCAATGATAGATGAGAGCACAAAGCAGGCAGCGCAGGAATACCTGGCCGCAAAACTCACGGAAGAAGAGCAGATATACGAAGCGGAGCACAATTTGGAAACGGCTGTCGCGCGCGCTCCCCTGGTCTGGAAGAGTCTTAAAGATGCTATTTTAGAGAAGTGCAGTGAGTGGAATGCGGTGACGCAAGAAGAGACTCTCATCTGCAAGGAAACTGCGATTGGAGATCTTAGGATTTGGTGCCCAGCCAGATCGAAACAGATGACGGTGCATTACGATTCCAAGAAACTTTTGATCACGGTGAAGAACGCCGGGCGGCTCGAACACGAAAAAGACGTGATCCTTCACATCGAAGGGTACCGGACAGGCTCCGATCGGGCCGATCGGGATGCTCGCCTGGTGCGAAGCGAGCTGCCTGTAAACATCGATATGTTGATTGTGGGCGAGCTTCGCGTTCTGACCGGATTGAGCCGCCAGAGGAACGCTTAGAGGCGCAAGGGACACGCTGACCTTGGGGTCAGGTTCTTGCAGTGAACGAGCCTGTACCATTTGGAAGTTGCCTGATTTTGCAGCAACACACTAAAGTGATTGTGTAGTGGTCTTCCGGTAAGAAACATGGAATCCCTATTTGGTGTTCGCGGGAGCAAGGCGAATTCCTCACCGCTCGAGGGGTCTGGGGAGTACCGCGCGCACCAGATGGAATCGGATCTGCGGCAACTCCGAAGACGCGAGTGGTGGCTCTGGCTGTCGGCGTGTTCCGTAACCGTGCTTTCGGCGGTGGCCTTTCTGCTCTCCTCATTCCGCTCTTTCTTCCTTCACAGCGAGCATTTTTACGAGATGCGTTCCGATCAGGCCCGCTGGGGGATCCTGTGCCTGCTCCTTCTCTTCAACACCTGGATGGCGTACCGGCAGTGGTCGTTCCGCCGTCTGCGAAGGGAAATTACGGAGCAGAACGGCATGCCAGAAGGAAACGTACAGGGAGTTCAAGACGCCTCCGCGCTGGATGGGGTCACGGGCTTGTACACGCGATCCTCCATCGAGCAGCCGCTGGGAAAAGAGATAGCCCGCGCGCGGCGGCAGAACACCGCGTTGAGCCTGGCCACACTTCATCTGGACGACTTTGCGCAACTCACTGCGCGTTACGGCAAGGTCGCAACGGACGAGGTGTTGAAAGAGTTCGCCAGGCGTCTGAGAGAGGCGAGCCGCGGCTCGGATTTTGCGGTGCGCTTGGGCAGCGATGATTTCTTGCTGGTGCTGCCGGAATGTAACTTAGGCGAAGCCAAAGTGGTGTTAGACCGCCTGGGTGCTTTGGAAATGAAATGCGCAGGTCATAAGATTGTCCTGGGATACACGACAGGATGGGTTGACTATCAACCCGGCGAGCTGCCGGCGGAATTGCTCAAACGTGCTGGGCAGATCCTTCACCTGTACGAAAACGCGGCAAAAGATGGCCTCTCCGTGACCCTCCGCGATGCTTAGGGCAAAACGGCGCTCCATCCCGAGACGAATTCCTTCCTTATAGAAGCGCAAGCGGACGGACTCTTCAGCCCGGCGCTGCACGGAGCAACGCGCGGCGGAGTGGCGAGTTAAACTCGCCGCTACAAATACTTGAGATCACGGTAGGAGAGGTTTGGTCCCGTAGATTCATTGGGGATGCAAAGGCGGCGCTCCGTAAATTCATTCGAGATGCAAAGACCGCACTTCCGCGGCGGGGAGGCGGAGGCCGAGGATTTGCGCGAGCGTCGGCGCGATGGCGCGCATGTCGATGAGGCCGAGAGAGCGCGCGGCGGGGATGCCGGGGCCGAGAATGAAAAAAGAGGCATTCATTTCGGGGAGATCGGGCCAATAGCCGTGCATGCCTCGGAAGCTGGTGGAGGGCGTGACGATTTCGCCGGAAACGCCGTCGCCAGTGAGGAAGCCGGGGCGCAGAGCGATGAGGAACGCGGCGCCGGGAAAACCGCCCCGGGCGTGCAGTTCGCCTTCGGGGACAATGCGCTCGATACCGTTGGCGGGATCGGCGGCGAGCTTGGCGAGGAGATCGGCGACTTTCGATTTTTTGGCGGCGTCGTTTTTGTCGTGAAGGACGATGGCAGCGGAGCCTCCGGCGCCCCAGATCATGGCTTTCCAGGATTTGATCGGCTCGCTGGAAGGCGCCAGGGCGGAGCGGTTGGCCTTGCCGAATTCGATGAGGCCGGCGTTGCGGAAGGCCACGCCGAGATTCAGAGCTTTGTCGGTGGAGACGAAGCCGTGATCGGAAACGACGCAGACGACGGCGCGATCGCCGTAGGTGTGTTTAATGGAATCGAGAATGGCGGAGAGAGCGGCGTCGATGCGCTCGAGGGTGGCGTTGCTCTGCGCACTGAAGGGGCCGGAGTCGTGTTGCTCGTGATCGAGGGCGGTGAGATAGATGGTCGTGAACGCGGGATGCTTGAGCTCGAGGAGGCGCGCTGCAAATTTGGCGCGGTTTTCGTCGCCGGTGAGGGTTTCGTCGATGCCGTCGGCGTAAGGGCCGAGGTCTTTTTCGAGCGCATCGAGAAGACCTGGTGTAGCGAGGATGCGGAGAAGTTTGCGGTCGTCGGGCGTACCGGCGCGCCAGTACTGCGGAAGATTGTAAGTGATGCGTGCAGCGACGCTGACGGGCCAGTGAACGTTGACGGTCGGGAGGCCGGCATCGGCGGCGGCGTCCCAGAGCGTGGGAACTTTAATGTCCTCGGCGTACCAATACCAGCCGCCGTAGTTTTTGCGGAGCGGATCGAAAGTATTGTTGGCGTAAATGCCGTGCTTGGCGGGAGAGACACCGGTGATGAGCGTGGTGTGGCTGGGATAGGTAACGGTGGGAACGACACCGTGAACGCCGGTGGAGTACGCGCCTTCGCGGAGGAACCGGCGAAGAGTCGGGATCTTCAGGCCGTGGGCATCGGCGTCAAGAACGTATTCGGGCTTGAGGCCGTCGATGGAGATGAGGATGACGGCGGGGCGCGAGGGCTGTTCCTGCGCGCGGGCAGACTGAGAGAAGAGCAGCCCACAAAGAACACCGACCGAGAGCGAGAGTCGAAGCCAAAGACGGCGGGACATTTTCATCAGCGAAATCCTCGCGTGAAATAACAGGATAAACGAAAGCCGGGCGCGCTGTCCCTTCGCATTGCTCCCTTCGCCGAATGATCGGGAGGCCGCGGAATGGCACCCATCGGAGTTTCTCAACGAGCGCTTAAACAGAGGTGACGAAGGTGCCGTCCGGGGCGACGCAACCAACGGCCATGCGGGGCGTGTTGAAGGCGAAGGCAGGGTTGCCGTCGCGGTCGAGGAGAATGAGTCCGCCGGTGCCGCGCGTACGCTTGGCGAGAAGGTGGACGGCATCCCGCGCGGCGAGATCGGCCGCCGAGTCATTGCAGGATTCGGTGGCAGAGGGATCAACGCAAGTTGCAGGCCGACGAAGAAGATCGACGGCGGTTTTGGCCATGACGATTTTCATGATGGCTTCGCCGTGGCCGGTGCAGGAGACGCCGCCGGCTTCGGCATCGGCGTAACAGCCGCAACCGATAAGAGGCGAATCACCGACGCGGCCGGGAAGTTTGCAACAAGTGCCGCCGGTGGAAGTGGCTGCGAAAATGCGGCCGTTGCGGTCCATGGCGACGGCGCCGACGGTGCCTTGCTCGTGGCCGCGATGATGTGAAGCCGCGTGCTTGTCTTCCCTGCAATGTGACCAGGCTTCGCGTTCGGCTGGGCTGACGAGCTCTTCCGGTGCGCAGAGCGGGATTCCGTGCTCTTTGGCGAAGCGTTCCGCGCCTTCGGCGACGAGCATCATGTGCGGACACTTTTCCAGGACAACGCGAGCCAAGCGGATGGGGTTCCGAATGCGCTGCAATGCAGCGGCGGCGCCGGCACGGAGCGTGGCACCATCCATGACGATGGCATCGCACTCCACGCGGCCGTCGAGATTGAGATGAGAACCGAAACCGGCGTCGAAGACAGGCTCGTCTTCGAGGACAACGATGGCGGCTTCGACCGCGTCGAGGGCGGAGCCACCGCCGGCGAGAATAGACCATCCCGCGGTCAGAGCGCGGTGACAGCCGGATTTGCAGGCTTCGACGCCTTCGTCGGGAATATCCCATGCGCCGCCGTGGACAATCAAAGAAGGTTTCATAGGAGACCGCGCGAAGAGCAGCGCGAATCACTGGGACCTCTAGAAAAGCCGATGGGTTACTCGTCGTCGTGGATGGTGATGAGCCGGACGACTTCGAATTCTTTTTTCCCCGCCGGAGTGGCAACATGAACTTCGTCGCCGACCTTGCGGTTGAGCAGCGCTTTGCCGATGGGTGAAGTCGTGGAGATGAGGCCCTTTTCGGCATCGGTCTCTTCGGTGCTGACAAGCTTGTACTCGATCTTCACCTCGCGATGGATATCGAGCACGATGATGCGGGAGCCATAGCCGGCGCGGTCTTTGGGAATGTTGCTCAAATTGAGCATGCCGAGATCGCCCATGCGCTTTTTGAGCTGACTGATGCGGGCGTTGACGTAGCCCTGGCGCTCCTTGGCAAACTTGTATTCGGCATTTTCGGAGAGGTCGCCGTGGGCGCGGGCGACGGCGATCTCCTTGGGGAGCTCGATGCTGAGCTCATACTCGAGCGCTTTGATTTCTTCCTGCAGCTTCTGCTTAATTTTCTTGAGCGGGTCGGACATGGTTGTCGTTCACCCGGAACGAGTTACTAAAAATATTCGCGGGTCCGCGTTTACAGGATGGCCCGCCGGACCCCGCGTAAGACATTATTATAATAGATGTGGGTGAATTGCGGCCACAAGGGGAGGCTTTGGAATTTACCGGGGAGATATCCCCGCATCAGGGCGGGGGAATGGACAAAAAGCCCCGCACGCCATAGAAGGTTTCCCCTAGTCAGTGAACTTTGACCTCCAGAGTTTGCGACTTAGTGTTGCCGGGGGCGTCTTCGATGGTCAGTGTGTACGTGGTGGTTTTGGCGGGGGCGACTTCGACGCAGCGGGAATGGGACGGCCAGACAGGATTGGATTGCGGCTCGAGCTTCACCGTCTTCGCGTTGGCAACGCCGTAGCAGAGCCGAGTTGATTCCCCACGGTGGATGGCACCCGGGCTGGCGTAGAACATCTGAATCGCGAGCTCTTTGCCGCCGAGCAGTTCGACGGCTGCGCGATCATTCTCCAATTGTTTTTGCGCCCGTTCCTCTTTTCTTCTCTGTTCGATGACGCGGTTTTCCTGCCAGCGCGAAAAGAAGATCCAGCCGACATAGAGCAGCGCGATTCCGATCACAATCGAGGAATAGAGCAAAGGGTTTTTGCGGACGGCCTTGGAATCGGAATTGGGATCAGAAAGCACTCTTGATCATTCGTGATGAGTACGGTGAGTTGATTCGCTATGCGAGTTGGAAATTTTGAGCGGCTTCGGCGAGCGACGGGTAGAACGGCATGATCTTGTCAACGTTGGTCATCTTCAGGGTTTCCTCGACCATGCCATTTGCGCCGGCGATGCGGAGGTTCCCTCCAGCCTTTTTCACCTTTGCGCAGCACATCACGAGAATCCCCACACGCGTGCTGTCCAAGACGGTGACGCCTGAGAGATCGAAAACGATCTTCTTCTGGTTCTGTTTGAGTAAATCCGCGAGAGACCATTCCACCTGCTGGCTGGCGCTTCCCAGGCAGATCCGTCCGGCCATTTCCAAAACGGCGATGTCCGGATCGAGATGCTTGCTTTCAATGGTCAGAATCATGGCGGCCTCGTGCCAGCTGGCGCTCCGATTGGCTGTGCATGTTAGGCCAGTGACGCTGGGGAGTCAACGATGGGAATTGGTGCCGCGAAAGTTTTGGATGGAAGAAACAAACTGCATCCCTGAACATGCTTGGGTGGCACCGGCCGCTGACCAGCCCGAGTTTTTGTACCAGTTTCACTGAGAGAGTCTACATCACAGCCATAGGCTGTGAAATTGGATTTGGCGGCACCAAGGGGCTGCGGGCCGCCGGCGCCGGCGCCGGCGGCCTGTAGCCCAGCGCCGAGT
>DASZZI010000044.1:0-19873 GCA_035544995.1 Candidatus Acidiferrum sp.
AGCGCCCGCACTCGGCGCTTGGCTACAGGCCGCCTGCCCCCGCGGCCTGTAGCCCCTGGGAAGTAAATGCATCTTCACAGCCCATGGCTGTGATATAAAAACTCTCTCACTTCTCCTGGACTAATAAATCGGGCGGGTCAGTGAAGACGTGTCGGCAAGTGGTGTCGATTCTAGATATGACATTTCATCTCACACCGAGTCGACATGCGTTGCACAAGCGCGTCTATTTTCACACGATGATTCCCGCGATGGTACGGCGGAGTGATGCTGTGATTACGATATCGGAGAGCACAAAGCGCGATCTCCTCGCTTTGCTAAAGGCCAAGGAAGAGAAAATCTCCGTGGTCCACCTGGGCGTAGATGCGCGCTTCCAGCCACTTAAGGATGAAGGGCAGCTAGCGAAGATTCGTCAAAAGTACAGTCTTCCGAGAGAATTTATTCTTTTTGTTGGACTGATCGAACCCCGCAAGAATCTAGAGACCTTAGTCGATGCGTATCTGGCGGCTTCTATTTCCGGACAATTTGACCTTGTTCTCGCGGGGAGTATGGGATGGGGCTATTCGGGGTTGATGCAAAAAATTGCCAACTCTCACGTTGGGAGTCGCATTCGAATGCCGGGCTACGTCGCGGATGCCGACCTGCCGGCTCTCTACAGTTTGGCGACAGTGTTTGTTTATCCCTCGTTGTATGAAGGTTTTGGTTTGCCTGTGCTGGAAGCCATGGCCTGTGGTGCCCCCGTGATAACTTCCTGCGTATCCTCTCTGCCTGAGGTTGCCGGAGACGCTGCGGTCTTAATCGACCCCTCTGACGCAGGGGCGCTGACTCTGGCCTTGCAGCAGGTTCTCCGAGACAGTCAGCTTCGGAAGTCGCTTTCGCAGCGCGCACGCCAACGAGCCCAGCTTTTCACTTGGGAGCAGACAGCCCAAAAGACGCTGGACATCTACAGAACGATCGCCGGACGGAACTGAACTGAAAGGACCGAATGTCAGCATGAGTGAAATCTCGATCTTGTTATTGACGAAGAATGAGGAGCGCAACATCGGCGCCTGCCTGAGAGCTCTTTTTTCCCAGAAGTGCGCGGAACCGTTCGAAGTCATCCTGGTGGATTCCGGTTCCACGGACTGTACCCTTGAAATCGCGAGGAGTTACCCGGTGCGCATCGAGCAGATTCCTTCCGAAGCGTTCCACCATGCGTGTACGCGAAATTTCGCCGCGGGCCTCGCGAACGGGCAGTTCCTGGTGTATCTGGCCGCAGACGCTCTTCCTGCAAGCAACACCTGGCTCGGCGCGCTGATCGCCAATTTTGCAGATCCGTCGGTCGGAGCGGTTTATGGCCGGCATCTGCCGAGGCCGGGCTCGACACTCGAACGGCAGGATGCGCTGGACGCCGTGTACGGCGACGCGCGGCTTGTGAAAGATGCCTCCAGCCGGCAGAAATTGGGTTATCGCTACTATCACTTGTCCACGGTAAACGCCGCGATTCGGCGGGATGTGTGGCAGGCAACGCGCTTCCCGGAGGACCTCAAAGTGTTCGAGGATTTGGGGATTGCGAAACGCATCCTCGATAGCGGCTGGATGATCGTTTACGAACCCGGAGCCTGCGTGTATCACTCGCACCAGCACACCACCGTGGGCCTGTTCAAGCGTTATTTCGATATCGGCGTGACCTTGAAGCGCCTGGATATGTGGAATGATCAAGCGCGGTCGTCCATGCTCCAGGATTTTTGGGGGCTGCTGAAGAAGAAGGTCACCCGGTTCGACGGCAACGGAGCCAGCCGGCTGGTGGGTGCGTCCATCCGGCAGGACCTCGCGAAATCGGCAGGGATCTTTCTGGGTCTGAATGAACACTATCTGCCTCTCGCCCTGAAACGGCGGTCGAGTGCGTTTCGACTCTTCGACTAAGGGCGCCTGAGCATTCCCTGCCAGAGGGCCGGGGAAGAACGGCTTTGCCGCTTCCTGACACGCCATCCGATGCGGTCTGAATCACACACACGGGCATGAAATGAGCCCCCTGCGCAGCGAGGCCCATCCCGCGCGGGAATCCCTTGGAAATCGAAAGTCCCTGAACATTCTCGGGCAGAAGTCAGCGTTTCCCTCCAACGCTCGTTCTGTTTTCTGCCCCTTTCTTAGTCCGATCGACTGGGGCCATGCGAGGCCGGTCCCATTTGGAAATCCTCAAGGAGAATACGCATGCCCCCAAGAATCGACTCATGCCATCTAGGTGAGGTGGTCGTGCTCGTGCCGCAGGTTTTCCAAGATGAGCGCGGCTACTTCATGGAGACCCATCGAGCCGACCATTTCCGCGAATTGGGACTGCCGCAGAGTTTTGTTCAGGACAATCATTCCTATTCCCGAAAAGGTGTTTTGCGCGGGCTCCATTTCCAGTGGGATCCTCCGATGGGGAAGTTGATGCGCGTGATCCGGGGCGCCGCATTCCTTGTCGCCGTAGATATCCGGCTGGGATCACCAACCCTCGGGAGGGGGGTTGGGACCGAAGCCTCTGCGGAAAACAAGAAGCAGGTGTGGGCGCCCGCGGGCTTTGCGCGGGGGTTCTGCGCTCTGACCGATGACGTCGAAGTGCAATACAAGTGCACCGGTGCCTACAACGCAAAAGGGGAATCCGCGATTCGCTGGGACGACCCGGATATCGGGATCCAATGGCCTCTCCGCGAGGTCATCATCTCGGAAAAAGACCGCACGGCACAAACGCTCTCTCAGTGGCTGGCCTCTGCAAACGCACCGCACTTCAGGTACGCCGAGCGCGCTGTGAGCGCCTGAGAGCAATTTTCATTTCGAAAGGGAGAACACCCATGCGGCTGCTTATCGCAGGTGGAGCGGGCTATGTCGGCTCGGCTCTGATTCCGCACTTGCTGGAGCGCGGATACTCGGTCGATGTCGTGGATTTGTTTTGGTTCGGCAACTACTTGCCGGCGGAAACAGGCCTGCTGAACAAGGACCTGTTCGATGTTGCGGTGGAAGATTTGAAGGACTACGAGCAGGTCATCTTTCTTGCCGGGCTTTCGAATGATCCCATGGCCGAATTTTCGCCCAGCAAGAACTTCGTCTATAACGCCGCTGCGCCCGCGTACCTGGCTTACATTGCCAAAAAGGCGGGGGTAAAGCGGTTCATCTACGCAAGCTCCTGTTCTGTCTACGGCTACACTGACAACGAACTCTATGATGAGAAGCAGCCGGTCTCTTCCTCCTACCCCTATGGGATTTCCAAGCTGCAGGGAGAACAGGCGGTGATGAATCTCGCGGACGACAATTTCTCGGTCGTGGCCCTGCGCAAGGGCACCATTAGCGGTTACAGCCCCAGAATGCGTTTGGATTTAATCGTGAACACAATGTTCCGAAGCGCCTTTCGCGACGGCGGGATCACCATCAACAACCCTTCCATCTGGCGGCCCATCCTCGCGATCGAGGACGTGGTCAGCGCTTATATCCGCGCGATCGAGGCCCACGAAAAGATCTCCGGGATCTTTAACATCGCCTCGGGCAATTACACGGTGGGCGAGGTGGGCGACCTCGTTAAGAATGAAATCGAGGAACAGCTCGGCATGAAAGTGGATCTGACTATCCGGCGCATCCAGGACTTCCGAAACTACAAAGTGAACTGCGAAAAAGCGAAAAATGTCCTGAGTTTTCATCCGCGTCACGATGTGCGGAGCATCGTGCGGCATCTCATCAAGCACATGGACAGCTTTTCCGATTGGGACAATCCTGCCTATTACAACGTCCAGGTGTTTCGGTCGCGCGAGAACAGCGTGCTCGTCCCGGCGCTGGCAAAGCAGCTCGGAGCGGGCCAATGAAAGTCACGGTGATCGGCGCCAATGGACAATTGGGAATGGATGTTGCGGACGAATTTGCCCGGAACGGGGACGAGGTCTGCCGACTTACGCATGCTGAGATCGATATCTCCCCCGGGGATTCCGTGCACAGCGTGCTCGCTGCGGCGCTGCCTGCGTTGATCGTGAATACGGCAGCCATGCACCATGTGGAACAGTGTGAACAGAACCCCCTGCAGGCCTATGCCGTCAATGCTCTGGGCGCGCGCAATCTGGCGATCGCTGCGCGGCAGCTCGGCGCCGCTCTGATCCATGTCAGCACGGATTACGTCTTCGACGGCGCGAAGAGGCAGCCTTACCTGGAAGGTGATCCGGCATTGCCCCTCAACGTGTATGGAAATACCAAGCTCGCGGGCGAGGCCTTTATTCAAACATGTACCGAGAAGTATTACATCCTGCGTACCTCTGCACTCTATGGAAGGAATCCCTGTCGCGCCAAGGGAGGGCGGAACTTTGTTGAGTTGATGCTCACGTTGGCGAAGGAGTGCGACGAGTTACGCGTGGTCAATGATGAATGCGTCAGTCCGACCTCCACGGCGGAACTCGCCAGACAGATGGTTGTTCTCAGCCGGACCGCCGCCTTCGGTCTCTATCACGCCACCGCCGAGGGAAGTTGCACCTGGTACGAATTCGCTAGGAAGATCTTCGAGCTGATGAAAGCCAAAGTGAGTCTGAAGATCGCCACTGAAAATGAATTTCCAGCCAAGGTCTCACGTCCCAAGTACTCCGTGCTGGAGAATAATAAACTCAAAATCCTGGGTGCGAATTCTTTCCGGTCCTGGGAAGATGGCCTGCGGTCTTATCTTGTTTCTGCGCATCACTTGAACTAGCCGGGTGCGGATGATGAGGTCCTCGCCCGGCACTTGAAAAACACGATCACCTCTTTCAACTCCTCTCCAGCAACAGATTGAAAACCAAATCTTTAGAAGCGCGGCGTGCCATTCATTGTCCGTTCCCCGAGGGCCAAACACCATTTCGGCTGTACCCGGCCGATGTTGCCTTGGCCCGCAGCAGTGCTTCGGTAAGGACGCGATAAAAGGAGCAAATGCTATGCTTCTGCGCCTTAAGCTGTATCGCCTGTATTTGAAGACCGCCACGTATCTCCTGCCCCTGCTCGCGTTTGAGTTCGGCTGGAGGATATGGCTCTGGTACTGGGCTTACATTGGACGGCCTGCCGCCTACGCCCCGCAGAGCCATTTTCTCCTGGTCCTAGTGAGCACCTTCGTATGGGCGTTCCTGGCGGAACACTACAGAGTGACAAGTGTAGATGAGTTGTTCCGGGAACGCACAGGCGCCCGCGCGGCTTGGTCCGCCTCTCTGGCCACGGGGCTGGTCTTGTTGGCGGCGCTATACTTCAGCCGCAATGACAGATTCCCGCGGGGGTTGTTGATCTCCTGTGTGATCGCGCTTTTGGTTCTTGCCATACTTCTTCGCGCGGTTTTCAGAACTCTCTTCCGATTGCGAATAGGTGCGGGGCGGGCAAGCCGTCTCTTGGTTGTCGGCGCGGACCAGTTTGCCCGCGAGGCAGCCCGCAAGCTGCAGCGTTTGTCCTTTGCTCCCTGCGAGATTGCTGGCTATGTGCGGCTTCCCGGACAGGAGATAGCCGTTCAGAACGCGCGCATTTACGAGATTGACCAGCTTGGCGCCCTCCATTCGGAGTCCGACCTGGACGAGGCTGTCATTGCGATTCACCCGGCGTACTTCTCGCAAATGCCGAAAATCATTGCGAATCTGGAAAGTGTCTGCCTGCCAGCGCGCGCTATCGTGGATCTGGGCGAGGGGATTGTCATCCGGGAAAGGCTTTTCCAGCTTGGAAACTTGCAGATGCTGGACCTCACCACGACGCCTGCGGACTCTCTCGACTACGCACTGCTCAAACGCGTCTTCGACATCTGCTTTTCCTCCGCCGTCCTTGCGCTTGCGGCACCTCTTTTTGCTCTGATCGCGCTTGCCATCCGCTTCAGCTCCGCCGGCCCTGTTTTCTTTACCCAGGAACGCGTGGGGCTAAACGGCAAGCCTTTCCACATGTACAAATTCCGGACGATGCGCATGTCCTCGGCGTCGGAAAGCGAAACCCGCTGGACGACGGAGAACGATCCGCGCCGTACAAGGGTTGGGACATTCCTGCGAAAGACTAGCCTGGATGAGCTGCCGCAGTTTTGCAACGTTCTGCGGGGGGAGATGAGCGTGGTGGGCCCGCGACCGGAACGCCCTCACTTCGTTCGCGTGTTTCTCCGGGAGGTAGCCCGTTACAATCACCGCCATGCCCTCAAGGTGGGGATCACGGGATGGGCGCAGGTGAACGGGTGGCGCGGCGATACTTCCATCGAAAAGCGCATCGAGTATGACTTGTACTATCTACAGAACTGGAGCCTGGGCTTTGATCTGCGGATTATCGTGATGACCGTGTTCTCCGCACTCGTGAGCAAGAATGCCTACTAGAGCGGAGCCCTCAGGCTCGCTGTCTGTTCTGAGCCCGCGGTGCTGACGCCCATGCTTGCTGAAGGGGTACCTTCGCGCGCTTGTCTCTTGACGGCCCATTGCTTCACCTCAGAAGGCTCCCACCGCCTTTCGCGTCCTATTTACAATTTACGCCACAGTAGCAAGCCCATGCGCCATCCGGAATACCATCGCCAAGAGGGAGGGAGACGTTCGCGGGAAAGTCCAAAACACGGAGATACAGAACCTATTTTGTCATGAAGACTTGTTTGTGAACTCCTTTTGAACTTCAAAACCACGATGTCGATGATTGAGGAGAGTACCTCAAGGTCAATCTTGGGACCCCTCTTCTGTATGCTCGTCTGCAGCAGCCTCTTCGCGAATACCTGTCGCTCTGCCGGCGTCTTGCCCAGGATAACGGGACTTCGTTTCAGCTGGTGCCATCGTTATTTGATGGAATTCATCTTATTGGTAGACTCCCGTGCGTGATTCCCAAAAGTGATGAATCATAGGATCCGCCAAATAATTCTGCTTCTTGACTTGCTGTGGATCGCCGCCGCCTTTCTAGTTGCCTACGCACTGCGATACGAATACCTTGAAATTGGCAGCGAGTCGTGGGCTTCTTTTCGGGAATTCGTTCCTGCGGTAGGCTCCGCACTCATAATTTGGACCCTCCTCTATCTCAACAAAAACCTGGAGGGTTTCAGGGGAGGTTGGCACTTACCGACGGTTATTTCGCAGACCGGAGTCGGCGTTTTCTACCTCATTGCTTTTCTGCTGGTTTTGGCCTTCCTGCAGAAGCATTACTATTCGTCTTTACTTTTGCCATATCTCGCGTGCCTACTGCCGATCGGCTCGGTCATCATCCGATGTTTTGTCCGATGGGTGATCTCATCGCGGCCATGGAGGGGCGCCTCTCGGGTTGTACGCGTCGACCGCTGCGAAAATCCCCACCGAATGCCCGTGATTGACAGGGAGGGAACCATACTCTAGGATTAAGGTTTATCTCTGCAGGGAAAGGTGTGACTGGGTGCAATGAGGACGTACGTGGCCAAGGGTGAGGAAGCCGAAGCGCTGAAGGTGGGCGCGAATTGGTTTGTAGTCGATGCGACGGACCAGGTGCTGGGGCGGCTGGCGACAAGAGTCGCGCGGATGCTGATCGGCAAGGATAAACCAAGCTTTACACCGTACTTGGACTCGGGCGATCACGTGGTGGTGATCAATGCGGACAAGATCCGGATGACCGGAAACAAGGTCGAGCAGAAGGTTTATTACTCGCACAGCGGGTATCCGGGCGGGCTGAAGGAAGTTCCGGCGAAGAGGTTGCGGCCGGTGAAGGCTGACTGGATGGTGCGCGAGGCGGTTCTCGGGATGCTGCCGAAGAACAAGCTGCGTGCACGGCGCGCAAAGAAGCTGCGCGTGTACCGGGATGCGACGGGATTGGCGCGGCACGCGGGACAAAAGCCGCAAGCGGTGGCGCTGTAGTTAGGTGATCGAAGAGCATCTCGATCGGGTCGGGATGCCGCTGATGAGTTTTCCGCACGTTGCTGTTCCTTGACCCGTGCGATCGCGAAGCGATCACACTCTAAGTGGTGCCTTAGCGCGGAGCAAACCGGCGTGGAGTTTGTTGGCTCCGACCAAGTCGGAGCTAAGAGGGGCTTGGCCCCGACTTGGTCGGAGTCAGGCGATTTCGAGGAGGAACGTTGAGTTCAACGGGTGCGCCCATTGAGGGCAAGCAGTCCTGGTTTCTCGGCACGGGCCGGCGCAAAGAATCGGTGGCGCGTGTGTTCCTGCGTCCGGGCACGGGCAAGTTTACGGTGAACGGTCGGCCGGTGGAGCAGTATTTTCCGAATCACGCGTGGAAGCATGACGCGATTGAGCCGCTGAAGTTCACGAGCTTGACGGAGCAGGTGGACGTGGTAGTGACGGCGAATGGCGGCGGAGTTGGCGGACAGGCCGGCGCGGTGCGCATGGGTTTGTCGCGGGCGATTTCGCGGTTCAATCCGGAGCTGCGGCCGGCGCTGCGCACGAACGGTTTTCTGACGCGCGATTCCAGAATGAAGGAACGCAAGAAGTACGGGCAGAAGGGCGCGCGAAAGCGCTTCCAGTTCACGAAGCGTTAGCCGGGATTGCCGGCTGGAAGCCGGCGCTACAAAGGCTCTGGCGGATTTGCGAGGGCGGATCCGCCAAGATCACGGCCGGCAAGGAGCCGGCAAGAGGCTGTTCTGTGGCGACGCAAGTCACCACCGCAAACAGCTGTCCATAGAGGAGGAAACTTGGCAGTAGAAATTACGATGAAAGAGCTGCTGGAGGCCGGAGTTCACTTCGGTCACCAGACGCGGCGCTGGAACCCGAAAATGAAGGAATACATTTTCGGGGAACGCAACGGCATTCACATCATTGACCTTCAGAAAACCCTCAAAATGTTCCGCGAAGCGAGCCGCTTCGTTGGCGAACTAGCCGCACAAGGCAAAGCAATCTTATTTGTAGGTACCAAGCGACAGGCCCAGGAAGCGGTCGCCGAAGAGGCGAAGCGCTGCGGCGCGTTTTTTGTGAACCACCGCTGGCTGGGCGGGACGCTGACGAACTGGGCGACGCTGCAGAAGTCCATCAAGCGGCTGAAGCTGCTGAAGGCCATGGTCGAAGACGGCCGAATGAATGAGCTGTCGAAGAAGGAACGGGCGCGGCTCGATCGCGAAATGAAGCACCTCCACCAGAACCTGGAGGGCATCGAGAACATGAGCCAGCTTCCCGATGCGATGTTCATCATCGACTCGAACGCGGAAGAGATTGCCGTGAAAGAAGCGCGGCGCATGGGCGTTCCGGTGGTTTCGGTAGTGGATACCAACTGCGACCCCGACGTAGTGGACTGGATCATTCCGGGGAATGATGACGCGCTGCGGGCCATCCGCTTGTTTACATCGAAGATTTCGGAGTCGGTGCTGGAAGGCCACACGGCTTACCAGCAGTCGCAGGTCGCCGAACAGAAGTCGGCCGAAGACCAGGCGCTGGTGGAAGGCGTCGAGTATGTGGACACGAGTGCGTACGAGCAGTACGAGAAGCAGGAAGGCGACTTCATCGAGGGAGCTGACGTTGGAGCGCCTTCGGATACTCCACTAGAGCCTGACGCTGGCGGGGTGGAAGCCACTGTACCGCCGGATGCGGAAGCCAAGCACTAAGCGAACTGCGCAGGTGGGAAATTCATGTGGCCCGGCGCTCTCATCAAAGAATAGCGCCGGGCCGTTTTGCAAGCCGCTACAACAACTCAAGAGAATTCAGACTAGCTGAAAAAAGAAAAAGGATGAGTACACAACAGCCAGCTATGCAAATCCCAGCATATCTCGTAAAAGAATTGCGCGAGCGGACGGGCGCGGGAGTCAGTGATTGCCGAGCGGCGCTCGTGGAAGCGGGCGGAGACATCGAAAAGGCCATCAGCGTTTTGCGCAAGAAGGGGCAGGCGGCCGCGGCCAAGAAGGCGCGGCGCGATGCGAGCGAAGGGCTGGTGGGCAGTTACATCCATGCAGGCGGAAAGATCGGCGTGCTGGTGGAGATCAATTGCGAGTCTGACTTTGTGGCGCGCACCGAAGCGTTCCAGCGACTTTGCCATGACATCGCCATGCACATTGCGGCGCTGGACCCGCGGTATGTGCGGCGCGAGGAAGTGACGGCGGAGATGCTCGATAAGGAGCGCGAGATTTATGGCGCCCAGGCGAGGGCAACTGGCAAGCCTGAGCCGGTCATAGAAAAGATCGTCACCGGAAAGATGGAAAAGTTCTACGAGGAAAACTGCCTGTACGAACAGCACTACATCAAAGATGAGAGCGCAACGATCGGGGAGATGATAAGCCAGGCGATCGCCAAGCTAGGCGAGAACATCGCGATCCGGCGCTTCGTGCGGTTTAAGGTCGGCGAAGTGGGCGGTGCAAGTTCCTCCGGTCCGGAGACGGCACCCGTGCCGGTGCCCGTCAACGCATAAAGCGCAAAACGTTGAAGGACAGCA
This sequence comes from Candidatus Acidiferrum sp., assembly GCA_035544995.1. Lineage (GTDB taxonomy): Bacteria > Acidobacteriota > Terriglobia > Acidiferrales > UBA7541 > Acidiferrum. The sequence continues at coordinate 10,288 of DASZZI010000044.1, forward strand.
TTCCAGAGCGCCCCGGGGTGACCGGGGCGCTCTTTTTGTTTTTGCGCCCGTAGCGATGTGCGGGGGCCACGATTGTTTGTTACAATTTCGAAGATTTCAGACGGCACCGACCGGAGAAACATGGCGGTTAAGACGAAAAAAGCGGCAGGCAAGTTGACGAAGAAAACGAAGCTGGCTTACAGCCGTATTATGCTGAAACTTTCCGGCGAATCACTGCAAGGACCGCAGGGATTTGGAATTCACGGCGAAACAATCCAGGCCATCGCGCGCGAGCTGAAGGACGTGCACGCGCTGGGCGTGGAAATAGCCATCATGGTAGGCGGAGGAAACATTTTCCGCGGTGCGCGCCAGAAGGGATTCGAGATCGACCGCGCCACCGGCGATTACATGGGCATGTTGGCGACGGTGATCAATGCGCTGGCGTTGCAGGGTGCGTTGGAGAAGGAAGGCATCTTCACGCGCGTGCAGAGCGCGATTGAAATGCATCAGGTGTCCGAGCCGTTTATCCGGCGGCGCGCGATGCGGCACCTCGAGAAGGGGCGCGTGGTGATTTTCGCGGCGGGCACGGGGAATCCGTACTTTTCGACGGACACCGCCGCAGCGCTGCGCGCGATGGAAATCAAGGCGGACGTGATCCTGAAAGCGACGCGCGTGGACGGAATTTACGATGCGGACCCGGAAAAGGTGTCTGGTGCGAAGTTTTTTGCGCAGATTACCTACCGGGATGTGTTGCGCCAGGACTTGAAGGTGATGGATTCGACGGCGATTTCGCTGTGTATGGACAACGGGATGCCCATCGTGGTGTTTAACATGGGCCAGCACGGGAACATCAGGCGGGTGGTGCTGGGTGAGAGAGTGGGCTCGACAGTGAGGCCGGCTTAGGATTGTCACGTGTGCGGCGGTGCTGCGCGCGCAGGTCATTCCTTCCAGGTGTCTTGGCATCGAACGGATTGGGCTGAGGGCGCTATGACAACAATTGCGACAACCAAGGATGCAATGGCAGCGGCAAAGACGCGGATGGAAAAGGCCGTGGAAGATTTCCGCAAGGATCTCGCGACGATCCGCACGGGGCGCGCGAACGCGTCGCTTCTGGAACACGTGCGCGTGGATTATCACGGCACGCCGATGCCGGTGAACCAGCTTGGCGCTCTGACGGTGCCGGATCCTTCGATGATCGTGATCGCACCCTGGGATCCGGGAGCGGTGCCGCTCATTGACAAGGCGATTCGTTCGGCGGACCTGGGGCTGAACCCCACGAATGACGGAAAAGTGGTGCGTGTGCCAATTCCCTCGCTGACAGAAGAACGGCGGAAAGACTTGGTGAGGCAGCTGCACAAAGTGCTGGAGAATCACCGTACCGCGGTGAGAAATGTGCGGCGCGATTTGAAAGAAGCGATCGAGAAGCTGGAGAAGGAAAAGAAGATCAGCGAAGACGAGAAGAAGCGGTCACTGGACGAACTGGAAAAGATTTCCCACGCGGAGACGAAGAAAATCGAGGATCTCTCCGCGGCAAAAGAGAAAGAGATTCTGCAGGTTAAGTAAAGCTTACGGCTTTGCAGGGGTTGGCTTCGGCGGCGCCGCTTTATTGGGTGCCGCCGAATCTGTTTTTGGGGAGACAGTCTCGGCGCGCTCGAGAGTGAAATCCTGCGTTTCGTCGTTTTGGATAACCCGGAGGAACGCGTTGTAGTCAGCAGCCCGAGCGGCGGGAATTTCTCGAAGCAGAAACTGCAGATGCCGCGCGGCGGAGAGCGTGAGGTCGTGCACCGCGTACCGCGAGGCGAATGTGGCGTAATCACGTTCCACGGAGATGCCAGTGGGGGTGCGCGCCGCTGTGTTCGCCGGAAGATGAAGCGTTGCGCGGGTCTCCACGTCAAGCGGAGTGCCCAGATTGAGGGGTGAAACGGGAGCGCCGAGCGCTTGCGTTGCGGGTGGATCAGGCAAACCGAGATGAGGAAGAAGCGCCGGGATGCGCACGGGCTTCTTCGACCAATCGACAAACTTGGGCTGGGCGATGTCGTATTCGACAGTGAATGGTTCGCGCGTTGCAGATGGATCGGACGCGCTAACGCTGGTCACCTGGCCGCGAAACCCATCGGAGAGCGAGAGAAGCTGCGCGAGATCCTTCCATTTTTCTTTGGGATTATGGTGAAAAGCAATACGGAGGAGCAATTCGTTGTCCCCCCGCAACGTGTAACGCACTCTGGCGGTGAGCTTGCCATCGGAATCGAGCGACGCGTCCACGCTCACTTTCTGCGAAGAAGTGAATGGCAGATTTTTTGGAATTTGCGTCCACACCAGGGAACGCACATCCCACGCCTCGCTGAAGGGTCCTACAAAAAGCGCGGAGCTTCCGAGGTAGGACGCGGGGAGCGCACGAAACGGAGCTACTTCCAGACTCGGATCGAGCCAGGCATCGCAATCCGTGACCCAGACCACAAGGTGGCTGAACGACGCCGGCCCGACGACAAGCGTTGCGATCTTTTTCGACGAGCCGATCAATACTGCGTTCGCGTGCAGATTGGATGCCTTCGCAAGCGCTTGAAAGAGGAAGAACTTGTCCTCAGGAATGGCATATCCGGAAGAGAGAATTTCCCCAACTGGGCGGCGACGGAACCCGGTTGCCCCCAGGGGAAGATCGATCGTCAAGATCTTCTTGGAAACGAAATCATAAATGCGTTCGGTCTTCTCGACAGAAGTCTCCGCGCCCTGCGTCAGTTGCCGCGCCAGCTCGGTAATTTCTTCCGGAAGCGGATCCGGCAACAGAAGAGCGGCGTAGAGCGCGTGAGAGAGCCCCCACCCGGACGGAGATATCCCGAATTCGACGTCCGCCATGTCTTCCGGAGCGGGCGAGTTGTCGCTTCGGTCCGATTCTTTGTTGGGTGTTGTGCGGTGCCATGCGTACAAAACTCGGGCATCCTCGCCCTTTCCAGATCTTTCGATAGATGGGGCAGGCGCCGAGGCTTTGACGAAGAGGTGGACCCCCGGGGAACCCTGATCACTGGAACTCAGCGCCGGAAGCGGCGTTGGCTTCATTATATCTGGCGGTTGAGTAGTCCAAACAAGCGGCACCGCGAAGAGGCGAGATTGAAGCGCCACCCTCATCTGTTCATTCTTAACGACGACTGGACCGGATGGCGCACGAGAGGCGGGTAGATCCACTTGGAAAACTTCTTGGGAGACGACGCCGGTGCGGTCGAAGGAGTGGTCGAGCGAGAAGTCCGAGACGAGGGGATGGTGCGAGACGGTGGTGACGACGCGGTATTCGAGGAGGTCGCCCGGCTCGAGGCCAAGTATGCGAACAGTCTTGACTCGGACATCCTGATACGCGGGAGCATTTACGACCGCCGGATTGGGTTGATCGGTGATAGCGCTGGGAAGGATGTCGGCGGTGCCGCCGCTCGCGTGGGTGATGCGCACAAGCGGAACATCGATCGATTCGAAGGCGCGGTTGTAGTCGAAATTGAGCCGGGCGAACTGGCGTGCGCCGAGTTCGTTGTTAATCTTCACGCGTGCGTGGACTTCTTTTCGGCTGCCGCCGTCGTGTTCGAAGCGAATGCGGGTTTCGAGTAGTTCGATTTGGGCTGGATTTTCCGTCCCCTCAACGGCGGGCGGTTTTTCCGTCTGTTTGTTGGCAGCCTTCTCCTCTGGTTTCTGCGCGGCGTCCTGCGCATGGGCGACGCCCGGCCGAAGTGCTAATAATAGGAATATCGTAACCGCGGACTGCAAGGCGATCGGGATAATGCAGCAAAGCTTCAAGTTGCCCTCGAAGGCAGTGTAGGGGGAGAGCAGAACGCGGTAAAGCCGATGATGAGTCAGAGTTGCTGCATCAACACGGGCAGAAACAGCAAGCTGAAACTGATTGGCGGCAGCCGCGTCTGACTCCGTGGCAGAGTTTTGTGCGCTAATGGCGCAAGGAGAGAACGAATGCGAAGTGTTTTCGTAAGGGTAGCTGTGGGGCTGGCGATTTTGGCAGGTGCAACGCGGGTTTCGTCGGCGGAGGAGAAGCCTGTGGCGAAGGGTCCGGACGAAGACGGAACCAAGCCGGCGCTGGTGAAGATTGCCGGCGAGGGGGAGATGAACTCGCACGCGTTCCAGTATCTGACAGAACTGAGCGATGAAGTCGGCGCGCGCGTGACGGGGACACCTGCGGCGCAGAAGGCGATCGACTGGGGCGCGGCGAAGATGAGGACCATCGGCCTCGAAAACGTGCACACGGAAAAATGGCAGATGTGGCGCGGGTGGACGCGCGGGACGGCGGAGGCGGAACTGCTTTCACCCACGCGGCGGAAGCTAAGCGTTGACGCCATGGGCTGGACGGGTTCGACGCCGGCGGGCGGGGCGGAAGGCGATCTGGTGACCGTAAACCTGTTTAGTCTCGATGAGGAAATAAAAAATACAGAGCGCTTGGCGGGGAAAGTCGTGCTGATGGTAAGGAAAGGCGAGCCAAAGAAAGGCGGCAAGCCGATTTTCGCGCAATTCGGAGACTTCCTGAAAGCCGCGGGTAACGCGGGCGCCATCACCGTGATTGGCGGGCAAGGAGGTTCAAAAGCTTCCGGGATGCACCTGACGCACACGGGGATTCTCGGCTTCGAAGCGGATTTCACGATTCCCGTAGTAACGATGACGGCGGAAGACCAGGGACAGCTCGAGCGCTACACGGAGAGCGGAAAAAATGTGCGCGTGCGGTTCAACGTGCAGAATACCTTTACGAATTCACCAGTAGAGAGTGCGAACGTGGTTGGAGAAATTCGCGGGCGCGAGCATCCGGAAGAAATATTCGTGGTTGGCGGCCACCTGGATTCATGGGACTTGTCAGAAGGAACGACCGACAACGGAACGGGGTCGACGAGCGTGCTGGGGGCAGCGGAAGCAATTGTGCGTTCTGGGCAGCGGCCGCGCCGGACGATCCGGTTCGTATTGTTCACCGGAGAAGAGCAGGGATTGCTCGGCTCGTTCGCTTACGTGAAGCAGCACAAGGCGGAGATGGCGAATCATATCGGAGACTTGGTGCTGGATTCTGGGCAAGGACCAGTCAAGGAGTTTCAACTCGGCGGGCGCAACGACCTAGTGGATAGCTTCCAGCCGTTTGCGAAAGCGGTTGCCAACATTCGTGATATTACGGTGAGCGACAAAGTTGAATCTGGCACCGACACTTTGCCGTTTTCGATCGCGGGGTTGCCAGGGATTAACATGGACCAGGACTCTCCGGAATATAGGTACACGCATCATTCCGCAGCAGATGCGCTGGAGGCGGTGAAGGCCGAGGTGCTCGCGCAGAACGCGACGCTAATGGCGTTGGCGGCATACTGGATCGCGGACCGGCCGGAGCGTTTGGCGTCGCCTTGGTCGCCTGAACGGACGGCGAAAATGCTGTGCGAACAGCACGAAGATGAATTCCTGAAGGCATTCAAGCTTTGGCCATTCGGGGACCTCGGGGAGGACAAGGGCACGAAGCCATAACCTATTGTAAACAAGGTGGTTAGTATACATCTACAGCGCGGTTTGAGCGTGCCCTCCCGCCGGAAGCCGCACGGGGCGAAAGGCGGCGGCTGCAAGGACTCCGCTGGCCCTGCAGGAGATTGCCAGGGGAAAGAGGGAATTAGGGCAAAGGGTGTTCTGAACCAGAGATTTGCACAGAGTTTTCCACCGGCGTGTTTCTAAAGTGATTTGACAGAGCACGTTGCTTTCCTTATACTTCATTGTTTGTCAGGGGTGAGTTAAACCTGATTAGGCGGTCCCGGATTTGTCGGAGCCGGCTAGTTGAAGGGAACATCTTCGGTCCCGGAACAGAGCACGACGGAATGGGACGGAAGAGCGGCCGGAATGGGGCGCCAGCCCCGCAAAGCCGAGTAAGCCTCTCCGAATCGAAGCCAAGAGACCAGTTCTCCCTCTTGGAGTTGCGTACGGAGTTTCTTGCTGGTTGTTTCTCCGGATTCGCAGTAGACCTTTCAGCACTGGAGTGCGCTCTTGCGCATTTTTGTCTGCGCGCCCTGCGAGAGCCGCGAGAAAAATTGCGCGCAATTGGTTGACCGCTGTGCGGTCGCAGATAAAGAGGACGACTGTGCCGACGTTTTCGCAACTGGTACGAATGGGCCGTGAAAAGGTTCAGGTCAAAACGAAGTCGCCGGCGTTGATGGGCTGCCCGGAGAAGCGCGGGGTCTGCATTCGCGTATACACGCAGACTCCCAAGAAGCCGAACTCCGCGCTGCGAAAAGTGGCGCGTGTGCGGCTGACAAATTCCGTGGAAGTGACGACTTACATTCCGGGTATCGGCCACAACCTGCAGGAGCACTCGATCGTTTTGGTGCGTGGCGGCCGCGTGAAGGATCTGCCGGGCGTGCGCTATCACATCGTGCGGGGAACGCTGGACGCGGCGGGCGTGGAGAATCGCAAGCAGGGACGTTCGAAGTATGGCGCCAAGCGGCCGAAAGCCGGGCAGGCGAAGTAACGAATTTGAAGGAGCGATAGAGAGCAATGCCACGCAAAGGACTCGTTTTCCGGAGGACACAGGCGATCGATCCGGTTTATGCCAGCGATCTAGTGGAGAAGTTCATCTGCTCGATGATGTGGGAAGGCAAGAAGTCGACGGCGCAGCGGGTTTTTTACGGCGCGATGGACCAAGTGGCGAAGAAGACGAACGATGACGCGTTGAAGATTTTCAAGAAGGCCGTGGAAAACGTGAAACCCGCGCTGGAAGTGAAGACGCGGCGCGTGGGCGGCGCGAACTACCAGGTGCCGGTGGAAGTGAATCCGTTCCGGCGGCAATCGCTGGCCATTCGCTGGCTACTGCAGTATTCGAGGGAGCGCGCGGGCAAGACCATGGTGGACAAGCTGGCGGATGAACTGATTGATGCCGCAAATGCGCGCGGCGGCGCGATGAAGAAGAAGGAAGATGTGCACCGCATGGCGGAGGCGAACAAGGCCTTCGCGCACTATCGCTGGTAGGAGAGGTCGGAGATCGTGACGGAAGCTATAGCAAATCGGGTAGGGGAGAAGAAGACTTCTCAGGGGATCATGGGTCGCGCATTCAAACTCGAAGATACGCGCAACATCGGGATCATGGCGCACATCGACGCGGGAAAGACGACGTCGACCGAGCGCATCCTGTTCTATACGGGTGTGACCTACAAGATCGGCTCGGTGGATGAAGGCACGGCCACCATGGACTGGATGGAACAGGAGCGCGAGCGCGGGATTACCATCACGAGCGCGGCGACGACGGCTTCCTGGGACCGCTTTGACAAGAAGTACCGCGTCAACATTATCGATACGCCGGGCCACGTGGACTTCACGGTAGAAGTGGAGCGCTCGCTGCGCGTTTTGGACGGCGCGGTAGCGGTTTTCGATGCCGTGGCCGGTGTGCAGCCGCAGTCGGAGACGGTGTGGAGACAGGCGGACAAATACCGCGTGCCGCGCATCTGCTTTGTAAACAAGATGGACCGCGTCGGCGCGGATTTTGACCATTGTATACGCACGATTCGCCAGCGGCTTGGCGCCCACCCGGTTCCCCTGCAGTTCCCCCTCGGCAAAGAAGATTCCTTCATCGGCTGCATTGATTTCATCGAGCAAAAGGTGATCGTGTGGCTCGAAGAGACACTGGGCGCGAAGTTCGAGGTTTTTGAAGTCGAGAAGCTGTGGGACAAAGCGTTCGTGGATTCGCGGCCGGATGTGGCGGCGGCGCTGAAGGGCGCGGCGATCGACAAGGCGTTCTACAAAGAACATCGCGACAAAGTCGTTGAGTACGTTGCCGAGCATGACGACACAGTGCTCGAGAAATTTCTCTCCGAGCACTCGCTCACGCCGGAGGAGCTGCGCGCTTCGATCCGCCGCTCGACGATTGCCATGAAGATGGTCCCCGTGCTGGCGGGCGCGGCATTCAAGAACAAGGGCATTCAGCCATTGCTCGATGCGGTCGTGGATTACCTGCCGTCACCGGTGGATGTGCCGCCGCTGGAAGGCGTGAACCCGGAAAACGATGAAGTCGTGCTGCGCCGCGCTTCGGACGACGCGCCGTTTTCGGCTCTGGCGTTCAAGATCATGTCCGATCCGTTCGTCGGCCACGTGACATACATTCGTGTGTACTCCGGTGTGCTGAAGTCGGGCAGCTATGTCTACAACCCCGGGAAGCGTACACGCGAGCGCATCAGCCGCTTGCTGCAGATGCACGCGAATAAGCGTGAAGAGATTGAAGAAGTATATGCGGGTGATATTTGCGCTTGCGTGGGTCTGAAGAGCGTAACTACCGGCGACACGCTCTGTGACGAAAACAAGCAAGTCATTCTGGAATCGATTGATTTCCCCGCCCCGGTTATTTCTGTGGCCATCGAGCCGAAGACGAAAGCCGATCAAGACAAGCTGGGCGTGGCGATGCAAAGGCTCGCGCAGGAAGATCCGACCTTCCGTGTTTCCACCGAGCCGGACACCGGACAAACGCTGATCTCCGGCATGGGCGAACTGCATCTCGAAATTATCGTCGACCGCATGCTGCGCGAATACAACGTGCAGGCGAACGTGGGCCGGCCGCAGGTGGCTTACCGCGAAACGATTCGCAAGAAGGCGACCGCCGAAGGCAAATACATCAAGCAGACGGGCGGGCGGGGACAGTACGGTCACTGCGAGATTGAATTACATCCCATCCCGAGCTCCAGCCACGAGAACATGAAAGAGATGTCCGTGGACGAGCTGGATGCGCTGGCTAAGCAAGTGGTGGGCGGGCCAGCCGGAAAATGGAAATTTGACAAGGAACACCGCTTTCTCTTTATCGACAAAGTGGTCGGCGGATCGATTCCGCGCGAATTCATCGCACCGATTGAAGCAGGTATCCGTGAGGCGCTGGATAACGGCATTCTGGCGGGCTTTACGATGGTGGACGTCGCCGTAGTTCTTATCGACGGTAGCGCTCACGACGTAGACAGCTCGGAAATGGCTTTTAAAATCGCAGGCTCGATGGCGTTCAAAGCAGCCTGCCTCAAAGCGTCGCCGGTTTTGCTCGAACCGATCATGAAGGTGGAAGTGGTGGTGCCAGAAGAATATATGGCGCCGGTGTTCGGTGATTTGAATGCGCGGCGTTCCGCGATTATGGGCACGGAAAACCGCGCGAGTAGCAACGTGATTCGTGTGGAAGTGCCACTGGCGCAGATGTTCGGCTACGCGACGGATTTGCGCAGCCGCACGCAGGGCCGCGCGACTTTCACAATGCATTTCTCGCACTACGCGGAATTGCCTGCGGCGCTTGCCGAAGATGTTATCAAGAAGCACAGAGGCGAAAAGTAGGGCCAGATTTTGTTTCGGTCTTGGAAAGACTTTCGACTGAGGAGCAGAGAGAGCAATGGCGAAAGAGAAATTCGAGCGCAATAAGCCGCACGTAAACATTGGGACAATCGGGCACATCGATCACGGCAAGACGACGTTGACGGCGGCGATCACCAAGGTGCTATCGAAGCACAACCCCAAGGTGCAGTTCCGGGCGTTCGATTCGATCGACAACGCGCCGGAAGAGCGCGAGCGGGGCATCACCATTGCGGTGTCGCACGTGGAGTATGAGACGGCGAACCGCCATTACGCGCACATGGACTGCCCGGGACAT
>DASZZI010000045.1:0-21960 GCA_035544995.1 Candidatus Acidiferrum sp.
ACTCGGCGCTGGGCTACAGGCCGCCGGCGCCGGCGCCGGCGGCCCGCAGCCCCTTGGTGCCGCCAAATCCAATTTCACAGCCTATGGCTGTGATGTAGACTCTCTCAGTGAAACTGGTACAAAAACTCGGGCTGGTCAGCGCTCGCCGAGGAGGCCCTGGAGACCCCAGTATATTTTCGAAGACTCTCCCACTTGCATGAACTATGATTCCAAAGAAAATCCCAGTCCGTGCAGTGATTGTGTTTTGATACACTTGGTGCCACCCGAGCTCCGCTCCGCGAAAATCCCATGCCGCCACATTCCACTTAACGCATCGGGTGAGACTCTGGATTCCCTCTATCGGTACAGCAATCAATACGAGATCGAAGAAACATTTGGGGGGTGGCTGCGGGCCACCATTCAGCGTTTGGAGGAAGAGCGGATAGCTGTGCAACGGGATCACAACAAACAGCCGACCCCAAGCGGCGAGACGTTGAGAGGAACCCCTCTATATCAGGACCAGCATCCGAAGTGTGCAAACCCGGCGTGTCCGACTGCCTTTCATTGGACCGGAGGCGGCAAGTTTTTCCGATTTCGGCCCGATCCGGTTTCGGCAAGTGGGAGTAATTCAACAGCTGATTCGCCGACTGGAATTCACGGCGTGAGACACTATTGGCTGTGTGAGCGCTGCTCCCATGTCTTTACGCTCGTCTACGGCGAAGAATACGGAGTAGTTCTCAAAGTACTTTGGCCTGAACTCCCCGTCGCGGAAGCTCACAAGGAGTCGTCGGCAGCTTAGCGGGTATGGTGTCTTTCCGCCGGCCGGTGCTCGTGTGAGTGTCGCGCCAGCCGATTCTCTGCCCTGATGCCGTGCAATCCACCCGGCCCGGAATAAAATGGGTTTCTTTCTTAGCTCTCTGCCGATGCGTTGTGCGTCAATGTACACTCTGCGAGTTCACGAACTGCGCCGCCAGCTGGTTGTAATGGTCTGTTCAAATTCGAGGGGATAAGATTACGCTGGGTCCCCGCGATAAGATGTTTTTTGCTTGTCTGTTTAATAATGAGCGGACTCGATGCAACACAGGGAGGGCACTGGCATGGCTTCAGCGGCACCCACAGGTTCAGCAAAGCCTTCCGAATCCAAACGGCCTCTGTCCGAAGAAGAGCTACGCAAGATGCATGCCTACTGGCGCGCAGCGAACTACCTCTCCGCGCTCTGCCGGCCGATGCAAGTGAAAGATCCCCAATTAATCGGAGCGAGCGGGCTCTGCGGCCAATGCGGTGGCGTGTTTTTTCCCCGGGATCAGGCTCTTGATCGCGACGTAAAGCACAGGGATAAAAAGTAGGTTCAGCGTGGTCGCCGCGATCATCCCGCCGAAGACGGTCGTGCCAACGGAAATGCGCCCAGCCCGGCCCGCTCCCCGCGCCAATACCAGCGGCACCACGCCGAGTATGAATGCCAGCGAGGTCATCAAGATAGGCCGCAGGCGGATGCGTGCCGATTCGATGGCGGCATCCACGATCGACATGCCTTGTTCCCGAAGCTGTTCCGCGAACTCCACTATCAGGATGGCGTTTTTGCTGGCCAGACCGATCAGCATCACCAGCCCGATCTGGCAGTACACGTCGTTCTGCAATCCGCGAAGCGATTGCGCTCCGATGGCGCCCAACAACGCCACCGGCACGGCCAGCAGCACGATGAACGGCAGCACGAAGCTTTCATACTGGGCTGCCAGTGTCAGGTACACAACGATCAGGCCGAGGCCGAAAAGAATCAAGGCCTTCCCGCCGGATTCCAGTTCTTCGCGCGAGAGCCCGCTCCACTCAAACGTCATGCCATTCGGCAACACCTTTCTCGCCAGCGCCTCCATCGCCGCCATGCCTTCGGCGGAGCTGCGGCCTGGTGCGGGCGCGCCGTCGATCTCTGCGGAACGAAATAAATTGTAATGGCTAATCACCTGGGGATTCGCCGTCTGTTCGACCGTAACCAGATTATCGAGTGGGATCATCTTCCCTGCATCGGAGCGCAGGTAGTACTGCGCGATGTCCTTGGCTTTCGAGCGGAATCGCTGATCCGCCTGCACATACACTCGATACGACCGGTTATTGAAATCGAAATCGTTCACATAAACCGAGCCCATGTACACTTGCAGGGCGTTGGTCACCTGGCTGAAAGGTACCTGGAGGCTCTTGGCTTTTTCCCTGTCGATTCGCACGAGATACTGAGGGTCATTCGCCGTAAAACTGGTAAACAGTCCCGTCAGGTCCGGGCTCGAGGCGCTCTGGGTCACCAGCCGGTGCGCCGTGTCTGCAATCGTCTGCAGGGAATTGCGGCCTAGGTCTTCGAGAATGAACTGGAATCCTCCGAACTCCCCGAACCCCTGAACGGCGGGCGGGTCAAACGGGATCACGAACGCCCCCGGAATGCCCATCAGCGGGCCGCGCAGGCGACCGAGTACGGAAGCAGCACTGTGCTGCTCGCCCTTGCGTTCTTCAAACGACTTGAGCGGAAGATAGACAATCGCGTTATTCGGCGCAGCTCCCCCCACCACCGAGAAGGCGCCCTCGACCTCGGGAATAGCCGCCGCCGCTGCCTCGATTTTGCCGCACACGTCGAGCATGTAGCGAGCAGAAGCCCCCTGCGGCCCCTGCGCGGTGACGATGAGGTACCCCTGATCATCTTCCGGAATGAATCCGCGCGGAACCCTCTGATACAGCCAGTACGTGCAGCCCAACGTCGCCAGAAACAGCGCCAGTGCCGCAAATCGCCAGCCAAGCACGTGCCGCAGCGCGTGTCGATAGAAACTGGTCCCCGCAGTCACGACGCGATTGAACGCTTTAAAGAAGCGGCCCTGCGCGCGTTCACGATGATGCCCGAGAAAAATGGCCGAAAGCGCGGGCGTGAGCGTCAGCGCGTTGAACGCAGAAATCGAAACGGAAAAGGCGATCGTCAGCGCAAATTGGCGGAACAGAATGCCGGTTGTGCCGGGGAAAAGCGCGACAGGAACGAACACCGCCACAAGCACGAGCGATGTCGCGATGACCGCGCCCGCCACTTCCTTCAAGGCCACCGAAGCGGCATTGTGCGGTTCGGTTATGCCCTCGACGATGTGGCGCTCCACGTTTTCGATCACCACGATGGCATCGTCCACAACCAGTCCCGTCGCCAGCGTGATGCCGAACAAAGTGAGCGTGTTAATGGAAAAACCGAGCAGCTTTACGAAAATGAAAGTCCCGATGAGGGACACGGGAATGGTTATCGCGGGTATGAACGTGCTGCGCCAATCTTGCAGGAACAAATAGATTACGATGATGACGAGGCAAATCGCCTGGAGCAGCGTGATCAGCACATCCCGAATGGATTCACCGATCACCGTGGTCGTGTCGAACGCAATCGCGTACTTGAGTCCCGGCGGGAAGTTCTTCGACAGCCGCAGGAATTCCGCCTTGGCTGCCTTGTCCACATCGAGCGCATTCGCTCCCGGCAGTTGTGTCACTGCCAGGCCCACGGCCTCGTGCCCGTTGAACCGCAGCACCGTGCCGTAATCCTCGGCGCCGAGTTCGGCATGCCCCACATCCGCCACCCGAACCAGTGTGCCGTCCGTCCCGGTCTTCAAAATAATGTTATCGAACTGCGCCGGCTCGGTGAGGCGTCCAACAGCCCGGACGCTGATCTGATAGATCTGATCAGTGGCCGCCGGTGGCTGGCCGATTTGTCCAGCCGCAACCTGGACGTTCTGCTCTTGCAGCGCGGTCAAGATGTTCGTGGCTGTCAGCCCGCGCTCAGCCATCTTCGGGGGATCCAGCCACAGCCGCATCGCATACTTGCGCTCGCCGAAGATGAAAGCGTCCCCGACTCCCTTGACGCGCTTGAGAGCATCGCGGACGTACACGTCAATGTAATTGCTGACAAACAGGCTGTCGTACTGTCCGTTCTCGGCGTAAATCCCCGCGCCGAACACGAATCCACTTAGCTGTTTTTGGATGATAATGCCGGTGTTCTTCACCTCGTTGGGCATTCGCCCGAGCGCCTGGTTGACCCGGTTTTGCACGTCCACCGCTGCGAGGTCCGGGTCACGCGTGATGTCAAATACCACAACGATCTGGCTAGAGCCGTCGTTGCCGCTCGTCGACGTGATGTACTTCATTCCCGGCACGCCGTTGATCGCTTGTTCGAGCGGAATCGTGACCGCGGACTCAACCGTTTGTGCGTTGGCCCCGATGTATCCGCTGCTGACCACCACTTGCGGCGGCGCAAGGTCCGGGAAGTTCGCGATCGAAAGCGTGGGAATGGAAATCGCACCGCCCAGAATAATCAGCAGCGCGCACACCGTCGCAAACACCGGACGCCGGATGAAGAAATCAACGAACAAGGTCTGACACCGCCCTCACTCGGGTTGGGGGAAACACGAACCTCATCGTTACGACACCTAGTGCGCCGCGGTGCCTTGGATCTGCTCGGCAACAGGAGCGCCGTCCTGCAGAAACTGCAAGCCAGACAAAATGATGTGGTCCCCAGGCTTAAGGCCGTCCAATACCGCGTAGTCGTTGCCGATAGCATCACCGACCTTGAGCAACTTCTGACGCGCGACCGTGGCCTTTCCGTCATTCACCGCCAGAAACGCAAAGAACTGTCCATTGATCCGCGTTACCGCGAGCACCGGTATCACCGTGCCCTCACGCGACCCCCACACCACCTGCGCGCGCACCTGCTGCGCAATGCGCAGCTTGGCTTTGGGATTTTGTACCGCCGCCTTGGCGAGCACCGTCTGCGTGTCGCTTTCCACCTGTGGCGAAACGAAAGTGATCCTCGTTTCGTCGACAGCGCTGCCCGTTTCATCGAGCAGACGGACAGACAAACCAAGTTTTAGGTCCTTCGAACGGTCCGCAGGAACGTAAATGTAAGCTTCCAGCGCACCCGGCTCATCCACCGTTGTCAGCAGCGTGGAAACGGTGACCCGGTCACCCATGCGCACCGGAATGTCGCCGACGATGCCATCCATCGGCGCGCTCACCGCGTAATACCGCAACTCGACTCGCTGCTGTCGCACCTGCTCGTCGAGCGCTTTCACCTGCGCTTCCGCCGAGTCGTAACTGCTCTGCGCGTTATCAAGATCTTGCTTGCTGATGACCCCTGCCTCGTACAGCTTTTTTGCGCGCTCAAGCGAGACTTGCGACAAGCGCCGGTTCGCTTCCTGCGCGGCGCGGCTTGCTTCCAGGCTGCTGACCGTAGCTTCCTGCTTGAGTGGGTCGATCTGCAGCAGCGGCGTTCCCGCAGTCACCCGGTCACCCGACTTCACAAAAATCTTCGTAATTTGCCCTTCGACTTGCGGATTGATGGCCGCAGAGTGCCGCGATTTGAGAATCGAAAGGTATTCCGTCGTTTCCGGAATCCTTACGGCTTGCGCGACTTGCACCTGCACGGGCATCGCAGGGGCTGTCCCGCCAGCGGGCGGGTCCGCGGCAGTCTTCTGGTTGCAGCCCGCTGCCGCAAAGGCGGCCAGCAGTACCAGGTGTGCCGCGTACACTGACCGATTACGATTCGGTTTTTCTTTGCGATCCGGTGCGAACATCACTGGAAATACCCCATCGACGTAACGCTAAATGGTACGACACCTTCTGAGCTTTACCAAACAGAGATCAGCCGCAACCTACTGATTAGACGGGCTGTCATGCGATTCGTTACTTCTTGCTTCAGGCGGGTTATGTAGCGCCGGGCGGAATTCATTCCGACTCAGTCGGGAGTCCGGCATATCTTACTTCGCGCGCGGAATTCTAGTAGAAGTCACTGGGATCGATCCTCTTGCCGGACAGGCCGAGTTGCAGGATCTCCATCCGCCCCGGCCGGTCAAACACTTTGCCGGGGAAAAAGATTTTCGTAACCACGCGCAGCCCTCCGAAAGCGATGCCCAGAACGACGGCCGCGACCATGAACACGCCCGTACCAATAAAGATCTGCGCGATGACACTCGTCCACGGCGGGTCGGTCAAGGTCTGGCTCGGCTCGTTCCAGGTTACCTGCGTTTCATAATTCACTGCGTCACGCAGACTCTTGGCATAGTGTGCCGAACTCGGCGAAAGCACGATCGCCAACAGCGAACCCCTTCGCTCGATCGGTGTCCCTGCCTCCCGGGCGGAGTGCGGCAGGGCTATTTCCAAGTGTCTCAAATGCAGCTCCGCAAGCTGCGGCGTCGGGTACTCGAGCAGGAGCAAAACGGCTTCGTCCTTGCCGCTGCGATAACGCGCGAACATCGCTTCCGCGCCGGACGCGAAACCAACTTCGCTGGATATTGAGGCCGCTTCGGGCTGCTGTAGCGCCGCCATAGCATTTTGAAAACCGGATGGCCCAAGTGCGTAACGCTGCGTTCCATCTACGAGATCGCTTTCCGGCAAGTAAGTGCGTACGGGCGGCAGCGGAGTTTTGTCGGTGTGCTCCCGAAGCAACAGAACCAGAGATTGCAAATCGGGATCGGAGATGTTTCGCGGATTGTCCAGACCCATCATCAAATTCCCAAATTGCGCGAGCAGTTGCGACTTGTTAACTGCCGACAGCGAACCGAGCGAAGACGGTTTCATCCCCGGCTGTAGCGCCGCGGTATATGCTTCGTAGGCTCCGCTCGGATCGCGAAACTCGCCCAAGACCACGCTTATCTCATTGCGTCCGTCGGAATACGTCCTCTTCATGCAATCCGTCAAACCCGCCTCCGAGTACGCCCCGATTGCATCCGCAGTGACTGGTAGCGGGACTTTGACGGGAGCGGAAGAGGCAGCCCAGTGCCCAAATCGCTCAGGAAAAAAGGATGACACACCGGCTCCCGCCCGAAGGCAGGGAGCCGCGCAAACACCAAATACAAAGACGAAAATGAACGTAACTTTTCGCATCCCTAGCATTTCATTAGACACCAACAAGACTACTGCTGGTTCCGCGATTGTTCAACTGAGGCGACAGCAGCAGGCCGAGCGGGCGCCGTTCTTCCTGGCAAGTTGAGCGTGACGCTGTTCAGGCTCTGCAGATAGCTCGCAATGCCCTGATAGAGGCCTTCCGCAACCCTCTGCCGGTATTCCGGTTTCTTCAGGAGTTTTTCGTCCGACGGATTGCTGAGGAACGAGACCTCCGTGAGGATCGACGGCATATCCGCGCCAATCAGCACGACGAAGGGCGCCTTGCGCACGCCGCGGTTTCTCACCGTCCTGGCGGATTTTTGGATGCGCTTCGCCAGCGAATCCTGAATGTCCTCAGCGAATTCGCGCGACTCATCGATTTTTTCGTTCCGTGCGATTTTCTTCACTAGGTCTTCGAGATCGTGCACGCCTTCTTGTGAAGAGGCATTCTCTCGTGCGGCCACTTCCATCGCTTCCGGCGAACCCTTCAGGTTCAGGTAATACGTTTCAATTCCTCGCGCGTCCTGGTCGTGGCTCGAATTCGCATGAATCGAGATGAACAGGTCGGCCTTCGCTTGATTCGCGATGTTGGTGCGCTCTTCCAGCGGGATAAACGTGTCGTCCGAGCGTGTGTACACGATGTCGGCGCCCGGCAAGCGCTGCGCGATGATCTTGCCGAGGCGCAAGGCTACATCCAGGCAAAGATCTTTCTCCATCAGTCCGGTCGGCCCAATCGTTCCGGTGTCGTGGCCCCCATGCCCCGGATCAACCACGATTCGGCCAATCTTCAGGCCCAACGCGCGAGTCAAGGTGGCCTGACCGTCGCGCGTGGGTTGCGGCGCCACCGGTGCTTGAGGCAAGTCCGGCTTGCCGTTCGAAGCTTTCAGCGGCTTTGAGCGCGAGTTCTTCGCCGCCACATGCTGCATCGCTGCCTTGTTTTCCGGGGATGCAGCAGTGCTGGCATCCTCATCGTCCGAATCTTCTTGCTCCTTCGCGCGTTTCGATTTCGCCGCGCGTAGCGCAGCGGTGGTTCCGTAGAGATCGATGATCAGCCGCGGCGGATTATTCGACAGTGAGGCGGTGTAATCCTTCACGCCGTTCACGCTGAAGACCACCCGCACCACTCCGGCCTGGTTCTGCGCCACGCGCACGTCCGTCAGTAGATCTCCTTCCACTTGGATACTGCCCTTGGCGATCTCCGGGGTCAGCCGCGCCGCATGTAAATCGAAAAAGATCCGGTCGGGATTGTTGATCCGCGCGGAGGTGTATTGCACGCTGTCTTCAAGATCGATCGTGACGCGCGTGGAATCGACGGCTGCGCTCGTGGTGATCCGTCGCACGCGGGGAATACCGGTCTGGGTTGTGTACTCTGGTGTCTTCGGCAATGCTTCTTCACCAGCAAACGGTAACGGTGATTCCGCTGCCGGCGCGTCAGCATCGCTGTTCCGCAACAGCGCCAGCTCCGCCAGTGCTTCTTCCACTTCGCGGCGGCGTGGCGAGCGCGGATATTTTTTCACAAAATCTTCGTAGTTCTTCGTCGCCAGTGCGGTGTCGCCCAGCTGCTCTTTCTCCAACCGCGCGATGCGCAAGGCCGAATCCTGGCAATAGCGGCTTTTCGGGTATTCGTGCACCAAGAACTGATAGGAATCGACCGCCGATTGATAGTAGCTCCGGCCGAAGCGGTCTCCCATTTCCGTGTATAGCTCCGCGACAGCGAGCAGCGCATCGGGCACTTCAGCAGCACGCGGCGTGATCAGATAAACGCGGCGGTAGCTGGAGACGGCCTGCCTGTACTCGGCGAGGGTGCGCTTGTTCGCTGGCTTGCTGTTAAGAATGGCGCGCTGTTCTTCCGCTCTCGCCAACTGCGCTTGCGCGGCTTGGCGCTTCACGCCGGCGGTGCCCGCCGCGAAGACTGGCGCGGTGACTACGGGGCACAACAGTGCAAACGCCAGCGAGACAAAAACTGGCGAAACACGGGCGAAGCTCCTGTTGAAATTCTTTCCCCCAACTGACATGGGCGCCCTGCGTCCTTATCGGATCCGGATTGCCCCCCACTAGGCCGGAGCCAGCTTAATCATTCGTGAAGACGGCGCGGCCGCTCGTATCGACATCTTTGTGGATTGCGCGTGGGTTGAACCATGCATCCCCAAGACGGCCCGAGCCAGGCCGGAAATAAGCATTCTGTACCTTCTGAACGTAGTTCCGCGTTTCGCGAAACGCAGGGACGCCGTGAGCCCGATCCACAGCTCCCTCACCCGCATTGTACGCCGCCAGAGCCAGATCCAGGTTGCCATTGTATCGTTCTAGCAACGTCTTCAGGTAATGGACCCCGGCGTCGACGTTCTGCTTCGGGTTGAACACGTCATTCGCTCCAAATCGCTGCGCCGTCGTCGGAATCAACTGCATCAAGCCGGCGGCTCCTCTGCGGGAAACCGCTACCGGATTCCAGTGCGATTCCGTCTCGATCACTGCTCGGACCAAAGCCGGGTCCACGCTGTGGCGATCCGCTGCTTCTCGTACCAGTTTCTCGGAACCGCCGCGATCGATGCTCACCGTCGGACGCGAGTGCCCCGTAAAAGAAGATTCAGCGGGGAGGTAGATGGTTGTGCGCGGCTTTGCCGCGGTTAGCTTGGCAGAGATCCGAGGTTCGGCGTTGACGAAGAGTTGCCGTCCGCCTTGGTCCGTGACGCTGGTGATCTGGGCGCTGGCCGGGCGTGCACACACTGCCAGCGTTCCCAGAACAAGCCATGCCGCAATTGCCGTGCGTCTGCTCATAAGTGCCTTGGGGAAGTCAAAACAAACGATCTATAGCTTCAGGCCCGACCCCGTCGGGGTCAATGCGACTTAAGTACTATCGGCACCCCCGATTGGTTCGTAGATCCCGACTCGGTCAGAGGCGCAATTGAGAAGCCGGCCCTTCTTGCGAAAACATCTCCCTGGACAGGGAACTGTCTCCTCCCAGACACGCTTCTGACGCTAGGCGGATTATAACAAGGGCTCTAGCAGGGAGGGGATGCTTAACAAGGCACTTTTTAGAGCGGATGTGTCTTTTCCGCCAGCCTCGGCCAAATCGGGTCTTCCGCCCCCGGAACCCCCCACTTGCTTGGCCAGCGCCTGTATCAGCTTGCCAGCATGGACTTTAGAGGTCAGATCCTTCGTAACTCCTGCAATCAGAGCCACTTTGCCGTCTTCGGGCATCCCCAGGGCGATCACACAGGAACCCAGCATCTGCCGCAGGCTGTCCACCAACTGCCGGAGGCCCTCCCGGTCTACATTCTCGACCTCCGCTGCGATTACCTTGACCCCCTTGACTAGCTGAACCCGGGCTACTAGGTCCTCCAATTGCCCCAGGGCGCCTTTCCGCTTTTGCTCCCCAAGCTGCTTCTCGAGCTGCTTTGCAGTTTGCGATAGCTTTTCGATCTGGGCAAGTACAGCGTCTTGGCTGACATTTAGATTGCCCGCCACATTTACGATGAGCTGCGCAACCTTCTGGTAGTGTTCCAGCGCGGCCGTTCCCGTGACCGCTTCGATGCGGCGGACGCCGGCGGCCACGGATTCTTCGCTGACGATCTTCAGCACGCCGATATCACCGATGCGGTGAACGTGCGTGCCGCCGCACAGTTCTTTCGAGTAGAAGCCCCGAGCCGCTCGGGAGTCGGGAATCGTCACCACGCGGACGTTGTGCTCCGGATACTTGTCGCCGAAGAAAGCCAGCGCGCCGGAAGCCAGGGCGTCTTCCAGAGAAGTCACATTCGTCTCAATCTCCGTGTTTAAGCGAATTTCGTCGTTCACCTGGTGTTCGATGTCGCGCAGCTCTTCCGCATCCACGTGCCCAAAGTGCGAAAAGTCGAAGCGCAAGCGCTCAGGCGAGTTCTCTGATCCGGCCTGCTTGACGTGCGTACCAAGAATATTCCGTAACGCCGCATGGACAAGATGCGTGCCCGTGTGATTGCGCATGATCCGCGCTCGTCGCTCCGCATCCGCCACCACTGAGACTCGGTCACCTACCCGCAGCGTCTCCTTGGCGACAATTTTGTGCGCGATCAGTCCCGCGACCGGATAAAACGCTCCCTTTACTTCCGCGAGAATCTGCGATTCCGAGTTGTCGTAAAACGCGCCTGTATCCGCTACCTGCCCGCCCGACTCGGCATAGATCACGCTGCGGTCCAGCACTACTTCGCCGCTCTCGCCCGCCTTCAGCTCGTTGACAGGCCCGCTCTTGGTGACGATGGCCTCAATGCGGCAGTCTTTGCCCGTCGTGCCGTAATAAAAATCCGGCTCGGTCCTGAACGCTTCCGCAATCTTTGCATACGCCGGATTCGCCGCTTCCTTCGCCCCGCCCTTCCACGACGCCCGCGCTCGGGCCCGCTGCTCCTGCATAGCGCGCTCGAAGCCAGCCTCATCGAACTGGATGCCCAGGTCATGGGCAGTGTCGGTGATGAAATCGAGGGGCAGCCCGTACGTGTCATAGAGTGGAAAGGCAGTCGCGCCGAGCAGCCTTGGCTTGTAGTTCTTATCGAAATGCGCGACCAATTCCGCGCCTAGCTTCATGCCTGCCAATTCGGTCGCCGCCCGATTCCGGTCTACAGCGGTATTCCCAGGAAGCAGGTAGCCGGCGTATGTTTTGCTCTTTTCGCCATCGATAGAAATACCATGTGCCGCCGAAAAATCCTGGATACACTTGTCGATCGCGGCCGTTTTCGCCGAATCTAGTAGCGCCTCAAGCTTGGCTGCTGCAATTTCGATAGTCCGACCGAATTGCTGCTCTTCCGCTAGGACAACGGCCGCAACGTTTCGAGCCCCCTCCTCAAGCTCCGGGTACGCAGCCTTCATTCTCTCCCGAACGACGTCGACCATTCGATGTAGAAATGGTTCTTTCGCTCCCCACATGTGACCGTGCCGAATTGCCCTTCGCATGATTTTGCGGAGAACATACCCGCGGCCCTCGTTGGAAGGTAGAACACCGTCCGTGATAAGGAACGTCGTCGCGCGGGCATGGTCAGCGATGATTCTCAATGATGGTGCAATGTTTGGATTGAATTTTGGCTCTGCTCGCAGAAGTTGGGCGGCTCGCTCAATCAGAGGCACGAACAAATCGGTTTCGTAGTTGGAGATGACGCCTTGGAGGACGGCGGCGACGCGCTCAAGACCCATGCCGGTATCCACGCAGGGCTTGGGGAGCAGGGAGAACTCGTACCACGGCACGCCATCTTTCACCCCCGCCTTTCGATCGTACTGAATGAAGACGAGGTTCCAGATTTCGACGTAGCGGCCGCAGTCGCAGCCGAATTTGCAATCTGTGTGGCCGAGGTCCGACGCAGCGGGGCCCATGTCGTAATGGATTTCGCTACAAGGGCCGCAGGGGCCGGTATCGCCCATCTGCCAGAAGTTTTCCTTCATGCCGAACTCGAAGATGCGGTCTTTGGCCACGTCCTGCTCGAGCCAGGACTTTTCCGACTCGTCGTCGCGTGGAATGTCAGCGTGCGGGATTGCTACGCCCTCAAATATCGTGACGTAGAGCTTGTCCGTGGGAATGCCGAACCAGCTCGGGGAAGTCACTAGTTCCCAGGCGTAGGCGATGGCGTCCTTCTTGAAATAATCGCCGAAGGAAAAATTCCCCATCATCTCGAAAAACGTGTGGTGGCGCCTAGTGAAACCGACGTTTTCCAGGTCGTTGTGCTTGCCGCCCGCGCGCACGCACTTTTGCGCCGTGGTGGCGCGCGTATAATCGCGTTTCTCAAGGCCCAGGAAAACGTCTTTGAACTGGTTCATCCCGGCGTTGGTGAAAAGTAGCGTCGGATCCCCATGCGGCACGAGTGACGAACTCCGCACGCGGCGGTGCCCCTTGCCCTCAAAAAAGTGCAGGAACGCCTCTCGGATCTCGTTCCCAGTCCAAGACCTAGCTTGTGTTTGCGTGCCGCTCACATTGCCCTCAGGTTGCCCATGATTATGGCAGAGGCCGCAATCCAGCGCCAATGGGGTGGGAATGGTCTGACCAGACGGGGGGAACCCCCATTTTTGCGGATGTGTGGCAAATAAAGGACTTTGAGTCTGATGACTTTGGATGTGTGACAAGGAAAGAATTTAGGGGATGGGAGGGTGCTATTCACATAAATCTATAACGTCCAAGGTAATACGGGTCAAGTATTACTTTTGGTAAAAAGCTGCGGGGCACAGACCCTCGCGCGGCGCGGGACAGGTTCCGTTTGTGCTACTGGGCGTTCGGCCTGCTGCTCAACTCCCAGGATGTTTTCCGGGTGAGCAAACAAGAGAGCGCGGCGAGCTATTTGTCGTCGACCTTGCTGCGGAGCTGCAGTGACGTTGGTCACAGTGTGCGGGTGGCAGCGATGTGGTCTAATACATCGATATCCGCCGGACTGTGTATATCGGGTTACGAGTATGGCTTCCGAAACATCGACCAAACCGAAGGGGCTGGACAGCAAAACGCAGTCACTCATGGACCGCACGATCGCCCGGGAGAAGGCACTCTCCGCGATGCTGATGACCTACATCCTGACGGGTCTGGTCTTCATGCTTTTGCCCGGCACTTTTCTCGGTGTCTGGAATTTGATCTCCATCAGCCGTTTGCAGGCGCTGGAGTCCGTCACGCCGGGCTGGATTCAAGCGCACGGCCACGCTCAGATCTTTGGCTGGGTGGCGACTTTTATTCTGGGCATCGGTTTCTATTCCATTCCTAAGCTGCGCAAAATGAAGCCCTTTGCGATGTGGCGCGGCTGGACCTGTTGGGCAATGTGGACCACCGGCGTCCTCCTCCGCTGGGCGGTGACCCTCTGGCCCTGGCACTGGCGCTTTTGGATGCCGTTCGCGGCGCTGCTGGAGTTTGCCGCGTTCCTGCTTTTCTTCGTGACCATCGGCCCCGCGCATTCCTCGACCGACGGCCCGCGCAAGCCCTGGGACGTTTGGGTATTGGCCGTGATTGCAGCGACGTCGGGACTGATGCTCTCGCTGATGCTGCAGATTTTGGAAACCTTCTCGCTCGCGCGAACTGGAATCTCTCCCGCGTTCCCGCATGATTTCGATCAGAGATATCTGGTGGTCTCGACCTGGGGATTTCTGGTGCCCATGGTTTGGGGATTCAGCGCGCGATGGCTGCCGGTTTTCCTCGGTCTCAGGCCAATGTTCCCGCGCGTTCTAGTTGCAGCGCTGGCGGCGAACTCCGCCGGCGTAATAGCGGCCCTCCTCGGCTACTTCGCACCGGCCACGATTCTGCTGCTCGCGGGCAGCGTCTGTGCGGGACTTTCCATCCGCTTTTTTGAGCCATCGATCAACAAGGCAAAGGTCGTCGGCGTGCACCCGAGCTTTCCGTTCTTCGTGCGATTCGCGTATGTGTGGCTGGTAGTGGCAGGTGTCCTGGGAATCTGGGCGGAGTTCAACAGGAGTCTCAGCCCTGGCATCTGGGGAGCGTCGCGCCACGCGCTCACCGTAGGATTTATTTCTGCGATGGTCTTCAGCGTGGGGCAGAGAATTCTGCCATCTTTCGGCGGGATGCGCGTGCTGGCAAGCCCAAAACTGATGTTCTCAGGGCTCGCGTTGTTGATGCTCGGCTGCACGCTGCGGGTCAGCTCCGAGATCCTTGCCTACCAAGGCTATGCCAGTTGGGCTTGGGATGTGCTGCCGGTTTCCGCGCTGATCGAGATGACTGCGGTGACGATCTTCGCGGCCAATCTCGCGTGGACGTTTCTCCGCCCGCCGGTTGTAGCGCCCGGGCCGTTGCATATGTACGCGGAATGAGAGATGAAAAGAGGTGGAGCGAACACCGGGCGTAATTATTCAAGACTGGCGTCAACTTCGGGGACGTCCTCACGCGTCATGGCGCGGAGCTCACGACGCACCACGTCCGCGGAAAATCCGGCCCGCATCAGGCTCCGATACATCGAAGCCATCTTCTTTTCGTCGATTTCACCGCGATACGACCGCAGTTTCCGCTCGATCCGCTGGCGCACCATCGCGCCCTCGTCGGTCTCTTTTGCCGCCTCTTCCAGCGCCGCTTCGATGTGCCGGTCAGGAATCCCTCTGGCGCGGAGATCGCGGGCAACACGAAACTTACCCTGTTTGCGTCCCTCGGTGCGTTGGCGGGCAAACTGTTTGGCGTAGCGGGCGTCGTCAATCTGGCCATTTTCCTTCAAGCGCGCCATCACCACTTGCACCAGCAGCTTGTTATCGCTGCGCCGCTCCAGTTTCTGCTTCATCTCATGCACCGAATGCGCGCGCCGCATCAGCGCTCGCAATGCGGCATCGTAGAGTTCAGCTTCCGTGTCCAGGCTGCGAGGTTTGCCGAACATGGGGGAAGGATAGAAGGAGCGAACAGAGGAAGCAAGCAGCGCGTTGTAGCGTGGGGCGAACAACCCCGAGGATTTTTCGGAGCAACGTTATGTCGCCAGAATTGACAGTGTCGAGGAGGTAAGGAACAAGCCGCAGGGCTACCAGGACTTCGCCCTGCGCTACAGTTGATCGCGCGGGAACTATTTGCGGGCGAAGCGGTCGAAGTCGGCCATTTGGCGTTCCATCTCCTCGCGGGCGGAGTCGGAAGCGGAACGAACGCCCTGGATGCGCAACTTGAATTCGTCGGGGTTCGAGGAGCGCAACAAGGCTTCGTCGAGCGTGATGAGTTGTTTGGTATAGAGATCGAAGAGCGACTGGTCGAAAGTCTGCATGCCGTACTGGCTGGTGCCCGCGGCGATGGCGTCGTGAATCAGGCGCGTCTTATCCGGATTGATCATGCAATCGCGGATGTACGCGGTGGCGATCATGATTTCGCAGGCAGGCACGCGGCCCTGGTCGTCGGAGCGGCGCACCAGGCGCTGTGAAATGACAGCCTTAAGCGTCGCCGCGAGCTGCAAACGAATCTGCTTCTGCTCGGGCGGCGGAAAGACTGCGATGATGCGCTGAATCGTTTCGGTAGCGTCGAGAGTGTGCAAGGTGGACAAAACCAGGTGGCCGGTTTCGGCCGCTAGCAGCGCCGTGGAAATGGTTTCCAGGTCGCGCATTTCGCCGACCAGAATCACGTCCGGGTCCTGACGGAGGGCAGCGCGCAACGCCGTCGAGAAGTTTGCGGTGTCCACTTCCACTTCGCGCTGATTGATGAAGCTTTTCTTGTCGCGGTGGAGAAACTCGATGGGGTCTTCGATGGTCATCAAGTGATCGGAGCGGTTGGCATTGATGCGGTCGATCATCGCGGCCAGCGTGGTGGACTTACCGGAACCGGTCGTGCCCGTAACCAGCACCAACCCGCGTTGCTCTTCGCAAATTTGCGTGAGGACCGCGGGCAGATTCAGCTCTTCCAGTGTGCGAATCTTCGTTGGAATGACGCGCAACACCATGCCGACGTTGCCGCGCTGCTGAAACACGTTCACGCGGAACCGCCCCAAGCCCGCGACGCCATACGCCATATCCAACTCGGCGGTCTCCTTGAATTTTTGCTTCTGGCGGTTCGTCATCATGCTAAACGCCATGGAAAGCATTTCTTCGGGCGTGATGCGAGCGACGTCGGTGAGCGGAGCGAGCAGGCCGTCTACGCGCAGATACGGGTGGTTGCCGACTTTCAGATGCAAGTCGGACGCTTTGTTTTCGACGGCCCGGCGAAGAAGATCGTCAACAGTGATTGCCATGTCAGTCAGAACTCCGCGAGAGTGTCGCTAAACGCCGACACTAACACCCGCCATTGGGGTGGGCAAGCAAGCTGAACTGCAGGGTAGCGCGCTAGTAACCTGCGCTTGTGGACAGGCGAGGTTGTGGGTTGGGCCCCTCCCCTAAGGGAGGCGGGATGGGTAGAGCACAAGTTTTTCAGCGCGGTGAATCCAGCGCGTGGGCTGTCAGGCTTTCTTCAAGTACAGCGAATCATAGAGCAGCCCCGCCACGAAGCCGCCTGCAAGCGGGCCGACCCAATAAACGCCGTGATTCGCCCAGTGAGTAGCCGCCAGCGCAGGCCCGAACGCTCGGGCAGGATTAAGAGCGGCACCGGTGAAGGGGCCGGCCACCAATGTGCCCAGTGAAATGATCAAGCCGATCCCGAAGCCTGCGATCGAACGAAACGCGCCTTTTTCGTCTACCGCCGTGGCGAACACCGTCAGGACCAAAAAGAATGTCGTCACTGCTTCCAGAATCATTCCCGAGAGCCGCGAGAAATCGCGAGCCAGATCCGGCGTCCCCAGAGCGACCGCCCGCCACGTGTCTTCGGGGATGATTGCTTTTAGCAAGAACGCGGCGGCAATCGCCCCCGCAAGTTGTGCGGCCCAGTAGAGCACGACGTCGAGTGTGTTTAGCCGCTTTGTGACCCAGAAGCCGATGGTCACCGCGGGATTGAAGTGTCCTCCGGAAATGTGTCCGAAGGCGGAAACCATGATGGCGATCGCCAATCCATGCGCGATCGCGACTCCGAAGAGACCGATGCCGCCTGCGCCATGCAGAAATTGTTCGGCACATATTGTGCCCACGCCAAAAAAGACCAGCGCGAACGTCCCGATAAATTCAGCCGTTAGTTTCTGTGGGATGTTATACATACAGGTTCCTCCCGGCCGGGAAGGGAACTGCGCCCGGTTCAAGCGTTGTGAATTCTAGCTGGAACGGAACGGAGGCGCCAGCCCCAAGGCAGGGGAAAGTTTTCTAGTGTCGGTAAGAATGTGAATCTCGTCGAAAAAGCGTGTGAGGAGACAGGCTCTTCGCGGGGCTCAGGGTAAACAAAAATGCTTGGCCCACCTAGGCAGGGATGCCTATTCTATTTGGTGCGGAGCGATTAGCGCGAAACCGAGCCCACCGGAGCATTCACGGGCGTGAGCCAGCTGTGGCGGTCGGGCTTGGTGCCGCTGGTGATGGCGAAAAACTCTTCCTGAAGTTTGCGCGTGATCGGCCCGGCCACGCCCCTGCCCACTTGGATGTGATCCACCGAGCGAATCGGCGTGACTTCAACGGCGGTGCCCACGAAAAACACTTCATCCACGATGTACAGCATCTCGCGCGGGATAACTTGTTCTTTCACTGGAATCTTCAGGTCTTCCGCAAGTCTCACGATCGTATCGCGGGTGATGCCCGGCAAAATGCTGGTGGCCAGGGGCGGCGTGTAGAGCGTGCCATCATGCACGAGGAAGATGTTCTCGCCCGAGCCTTCACTGAGATGACCCGACGAATCCAGCGCGATGCCTTCCGCGAAACCATTGAAAGAGGCTTCCATGTGGACGAGCTGCGAGTTCAAATAATTCCCCGCAGCCTTGGACATCGCCGGCAGCGTGTTCGGCGCGATACGCGTCCAGGAGCTCACGCCCACGTCCACGCCCTTCGTCAGCGCGTCCGGGCCGAGGTAGGCTCCCCACGGCCAGCAGGCCATGTAGGACTCGATTGGATTATTTAGCGGGTTTACGCCCGCTTCGCCGTAGCCGCGCAGAACGATCGGCTTCACGTAACAGGAATTTATTTTGTTCAGGCGAACGAGTTCGATCGCGGCATTACTGAAATCGTCCACGGAGAAGGGCAGATCCATGCGGTAGATCTTTGCGGAATTGATCAAGCGCTGCATGTGCTCGCGCAGACGAAAAATCGCGGGCCCCTGTTTCGTGTCGTAGCAGCGGATGCCCTCAAAGACCGCGGAGCCGTAGCTCACCACATGCGAAAGGACGTGCAGCGTGGCGTCCTCCCAGTTGATCCATTTCCCGTTGTGCCAGATCTTCTCGGTCTTCTGAATCGGCATGATTGCTCCCTTTCGCGTGGCGCGTCTCGCGGTGCGCAGCTCGAAATCGCAGAATACGGTACGACGCAGCAAGCGTCAATGCGCGGTGTGTCCTAGCAGAGAAGTGTCCGGAACCATTTTGGCGTGCCGCAAAGAGCTCTTGCTCAACGTTGCGAGTCCGGCGGAGGAGTGGCGTTTAGCGAATCGAACGCCGCCTGCGCCTGAGCCGGAATATGGCCGTATTTGTTCTCCCAAACGCCCAAGAGGAGGAAGGGAATGGCAGTGGCGGCCACGAGCAGCTTGGCGCGACGCGGAACTTTGGATTCAGGTTCCCAGCGAAAGAGCTGTACCGAAAGAAAGAACGTGAGAATGGCCCAGAACGCGAGAGCTCCGAGAGGCACGCGTGCATCCCACAACGGCCCGGAATCGGAGATAGAGTGCCGCAGGCCCT
Source organism: Candidatus Acidiferrum sp. (assembly GCA_035544995.1). GTDB lineage: Bacteria > Acidobacteriota > Terriglobia > Acidiferrales > UBA7541 > Acidiferrum. The sequence goes on from DASZZI010000045.1 coordinate 18,993, forward strand.
CGACGAGGTAGGTAGCGGGGAGGAACAGCGAGAACCTTTGCACGACCTTGGGAAGGAAAGCCAATGGAAAAGTGGCGCCGGAGAGAAAGATGAGTGGGAGCCAGAGGAGTTGGTTGATGACCTGAGTCTCCTGCATGGTGTTGGTGACACTGGCGACCACCAAACCGAGCGAGGCGAAGGAAACGGTGCCGACAGTGACCAATAAGAACGCGGAGAGAACATTACCGAAGCTGGCGACGTGGAAGATGAAACGTGCGAGTAGCACCTCCATGAAAACGGTGGGCATGGTAAGAACGAAATTTGCGACGATGCTCGAGGCGAGCATATCGCTTGCAGTTACGGGGGTGACGTGAAAACGCCGCAAGATGCCCTGCTCGCGAAAGATGACGAGAGCCGCGCTCAAACCCCAGAAGCTGCCCATCACCGTGAGAGCAATCACCGGTCCGAGATAAAAGCGGACGCCCAGTGGATAGCCTTTCGCAAACACCCCGGCATAAAGGAAAAAAAACGCAAAAGGCATGATCACGCTGAAAAAGAGGAACATTTTGTTGCGCAGCGTGAGCTGAATGCGCATGCGGGTAAGTGTTGCGAAGTTTTTCAATCGCGCAGCCTCCTCCCGGTCATTTCGATAAAAACGTCCTCGAGAGAAGGCGAGGCGATCTCCAGACTGACGAGTTCGTTGCCTTGGACTTCGAGGTGCTTGACCATGGACACGATCGTCTGTGGGGGGCGATTGGAGTGAATCACGTACGTGCCGTCAACCTCACGGGCGTCGGTTACCCCTTCGAGGTTCTTGAGCGCGCCGTTCGATTCCGGCTTTGAAAGCCGCACCTCGATGCGCGTGGCACCGCCGGATCGCGCTTTCAATTCGCGCGGCGTGCCGAGCGCGATCACTTTTCCATGGTCAACAATCGCCACGCGATCACACAGCCTTTCAGCCTCTTCAATGTAATGCGTGGTCATGACGATGGTTTTCTTGTCGCGACGCAGCTCTTCGATGATGTCGTAAATTTCCCGGCGAACCTGCGGATCGAGCCCCGCGGTTGGCTCGTCGAAGAACAGAACCTTAGGTTCGTTGACGAGCGCCATGGCCAGAGCAAGGCGCTGCTTTTGCCCGCCAGAAAGCTGGTTGTAAAACGTATTGCGCTTTTCCTCCAAACCGAAGCGTTTGAGCAGCTCCTCTGGATCGCGCCGCCTCTTGTAGAAGCTCGCGAAGAGACGCAACGCCTCCATGACCCGCAGCTTGTCGGGCAGGGACGTGGATTGTAGCGCCGCGCCAATTTCATGTCTTAGTGCTTGCGAATGCCGTTGTGGATCGAGCCCGCAGACGGAGACGCGCCCGTCATCGGGCGTGCGCAGCCCTTCGAGAATCTCAACGATGGTCGTCTTTCCAGCGCCGTTGGGGCCGAGCAAGCCAAATACTTCGCCTTCTTCCACGGTGAAACTGACGCCGCGAACGGCTTGGACGTCGCCATACTTCTTGACGAGGTTCTCGACTTGCAGGATGGAATTTGCCATTGCCAGAGAGCCTATAGCATACAGCAGATGAGTGTCCGCTCGATAACGCGGCAACAGCGATACTTTTGCTGATTTAACTGGTCCTGATGGGTTGCGCTCTTGTTTATTTCGATTTGGGGTTGCGAGGAGGAGCCCAGAGGTGGCGCTTGAAGTCGACGCGAGATTCGACGACCGTGACCCCTTCGCTTTGGAGCAGCTTTTTCTGTAATGAAGCGAAGGGCTCACGAATGAGGATTTTGCCGCGCTCTCCGACCACGCGGTGCCAGGGGATGCCCTTGCCGGAAGGCGTCGCGGCCATCGCGCGGCCCGCACTGCGTGCGCCGCCGCGGAGACGCAGACTTCGAGCCAGCGCCCCATACGTTAGAACCCGTCCGCGTGGGATTTGTTGTACGAGCCGGTAGACCGGATCCCAAGACATTTCGAATCAACCTCGTGGACGACCCGCGTACCATCCTAGGGGTGAGACTAGGGCGGAACAAGACAAAAATGCCGTACGCGGGTTTAATGTAATGAGCGAAAAGTGGAAACGCTTGCAGGAGCTGTCGATGAGATTTGGAGCGGAGACACGAATTCAGCATCTAATCTCTAGAGGAAGACAAGTGACAGCACTTAAGAACGATGCGCGCGACGGATGGAACGGAACAAAAAAAGTGATGAGCTGGCTCAATCTAGAACGGCTGCTTTCAGGAGATAATGTATTGGAAACAACCCTTTGTCCTAGTACGTATCGTATATTGACGGGTGTAGTGGAAGCTCCATACACTACACACACAAGTGCGATTTTGAGGTGACGTCATGGCTTTTGTGCGCCGCAAAGGAAATTCGTTCTATCTGGTGCATAACGTTCGCCGCCGCGGAAAAGTGCAGCAACTCCATCTCGCGCGTCTCGGAGAACGTGCGCGGATTACCGATGAAGTCGTTCGGCAAGTCTCCAAGAACCATCCCCTTGTCGAGCTCAATTGGAGAGCCCTCCGCGAACAACTGAATAACAATCTGGATCTTGCGGATCCCAATTCTCCCGCAGTCCAGAAGCTAGTTTCCTCTCTTCGAGCGCTTAATCTGGATCTTGCGGACCTTTTTCCGCCGCTTCTCAAGATTTCTGACTCGCCGGAAATGGTTCAGGAAATTCTAATACAATTGCGCCTTCTCCATTCGACGATTCAGATTAAACTGAATCAGTTTGATGAGGGACGCGGGCGTTTCAGCGATGCGAACTTACGGTTACGGGCTCGCTAGGAGGCGGCCATGAGCGACTACATCCTTCCACTGGACCCTAGCAAACGCAGCACCGACACGCTCGATTTCCAGGCCTCCCTGCGCGCAAAGATCGTAGGCCAGGAAGAAGGGGTGCAGGCACTGGTCGACTTGTACCAGGTCTTCTGTGCCGGTTTGAACTCCCCGGGCCGCCCGGTGGGAAATCTGCTCTTTCTGGGACCGACGGGCTCCGGCA
>DASZZI010000046.1:0-3828 GCA_035544995.1 Candidatus Acidiferrum sp.
GCACGCTTACCGCCGCGATCGCGCTTCTGTTTTCGGTCGCTTCGAGTGCACGAGCACAATCCAAGACGGTCGCGGAGCGGTTGGGTTATCCAGCGGATTCGAAACTCCTGATCGTTCACGCCGATGACCTTGCAGTTGCCCATTCTGTTGATACTGCAAGCTTCGACGCCCTGGACAAGAATGCGGTCACCTCCGCCAGCGTGATGGTGCCGTGTGCCTGGCTGACCGAGGTCGCGTCTTACGCCAAAGACCACCCGGGTGCGGACTTGGGTTTGCATCTTACGCTCACCAGCGAGTGGAAAATCTATCGTTGGGGTCCGGTGGAATCAAAAGACAAAGTCCCCACTCTTCTCGATCCTGCTGGCTATCTTTGGTCAGAAGTCGCTCCTGCAGCGCGCAATATCAAACCCGAAGAGGCAGAACGCGAAATCCGCGCACAGATCGAACATGCCGCCGCAGCGGGAATCCACCCGACTCATCTCGACACCCACATGGGAACGCTCCTTGCCACTCCCGAGCTTTTTGCAGTCTTCGTCAAAATTGCTCATGAGTATAATTTCAGAACTCCTGACATGGGTTGTCGATAACCTGTCCGCTTTTTGCTTCAAGACAGGAGGGTGCGACCACATAACGCATTTGAAGCCGGGTGCCCGGGAATAACGTGTTCGTCTTGTTGAGTGTCTCGCAAAGGGCTTCGAGGACACGCGACCGATGTGGCGAACTGAGTGGGGCTAGCGTTATCCGAAGTTGGTCCTCCGCGGGCTCGATGTCCGCGGTATCCTGCAGCGCCATCTGAATGAAAGTACGCCCTTCATCTTCAACGCGGCTGTAATGGGGGCGAATCAGCTCAACCAGATCGCTCTCCGTCTGGTATGCGACCATTTTCAAAACGTTGGTTAGGTGTTTGCGTTCGGTAGAAAGTTTCACCATCTCCTGGCCCTTTTGGGCATCCGCAACTGTCACGCGAGCAGGAAGAGAGTCACGCCGAGCCTTGAGTTTCTTGATGTGGTTTGTAGCCTTGTCAATCTCCATGCGAATTTTCTCTTCGGCAATCTCAAAATCAGGGTCTGTGGATGTACTTCCATGGATGTAATCGATTGCCGTTGCACCATAGCTTTCCCGTAGTTTCCTAAGATGAACACGTGCAGCGTAAACCTCTTGCACGGCCGCTTTCCGTGCCGGGTTGGGGATGGAACGTGTGGGGTCGTCCGGTTCGACTTGATAATCCGCGAGAGCATCGATCAGATACTCCTCCCGTAGGTATTTGAAGAAATTCTCCTGGCGCCAGCGCTCGAACATGCGGTGAGCAACAACAATGGCGCGCAGGTCCCAGCGGCTCGTCACGATCGGCGTCTGATGGCCGGTCTCAGTCAGGCGAGTCACCTGACGTAATCGCAGCTTTCCTTTTAGGAAGCGAACGGGCTGGTCATGGAGAAGGTATTCCACCGGCCGACCGTCCAACTTGGCCTTGTGCCGAGTGAACCTCTTTTCGGCGATGTGGCGGGTGCGCCCCTTACGATAGGTCAAAATGTCAAAGCCCATGGCCAGCAGTTCCTGAAACAGTTTGGGACTCCAGCCGCCGCGGTCAAAGACAACGGTGGAGTGCCGGCGCGGTCCCAGGAGTTCACGCACTTCGCGTATCACAGGTGTAAGCATTCGAGTCATGGCGGCGTTGGCATCGGCGGTGACAACAAACAAGGGATCGCCGCGTTGATCGTTGACCCAATAGTCAGTGGTTGCGGGCGCGGCGAGATGCATGCGCGTCACATAGGCCTTCGGGACCTTGTGTTTGCCGTGGTAGGCCCGAACGTGGCCGTCAATATAGAGGAACCCGAGCACCTTCCCACGCTTGGCGATGCGTTGCCGAGCGACCTCACGACCGAGTCGATAACTGCCCTTTAAAGAAGCGAGACGAGAGAGTTTGCGGCGCAGCGTCTTCATTTCCGGCATGCGATCCAGACCGACAATGCGACCCAGTTCCCCGGGCGGATACTCTTTGAGAGTCTCCGGCCGAGGGATCCTCAGAAGTGCCAAGAGAACATAGGCAACCAGAGTCGTTCGCAGTCCGTAGAAAGCAGGGCCGAGGCTGCCGTAAATTTTCTCGGCCGTCGAGAGCAGGCCACTGGCAACGAGCGCTGGAATGGCTAACAGCACACCTGCTCTTGGCAGACTTCGTGTGGGAGCAAACACCGGGAGGGCATCGTCGAGTAGTCCGATGGCGGCCAAGAGACGATCCATGGACCGATCGAGAGGGTTGGTGTCAAAACTTTTCGCCGTCGAACCGGTTTGCCGTTGCGGCATCTTGTCAGAAGGCTGTTCCGCGGCGGAAAGTGGAGTCTCGAGCAACTTACTTGCGGAAACCGGGGCCTGCTTTGCTTGCGAATCAGCTTTTGGCAAGAAGGGGAGATCTGGTTCCGGATCAGATTTCCACCCGAGCCGACGGAGACTCTTGCGGACCGTTTTTTCGCTGAGGCCAAGCCGGCCGGCAATCCATCGATTACTCATCCCCTTGGCTTTGAGGCGGAGAATAGTTTGGTTTCGCTCATGGTTTTTCTTGCGCCCGGAAGGACTGCCTGCGGGTCGTCCTTCCGGGCGCGCCAGCGCGCTCAGTCCACCAGCCTTGAGGCGCTCTTGATAGCGGCGAAGCGTTCGGGCCGAGTAGCCGAAGCAGCGTGCGATATCGTTCTGATCCGCGTATCCCGTTTCGAAAAGCGTAACCATGACGTAAGCCTCGGCAGTGCGATCTTCGATGGGATAGTGGGAAAAGATGATGCCATGGACGAAAACTACTCGCTGTTCTTCCTCGGTCTGGACACAAACGCGATCGTTAACGAAGACGGTACCGGGAGTTGGGGTAGGGCGGGCAAAAAACTCCTTTTGACGTGGCGCCGGGCTCATAGTTTCTTAGCATGTCCTATCCTCAATCAAATCGAAAAGCGGACAGGTTTAGGTCCGCACCCCACCAAGGGAAAATCAAGCCAGTGGCAGCTTCCAGGGATGTGCCAGGAGAGATGTCGAGCGCCTTCGGTCGAGGAAATGTGGTAGCCAAAATCGTACGATTTCCACCTGCGGATTTAGAAAAAGCGGACAGGTTTAGGTCCGCACCCAGGAAAGCGAAAAACCAAGCAGGTTGCAGTTCCGAGGGATCAGCAAAAGAAAACTCTATGCACTCTTCGTTCAGATTTCCGTGGAATCGGGAACCCTGGAACCTACAATTGCAGACTCAAAAAGCGGACAGGTTTAGGTCCGCACCCTACTCTCGAAAAACCCCAATTCTGGCCGCTTTTTAGGGGTATGTCAGGAGTTCTGAAGTTAGAACAACTTGTAAATCGCGAGGAGAAAAAATCGCCCGAGAGAACCCGTCCGTCGAAGGAGTTGGCCGATTGGCTGGCCGGGTGCTCACCTTTATGGATGCCCAGGCAACAGGCGGAGGCATTGACGCCGGCTGTGGAGTGGATGACCGGAATAGGTAGAACGGGTGGCGAACGTGAACAGGAACGAGAGCCACAACGTAGAAGACAACGAAGAACAAGCTGAGGCCAACGACGGTGGTGGCGGGAAGAAGCTGGGAAAGAAAGCTCGCGAGCTTCGTCCACGGACACTGCTGCGAGCGATGGCGACGCAAGGCCCTGTGTCTTCGGACGAGTTGAAGAAGATTGTTGCGAGGAAGTATAGCTCTCCGGTGGTGAGCCTCTATCTGGGATTAAACCAGGAAAAAGTAGCCCCACAGCCGAAGGGATGGCTGCGTACGTTTCATTCGCGGAAAACGCGACTGCTGGAGGAACGAAAGGATTTTCTTGCTTCCTTGCCGCGGCAGCAGAGATACAC
>DASZZI010000047.1:0-3091 GCA_035544995.1 Candidatus Acidiferrum sp.
CTGACATCGCCGCCGGACGCAGACAGCAAAGACTGTCTGCGCTACGCGTTGCATGAGAAATCGTCGCGCCGCGCGAAGAAACAAAGATTTAGAATGTGGAGAGGATCGCGCAGATTAAATAAGTCATTGTTAAACCTAGAAACGGCGGTTCAAAACAGCGATGGCGTGGTAAGTAGCTGCTATTGTAGGCCATGTCCACAGAGAAAGAGGTTGCCGTGAGTCACCCGGCAGGTGAGAGGGAAATAGCGCTTCGAGAAGTCCCGGATCAGGGCAGTATGGTGGATACTTACGGCGGGAAGATCCGCGTGAGATGGGATGAAGAGGCGGCGGTAACGCCATTTGGACAGTTGGTGTTTTTCATTGAATTTCTGAAGACGGCAGGCCTGTGGGAGTCGTGGGTTGAGGAATGTCCGGTGACCTATCAGAGTCCCAACGCCCCCACCCAAGCGGATGTTCTGGGGACGATTCTGCTGTCGGTGCTGGCGGGCCATTGGCGGTACGCGCATATCACGGCGCTGCGATTCGACGGAGTGAATCCGCAACTGTTGGGGATGAGCAAGGTGTGCAGTGAAGACTCGGTGCGGCGTGCGTTTAGCGATGTGGAAGAGTCGGAATGTGAGGCGTGGCTGACACGGCATTTGCGAATCAGCTACGAGCCGCTGCTGAGAGAACCGTGGATACTGGACATCGACACGACGGTGAAGCCGCTGTACGGCCACCAGGAAGGCGCAGTGAAGGGGTACAATCCCGGCAAGCGGGGCCGTCCATCGCACGCGTATCACACCTATTTTGCGGCCAATATTCGACTGGTGCTGGACGTAGAAGTACAGGCTGGCAACCAGACGGCGTCCTCCTACGCGCAACCGGAGTTGTGGAAATTCATCGGCAGCCTGCCTGTGGAAGCACGGCCAGCCTTCCTGCGGGGCGACTGCGGTTGGGGAACGGAAACGATGATGACCGAGGCGGAAGAGCGGAAGATTCCGTATCTGTTCAAGTTGAAGCAAACCAGCAAGGTTAAGAAACTGATCCAGCAGGCCTTTTCGCGCGAAGATTGGACGGAGGCGGGACAAGGCTGGAAGGGAGTCGAGGCTAAGTTGAGGCTCACGGGCTGGTCGTGTGAGCGCCGGGTGATCGTACTGCGCCGGCGCATCCGGGACGAGATGGTCCTGGATACGGAAAGGAAACGCCTGGCGGGTAGTACATCCCAGGATCAGCTAGCCCTGGGTTTTGTCGAGACGGTCAAAGATGGGCCGCTCTATGAGTACGCTGTTCTGGTCACGACCTTGCCGGATGAAATCCTGGCTCTGGCCCAGCACTACCGGGACCGGGCAGACGCGGAGAATAATTTTGATGAGTTGAAGAACCAGTGGGGCTGGTCGGGCTTCACCACCCACGATCTCAAACGCTGCCAAATCATGGCACGCATCATTGCCCTGATCTACAACTGGTGGTCCCTTTTCGTGCGCTTGGCGATTCCGGAAAAACACGCCGAGGCTATTACCAGCCGCCCGCTATTGCTGAACGCCGTCGGCAAGCAAACGACTCACGGCGCACAAATCACGGTCACCGTCACCAGCATGCACGCCAAAGCTCCTCAGATGCGCGCTGCTCTTCAATTCATCAGTTCGTTCTTGGCGACTGTTCGCAACGCTGCGGAGCAGTTGACCTACCCTCAAAAATGGCTCCGCATTTTGAGCCAGATTTTTTGTCATTTCCTCAAGGGCCGACAACTCTGCCAGCCGCAGTTCATCCCCGAGCCGGGTTAGCAACTGCCGTTTTTAGGTTGAATCAAACCGCCAAAAGAGCTAGATGAGCGTTCTCTAAATAACTATACATTTTGACCCGATTATGTTTTACTGGGGCATGCCCTTCCCGAGGAAGCGCGGCGTCTTGCAGTTCACCGAACAGGAAGAGCGCAAGCTGGAGTCCCTCCGCAAGTCTCGAACTGAAGAGAAACGGCGTACGCTGCGAGCGGCGATCCTTTTGGATTCACGGTCGGGGCGGAGTGACGAGACCATCGCGCGGCGCCATCACGTCAGCCGTGGCACGGTCGTGCTGTGTGTCCAGAAGTGCCTCCAGTACGGGCTTGACGCAGCACTAGGGGAGTTGCCTAGACCGGGGAAGCCGCGGCAATTGCCGGATGACGCGATTGCGTGGGTGATGAATTGTGCTTGCCAGAAGCCCAAGGAATTAGGCTATTCCTACGAACTGTGGACCTACAAGCTGTTGACCTCCCACGTGCGCCGGCACTGCCTCGCAGCCGGGCATCCGGCGCTCCAGAAGGTGAGCCGATCCAAGCTCCACAAGATCCTGCGTCAAGGGGAACTTCGGCCGCATAAGATTCGATATTACGTGGAGCGGCGGGATCCGGACTTCGAGCCCAAAATGGCGAATGTGCTGCAGGTCTACAAAGAGGTTGCAATCGTAAACCAATATCGGCGGGGCCAGGCGGGTAGAGAACTGGGCATGGTGACAATCTCCTTTGACGAGAAGCCCGGCATTCAGGCCTTGGCTGTGACAACACCGGATCGGCCGCCGGTGGTGGGCCAGCATCCCAGTCACTTGCGAGATTACGAATATGAGCGTCTGGGCACAGTGTCGCTGTTAGCTGGTCTGGATCTGCACAGTGGGAGGATCATCGAAACCATCAGCGACACGCACAAGAGCGCTGACTTCATCGCCTTTCTGAAGAAACTGGACGATGCCTATGCGGAGTGCCAGAAGATCCGTTTAGTGTTGGACAATCATTCCGCGCACATCTCCAAAGAGACGCGAAGCTACTTAAGCACCGTGCCGCAGCGCTTCGTCTTCGTGTTCACACCGACACACGGCTCCTGGCTAAATTTGATCGAGAATCAATTTAGCAAGATGACTCGGACGATGCTCAGAGAAATCCGCGTAGCCAGCAAGCAAGAGCTGATCGACCGCATTCATCAATACTACGAGGAAATCAATGCCGACCCGGTCCAGTTTCGCTGGAAGTACAAAATGGATGAAATAGCAATTGTATAGTTATTAACAGAACGCTAATCTATCTAGCTAGCGCAAGTGATCGGGTCGTTTCTTTATATGGATTAAGCTCGACGGGTTA
>DASZZI010000048.1:0-1850 GCA_035544995.1 Candidatus Acidiferrum sp.
ACCGCCTTGCTATTGCGTTTTGTCTTTGGGGCATGGGCTCCTCGCCAGCGTTTCCGGCACCAAGCCACTCTCATGATTGCTGACAAGAGCCCTGCAGGCGCCGTTCGGCATCCATGACGGCATCGACTTGAAAGGCTAGGATTTTCAATGAAATCTGCCAAACCCAGTCATTCGCAACACGTTGATTCTATTTCGGACTCAAATGTCAGATTTCATCTACTAGCGTGAATTTTCGCACGCTCTCAGTGACACAAGCGTGCGAATCATAAATTTCATCCGGAACCATGCAAAGCTCTCCTGCGTTATTCATCTCTCGAGATGGCGTGCAGCAATGGGGATGGCGTGATGAAAGCTGCTTTGCCTCTTGTTCTCACGGCTTTGCTAGGAGTAGGAAGCGGAGGAGCCGTGGCGCAGATTGCGCCTGGTGATCCGGCTGGTAATCAGACAATTCCAGAGAAGGATTTGTCTCGCCCCGCCGAGGGAGGCACGCAGAATGGAAACGCGACTTCTGATCGAAAACAAAGTCTCAGCGATAAATTGGATAAAAGCGGCGGTGTCATCAAGCCAGCGGAAGGCGTGGACCCGCAGATAGTGCAACCGGCTCCGGTTCCAGGTCCCAATTCCATGCCGGTTATTCCGCCCGCCGGAACCCCTGGCGGTCCGCCCGGGCCAGAGCCCAAATAGTTGCGGGGGCATTGTTTACCGGCAAGGTCAGTGTCCCTTCTGCGAAAGTTCATTGCCTCAATTCTGAGAAGGGCACAGGGCCCGTGCGGCGCGTGAAGGCCGGGGAAGATCCCAGCGCGCCGGGCGGCACCGCTCCCGCCGGTCTGACGGTCTCAAGCCTGACGCAAGCTCTGCCCCGTTCCTGGGCCGCACAAGAGCAAATGCTCGGCCTCAGTTGAGGCAGGCGCGGAACCCGGCCCCCTTCGCGGCCTATCGCGTCGTGGCCGACCCCGCGCATCGTCGGCTGCCGCACGCGGCCCTTGTGGCGCTGAAACCGGATGGCTCGTTTGCGCTCAGTGCGATCGCGGAATCGATTTTGCGGGACCCGAGCCAGATCCCGCAATTGCTGCGGATCGCCCACGGTGCGCAGGCGGCCTTTGTGGCTCTATTCCGCAGCCGAAAGTTGCTTGCCGGAACCTTCGGCTTCACCGATTTCCGCGAGTTTTTGCTCGACGTGCCGGCCGGCGACGTAATCGGCGGGCCGTTGCAGGTCTAGTGTTCTGTCACAACATTTGAATCCGATGCGGGTATGAGTATGATTCGCGGGCAATATGAGAACCGAGCAACCAAGCATCGTGCCACCGATGACGTTCGGCAACATGGGCGCCCAAGGGATTCGGTGTCTCGACGTTTCTTGCCCCGGCGTTGTAGCCTGATGGTTTTGAGTGGTGCTGATGACCCTATTTATGAACCGTCCTGCCTCATCGGCGATTACGTTGCTGCATGCGAGGAGAACGGAAGTCGCGCTTGCAATCCCTTTCTGTACACTTAAGCGATAAGCACCAAATGGAGATTCCGTCGCCACCTGAAGGGAGGCCAATTCCGCCGAAGTTCGAGCTTCGACCACTGACGACGTTATCTTGTGCGGAGCTGCAGGAGGCGACTACGATGCTCGCCTACGCGTTCGATGAACATCCTTTGTTTCGATTGGCTTTTCCTAATGCTGCGTCTCGGAGCATGATTTTACAGACATTATTTGCCACCGTCCTAGCATTACAGTTGCTTTTTTGGAAGGCATCTGAATCTATGGGCAACCATGATTCGGAGATCGTGGACGCGGGCAGCGTCGATTGAGGAGACGCTTGCGTTGTGGGCGGCGTCGCTTCGAGAGGTCAAGAAGCGGATAC
>DASZZI010000049.1:0-9219 GCA_035544995.1 Candidatus Acidiferrum sp.
CCTCGAGGATCTCCATGGCAATGAAGTTCTGGCCTTCATACTCGTCTACGTCATAAATTGTGCAGATGTGCGCATGATTCAGGGAGGAGGCAGCCCGGGCTTCGCGTTGAAAGCGCTCAACCGCATGGCGGTCCTTGGACATTTCTTCCGGGAGGAATTTCAAGGCGACGTAGCGGCCAAGTTTAAGATCTTCCGCCTTGTACACCACCCCCATACCGCCTCCACCCAATTTCTCCGTGATGCGGTAATGGGAAACGGTCCGCCCGATCATAGGAACTTGAAAAGGTTCGGCCGCGGTCGGAGGCTTAACTGGGATAGGGGGCAGGCTTCCCTGAGCCAGTCCAGATTGCTGCTCGGCTGGTTCGATCTTTATTGTATTGAGTTGCCCGAGCTGCTGGCGTTCACTCATTTCCGCTTCGGCAGCCTCGATTCCAGCAGCCGATGGCTCAGAAATCCCGGCGCCGTGGGATGCAACATCGGCGGCGGGGAGCCGCTCAGCCTGGGTGAATTGCCCAAGGGCCTGGCGATCGCTTACTTCCAGTTCTGCAACCCCGGTTTCCCCGACGGGCTGGTCAGAGATGCCGACAACTCCTGGCGCGGCATTCTCCGGATCGAACTGTTGAGCGAGGCTGAGAATAGATTGCGGCTCAGGCTCGACTTCTGCAGCCGGGACGACTGGATACATTTCTTGAGATTCCTGCTGCACGCTTGCCAAGTTACTCGCCGTGAACGGGTGCGGAGACGCTGGTGCCACTTCTGGCTCTGGCGCACGTGTTGCCGGCTCATGCGCGATGGGCGCGGTCACGACCGGAGGGGGCGGGGGACTTACGACTCCTGGGTCAGGGGCCTGAGTCCGCGCCGAAGCCTTTTCCTCGCCTAGTGCGCCAATACTTAACGTCAGCCGTTGCTTCAGGTTCTGAATGGCTGACTGTACCTGCTGGTTGTCCCGATAACGGCCTGCTATTTGCGTAACCTGCCCGAGAATGACCTCGAGCTGAGTGCAACTCATCGCACAGGTTAGGCTGGTCTCATCGCCAGAACCTACCCTCTCTTGAGGGGCTTCCACTCCTAAAGCGGTAGCCTGGTCGGCTACCCGTGCCTGGTTCAGCTTCTCAAGCCACTCGCCTGCTGCGCGCTGCGCTCTGGCTTTCAGGGCAAACGAGCGCAGCGACTCATATTGTTCCTTTACGGCCGGGGCGGCGAAGACGCGCCACTGAGAGAGACTGTCAAGAATGCCTTCGGCCGAGTCCAAGGAACGTACCATCAAAAGCACGCGGACGTCGCTGAGGGCCTTTTCCATGGCAGCCGTGGCCGCTCGTGACCGTGCGAATTCGATCTCCTGCTGGAGAACTTTGACGTCCGTGGTGTCGCCGAACTTGTCACGAAATTGCCCCAGGATTGCGCTGGCGCCTTCGAAATCGTCTTTGGATATAGCTTCACGCGCGTTTTCCTTCGTGACCGAGAAAGTTTGTACGAAATTGAGTTCGTGTCGCGCTTGCTGCAAAATCGCCGAGAATTCCGGGGACTTGCCTAACTGCTCAGACTGCGCTTCCAGAAATCTCACAGCCTCGTTGTAACGGTCCTGTCGAAGCAAACGCTCTGCCGTGCTGACGGTTGCCTGAACTCTCTGGTTGAATTCCTCCAGACGTCGGCGGACATCCGCCAGGATAATGTTGAGCTCTTCGTCAGTAACCTCTCGTAAAGTAGCTTCGAGTAGGTCGATGGCACGCTGGTATTCGTCGGAGGAAATGAGTTGATGGGCTTGGTCCGCGGCCGCATCGATCTTCTGTCGTGTGGCGTAGTTGGCCGCCTCTTCCTGGGCGAACTGAAGGAGGTCTTCAAGGTCGCTCGACGGAATCTCCTTCCGCGTCGCTTCCAGGATCTCCATGGCTTCACCGTGAGCCTTGCGCCGGATTGCGTCTTTGGCTCTTTGAATGCACTGTGCTTTGCGTTGTTCCACTCGCTGCCGCGCCAGAGTTTCCTTCACTACAGACGGCATGGAGAGCAGAGCCAGTTCCTGCGGATATTTCTTTAACGCTTCCTGGACTGGAACAAGCGATTGGTCCGGATCCTCTGAATTCAGCAATTGCCGGGCAGCAGTGATTTGCTGTTCCATGTAAGCGCGCTTCTCGCTCGCTTCGCGTTGTTTTTCAGTGAGGTTCTTGAGCTTGAGCAGGCCGCGGTCTTCCGGAAACAATCGCAGCCCTTCAGCTGCCTTGGAGCAAGCCAGCACAAAATCGTCACGACTCAGGGCATCCTCTATCTCCGCATTGAACCGTTCCAATTCCTTGCGGCGCTTCTCCTGCTCCTGGCCGCTGGTAGCGAGATTGGCCAACTCCTTTATGCCAGGAGCGCTAGGGGCAAGCATCTCTGCCTTCTTGAGCACCTCTAACGCCGCCGTGAAGCTACGAGACGCAATGCGCTTCCTGGCCTCATTAAGGAAGCGTTGGACCTGTTTCAGTTTGTTCTGCTCCGCAATTTCACGCGTGATGATCGCGTTAAGAGCTCTAGCTTCCCGGTTATCGCGATTGATGGCAAGCGCTTCCGCTACGGCTTTCTGAGCTGCTTCCAGTTCGCCCGTGTCACGCGCTGATTCCGCGCGCTGCAGCAAAGCGGCCAACTGATCCGCCCTCGCTTTCTGTTCGGCTACCGCGTTGCGCAGTTGCAGCAGTTCGTGACTGCTGGTGCCGAGTTCTACTGCCTGGTCGAGATATCTCAGGGCATCGCCCAGTTCGTCACGCCCGATAGCTTGTTCCGCCTGCATCCGCAATTTCTGCGCCTGCTCGCTTCGCTGTTGGGTCTGGATCTGCTCTCGTACTTTGCGCAGCAGTTCGTTTGCACGAGAATTCTGCCGGTCGATTTTTAGAACCTGGAGAATCTGCTCCTTCGCCTGGTTCCATTGGGAGGTCGCAATCAAATTGTCTACAGACTCCAGGTAGTCGGAAACCATGTCGCGCTTGAGTTTCTCTTGCACCTGCATGAGGTCAAAGGCGAGGTCGTCCGCGGTTGCGTAGCGTTCTTCTCGATTCTTGGCCAAAGCGCGAGTGATGATGCCGTCAAGTTCTGTGGGGTATGCGCGAAGATATGTCCGCAGCGGCGGAGGAGGGTCGTGAATGATTTTGAGGAGGATGACTCCCGGATCTTTGCCCTCAAACGGAAGCGCATATGCCAACAATTCGTACAGCAAGACACCCGCGGAAAAGATGTCGGTGCGCGAATCAACATGGGCTGCATTGATTTGCTCCGGCGACATGTACTGGATGCTGCCCATCATCTGACCAGGTCGCGAGACGTTTTGGTTACCGATGCGCGCGATTCCAAAGTCAACGATTTTGACCGTGAGATTTTTGAGCACCATGACATTCGCCGGCTTAATATCGCGGTGAATGACATTTCGCTGATGGGCATAACTGAGCGCACTACAGACCTGAATAACGATATTCAGTTTTTGTTCGAGTGAGAGGGATCGACGGGAGCCGATGATAGAGTCCAGGCTCTCAGCTTCCAAGAACTCCATCACCATGTAGGGATTGCCGTCTTGATCGCCCAGGTCGTAAATCGTCACGATGTTGGGATGCTGCAGTTTGCCGACGGACTGGGCCTCACGATAAAAGCGTTTTAGCAGGTCGGGGTCATCGGCAAAACCGACCGTCATCATCTTGATAGCCACCAGGCGCCCTATGCCGGAATCGATTGCCTTGTAGACGACCCCCATCCCTCCTCGGCCCACTATGTCGAGGATGTCATACCTGCCCAGTTTCTTTGGTTTAGTTGTCGCCATTTCAAGCTGCACCGCCCTGCTGCTTGCTCCTGGCTTGCCGGCCCATTTCGGATGAAAGCAGGGCCTTTAGCGGCTAGCGCCGGCACCCTGGGGTCGACAAAGAGACTTTGCTGGCCACCGCCCGTGCATTAATGCCCGCAACATTAACACGGAATTGCCGCCCCACAAGAGCAGTAAGCACCTCTTGGCGGAATAGTGCCACTTTCAGGGGACGATCCGGAAAGTCTGGTGACTGACAAGAATTCCGGCTCCAATTGGTATGGGCGTTTTGCCACGAACTCTGACGAAAGTCCCGTTGCGACTGCCCATGTCTTCGAGAAAAAAGTCCTCACCTCGCCGGAAGACCCGGGCGTGAGCGCGGCTCATAAGTTGATCATCCGGGAATGTATATAGCCCGGAGACACGGCCAAACCGAACTTCCTCGAGCGAGAGGGGATAGACATCGACGTTCCCTGAATTATCCCGATTCAAGTGAACAAACTTGGCCGCGGGCTCATTGAGCAAGCGGGTAATGTCAGGAAGTGTCTTGCCCAAGCTCGCAGCCGCAGCCAATATGTCTGCGTCCTTCTGGAACTGCAGCTGCTGGCTCCCCATGATGATCACATTATCGTTTTCCAGGGCGTAGGTCGCAACTAGCCGAACATAAAGGTTTCCAGCGCCATTACAATCGCGCACCCACACTTGGCCCCCCGTCGCCAAAACCTGAGCATGCACAGATTCCATTCCGGAGTCATCGGGAAAGTTTATGTTAGCTTCACTCCGGCCGATCGTCAGGCCTTCCGGCGTAAGTGGATGCTCGGCGTCTACGGTACCCACCCGGTTCACGTGCTGAAGCTTGAGGGGCTGAGCCAATAACCCGGCACTGCTTATAGCGGGCACGTGAGTCCGATTCAGAGTCGTGGTGAGTTTTTTATTCCAGCGGACCTCAAAAAGTTCTCGCTCCTCGCTCTTGCCCTTCAGACGAAACCGTCCCAGCAGAACAATGTCAAACATGGACTTGGGTAGTTCGCGATGCAGGCAGTCCGAAATGACAATCTGTTCTGGTCCGGCAACAGTTTCGACGCGCGATGCCGTGTTCACCACGTCTCCGAATACATCATTCGATTTCACTATGCCACTTCCGTAGTGGAGACCGATGCGGATCCGCACTCGCTCTTCCTCGGAAGGCTGCAAATTGGCGCTTGAAAGACGACGCTGCATGTCGATGGCAGCATCGACTCCCTCCGTGCAGCTCTCGAACATCGCCATAATGGCATCACCGAGGTTCTTGAGCACTCGCCCGTGATGGTCCTCCGCTACTCGCTGTAGAAGGTCGTTACATCGATGCACCATGGCGAACCCAGCCAAATCACCGAATTTCTCAAAATACGCGGTGGAACCGGTGATGTCAGTGAACATGATTGTGACTGAGCGCCGAAAGGTCTCTAGCTCTCGAAGAAGCTCTGGGCTATCGTGCGACAGCTCAAGAATTTTAGTAACGATCGTGTTCGCGCGCATTTTCCAGGCCCACGTAGGTGACAGTATATCGTATGCAGTAGATCGCAGATGAGGATTACGTCTACCGCGAAGTTCGACAAGATTGAGCGAAGCGAAAAGTGCGCCCCGAGACCATCTGTGAGCTCATGGGCCTTGAATCCAGAGAAACTTTGCGCCCTCATTATTCGCTTCGTGCGCGCACTTGCGTCATACCGCAGTGAGAAACTGGAGGGAAAAACGCGCCCGACCGCGAATCAAGATGGCGTGCAGGTCATAACGACGAGGTAGTGGGAACGAACTCCACTGTGCAGGCGTTCAATGTTCGGTGGGGTTACGTGGAAACTTCAAGTAAGGTAGCCGGACATTTCGGATGATGACCTGATCCGCACGGATTGAGGTCGGCGCTTCGAAGCCTTGGGATTGTTTGACATCAGCGGAAATGGGAGTGAATTGAATGCGGAGCTAAGCTACAGGTATTGAGTTTTGGGTTCACCCCAACTGGCGCTAGGATGCGCAGAAAGTAGGGTGAGCCATGAACGAAGAATTGACGAGTAAGCAAGATCCACACGAAGGGCAAGAAGAGCTTAGAGGCGAAGAGAGAGAAGCAGCCCTGCCCGAGGGCAGGGCTGGCGGGCGCCGTGGTGAGACGGCACGCCAGTTGATCCGCCGGGCCAAGCAGGTTAGCCGCAGGAGATTTTCCGCCGAGGAGAAGATCCGCATCGTGATGGAAGGGATTCGCGCAGAGGTGTGCCTACCGGCTAGGGCTGAGATCTCGTTCGATTGTTCGCTGTCTCTCCTGAGTCAGAGAAGAGGGCGGCTCGGTCTTTTGTGCGAGCGCTGGCCCTGCCGCGCGCGTCGGTTCCATTGCAGATTGATGCGAGACCTCGCGGCTCAGAGTCCCGGCAAGGTGGGTCTTGTCGTTGGTGTAGAGCTGCGCGTCGTAGCGGCCACGCGATACCGCGACGTATGCCAAGCGCCGATTGACGAGTCTTTCTCCTGCCCGCTCGGTGTCTACGTGAATGAGCACACGGTCGGCGCTTTGCCCCTGGCTGCTGTGGCTCGTTACGGCATAGCCGTAGTCAAGATGCGGATTCTCCTTGGCGTTGAACGAAACGGAACGGCCTGAGTCCAGGCGCAATTGCAGGTTGCCGGTGACGTCGATCTTCTCGATGGTCCCTAGCTCGCGGTTCGCAATGTGTTGCTCGCGGTTCGGCGCAGTGAATTGGATGCGGTCGCCTTGTGAGAACGCGCGTTCCGTTTCTCGATACAGCGTCACTCCTTGCAGGCGGCGCGGATCGTAGCTGACGTGCTCACCGTTCTGCTCTCCGACAGTCAGCACATTTTCCTTCGCGTTCACTCGCTTGACGCGGGCGTATTCTCCGGCTCCGATGCCATGCGTTTTGCTGCCTTTCGTATAGCGCACCATGTCGCCAGGTTCATACTGCTCAGCCCACTGCCGGTCTGCGCCCGTGATCTCTTGGCGCGCTACCAAGACTCTCAGCCGCTGCTCTCTGTGGTCCACCTGTCCTCGCGTCTGCATTTCCCTGTGGATGATCTGATTGATCTGCATGCGCGATTGATTGTCAGGTGAAACGACCAACGTTCCTTCTGGTTGATTCGCATATTCACTGGCAATTTCTTTCAGCCGCTCTTCCCGATCTGGGATTTCATGCACGCGGCCTTGCGTATCGAGTTTCTCGATTGCTTCTCGCACGTTGCCTCGTGAGAGATGCTCCACCACTTCCTTAAGTGCTGGGTCTTTCTGCCGCACGATCTCATCGAGTCGAGCGGTTTGGACTCCGGCTTCCTGGAGCTGCTGATACGGCGTTCCGGCTTCGACTGCCTGGTGCTGGCGCACGTCACCCACCAGCAAAACGCGGTCATTATCTTTGAGGCGGTGCAGAAACTCGTTCATTTGTTTCGTACTTGCGAGGCTCGATTCGTCCAGAACGTACAGGTGTTTTTGTCCGTCG
Organism: Candidatus Acidiferrum sp.; assembly: GCA_035544995.1. Lineage (GTDB taxonomy): Bacteria > Acidobacteriota > Terriglobia > Acidiferrales > UBA7541 > Acidiferrum. The sequence goes on from DASZZI010000049.1 coordinate 7,231, forward strand.
TGCTGTTCATTGCTTTGCGCAAGATGCCGCTGTAGTGTGCTGGATTCGATTCCGGCCTCTGCCAACTTTTGTGCCGCTCGTGATGTGGGCGCGAATCCCTCCACTTTGTAACCTTCTCGCTCGGCAGCCTCACGGACCACCGCTAACGAAGTTGTTTTGCCCGCGCCCGCGACGCCTTCCAATGCCGTGACTTGATCCCGACTTGCGAGGATTTGCTCGACCGCTGCGCGTTGGCTCGGGCTCAAATGAGGATGGTCTTTCTCCATTTCTCGCCGCGTTTCGAAGCTCGTTAACGCCGTGTATTTGTTCTGTCCCTCTCGCATCATCTGGATTGTTTCTTTCTCGTATCCGATCATTTCTTCGGTCGTAAAAGCCCAGCCTGGCGCGCCTGGCTTTTTCTCCACTCCGATGAACTCGCCCGTGCCGATCCGTTTCTCGAACTCGCCCCGAACCTCTGTGAATGTCGCCTCCCCCATTGAACGTCTCAACGCATCTCGCAATAGCTCACGTTCATCGACGACTGCCTCGCGTTCCAGATTTCTCTCTTTCGAAAACGTCACCGCTGATTGGGCGATTCTGTGAGGCGCTTCCTGCTCGATATCGTGTACCGTTTCTTTAGCGGCTCGGACCACTCGGTCCGGCTGGTTGCCGAAAGCCTCGGCTATCTCTCGGTGGCGCTGCTGCACCTCTTTGTGTGACAGGCTGAGTTTTGCTTCCCGTGTTTTGTGCGCTGCGATTTGCGCGGCGTCCGCTCCTCGCTGATTTTCTTTCTCAAGATGCTCTTCGATCTGCTGACGACGCGGACTCGAAGCTGCAAGGTACTCTTCGCTGTAACCCCTGATTTCTGGCTGCCCGCTCTTCCCGCGTTCGATTTCGTAACCGAGTGTTTTGAGCCGCGTGGCTAATTCAGAGCGGTACACCGCCGTCGCATATTGTTGCGTTTTGTAAAGTTCGCGTGGTTGCAGGGCATAGGCTTCGCCGTCTTCGGTCTCCGTGAGATTAAAAAAGACGGCATGCGTGTGCAGTTGTGGTGCGGCATAACCGTCTACCGGCCTGGCGCTGTCGTGCTCGAATTTCGCCGCTACCCATTTGCTGGTTGTTTCTGCGGGAAGATTCCCGCCGATGCGTGCCTGGACATATCTCTCCAGTTCATCGAGCGCGACGGCAACGCTTTTTCGATGTGCCTCCCGCACCCGGTCATCCCCGCCCACAAGGGCGGTCAGCGATACGCTTTTCGGTGCCGAGAACGTCGCGTCCCATCCCGCACGGTGCTCCATCGGACTTACCTTCTCGCCGTGCTTGTTCACGTATTCCCGCGCTGTCTGATGGCGCACGAGCTGCTCGCTGGTGATCGGATGCTGGCCTTCGGAGAGCCGCCCGAAGTGTTCCTCGCGCACTTCTCCGCGCAACCCCCATTGCTCGGCGAGCCTGCCGTGCCACTCACCACGTATCTGGTCGCCTTGCGTGTAATAGTTGTCGCAAGCGTTGGAGAACTCTTCCGCGTGATACGCCTGCGCTTGGCTCGCGCTCAGGGGATTGGAGATGGTTAGCATCGCGCTGTTGGCTTATCGGAAGAAGTGTCCTTGAGCTTCTCTTTTTCTTCGTAATTCCTGCTCGCGGGACTGCTTCAGATCCTGTGACGCGAGTTTCTGTTCTGGAGTGCTGGTTACTCCTGCCGCTGCCGCCGCAGTCTTGCGCACTTCTTTTCGCGGCATCTCCATCGGCCGTTCGATGAATGCTGGATGGCTGTCCGGCAGTTCAACGAAAGAGAAGCTCATCCGTACAACGAGATTCCTGTGTTTCAGATACCCATGCATTGGCTGGAGCCCGGTTATCTCACTCGGTATCACCAGAGGTTCGAGTTGGCGTTGGAGATTCTGGGTCTCTGAGTTCCGGCTTTGCCCCCATTGCCCGCTCGACCGGCTTTCGCTCAACCGCTCGGTCTCAATCTCTCCAATAGCGTCCGAAATCCACCGCGCCGCGTTCGGT
>DASZZI010000050.1:0-5932 GCA_035544995.1 Candidatus Acidiferrum sp.
AACTCCTGGCCCAGCTCCCGTCGAAGAGATGGGAGCGGAGGTCGATAATCAGGTAGCAGCACCTGCTGAAACGAGAACGCCCAACTTGCACCGAGCGATAAATCGCTCAACAAAAGAGTGCGGATGGAAGGATGGCGACAGAGGCGGCTCGGCTCAAACGCAAGGAACCCACAGGAAGGAAGAACAAAACAGACTTGACACTCACCGGCCTTCTCATGGAAGGAGTTAGCCCGCCGCTGCCAGGGCCTATTACTGGTGGTAAGCCGATTTCCCAACATCTATTCGGCTGGGTTCCACGCGGGGCTCAAGTTCTAACGGTTATTGCAGCTTCGCGTACTCGGCTGTGGCTTGCTTGAGCAGGGGGACGTCCGGGTCCGCGTCTTTCCACAAGGCGAGGAAATCCTGGTAAGCCGCGCGGGCCTTGGCGGTATCTCCTTGCATGACGTAGGCGCGTGCCAAGTACAGTTGCGCAAGCCATGAACTTGGATCCTGCCATCCCACGTTTCTTAGCTTGATCGCGGCCTGAAATTCTTTCTCTGCCTCCTGGGGCTGATGATTGAGCAGGTAAGCCTGGCCACGCAGCGAGAGGATTCCGGGCCGGCCTTTGTCGTACGACTGAGCAGGCCTCAAAAGTTCAATTGCTTTGGCTCCGTTGCCATGATTGATCTCGGTCTGGGCACGGATGACAGGAACGTCGAGAGCTTGGATCCAGGTATCCTGCGGCCTTTTGCGAGAGAGATCGTCGGCCAGCCGAAGTGCCGCGCTGTCGTTCCCCGAGAGAGCCAGGGTCCTCGCGACAAAAGCGACGACATCCGGACTCTGGGAAAGGGAAAGCGGCTTGGCAGAATCAAATCCCGGACGACTCCTAATGCCAAGTACCATGCCGATCCAAGATTTGCCACAAAGGGCGAAGGCCTGCGATTCGGAAAATCCCATTCGCCGGGAAATCTCTTCCGCCTTCGACAGAAGGTCCCGGGCCTTGCGCAGTTGGCCATGGCCAGCGGCCCTCCCTGCTTGTGCAGGCAAAAGAAGTTGCAGATAGGTGGGAGGGCTCGCACTCGTCAGCGCCGCCTCCTGCTGCTCGGTGGCCAAGTCATCCTGGGCCATGGCGTTCACGGCCAGCACGGCATGTAGCACGGCAGCGCCATCGGTTTTTTGCAAGCCGGTGCTGGCGATGGCTTTGGCTTCCTCGAAGCGTCCGAACTCAACGTAGGCGTAGGCCGCGTTGAGGTATCCGTAGTTGGAGTCCGGCGCTACGCGAACGCCCTCCAGCGAGAATTGCAGGGCCTTCTCGGGGTCTCCTAGCCGAGCATACAGAACCGCAAGATTGGAGTCCGGGGTCTCATCGTTGGGATATGTCTGATGGTAGAGTTGCCAAGTCTGGAGACTCTGCTCGATATCGCCGAGCGAATCGTAGTAGTGGCCTGCGATGTAGAACCGCTCGCGCTCGCTGGCACGGTCCCGCAGGTCAAAGGCCTTCTTCAAGTACTGCTCATAGAGCTCCGTCTGACCCATATTGCTATAGGTCGTGCCCAGGTAGGCGTAGGCAGAGGCAAAAGTCGGATCGAGCCCAATGGCATGCTTGAACAGAGGGACGGCCCCGTACTCGTCGCCTTTTTCGCGTGCCACCTTAGCGTCGGTGTAGGCCTTTAGGGCTTCGAGCGAAGAGGTGGTGGCTTCATCCAGGGGCTTGTCGAATTTCTTGACGGAGGCAAGCGATTCCCCCAGCTTACCGCGCAGATTCGATACGGCTGCGCCCAAGGAGTTCAAAACGTCCTCTTTTTTCGAAGCCTGCGCCTGCTCTTCAGCCAAACTGTCGCCTGTCGCGGCGTTCACCGCATTCAGCGTGATTACATACTGACTTCCCAGTGCGGCGATGGAGCCAGTGAGCATGGCCTTGATGGCGTTCCGTGAACAAATCTGGCGGCCGATCTGCGGGGTAATGCGGGCCTCCGCCGGTTGGCCCATCAGCTTGAGGGTCTGCTGAACCTTCTGATCGGACACTACGTTGAGGTAGGGCGACTGGCCCAAGCCAACGGCCGTGGCACTTTTCAAGGTACCGTCGAAGACTGGATCGCCGGTGGTGTTCGTGAAATCTGTAACCAGGATAAGATCCTTGTCGGTCAAAGCACGCACTGACCGACGTGTGAAGAAAAATACGGCGAGCACAACGATCAGGGCAGCGGAGATCACCGTCCAGGTTCGCTTGCTGGTAGTCCAAGCCGGAAGCGTGATGGTCGTAGTTCCGGATGGAGCCTGAGCCGGTGTCGCGGCCGCCGTGGCGGAAGGAGCGGGTGTCAACGAAGAGTCGGGAGCAGCCGCGACGGGAACAGAGCGGGTGGTGGTGTCGCGGCGCAGGCGTGCCAGGTCGGCATGCATCTCCGAGGCACTCTGGTAACGGAGATTGCGATCTTTTTCCAGGGCCTTGCTCATGATGTCTTCCAGCTTGGGCGGAAGATCCGGATTCAGGCGGATGGGCGGAGTTGGGTCGCGATCCAGAATGGCTTTGAAGATGAGTGCCGGCGTGTCTCCCCGGAACGGCAAGGTCCCAGTGGCCATCTCGTAGAGCACCGTTCCGAACGAAAAGAGATCCGTACGGGCATCCAGTTCTTTTCCCTTTGTCTGTTCCGGGGACATATAGGCGACGGTGCCCAAAGCCGTTCCGGGGCTAGTCAGATGTTCCGCGTCGAGCGTTTCGGCTCCGGATAGAGCAACCTTGCTCGAAGGACTGACCGCAGGGGTGATTTTCGCCAGACCGAAATCGAGAATCTTGGCATGGCCGCGCCTAGTTACGAAGATGTTGGCGGGCTTGATGTCGCGATGGACGATGCCCTTTGCGTGGGCCGCATCCAGCGCCTCGGAAATTTCGATGGCCAGTAACAGCAGCGTTTCGGTTTCCAGCGGACGCCCAGCGAGCGTGTGCTTCAGCGTTACGCCATCCAGAAATTCCATGGCAATGAAAGCCCGCCCGTCTTGCTCGCCGATGTCATAGATGGTGCAGATGTTAGGGTGATTGAGAGCGGACGCGGCTTTGGCCTCACGCTTGAAGCGCTCCAGCGAATGAGGGTCCTCCGCCAAGTCTTCGGGAAGAAACTTCAGGGCTACGGCCCGGTCGAGCCGGGTGTCCTCGGCTTTGTAGACAACGCCCATCCCTCCGCGGCCGAGCTTCTCGTCGATGCGGTAGTGCGAGAAAGTTTGGCCGATGAGCGAGTCAGTGCCTGGCATGTGCTGCTCATCTTAGGTTGTGGCAGAAGGCAAGTCAACGAACGGAACCCAGGGGGATAGCTGCTTGTGAAAGGCCTACTACGAGCCATGTGGACCCAAATGCCTGGTTAACGCGCTTACCGGAGAAGTAGAATCGTCCCAAAATCAATTGGGCAGCTGCCCGGTAATCTGACCAATCAAAAGTTACCTTGTTCAACAGTTATTGGACTTAGGATGGACTTTAGTTCTCACGAGCAACAGAAAACGTTGCGTGGTGCCATCGGGTGCAGCACTACTTCAGCGACGCGTAGAGGGCTTGTTTCCAGCGAACGTTGTCGATGGTCCAGAAGATCTTAGCCTTGTGGACCCCGGCGAGACGTGAGGCCCAAACATCGCGGTTTCGTTCGTCATCGGTGACGTTGAGACGGTCAACGACGGTCATGCCGCGTGTAAGTTCGCTCTCCGTTTCGACGTCCACGAAGTGCGCCGATTGCGAAGTAACGATAGACGGATCCATCGCGACGGCCATGGCGACAGGGTCTGGCAAACTTATCCCGTGTTCCCCGGTCTGCTTAAGAATCGCTTCTTGCGCCCGGCTGTTGCACTCAATGGCAAATTTGGCAACGGGTGTGTCGAAGCTTAGAACTTGCTGGATGTCGGATGGATTCAGTAATGCTTCGCCGCGGCAGAGGTGCCAGCCAACGAGTTCGATGGGAAGGCCACTTCTCACCACGATGCGGGCCGCCTCCGGATCGCACCAGATGTTGTATTCGGCCGCGGGAGTGACGTTGCCCTCGCAGCAGGGCGCGCCTCCCATGACGACGCAGCGACTGACTTTCGCGGCGATACCTGGCTTCTTTTGCACGGCGCGCGCGACATTCGTAAGCGGGCCAAGCGTGACCATCACCAGGCCCGGGTGAGAATTAATCGTATCGATGATGGCATCGAGAGCGCTCTGTCTTTCCGGAGCGCGGTGTGGCGGGGGGTAGCCCTGATCGCCCAGGCCATCGCGTCCGTGAAACCACTCTGCGCTCACATGCGCGCGTTTGAGGGGTTTTTCCGCGCCTGTGAACACAGGCACGTTCGAAGCACAAAGCTCCGCGGTATATAGCGCATTGCGGCTGGCTTGATGGACATGCACGTTTCCCGCAACGGTCGTGATGGCCAGAACCTCAACTTGGGGAGAGCGCAGCGCCATAATCAGCGCAACGGCATCATCGGAAGCTGTATCGGTATCAATCAAAAAAGGTTGTTTCACGCGCCGTAGCATAGCAAAATCGTCATCGAAACTCGGGCAAGAATCCGCGCAATCTCTACAAGCTTGCCGCCCGCATGGCGACCGCGGCACCGGGGTTTACAATTACTGGGAACAGGCGGTTTTTGGGCAAGCGACTCTTACCGAAACAACCGTCGCGGCACTTGGACGATTAACGCGCTTACCGGACATGTGTCCCCGGCTTCTCCAGAGGCCTCTCTTGAGAAGTCACATTGCGGCTTTAGTTGTGAGCGCAAGACTTCTATTTTCCGTCCGTCGAAACACTGGTTGCTCAGTGTCTTTAATTGGCGGCCTTCCGCAGCGCCCTTCGCGCAACTTAACTCTCGCGGTCATGGCTTGCGGTTCGCACCCATGACAGGATAATTTGAGGAGGGCTTGAGCACCGCAACCGAGGTCATGACAACGCCGACCGATCATCCAGTTATTTTGACACCCACAGAGGTGCTGGCTCCCGTTCAGCGTCCCTCACGCAAACGGCAGGCCGTTGCTTTCCTGATCGCTGCTGTCTCGGACTTTCTATCCTTCTGGATGGTGCTTGCCCCACCCATGCAATGGTTGATTGACCTGGGAACGGCGTTACTCCTGTTTCTAATCCTCGGCCGTCGATGGGCGATTTTGCCGGGCTTGATTGCGGAAGCCATCCCCGGAATGGGCATCTTCCCCGTGTGGGTCCTTGTGGTCCTCTCCATAATTGCCTACGACGACATCAGAGGCCGCAAACACTAGACCCGGATTAGGAACCGTCAGTCCCACGCAATAACCTAGCGGATGTCCACTTCGCGGAACCCGAAGCCCTTTAACATGCCCGAGATCGTGCTTCGCGCGTTGTCGGCAGCGATCTTGAGGATGCCATCTTGCAGCGCGGCTTGCTGGAGCTGGCGCTCAGCTTCTTCGCGGACTTCGCTTTCGAGATTGGGGTCTGGGGAAGAGAAAAGGCCGGTGTCACGTGAATATACTCTCGTCCTCGCATTATCGATTCGTGTGCTCAAGACTTCCGCTGGCGGCAGGTGAATCGACACTTTCTGCCCTTGTATTAGGACGTCGCCCGGCTGCAAACCCGCGAGATTGATGCCCCCAACCACTTCTCCGTGCACCACAAGCAGCAGGCGGTCACCCGCCAGAAATTTCGGCAGGTAAGCATTGCCATGCTCACCCGAAATAATCTTATCCATCGTATAGCTCACGGTGAATCTGGGGAAAAAGGAAAACTCACAGCACCTCACTCCATTACATGGGCTGGCTGACAAAACGAATTTCTCCGTGCCCGCCGGTCGCAGGGGCGATCTTTCTCTTGACAGCCCCTTTTATAGAACCGCGCTATCGTGCCGAATGGCTGGCGAAAATCACCGAAGCCGGCGTGCGCCGCCGGGCGGAGCTTTACTACCAACAACTCGACGCACTGCGGCCTTTGCACCAACAAGCCCGGCAAGATCTGTTGGCCGAAGGCAGGAA
>DASZZI010000051.1:0-2069 GCA_035544995.1 Candidatus Acidiferrum sp.
ATCCGGAACGAACAATGGCGCAACGGGAAATTCTACAGCTTGTCGAGAGAGCGACCGACAATCTCCCCGAGATATTCCGGATTGTATTCATGACGCGGGTGATCGAGGGCATGAGTACCGAGGACACCGCGAACCTCCTCGGTCTTCAGCCAGATACAGTGAAGACGCGGCTGCATCGCGCGCGGCGGCTCGTGCGCGACGAACTTGACAAGCAAATCGGGCCCGCCCTGATGGACACGTTTCCGTTCGCCGGCAGGCGCTGCGAGCGGATGACCAACGCCGTGCTGCACCGGCTCATGCTGCCCGGATAATTTCCGGGAACCTTTCCGCTCTCCGATCATCTAACGGGCGTCAACACATTAAGACAATGGAGGCTCAATATGAAACTAAAGCGAAAAGATATCGTCGGAATGGCTTTAGGACTTGCCGCTCCGCTGACGATTGGGGGAGTCGCTTCATTCGCTGCCGAGAACGCGTCCGGCAAGCCCGACGCGGCAGTGGAGCGGACGCGGCAAGAGGTTAAGATGCTCGATGATCTCTTCAAGAACGCGATAGTCCTGATCGACTCTCATTATGTGAAAAAGCCTTCTGACTTTCCGGCCGCTACCGCGGCCAAGGCGCTGTTCGCCGCGCTGAAGAAAGACGGGTGGTACGATGTCCGGTTACTTGGGCTTACCGATGTGATAGGGGACCCGGATGATGTTCCACGCGACGCTTTCGAACAGACGGCCGCGAAGAAGTTACTTGCGGGCGACAATTCCTACGAGGAGGTCGTCGAGACGGGTGGAAAGCGCACCCTGCGCGTTGCAACAAGCATCCCCGTAGTCTCGGAAAATTGCGTTATGTGCCACGCGAATTTCTTGGGAAACAAGGGGAACGTTGGGGGATTGGCTTACACGGTGCCGGTGATTGAGTAATCGGAGCTTGAAGCGTTGAGCTGTTCCGGTAAAGCCGCCGTCAACTCGAAAGCTCGGGCCTCGTTGGAGCCTCTGGTGGCAAAAGTGCTGAAATTCAATGGGACACTCCCGACATCCGGGCCCAGGTGACGGCGCCCCGCGCATACTATATAGGTAAGCAGGGTTTGGCGAACGAGATCTGGCAAATTTCCAAGCGAAACTCCCCGGACAACCGTCCGTCCGGTGCTCTCATGGGGAGCAAGGCCAAGGACGCTCATTCGAACTTTAATGGAGGCGCCACATGGATGCCGTGGTTAAGTCCTTGCTTGAACGTCCACAGCCCCAACCCAGTATTTCACCGCTTGCACGCCCGACGCGCGAGGAGGCCGAGGCGGCCGTGCGGGTGCTTTTGCGCTGGACCGGCGACGATCCCTCGCGCGAGGGTCTCCGCGACACGCCAAAACGACTCGTCAAGGCCTATGAAGAGTTCTTTTCCGGATACCAACAAGACGCGACGGACGTGCTCGCCCGCGTGTTCGAGGAAGGTCACGGCTACGACGATATGGTTCTCGTCCGCGAGATTCCGTTTTCGTCGCACTGCGAGCATCACATGGTGCCTTTTTTCGGCATGGCTCATGTTGCCTATTTTCCGTCCGAAGCCGGCGTGGCCGGGCTTTCCAAACTGGCGCGGCTCGTCGATGTCTACGCCAAACGCCTGCAAACGCAGGAGGCATTGACCACCCAGATCGTGGGCGCGATCGAACGGCATCTGCGCCCGCGTGGCTGCGCCGTCATGCTCGAAGCCGAGCATATGTGCATGTCCATGCGCGGCGTTCGCAAACACGGCGCGGAAACCGTCACGACGCAGTTCACTGGCATCTTTCGCGATGATCCCGCCGAGCAAATCCGGTTCTTGACAATGCTGCGCGGCGTCAAGTGAGCGCTCCACATCCGCGGCGGGGCGAGCGCTAGATCCCCGGGCTGTGTCCGGCCCGGGTGTTGTTGCTTGGGCGGCCGAACACGGCACGGGAAACTTGCTTTGACATCCTTGCCCTCTCCATCGCCCGGTGCCGGCGCGAGCCAGACCGGGAAGAGCGAATTGGAAGAAGGAATCGCGTTCACACCGCGCTTCGATGCCGAAGGGCTGATCGCCTGCGTGACGAAGGACGCGAG
>DASZZI010000052.1:0-35251 GCA_035544995.1 Candidatus Acidiferrum sp.
GTAATGGTGTTCGCACCGCCCTTGATGTTCTCCGCGTAATAGATCGCTAGCGTCACTGCGCTTGAAGTGAAACCCAATTGCGCCGCTTGCCGGTAGGTGTTGACGTTGGTATCTGCAATCGTGAATACCTGCGAGCTGGAATTGCCGCCGCGGACACAGACAGCAATCCAATTCCCCGCGGTGTTGTTTAAATTGAAGGCAAGCGATCCCGTGGTCGTTGCCGTAAGGTTGAGGCTCGTGTGTTGAACGAGCTTGATGCCAGCTGCCTGGCCCTGAGCCGGACACAGCGCCGCTGCGAGGAGGAGCAGTCCCAAAATGAAAGCGCGATTCAGTGAAGTTTGGACGGCCGTATAGATAAAACGAAAAGAACTAAGCGACATGCAGCATCCTCCGAGGGATAGAAACCAGGCTATAGGCGAGCGGCGCTTCCAAGCTCATGCGAAAATCGAAACCCGAACAAACTATGTTGAAGCGGGGGACAATGGAGGTCGGATTGAGAGAAGCCAGCGAGAAATCTCCAAAATTAGTTGACAAATGCCCACCCCGTTCGCCACACGGCAACTGCGCGACAGACCACCACGGATGAATCATCAGGGAAGAGCAAGCACACTCTGCTCCAAACCGCACAGGGGCAAATTGTTGAAATTAAAGCGCTTAGAAAAGATAAAACGGGGTTATCCGGCGGACGATGAGAAGTGCGAGGGCAACATTGTGCATACGGTTTCCACATGAGGGTACCTCAGGAAAATCTTCCAAGGCTCGTCGAAGCCGATGGCTTTGAGTGACTTAGGTAGCTTGGGGCCGCTGCGATGTGGAACCCCGGCCCTTAGTCGTCACGGCCTGCCAATGGACCGAACGGACGTCTGGCTCATTCAGGAATAAATCATCACTTCGGGGATGGGAACCACGAATTGGCCGCCCCACTCGCGGATGTAAGAGACCTGCTGCATGATCTCGTCTTTTAGGTTCCAGGGGAGAATCAAGAGAAAATCGGGACGGGTTTCGCGGATACGATCGGGTGAATAGATGGGGATCCGAGTTCCCGGGCAGAATTTCCCTTGCTTGTGGGGGCTGCGATCGACGGTGTAATTGAGAAAATCCGTCCGGATGCCGCAATAGTTCAGGAGCGTGTTACCTTTGCCAGGAGCGCCATAACCCACAATGCTCTTTCCACTCTGCTTGGCCCGAATCAAGAATTCCAGCAACTTGCGCTTGGTCTCTTCTACCTGCTCGGCGAAGCGCGAATAGGTCTCCAAACGGGCATAGCCGGCGGATTCTTCGCGGGTGCGTAATTCAATGACGCGGGAACCAACGGGTTTCGAGGAATCGTCGGTATGCCGGGCGTAGATCCTCAGAGAGCCGCCGTGGGTGGGAAGTTCTTCCACATCGAATAGGGTCAATCCGTGGGCGGCAAAGATTTTCTCGACGGTAAAGAAGGAGAGATAAGAGAAATGCTCGTGGTAAATGGTATCGAATTGATTTTGTTCCATGAGGCGCATCAGATGGGGAAATTCCATAGTGATAACGCCCTGCGGCTTGAGCAAGATTTTCATGCCGGAGACAAAATCATTGATGTCCGGGACGTGGGCGAGGACGTTGTTACCGAGCAGAAGGTCGGCGTGTTTGCCGGCAGCGACTAATTCGCGAGCCGTGGCGCTGCCGAAAAACTTAATCAGCGAGGGGATGCCCTTTTGAATTGCAGCGGCTGCCACGTTTGCAGCAGGCTCAATACCAAGCACTGGCACGTTTTTTTCCAAGAAATATTGGAGCAGATAACCGTCGTTGCTGGCGATCTCGACGACGAGACTACTGTCTGTAATGGAGAACCGCTTCACCATCTCATCGGTATAAGCTTTGACGTGCGCCAGCCAGGTGTCTGAAAAAGAGGCAAAGTAGAGGTAGTCACTGAAAATATTTTGTGGAGCGACATATTCCTGGAGCTGGACCAGAAAACATTTTCCGCAGACATAAACGTTCAACGGGTAGAAGGGTTCCATATGATTCAACTGTTCGGCGCTGAGGAAACTCTGGCACAAGGGGGAGACCCCCAAATCCACAAAGGTGTGCTGGAGATCGGACTTGCAAAAGCGGCACTGAGGAGGGTTGGTCGGATTCATCATTTCTCTCAATAGGATTTCAACATCGGTCTAATGCTGATGTCGGTGACTTCGGCGGTTCGCGGCAGACAGAGGGTGTGCACGACCACTGAAGCGATAGCTTCGGGTTGCAGAAGCAGCTCCGGGCGGTAGGGCTTGCCCTCTTTTTTGAACAACGCTTCCATGCGAGGCGTAGCGGTTCGGCCGGGGAAAACGCTCAGGACGCGGATACCGCCGGCATTGACTTCGTCGCGCAAACTATCGGCGATAGCGCGAAATGCGTGCTGTGTCGCGGAGAACTGACCGACGGTTGCAGGAGAACGCAGACCGGCGGAGGAATTGATGAACACGATCTGGCCCTTCTGCTTGCGCAAGAGAGGCAGTAGCGATTGAGTCAAGGCGTAGTGGGCACGAACGTTCGAACGATACATCGAGTCAAACTCAGCCAATGATGCGCTTTCGAGGGGACCGTGGAAAATGGTACCTCCGCAAAGCACTAGCACATCAACGCGGCCAAACTCGTTGCTGATTTTCTGCGCCAATGACTTGAGGTCTTCATCGCTCGTGAGATCTGCGCTACAGACGTAGCTCCGCGCGCCAGAGGCGCGAATTTGTTCTGCAACTGCTTCGAGGGCTTCGAGGCGACGCGCCACGAGGCAGACCTCAGCTCCCTGCCCCGCAAGAGTCAGCGCGATGGTTTTGCCGATGCCACTGCTCGCTCCGGTCACCACGGCAAGTTGATTCTTCAGGGTGTCCATGATTCACGTCTAAATGTTCCGTAGTCAGGAGCTGGTGACCGTGCGTATGACGCTCGCGACGCTCTCGGCGATTCCTGCCTCGGTCAGACCGTGACAGTCTTGCATGTATTCCTGGCTGCCGATATGGAGTGAGAACCCGGAAGGGACACCAAGTCTCTTGAAGGGGACCTTGATCCCGTCGGCTTCGGCCAAGACTTCTGCCACGGCGCTTCCCAAACCGCCGAGGACGCTGTGTTCTTCGATGGTGAAGATCGCGCCGGTCTCGCGGGCTGCAGCCAATACCGCTTCGGCATCCAAGGGCTTCAGAGTGTGCATGCTCAGCACGCGCGTCTGGATTCCTTCTCTTGCGAGGCGCTCCGCGGCCCGCACGACATTTTGCAGAATGCCACCCGTGGAAATCAGGGTGGCGTCCCTTCCCTCGCGCATCTGAATCGCTCTGCCGAGTTCGAAGTCAATGGGCAATTGGTGTACGACCGGCTCGCCGGCCTTCCCCAAGCGGAGATAGCAGGGCCCCTGATAAGCGATGACCGCGCGCGTTGCGGCCCGGGCCTCGACGGGATCGCCCGGGGCCACGACGACCAGCCCCGGCATGGCGCGCATCACGGCTAGGTCTTCCAGAGCGTGGTGCGTGGCGCCCATTGCGCCGTAGGTGAAGCCTCCGCCGACGGAGACGATTTTTACGTTGGCGTCGTGGTAGCAAACATCGTTGCGGACTTGCTCGAGGCAGCGCAGCGTCGGGAAATTGGCGATGGAATAGGTGAGTGCAATCTTGCCGCTGAGGGCCATTCCCGCGGCCATGCTAGTCATGTTTTGTTCGGCCACGCCGGCGTTGAGGAATTGACGAGGCAGCTGCTCCATGAATGGAGTGACCACGCCGAATCCAAGATCACCGACGATCAGAACGATGCGTTCGTCCTGCTTGGCGAGCTCGAACAATTCGCTGATGAACGCAGTTCTCACTCGGCCGGTTCCAGTTCTGCGAGGGCCTTAGCCATGTCTTCGCCTAGCGGCGCGCGATAGTGCCAGAGTAACTTGTTCTCCATAAAGCTCACGCCCTTGCCTTTGACGGTGTGCGCGACGATGCAACTTGGCCGGCCCGCCTCGTAAGGCACTTGAGTCAGAGCTTTTTCAATGGCTAGCATGTCATGACCGTCCAGTTCGCGGACCGCCCATCCGAAGGCGCGCCACTTGTCGGCCAACGGATCCAGGTCGATCACTTCTTTGACCACGCCAAGGCTCTGAATCTTGTTGTAGTCGACAATAACGACCAGGTTGTCGAGCTTATGGTGCGGCGCGAAGAGTGCGGCCTCCCAAACCGAGCCCTCGTCACACTCGCCATCACTAATCATGCAAAAAATTCGGCTGGGCCTGCCGTCCCTCTTAGCTGCAATGGCCATTCCGGTGGCTACAGGGAGCCCGTGCCCCAACGATCCGGTGGAGAGCTCGACACCTGGCACATTTTTGTGCGTCACATGTCCTGCGAGGGGAGAACCATTTTGATAAAACGTCTCCAGCCGCTCCACCGGAAAATAGTCACTTTCCGCCAGAACGGCATACAAGGCTGAGCACGCGTGTCCCTTACTCATGATGAACCGGTCACGATCTGGCCAATCGGGACGCTGTGGGTCGTATCGAAGCGCTCTTCCATAAATGCCGGCGAGCAAATCCGCCGCAGACAAAGAACCTCCGATGTGCGAAGCGTTCGCCTTGCCCGTCATGCGAACGCAGTGCTGCCGTATGCGTCTTGCAAGCTCAGAGAGGTTGTTTTGCTTTTCGTCACTCATTGCGCGTCTCTGTCTAACACTAATCTAAAGAGGCGAGAAACTGCTCGTCGTTCATGCGGCGCACGACGGCATCGAGCAATAGGGCTGCCGGAGTTCCATCCGCGACCCGATGATCAAATGTGAGACTAAGTACGCAGGTGTGACCTATGGTGAGCTCAGCGTTATGCACCACAGGGCGCTGAACGATTCGTCCAATCCCGAGGATGACGGATTGTGATCCGTTCAGAATGGGCGTGAAAGCATCAACGCCATGGCACCCTAGATTGCTGATCGTCGCCGTGCCACCTTCGACGTCAGCGGGCTGCAATCGCCCGGCAAGGACACGATCCGTCAAGTTCCTAACCGTTTCTACGATTTTTCCAAATGGTGCGGAATCGGCGTTACGGACAACGGGAACTATCAGACCGTTGGGCACCGCCACGGCGAAACCAACATTGATCTCCGCAAGTCGCACAATACTGTCGCCCTCAATAATGGCATTCAATTCCGGGCGCTCACGCAGCGCGGCTGCGAACAGCTTGATGAAAAGTGTGTCGTAGGTTGGCGCTTGGCCTAACTTCTCCGCCAGCCTTTGCCGTGCGACGACAAGAAAATCCGCGCTGGCTTCGCGGGTCAGCGTCGTCGATGCCGCCGTGGCGAGCGTGTTGCGCAAACGTTCGGCCAGGGAGCGTCGCAAACCGGTCATCGGTAACCGTTCGGCAGCCTTGTGGTCCGCCGATGTTTGCCCAATAGGCCCGCGTTTTGCGATCAGTGCCTGAATGTCTGCTTCGACGATCCGTCCTCCGGGACCACTCCCCATCACCTGCTTGAGATCGATGTGGTGCTGCGCGGCCATGCGCTTCGCAACGGGGGTAGCCCGCAAAGATCCAACGGCTGGAAACGTTTGGTTGCTGGCAGACGAGACGTGCGCAGGCACTCGGCTCTCAGAAGCTGGGGTGACATTTATGGAAGCGGGAACTGTTTCCCCATCCTGGAGAATGTATCCCATCAAGGATTCCACTCGGAGCGTTGTCCCGAGTGCAGCCACGGGGTGCAAAGTGCCTTCTTCTGGAGCGGGAATTTCAAAGGTAGCTTTCTCGGTGGTAATTTCCGCAACCGGCTCCCCGACGGTCACCCGGGAACCCGCGGTGCGCAGCCAAGCCGTCAAAACACCTTCTTCTGTATACATTCCCATGCTTGGCATAACAATAGCTCGCGCCACCGGCGTCAGGCTCCCGTCCCGAATAATGAGTGGACGGCGGAAATAACCTGTGCCGCGCCGGGTGTGTAATGTGCCTCCAAGACGGCAGCAAAGGGAACTGGTGTGTCTGGGGCGGTAACAGTTTTGATTGGTGCGTCGAGATCATCAAAGCCCTTGTCTGCGACACGAGCGGCGATATCGCGGGCCATCGACGCGGTGGGCGTATCCTCATCCACCACGACCAAGCGGCGAGTACGTGAAACGGATTCCAAAATCGTGTCTTCATCGAGCGGCGAAATCGTCAGCACGTCCACGACTTCCGCATCAATCCCCTCGCTTAGGAGAGAATCTGCAGCTTCCGAGCAGATATGCGTCATTCGGCCGATGCCGCAAAGGGTCACATCGCGACCCTTTCGAACGATTTGCGCACGGCCGATCGGCACGGTGTAGGCGTCTTCCGGCACAGGGCCCTTTGCGCGCAAGCCTAAAAACTTGTGCTCTAGGACGATCACCGGGCCGTTGTCGCGAATCGCCGAAATCGTCAGCCCCTTCGCGTTGTACGCGGTGGAGGGAACTACGACTTTGAGACCAGGAATGTGCGCCAGGACAGCATAGAGGGTTTGCGAATGCTGCGCACCCGCGCCGCCACCATACGTTCGATTATCACCGCCACGCGTACCGTAAGCAGTGCGAATCACCAGGGGCAGATCGACCTGGCCGCCCATCATATAGTGCATCTTGGCCGCTTGGTTCATGATCTGGTCATAGCAACAGCCAATCAGATCCACGAACATGATCTCAACAATCGGCCGCAGTCCAGACATAGCCGCGCCAACGCCCGCTCCGAGAAAGCCCATCTCTGCAATCGGTGTGTCTAGAACGCGTTCTGGCCCAAATTCCGTTATCAAACCACGCGTGGCACGGAGCGGTCCGCCCCAGGCATCGACAAATCCCAAGTGCGCACGGCCCGCTCCTCCGGCGACATCTTCGCCCATGACCACGATAGTCGGGTCGCGCCGCATTTCCTGGCGAATCGCCTCATTGATGGCCTGGCCAAAACTCAGTTCGCGTACGCCCGCAGTGATCATTCCCGCTCTCCCTCGGGCTCCGTGACGTATACGTCGGTAAAAAGATCGGCAGGCTGCGGCAGTGGACTCGCTTCCGCGAACGCCACCGCGTCATCAATCTTCTTGCGATTACCTGCATCCATGGCATCCAACTCTTCTTGATCGAATGCGCCCTTTTCCAGCAGTTGTTCGCGGAATCGCCGGATGCAATCGCGGCCACGGGCTGCTTCTTCTTCCTCCCTGGTGCGGTAACGGTGTGTATCGTCACCTTGGTGGTGCCCGTGATACCGGTAGGTCATGCACTCAATGAGTGACGGCCCCTGGCCCTTACGCGCGCGCTCCACGGCGGCAACCGTCGCCTCCCATACCGCGATGATGTCCTGGCCGTCAACAGTTAAGCCGGGCATGCCGTAGGCTGCTGCGCGATCGGCAATGTGGGGAGTTGCCAACGCGTACTCCACCGGCGTGGACTGGGCATAGCCATTGTTTTCGCAAACGAACAACACCGGCAGCTTCCAAATTGCAGCGAGGTTCATGGCTTCGTGGACGGCTCCGATACTCGCGGCACCTTCTCCAAAAAATGCTGCGGCCACCTGCCGGGTCCGACGCACCTTGGCAGAGAGCGCAGCTCCGACTGCGTGCGTCACTCCCATGCCCACGATAGGGTTGACACCCAGCATGCCGGCATGAATATCGGTGATGTGCATGGACCCGCCCTTGCCACGGTTGGTCCCCGTCGACTTTCCGTAGAGTTCAGCCATCATGCGGTGCACTTCGACACCCTTCGCGATGCAGTGACCGTGCCCGCGATGCGTCGACGCAATCCAGTCAGATGGCTCGAGCGCTGCGCACACGCCCACGGCGCAAGCTTCCTGGCCTGTGTAATAGTGGACGGCCCCGACCGGCACTCCGGTCTCGACAAGCCACTTCAGACGCTCCTCAAATTCCCGGATGAGTGTCAGGTGCTCATACATCCAGAGCAATTTTTCGCGCGCTGGCACAGCTTGCGTGAGTCCTGCGATCCGGCTGGGAGAATTTGACTCGGTCTTACTCTGCAAGGTCGTTCTCCGCGTGTACAAAGATTTGATCGCGCCAGGTCATACTGTCTGGCGGTGCAACAAACAGCGCATTAACCCTTAATCCGCGCAGTGTACTCCGCCGCCGGGCTAGGAATCTGAACCTGGCCGCGGACTTCAGCGCAGAAACCGCACTGATTCCTCTGTCCCTCTTCCGCCTCGCGTAACGTATACCGTGCGCCCAGTTGCCCTGTTTAGGATACGGAACCCTGGCGGCGGACTTCAACGGAGGAACCGCCTGGTTTGTTTGCATGGTGCGACTGTTCGTAACATTCCACAATTGCGCCCGCCAGACCCCAGACACTACGCTTGCAAGAGAATCGCCGGGACGGCGTGATCGTGATCATCCAACGCATCATCCAAACGGCAATTCTACGAAGCAGGTACAGTGGGATTCCAGACGCGAACCACTTGGTGCCGGACATTACCCCTAATTCCCGAATATCCCCCCGGCCTTTGCCGAACTCCCAAGCCAGCACGTATTTTTTCTGAGCCCGGTTCTTCGTCACCGGATGATTTACGACAGCGGATGGTTCATAACGCAGCCGCTCTCCCCTGGTCAACAACCTGCGACCAAACTCGGTGTCTCCGTTGCCAAGCATGCTGCTACCACAGCGGTCTAAATCGGTTCGAAAACCACCGAATTTCTCAAACATCTTCTTCTGAAAGGCCATGTTGGCGCCGAATGGAGGCTGGGTGAGCGGGCCAGCTTCAGGACCGAGATCGAAAGCAACAAAAGGAGCCAATGCATGTAGCCCCTCGGTGGATAACCAATTGGGAATTGAGCAGGTCCATAGCGGAAAAATACGCCCTCCAGCGCCCGCCCATTCGCTGCCGAGCAAGCCCGAAGTTAGGTTCCACACCCACGTTGGATCCACGGTCACATCATCATCCATGAAGGCCAACACACTGCCACGAGCCTCCCGAACCCCAGCGTTCCGGGCATAGCACAAGCCTTGCTGAGGTTCCTTCAGATAACGAAAGCGGCCGGGGTACCGCCGGCAGAAGTCCTCAACCACGGCGTGCGTCTGGTCGCTCGAATTATTGTCAACCACTAGAACTTCCCATTCGACCGAGATGGGAACCCTGGAGGCGGCGACGCTATCCAATGCGTGCGCCAGCATCTGGCAACGGTTATACGTACACAAAACGACGGTAATGTCCATCGCTACCGACTCCTCACCTCGTCACTTTGCGTCTGCACGAAACTCCCGCAGGTTTAGAATGAGCCGTCTGAGGTAAAGTCCAAGACCGCCGGTGCGCATCAGTAAATACTTTGTCCAGGTTCTTATCCACCAAGGGCGGAGTTTGAGCGCCAACCAGTAGGCTTGCCCCGCTTTCTTGTTTTGTCCGTGCCAGAACTCTTCGTCTCCCACAACGCTGTGCACACATGCCCGAAAATCCTTTTCATCTTTCCGATCCTTCACATATTGCCGAAACAGTGTTTCGAGATCTGCTTCGCTCAAGCCCGGCATGACGCGCCCGCGTTGCCCATACGTCAATGCTCGAGCAGCTATGGTCGCGATTGATTCATTAAACGCACGGCGGTCAGTGATCACACCGGCGAGTTCCGCCAGCCGCGCGACGCGCCAAAGAACACTAAGTTCATCGATTACGCAGAGAGGGTTGCCTCCCTGGTTAAACGCGGAAGTGAGACTCTCTTCGTGCATCCTGACAAAAAGCAATGGCTCAGCCAGATAGCCAACTTGGTAGTGAAGCGCGAGAACGCACCACAAATACCAATCGTTGGCATGCGGCATCTCAAGCGAAAACATACCGTACTTGTCGTAGCATTCCTTTCGGACCATCGCAGCAGACAAGAGGACACAATTGCCCTGAATCAGCCGCTTGAGAAAGCTGGGGCCTTCCCAGACCTGATCTTGCTCCCCACAATCGGTCCATTGAGCGATGCCCACCTCCTTTGAGCCTTGTACTTCTACGGCACGGCAGAAGGCGTAGCCAATCCCAGGATTCCGTTCCATCAGGTCGACGTAACGTGCAAGAGCTTTGGGACTTCGGAGCCAGTCGTCCGGTGAGATGAGCCAAACATACTTGCCACGTGCCATGGTAATGCCCTTATTGAAGTTACGAACGTGGCCAAGGTTGGTCTCATTGCGGATGTGCTTCACGCGGGGGTCGCTAAACGAAGTGGCAACCTCAGGCGTGTTGTCCGGCGAGCAGTTGTCCATGATCAGGATTTCATAATTCTGGTAGGTCTGCTTCAGGATCGAATTGACACACTCCGGCAACAGATGGGCGAGCTTGTAGCAGGGAACCACGAAACTGACGAGGGGGTTCATATGCCTCCCGGATAGCAAGCTGTGTGACGCCGCGCGCAATCCGCATCCAAGCCAAGCCTGTTATTGCCCGGAGCGCGGCGAGCGCACACTTGATTCTTACGGAAGGGGCGTCGCTGACACCCAAAGGCAAACGATCTCGGGCCGCAGGATTGGTCTTGCAAAGAAGTATGAAGCATCATAGGAGAGTGCAAATTGATTTCGAATCCGGAGTTGCAGAATCGATCTACCGCGCAGCCTGCCCCACTGATCCCGATTGGCAAACGAGAGTTTTCCTTACAAACACCAATACCTCAACGGGTTCGAAACGCCCCATTTCAAGACGAATCGGTCCCCGGAAGAGCGGGTCGGCAGCGAGTCGTGCGGCGAATTCACGATTATATTGGTTGTCCAAGTTTTGCCGATCCGTAGCTTGCCCGACAAAAGTTGGCGCCGTCAGAACAATATCGCTCTGTTCTGCAGAGCTCATCACCTGTTGCCAGTCCAGTGGCCCCTGTTCATAGCGCCACAGCCATTGGGGTTCGAAATAGCCGTTTCTTTCCGAAGGAGATGCCCCTGCAACGAACCAGGGGTATAAAATCTGCGGAGGATTCAAGGGCCGCCCCATGCCAAGGAACGCGATTTTGGGTTTCTCCAAACCGCAACTTTGCGAGATATCTCGAAGCAGTTTCCAGTCCCACTGTTCAAATCGAACCATGATTCGCCAGGGAAGCCCTCCATTGTAAAATCCCGGGTCCACCGGTTGGCGGTTCGGAAATGCAACAGGCGCCACAAACATGAGTATTTGTGCAAAGGCGAGCGTACCGGAGAGTACGATCGCTGCTCGGGAGCGGATCCAGCCGGACACATCGGATAAAACGCCCACAACAATCGCGAACGGAATGACAGCGGGGCATAGATACCGAAGAAGGTGGTTGGTGCCAGAAAGTTGCAGGACCATGAGTGGCAAAACGGCGCATCCGCAGGCAATCAGTGCCGCTCGATGAACTGGACCGAGACTAATCTCTTTCTTGATGATGATTTTGCGAATCGCCACAACTGCAACGATACCTATCAGAATGCTTAGACCGGGTCCGATCAAGCTGACAACAACTGTGAAGAACCACTTTGCCCAAGTCACGAGCGAAGGGTCTCCTAAAGAATTGCGGGGTTGTTCTCTCGCGAATTTGGTGTAATTCAAAGCAGGGCCGAGATTCTTGAGCCACCAGGGGGCCGCAACCACAAATGCAATTGCACCTCCTTTGAGAAAGGGTGCCCAGGCAGAAAGGCTCAGGTGGTTGCGACGGATGAGCAGGAACATCGTGATAGCCAAAACCGGGAGCGCGAGCAGGATAAAGGAGCTTTTGGATAAGAGCCCGAGACCAATCGCAAGCCCCAGGCCGATCCAGCCCCGTGGGTGTTCCACTCCGTCATTCCAGTAGAAGGAAATGAAATACAGCATGGCGGCTGTGGCTAGGAAAAAAGGGCCTTCCGTGCTGAAGAAAATGCTCGCGGACATCACTTCCGGGGACAGGCAGAAGATCAGGACGGCAAGCGCTCCTGCCGCCGGACTGCTCATCCGGCGCGTCGTCAGGTAAGTGAGCCAGCCGCTCACGCCCCAGCAAGCCAACGTCACAAGCCTCGCGATCGCCGTGTGGAAACCAAACAGAGCGAGGAAAGGCAGAGCGAGCAGAAGATTCGCAGGAGGACGGCGGATGTCTCCGCCAATCAGGATCGAGCCGAGCTGCCGCGGGCTTCCGCTATAAAGATTGTGAAGGTCTCTCAGGACGTTGTTGAAGTACAACGCCTCATCCCAATGAATGCCGTACGGATGATCGAGGATCCAGCGAACGGCTGCAACGATAATCGGAAGCAGCAAAAGACCGGTGAGCAAAAGCCACGAGCGGTCTTCCGCCCTTGTCTGAGCCTTTGCAGGGCCGGGCTTCTTCACTTCATCGGCTGTGAGCACAACAGAAATAAACACCTCCGCGGCGAGTATGAACCAAACGCTTCAGGCGGGCCGCAGCCCAGCCTCGTTATGCAGGAACTAAAGTGTCTTCCTCCACCGGTGAGCGGCGCCACAATTCCTGAAGAAGGTCCCAGTAAACCGCCTTCTGCCCCATCACGTAAAACAACATGGCCACGTAGGCGCCCAGGAGGACCGTCACTTCGAGGATCAGTCTCGGAAGCGAAGGCAGGGATTGCCCGAAGAAAAATTGCACGCCAAAGGCAAGCCCTCCAGCAACAATGCCCGAGACGAACGGCCGGCTTGCCGCCACAAAAATATCGCGCAAGGAAATCACCGTGCCATGCACACACCAGGCAATGTGCGGGATGGCCCAGATTGTCATCAGCGCGGAGTAGCCAATCGCGACTCCTCTCGGTCCGTAGGGCAATCCCAAGACGTAACCTCCAATCACCAGCGGCGCAAGGACCAATACGATTTTCAGATTTCGGCCGACCATCCCGAGTGAGAACGTCAGCCATGCCAGGGGATTGATCAGCGCAAAGATCAAGATTGTCGGAGCCAGCAAACGAAAAATGCCGGCCACGTCGTTCCACTTCGGGCCCAGAAGAACGAAAATCAAATCGTGCGCAAACAGAGCGGCCCCGATGGTCATTGGTATGGTTAATGCCAAGACTAAGGCATAGCCCTTGAGGAAGTAGTTGCGAAAGCGAGCGGGTTCGTGCCGCACTCGCGAGAGGCCGGAGAACGCTACGCCCCAAAACGCGGAATTGAGATTCTCCGTGGGCAGATTGATGAGCTGATAGGCGCGTCCATAAAGGCCCAGCGCATTCGCTCCCCAGTACCGGCCGAGCAGGACTTTTTCCAGGTTGTAGGCAACGTAGACGATCAGGTTGATCAAGGTAAACGCTCCGCCAAAGCGGAGCATGGAATGAATTTCTTCATGCAAGTGGGGCCTCCCAGGTCTCCACCCTGTCGTAAACCATAGGCACAATGTGCTGACTAAAGGAACAGCCACGGCAGCTGCTACGAGCGCCCAATAGCCGAAGCCGGTTGCGGCCATGCCAATCACGATTGCCGTGCTGACCACCAGGGAGATGATGTCGATGGCGGCGAGCGCCGTAAAGCGCATCTGCCGCTCGAGAAGCGCCGTGTGCTGCACGCCCGCGCCGTTGAAGATAAAGGAGGTGGCCAGAATGATGGACACCCAGACTAGGCGTGGCTCGTGATAAAAAACCGCAACAAACCGGGCCATGCCCGCCAAGATGAGGCCCAGGACCACGCCAACCAGAATGTTGATCCAAAACAGCGTGGAAATCTGGTCGTCGGTGACGTGCCCGCGCTGTACCGTTGCCGAGGAGAGGCCAAAATCCCGGAAGAGGTTCAGCACACCGGTGAAGGCCGTGACCATTCCGACCAGCCCGAACTCTTTCGGCGCCAGCAATCGGGCAAGCACCATCAAGGAGCCCATGCGCAACACCAGACTGGCCCCTTGCGCGAAGGCTTTGGCGAAGCCTCCGCGAATCACCTTGTGTTTCAGGTCCTTCATCTCAACTCTCGACGTGCCTGGGGATAATGTGGCAAGCGGGCTCAACTCTGAAGCGCAGTGACGTTCCAGCGCAGCGAAACGTCCAGCTTCCCCATTTCCAGGAGGCGCTGAATCTGGTTAATCCGAAAATAGCGGCCGCTCTTCAGTTCGTCGGCGGCCAATCCATAGGCACGATAGGCGTCGTATAGTTCCTGGGCGCCTTTGCGGGCAGTCCACTGAGGCCGGAAGCCGGGCAGAGCCTGCCGGACTTTGTCGCAGTTGACGCGATAGCAGCGCTTGTCCGGGCCGCCGCCGGGCGCGTATTCGATGCGGCTGCCGGGCACAACTTCGGCGACGATCTGCGCGAGTTCGCTGATGCGGTAGTTTTCTTCCGTTTGGCCAACGTTGAAAGTCTTATTGTGAACGGCGCTCGTCGGTGCTTCGAGCACGCAAAGCATCGCGGAGATGATGTCGCGAATGTGCACGATGGGCCGCCAAGGTGTGCCATCGCTCTTAATGTAGATGCGGCCGGTGGTCATAGCCGAGGCGACGAACTCGTTCAATACGAGATCCAGCCGCAGGCGCGGTGACGCGCCGTACGCCGTGGCGTTCCTCATGTACGTGGGACTGAAGTTCTCATCGGCAAGCTGGGCAACGTCCCGCTCGACCAGCACCTTGGACACCCCGTACGGGGTCACCGGGTTCAGGTCGGCGGTCTCATCCAGGAAGTCGTCGCCCGCCGCGCCGTACGTGCTGCAGGAAGAGGAAAACACAAAGCGCTTGACGCCCGCTTGTTTCGCCGATTCCGCTAGCCGCACGGAAGCCTTGTGGTTAATGTCGAAAGTAAGATTCGAATCCAGGTTGCCCAGTGGATCGTTGGACAGGGCCGCCAGATGCACGACGCCGTCGAAGCCCTCGAGATCCGACTCCGTGAGATCGCGGATGTCTTTGCGAATCTCGCGAATCCTTTGGACGCCGTCCCCGAATTCGCAGCCTTCAAACAGATCGGTATCCAAGCCAACGACCTCGTGGCCGGCGGAGCTCAACATCGAGACGGCCACCGCTCCGATGTATCCTTTGTGACCTGTCAGCAGTATCTTCATCAGCTTCAACTCCTCTTGGAAACAGATTAAATCAGGATCGTCGCGTTGCGATTTGCAAGTCCGTGCGGCAAATTACGAAAGGGAAGTTTTCAAGACCGGCTTCGCCGAGCTACAGCAATGTCCGCAGTGGAAGCCTCACGCGGGGATTTTCTTGCGTCGCTGTCTTCGGAAACAGCCGCAAGCAAACCACCCTGGCACAGCACATCGGCGGCATCGCGGATCGCCGGGAATGGCATTTGCGAGCGCTCGGCAATGTCCAGCAGAGAGTGCTCACCATCGGAAAAATTCAGAACCCAAAGCCGTGCGTTCAATTCGTCGCCAATCCCTGCGCCGCCCGTGGGACGGAAAAGGTTGCGCTTACCGAGCTGCGGTTCGCAGTACGGGTTGAGGTTGCGGTACCGCCGGTTGCTTTCCAGCACGTCCAAAACGGCGGCGCAGACGCGAAGCGATTCCGCCAGTTGCTCCGGACGGACGAACTCCAGGTTGTCCGCCGAAGTGTGATATTCGGGAAAGCTGCCCCACACGCTGCGCATCAAGCAGCCAACCGGAAGATTGAAGCCGGGAGAGCAATACTGCCTTTCATCGTAGCCGTAAGGCGTGAATTCCAAGAATTCCGGTGAATCCGTCTGGTGACTGAGCACATGCATCACCGCGCGGTCAATCACCGCTTTTCCCTGGCGGCTCTTTTTGTAGTGAAAGCGTCCCTGGTCGCCGATACAGGTCAGCACCAGGCCGTGACGAATCTGCTCCGCGCTTGCCTGATTTCGCGCAAGCCAGGTAATTGCTCCGATCGTTCCCGGAATGAAGAGGAACCGGTAGGAGCAATGAAGATCCCGCCCGGCGAGAAATTGCGCCAGCAAAGTGGCAACACTCAGCCCGGAAAGATTGTCGTTTGCCAGCGAAGGATGGCAGGCATGGCAGGAGATGAGCACCTCGTCGGTGGAGCGACCCGGCAAGTAGCATTCGCCCAAAGTCAGGCGCCCGTCCGCAAGCGTCGAGTCGATGCAGACTTCATATTGGCCGTCTTTCAGCGCCAGCATCTGATTGTGCGAGAGACAGAAGCCCCAATCCGCGTTGTAGTAGGAAGTGCGGTAAGGGATCCAGTCGGGCTTGTCCGGAAGGGTGAACAAATGCGGCTTGAGTTCGCCGAGCGTCATGGTCGTGTGCACCGGCGTGCTGTAATTCATGACGTGTAAATTCGATTTCTGGAAGTCCACTACGCGCTTGCCATCGGCCGACTTGATGAAGGCATCCCGGATGTTCCACTCTTTAGGAATGGTCCAATCAAAAACTTGCGTTCCTGTTGGCACTTCCGTGGTTTGCAGCGGAATCCGTTCCTGAATCATGGACAGAGTCCGCCGAAGCCCGTCTCCGGTGATGCTCCGGCAAATGGGATAGAGTTCCCGCGCAAAGCGGTGCAGTTCCTGGCCGAGCACCGCGCGGTCGCGTTGATCGAAATCCTTCAGCAGGCTCATCAATTTATTTTAAAGTCCGGGTACGTTCGGTCGCGCTCGGAAATCACTTCCACTTTCGCCGGCCAGGCGATTTGAAATGCCGGGTCGTCCCAGCGTACTCCGAGCGCGGATTCCGCGTGCAAGAACTCGGACATTTGGTAACTGATTTCGCTTCCATCCTCCAAAGTCAGAAAACCGTGCGCGCATCCACGGGGGACATAAACCATATTGCGCTTTTCGGAGGTTAGCACGACCGCGACCCAATTCTTGAAGGTGGGCAACTGCCGGCGCAGATCAAGGACCACGTCGTAGATCGCGCCTTGGGTACAGCGAATCAGCTTTGTTTCCTCGTGGGGCGCCACCTGATAATGCATGCCCCGCAGAGTTCCCTTCCGGCGGTTGAACGACAAGCTGCATTGCACCAGCTTACCGCTAAGGCCTCGAGCTTCAAATTCCTGCTGGCACCACGTTCGCGCAAAGAATCCGCGTTCGTCGGATTGGGCCTCGATGCGAACTTCGAAAACGCCGGGCAGCTTGGTCTCAAGAAATTCCATAGCAAAGTGCACCGGTTCAAGCGCTCGCAAGACGCTTCATTGCGTCCGCGTTGCAGGCGCCACTTCGTAGACCAGCTTGCCATCGACGTTCTTCGCGTAGGCCAAAACCGCGCGCTCCGCGCCGTCGCCTTCAATCCGCCACGAGCCGCCATCCACTACAAGCGACATCTTGCTTCGCGCTCTCCACCATGAATCGACCTCGGCCGGAAGGGCAGACCAGATCTGCGTTTTCTCGCGCAACTCTCGCAAGTAGCCCAGCAGATCTTCATAAACCGAAAGTGTATCGTCCTCGATGACGTAGTCAGGATGAACGATGAAACTCAGCAAACCATTTTTTCCTAGAATTAAGTCGACTTGGGCTTTCCACAAATCAATAGAACGTTCATTCAGAACATGGAATAGGGTGTAGTCCTGAATAGTGGTTACGGGGAGTTCGAGGACATCCCCAATGAAATAAGGTATAACCGTGCAACATCCACCGTGTTGGGGATCAAGGTGCGCGACATTCGGAATCGACATATCGAAGGCAAACTCAAAAGCGTCATACCACTCGGGCTTGCGGTAAAGTACCGCAGCCCGGAATCCCTTAGCACCATATTCGCGCCCATAGCGATTGATCATTTTCGCCCGACGCAGGAATTCTTTCTTGCTATCAAAAAGCCGGCCGTCGTGGTTCAAGTCCTGAACTATAACGTCAAATCCACGGTTACGCATCAACTCAAGCAAACTTGAAGAAACCTCATAACGTTCCTCTGGGACGATCCCGAAGGCCGCTTTGATTCCGAAGGAATCATCAACGTCCATCAGGCCCGCGCAATGGTCCCTTCCAGCTTTGGTTTCCACGTCGTGCGTCATCGTCAGGCAACCGCTCGCGCCATCCGGCCAGAACCATACGAATGGAACTTCGTTCACACCTTTAGCTTCCATTGACAACAATAGGAGTGTTTCGCAGATGTCCTCAACCGTCGTGTCTACAGGCCACTTGGGAAAGGACTGCTTTTTCCAATTACGGGCGTGAAATTTCTGAACCTGCTTTCGCACTGTCAGATTTGTGAGTGGTCGCAAGCGGTAGTACAGTCTTCGGAAAAAATTCTTGAAGCTGCTCTCCATGTCCCGGGTGTTCGCATAGCGTTCCAGGCGAAGATTATCGATAATCTCGGTTGGATCGAAGGGTAAGCTGAGTTTCCCATCGTCGGCTATGACGTCCCTGAGTGCATCGTAAAGAGAAGACTCAGGCCGAGGTCGGCGCGCTCCCGAACAAGAACGACCGTAGCAGATTGTATTCGGGCCGAATCGAAAATAGCCGTCGTCGGAGGATAGCTGCTCGTTGAGGGCGAGATCGAAAAACTTCTCGGGGCAGCGATAGCGATCATTCACAGCTTGACTCAGCATGCCTACCTTTCCCGCGGCTGATTCACGGGAGAATACCTCAGATTCCATGCACAATTGGCGCTGTCGCTCCAATTTGATCTCCAAACTTGCCAATAGTTCGCTGTTCATATTCTCTCGACTCTAGACGATGATCCGGCAGAAGTAGCTTTAGCATTCCAGGTTCCAACGAAGGCAATTAGATTGGTCAAGAATCCCGGAGTGCATCCACAGGACAACGGT
This sequence comes from Candidatus Acidiferrum sp., assembly GCA_035544995.1. Taxonomy (GTDB): domain Bacteria; phylum Acidobacteriota; class Terriglobia; order Acidiferrales; family UBA7541; genus Acidiferrum. Next base: position 18,454 of record DASZZI010000052.1, read on the forward strand.
CAGCCCATATGCCGGTACAAAACTCTGCTGGCGGCAGAAGAAACAGCTTCCGGCAGAAAGGAGAAAAACTGCTGGACCGCCCGAGAGTCCCTGAGGGTTGCTACTCCTCGCTTTGTTGTTCTCGTGTAACGATAATATGTTATCAATTTTCGGGTGGTTCCGAGCCTATCCTTGAACACAATCAAGCCCTCGTTGTTCAAGTCGGTACGACCAAAATCAATTTTCTCGGCCCCCGACGCTTTACTTTCCTCGACGAGCCTCCAGAACAGAAACGGCATGCCGCCGAGATTGTGGAACCTTTCGTCGGAGCACCCATATTTGTAAACAACTGACGATCGATGTTGCAGGGTGAGTATTGCTGCGATCGGAACACCGTTTTTCCGAGTCAGCCTGATCTGAAGCTTGTCACCCATACACTCGAGCAAGTTTCTGAACCAGCTTCGCGGCTGAGGGAGCAATTGATGGCGTCTCCTGGTAGTCAGCAGAAGCCGGTAGAATTCGTCCAAAAGTTTCTCAGAGTGGCCTGCTTCAAAGGAAAGTCGTTCCCGTACTGCCCTCTGGATCTTCCGTCGGAAAGAATTATTGTGCACTCGTCGAAAAATCTGTTCCAAACTCGGCCTTATATCAAGCTCGTGGAACCAGTACGAACAACTCGGTTGCAGCCCATAACCCGAACCGTCAGCCAATAACGGCCGTAGCTCCACGTACCGCCACTTCTGAAGATCACATTCTGCTCGCAACCAGTTCATGAATTCCGGGAGCTCACCGTGGTTGTTTAGTAGAGGCTCACAATGATCCGAAAACGGCAGCGATACCAAGCGAGTCCCCGTTATCCAACTCGAGACGCGGCACACCGCGATGCCATTCTCCAATGGTTCGCCCGCGGAGGCCGTCGTCAGTACGTACGGTTCATATCCGTACGTGCGAGCCAATGCTTTCAGCCAACCTCGGTGGTGGAATACCGAAGACCGGGGGTGGCGAGTAACCAGTTCATCCCAACGGCGGTCCACGAGTGGATTTAGGATGTGGATTTTCACTGTCTTGGTGTGCCTGGGTATACGAAACCGGTTCAGGGAGCTATGTCCTTTCATTTCGGGCAAAAGATGGCCATTTGCGACGTCCGAATCGAGAGCTGGTAGTCTTCCAGAAGTTCCTTCATGAACTTTGGGGTAAATCTTCGTTCCGTATAGGGTTTCTTCTGATCAGAACCGAGACTCGCCAGCAAATCGGCTGTTCCTTCTAGACTTTCCTCGTCGGGACGCAACCCAATCTGCACGGTTTGAAAATGGTGCGTTCTGAGTAGCTGAAGAACATCCTCCTCGTGCAGTCGACCCGTCTTAAGTTGGTCCCGCATAGAGAACGGCTCATACTCAAATGGTTTGCCAGCCTCGTAACAAAGCAGAAGGCTTTCGCACAAAGAGGGCCCAGGTCGATCTCTTACAAATTGAACGGCCGACTGAAATTCGTTTTCCTTCGTGTCAGACGGGCTGGGGTCGGAGGCGGACGATCTGTACGTCTTGCTTGAACGGGACGCGCGACAGGACCCACAGCGGCAGCCGCTTCCAGAGCGCGGGTCGCTGTGAGGCGAGCCGCCAAGCCGAATAGATGCTTGCCTGCGCAAACGCGTCCACACGGAAGCCCTGTGCGACTACGAGTTGCTCGAGGGCACGTCGCGTGAAGTGGGATACGTGCCCGGAGACACGGGTCCCCGCCTCGGGAGAGCCGTAACGCCGAAGTAGCGAACATTCGATGGCGGGCGGCTGCAGCCCCAACGCGAGCATCGTCACCGTGAGGAGCCCGTCGATGCGGGGGACCGATAGCACGGCGTATCCGTCGTCCTTCAACACGCGGCGGATCTCGCGGACCAGATGATCCGTATCGTGGACGTGCTCAAGGGTCTCCAGGCACGTGACGACGTCGAATGTGGCATCGGGAAAAGGGAGGCGTTCGTCCGAGTCGAGATTCACGGCGCGCGTCTCGACGGCCGTGACGACCGGAGCAAAGTCGACGCCCACGACGCGGGACACGAGCGCTTTGTCTGCCATGAGGCGAGTGACCACACCTGTCGCGCAGCCAACGTCTAGCATCGCGCCTTGCGGCACCGGCTCGAGGAGCGCGAGTGTCGCGACGATGCGATCCTCGAGTACGAGCTCGCCGCCGTTGCGGCGGTAACCGCGCCATGCGTCGTCGTCGGCTGACCAGCGCTTGACGTTGGCCGCTTGCACGCTAGACTCCGGCTTCATCCTCGCATCCACTGTATTGAGTGGGGCCCCTTCATTTTGGACAAAAGATGGCCATTTGCGACGTCCGAATCGAGAGCTGGTAGTCTTCCAGAAGTTCCTTCATGAACTTTGGGGTAAATCTTCGTTCCGTATCGGGTGCCTTCTGGTCGGAACTGAGGCTCGCCCGTAAATCGATTTCCTTGAGATCTTCTTCGTCTGAACGTAAGGCAATCTGCACGGTTTGAAAATGGCTGGTCCTAAGCAGTTGCAGTACCTTTTCCTCTTGTAGACGGCCAGTCTTGACCTGATCCCGGACAGTAAAAGGTTCGTATTCAAAGGGTTTGCCAGCGTCATAGCACAGGAGAAGACTCTCGCACAAAGCCGGCCCTGGGCGCGTTTTCACGAATTCAACTGCGGACTGAAACTCGGTTTCATGAGCCCGTAGAAACCGAATTTCTTGATGGTCGCGGCGGAGCTGCCCAGGAACGAAAATCATGATGCTGATGAAAAGGAGTGCAAACATCAGCGCCGCGCTCGAGTTCACCGCGGCGGGTTGCACCTCGGCGAGTCCAAAAGTAATTTCGGATAAGGCGATCCCACAAACAACCACGGCGGCTGCCAGGGCGTTGAAGAATATATTCAAGTCAACACCAAATCCCCCGGCCAGCAGAAAAGCCAGGAAATGGCTCAAGACAAATGCGGACGCGAGCACCGTACGCGAACGGAACGCCCACATCGACCAGGCGGTTCCGATTACAATCAGGCTCTGAAAAGTTAACACATAATGGTGGAAGTTACTCCAGCCAAGCCAGTATGAATAGGCACGACCACTCATCAAATGGAGTGGGAAATAGCGGCCGTCAACTAGCAAAGTCATGGCGGTCAGTAAGCCAGCGGATAAGAGCATCGCGCCCGCAAAAGTCGCGAATCTTTTACGTGATCTGACGAGGAGACCGATGGCTATTGCGAGAGGAAACGCGATCGAGGTTTGTTTGGTAAATCCTGACAGGCAGAACAGGAGCGCTGAGACGCACAAGAGACGATTGGAATCCGGATTGCGGACATAGAAATACAGACCCGCGGCGGACAAAGCCTCTGCCAGCAATTGAGGATCGTTCATCCCAATGCGGTCCGCCCTCAGGATTGCAATTCCAATCTCATACAGCAGAAACGAAAAGACAGCCGTCTGTCGCGAAGCACCCCCACGCCTTACGATGAGAGATACAAAGACCCCGGTTAAAATCAGCGAAATCAGCGAGACCCCACGGCCTACCGCGGGAAACGTACTTGTGGTTCCTAACCAGGCGATTAAGTGAAACGAAAGGGGGGGATAAGCCCCACCGGTGAAACTGTTTGGGGGCGAGCCGTAGAGACGGATTCCGCTGGCCACCATAGCCGCCCGGTATGCATTCCAGCCCTCGTTGTAGTTAACTTCCACATTTGCGAAAGTACGTCTAACAGGAAACCAGAAAAGCGCAAGAAACGTCGCTATCATGAGACAGATCACGGCTGTCGACAGCCATGTGTCACGCGCCGTTTCGCCGAAAAAAAAGTGTCGGATTTTCGTCGCTATAGTCCGCCGACCTTGATCGGCGCATGTATTCATTGTCGCTGGCGATTTCGAGAGCGAAACATGCATGAAATTTAGTCCTTCCCCTTTTGGGTTTCGGCTCCATCCGTACGAATTACCGGATTTGTGGCTTAGGTTTCTCAGCCTCGCGCTGAAAGCGATAGCCGTGCTTAAATCCTGGGACGAACCGTCACGTAGGCGCTGTTGGTCTTGGGGTTGATGAGCGTGAAATGGCGCAGCGCGAGCTTCAAGATGCGCTTCCAGTCGAGCGTGGAGACAGCGCAGCCGCTCGCGACGACCACGATCTCGGCGAGCGCGCCGCGCGCGATCTTCTGCTCCGCGAGCGAACCGAGCAGTCGGCGGAGGTTCCGCTCCTTATTATAGGTTGGTACCACCGCGCTCAAAAGCATCGCTGCCTTTCCGTTCGAAGCAGAAGGGGGCCCACTCACCATCATAGGTGAGCGTCTGCCAGCCGTGCAAGCAAGCCCGGTCGTCAGTGATTCTGGATGAGGTATGCGTGATGGTGGCCAAACAGGCGCCCGAGCAGCGCTCCCTTGCCGTCGAAGACTGGATGACGTTTGAGCGCGGCGGCGAGCTCTTCGTAGCCTGGGCCGTCCTCGAACAGCGGAAAGCGGTCGCGGCCGTAAAGGTACGGTTCGGGCGCACCGTTGCGTTGTGGACTCTCGGAAGGGATGCGCGCGGCGATCCACTCTCCAACGATCGGAAGACGCGTGAGCGTTGCGCCGATGAGCGTTTGCCCGGTCGGCACGAAGAGATCCGGCCACCACGGGCAATCGAGATGCTCGTGTTCGACGATGCAGCCGAATCGATCGAGAAAAGGCCCGAGCACCGATGGGCGAATCGAGTCGTGATCGAAGAGCTCTGGTTCTCGAGCCGATTCCACGAGGCGCTGGAGCTTTCGAATTCCGACACCGTACGAGTAGGGATTCGTCACCGAGACCAAGAAGAAGCGGCTTGCGCGTTCGGCCAGCCGTTCGAGATAGGAGCGCCAGTTCTCGACGAGCGGTAGCGCGTTGTAGGTGAGGACGAGATCATAGTTGCCCGGCAGCGTGGATTCGTCGCCGAGGACCTCGAGTGTTGTGAGCCGATCCTCGACGCCATGCAGCCGATAGATCGCGCGCACGGTGTCGAGCGCCTCAGTATCGGGCAGGGCGACGGTCACGCGGGTTCCCTTACGTGCGAGGCCGAGCAGGTGCAGTCCGGGGATCCCCGCCATGCCATCAGTCGGTCCTTCGAGCGCCGTCTCGATGTTGCGATTCTCGGCCCACCGTTCGAACAGGTGATAGATTGCCACTCGCTCATAGGCGGTTCCAAGACCGACATCGACTCGTGGAAGTGCCAAAGTCATCTTCTGACTTTCCTGTTTACGGGCACGGGGAGATCAGCCCCGCCTGAGCGGAAGGGCGGGCTTTGCCCGACCGAGAGCAGATCGACAGTCATGAGATGCATTCTGTGTGTTGTCGTCATGATCCGAGGCCGAGCGCACGCGCGGTGCGGCGGAATCCTTCATCGTAGCCTACCTGCGGTTCGTCGCCAAGCAGCTCGCGCATGCGATCGATCCTGTAGGCGCGGTCGACCGACACGGTCGCCAGCTTTTCACGCGTGAGCGGCGGCTCGCTGGTGATGAGGCCCGCCCGTTCGCCGAGCTCGAGTGCGACGGCGCCGAGCTTGAGCAGGGCAACCGGCGGACCGACGAGCGGGAGGCGCGTCCCCACGGCATCGGCAGCCAGCCGAACGAGCTCGCGGATGGAGATCGGCTCGCGATAGGTGCAGATGAAGGTCTCGTTGCGCGTCCGAGGGGAGGTTGCCGCGTCGAGTACGAGGCGCGCGAGGTCGTCGATGTAGATGAGCTGAACACGCGAGCGCCCGAGACCCGGCATCACGAAGCGCCTGCGCGCGACCATACGCAGGATCTTGTCCATCATGCCGTTGGTGTCACCTGGTCCGTAGGTGATCGACGGTTCGACGATCGTGTAGGAGATGCCTGCCTCGCGCACGACGCGCTCGCATTCGATCTTGCTGCGTCCATATTCGCCAACCGGTGTCTGTGGAAATGATTCGTCGATCGGGAGTTTCTTCGGCCAACCATAGACGGCGATCGACGAGATGAGGATGAGTCGGTCGGCGTGTGTTCGAGCGAGATGGACGACTCGTCGCGTGAGCTCGGCATTCGTACGGCCGTAGGCGCTCGGCTCGATTCCGTGGCGGTGGCGGATCGCGGCAGCATGGATGACGGCATCAAAGCGCGAGGAGGGCGGCTCGGCTTCACTGGCGTCGAACGTTCGCCATTCGATTCCCGGCGCGTTTGCAGGGGGCGCCCCGCGATGCGTCGCCGTCAGGTGCCATCCGCGGGCGAGCGCCGCGCGGGCGATTCCCCCGCCGATGAAGCCCGTGGCTCCCGTAATGAGGACGTTCAACGCGGTGACTCCTTCATCCTGCCGAGCCACCGATCGACCATGCCGGGGGGGATTCGATCGGCGAGCACGACGATGCGTTCTCGCCACCCGACGATGTCGAAATCTCGGTTGTTCTCGATGAGCGCGATTGCGGCTCGTGCTACCTGGGCCGGGCCGACGCCCGAACCGACGACCTTCGGCGCGGCCATTCCGAACCAGCTGCGCTCGAAAAAACCGGTGTCGATAAAGCCGGGGCAGAGATACTTCAAGTGCACGCCATAATGTCGTTGTTTTTTTTATTTGCTTGCTGTTAAGTCAAAACTAAGTAGTAGACGCGATAGCAACCTCGGGCGCTGCTATACTGGACCACGTGGTGGCGAAGCCTACCAGATTGCCGGCCAGCCCCGCCGATACCATCACTAAGGTCATGTGTACCAGGCTGTCGCGACCAAAAAATAACATTCCCAATCCCTGCCAGACGAGAACGCCGACCAGGATGTATATAAACGACGGGCGGTTCAGCGAGAGAGCGTAATTCAGCCAGATGTTCAAACCGGCGTAGAGGCTCGCGGCCAGGTTGGCCATTGCCAGGACAATCCCCGGGTTGGCATAGGCAGCGGTGAATATCGTCCGCACCAAAAAACCCGAGAACAGAAAATAGACAGTCGTCAGCACAAAGCCCGGCAGCAGTGTCGCCGCCAACGCCAGCAGGAGGATCGGGCGAGGATCGCGCCCGCTGGCCCGGCGCTGCGTGGCTTTGGGGAAAAGGACAATACCCACCGCCAATGGGAGGAACAAACCTATCTTGGCCAGTGTGACCACCGGCCCGTAATTGCCGGCTATGCTTGGACTGAAAAAGTGTTTTACAAACAGCGCATCCATGTTCGCCAACACAGCGAAGGCCGCAAGTCCCAGCAGGGTGTGAGAAGAGTAGTGCCAGCTCACCCGCCGGGCAACGACCCCGCTGTGGTCCCGGAAAAAGGGACGTAGCAACCACAGCGCCAGCATCAGGGCAGCGGCCATGGCAAGCGGCAATGCGATGATGGCTCCCACGGCTCGACATCCTAGCCAGATAAGCCCGGCGGCAAAGAGCAATCGCAGGAGCGACTGAAAGACCTGCACCGCTCCGAAGCCTCCAAAAGCCTGCAGTCCCTGAAGTGCACCGTCGGTGACCGGTCGAACAAAGAACAGCAGCACGACAGGGCTGGCCGTCCACAGTGGCCAGGCATTAGGTAGCCGCAGCGAATGGGCCAACGTCGGGCTGACGATGGCCATCACCGCAGTTGCCAGCAGGCCCCACCGCCAGCCCCACCGCCAAACACGTTGCACAAATGCCCCCACGCCCTGCGATGCATCGCGTTGTACGCTGAGCTCGGCAGTGTAGAACGCCACGACATTCCGGATGGTGTTAGTTAGCTGAGCCAACACTTGCAGGATAGCGGCAACAGCGATAAAGATTCCGTACTCGATTGGCACGAGCCAACGTCCGGCCAAAACGCTGACGGCATAGTCGAGTCCTCCAGCCAAAACCATGGTAATCGCCATGACCAGGCTGTCCCTCACTCCTATCGAACGCACAAACCTGAGCACCCGCGCGGTTGGGGTCCCCCTCCCAGCTTTCAAGGAGCCGTTAGCGGGTCTCCGGACTGAGCATCTGTTTGGGTCCGGGTCGTGAGCGGGTGGCCTCACGGGGGAAAGTGTGGACACGTTCATCCTTCCTTAGTTCGTTCGTAACTCATGACCGGCCGATAAACGCAAACGCAGCGGCGGCCTTGCGGACAGTCAGGCAGCGGCAGACGGGGAGCTTCATCGGGATGGTAGATCTTACTCTGGGGCAGTTGCCGCGCCGCATCACAACAGTTTTGCGCCCGCTGAATAATCACACCCACGATGGACCCCTTAGCCTTCATGCCGAGACGATAAGCCGCCAGAGTTTTCTCGGCATAAGCCGGGTCCTTTTCCCTGTCGCGATGGAACTTATCCAACCAGTCGAATGCCACGGTCCTCATCCTCAAAAACTACTGCTGCCGAAGCGTCGCCGGAGCGGAGACCGCCTCGCCTGGGCTGCCCATGACCACCTGCGGATGCCGGTTGCCCCGACGCAACACCTTGGCGCCCACGCGCGCTAGCGTTGGAATGTCGTGCAACATGTTGGTGTAGCAAGTATTGGCAAGCGGGTATTGACACTCCTTGGCGGCGATGCTGCGGTGTATCTCCTTGATTTTGTAGCCGAACCAGATCTCCTTGAAATCGTAGTGATGATTGCGCAGGTTGCCAAGCTTGCCGGCTCTTGACCTTCTGAGCTACGATGTCCCCCACGACCCCATGAAGCTAAGCGTAATCTCCCCGACGTATAACGAGTCGGAGAATGTCTGCCTGCTCATTGCCGAGCTTGAGAAGTTTCTGGAGGGCGCCGATTACGAGATTTTGGTCAGCGATGACGATTCTCCGGACCTCACCTGGGCCCGGGTGGAAGAGATCGGACACCGCAACCCGCGGGTGCGAGTTTTGCGCCGAACCTCCAATCGCGGGCTTGGGCCTAGTGTGATGGACGGTTTCAGTTCGGCGACCGGCGAGGCCTTAGCGTGCATCGACGCCGACCTGCAGCACGACCCCGCGGTGCTCCCGCGAATGCTCAAGGAGCTGATGAACGGTTCTAACCTGGTGGTAGCCACCAGGTACATGCCCGGTGGCGGTACCACCAATTGGGGCATTATTCGCCGCCTGGGCTCCTGGGGCTGCACGAAGCTGGCGCAGTGGCTCCTCGGAGTGAAGCTGCGCGACCCTATGTCCGGCTACTTCATGATGCGCCGGGACGACTTCCTGAAGATCCGCGACCGTCTGAACGTCCGCGGTTTCAAGATTCTGTTGGAGATCGCCGCCCACATGCAGCCTTGCCGACTGGGCGAAGTTCCCTATACCTTTGGTCCCCGGGCCCACGGTGAGTCCAAGCTTTCCAAGAAGATTGTTTTCGCATATCTGTCGCAGCTCTGGCGGCTGTACCGCGAAGTTCACCACCCCGGGCCTGACTCGGGCGCTGGTTAAGGTTGTGTCCCGGCAGTGACCTTGGGTGCATGAGGGTTCGGGCTTGCGGCCGCCGCTCGCGGGCGAGCGCCTAGACGTAATATGTTCGCGCCCACGCGCGCCAGCGTCGGAATGTCGTGCAGCATGCTGGTGTACGCAGCGTTGGCCAGCGGGCAGTGACATTCCTTGGCGGCGATGCTGCGGCGTATTTCCTTGATTTTGTCGCCGAACCAGATCTCCTTGAAATCGTAGTGATGGTCGCGCAGGTTGCCGAGATTGTCGGCGCGCACGCAGCAGGGCCAGACTGTACCGTCGGCATAGATCTGCGCGCTCACCCAGCCGGCATAGCAGTCAATGACCTGGTCTTTCTCGTCCAGAATGCGCTTGACCAGCTTGTAGTATTCCACACGAAGCGCCTCGGTGATCTTGGCCACGCCGGTGAACTGTTTGCTCTCGACGTAGGCAATCAGGCGGTCGATGGCCCTCGAGTAATCTTCCGGGCTGGGCGTGATTGGCAGGCCGACCGTATCCAACTCCACACGGGGTTCGGCGATCTCGGTGATGAACTGATCGGCACCCGACTGGTCGGCGTAGGCTATCAGTTCGTCCAGGTGCCCGACGCTGAACACCGAAACCACGGAGTGGATGCCCACCGTCAGATTCTTGAGCGTCTTCCGCAACGACAGGAGTTGCCCCAGGCGTTCTTCGAATTTGGCGAAGTTTCCTGGAATGCCCCGGATGTAGTCGTGCTTCGCGCCCACGCCGTCCAGCGATAGGTTGATGATCAACTGGCTCTTGGGACAGGACTTGGCGATCCGCTCCACGCGCTCCGGGATGTTGGGCAGGATAGCGTTGGTGGGAATGTTGATTACGCCGGGGGAGCAGTGTTGATAGACCAATTGCGCCAGCTCAACGACATGCGGATACATCAGCGGTTCTCCGCCGCTAATCGTGAACCAATACGGCGTCTGCCCCAGCGAGGCAAGAACTTTGTCCCATTCGTCGATAGTCAGTTCGTTCTCGCGCTTCATCCAAATGTTGCAGGTCAGGCAACGGGAGTTGCACTTGGGAGAAGGAGATAACGTGAGATTCAACGGCAGCAACTGCGGCCAGCCAAACCTGCGGTAGAGTTTGAACAGGGGAATCCGCGCCAATATGCCTGCTGCAGAATTCATATATTAGGGCCCCACCTTGGATTGGTTGACAGGCTCGGCAAGGTTTCCAGCTTCCCTGGTTGACTTGGCGAGCATCTTGAGTTGTTTCGTAGTCGTCGCTATCTCCCACACCCGGTGATCACGCCGCTTCCTATAGTCGCGTAACCCAAGCGCGCGGCCGTAGGCCTCGAGCCCGACAACAGCGCAAGTCCAGAAGAAAGGCCGGGGGCGCAAATCGAGGTTGCGGAGCAAGGTCACCAGGATCCTGCGGGGGCTCAAAGTGCTAACGGTGTAACCTAGGGTGTCACGAACCGCCAGATGACCGGCATAGATACGACGACGCTGACGCAAGAAGTCGGCCACCGTTTCCGGTCCCTTGTTGTAAACGACCGCTGTGGGAACGTACTGCACACGATAACCCTGACCTCGGATTACCGGCTCCATGCTGGCTTCGTCTACCGCCGTGTGGTACGGAATGCGCTCGAAGATTTTACGGATTGCGATCATCTCCCCAGCCTTAAAACTGGTCAGGTTGATCGCGTGATGCAGATTCCATAGCATGTGGGCGGCAAAGCCCATAAATTGGCTGGGATCGTTCACCGGCACGGGCCGCGAGCTGGTCATTCCCACTTCTGGGTCGCTGAAGGGGGCTACCAGTTGTTCAATGGCGTCGACTTCGGGTAGCAGGTCGGCGCTGCATAAGACCAGGATTTTTTCCCGAGCCTGTGGCAGGTAGTCGTTGATGGCCGAGGCCTTGCCCATGCGCTTTTCCTGCGAGAGCAGGCGGATGCGCGAGTCGCGCTTTGCCCAATCCAGTACAATCGCCTCGGTATTGTCCGTACAACCGCTGGCCACGACCACAATCTCTGTCACCGTGACATTCTTCGTACGTTGCGAGAGCACCGCCTCGAGTAGCCGCCCAATATTGGCTTCCTCGTTGTGGGCCATAATCCCCATTGAGCATGTAATTGGCATTTGAGGAGTCTCCGCGATGGCAAAAGATCCGACAAAACTTGGGGCTTGCGTAAATGCTGTCAGTAGCCGTGAAGCAACATGGACTACATTCGAGAGGCCTTACATCTCTAGAACTCTGGGCTCAAGAGGGCATGATCTGTGCGCCTCAAGAACATCGATGGAAGGGAAGTATCGATTAACTGAAATAACCCTTGCTCCGCCCCCGGACAAGCTACCGCCATTAGTCTCACGGGCGCATACACTAGGAATATCGCAATCAGCCTGCCAGTCGTCCCAGTGCAGAGCACAGTTTAGTTATTCAAAATAGGGGAGTTACGGTATGGACGAGCGCTCTGGAAGGTGCTATTTTGAGCTGTCTTCTCAATCCAAGCAAGCTGAGGGAAAATTCTTACCACCATTTGCGAATGCGTTTCCAAGTACTAGTACATTCTGAGCTGCGTCGAGCAATGACCGCGCAAACACGACTGGCTCCGTTCTTAACCTCTCCATCTTTCAGTATTCGAAATACTCTGCTACTCACAATCTCAGTGCACTCTTGGCCAGGAACGAATCGAGCGACTGGCGAACCTGAACACCCAAGCCAATACTTGTCAGATGTTCTCATCAACTCTCAATAGTGCTGAAGACAACCAGTATTGAATACAGGACCAGAACTGATGCCGACGGTTTCGTGAGGGGCCAGACGTCAAGTGAAGCGCTCGGTGCTTCACAATTTGACTGTATCCCTTGAGGAGGGCATTCGAAGCAAGTCAGCATATACGCTCATGGTCACTTGGCCAACCACGTCCCAGCTATGCCGCTCTGTCGCGTAATCTCGTATCTCCTGGCGCCGGCTTTTTAAGTCTACAAATAAATCACTCGCGAAGTACCGTTCGATGGCCTTCGCCAAGTCAACTGGATCTTCAGGCCTAAATACGAACCCCGTCTTGCCCTCGACTATCTCATCCTTGAGAGCAGCCACATCGGCTGCGAGAATAGGGAGGCCGAAACTGTATCCCAGAAACAGGACCCCGCTCTGGTAGATCTGCCTGTAAGGTAACACGAGAACGTCGGCCGCTTTAAAGTAGAGCTCTGTCTCGTCATCAGGAATGTGGTCCGCCCTGAGCAGTATTCGCCCCAATCGCACGTCTTCCCGGATCCTTTCCTGGATTGCGCTCCAGTATCTTCGACAGTCGTTCTCCGGCCTACCGGCGACGATCAACCGGTAATCGTCGCGCCGGGCCAGGACCTGCTGAAATGCGTTGATCAGGTATTCGAGTCCCTTGTATGGTGTGATTCTGCCAAAAAACAAAATCGCCTTTTTGTCATCCTGGATGCCCAGGTGCCGCTTTGCCTCGCTCTGGGAAAGGCACGTGTTCGGAACAGCATTGTTGATCCCGAACGGGATGACAGTAACTCGGGCCCCTTGCACGCCAAACTCCTCGCTGAGTTCGAGCTTCATCCTTTCCGTGTGAACGAAGATATGGTCGGCCAGCCGATATTGGATTCGCAGCGTAAGCCGATTGAGGTGTGTATCTTTAGAGTCCCTCCTGCCTGCATTCACATTGTGCACTGTAAGGACGATCCTTTTCCCCCGCAATCTATAGAAAAGCGTAAGCAGCGTTCGATCGAACAGCTCAAACTTGTTATTCCACAGGATGTGAAAGATTTTCGGCTTGGCTGTTGCTCCATAGCGAATCAGCTTGGCATAGTACATCGAAAGCCTAAACACCTTTCTTACCAAGCTGACGTCAGCGCGCTGACTGCCTTGCAGATTAAGAAAGTTCATTCCGGGTTTGTCGCGGAATTCAGGGAAATCCAGCTCATCGCTACCAATCACGTCCAGGGCTGCCCCTTTTGAGATGAGCTCCATTGCCAGCCCGAATGTGTAGGGCCTGTCAATACCGCCAGTAAGCAGGGCCACCGCGATCTCAGGGGCTGTGACGGACTCCATCAAATTAAGCAACCCTCCAGGACTTTGGCAGTCCACATCATTCTGACGGACTTGAAAACTCTGTTTCATGCCCCCGCCAGCCTCTCTTCCAGAAGCTCGCAGATCGTATGGCCGATCGTGATGTGCATTTCCTGAATGCGCGCCGTCGATTTGGAGGGAACGCACAGACAAAGGTCGCACGCCGTTCGCATCTGGCCACCCGACTCACCGGTCAGTCCGATGACGATGACTTTTTTTTGGCGAGCGGCCTCAATTGCCCGCAGGATATTCCGACTGTCGCCGCTCGTGGAGATCGCCAGCAGCACATCGCCCGGCCGGGCATGAGCGGAGAGTTCACGGGCAAACACGTGTTCAAATCCGTAATCGTTTCCAATTGCGGTGAGAGCTGATGTGTTGGCGTGCAGCGCGAGGGCTGGGAGCGGCCGCCGCTCGCGCAAGAAGCGGCCCGTAAGTTCCGCAGCGATGTGCTGGGCATCGGCCGCCGAGCCCCCGTTTCCTGCGATGAGCAGTTGGCCACCAGCAGCCAGAGAAGAGCGAATGATATCAACTGCGGTTGAAACGCCTGTGACAAGCCGGGGAAGAGCCTTGGCAACCTCCAGGTGTTCGTTCCAAATCGCCGTGATCTTTTCTACTTGTTGAGTAGGAATTGCCACGTTCACTCTCCCCTGTCCTAATCTTCCTGGGTGCGCTTGGCAGCTTTGGTGGCATGGCTTAGCGCCGCTGCAACAGTCTCTAACCTATACATTGCCTTATCCCAACGCCTAATCATGGAAGCCTTAAGCTGCGGAAGCACCATTTGTGTCCATTTTGCAACTTTCCACCCAAACATCGGTCTCAACCAGGCATACTTCCAGCGCAAGCGGGGTACCTCCATGGAACCCTGCAGTTGTGTAGCCAAGGCCTGCAACTCCGCGACAAGATCCGGTCGTTCCGGATAGAAATTGTCATACCAAGTGTGCAGGTATGCCAAACAGGCCTTTCGGGCACGATCACTTTCTTCAAGCGACAGGAGGTACTGAATGTGTAATTTCATCGAAAGGAGCAGCGCGACTTTCTTCTTGTCTGAGGTGCCGACGTAGCTCCAGCGGTTTGACGAAGTAATCCTATAGAATACTCTTGCCTCCGGAACGAAACGGGTGCCTTCGGATGCCAAAAGCACACGGCAAAAATATTCGCCGTCGTCATCACTAATGAGCCGTGTGTCCCAAGGTCCGGCGGCGTCGGCCAGGTCCCGGCTCGTCAGCCAGGTTGCCGTTTGCATGTGCAGGTTTTCACCCATCTTCCTCAAGAGCCATTCGACGGGAGAAAGGTCTTGCCACAGGGAAGTCGGGACGAATCGAGCGCAGTGAGTCCGATAGTTGAAGTAGGCCCACGGCGAAGAAAGAAGGATTCGCTTGCTATCGGTTTCCCGCAGGGTCGCAAGCTGGCGCTCGACTTTGTCTGGAGCAAGAAGATCATCCGCGTCCAGCCACTGAATGTAGTCCCCCTTACTGAGCTGCAAAGCATGGTTGCGGGCCGCCGCGGCGCCTTGGTTCTCCGTGGACACGACCGTAACCTCTTTCGAGGCAAACCTCCGCGCCACGGCCGCCGTCCGATCGCTGGAACCATCGTCCACGACGATGATCTCCTTGCGTTGCCATGTCTGTGCAATCGCAGATCGGATCGTATCAGCGATCCACTCCTCGGCGTTATACGCGGGTATTAGAATCGAGACCAAGGGATTCACGGCTCGGCCTTTCGGAGTGGTGTGGCGTGCTGCTCTTCCTGCCGCCTTATCATTGCGTCGATTCGCTGCACCAAATCCAAATTATCGTCCGAGAGCTTTCGTGCAAACAACGATTCAACCCTGTCGTTTAAACGTCCGTCGGTGATGGTTACTCGATCCCTGCGAAAACCATAGAGTTGCACACTACCGCTTGCCCGCAGCTTCCATTCCACCAGTTTCCATTTGAGAAAGATTCGAACGGGGAGATTTCCGTATATATTTTACGGCGCGCGTCAGATCAGCAAAGACTGCCATAGGCAGACCGACGAGTGGTGGATATCCCATTCCCAGCACGCGCAGAATCCGACTTAGCACGTAGTGCGGCTCCATCCATTCTGTAGCGCACCCCAACTCATGCTTGAATCGCAACGCTGAAAGAGTATATGGCGACAGATCTAGATAAACCTCTTTGATATACTCCCTCAGACCATTGGTAGGTTCCAACCGCCATCGTTCGGACCACGGCTTGCCAGCCCCTGAATGGATGAATGTTGGACCGTCGCCTAGCAAGTTCCTCATCCGCTCAGCAACTGTATACCCATATACCCCGTCAAACTGAAGGATGTGTTTTCCCCTCCGAAGTATGTGTATCGGAATTCGCGAGAATTCTTTTGATGTCAAAAGCGCAGTCAATACGTCTTGATCCCCCAGCATGTGAACGGGCCTTTGTCGCCACTCTCTTTTCTGAAAGTCCTGGTATTTGTTTGACTGCAGGAGTTCCCACCATCGCTCCATTAGGTGGTAGTGATCTTTAGTGACACGAAGCACACCAGAACTAAGCGCGAATGGCAGAACTCTACCCAATGGAAGCCCCCACAAGCGCGCGCGAAGGGCATTCGAGTCGCAGCGCTCTTCGGATAGTGTATGCTCAGTGGCCACAAGAGTGTCACTCTTGAGACCAGAAAAGATGGGAAGTACGCTTCGATTGACAATAATGTCCGAATCAATCCATATGACTTCATCAAAACCCTGGTCGATTAGGTGCATAATGGCTTGAGGCTTTACGTTCCACCCATAACCATTCTTCAGACGATCCGTCTGAAGGCGCACTTGCGGACATTTCTTGATCCAGGTGAGGAATCCATTCTTTGCAGGTGGATAGAAAAGATTAATCGCTGTTCCAGAACAGTGTATATTCAGGCTTAAGAGAAGCAGTTTTAGGGCAGGCTCGCATACTTCTCGATCCTCCGCGAGGCAAATAGTCGATTTCATAAGTTATTTGTGGCTCCTCAACTGATACTCACTTCTGCTGAGCAAGAATAAGCAGCCACAGCTTTCCGTGCGCTTCGAGGGCCGGTCACTGCCGGATCAGCGTGAGTATCGTCCGAACCCGGGAAAACTCGCCCCAGTACACGGGTATGCGCTTCTCACCACCAATTCCACAAGACTCGGTCAAGCTGCTCTTCCGATCGATAAGAATGCGCAATCCTTTGGTGATAGTGTTCCTATTGCTCTCTCCAGAAGGCACGGATTTCCATGAACGAGCACCAAATATGCGATTTCCCTTCTCTCGCGCCTTCTACCGAACTACACAAGCAGGCGTGAGTCGCCCGCCCACGCTTCTCAATCTCTCGTCATAGTGTCCTGGGGCAGGACCCTGACCCGCCCGATTTATTAGTCCAGGAGAAGTGAGAGAGTTTTTATATCACAGCCATGGGCTGTGAAGATGCATTTACTTCCCAGGGGCTACAGGCCGCGGGGGCAGGCGGCCTGTAGCCAAGCGCCGAGTGCGGGCGCT
>DASZZI010000053.1:0-134672 GCA_035544995.1 Candidatus Acidiferrum sp.
GATTACATCGCGGCCAACCTCGATGCGCCGGCCACCGTTCTCCACTACCCGTCCCATGCCGAATTGATCCGTGAACTGCGCAAAGCTCCAACATTCGTAGGAATTTCATTTAATCTGTCGCTCTTCCAGCGGATGAAGGAAGCTGTCGCGCTGGTGCGAGAGCACGCCCCGAACGCCAAAGTGGTCCTTGGCGGGTACGGGACCGTGGTGGATGACCAGATGCTCGCGCCCTACGCGGACTATGTTTGCCGGGGAGAGGGCGTCAGCTTTTTCCGGGAGGTTCTCGGAGAGCCGTCCCGACCGATGCCCTACGACCATCCCCTCGTGATCAGCACCTTGCGGGTCTTCTCAGTTCCGGTGCATCGGACAGGGATGATCTTCGCCGGGCTCGGTTGTCCTCACGGGTGCGACTTCTGTTGCACTTCCCACTTCTTTAAGCGTCAACACGTGCGTTTGCTTCCTACCGGCGACGACATTTATCGGGTGATCGACCGCTACCTGGAGATCGATCCTGGGATGAACCTGGCAATCATCGACGAGGATTTTCTTATTGCCCGGGACCGCGCCACCCGCCTGCGGGAGCTGGTCCTCGAGCGAGGGAGACCGCTTTCGATCTTCGCCTTCGCCACCGTGAAGGCGCTCAGCCGGATGACCCCGCGCGAGTTGCTCGAGACCGGCATTGACGGAGTTTGGGTCGGCTACGAGGGAAAGCGGTCCGGTTTTGCCAAGCAGCAGGGCCGGCCGGTGGAGGAGCTGATACCAGACTTGCGCTCGCACGGCATCACGGTTCTCTCCTCGGTGATCCTGGGCTTCGACTATCAGACGGTCGATGTCATCCGCGAAGAACTGTCGGAGTTCCTGGCGCTGAAGCCGACCTACGCCCAGTTCCTGATCTACGGTCCGACCCCCGGGACGCCCTTTTTCGAGCGTGTCGTGCGAGAGGGACGGCTTCACCGCGAGTTGGCGGAGAATCCCGAGCGCTACTACCGGAAATGCGATGGGTTCACCGCGATGGTCCGTCATCCCAGCATGACCCCAGGGGAAATCGAGGCGTTGCAGCGCGAATGTTTTGAGACGGATTTCCGCCTTCTGGGTCCGTCCGTTTTGCGATCGGTCGAGACTTGGTTCGCCGGCTGGAAGCGATACCACAATTCGGACTCCCCTTATCTCCGCGCCAAGGCGTCGCGATGGGCCGAAGAGATTCGGAAGGCGTACCCACTTTTCCGCGTGGCGAAGCGTCATGGGCCAACCCCCGAAGCCGCTGCCCGTCTCGAGACGGAAATCGAAGCGGCGCTCGGCCCGCCGAGTCTTGGGCAGCGGTGCATGTCGCTCCTGGCGCCGCTGGCTGCCGCGTGGACTCGTTTTACTCTGCGCCATGACCGCTTTCAGCATCCCAAGCTCCGCCGCCTCACGCTTCGCAGCTCACGCTGGGCCCTCCGCCCGGGCCCCCTGGGATCACTTCGTGTGGACATCGAGCGCGCTCTCCGAAGCACCATCGTCAAGCTGGAGGGAGCGTTGGACCAGTCCAGCGCAAGGCATCTCGCTGCGGGCATCCTGAACGTCCTCCACGGCAACGATGCCCAAGTCCGAGTCGTGGTGGCTGAGGGAACCCAGGCGACGCGGGAACACCTCCGCATTCTGGGCAACCTGCTCGCTCGACAGCGTCACCGCGTTTCAGTGGCGATTCCTTCTGTCCCTGAGAATTGGGCCCAACTCGGGCAGTGGCTTGAAGTGGTGTCCAAGCCGGCATAACGGGGATAGGGGTTCAAAGGAGATTTCCGCATGTCGCAAGCGCCTGCACCGGAAGAAATGACTGTCTACCAGAACGCCGAAGCGCGCTTTGAAGTTGCCGCGAAGAAACTGGGCCTCGAACAAGGAATTTACCGCTATCTGAAATATCCCAGCAAAGAGATCACCCTATACATTCCCGTGGGGATGGACAACGGGCAGCTTGAAGTGTTCACGGGCTACCGGGTACTGCATTCGACGGTGCGCGGGCCGGGCAAGGGCGGGATCCGCTTTGCGCCGGACGTGACCCTTGACGAAATGCGCGCGCTGGCGACGTGGATGACGTGGAAATGCGCGGTGGTTAACATTCCATTTGGCGGAGCAAAAGGTGGGGTGATCTGCGACCCGCGAAAGATGTCCAAGAGCGAACTCGAGCGGCTGACGCGCCGCTACACTGCGGAACTGGCCGGGTGGCTGGGGCCGGAGCGGGACGTACCCGCGCCGGATGTGGGCACCAACGAGCAAACTATGGCGTGGGTGATGGATACCTACGCCATGCACGTGGGACAAGCGACCACCGCCGTGGTTACCGGCAAGCCCATCGAGCTGGGCGGATCGCGCGGGAGGCGGGAAGCGACGGGCCGCGGCTTGATGATGTGCTGTGACAAGGCCCTGGTGAAGCTGGGCATGAAGAAAGGAGGCTGCCGCGTGGTGGTTCAGGGTTTCGGCAACGTAGGCTCGATGGCAGCGGACCTGATGCACAAAGCCGGCTACAAAATTATCGGGCTGGCGGACATCAGCGGGGGCCTGTACAACGAAAAGGGCTTCGATGTGCCCAAGGTGATGGACTGGGTGTACACGCAGAAAAAAGTGCTGCAGGATTTCCCGGGCGGGGGAACGAAGATGGGCTCGCCGGACGTCCTGTTTCAGCCCTGCGACATTGCCATACCGGCGGCAATTGAAAATCAGATCACGGCGAGAAATGCGAGTCAGGTGCAGGCGAAGATCTTGTGCGAAGGCGCGAACGGGCCGACGACGTGGCAGGCCGACGCGATCATTGATGCCAAGGGAATTTTCACCGTGCCGG
The DNA here is from genome assembly GCA_035544995.1 of Candidatus Acidiferrum sp. Classification (GTDB taxonomy): domain Bacteria; phylum Acidobacteriota; class Terriglobia; order Acidiferrales; family UBA7541; genus Acidiferrum. Next base: position 2,816 of record DASZZI010000053.1, read on the forward strand.
ATATTTTAGGAAATGCCGGCGGCGTGACGGTCAGCTACTTCGAGTGGGTACAGGACCGCCAGGGATTCTTCTGGCGCGAGAGCGAAGTAAACGAGCGGCTGTTCGACGTGATGGATAATGCTTTCGACGAAGTAGTGCGCTACGCCGGAATGCACAAGGTGAACAATCGCATCGCTGCTTACATGCTGGCGATCGACCGCGTGGCCAGCGCGCTCAAGCTCCGCGGAATCTACGCGTAACGTCCGGCGCCCAGGCCTTGGCGGAGAGCAAGTGGCAGTTTTCTTCTTTTACTGGCGCAGTTCGGCCAAAATGTGTATCCTTCCGCTCCGCGGTACTAGTTCCCCGCTAGTCTGGAGTCGCGCCGATGTCGGACAACATTATTTCCCCCGGCCACGACAAATCCGAGCAGCAGCATCGCGCTGATCTTTGCGTGGTTGGACGCTGGATGTACGAGTGTGGGTTTAACGTCGCTTGCGAAGGCAATCTCTCCGTCCGGCTGGGCGACGGACGAATTCTGACGACGCCGACGTGCATGAATAAAGGGATGCTGGCGCCGGAGGATCTGGTCATCATCGACCTCGAAGGGCGGCAGGTCGCGGGGGACCGCAAAGCGTCTTCCGAACTGGCGATGCATCTTTTGTTTTATCGCATGCGCGCGGATGTGCATGCGATTTGTCACGCGCATCCGCCTACGGCGACCGGATTTGCCGTCGCGGGGCGTGCGCTCGATCAAGCCCTGCTTCCTGAAGTGATTGTCGGGCTCGGTCAAATTCCGCTGGTGAAGTATGGAACGCCGGGAACGCCCGAACTGAGCGCCGCGCTCGAGCCTTGCGTCCCGCACTATGACGCTTTGCTCCTGGCGAATCACGGCGCCGTGACGTGCGGAGCGGATTTGTTGACCGCTTTTTTCCGCATGGAGACGATCGAACACTTCGCGAAGATCACGCTCGCTGCGGAGAATGCCGGCACGCCGGCACTGCTATCGAGCCGCGAGGTGGCCAAACTGATGGCCGCGCGTTCCAGATATTTTGTTTCGCCGCCGCCAGGTGGAGGCGCGGATCTTCCGGTAACCAGCGACAGCGGGGAGAACGCACGCGATCACGTTACTTTGACTAGAAATGAACTGGATGCGCTGATCGATGAAGCTGTGCGGAAGGATCGCACGCGCCGCTGAGGAAGAATGATGTCCTTCCAGCTGGCAACCACGGCGTTTTCGGCTGGGGGAGCGATCCCCAAGAGATTTACCTGCGACGGGTCTGACGTTTCGCCGAAGCTGACCTGGAAGGAGCCGCCGGCCGGGACGCAGAGTTTTGCAGTCATCATGGATGACCCGGATGCGCCGCGCGGCACTTGGGTGCATTGGGTTCTTTACGACTTTCCCGAGGATACGAGGGAACTTTCGGAGAACATGCCGAAGCAGGAGCACCTTGCCGGCGGCGCGCGGCAAGGCCGAAACGATTTCGGCAAAATTGGTTATGGCGGTCCGTGTCCTCCGCCCGGCAAGCGGCACCGGTATTTCTTCAAGCTCTATGCGCTCGATGCGAAGCTCAATCTGAAAGCCGGCGCGACGAAAGCCGACGCCGAGCGCGCGATGCAGGGTCACATCCTCGCGCAAGCAGAACTTGTGGGCCGCTACGCTCGGTAAGATTGCCTGCGCGTTGACGGGCGAAGAGAAAGCGGCAATACTGACGAGCGATGATTGGCCAGCTCCGCGGACAGCTCGCCGGAAAAAGACCGAACCAAGTGCTCGTGGATGTGGGTGGCGTCGGATATCTCGTGCAGGTGCCGCTCTCAACGTACGCCTCGCTCGGCGAGCTTCATACCGAAGTGACTCTTCTGATTCACACGCATGTGCGCGAAGACGCGCTGGCACTGTACGGCTTTCTTTCCTCGCGCGAAAAACATTTCTTTGAGATGCTGTTGTCGGCGTCGGGGGTGGGCCCAACGCTGGCGCTGAAAATTTTGTCGGGGATGAGCGTTGAGGAGCTGGTCCCGGCGATCCGCGGGAGCGATCTGGTGCGGTTGACCAGGATTCCGGGCGTGGGGCGGAAGACGGCGGAGCGCATCGTAGTGGAGTTGAAGGACAAGCTGGAAGCGGTGGCCGTGGAAGCGGAGAGGCCGGCGGCGTCTTCGCCCGCGGGAGTGGAAGCCGATGTGGTTTCGGCGCTGGTGAATTTGGGATACGACGGGCGCGTGGCGGAGAAAGCGGTGGGAGAAGCGCGGCGCGAGGCGGGTAGCGCGAACTTTGAGAAGTTGCTGCGCGCGGCTTTGCAGGCTTTGAGCGCCCCAAAGGGTCGCGCCGCGAGAAGCACGTCGTAACCACGTTGTTGTCATTCTGAGCCCGCCGCGGCGGGCGAAGGATCTCAGCCCAAGAAATTGACACGCGATAGTTTGGTGGTCACATCGACATGGCGGACGGAACGGCAAAACGGATGATGCAACAGAAACTTCCCGAGCGGGTTGTCTCCGGACAGCCGTTTGACGAGGACGCGCGAATCGAAGCGAGCGTGCGGCCAAAGCGGCTGGACGAATACATCGGACAGAAACGCGTCAAAGAAAACATCCAGATTGCCATTCAGGCCGCGCGCAGCCGCGACGAAGCGCTGGATCACGTATTGTTGTATGGTCCGCCGGGACTGGGCAAGACCACCCTGGCGCAGATTATCGCCAATGAATTGAACGTGCCCATCAAGACCAGCGCCGGTCCGCTGCTGGAACGCAAAGGCGACTTGACCGCGATACTCACTTCGCTCGAATCCAAGGAAGTTTTCTTTCTCGATGAAATTCACCGGCTGCAGCCCGCGGTGGAAGAGGTGCTGTACCCGGCGATGGAAGATTTTCGCCTAGACCTCATCATCGGCCAAGGGCCGGGCGCGCGGATTCATCCCTTTACGCTGGGCCGCTTCACGCTGGTGGGGGCGACGACGCGCGCGGGATTGATTACCGCGCCGCTGCGCTCGCGCTTCGGCATCGTGCACCGCCTTGATTTTTACGAGCCGGAAGATTTGCTGATCATCATTCACCGCTCAGCGAAAATTTTGAACATCCAGATGGATGAGGGCGGCGCGGAAGAAATCGCCCGGCGCTGCCGCGGAACACCGCGCGTGGCAAATCGTTTGCTCCGCCGCTCGCGCGATTTTGCGGAGGTCCGCGCCGCGGGCCGCATCACGCGCGCCGTCGCCCAGGAAGCATTACAAATGCTGGGCGTGGACGAAAACGGGCTCGATGAAGTCGACCGCAACCTCATGCTCGCGCTCCTTGATAAATATGCGGGCGGGCCGGTCGGCGTGGGCACGCTCGCGGCGGCGCTGAGCGAAGAAGAAGACGCCATCGAAGAGATGTACGAGCCCTACCTGATGCAGATCGGCATGATCGACCGCACGCCGCGCGGACGCGTCGCGACTCCGCGCGCGTACGAGTATTTCGGCAGGGAACTGCCGAAGCGCCAGCCGCGATTGTTTTGAGAAAAGAGTGAGTAATAAGTAGTGGTCTGTTGAACGAGCTTCTTCAATTCTTCCCTGCCGGGACGCGGCGCTTCAGCTCTTCAAACCAGTTCAGCACAACGTAGATTTGCGTCGGCGCCGCCTCGCCTGCTTCGGCGGACTTGAGCATCAGGAAGCGCTGGCCGTCGGGCGACACGTCGTAGTTGGGGCTCGTTGCCGGGGTCGGCTCGTACCGTCCCTCGAAGAGCACCCGGGGCTTGCCCGCAGTGAAACCTGGCTGAGTGGCAATGTCCACGGCCATCATCTTGTCGCCGCTGCGGTAGAACAGCTCCCGCCCGTTGGGGTTCCAGGCTGGCTCTGTGCCGCCTTCCGTCGAGATTTGCCATTTGCCGCCGGGGCCCGGATAGGGCTGTACGTAGATTTCATAGCGGCCGGATTCGTTCGAGATATAAGCCAGCCAGCGCCCGTCGGGGGAAAACCGCGGCGCACTTTCGTTGAACAGCGTTCGGAGGAACGGCTGCGCCTTGCGGTCACCCAGCCGCAGCACCCAGATGTCCCAGCCCGTGGTCCGATTGACTTCAATGAAGGCCAGCAGTTGCCCATCCGGGGACCAGGACACCGGAACATGGGTTTGCTCGCTGGTTGTCAACCGCTCCAGCCCGCCACTCCCGTCGGCCAGTTGCCAGAAAATGTTCGGTGCCCCTTCCCTGATTGATTGAAACGCGATCCGTTTGCCATCCGGTGTCCAAGCCGGGTTAAGGTTCGCATTCCCCTCAAACGTAAACCGGGTCAACGTCTCCCGGGAGAGATCGTACAGCCAGATTTGAGCCTCCTGTTCCTCGATGGCCACGGCTACCCGCCGGCCGTCGGGGGAAAGCCGCGGGAACAGGTAGGCGCGGGCAGGGGCAGCCACGGGCTGCTCTGCCCCAGTGCGACTGACCCACGCCAGCCTGCTTTGGTCCGCCTGAACGCCCCCCGGAACATAGACCAGCGATCCGGTGGCGGAAAAGCTGTATTGGGCGGCTCCGCTGATTCTGGATTGCAGGACGCTCTCCACCACGGGGACCGCCGCGCCAGTGATCGCGAGCCGCTGGGGATCGAACGGCACGGCCGTCAGGCTCCCCCCTTGCGCATAAATCAGGTGTCCAGAGGCCACGTAGCGGGGCTGCGTGCCCCCCGCGATCAGGTTCCGCCGTTCGCCCGTCCCGACCGACTGGACAGCGACCGGCGCGTTGGCCCAATTAAAGCCGGCTGTTGAGGCAGCAAAGAGCACTGCCTTGCCGCCAGGTAGGAACTCCGGCCAGCGGTGGGCGACCTCTCCTTTCTCGAGACGAGTCAGCGGTTGTGGAGCGCCTCCCGCCTCCGACACTTGCTGGAGAGGTGAGGTTTGTGTAGGTGCGAAGGCGATTATCCCCTGGCTGCCCCAACTTGCCCCTTGAGGGTTCGCAGCATCGCCTAGGGTGAGCGCCGCTCCCCCGCTCACCGAGACCTTCTTCAGCTTTCCGCCCGCAAAAAACCCCAGCCATTGGTCGTCGGGTGAGAAGAAAGGCTCGCTAGCTCCTTCGGTGCCGGGGAGGGGACTGGCCTCCAGGCTATCCATCGCCCGCAGATAAAGCTGCTGGGTGCCGCCTTGGATGGCAACATAGGCGAGATGGTTTCCGTCGGGTGAAAGAGCCATGGCGGGTTGATCCAGTTTTGCAAGCCGCTGACCGGGGGGCAGCGCAATCACAAAACGCGACACAGGCCGGGGCGGCGAGGGCTTCAGATTCCAGATAGCAAGGCCGGTAATGGCCGCTAGGAACAACGACACGACGCCCCACAGCAGGGCTCCTCGCCAGCGCGCACGAATGCCTTTCGCTGCGGCAGTCGGCGCCGACGTGACCTGCGAGCCACCTTCGGCGATCCACTTCAACTCCAATTCCAGGTCCCGCGCCGTCTGCCAGCGGTCGTCCGGTTCTTTTGCCAGGCAGCGCTTGACCGTGCGCTCCAGCGCTGGCGGCGTCATCGGCTGCAGCGCGCTGATCGGCTCCGGCTCCTTCTCCAGTATCGCTGAGGCCACGCTGAGCTGGCTCTTACCTGGAAACGCACGCCGCCCGGTCACCATCTCGTACAGCACCGCGCCAAATGAAAAAATATCGCTCCGCCCATCCACTTCTTTGCCTTCCACCTGCTCGGGCGACATGTATTGGAAAGTTCCGACGATGGTGCCCTGCTGCGTGACCGGAGTCGTTCGCGTCACCGCAGCCGTCAGTGTCACTCCCGACGCCAGCGGCACCACCGCCTTGGCCAGCCCAAAATCCAGCAGCTTCGCGCCCGACTTCGTCAGCATGATGTTGCCGGGCTTCAAGTCGCGATGCACGATGCTGCTGCGGTGTGCCTTGTCCAGCGCGTCGGCGATCTGGATGCCGTATTGAAGCACTTGAGCGAGCGGCAGCGGCCCTTTCTCCAGGCGCGCCGCGAGCGTTGCGCCTTCCAGGTACTCCATGACGAGATACTCGGTCCCGTCCTGCGAGCCCACGTCGTGCAACGTGCAGATGTGGGGATGATTCAGCGCAGAGACAGCGCGGGCTTCGCGCTCGAAGCGCTGCCGCGCTTCGGGCGTATCGGCGAGATGCTGCGGCAAAACTTTGATCGCCACCGTGCGGTCCAGGCGTGTGTCGCGCGCGCGGTACACCTCGCCCATGCCCCCCGCGCCCAGCGGCGCGACGATCTCGTACGGCCCGAGCTTGCTGCCCGCGGCGAGGCTCATTTCTTTCTCAACTCTGCGTCCCAGTTCAGGACCAGCGTGATCGGCTCAGGCACGGCAGACTGCAGGACGCTATTGATCAAGAACAGGTTCCCGTCTGCCGAGACGTCGTAAGGCCAGCTTGGGGAGGGAACTCGACGCGTGCGAAACAGAGGGTGGATCTTTCCTACCACGGGACTCTCCTTTCGCTCAGAGATCTCCACAGCCGTCATCGTGTCGTTCGATCCTACAATGTAGAATAGCTCCTTCCCGTCGTGCCGCCACGCGGGTGAATTTCCTCCGTTCGCGGAGACCTGCCACTTGCCGGCCCCACTCGGAAACGATGAAATATAAACCTCCCCGCGGCCCGATTCCCATGAGACATACGCGATCCACTTCCCATTCGGAGAAATTCGGGGAAAAGTGAAACGCGAGAGTCCAGAAATGCCTGACAAGAAAGGAATCGTCTTATCGCCCGCAGGTCTGGATAGCACAAGGAATTGTAGGCTGCCGTGTTGCGGGTTCTCCTGAAAACCGGCGATGAATTGGCCATCCGCAGACCACGTGGTCGCGTAGCGATGTCCTTCGCTCGGAGACACCACGTTCTCGGCGCCCACGCCGCTTACCGATTTCTCATAGATTTGAGAGTGCCCGCCGCGGTCGGAGCTGAACACAATTCGGTTTCCGTCGGGCGACCAGACAGGAAGGCGGTTCTGCTCATTTGGTTGACTAAAGGTCAGCCGCGTCCTCGAACCCTGCGTCAGGTCGTAAATCCAGATATCGCTGTTTGTAGAGGTATGAGTATCGTAAATTTCGACGGCGAGTTTCCGGCCATCCGGGGAGAGGCTGGGGCCGAAATAAAGTCCGGGCTCTCCAACCTTGCCAAGAATTTTTCCATTCCGGTCCATCCAAATCAGTTCGGAGACTCCTTTTCCAACGGCTCTTGTGTATGCCAGGACGCCGTTGGTGGACACAGAGAAAGCTGAATGGTTTACGTTTCCGTTCCACGAGACTTGGTCCGCAATGGGGACGGATTCGCCGGATACGCGGAAGCGATCTGCATCGAAGGGCTGCGCCACCAGGATGTCCCCGCGTGGATAAAGAAGCAATCCAGGCGGAGCATAAACGGGATTGCCAGTCGCGCCCAAGACGCTCACTGGCTCAACTGAATCGATAGAGCCAAGATGAATCTCACTGGTGGTAATGTCTGTGGTCCTGGCAAGATAGAGAAAATGCCGACCATCAGGCAGGAACTGCGGCCAGCGATGGGTGTCTTCGTGGCGTGCAGTGTCCAGCTTGGTTACAGCTACCGGCGCACCTCCTGTTGCGGCTACACGAAAGAGGCTTGCAAATGGCGAAGGGGCAAAGACGATCAAGCCATCCCGGTTCCAGGTCCCGCCGCGTCCTTCGGGCCCCGGACAAAGCACCTGGACTGGACCGCCCGAGGCATCGATTGTTTTGAGTTGACCATCAGCAAAGAAACCGATGGAATGGCCGTTGGGCGACCAAAATGGAAAAGAGGCCCCCTCTGTCCCGGCTAGGACCTGGCCAGTAAGCGCGTCCAGCGGGCGAACATACAACATTTCCGGACCTGCTTGACCAACTACGCCAACCACAATGCGTGACCCGTCGGGCGAGACGGCCACCGAGGCCCAGTCATTTGCGCTCTCGGCGAAGGACGATTTTTCCGGAGGCAAGATCGAAGAACGAATGACGCGGCGGTCCGGCGTAGGCCGCCAAAAGTACGCCACCCCAAGTCCGGCAAAAAGCGCGGCGAGAGCAATTCCGGCCGTCACCCAGCCCCTGCGGCCTCTCTCGCTCTTCTGCCTCGCCGACACTCCTCCAATATGGGATCCGCTCTCGGCGATCCACTTCAGCTCGCTGGCCATGTCGCTCGCGCTCTGCCATCGCTCATCAGGGATTTTTGCCAGACATTTTTTTACCGCATGGTCCAATGCCGGTGGCGTCATCGGCTTTACCGCGCTGATCGGCTCCGGCTCCTTTTCCAGGATCGCCGACGCCACGCTCAACTGGCTCTTCCCGGGGAACGCGCGCCGTCCTGTCACCATCTCGTACAGCATCGCCCCGAACGAAAAAATGTCGCTCCGCGCATCCACTTCTTTCCCTTCCACCTGCTCGGGCGACATGTATTGAAATGTCCCGACGATTGCTCCTTGTTCGGTCATCGGTGAGGATTGCGTTACCGCCGCGGTCAACGTGGCCACACTGGCCAGCGGCGCTGCTGGTTTGGCCAAACCGAAATCGAGGAGTTTCGCCCCTGTGGGCGTCAGCATGATGTTGCCGGGCTTTAGGTCGCGATGCACCACGCCGCTGCGATGCGCCTTATCGAGGGCATCGGCAATTTGCGCGCCGTACTTCAACACTTGCTCCAGCGGCAGCGCACCTTTTTCCAGCCGCTTGGCGAGAGTCTCTCCTTCCACGCACTCCATCACTAGAAAATCGATCCCGTCCTGACTCCCAATGTCGTGCAGCACACAAATATGTGGATGATTCAGGCTGGAGATGGTTTTTGCTTCACGTTCGAAGCGCTGCTTGCGGACGGGATCGGAAGAAAAATGAGCAGGAAGTATCTTGATGGCGACGCTGCGGTCCAGGCGTGTGTCGCGCGCGCGGTACACTTCTCCCATCCCGCCCGCGCCCAGCGGCGCGACGATCTCGTAGGGACCCAGTTTTGTGCCATTTGTCAGGGCCATGAATAGCAGGGATTATAGGCCTGTAAGAAGTGCCTCGGTAAAATAAACCACCGGTCTCGGGCACCGCTCGCCGAAACCGTTGGCCGGTTCGACTTGGCTGGCGCGTGGCGCACCCTAAGCGCTTGGCACTACTTCGGGCAGGTGGGTTGAAAGAAACAGAGGCCAGCCATCACTGCTGTCCGTTGAGCGCCTTCTCCAGGCCCGGAATAACTCGAACAACCGGGCCGTTCCAAAAGACGGCGGCTGGCGCATCCTTCCAGTGAGAGTGGGGTGCGTAGAGAATCGCCTCATCCCAGTAGAATCCTTTCTGGACGCAGCAGTCCGGTACGGGTTGCCCGGCCTTTTGCTTGGCGATTTCACTCAGTGCCTGTGTCACCATATGCTTTGGATCCCAAAACTGCCGCACCCCGCGTCCGGGAATCCGCGCGAGGGCGCTACCGCTTGGCGCTGTCCAGTCGGTGGCAAGGATCGGCTCCCAAACGACCAGAACGCGCACTTTTCGCTCTGGATGCCGAGCTAGGACTTGCTGAGCTGCGGAGGCCCCCCGCAGACAAATTGCTCAAGTCGGAGAAAGAAGCAGAACCAAGCGAGGAACGTCCGGGTCGGCGTCAAAGGCATTGGCGAACTGGCTGAAATTTGTATCCGAGAGCGCGAGGAGCGGCTCCTGGCCTGATGGCGCCGAAGAAGGACCCCACAGATACACGGCGGCCAGGGCCAAACCGAACGCTGCCACCGCGACAAGGACTGCCCTCTTCCTGTTCATCATCCCACTCTCAGAACCGATCGGCGATAAATCCAGCGATCTGTTGGGGAAAGAGAATCATTCCCAAGACCATGGCCAATGCGCCCCAAAGCAATACTTTGCCCAGCAATCTGCCTTGGACGGCGCACTGCGCCGCGCGATGTTGCTGCCAGAATCCAAAGCCAAGCAGCGCCACGGACAGTCCCAGAAGCCACGGGCGCAGCGTCGTCATGAACGCGCTCGCACTCGCAACGCCGAGCGCGGCGGCGAAGCCGAGCGGAAGGCAGCAACCAATCGTAATCATGGAACTCACAACGGCTGCCAACGACGCCGAGATTCCTGTTCCTTGCTTCACCGCTTATCTCCTTCGCGGGCCTCTAGCACCGCGCGATGAATAATCTCTGCTGGTGGCACTCCGATCGGTTTCGATCCCGGGTACAAACGGCAACTCAGTGTGAAGGTTTGCCCCTTCTGCGGCTCGACTGCGATGTCGCGTCCGTTGATTCGGATGGTCGGGGATCCACGAAATCTGAGCTCGCTTGCCATTCTTTCGTCGGCGACGAGCACCTCGCGAATGTCTGCCACTATGCCTTCTGCGGCCAAGACATCCTTGACAAGCTTCACCGCTGCCGGATGGGACGGGCACTCTGCAACGTACAGGACTTCGACTCTCACTTTGCATTCTCCGGTTTCCGTGCGCCCGGTTCAGACAACAGCGGACAGCGCGCATTTCGTCTGCGTAGTTCTCTCTTGCAAGCGCGCAGAGTCGTGCGCAGCTCGTGCTCCAAGTTGTGAAGGTCCACAAGCTTCTCGCGGACGTGCAAGAGTTTTTGTTCCAATCGTTGGCGCACCGGCGCGCACGGCTGCAACCGGCGGCGCCGCAGTTCCAAAAACTCTCGGACTTCTCGGAGCGTAAATCCCAGGCCCTGCACTCGCCGGATGAATTCCAGCGTTTCCACGTCGGCGTCCGCGTATTGACGAAATCCACCAGCGCTCCGTGGCGCACGGGGCAGGAGAGCGTTGCGCTCATAGAAACGAATCGCATCGGGAGTGAGACCAATCTTCCTTGCAACGTTGCCGATGTGCATCGCCATGTCTCCTCTTTCTGAAATCTACACCCTGGAGTATAGTCCAGAGTCAAGCCCTTCTTCCCGCTGCCCCTTGATAAGACCGAAGGCAGGCGGCTTGGACGTCCTGACCCGACAAGATACAAGAATGGGAAATCCCTCGTATCGCGTTCGAACTCTTTTTCACAACTCGTTCGAATAGCAAGTAAGTACACACTTGACAGGCCTATTACGTCTATGTTAATATGAGTTGTGTTGGTCAGTCACAACCCCGACCGTTCCCCTTCGCGTTCCCACCCCTCCGCCTGCGCCCTCTCCTATAAGTCCCGTGCGTTCTCTTCACTACGCACGAACCACTACCCACTGCTCACTAACCCCCATGGAATCATATCGTTTGCAGACCCCCGCCCTCTAACTCTTTTGGAATCATATCGTTTCAAAAACATAGGGGGAGGGGGGCCACCCCTTTTGTTTGTCATCCCGAACCCGCCGCGGCGAGCGCCCGACGAGGTGCGCGAGTCCCGAGTCCGATCGGGACGGGCTCCCGGTGCAGCCTCCGAGTCCAGAGCTTTATCGCGAGGGATCTGCTTTTTTCCTTATTTTCTCACCTCGTCACTTCCAGACTCGAAAGGCTAATCCCATGTCCACCAAACATCACACCGAATCTCACTGTCAGTACAAGAATTCCCGCGGCCAGCGTTGCCACATGCTGATTGACAAGAATCACCGTTCCCCGAGTGGAGAGAAGCGCTCTTCTCTCTGCGCCTACCACGCAGACCGAAGCAGTGCGAGTAGTCCCGCCCCGGATCCTGAAACCATCGCCGCCGAGCTTCTCGGCTCCATCGAAGACTTCGCCAGCGCTGATGCGGTGAATCTCTTCCTCGGCAATCTCGTTAAACAGTTCGCTCGCAAACGCATCGCCCGCCAGGACGCCGTCGCCTTGGCCTACCTCTGCCAGTTGCTCCTCAACAGTCTCACCCCTCTGCGCCGAGAAGTGCAGGAGGAGCAAGACGCCGCCGACGGCTAGTACCTGATGAACAGTCTCGCCCGCTCTCAAGCCGCCCGCCTCGCCGAGCAGCAATCCAACGAGACCGCTGAAGCGGAAGCCATCCCGACCCTCCGGTCATGACCAACAGAGAGAACGCCGGGGCTACAATGGGTAGGTCATGGGGGAGAAGAAAATTTATTTGTCGCTGGGGTCGAACGTGGGAGACCGCGAGGCGAATCTCCGCGCGGCGATTGCGGCGTTGGCGGGAGCCGGTGTGCGCGTGCGGCGCGTGTCGTCGCTCTATGAAACGGAGCCGGTGGACTTTCTGGAGCAGCCATGGTTCTTGAATTGCGTGTTGGAGGGAGAGACAGAGTTGGAGCCATTGGCGTTGTTGAGAGAGTTGAGGCAGATCGAAGCGCGCATGGGGAGCAAGAAGCTGATCGCCAAGGGGCCGCGGCTGATTGATATGGACATTCTATTGTACGGACAGAAGACGATCGACACGCCGGAATTGCAGGTGCCGCATCCGAGGATGACACAGCGGCGATTTGTGCTGGTGCCGCTGGCGGAAATTGCACCGGAGTTGCAGCATCCGTCGTGGAGCGGGACGCTGACGCATCTCCTCGCCTGCACGACGGATCGAAGTGAAGTGCGACGTGTCGAAAATTCATTGTAGGGGCACACGCCGCGGCGTGTGCCCCTACGGTTGCAAGGTCCCTCGCCGGATCCTCATGAGGTGCGGTGCAAGAGGAGGCGGTGGAGGGTCATGGGTTTGGGTTGCAGCGCATCGAGCTCGATTTGGGTGAGCTTGCCTTCGGTGATTTCGAGCCAGCGGTAGACGCCGGGCTCGCTCTCCTGGATTTCGCGGCCGTTCAGGCGGCGGAGAAAATCCCGGGCGTCATCGCGAGAGGCGACTTCGCGCAGAGTCGGCCGGGCCAGGGCTTCGACGGCGTAGCTGCGTAGGAGTTTGCTCCAGTAGTGATCGAAGAGGTCGCCGGAGGCGAAGATGTCGCTCCAGGCGACTTCACCGCCGTAAGCCACGACTACGCCGACGACGCGCTCGCCCTTCAGGCCGGATGTGGCGCGCGCGAAACGCTTCTGCACTTCCTCGACGAAACTGTCGATGGAGCCGCCAATCTGCCTCGACTTATAAATCTTGTCGTAGGACTGCGTGGGAGCTTCTTCTCTCATGACGCTGGTGAGCTCGCTCATGGAGAGAACCGCGCGCGGTGCAGCAGGTGGAGCCGCCGCGGTCGAGCCGCTGGCTACAGCGGACCAGACTTTGGTCTGCTCCTGATCCACGGCGGCCTTCTCGCGGACGCTGGGGTGGACGATGGTCTTGGACGCGACAAATTGGGAGCTGCTGCCGGTCCAGCGGCCGTGCTCGACGCAGAAGACATCGAGAGGAAGAGGCGGCGCGCCGACCGGGACGATGCGGTCTTTGCCAATGATGCGATCCTGCTTGCCGCCGCTCACCAGTTCACCCGCCAGGAGAAGCAAGGGACGCTTGCCGCGGTTGATCAGGACGAGCTGATTGACCGAGGCGCCGGATGTGTTTTGGGGCGCAGGAATGGGGCGGCCGTCGCGGCTGCGGGCCAGTCCAATGGCACCCTGCTCGCTGACGACGACATCGCCGCTGGAAAGGCCCTCATCGAGGGTGAGGAAGGCGCTGGTGTCCTGCGTGGACGGGGTGACGACCGGGGAAATGGCGATGTTTTCGTAGCTGACCGGCTCGAGTAGCCGCCAGCCTCCTTCAGATTTGGGTGGGGCTGTAGGATCTGGCGCGGCCGAAACAAAGGCCAGGCCGCCGAGGGTGCTGATGCCGAGCAGGCTGCCCATTACGGCGTTTAAAAGTGGTCGTTCCATGAAAGCCTCCTGTGCTTGAACCCTTGAGGACATGCACGGGATTAGAACGGGGAGAATTGGATTTCTTGCAGGAAGAAAGAAAAGGCAAAAACCGCTCAACCCAGAGTGCACGGAGAGCGCGGAGGGGGATCAGAGCGGAAAAGAAGGTAGGAGAAAATGTAGGCGACCGCGGTGGGCCCGGGAGGAACTAGCGGTCGGAGCCGCCGAGGTTGGTGCGTGGCTTGATACGCTTGGTCTTGGAAGATTCGGCTTCCTGGCGCTCGTATTCGGCGAGCTCCTCGTCGGTGTAGCCGTAGGAATCGCGTGAGGCAAACATGGAGTTGGAGCGGCCGGCCTGCTTTTTCTTTTTGCGCAGGCTGCCGAATTCGTAGCGCACCTGGCGGAGGGGCGCTTCAATGGCTTTGACCTCGACGAGGAGGTCACTGACTTTTTCGAGGAAGTCGTGGAGATGGTAGGGGCGGACGACGTAAGGAAGCCGGGAGCTTTCGAGCGCCCCGACATACTGGCTGCCGGTCAATTCCGGGACGAGGTAGAGGACGCGAATGCGACCCCCTTCTTCCGCCGGAACGCTGGCGAGTTCGCGGAGAGTGATGAAAGCCGGGGTATCGATGCCGGTCAGAGCGATATTAGCAATGACGAGCGACCATTCGGCGGTTTTCAGCTCGGCGAGGAGAAGCTTCGTGTCCGGAACGATGCGCACGCGCCAGCTCTCGGAATCGAGGATCTGACGCACGGCGGAGCCCTGGGCGTCATCGTCGAGGACGAGAATGCCGACTTGTCGTGGTTCGACCGGGGAAGGTGTCGCCATTATAGGAGTATAGCGTGACGTCCGGTTGGCCGGGGGCTCAGAAGCTGGGGAGGAAGCGTATCGGCTAATGCCTAGGGAATGACAACCCGAGGGCTAAGGGGGGAGATCCCCGAGGGATTGTTCACTGGCCGATGACGAGGTCGGTGCCGTCCAAGTAGCGGCGCGGGCCGGCACCGCTGCCGTCCCAGAAGATTCTGAATGTGGAGGAGGAATTGGCCGCAAGACGACGCGTGTAGAAAATCTGAATGCCGTCGCGCGACCACTCCGCGGCGCGGGCCCGTTGGTCGGGGGGACTGAGAACGACTCGGCGCTTGGAGCGCACTTCATAGAGGAGGAAGCCGGCGGCGAGATTCATGGAATCCTTCGGCGCACCTGCGGGAGGGGTTTGGTAGTCCGCGGAAACGAGCAGCAAGTCCGGATTCGCGGGGTTTACGCGGATGGTGTCCGAACTCATCAACTGAAAAACGGGGCCGTAAAGATCCTTGAGCGCGAGAGTTTGAATTGGCCTGCTGTCTTCGCTGATCCAGTAGAGGTTTTCAATGTCGCTGGCGAGGAGGGTGTGGGCATCTACCCAGCCGTGCAGAGCGTTGACGTTGTTGACATAAAACGGCGCCGCTGATTCGGGCGTGGCTGCGGCGAATGTCCAAATTTGCCACTGCTGGTCCTGAAATTTTACGAAGGCCACGCGAGAGTCATCCGGCGACCAGAAGGCCTGGCGGACGAGACCGTGAACGAGATCTGTGGAACGGCCGGTGTTGAAATCGTAGAGGGCGATGGTGTGTTCGGGACCTGTCTTGGAGTCGGAGCGAGTGTAGAGAAGCTTTTTGCCGTCGTGCGATAAAGCCAGCTCGGAGCCTTCGGGTGCCGCGATTTTTTTGATTGCGCCGAGACTGGTGACGACTTTACCGGCAGAATTGATAAAAGCGACAGCGACAGGGGGCTTGAAATTGGTGATGGTTTCAACAGGAGGCTTCTTCTTGGCGGAGTCCTCATCGTCGTCGGTCTGGTTGGCTGGGTTGACGATTTTGGGAAAGAGTTCGGCGGCAATGCGGGCGCAGCCATTGAGCGTGCCGATTTGCGCGTGATCGACGACGGCGCGGAAATTGTATTTCGTGCCGGAGGCGGGGTCTGTACAGGATTCACGCGTGAGGTGAACGGAAAGGGAGGCGGTGGTACCGGTGTCCTTGGCGTGATAGGTCCAGGAGTCGGAGGTGCCTTCGCGGGCGACCTCGGCAGGTTCTAGCGTGATAGGAGGGTAGCCCTGACGGTCGAGGCGCTCAGGGCCTTTCTGCCCGATGCGGAGGTTCCAGCTCCAGGAAGGATCGTTGCCGAGAGCGAGAAGAAGAATGGGGTAGTGCGAGGATTGGGGCGCGGGTGGTCCAGCTAGGGGCTTCTTGGGAGGCGTTGGGGTTTGAGCTGAGGAAGTGCTCGCACCAACGAGGAGCAGGGAAGCGGAAACCAGGAGAAGGCACGTTGTTCGAGCACGCTTGGGCAAGTGGACCTCCGGGACAAGAGAGGATACCCCGAGGGGCGGCGGTAGACAATCGTGGCGCGCCTCGGCCGGTAAAGAGACGGGGAGACGCAAGAGGCACAAACAAGAATAGAAAGCGAAAGCTCTTGACAAGGCGAATAAAAAGCGAAAGAATGCGAGTGAGCTTCGAGGTGAGCTATGTCCCCAGTTCACTCCCCATTAACCAACCGTGCGCCGAATTTTCCGATTCGGCGCCGCTTCGCACGACAAACTACAGCATCACTGTTCTGTGAAACTGCAGAGCAGCTGACCTACCCTGTGAGCCCAAGTGACATAAGCCCAAAGCAAGAGGCCAGCGAACCTGCCCCGGTTACGACTGGCCCGGACGGAAACACTTCAGGTTGCCCCACGGCGGATTGCCCTCCGTCGTCTCGGTCGCTGCGCAGTCCCCAAAACTGCGCGGATAACCGGACCCGAAATGCTGCCGCCCTTCCGCCGGAGCGCGCGATGGCTCTTCTGCACGAGCGCGCTACCGCGCGACTGGTCGGCATCGCCCGCCTCGCTGCCTCCTCTCCGCCGGCGAAAACGCAGCGGAAATCGGCCGAGCGGCCGGAGTATTTTCTGCTGCCGGTGAAGTCGATTCTGAACCGGTGCGATTCGAAGCGCGTGCCGTTCGAATGGACGATCAATCCGTATCGCGGGTGTGAGTTTGGGTGCCGGTATTGCTATGCGCGATACACGCACGAATACATGGAGCTGGACGGCGCGGAATTCGAGAAAAAGATTTTTGTGAAAAAAGATGCCGCGCCGCTGCTGGCCTACGATATTTTGCACAAGTATTCGTATACGTCACAGAATTCCGGCGGAACACAGCCGGAACACATCGCGATTGGGACGGCGACGGATCCGTATCAGCCAGCGGAGCGGGAGCATGGCGTGACGCGGGCGTGCCTGGAAGAGCTGGCGCGACGCGAGGGATTGAGCGTTTCGATCACCACGAAATCGAATCAGATCGTGCGCGATATAGATGTGTTGCGGCGGATTGCGGCGCGGTCGGCGCTATTTCTGAGCATTACGATTACGACTCTGCGGCCGCGACTGGCGCGATTGCTGGAGCCGAGAGCGCCACGGCCGGACTTGCGGCTCGCGGCGGTGAAACAGTTGCACGAAGCGGGGCTTGCGGTCGGGGTGTCCGCGGCACCGTTGATCCCGGGAATCACCGACCGCGATGGAGAATTGGAAGCAGTGGCGGCAGCGGCGAAGGAAGCAGGGGCACAGTGGTTTTTCTCCAACGCATTATTCCTGATGCCGTCATCGGCGAAGCAGTTCCTGCCTTTTGTACGGGAGAAATTTCCGCGGCTGGCGAAGCAGTATGAACAGTGGTACTCGCGGAATGGGTACGCACCGGAGGAGTACCGACGAAAGATGTCAGCGCGCGTGAGGGAGATACGGCAGAAGCACAGCTTTGCGTCGCGGCCTGGCGATGAAATCAAGCGGACTGCGCCCCATTCGCAAATGTCTTTGAGTTGGGATGCCGCTGCGGTGGCGCAACAAATAGAACGAGGACATTCCTGCGCGGCGGGATAGTTCTAATTTGGTCCAAGTTGTTCAAGGAAAAGCGCACAGCCAGGATTGGCTGTGCCACAAGGGCGAAGAGGCAGCTGTATGCCTGTGCAGCATGTCGAAGCTACTGAGGATGTGGTTGCTGATGTTGTGGTTGAGATTCTTTCCGACAGGAGTCGGAGTCCATGATCGGCGAACCTCATCGGTTCGCCTCAGAATGACACGCTTCGGGTTTGTGGCTCTCTACGGGACGATAATCCGGCTTTCTTCTCGTTTGAGCTCGGGGGCTTGGGGGAACTGGCCGCGAAGGAATTCAATAAAGCGGCGCGAGCGCGGGCGGCCGTTGGTGCGCAACAATCCCATCCGATAAAGAAAAACCAAGAGATAGAAAACTTCCGAGTTTTTCAGACTGGCGGAAGCAGCGCGTTCCGCCTGCTGCTTTTTGATTTCGGCGATAAAGGCGGTCATGGCGGCGTACAGCTCGCGCGGCAACGGGGCGTCCGGGGGTTTCTCGTAGATGATTCCCGAGCTGAGCGTCTTGTATGTTTCGGCAAGGGCCTGGATAGCGGCGAGGACGTCGGCGTCCACGGTGGCGGGCTGGGCAGCGCAAAATTTGGCGATGGAAAAGGCGAGCGCGGCCATGAGTTGCTGGTGGGTGTAGACGATGTCCTGCGGGATTTTCTCATCGAGCAACGGAGTATCCGCCGGCAGGGAGCGCTGGTGCTCGTTTTCGTAGCGGTGGGCGGCGACGAGATAGGCGCAGTCGGAGGGGCAGTCGATAGTGACTTCGCGCTCGGTGCCGCAGCAAACGGCGCAAATTTTCTCGCCCTTGGCAGGGCAGAAGCGAGCGGCCTTGCGTTTTTCACAGATCGGACAGGACACGGAATCTCCTAAACGTGGAAGCGAAGTGAGCAGAATACGCCGCGCGGCAACAAAAGACAAAATCAGGCAGCCGGAGGTAGTGGGTCAATTTGATGTGAACCAGGCGTTTCTCAGAAGCGGACTTCGGGCGCGTTGGCCGAGATTTTACTTGTCCGGTAAGAGCGTTTATCAGGCACTGGGCAGTTAGCTAGTTGCCTGTTCGAGATAATTTCCGAGTAGCCGACTACCCGCCAAGAATGTTGTTCGTGCCTTTTCACATAGCGTTTTTAGGCCTGAAGCCACTAGCTCGGCAAGCTGACCATACTGCCAAAGCAATATCTTTGACCGTCGGACCTATTTGGCGTTAAATCTGAGGTGTTGGCACCTCCACGTATTGAAGCCCCCTAACTAAGGGCGAAATCCCTGGGAACCCTTAATTGACGAGTGATTCCAGCCTGTCCAGCCAAGCAGCAAAGTGAGGGCACTCTGCGCGAATTTTGGCCAACCCGATCTCCAAAACAGCAAGGGTACCCAGGAGCGGTTTTTCGTAGCCTGGAACGATGTTCTCAACCCGTTTGGACGGAGCAGTGATGGGAGAATCATTTATGTCTTCTGGTGTTGCGAACTCGTCCCGGACATGTCTGAACCTCGGCTCCAAACTTGGCTGACCTATGCCTCGGCCGAAGGCCGCGCAATCACTGAACAACAAACCCTCGAACTCATGCATCATGACGAAAGGTACAAAGCGCTTCGGATCGAATTTCACCCCCATTGCTTCGACTATGTCCTTCAGTAAGGCCTTTTCGACACACGACGCCTTGCGTTGGGTCGATTGACCCGTAGCGGCCGCACGGCCCGGCCACGCGCCGTCTCCTTGTTTAGGTAGGCCGTAGAAATCCACAATGGTCGTTGCGATGCACTCTGAATCTTGGCGAAGGTGGTTGATAATATCCTTCCGTACTGAGGGCCAGCGACGGATACCACCACGTCTGCGCCGCAGACGGTTATTACCCACAATCCTAGCGCCAACCGACTCATAACCTTGGTTCACCAGATGATCTTGCAGAACCTCATTTACAAAGTCTTCTTCGGTTTGTCCCTCGACATGGATCAGTAGCCGGGCCATTGTCACTCCGGGACGGGTCGCCCTTTGAATTCATTCTTTTCCCAAAGCTGGCCGAGGCTATAGTCGTCACGCCAGTCGGACAATTGCGCAGGCTCTAGACGCGCTATCTCTGTTGCACTGCCCACACGGTTCGCAACCAGCACGTCGTCTGGATCAAAGTGATCCAAAAGGAGAGACGACTGCGTCGATACGATCACTTGGGTGTCCTTCGAGGCCTGGCGAATGAGGGAAGCGAGCATTGTGATAGCGTAGGGGTGCAGACCCAACTCGGGCTCGTCGACAAGGACAACCGACGGCAGATGCTCCTTGCCCTGAAGAAAAAGGGTCGTTAATGCGATGAATCGAAGCGTGCCATCAGAGAGCGATGAGGCATCGAAATACTGATCCGAGTTCTTATGCCTCCATTCGAGTTTGATGTCGTCGGGCTTTAACCTCAGAGGCTCTAACCTAAAGTCATCAAAAAATGGGGCGACCCGCTGGATCGTCCGCCGAATCAAGCTGTAGGAGGTTTCCTCCTTCTCGCGCAGGTAATAGAGAAAAGAGGCAAGGTTCGAACCGTCAGGCCGAAGAAAGTCATTATCGTCTACTTTCGCAGTCTTACGCATCGGTGAAGATGAGCTGGTATCGTGTAAATGATAGAGACGCCATCCACCTAGGCGCGTCCTCACCCATCCGGGAATTTTCGCCAGTTTTGGATCACTGATACCGGCTTCTCGACCATGTTCGCGGGCCGATAGAGAGTCATCGTAAGGTTTCTTGGGATAACGCGCCTTGTCCCAGAAGGAGATCGTCTCTGAAGACGGATAGAGGCCATCGTCCTCTGTGGGAGAGAGCTTCAATTCGTATTGGTTCACTTCGTTGTTGAACGATAGGTGGATATAGAGTTCCTTCGTCGTTTTCGAGCCAAAGTGCAGCACCTTCTCCGCACCTCCCGCTCTGGTCACATAATCTCTCAACCGCCCTTCTCGAATGGCGTGGAGGAACGCAAAGACCCCGATAAAATTCGACTTGCCTGAGCCATTGGGGCCGATCAGGACATTAACGGGCTTCAACGGCAGCTTATCCAATGAAGCGATGCTCTTGAAGCCCCGAATCGTGATGTAGTCAAGCGCGACTGATGGCATTTGATCGATGACGGCAGCAGTTACGCCGCCTGACGCTATCATAGCAGATGCTCACTATCGTTCCGCACTAGTGACGGGGCATCCGGAAGGATCCGTTCAAGTAGAGTGCCAGGTGTAGAGGGTCCTGCCTTGGGAGCCGCTTTCCCTTCGATGATGCGATTCCATTTGGGTGGTTAGTCGGGTAACCGGACATGTGCCGGTGGTGGTCCACAAACGGGGATGTGGAAAGCAGCGAGCTCTGGGCTACCTGAAACAGACCCACCAACCAGGCGACGTTAGCCAGGCGAAGGGTCAGGCCATGATGACTTTTTTCTGGAAGCGGCGGGCGGCGAGGATCAGGAGGGCGGTGCCCATGGCGAAGAGAGCGAGGCCGTCCGTCCAGAGATGAGCGATTCCCGCGCCGCGAAGGATGACGCCGCGGGTGATGTTGATGAAGTAAGTGGCGGGGACGAGATAGCTGAGAGCATAAAAGAAAGAGGGCATGGTTTCACGGGGAAAGATATAGCCGGAGAAAAAGACGCTGGGGAGGATGGTGAGGAAAGCGAGCTGCATGGCTTGCGCATGCGTGTTGGCCTTGCTGGAAATGAGGATGCCGAGAGAAAGAGAGACGAACAGATAGGGGAGGGAAAGAATTGCGAGAAGGATGACGCTGCCGTGGATGGGCACGCGGAAGACGAAGCGCATGAAAGTCAGAATGAGGCTGAGCTCAAAGAAACCGATGCCGAGATAGGGAAGCAGCTTGCCGAGGAGCAAGCCCATCGGCCGGACTGGCGTAAC
Organism: Candidatus Acidiferrum sp.; assembly: GCA_035544995.1. Classification (GTDB taxonomy): domain Bacteria; phylum Acidobacteriota; class Terriglobia; order Acidiferrales; family UBA7541; genus Acidiferrum. Next base: position 24,091 of record DASZZI010000053.1, read on the forward strand.
GAAAAGCTGCTCGAGAGTGCCGCGTTCCTTTTCGCGGACGATGGAGAAGGCGGTGAGAAATGTGGTCACGTTGAGAAGCAGAATGGCGGTGAGGCCGGGCAGAAAGAAATTGGGCGAACGCGAATCGGGATTGAAGAGGAGCTTGGGACGCATGTCCACGGCGAAAGTGGAGCGGTCCTGAAGAACGCGGCGGAGGGATTCATCGAGGCCGATGGCGGTGGTGACGTTGACGGCCTGGCCAGCGACGGAGGAGTCCGAGCCGTCAATGAGGACAAGGACCTGGGCAGCCATGTGATGAAGGAGGCGATCGGAATAGTCAACGGGGATCTTGACACCGACGCGGGCGCGGCCGGCGATAATGGCGTCGTTGAGATCTTCGTCTTTATCCACGTAGCGGATTACATGGAAGGTGTCTGAATTTATGAGACGGTCGATGAGCTCGCGGCTCTCGCGGTGGCCGTCGGCGTTGTAGACGACGGTGTTGATCTGGCGGATGTTGGTGTCGATACCGAAGCCGAGGAGGACCATCTGCAGAAGCGGGATGATCAAGGAGAAGAAGAGTGTCCCGAAATCGCGCCGCACATGGAGGACCTCTTTGTAAAAAACCGCGCCGAAACCGCGAAAGAGATTACCCACGGGCGGCCTCCGTCATGGCTTGATGTTTGTTGGTGAGCTCGACGAAAACGTCTTCGAGGCTGGCGGCAAGGGGGCGAACCTCGGCGACGGCAATGCCGTTTTTCAAGAGCTGCTCGCGGAGCTCGTGAAGATCGAACTGGTCATCGATGAGCGCGTGGATGGATTGTCCGAAAATGGTAGCACTGCGGATGCCGGGGATCTGGCGGGCGAAGCGGAGAGCGCGCGTGACTTCGGGAGTGGTGATTTCGACGCGCAGCGTGCCGTGGGGCTGGACTTCGGGAAGCTCCCGCAAGGAATTCGGTGTGCCGTCGGCGATGATCTTGCCGAAATAAATGTAAGCGACATGATTGCAACGCTCGGCTTCGTCCATGTAATGGGTGGTGACGAAAAACGTGATGCCATGTCCGGAGAGTTCGAAAAGAAGATCCCAGAGCTGGCGCCGCGCGACGGGATCGATGCCGGCAGTGGGCTCGTCGAGAAACAGAAGCTGGGGCTCATGCAACATGGCGCAGCCGAGGGCGAGGCGCTGCTTCCAGCCTCCGGAGAGCTGCGCGGCCAAGCGATTGAAGTAAGGCGCGAGGCTGTTGAGTTGGACAATTTCGTCGATGCGCCGCTTCAGGCGGGCGGGCTCCAGGCTGTAGATGCGGCCGTAGAACTGCAAGTTTTCGCCGACGGTGAGGTCGTCGTAGAGACTGAAATTCTGCGACATATAACCGACGCGTTCGCGAATGGATTCGGAGTCGGTGCGCACGTCGAGGCCTTCGACCTGAGCAGAACCGGCGCTGAGCGGCAAGAGGCCGGTGAGCAGTTTGATGACGGTGGTCTTGCCGCTGCCGTTGGGTCCGAGAAAACCGAAAATTTCGCCCTTCTCGACGCGGAAGCTGGCGTCATTGACAGCGGTGACTTTGCCGAAGCGCCGCACGAGATGTTCGGCGGAGATGGCAGGAGGCGCGCCGTTTTGCGTGACGATGGCCATGGAATTAGCTACCCGCCTTCAGCTTTACGTCCGCAGCCATGCCGGCGAGGACACGACCAGAAGCGTTGTCGATGCGAATTTTCACTCCGATGACCTGGTGCACTCGTTCTTCGCGGGTCTGCACGTTGCGGGGAAGAAACTCGGCCTGCTGATTGATTTGTTCGACGGCACCGTCGAAAACCTGGTTGGGAAAGGAATCGACGCGCACTTCGGCCTTCTGGCCCAGGCGGACGCGGCCGATTTCGGTTTCGGGAATGTAGATGCGGACGTAGATCTGGTCTCGTTCGAGAAGCGTGGCAACGGGCGTGTTCGGGGCGATGAGATCGCCGGGGCGGACGTCGAGAACTTCGACGACGGCGGCGGCAGGAGCGATAACCTGGCGCTCGCGGTAGCGGGCCTGGTCGTAGGCATAGGCTGCCTTAGCGAGTTCGACGTCTTCGCGGCGATTGCCGCGCTCAAGTTTTTCGAGGGTGGCCTGGGTCTGGAGGTAACGCGCTTCGGCAGAGGCGATTTCTTCGGGGCGATAGCCGCGCTGCCATTCCTCGAGCTTTCGCTGGGCGCTTTGCTGTTGCGCAAGGGCGACTTTCCAATTGGCTTCAGCGGTGTCGCGCTGCTGCTTTGAGACCAGATCCTTTTTCGCGAGGGCATCGTAGCGATCAAAATCGAGATGTGTACGCACTTCATCGGCATTGGCGCGATCCAGGTCGGCCTTCGCAGCGTCTATGACTTCCTGGCGGTAACCGTTTTTTCGCAGCTCGTAATCGGCCTTGGCTTGGGCGGCGCCGGCTCGCGCTTCTGCAATCTCTTCGGGACGATAGCCACGCCGCGCTTTTTCAGCGTTGGCGCGGGACTGTTCGAGGGCGGCCTGGAGCTCCCTGTCGTCGAAGGTGATCAAGACCTGGCCAGGCTCGACGGAGTCGCCTTCGCGCACGAGAACTTTATCAATGCGGCCGCCGACTTTGGAGCCGACGCGGATGTTGCGCGCTTCGACGGTGCCGGAGCCCTGGAGGGCGGTGTCGCGCCGGAACCAGCCGGCGTACAGCGCAGTGCCAGTGACGATGGCGGCGAGGATGACGAGGATGATGATGCGCTTGCCGGTCATGGAACTAATCTCCCAGCGTTGAAGACGAAGCTTGCGGCGAGGCCGCGGAGGGATCACGCGGCGCCAAACCGGTCCAGAGAACATTGAATGCGGTGTCGATGCGAGCGGGCAGAGTGGCGTCGCCAAAAAGCGACCATAAGAGCAACGTACCGAAAACAGTCTCGCGGAAAACGTAGGCGAGTTCCGTGGCGGTAAGATCTTTGCGAATTTCGCCGCGATCCTGACCCAGCTGTATGAGCTGCGTGAGCAGAAACTGAGCGCGGGAGTGATTCTTGCCCATGGCCTCCCGCACGGGGGGACTCGAGAGATTGGCTTGAAGAATAGCGCGGACGATGGCGGGGTTGCGCGATGGCTCTTCGGTCATGCGAGCGCGGAGCGTGCGCAGAAAGACGGGCATGGGCTCATTGGACCGGTGGGCATCTTCCACGGCTGTCTGAAGCTTTTCGAGCTGCATTTCTCCGAAGGCGAGGAGAATGTGATCTTTGCTGGGGAAATAATTGAAAAAGGTGCCTTTGCCGACGTCGGCGGCATTGGTGATGTCTTCGACGGTGGTTTCGGCAAAACCTTTCTTGGCAAAGAGATCGAGAGCGGCGCGGAAGAGGCGTTCACGAAGTTCAGCGCTGCGGCGCTGGCGGCGATCGGGTGAGACGGCGGGAGGCGGTTGGTGGGAACGGGGAGTCGATTGGGAACGTCGAGTCATTATGACTATCGCTCAACTATGACTATAGGTCATCTATCCGCAAATGTCAAGCTCCGCTACCGCGGAAATTCCCGAGACAGCGGTCAGGGGACGGTGAGGTAGTAAAGTGCAATCGAGAAAGCGGAGGAAGCAGAACACCCCGGCTCGCGCCGGGGTGTTTCGGGCTGCTCTCGCTAGGAGGATTACTTCAAAGATTCAGGATCGGACAGGTTCTTGGGTGATTTTCGATTCAGCAAGGCAATCATTTGCTGGCCAGAAGAGGGCACAGCGGTCGCGCCCTTGCGAATGATATCTTCTGCGGAGACCTTCTTGCCATAAAGCCTCTGATTTCCGCCATTGTCTGGGCGAAGCGTTGAGCCTTCAAGGGAAACGCCCGCGAATAGCCCGCGCGAGCGAGAGTAGGTGAGCATTTCGGCGCGCAAGGTCACATCGCTCGCGGCGGCCGCATCACGGCCCTTCGGGCCGGCGGACGCGGCGGCATCGGCGCCGAGTTTCACCTTGCTCTTCAGGATGGCCTTGGCCCCACGGGGATTCATCACCAGAATGACGAAATCGGTCGCCTGGCCGCCAAGCTGAAAACCGATGCCCAACCCTTCGAGGCGCATCATGGCTGGCGCGCTCCAAGGACCGGTGAAGTGCTCACCGGTACGGCAAGTCATCGAGCCTTTGCCGAGATTGCCGCTTATCCCGATGGCGATCTTGATGACCGAGGGGATTATGATGACGCACTCGGCTTTGTCGAGCAGGTCGGATGGAATGTCGTCGGGGATGTCGAGAATTTCCTTCAGAACCGTGCCGCAATTATCCAGACGGTCGGCTTCTTTCTTGTCGTCCGCGGGGAGCGGCAAGGAAATCATGGAGAACACCAGCAACAGCGAGAATGATCGCTTTATCATGCTTCACCTCCTACGAGAATTTTGGGCCGGCAATGCATAGAGGTTCTAGTAGCTGGGCGTAAGCGGCGGAACTTCGGTACAGACTCCGAATGCAGACTCATCTCCTGATTTGACTCGCTGCAAAGTGTTCCGTTGCCTTTCGACTATACTTGCGCGAGGGGAAATTTACCAGCAGAGGGATCATGGCCACAAGGAAAAGAGTGCGGCGCTGGGTTTCAGGGGCATTGGCCGGGGCGTTTTTCGCTTGCTCAGTTGGGGCGCCGATGGTGTGCGCTCAGTCGAAGCAGCAAAAGGAAGGCGCTTGCTGCGGAGCGAAGCCAGGCGCGAGGAAAGAAGAAAAATCGCCGACGGCGGCACAGATGGCGCGGTTCGCGGCGCGCGTGGATGCGCTGCTGGGCACGGGGCCGGCGAGCAAGGGCGCATGGGGTCTTTTGATCGCGGATGCGCAGAACGCGGAGACGCTCTATGAGCAAAATGCGGACAAGTATTTCGTGCCAGCATCGAACATGAAATTGTTTACGACGGCCCTGGCGTTGGCGAAGCTGGGCCCGGATTACAGATTTCGGACGACGCTTGAGACGCATGGAACGCTCTCGGCCGAAGGGACTCTTACGGGCGACCTGATTCTGGCGGGCCGGGGCGACCCGAATCTTTCGAACCGGAAATTCCCGTATGAATTGAAAGAAGAATTCGATGGGCCGCCGGAAAAGGCGCTGGCGGAGCTTGCGGATGCATTGGTGGCAAAAGGCGTGAAGGAAATCAGCGGCGATATCGTGGGGGACGACAGCTATTTCCCGCGCGAGCGTTATCCCAGCGGCTGGGAAATCGACGATATGGTGTGGCAGTACGGGGCGGCAATTTCGGCGATCGTCGTGGATGACAACACGGTGACGCTCACGCTGACGCCGGGCGAGCGTGCGGGCGATCCGGTGCAAGCAGCGATGGCTCCGGCAACGCCGGATTTTACCGTCGAGAATGAGGTGGTGACATCGGCGGCGGAAGTGAAGGCGGATCTGACACTGACGCGCGATCCGGGGGCAAGTTTAGTGGTGGTGCGTGGAACGCTGCCGGCGAAGACGACGCCACGAAAATTAGTGCTAGCGATCGAAGAACCGGCGCAACATGCGGCGACGCTGCTGGCAGGGCTGCTAGCGGATCGAGGAGTGAAGATCAGCGGAAAGGCGCGCGCCGTGCACGTGCCGGAGATGCCGGCAGCGACGGCAACGCCCCGAGCGGTTTTGGCGGAGCACGTATCCGTACCGCTGGGAGACGCCGTAAAGCTCATCAACAAGATCAGCCAGAATTTGCACTCGGAGATGCTGCTGCGCGCGGCGGCGCGGCAAAATGGTTTGTGGAACACGCCCGAGGACCTGGGAAAATTTCCCGAGGATTTTTACGCGGCGGCAGGAATTGCGCCGGGCGACGTGGTGCAAACGGACGGATCGGGATTGTCGCGGCGTGACATGGTGACGCCTCGCGCCATCGTTGCACTGCTCAAATATGCGCTGGGGCAGCCCTGGTTCGGGGCGTACTACGCATCACTGCCGGTGGCGGGAGAGGATGGCTCATTAGAAGACCGGTTGAAGAGCACGGCGGCGACGGGAAAAATTCACGCGAAGACGGGATCGCTCGAACACGTGCGGACACGCTCAGGTTATGCGGAGACGCCCGGCGGACGACGGCTGATATTTTCATTTTTGAGCAACAACATCGGCGGGAAGAATCATGAGGCCACGGATGCGCTGGATGGATTGTGTGTGGCGATGATTGAGGAGTTCAACGGGGCGCCCGCCGCAACCGAGCACGAGCGCATGCATTCGAAGTGAAATTGGCCTCAGGCAATGAGGAAAGAAATGCGAGTCACGGTGTTTGGGAGCTCACGGCCGCGCGAAGGCGACGCGGACTATGAAGAGGCGCGATTGCTCGGACGCGCGCTGGCCGAATCGGGCTATGGCGTGTGCAGCGGCGGGTACGGCGGCGTGATGGAAGGAGTCTCGCGCGGCGCCAAGGAAGCTGGCGGAAAAACGTACGGCGTGACGGCGGAATTTTTCAAGGCCAAACTGAATCGGTGGGTTGATGTGGAAGTGCGCGTCGCGACGTGGCAGGAAAGACTATTTGAACTGATTCGCGTTGCGGACGGGTTTGTGGCGTGCAAAGGCGGCACGGGAACGCTGGTCGAGCTGGCGGTCGTTTGGGAGATGCTGAACAAATCGGTAATGCGAGGGAAACCGTTCGCGGTGTTGGGCGATTTCTGGCAGCCGATTCTGGAGCGCGTGCGCGAAGTGGAGCTAGGGCATCCGGCGCCGTGGGGCGAGGCCAACGGCAGACTCGTGCATCTGGCGGCGACGCCGGAGGATGTGGTGCGTCACTTCAAAGAGAAATTGAAGTAGAGAAAACAATGCCTCGAACGGCGCAAGAGGTTTTGGAATTTGACAAGCTGCGGGAGTTGCTGCGGCTGAGAACGACGTGCGCGCCGGGGCGGCGCGCGGTGGATGAACTGGAGCAGGGATCGGCCCGCGCGGCGCTTGAGTCGGTATTCGCGCTGATTCGCGAAGCGCGGGAATGGCTGCGGGCAGGACGAGAATTGGGCTTTGGTGCGTTGGCCGATCCGGCGGCATGGACGGCGCGGCTCGAAGCGCCGGGAGGGGTGCTGGAACCGGGCGAGTTTCTGGATGCCGGGTCGCTGCTGGAGACGGCGGGGTGGCTGCGGCAACAGTTTCGCGAAGACACGGTGAAATTTCCGCTGCTGACGGCGCGCGCGGCCTCGCTGGCGGATTTTCGAGAGATGCTGGCGGCGATCCGGCGATGTGTGCTGCCGAATGGAGAGATCAGCGACGATGCGTCGCCGGCGCTGCGGCGGATTCGCGGGAGCATCACGCAAACGCGCGAAGCCATCCAAAAGACGCTGAAGCAGATTCTGCGCGCGCGGAACGCGGAGGCGGGAGAAGACTACGTCACGCTGCGGAACGATCGCTTCGTGATTCCGGTGCGCTCGGAGAACCGGCGGAGCGTGCCGGGCGTGGTGCACGGCGCGAGTGGGACAGGGCAGACGGTGTTTCTGGAGCCGTTCGAGACGGTGGAGACGAATAATCAGCTCGTGCAACTCGGGGAGGACGAAGCGGCGGAGATTGTGCGCATCCTGCGCGAATTGACGGAACGTTTTCAGGCAATGCTTTTGCCGTTGCAGGCGGCAGTCGCGGCCATCGCGGAACTGGACAGCGTGTTCGCAAGGGCGCGGTTTGCGCGGGATTTTGATGCGACGATGCCGGAGTTTGCCGATGCAACCGAATTGCGTTTGGAAGGCGCGCGGCATCCGGTGCTGGAAGACAAGCTGCGACGGGAGAACCGCGCGATTGTGGCGATGACACTCGCGCTGGGCGGCGACGAACGGGTGCTGGTCATCAGCGGGCCGAATACGGGTGGAAAGACGGTGGCGCTAAAGACGACGGGGCTTGCGGCGCTAGCAGCGCAATCGGGGATTCCCGTCGCGGCGCAGCGCGCCGTGCTGCCGATGTTTGACCGCGTGCTAGTGGATATCGGCGATGAACAGTCGATCGCGGCGGACCTTTCGACATTTTCGGCGCATATGCTGAATTTGAAAACGATGCTGGAGGCGGCGACGGCACGCTCGCTGGTGCTGGTGGATGAGATGGGGACGGGCACGGCGCCGGAAGAAGGGGCGGCGCTGGCGGTGGCGCTGCTGGATGAATTTCGCGCAAAGAATTGCCTTGTTCTGGCGACGACGCATCACGACCGGCTGAAAACCTATGCCTCGACAACGCCGGGTGTGGTGAATGCCGCGGTGGAGTTTGACGACGTCAATCTGCGGCCGACGTACCGGTTGATGGTGGGCGTGCCGGGCGGTTCGAGCGGGATTGCGATTGCGCAGCGGCTGGGGCTGGCGCGCGAAATCATCGAGCGGGCACGTTCGCTGCTGGCGCCGGAATCACGCGAGGCGGCGGACCTGATCGCGTATTTGCACCGCAGCCGCGACGAGCTGGACCGCATGCAAAAGCAGATGGCGGCGGAGCGACATGCGCTCGAAGAAGAGCGCAAGAAACTGCAGACGGAGTGGGTCGGGCGGCAACAGAAACGGATTAAAGAGCTCGAAGCTCAGTTCGGGGAGATGCAGAAGCGCTTCGACGAAAACGTGGCGCGTGTCGTGGAGGCGGTGAAAGAACGCGAGCTGCGCGCGCAACTGGAAAAGACTGCGCGGCGAAAGATGCAGGATGTACGCACCGAGGCGCGCGAAGATTTGAATGCAGCGGTTGTGCAGACGATTTCGGAATCGCAGCGTGATCTCGGCGGGCCGGTGGCCTCGATAGAGGCCTTGAATGTGGAACAACTGCAGCCGGGTGCAAGGATACGGGTGCGCGGGTTCAGCAAGGCGGTCGTGCTGAGGCGTCTGGATGGCTCGTCAGCCGAAATCGAGGCAGGGCCGCTGCGCATGAAAGTGGCCGTCGCCGAAATCACGAGCATCGAAGGCGCGCTGCTGTCGCAGAAATCGGGTCCACCCAGGCCGGCGCTAAGAAATATCACAGTGACTGCGCAGTCCGGCCAAGGCGGCGACGGCGAGATTAACGTGATCGGTCTGACCGTGGAGCAAGCCAGCGAGCGCGTCGACAAGTTTCTCGATGAGGCCGCGCTGGCGAATCAAACGCGCGTGCGGATCATTCACGGCCATGGGACTGGAGCTTTGCGAAGGGGCCTCGCGGAGTTTCTTAAGACGCATCCGCTGGTGGAGCGGACCGCGTTCGAGACCGAGGAGCGCGGCGGTCAGGCGGTAACAGTGGTCGACCTTCGCTAGTGTGGCGTGGGCAGATATGCACCAAGATGGTTCATTCCTTGCACTCAATTGGCAGTGTGGCAAGGTTCTTCGATACCTTAGGGCCGGGCAGGGCCAGAAGCTCCAGTTCGTATGGTTTCTACGTGAAAGACACTATGAGAGATTCTTGGAGCCAATAAGGTGTCTCATTCAAGCCGAAGCGAGCGAGAGCGGATTTGGCTTTTCAATCATGAGTCTCTGTTGCTTGCTTATAGAAACTATTGAATGCTATCGCTTGGGTTGGCCTAGTTCGTCAGCAAGAGAACTGCGTCAGCTCGAAGCTTCACCGCATAATCTCACGGTTCCGTCAGTGGAGTTCAAACTGACAGGTCCGTTCGATTCCCAGAAGTTTTCTAGTGAGCGGACATTTATCAACTTTTTTGATGAGTCGCAACATCGGTTGCACTTCCCAGATCTGTCCGGCAAAGGGCAGGAGTTCTACAAATCCATTCGGTGCGGGTTATTGCATCAGGCTCAAACCAAAGATGGTTGGAGAATACGTACCTCAGGGAGGTGTTACGACGATAGCCCGGACCAAAAAAGCATTAATCGCTACGAATTTGCGCAGTCTTTGCAGAATTGTTTCAACTCTTTTCTGAATGAGCTTGAGAACGGCGAATGGGACGATTCTCTATGGAGGGGTGTGCGAAAAAAAATCTGGTGGCTAGCTGTCACGAGCTAAGCTTTCATCTGTGATAATACAATCGGCACAATAGCTCACTACAGGCTCTATGTCTGAAACGGAACTTGTATTCGCGTATGGTTCGAACATGGACCTTGCGCAGATGAAGAAACGATGTCCCGATTCCAAAGACAAATTCCAGCCGTTTGTCGCGAAGGCAGAGGGCTGGAAGCTTTGTTTCCCGCGATATAGTTCAGATCGGGAGGGCGGAGTGGGTAGCATCATCAGAATTCCCGGCGAGATCGTCCGGGGGGTGGTCTATCGAGTGACGACTTCTGAGGATATGAAACGTCTCGATCGAAGAGAGGGAGTCTTCAATGATAAATATCACCGAGAACGACTACTGGTGACGGGTGAAGGCGGCGAGCAATACGAAACATGGACGTACTTCGCTGTGCCCAACGATAATCCGCCGAAGCACTATGCTCCGAATGAAAAATATCTTGCCTTTTATATTCGAGGCGCCGAACACTTCAAACTAGATCAAGCTTACATCGAAAAGCTGAGAAAAATTGAGACGGTAAAGTAAAGGTCTGATTGGCGGAAGCGGGATCATTTGCGGACAAGGTGAAGCAGCAGGCGGACATCGTCCGCGTGGTGGGGGAGTACCTCCGGCTGAAGAAGAGCGGGCAGAATTTTTCCGGGCTATGCCCGTTCCATGCGGAAAAAACGCCGTCGTTTGCCGTGCATCCGGTGAAGCAGATTTATCACTGCTTCGGGTGCGGCGTGGGCGGAGACGTTTTCAAATTTGTGATGGAGATGGAGAAGTGCGCGTTTCCGGAGGCGATTCGTATCGTCGCGGAAAAGTGCGGGATTCCGGTTCCGCGGCAGAAAGAGCGCTCGCCGGAAGAACGGAAAGAAAACCAGCAGCGGACAGCGCTAGTGGAAATGCACGGCGAGGCGCAGGCGTTTTTCGTGAAGCAGCTCGAAGGAACGCTGGAAGGAAAAGCGGCGCGGGCGTATCTCGACGATCGCGGACTGGACAAGGATGCGGTGTCGCGGTTCGGAGTTGGCTACGCGCCGAGCGGCGGCGATGTGCTGTTGCGAGTTCTGAAATCGAAATATCCAGAAAAACTGCTCGCAGAATCGGGGTTGGTGTCACGGGACCAGAGCGGACGGCTCTTCGACCGTTTCCGCCGGAGAATCACGTTTCCGATTGCGAACGAATCGGGAAAGATTGTGGCGTTCGGCTGCCGGGCGCTGGGCGACGACATGCCAAAATATCTTAACTCGCCCGAAACGTCCATCTATTCAAAGAGTAACGTGCTGTTTCACCTGGACCGCGCAAAGGAAGCGCTGCGGCGGCAGGATTTCGCGGTACTGGTCGAAGGCTACATGGACGCGATCGCGGTGGCACGCGCGGGGATCAGCAACGTGGTGGCGAGCTGCGGGACGAGCCTGGCGGAGCCGCAGATCAAGCTGCTGGGGCGCTTCACGAAGCGTGTGGTGGTCAACTACGACCCGGACACAGCGGGGCAGGCGGCGACGGAGCGGTCGCTTGCGCTCCTGTTGGAGCAGGATTTCGAAGTGCGCGTGCTGGCGCTTCCCGGTAAAGCCGATCCGGATAAGTTCATCAAGGAAAATGGAGCCGAGGCGTACCTCAAGCTGCTGAAGGACGCGCCGACGTATGTCGACTATTTAATCGGGCGGGCGCGGCAGATGGACCTCTCGACGGGTGAAGGAAAGCTGCGCGCGGTGAATTATCTTTTGCCGTACGTGCAGAAGATGCCGAACCGCATCCTGCGCTCGGAGTGGGCAACGCGTATCGCGCAGCAGCTTCGGCTGGAAGAGCCGGTGCTGCGCGCGGCGCTGAGCAGAGCGGCTTCAGAGCGGCGCAGCGAAGTGAAAACCCAGCCGGAGCTGATGGGGCGCGCGGCCAAACCGGCCGAACGACGGCTCATTCGCATGCTGGCGGAGGCGGAAGGGTTCCGGCATGAGGTGGCGCAGCAATTGCAGAACGCGCGGCTTTATCAAGGTCTCGAGACGGAGAAAATCTTTACCGCGCTCATCGCGGCCAGCCTTTCCGGCGAACCGGTGCAAGCGACGGAAGTCGCGACCCTGCTGGAAGAGCGCGACCGGCGGCTGCTGTTCGAGATTCTGTTCGAGGAGGCCAGCGAATCGACTTGGGAAGAGGCGGTCAGTTGCATCGAAGCGTTGCAGCACCGCCAAGCCGAGCGAGAGCTGGCCGAAGTGCAACGAACGATCGAAGCGAACCCGGCAGGGCCGGAGCTGCGAGGATTGCTGGAGCGGAAGCAGGAATTGATGCGGCGGCTGGCCGCGGCGCGGTAGGGCGGGGCGATGTTTTCCCACAGATTTCCCACGAATTAAAACGTTGACGGAATGGGACTTAACCGTGTAACTTATTAGGGTTTCGCGAGTAACGGTCCCATCGCTAAGTGCATCTAAATTATTGTATTTAGCGACGGGGACCAACCCAAGGGCGGGATGCGGGCAACGCACAGGGCGAGCGGTGCGACGCAAAGGATTTCACACAACAAGCGATCTTCTGGGGAGATTCCCCATCGTTGTTCTGAGTGACCCCAAGTTTGCCGGGGTCAACTCTGGCAGCGCGCCAGCCTGCCTGTTTCTCAGCGAAGACGGATGATTGTGCCCGGATGCGGGCGGAAACCGGCCGGTACTGCGGTTTAATTGCGGGAGGAATTCGTGGCGGCAGTTGGTCTTGAAGAAAAATATGATGCGGTACGCCAGCTCATCGCCATCGGCAAAGAGCGCGGCTACTTGCTTTATGACGAAGTAAACGATTCGCTTCCAGCCGAAGTGCATTCCTCGGAAGAGATCGACGACCTCCTCACCACATTTGAACGGAACGGCATTGAGATTTACGAAGATGCGGCGTCGGCGAAGGCGGCGCGCGCGGTCGAAATTTCCGTCGAGCCCGGTGAGCGCGACGTTGTCGCAAAGGAAGACGCGCACGAAGGCGAGAGCGAGCTGGACCTGACGCCGGGTTCGCTTGAAAAGACCAACGATCCCGTGCGGATGTACCTGCGCGAGATGGGCACGGTGCCGCTGCTGACGCGCGAGGGCGAAGTGACCATCGCGAAGCGCATCGAGCGCGGGCAAGTGGTGGTGATGAAGTCCATCACGCGGTCGCCGATTGTGATTAAGGAGCTGATCGCGGTGGGTGACGACCTGCGCAGGGGCGCGCGGTCGATCAAAGAGATCGTGCAGTTTGACGACGAAGAACTGACCGAAGAGAAGATCGCCAACAAAACGAAACAGACGCTCAAGTACATCGACAAGATCGCGAAGCTGTATGAAACCGCGCTGAAGCAGGCGGCAAAACTCGAGAAGACGCTGAAGTCGAAGAAGAAATCGTACATCCGCGCGAAGTGGGGCGTGGCGCGGACGCGCGTGCAGATTTCCCTCGAAATTCGCGACATCGACTTCAATCCGTTTGAGAAAAAGCGGCTGATCGACAAGATGCGCGGCACGGTGGAGCGGCTGCAGTCGCTCGAGCGGGAAGCGGGGCGGCTGGAACGCCGCGTGGACATGGCAAAAGGCGACGTGGCCGCGGAAGCGCGGAAAGAACTGCGCACGCGCCGGTCCGAATTGAAGGATATCGAAGAGCAAAGCGAAGTCGGGCTCACCGAGCTGAAACGCACGCTGACGTTCATTCACCGCGGCGAAGCGGAGGCCGAGCAGGCGAAAAAAGAATTGATCGAAGCGAACCTCCGGCTGGTCGTTTCGATCGCGAAGAAATATACCAACCGCGGGCTGCAGTTCCTCGACCTGATTCAAGAAGGCAACATCGGCTTGATGAAAGCGGTGGACAAATTCGAGTGGCGCCGCGGGTACAAATTCTCGACGTACGCGACATGGTGGATCCGCCAGGCCATCACGCGCGCGATCGCTGATCAGGCGCGCACCATCCGCATTCCGGTGCACATGATCGAGACGATCAATAAACTGGTGCGCACGAGCCGGCAGCTGGTGCAGGAACTCGGGCGCGAGCCTACCAGCGAAGAGATTGCCAAGCGCATGGACATTCCGGTCTCGAAAGTGCGCAAGATTTTGAAGATTGCGCAGGAGCCGATTTCGCTGGAGACGCCGATCGGGGAAGAGGAAGACTCGCACCTTGGCGACTTCATCGAAGACAAGGCCGTAGTCTCGCCATCGGATGCGGTCATCAATCTAAACCTGAAGGAACAAACGTCCTCGGTGTTGAAGACGCTGACGCCGCGCGAAGAGAAAGTCATCAAGATGCGATTCGGGCTGGATGACGGGAGCGAGCACACGCTCGAGGAAGTCGGCCAGTCGTTTGCGGTAACGCGCGAACGCATCCGGCAGATTGAAGCGAAAGCGCTGCGCAAGCTGCGGCACCCGTCGCGTTCACGTAAATTGCGGGCGTTCCTGGAAGGGCCATCGCGCGATTATCTCTAGTAAAGATTAGAAGAGCTGATTGGCGAACGCCTCCGACCCGGCCGGAGGCGTTTTTTATTTCGAGAAGGAAATGTCCTCTGGCGGCCGGAGGAATCGCGTCAACACGCGGATGGTCCACACAATCATGAATGCGGCAAAGCCAGCGAGGATGTAGCACATGCGGGAAACGCCCGGCGGATTTTCCGGGTGCAGATTGGACTGCAGCGCGTAGTCGAAGGTGAGAATCATAATCAGGAAGACGGCGCAGCCGAACCACGCAAAGTATGTGTTCAGAAACTCCAGCGTCTCCGCAAGGTGTTCCGGTGCGAGCCAGTAGTCTTTGTTTGGAAGGTTGATCAACTGCGCTGGCACCACCGCGATGATGCGAGGAACGCCAAATCCGATCACGGCGGCAAGCACACTCACCCCAACGAAGATCCCGAAGAAAGCCGATTTTGCCTGCCAGCCGTTCGCCACGCCGCGCGCGTCAAAGTGCGAAGCCACGGCGCCGGGCAGTTGAGAGTAGTAAGAGGAAAAATGAATGGCCGCGTAAGCCGCCAAAACCAAGAACAAGAATTTGGGCAGTCGCGATTGCATGGAGTTAACTTCGTTTCAGCTTAGCCGACCGTGGCTGTGCGGACAATGGAACCTGACCCGCCATAGCGAATTAGTTATTTCAGAGGTAGCGGGGGAAAGTAACTAGGCGGGGAGTTCGACGTAAGCGGAATAGGTATGAGGTTCCGGGACAGCTTGGCCTTCCTCGCGCAAGCCGTCGAGGTGAAAAGCGATGGCCTCGCGCATATTCTGTTCGACTTCTTGACGGGTCCGTCCAGTTGACACACAACCGGGCAGGTCGGGGGAATATGCGGAAAATCCGGTCTGAGTTTCTTCGATGACGATCAAGTATTTTTTCATTACTTCAAACCCGCCTGTTTCAGCACACTGTGCAAGGTTCCGGTTGCCAGGTCGTCGCCCGGCTTCCCAGGGACGGTCACAAGACCCAGTTAAACAGGATGTTTGTACTGGCGATGACTGCCCCGTGTGCGAACGAGCACCCAGCCGTCTTCCTCAAGCAGCCGGATGACATCTCAAACCTTCACGGCTAAACCTTAAGCGTCTGCCCTTGCTGAGTCATATTGACCGTGCGGCCTCACCCTGTGCGCATAATTTCTACCAGCCGCTTCAGAGTTGTTGCATATTAGAATGGCAATGGAACGCTGAACACTTATGAAAACGACGCAAAAACTTGCCGCGGCTGTGCTGGTGCTATTGCTCGGCGGAACAACATATGAGTTGTTGCGCACCGAGCCGCCGGCGGCAACTCTGGCCACTAACGGAAAAGGAAACCATGCCGCGATGGCGCAGGCGCCGCTTGTCGACAAGTCGCCGCTAGAAACAGCGCAGAGGTTGGCGCAGATGCCGACCAGCCCTGAGGAACTGCCATTCACACAGGAAGCGCTGCGGCTTGGGGATAAGGAGATGGACTTGGCGTTTGCGGCAGCGGTGCGCGATGCGACCGAGCATCCGCCGGTGTTGAGCGCCGAGGCAAAGGAGGTTCAGACGCGGCTGCAGAAGGCTGAGAGGGCGCTCGAAGCGGACAAGGTCCAGGCCGAGCAGTTGACGATCGCGGAGGGGAAGGCCAGCGGAGAAAAGAAGGATGTGCTGGACGATCAACTCGATCTGGCGAAGGCACAACTCGAGCTGGACCAGGACGAAGTGGATGATGCGAAGCAGGATTTGATCCGCGCGGGAGGCGATCCGCAGGGGCGCATTCAGACAATGGTGGAGGAGCACGAAGCAGCTTCGCACGTCGCAGACAGCATGAAGGTGGTGGTCAGCACCCAAGTCGAAGAGCGTGGGCTGATTCACCGATTCCAGCGGTGGTTAGCCTTGCATCAGAAGCAGCTCCAATTGTGGCGCGCGAAGCAGGATGCGGAGTCGGCAGCGGCGTCGTTTTCGGCGAAGCATGAGGCGCTTGCGGCGCAGATCGACGCGGGGAAAAAAGAATCAACGGAGCCGGGCGCTCCGGCAACCGCAGGAGGCACGTCTTCCAGTCCTGGAAAGCATGCAAACCGCAGCCGCCAAGAATCGAGCGCATTACTGAAGGCGACGAAACGGCGCTCCGCAGAACAGAAAACGCTGGCGAGCTTCGACAAACGGATCGATAACCAGAAACAACTAGCGGAAGTGTACGGGAATTGGACCGAGGTGATTGCCGCCAAGCAGCGTTCCGTGATCCACAGCGTGCTGGCGGGGCTGGTCATTGTTTTTGGAATTTTGCTGATCGGTGTGTTTTTTGATAACTGGCTCGAGCGTTTGCTTGGAAAGACGTCTCTGGATCGAAGACAAGTCGAAACTTTGCGCACGTTGACGCGCGTGGCGGTGCAGATCTGCGCGGTGCTCTTCATTCTGCTGGTGATTTTCGGACCCCCGAGTCAACTCGGAACGATTCTGGGCCTCGCCGGCGCTGGCCTGACGGTGGCGCTGAAGGATTTCATCGTGGGCTTCCTCGGTTGGTTCGTGCTCATGGGCAAGAACGGCATCCGGCTCGGCGACTGGGTGGAAATCAACGGCGTGACCGGCGAAGTGGTCGAGCTCGGGATGTTCCACACCGTATTGCTCGAAACCGGCAACTGGACAGATTCGAGCCACCCGACGGGGCGGCGCGTGACGTTCACGAACAGCTATGCGATCGAAGGTCACTACTTCAATTTCTCGACCTCCGGGCAATGGATGTGGGACGAATTGCAGGTGGTGCTTCCCACGGGGCAAGACCCGTATCCCGTCATCGATGCGATTCAGAAAAAGGTCGCCGAAGCAACAACCGAAACCGCAAAACAGGCCGAGCAGGAGTGGCAACACGTGACGCGTTCGCGACAGATGAACGCCTTATCGGCTGCGCCTGCCATCAACGTGAAACCGGTCATAGGCGGCGTCGAGATCGCCGTTCGCTACATCACGAGCGCCAACGAGCGCTACCAGTTGCGCGCCAAGCTCTATCAAGCGGCCGTGGATCTGCTCGGCCAGAAGGCCGTTCCTCCGCCAGCGGCCCCTGCATCCACGCCCCCTTCCAACTAAACCAAACCCGCGGGCAAGGGGCCGTCACTCTGCACTGCTGCGCGCGCGAACTTCCTCGGTGCGGATTTCCATGGGAAGCCTCGTCGTTAGGCGCGGTGGCAATCCATTTTGCATTAAGCCAGCGCCGGCGGGCTAATCAGGCGATGCTTTCATTCAACCCGCGTGCCCGCATTGCCGCTATGACTGCGACCGAATAGAGCAGGGCCAGGGTTCCAAACGCCAATGCGATGCTGAGGTGCTGGGAGACCCAACCCAGACAGAAACTCATCAGGACTTGCAGCGTGGTGGAAATGACCGCGAACGCGGATTGCGTGCGGCCCATCAAGCGGCGCGGCACCAGGGACATCACTGAAGATTGCGTCAGTATGCCGCCCAATGCCCGGCAACCGCCGAACACGGCCTGCAGGACAATAGCCCAAGGCAATATCGTGACAAACGGCATGAAAGCATGGCCAATTGCAAGTATCGCAGTCGCGCCCACAAGCACCGCGAGCGGGCGCCGCCTCGCCAGAATTCCCGCGGCCAGCCCGCCCGTCACGGCGCCAATGGCCCAGCCAGATTCGAGGAGACCGAAGCCGCGCGGACCGGCGTGAAGCACGTCTTTCGCCAGCGCCACGATGAGTACGTTAGCGCTGATCACTCCAGCGAGCATCGTAGCGTAGGTGATGCCTAAGGCGAGAACACGCGGCTGCTCCCGGAGGTAGTGCAAACCTTCGCGGAGATCCCGAAGTACACCCGCAGCGAGGTCGGTCTCTATGATGGGAGGAATCGGTGCCGTTTCGAGTACGTCGGGAAGGGCCGCGCCAGCGGCTTCGCTGTGCCGGGGATGGAGATAACCGCTGCGCAAGCGGTAGAGACAGAACGCGGAGACAAGGTAGGTGCAACCATCGATCCACAGGATGCCTGCAAGACCCGAGCTTTCATAAATAAAACCTACAAACGCGCCGGCGAACAAGAGCCCGCCCTGGACGGCGATCAGCACGGAGGAGTTTGCGCCGACAAACTGGCCCGGGGGGACCAGTTCTTGCACCAGCGCATTGATGGAAGCCCAATAGACGGCCGCCCCCGCGCCATTCAGCAGGACCATGCCGTCGATCTGCCAGATATGCGGGTGGCCAAAACGGACGAGTGCAGCCACGCACAGAACCAGCGTGCCGCGCGAAATGTCGAGAGCGATGCCCAGGTAGCGGCGGTCAATCCGGTCAATGAGGACTCCGCCGAGGAAAGGCACGATGAGGCCGGGCAGCGTATACATAATGACGGTAACGCCGACGCTTACCGTCGAGTGCGTGATTCCGAGGATGTGCCAGGTGACGCCGGCGAAGTTCATGCCCGAGCCAAACATGGAAATAAACGTTCCGGCGAAAAAATAGCGGAAGCCCTGCTGCGCGAACAGCAGAGACCAATCGGTACGAAGATGTGTGGCGGCCACCATCGAATCAAATAGCTTACTATCGTATTCTGCGGGGTGGAGGGGAGGGGCGCTCGAAGAGTTACGCAGCGGGAAATCGAAATACAGAGAGGATTGCTGGAAGATCGGCATGAAGAGGTCTCATGGGAAACGAAGCCACGTGCATCGCGCGGTTCGGCAAGCAACAATCAGCTGGAAGGGTGCTGCTGGAAACGTCGGAAATACTTTTTCGCGGAGATTTCCGGCTGAAGATCCCGTTTTCTTCGATCAAATCCGCGAAAGCTGTGACCGGCGAATTGCGCCTGCACACGCCGGAAGGGCTGGCTGTTTTCGAGTTGGGCGACACCGCCACAAAGTGGTGCGACAAAATCCTGCACCCGAAATCACGTCTTGAGAAACTCGGGGTGAAGCCTGGAGCGAAGGTTTCTCTGCTGGGTGGTTTCGAGGAGGAATTTCTACAGGAGCTGGATGAGCGGACCTGGGCCGCTAGGAAAGGCAAAGTTGCGGCGGATTCAGAATGGATTTTTCTTGCGGCCGATTCGCAAAAGGACCTTGCTCAGGTGTCGAAGCTTGCGAAATCGTTGAAGGGCGCAGCTGCGCTCTGGATTGTTTATCCCAAGGGGAGGAAAAACATTACGGAAAATGACGTGCTGGCTGCGGGGCGCAAAGCCGGATTGAAGGATGTGAAGGTCGTCGGCTTTTCAGCGACGCACACGGGCCTCAAGTTTGTGATTCCGGTTGCGCGCCGCTAGCTTAATCTCTGATTCTGCGGATCGCACATTCCGACTGTTTTGGATTTCGAGTCTTGATTTTTGGCACCAAGATGAACCTATGAGGAATTTGCTCGAGGTGCGCGGACTGACGGTGGAGCTGCCGACGCCGGCAGGATGGGTGCGGCCCGTGAACGACGTGTCGCTGCACATTGCGGCAGGCGAGTCGCTGGGATTGGTTGGTGAATCGGGCAGCGGAAAAACGATGCTGGCACTGGCGCTGATGGGATTGCTGCCGCCGGGTGCGCGAGTGAGCGGCCGAGCATTGCTCGCAGGGCACAGCATGGAGGCGTCGGCGGGCGGGGCCCCGAGAGTTCCGGGGCAAGCAAGTCCCGTCCCTGCAGCTTCTTCCGATGCGCGACGATCTGGCAAGGATCTGACAACCTTGAGCGAATGCGAATGGCGCGACGTGCGCGGACGTGAGATTGCAATGGTATTTCAGGAGCCCATGACGTCGCTCAATCCGGTGATGCGCATCGGCGCGCAAATCGAAGAAGCCATCCGCGCGCATGAGTCTTCATTGAGTGCGGGTGAAGTGCGCCGCGGAACGATTGAGGCGCTGCGGCGCGCGGCAGTGCCGGAACCCGAGGTGCGCGCGGAACAATTCCCGCACCAGCTTTCGGGTGGCTTGCGGCAGCGTGCCATGATCGCGATGGCGCTCGCGGGCGGTTCAGGCGGGCAAAATGGAGGACCTTCGGCTGGGCCGCGTCTTTTGATTGCCGACGAGCCGACCACGGCATTGGACGTGACGGTGCAGAAGCAGATCCTCGAGCTGCTCGATGGTTTGCGGAAAGAGATGCGGCTGGGACTGCTGTTCATCACCCACGATCTCGGCGTAGTGGCGCACGTGGCGGACCGCGTCGCCGTGCTTTACGCCGGGCGTGTCGTTGAAGAAGGACCCACGCAGGAAGTGCTGCGGACGCCGCGGCATCCCTACACGCAAGGACTGCTCGTAGCATCTCCGAGACTGGAACGCGGTGCGCTGACGCCGATCCCCGGCGCCGTGCCGCAGCTTAGCGCGCTGCCGCCCGGCTGCGCGTTCGAGCCGCGCTGCGCACTGCGCCGCGCCGAATGCTCGCAGGACGTGCCCAATCTTCGCGCCGCCGCTCCTAACCACTCCGCTCGTTGTGTTCTTGTCGACTAGCATTCGTGCCCATTGTCGTTGCGCAAATGGAAGAAAAAGAAAAGGCCCCCGAGACTTCCGGGGGCCTCTTCTGCATGAAGTGGGTATGAAGTTAGAACTGGTGGCGCAGCACTAACTCCAGCCTGCGAGATGCCAAGCAGCATTGGCGAAATATTTCTTGTACAGATTAGGTGGTGAATCTAAGGAGGAGGGCCGCTAACGATTTGTATTCTTGAAAATGGGACAATGAATTTGCTCGCGAACGTGCAATGATTCATGCTCATTGCCATGGCGCAAGACGTAACGCCAACGGAAAAAATCTTGCTCGAAGCGAGGGAGCTGAGGAAAAGCTACCGTCGGGGTGGGGGTGTCTTTTTGTCGCGAGCCGAGGGGCCACGATTCACCGTCGTGGACGGTGTAAGTCTTCGAGTGGCGCAGGGCGAAACGTTTGCCGTGGTAGGCGAAAGCGGATGCGGGAAGACGACGCTCGCGCGACTGCTCCTACGGTTGATCGAGCCGGATTCCGGCGAAATCCGATTTGCAGGGCAAAATTTGCTGTCGCTCAATGGCACACAATTGCGTGCCGCACGGCGGCAGATGCAGATGGTGTTTCAGGACCCTTTCGCGTCGCTCGATCCTCGCATGCGAGTCGGGGAGATCGTGGCCGAGCCACTCGCGATCCATGAGCGGAGGCGTTCGAAAGCGGAGAGGAGTGAGCGCGTCGCGGCAATGCTCGAGCGTGTCGGCTTGAGCAAAGATGCCTTGCAGCGTTACCCGCACGAATTTTCCGGCGGCCAGCGGCAGCGGATCGGCATCGCGAGAGCGCTGATTCTGCAACCGAAGCTTGTCGTGGCCGACGAGCCCGTGTCTTCGCTGGACGTATCCGTCGGCGCGCAGGTGTTGCTTCTGTTGCAGGATCTTCAGCGCGAGTTTGGACTGACCTACATTTTCATTTCGCACAGCCTGCCGGTCGTTGCGCAGTTGGCGACGCGGATTGCAGTCATGCGCGCCGGGAAGTTTGTGGAGGTGGGCGTTGCCGAACAAATTCTGCGACAGCCTGGACACCCCTACACAAGAGAGCTGCTGGCTGCTGTCCCGGAATTGCTCCGGGCGTGAGTGAACGGACTTTTCTCGAGTTTTGAGCCTCAGCTATTGACTGACAACCTCACCCTGATTGCGCTAAAATCCCCTCACTGAAATTTATCGGTCGGGTCCTGCGTAATGTTTTTCAGCTAGCATCACGCAACCTATTGGTGGAGGAGTCCTCGATGGCAACTACCCCTGTGACTGCGCCGGGAGCGCAAACAAATATCAGTGCAATCGGCCGGATCATTGGCGTTTTCTTTTCCCCGAAGGCGACGTTTGAAGACATCGTGCGGAAACCGAGCTGGGTGCTCCCCGTCATTCTTCTGACAATTCTTAGTATCGTGGTGAGTCTCGCGATCAACCAGCGCATTAATTGGCGCGAATTCATGAGCCAGCAAATCGAGAAGAGTCCGCGCGCGGCACAGATGTCGCCTGAGCAGAAGCAGCAGCAAATCGAAGGCGGCGCCAAGTTCTCTCCAGTCCTTACCTATGCGATTGGTCTTCTGGGCCCGATTACCGCCGCCCTGCTGGTGGCTCTTGTGATGTGGGGGGCCTACACTTTGTTGGGCGGGGCGAGCACAAATTTCGGCACTGCATTCAGCATCGCCTCGCATGCGTTTCTTACGGGGCTGGTCAGCAGCCCGCTTTTCATACTCATCCTGTACTTGAAGCCCTTCGGCACAGTTGACCTTGAAAATCCCATTGCCACGAATCTTGCGGCACTCCTACCCGATGAATCGGCAAAGTGGCTGGTTGCACTTTGCAAGTCGATCGATATCTTCTCGATATGGACGCTGATCTTGCTCGCGATTGGCTTTGCGGCGGTGAATCCGAAGAAGTTGAAAGGCGGTAAGTCCTACACGATCGCCTTCACGGTCTGGGCTGCATTTGTGGTTATCCGCGTGGGGTGGGCCTTCATCTTCTCCTGATACACTGAGGGAGTGAATTTTTCGTTTGAAGTTGTCAATACTGATCCGACTGGCGCGCGGCGCGGGCGGCTGGCAACGCCGCACGGCACAATCGAAACGCCGGTGTTCATGCCCGTGGGCACCGCCGCCACAGTCAAGGGAATGACGCAGGAAGCGCTTGAAGAGCTTGGCGCGAACATCCTCCTCGCCAATACCTATCATTTATATCTGCGGCCGGGACACGAGCTGGTGCGCAAGTTGGGCGGTCTGCACCGATTCATGTCCTGGCCGCGGGCGATCCTCACCGATTCAGGCGGCTACCAAGTATTCAGTCTCGCGGATCTCCGGAAAATCACGGACGAAGGTGTGCGGTTTCGTTCGCACCTAGATGGCTCTGAGCAGCTGCTCACGCCGGAGAAGGCCGTCGAGATTCAACTCGCGCTGGGGTCGGATATTGCGATGGTGCTCGATGAATGCATTGAGACGCCGGCGCCGCGCGACAAAGCGGAAGCGGCGGTGAGGCGCACGACCCAGTGGGCGAGGCGCGCGCGTCATCATTTCCTAGAGTTCGCGACACGCAACGGAAATCTTGGTCAGCGGCAATTCGGTATCGTGCAGGGCGCCACGTTTTCGGATTTGCGCCGCGAGAGCGCGCGGCAAGTCGCAGAACTCGATTTTCCCGGCTACGCGGTGGGCGGGCTTGCCGTGGGCGAACCGCACGCGATGACCTGCGAGATGACGGGCGAAGTGACGGCCTTTCTGCCGCGGGACCGCCCGCGTTATTTGATGGGCGTGGGCCGGCCGGAACAGCTCGCGGATTACGTTGCGCTGGGCATCGATATGATGGACTGCGTGCTGCCGACCCGCGCGGCGCGTCACGCCTGCCTCTATACGAGCGAAGGGCGCGTGCTGATCAAGAATGCACGCTACGCGCAGGACCAGCAGCCCATCGATCCGGCCTGCGCTTGCTCCGTTTGCCGGCGCTACACGCGCGCTTATCTTCGGCATCTCTTCGCCGCCGGAGAACTCACCGCGGCGATCCTGGCCACCCACCACAACGTCCACTTTTACCTTGACATCATGCGGCAAATCCGCGAGGCTATCGAGTTTGGGAACCTAGGGAAATTCTCGTCTGAGATGCACGCTCGCTATGCAGCGGGTCCAGTGTGAGAACTGAACCCGAAGCGCGCGCGAGCCCTCCGCGTGGTACGTCGGCTGCATTGCAGTCGCACCCAAAGAGTGCAGAGAATACGGCGGGCCCCGAGCGGCTCGGGGCGGGCTTTGGGGGCGGGGCTAACCCCGACCAAGTCGGGGTCACGCATGACGAAGGCGCCGGGCAGCCTTGTTTGTTCCTCAGCCGCCGAGTTGGATTCCGCGGGGAGAGCTCCCCATTGATTCCTGAGTGAAAGGATTGGTCCGAGAAATAAAAATGTTGGCGGCGATGTGGTTTCAGGCTTCGGGCCCGGCGGGAATTTTGGGCAGCCCGCTCGTGATGATGGTGATTGTTCTGGGCATCTTTTACGTGATGCTCATTCTTCCGCAGCAGCGGCAGCGCAAAAAGATGCAGGCGATGCTGGCGGCTTTGAAGGCGGGGGACAAAGTGATCACCAATTCCGGCATCTACGGCACGATCAATGGCATTGACGGCGACACAGTAATCCTCAAAATCGCCGACCAAGTAAAAATCCGCATGGCACGTTCGGCCATTGCCCAGGTGGAGGCATCGGAAGATGCGAAATAAGTCCACCGGCCGCCAGACTTCGCGACAACTCACAGGCGACCCGGGAGCGGCCGGGGTCAACACTTTCCGACCATGAACCCTAATCTGAGGTGGAAAGCGCTGTTCATCCTAGCTGTCATCCTCGCCTGTGTCTTCGGATTATTCGGCTTGCCGGCGTTTCCGCCCACCTCCCTCGCGCAGTTGAAGGAAAATTTCGGCCGCCAGATCAAGCTAGGTCTCGACCTGCAAGGCGGCACACACCTGATTCTGCAAGTGCAAGTGCAGGAAGCTGTCGCGCAAGAGACGGACCAAACGGTGGACCGCCTCACGAATCAGCTTCGCACGAAAAATATCCGCTACGATGAGATTCGGCGGGTAGACGACACGCACATTCTCATCCGCAATCTTGATTCCGCGCAGCTCTCCCAATTTCGCGACATCGTAAACGCGCAGTACAACAATGTGTGGGACCTGACTCCCGCCGCCGGAGAGCCCTCTGGTTACACGTTATCGTTGCGCCCTAGCGCTATCGCTGCGATTCAAGAACAGACGATGACGCAATCCCTCGAAACGATCGAGCGGCGCATCAATGCCCTTGGATTGACCGAGCCGACGATTCAGCTGCACGGCCGCAAAGACAACGAAATCCTTGTGCAGCTTCCCGGCGAAGGCGATCCCTCTCGCGCCAAGGCCGTCATTCAGGCAGGCGGACAGCTCGAACTCAAACTGGTGGAGGATCCGGTCGCCTATGCTTCCCAAATTGAAGCGCTGGCGCGGCATGGCGGAATCTTACCGCCCGGCACGGAGATCGTTCCCGGCCGTTCGGAAAACCGCACTCCATCGGGAACCGCGGACATGGGTGAGAGCTGGTACGTCCTGAGCCGCGCGCCGGTTGTCACGGGCCGCGATTTGCGCAGCGCCACGGAAAATCGCAACACGAACAATCCCGGCATGTGGCAGGTGAATTTCACTCTGTCGGCCGAAGCGGCGCGCCGCTTCGGGCCTTTCACCGAGCAGAATCTCCACCGGCAGATGGCGATTGTACTCGAGCACCGCGTCTACTCGGCCCCGGTGATCAACGGCCGCATCGACGATAGCGGCATGATCGAAGGGAATTTCAGCCAGGACTCGGCGCACGACCTCGCTTTGGTGTTGCGCGCAGGGGCGCTGCCGGCGTCGATCAAATATCTCGAAGAACGCACCGTCGGACCGTCGCTTGGAGCCGATTCCATTCGCCACGGCATGCAGGCTTCGATCTTGAGCCTGATCGTTGTGATGCTTTTCATGCTGTTCTATTACCGGCTCTCGGGCGCCAATGCCGTTCTCGCCTTGATCCTCAACCTGGTCATTCTTCTTGCGGTGCTGGCGATTTTTGGCGCCGTTCTGACCCTGCCCGGAATTGCAGGCGTCATTCTGACGATTGGAATGGGCGTGGACTCCAACGTTCTGGTGTTCGAACGCATTCGCGAAGAGCTGCGTAATGGGAAGTCGCCGGCCTCGGCGGTCGACGCTGGTTTTGACAAAGCCTTCCTGACCATCATTGACACGCACGTGACGACGGTCGTTTCGGCGTTTTTCCTCTTCCTGTTTGGCACCGGGCCGATCCGCGGGTTCGCCATTTCGCTGACCATCGGTCTGATCGCCAACGTTTTCACGGCGATCTACGTGTCCAAGACGATTTTTCAGTATCACCTGACGAAGATGGAACGCCAGGGCGAGCTGAGCATTTAGGCTGTACTAGAACTATCAAGGCCTAAGTTTCATTTAGGCTGGGACGAGTGGGCGATAGGTAACTTCGTCGGCCAACACTAAACTCCAGGTGAAAGCACCGGGAACAAACCCGAACCGCCTGGAGTCTAAAGAAGGGAAGCCAAAGCGGCATGATTGAGATTTTCAAACAGCCCAACATCGATTGGATGGGCAAAGCCAAGTATTTCTTCGCCTTGAGCGGTATTCTTCTTCTCGCCGGGTGGGCTTCGATTTTCCTCAAAGGCGGTCTCCGTTACGGCATCGACTTTAAAGGTGGCACGAACGTCCGCGTGCGATTTGCTAAGCCACCGAACGTCGACCAAATCCGCAAAGGTCTTTCGGTGCAGGGACTTGGCACCAGCGAGATCCAACTGCTCAGCGACCCCGCCAACCCGAACGCGAATGAAGTGGTGATCGGCCTGGAGCAGAGCGGTGAAGGCGATCAGGCTCTGGACACGGGCAAGACTCAAGTCGTGAACGCATTGAACGCTACTTTCGGTTCCGCAAGTTCCGGGAAGCCGGATTTTAATGCCAGCACCCCTTCCTCCTTGGCTGCCTTTCTGAACCAGCGCGACCCACTCGGACTTTCCACAAATGCGGGCGACCGTTACCAGCAGCTTGCCGCAAGAATTCTCACTTATCGCGATGGCAATGAGGCCAACGGTGTGTTAACGAATTTCGCTGCGCTCGCGAAGGTCAACGGCGTCACGCCTGCCGTGCTCTCCGCGATCACAGACAATTACGCCCTGGGGTCCTTCGCCATTCGAAACGTCGAGATCGTCGGCCCGAAGGTCGGCGCCGAGCTGCGCCGCCAGGCAATTTTCGTTACCCTCTATGCGTTGGGGGGCATGCTGGTATATATTGCCTTCCGATTCGAGTGGGTTTACGGTGCCGCGGCCGTCTTAGCCGTATTTCACGACGTTCTGATCACCTTGGGATTTTTCTCGTTGTTGCGCTTCGAGATTTCCCTAACGGTTATCGCGGCGCTTTTGACGTTGGTCGGTTATTCGATGAACGACACGATCGTGATTTTCGACCGCATCCGCGAAAATAATCGCTTGCTGCGCCGGGAATCGTTCGCCGACGTCGTGAATAAGTCGATCAATCAAACGCTTTCTCGAACGATCTTGACCAGTGGACTGACTTTTCTCACCGTGCTCGTTTTGTTCCTGATGGGCGGCCAGGTGCTGCGTGCTTTCTCCTTTGCTCTGGTGGTGGGAATTGTGGTAGGAACGTACTCTAGTTTTGGTATTGCTGCACCGCTCGTGGTCGCCTGGAATCGCTGGCGCGGCCAACGCGCGTTTGCAGGGACCGGACCCGCAGCCGGCGACAAAACCCGCGGAAGTGAAGGCGTCTCCGGACGTCTCGCGCCTGCGGGGAGGAGGTAGGATCCATGTTTGAAGAACTGCTGGTTTCGAATCCGTACGCGACGAAGACAAATAAGAGATGGACCGTGCTGGTGTCGATGATCTTTCAGGTGACCTTCCTCTCGATCTTGCTCTTGATTCCGCTCATCTACACGGAGGCGTTGCCGAAGGCCATGCTCGCGACCCTGCTGGTTGCCCCGCCGCCACCACCGCCGCCACCGCCGCCGGCTCAAGTGCAGACCGTTCGGAAGACCCAGGTGCACTTGATGGACGCCGGCAAGCTGATGGCCCCGAAAGCGATTCCCAAAAACGTCACAATCATTAAAGAAGAAGCGGACCCCGACATGGGCGCCGGCGGCGGCGTTCTGGGCGGCGTCGCGGGCGGGTCAATGGGCGGCGTGATCGGCGGCGTCCTCGGTGGAATGCCTGCACCACCGAAGCCTGCGCAATCGCGTATCAAGGTCGGCGGAAACGTGACCGCTGCCAGGCTTCAGAATAAAGTAAGCCCGGTCTATCCGCCACTCGCGCGCCAAACCCGCATCTCCGGCACAGTCCGCTTGCATGCGATCATCGCGAAAGACGGCACTGTGCAGCAGCTCGAAGTGGTCAGCGGGCACCCGCTGCTCGTGCAGTCCGCGCTGGATGCGGTACGCCAGTGGCGTTACCAGCCGACCCTCCTCAACGGTGAGCCGGTGGAGGTAGACACCACGGTCGACGTGATTTTCTCTCTGAACCAGTAGTGCCGTCCCGGGGCGCCAGTAGTGGGATAAGCGCTTCGGTGCGGGGAATGAATTTGGTAAAAAATCTCAAGGAGCAAACGAATGGTAGCCACCTTATATGTGTACGCGGCCCTCTTCCTTCAGCAAGCCACCACCTCGTGGGACCTGCGGAGCATGTGGGCTTCGATGAGTACCCTCCCCAGGCTTGTTGTCGCGATCCTCTTTATTCTCTCGATCTACTCCTTCGGTGTGATGATTGACCGCGCATTGATGTACAGCGCGGCGCGCAAGCAGTCTCGCGTGTTCGTGCAGCAGGTTGCCGGCGCTCTCAAGGACGGCAAGCTGGACGAAGCCATCGCCATCGCGGAACGCAACAAGAAGAGCCACATCGCCAAAGTCGTGGCCACCGGCCTCTCGGAGTTCCAGTCCGCATCGCAGCAGGTCTCCGAATCCGACGTGGTCGAAGCGGCAAAGCGCGGCTTGGAGCGCTCTGTCGCCATCGTGCACGCCGAAATGAAGCGTGGTCTCTCCGCCCTCGCCACGATCGGCTCGACCGCTCCGTTCGTCGGGCTGTTCGGCACGGTGATCGGCATCTTGAACGCCTTCAAAGGTATTGAAACCAGCAAAGCGACCGGTCTGTCGGCGGTTGCCGGCGGTATCGCGGAAGCGCTGGTGACCACCGCGCTCGGTCTTCTCGTTGCCGTGCCGGCCGTGTGGGCCTACAACTACTTTACAAATAGGGTGGAGGCTTTCGACGTGGAGATGGAAAACTCGTCGATGGAACTGCTCAACTACTTCATCCTGCGCCGCGGCGCGAAGAAGTAAATCGCCATGGCCTACAAGCCACAAGTCGGAGCCCAGATGTCGACGCCGAACGTCATCCCCATGGCGGACATCATGCTCGTTCTGCTGATCATCTTCATGGTGATCACCCCGATGTTGCAGAAGAACATGCCGGTGGACATGGCTAGTGTGGATAACGCCATGGAAATGCAAGACGCCGACAAGGATGACGCTGTCGTATTTGCCGTCACCCGGGATGGCAGCATCTACCTTGGCAAGTCCAAGATAACCAAAGCTGAGATTACTGGGGAGGTAAAGGACCGCATCTCCATGCGGCTCAACAAGACGGTCTATGTCAAGAGCGACGCTCGGGCGAAATATGGCGAGGTGGTCGCGGTAGTGGATGAAATTCGCTCGGCGGGAGTGGATGCAGTGGGTCTTCTGACCGAGAAAAACCAGAGGGCCAGGACATCACCGCGTCCGCCCCCGGCGGATTGACGTTTTTTCCGCCTTGTTAGACGGGTAGTGGCAGTGGCGCCGTTCGTTTGCTGATTCGCATCAGGCCATGCTGGATCCCACCCGGCGCGGCTGCATAGCTTGCGTGGATTGTTTAGCGATCGCGCGAGTTAAAGTTTCGTAGGGGCAGGCTAACAGGAGACTCACGATGGGAATGCAAGTAGGAGAGAACAAAGGCGGCGCGATCGCGGAGATGAACGTCGTTCCGCTGATCGACATTTTGCTCGTGCTGCTGATCATCTTCATGGTGATCACCCCGCTCATACCCAAGGGGCTCGACACGCTGGTTCCGCAGCCGAACCCCAACCAGAAGGCGGACGTGGAACTCGAGAACAAGACGGTGGTGGTGCAAGTGTTGATGCGGGGCAGGGTATGTTGTTTGCTGAAGATCAACCAGGAAGACGCCACCTGGGATGGTCTCGGCAAGCGCCTGGAGGATATTTTCAAGGATCGCGCCGACAAGATCGCTTTTGTAAAGGGCGATAGCGATGTGCTGTTTATGGACGTGGCCCGGGCCATCGATGTCATGCGCGGAGCCGGCATCGACAAAGTCGGCCTGATCACGGCAAAACTGGAAGCGGGCCAGTAAGAATTTTGCCGATCGCCGCGGATCAATCGGGGAGTGGGTCAGGCAGGAGAATTTGCGCGCCGGCCGGCTTGCTCACGCCGGGGCTGGAAAAGGACCACTGAAGCGGAAGAAATTGCCCCTCGAAGGGCGGACGTGAATCCTAGCAGGGATGGATGCCGAGATGAATGATGCAGCGTTTTCAAGTGTGACCCCGGCCGCGTCGGGGTCAAATCGGATCGCTTGCCGGGCTCTGGCCTTGGTGGCGTTGTTGATCCTTGTGGGCGGCGTCTCGGGCTGCAATAAGCTGAAGGCGCGCGACCAGCTCAACAAAGGTGTCGCTGACTTCAAGAACGGACAGTACGATGCGGCGATCGAGCATTTCAAGCAGGCCAAGGATGCGGATCCGAGCTTACTGAATGCGCGTCTGTATCTCGCCACCGCCTATGCCACCCAGTACATTCCGGGCGCTCCGTCGGCCGAAAATCAGGCACGCGGGAATCAGGCCGTCGCCGAATTTAACGAAGTCCTCGACATTGACCAGAACAACTTGAGCGCTATCGACGGGGTCGGCTCCATTCTTTTCCAAATGGCAGGCACGCCCTTCGACGAAAAGAAGTTCGAAGAGTCGAAGACCTATCATCAGCGCCACATTCAGTTGAAGCCCCAGGATCCTGAGTCTTACTACTGGATTGCGGTAATTGATTGGACGATTGCCTATCGTACCAACGGTGAATTGCGCTTGGAGTACAACAAGAACAACCTGAAAAAGCAGGTAAGGGACACGGATGCGCTCCCCGCTTCGATGCGCGGGGAGTATGTCACCAAGTGCGGCGCGCTGGTAGATGAAGGTATCAGGGACCTGCAGAAGGCCATCGAGATCAAGCCGGACTACGACGACGCGATGGGCTATCTCAGCCTTATTTATCGGCGCAAAGCAGACATGGTGGAGACAGCGGATGAGCGGAATGGTCTGGAGAAGCAAGCCGACGACCTGCTCGACAAGATCAAGGAGATCAAGCAGAAACGCGCCGAGCAGCCGCAATCATCCATTTAATCGCTTCAAGTTAAACAGCTTACGCAAGAGAGGGCGCCCGTCAGGGCGCCCTTTTTTTCTTTCCGAGCATTGGCCCCACAACTCTGCGATGAGCCGCTCGCCGTGCGTGCCCCTTCGGGGTACACTGGGATATGCCGTCTCCTGGCAACGTTCCGCTGAGCTTTAACCGCGACCGCACCGAGCGACAGTTGGACGCGCGCTTCGAGGAAATCCTTGCCAAGCTCCGTAAGAACCGCCCGTCCGAAGATCCCTGGATCGTCCGCCGTGCGTATGAGATCGCCACGGAGCGCCATCGCGACCAGTGGCGCATTTCCGGTGACCCCTACCTGACCCACCTGCTCGAAGTAGCCCACATTCTCGCCGACATGCGGCTGGACGCTACGACGCTGACGGCCGCTCTGCTGCACGACGTTATCGAGGACACGGAATTCCCTCTCTCTCGCATCGAAGAACGCTTCGGCGCGGATGTGGCCCACTTGGTCGAAGGTGTGACAAAGATCGGGCGCCTGAACATGATGGCCCCGGAGGCGCGCCAAGCCGAGAACGTCCGCAAGATGCTCCTGGCGATGGTCAACGACGTGCGCGTTGTGCTGGTGAAGCTGGCCGACCGGCTCCACAACATGCGCACGCTCGAATATCTCGAACCCGCAAAGCAGCAGCGCATCTCTCGCGAGACGCTGGACATCTACGCGCCAATCGCGCACCGGCTCGGAATGAGCGTCATCCGCGGCGAGCTCGAAGATCTTTCCTTCCGCTATCTGGAGCCTGAGGCTTTCCTCGCCTTGCAGAAAGAAGTCATCGAGAATGCTCCGATTCACCGGAGATTCCTCGAAGAAATGCAGACCACAATCCGGTCGAAACTCGTGGAAAATGGAATTCCGGCGGAGCTGGAAGCCCGCGTGAAGGGTTTGTACTCGCTGCACCGGAAGATCCTGCGGCAGGAACGAAGTCTCGAACAGGTCTATGACCTGCTTGCCATTCGCGTCATAACCGATAACGAGCGGAATTGCTATGCGGCGCTCGGCGTGGTGCACCACATCTGGCGGCCGGTGCCGGGCCGCTTCAAAGATTACATCGCCCTGGCGCGGCCAAACCTGTATCAATCGCTGCACACTACGGTGATCCACGGCGGCCAGCCGTTTGAAATACAGATTCGCACGCAGGAGATGCATCGCATCGCGGAAGAAGGCGTGGCCGCTCACTGGAAGTACAAGGATGGCAGGCCGTCTTCCGAGAATGATGACCAGCGCATCACGTGGATGCGGCAGTTGATCGAGTGGTCGCAAGAGCTGCAGGAGCCCGGAGAATTCCTCTCGACGTTGCGCGTGGACTTGGCGCAAGTCGAGGTTTATGCGTTTACGCCGAAGGGCCGGGTGTTGGAACTGCCGCGAGGCGCGACGCCGGTGGATTTCGCGTATTCCGTGCACACCGAAGTTGGGCATCAGTGCGTGGGTGCGAAAGTGAATGGCCAGATGGTTTCGCTGCGGCACGAAATCGTGAGCGGCGATGTAGTGGAAATCCTCACTCAGAAGGGCCACACACCAAGCCGCGACTGGCTGAGTTTTACCAAGTCCTCGCACGCGCGCAGCAAGATCCGCCATTGGATCAACGTGCAGGAACGTGAAGAAGCACAGGAGATGGGTCAACGTTTGTTGGAGAAAGAGGCGCGGCATTTTGGGCGCAGCCTGAAGAAAATTCCAGAGGCGGACCTGCTGAAGCAGGCTTCGGATTACGGCCTCTCGAAACTCGAGGACTTGTACGCCGCTGTGGGCTTCGGAAAATATTCCGCGCGCCAGGTGCTGGCCCGCGTGCTCGGCGAACCGGCGAAGACGGAAACAGAAGACTCCAAGCCGACACTGGTCAAGACCGTCAAGCGGATGCTCGGTTTTGGTGAAGCGCCGCTCATCGTCAAGGGCCATGACGACTTGCTGGTCTATCGCGCGAAGTGCTGCAATCCCATCCCCGGCGACGACATCATTGGCTACATCACGCGAGGCCGCGGCGTCGCCGTTCATACCCGGACTTGTCCCAACGTGCAAAACCTCCTCTATCAGACCGAAAGGCGCATTGCTGTCGAGTGGGGCGGCGTCGATGCCGCCACCTTCGCCGTGCAACTCCTCATCCGCGCGAAGGACCGCCCGGGCCTGCTCGCGGAAATCACTACGGTGATTAGCGGCGCCGGTTCTAACATCCGTATCCTCGAAAGCCGGCCCGACCGCTTGAACGCGCGCATTGAAGCGAGCCTCGAGATCGCAGACCGCCGCCAGCTCGAAACGATCCTCACGAGTATCCGCAAAATCTCCGGCGTCTACGGTGTTGAGCGCGTCTATCAAACGTAAGACGTATCGCGGGCCCTCGCCCGCAGCCTTTCACGCCAACGCCTACCTGTCCTTTCGCCGGGTATCACCCACAGCACACTTCGTGGTGGGCTTTCTTGCGCCCGCTAGAATGAAGTCATGTACAAGCGGCATCAGCTCTTGCTTCTCTGCACGTGCGTCCTCTTCGCGGGCGGATGCAAGAAGCACATTCTGACCGACTACCGGCCGCTGGATCGGGCCGGGATGTGGTCCAGCAATATCGAGCAACTCAAGGCATTGAACGCCTCGGATGCGGAAGTAGCGCAGTTCGTAAAGCTCAAGCAGGCGGGCGTAAGCGATGACGTTTGCGTCGCGCTCCTTAGCGCTGCCCACACACACCAGCATCAGTTCACCAGCGCGGATTCTGCAGCGAGTCTGAACCATGCGGGCTTCAGCGATCTGGAGATTCTGGAGATCGCTCGCGCGGACCAACTCGATACCATCAGTACGGAAGCGGTGATGCTGCGGCTAATCGGGCTATCCGATCGGACTGTGCAGACACTTCTTCACCGCCGCATGCAAGGGCAGCCGACACTTTCGAGCGCGGAGATCGGTCGCCTTAAAAACGTTGGACTCACGGAGAAGCAGATCCTGGAGCGCATCAATCAAGGTATGACCGACAAACAAGCCGAAAAGGAAATTACCGCGCGCGAGACTGCGCGTAATCATTCGAACACGGGCTTCGTTCGCATTCACGGCCGTAGGCCGCGCTGATTGGTTCATATTTACCGCCTCACCCCGCGTCGCCTGGCTTTTGCTTCCCCTCCCTTCTCCCGTTACAATCAGAGCGCTTTGGTGTCGCGTGTCCAGTCGCGTTTTCCTCGTCTCTTGCTTCTCGCCGTCGCCGGAATTGGCGCGGCGGGCTGCACTGCCGCGCTGGGCCCTGGCTACACGATCGAAAAGCAGGAAGTCCGCGTGCACTTCGTGGCTGGGCCTGAACCGCGGATTTTGCTCGAGGCGGACTATCAACTTCGAAATTCAGGAAATCAGCCGCTCTCTTCGCTCCAGCTTCGTGTGCCCGGTCGCCAGCGTTTTCATGTGGGCACGGCACACGCCGATTGGGATGGCGCGGTTCTCGCCTTTGAGACCTCGCCCTGGAATCCGCGCGATACGTTGCTCAAATTCCCGGAGTCATGGCCGGTCTCGTCGCGCCACACCTTGCATCTCTCCGCTGAAATTCAGCAGCCTGCCGCGGGCGAGCCCAGCTTGAGCTTCGCCCCCGATGCCTTTTTCTTACCTGCCCAGGGATGGAGCCCGGAATTGCTTCCCGCCAAGGGACTATTTCCAACCGGCGGCGTGCCGCCGCAAAAGTGGAACCTGGTCGTGCGTGTGCCGGACACGTTCCTAGTGCACACGAGCGGCAAAGTCGCCAAGAATTCGCACGGCGGTGGAGAATTGTTGGTTCGCGCCGTACAGGAGCCGCGGGATCGCCATCCCTTCGTGATCGCGGGAAGTTATACCTCCACTCCGCTCGACACCGCTAAGCAGAAGGTCTATCTTTGGACGCGCGGAGCGCAAAATGCACGCAGCCTGGGTCCGGCGAGCGATGCGCTGGTTCGCGCCATCCAAGCCTACGACTCGGCGTTCGGCAGCCGCAGCAAAGATGTGCAACCCTTGTGGATCGTGGAATGCCCCGTTGTCGAGGGCTGTTTCTCCATTCGCGATTCAGCGTATGCCAGGATGCTCGGGGAGGCAGAAGAGCCAATCACGGCGGAGATGGCCTCGTTGGACACCGTGTTGGCCGACATCAGCGGTGCAACTCCAGAGATTGCAACCCTGGTGACTCCTTCGTTGGCGGCGAGCTGGCTCGGGTACGGCCAGAATCCGGGCTTCTACGGGCAAAGACCTCCGCTGTACGCTTTACCCGCCTTTGCCGCTGCCTTGGGCCGCGAATCCATCGAAGGGCCGTCCGAACGTGAGGAAACGATTCGTCGTGCGCTCCAGCTCATCCCGCGGAACGCTCCGAAGCAGCAGACGGAAGATGCAGCCCTTCTTCGCGCCAAGAGTTTTCTTTTCTTTTACGCGCTCCAGGAACGTTATGGCCAGGAAGCCTTTCGCAACGCCCTCCGCCATATGCTCGATGCCCGGCGCGGCCGGGGCTTTGATCTGGACGATCTGATCGCGG
Source organism: Candidatus Acidiferrum sp. (assembly GCA_035544995.1). Taxonomy (GTDB): domain Bacteria; phylum Acidobacteriota; class Terriglobia; order Acidiferrales; family UBA7541; genus Acidiferrum. The sequence continues at coordinate 59,622 of DASZZI010000053.1, forward strand.
CGTTCGAGCAGGAAACGCACCAGAATATTGCCGAGTTTGTCCGCTTGTGGATGAAGCATCCCGGCGTGCCCGACGAGTTTCGCGCGCGCCACGAAGATGTGCCGGCCGTGGCCACTAGTTCTTCCAAGGAGGATGTTCCATGAAAGAAAGTGTTCATACAGACCGCGGGCCGAAACCCATCGGACCGTATTCGCAGGCCATCAAGGCCAATGGGTTTATTTACTTGTCCGGGCAGGTGGCGCTCGATCCGAAGACCGGCGAATTGACGGGTAGCGATATTCGCCAGCAAACGGAGCGAACGCTTGATAACGTGAAAGGCATCTTGGAAGCGGCGGGTTCCAATCTGCATCATGTCGTGAAGACCACCGTCTTCCTGAAGGACATGAATGATTTTGCGGCCATGAATGAAGTCTATGGGCGCTTTTTTACCGCCGCACCGCCGGCGCGCTCGGCCGTCCAGGTCTCGCGGCTGCCGAAAGATGCTTTGCTCGAAATTGAAGTGATTGCAGCGTTATGAGTGCTGCCTGTTTCCGCGCTAGTACCGTTCCAACTATTTGAGGCAAACGGCGGAGGCAACGAGGTGCAGATTGCTGAAACGCGTAGCGGCCAGGTGACTTTGGCAAATAAGTTGGACCGGCGCAAGGCGCGTGAGCTGTCCCCGGAATCTTGGGACGGAAAGGATTACGACTTTTCAGGGTTCTCGAACACTTCATCAAGCGCGAAGTAAGTCGGCGCGCCTCTCATAGTGAGCGCGACAAGATATACGATTACTGGTAGCAGCGACCCGCCACTGTTACAATGCAGGAACTAGTATGGCTGACTGGAAACAGATTACGGCGCGAATCCGCCGCGCGCGTACCGGCAAGGATCCCGCGGGACAGCTTTCCAATCTCTTCCAAAAGACGCAAGACGCGATGGTGGCATTCGAGCTCGCGCACCATTTTGAATCCGCCGGGATGAATGCCGACGCCGCGAAATGGTATACGACGGCCGCGGAACGTTTTCGCCGCGCCGATTGGAAAACCAAGGCGCAGGAAGCCGCTGTCCGGCTTGGTGGCAGCGTTGCTGAATCCGGCTCCCCGCAGAGCGCCCCGCCAGGCTCCGCCGATTTTGTTCTGACACCGCCTCCTATTGCGGCGAACCCTGCGCCCGAATCTGAGCTGCCATTCGAACAGAATGTGGGGGTTTCCGAATCCGGCGTCACACCCAAGGATGAATCACCAGCCGCTGTGCCTGCAACGCTTGGTGAAAGGAATCATCGCCGGCGTGGACGCCGCGGTGGGCGCAATCGGCGGAAAGCAGACACCAGCAAAGAACTTGCTGCCACGCCCGGCCAACGCACTCCGCAAGCCCCTGGACCACACCGAGGATTGCCCCCTGCCGTTTACGATCAGTCGGACGAACCGAAACCCCCGCGCGTCGTGGACAGCCGCGCCACCCCACGCCTGCCGGTCGAGCCGCCAATGGAGACCGGCGGCATGGGACTGAAGGGTCGTTATGGCGACCCAGGGCTCTCTTCACGGATTTCTCTTCTCGAAATGCAGTTCCGCCGCCTGCTCACCTGCCCACCGGCAAAGCTCGCCGAAGCTGATGGTGCGCCGGTCGGGCCCGGTGTTTTCCTCCTGACAGACTCGGACCTGACCACCTACTACTATGTCGAACCCTGTCAGACTTTGCGCATCGCCATTGGCAATCTCTTGCGTGGTGGATCAAGCCACCGCAGCGCGGAATCCATCAAGCCGCGGCTCGCCAAACATTTGGGCATCGCCGAATCGCGTGTCACAAAATATCTTGCCGAGCACTGCGTGGTTCGCTGGCTGCAGCTCGATGAAGGAGCATCGCACTTCGCGCATTTTGTCATCGCCGTTCTGCGGCCTTCTCTCAACGAGTAAGCAACCCAGGTCCAAATTGGACAGAAATTTTCCCTGAGGGTGCAAACTTATGGGCCAAACGCCCTAGGAGTAACCCCCTTAGGGAACCCTAAGGATGACCGTTGGCTAACCTCTTTTTGCCGTTCAACCCCCCATTACGACCATTCGCCGTAACTCGCTGGCGTCCTCCCCGGCTAACAGTCAAACTATAGGTGTCCAAAGACTTATTGGACGTACCCATTGGGCGTGGTACGGTAAATACGAGCCCGGGGGCTGTGTAAAGGCTTGTTCTTCATCCAAATCATCGGTGTAGTTTTGGGTCGCAACTTTCGAAAGCGGAGGGTAGAAGTTTATGCCGAATCAAGTAGGCACGCAGATTTTCAGGACGATCGATTGGGCGGTCTGTAAAGCTGCGGGAATCACATTTGACTCCATTCAATACTTCAACAAGCGCAACCCGAATCCCTCGGTCACGCCGCAGTGGTCCGATAAGCCGCTCCTCAAATCCTGGGAGAAGACCAAGCCGACGCTTGGCTTCCCGCGGCAGACCGACTCTCTCTGTCCCGCCTGCGTGAAGGAAGCTCGCGAAGCCATCATCGACGGCAAGAAAGACTGGCGCGACCTCATGCACGAAAAGGTCGGCGAGATCAAAGCGCAGATCATCGAGCGCGACGGCGAAGTCTGGATGGTCAAAGACTGCCCGATCCACGGCCACTACGAGGACATGATGGCCATTGATTCGAAATTCCTCGATTGGATCGAAAAGCAGTTCCCCGGCCGCGACATCCCCGCGCACAACGACGAGGACCTCCACAAGCATGGCTCCAGCACGGTTCGCTATGGCCGCGGCTCGGTTCTCACCGTCGACCTCACCAACCGCTGCAACATGATGTGCGACCCCTGCTTCATGGACGCCAACCAGGTTGGCTACGTCCACGAACTCAGCTGGGATGAGATTAAGGAAATTTTAGACAACGCCCTAAAAATCAAGCCGCGCCGCCAGATGTCCGTGCAGTTCAGTGGCGGCGAGCCCACCATGAGCCCGTTCTTCTTCGATGCGGTCGCCTACGCCCGCAAGATCGGCTACAACAGCGTGCAGGCCGCCACCAACGGCATCGAATTCGCCAAGAGCAAAGAGTTCTCAAAGAAGGCTTTCGAAGCGGGCATGCGCTATGCCTACCTGCAATTTGACGGCATCGGCAACGACGCCAACAGCCACCGCCAGATCGGCAATCTGTTTGACGTCAAGCTCCGCGCCATCGAAAACATGCACGAAGCTGGCATCGAAATCGTGCTCGTTGTGACCATCGTGAACAACGTCAACAACGATCAGGTCGGCACCGTCGTGAAATTCGCGATGGAGAACCCCAAGAAGATCGCCTTCGTGAGCTTCCAGCCGGTTTCGTTCACCGGCCGCGACGAAAACATTACCCCGGAACGCCGCCTCCGCCAGCGCTACACCCTTTCGCATCTTGCGAAGGACGTCAGCAAGCAGGTCGGCAAAGTCGAGCCGACGCGCGACTGGTTCCCGATTTCGTTTATCAGCACCTTTGCCGGCTTTTCGGATATGGTGAAGGGCCAGGACTCGCAGTGGGGTTCGCTCTCCTGCGGCTGCCACCCGAACTGTGGCGTGGGCACCGCGCTCATGATCAACAAGGAAACCAAGGAATGGGCTCCCGTTCCGCGCTTCCTCAACGCCACGCAATTGACGAAGGACGTCACTGCCATCACCGACGCCGCGCGTGGAAAGGTTTTTTCCAACTTCATGATGGCCATGGCGCTGCTTAAGAACTACCAGCCGTTCCAGGGGCCCAAAGGTCTGAAGCTCTATGACCTCTTCAAGAAGTTCGACAAGACTTGGGCGCTCACCAAGGGCTCCGAGAAGAAATACGGCCGCACTTCGCCAGACCGCGACTTCAACGACGCCATGAAGCGCCGCCAGAGCGATCCTTGGAACTTCCTCTTCATCGCCGGGATGTGGTTCCAGGATCTGTTCAACTATGACTTCCGTCGCACCGAAATGTGCATCATTCCCTATGCCACGCAGCAGGGGGAGATTTCCTTCTGCGCGTACAACACCGGGGTGGGCTGGCGGCAGATCATCGAGAACATGCACAAGAATGCGACCGTGGCCGAATGGTACAAGACCCACGGCAAGCACGAAATCTACGCCAAAGGCAAGAGCGTCAACCTCCAGAGCTACGAACACTCGTTGAAGATCGACGCCGCCGACGCGTCACGCGTCCGCCACCTCGAGCACGACATTCCATTGACCGCGGCCGAAGAAGAGCGCGCGCGCCGTAAGAAGGCCTACGAAGAACAGGCCAAAGTTCGCGCCATCTACGAAGAGCTGGTGCTCAAGAAGCCCCAGCCGACCGTCGTACAAATCGGCACCGTGCAAGACATCGCGAAGGCAACTCCGGCCAATTTCAAACCGGTGACTATCGCTCCAGCGAATGGCAATGGCCACTCCAACGGTAACGGCGCCGCGGCATCCCAGACAGCGGAAAAGGCCGCCGAAGCCGTCGCCGGCGACTAAGCATCCTGTCCAACTCCGCAGTCTAAGAAGGCTCCCCTGCAGATCAAGGGAGCCTTCTCGTTTTGATGCAGAGATATTTGGGGGTCTGTTAGAGTGGAGTTCTTATGGGGCTGTTCCTATTCAATGCCATAAGTCTCGTCTCGATGCTCTCTCCGCCCTTTCTTCTCTTTTTCGCATGGAAACGGTTCTTAAACCCACACGAGACTCAAGCGCTGCCGAGGTGGAGAGCACTTGCTGCTTGGGTGGCATTGCTCTCGATTTCCGCTCTTCTGGATCGCGTGTATCGTAGCGTTCCTGACCATCCCGTGTAATGTGGATCTGGGGGACTGGTCGTGTGTTGCTAGATGGCGGTCATTCACAAGATTCGTGATTCGCTGCTCACCCTTTATGATCTTGCTCGCACTATTGAGCCGAAAAGGGACGCGAATACCTGCAGCACTGACCGTTCTTGCGATCGATTTTGATTGCGTAATGGTGGATATGATGGCCTGATTCCTGCCATTCGACTTGCTATAATCTAGTCTGAGATTTTTGGGGTGAAGCCATGCCGATTTACGAATACATCTGCGACGATTGCCAAACGCAATTTGAGAAGATCGTCTTGAACAAGCAGCAGGAAATCGCCTGCCCGAAATGCACCAGCAAGAAAAACACGATTCAGCTTCCTGTTTTCAGTGCCTCGAATGGCTCCAGTAACGGCGCTTCTGCCAAGTCCTCGACGTCGTTTTCGGGCGGTGGCGGCGGCTCCTGCTGCGGCGGCGGCTGCGGTTGCCACTAGCCGGCAAGTTACGGCACCAGTAGCACAGGATTCATCCTGTGCGCCTTTCTGTCACATAAGCACGGCGGTCATTGAGGGAATCATGTCCATGACAGTATCTGCAAAACTTTCCGCTTGACCCGGGGATAATGCATGTGGTATGATATTTCCAAGTAAAAGCACGTCAACCGCAGTCCCCGGCTGCTTCGGGCTCGTCCTGCGGATTCTAGTAACCAACTAGCCAACTGTGATCTGACGTAACTTCCTTAGAATCAACACTTGCAAAAGTGTATCAAAACAAACGACTTTAACCCCATTTAGAATGAACACTTATGAAAAACCTGGGGGAGGGGGCCTCCGATTCGGCCGTCTCGAATGCTTTCCTACGCGGCCCAGGAGCATTATCCTGGCTCGGACATGAACCGTCTCGACCAGCCGCATGTTTTTCCAGCGCGCATCCATAAAATCGGCATCCTCCGCACCGTTGATGTGCCCGAGGGGGTCTCCAAGGCTCTCGGGAGCGGACCCCATCTTCCCGTGCACGGCTGGATCGAAGGCCTGCCTCTCAAAGGAACCCTCGTGCCTTGTGGCGGCGGCTGTTACCGGCTCCATGTGCACAGCCGCATCCGGCGCAAGCTGCGCGTGGACGCCGGCGACATGGTTGAGGTCTCACTGCTCCTCGATGAAGAGCCGCGCGAGCCCGTTCTTCCGCCCGAATTCGCCGCAGCACTCGCGGAAGTGCCTCGCGCGCTTGCCAACTTTAATAAACAGACCACTGCATTGCGGTGTGAAATCGTCAACTACATCCACGCTGCCAAACGATCATCGACCCGCGAAAAGCGCATTGCCTATTGCCTTAGATGCTTGCGCACAGGCTCGGTCCGGCCCAAACGCAAATTGTAGAGGGAGCTGCTACCAGAATTCCAGCCGCAAGCAATTTCCTAGGCATCGTTGCTGTCCCCGTTTCGAAAGATCGTAAAAGAGCACGCTCCCAGGACCCCCTCTGGCAAGCGGCACAGCATAGTCCAATTGAAGCTACTTGTGAATCGTGTACCCTGAGTAGCGCTTATCCGACATCGAGGTTCCATCATGGCAGCCGCAAAGCCCATTTTCAGTCACGAAACATTTCGTTTTTTCCGCGACCTGGCCCGCCACAATCAAAAAGTGTGGATGAACGCCAACCGGGAACGTTATCAGCAATTCGTCGTTCAGCCCTTCCGTCGTTTGTTCGAGGCGACCGCCCCCGCCGTCTTTCAGTTTGATTCGCGCTTCGATACCTCCGGCCGCACGGGCGCAAATTTTTCTCGGATCAATCGCGATATCCGTTTCGCCAAGGACAAGACACCCTATCGGCCGCAGATGTATTTGAGGTTTACCGCGATGCTCCCGGGGGGCCGCGAAAGCGGCCAGCTCTACGCCGGCCTTTCGGCAGACACCGCCACCGCTGGCTACGCAATCTACGCAGGTCCGAAGCGCAAGGAATCCGCGCTCGCCCTAATCGCCGAGCCGCGTGTCCACGGGAATCCGAAGTGGCTTGCGCAGCAGAAGAAGCGCCTCGGCCGCCGCTACGAAAGCTACTGGTACTCGGCGGAAAAAGGGGAATGGACAAAACACAACGGCTGGCCGATGAATCACGACGACTGGAAGAAAATCCACGGCTGGGTCGTCCGCCGCAAATTTGCTCCTGCGGCCGCCACCCGCGGATCGTATCCGCGCGACCTTGCCAAAATCTTCCGCGACGTTTTTCCGCTTCTTCGCTTTACGTCTTTGCCTAACTGACGTCGTTCCCGCGGTATGACGGCGCCCAGAGGCTCACAGCAGGCCAAGGTGGCATTCTTTCGCATCGCGCAAGCGGAGTTGCGTTCCACTCGCTTTGCTTGCGCTTCATGACGATTGACGCTGCTCGCGCAGTCGCATACGATGCCCGGGATATCGGAATAGTCTTGCCGTTATTTCTACGAGGGAGTCCGGCCGACGATGAAGCGTCCTTACTTTTTGCTAAGTTTCACCGCACTGTTTCTGCTTTGCTCGATTCCTGCTTCTGCTCAACAAGCCGCACAGAATCCCGCGGAGAAGCCTCCCGAGAAGCCCAAAGAAGAGAAGAAGACGCCGCCCGCCCCCGAAGAAAAAATCGTCCCTTCGAAACACTCGCTGCGTATCGGCGGCCAGGAGATCAAGTACACCGCGACGGCGGGCACGATCCTGCTGAAGCTCGAAGACGGCACGCCCAAGGCCAGTATTTTTTACGTTGCCTACACCAAAGACGAGGTGAGCGATTTCGCGCAGCGCCCCGTCACCTTCAGCTTCAATGGCGGCCCGGGTTCTTCCTCGGTGTGGCTGCACCTCGGCGCTTTTGGTCCGCGCCGCGTGCAGATGGGTGATGCGGGAGCGCTTCTCCCTCCGCCCTACAAGCTGGTGGATAACGATGCATCGCTTCTCGACGTCACCGACCTTGTCTTCATTGATCCTGTCTCGACCGGCTACAGCCGCGCGGTTCCCGGCGAGCCGCCCAAACAATTTCACGGCATCGAAGAAGACGTGCAATCGGTGGCGGAATTCATTCGCCTCTACGCGACGCGCAACAAGCGCTGGTCCTCACCGAAATTTCTCGCCGGCGAAAGTTATGGCACCACGCGCGCAGCGGCACTATCCGGTTATCTGCAGCAGCGTTTCGGCATGTATCTGAACGGCATCGTCCTCGTTTCTTCGATCCTGAATTTCGAAACCGCCGAATTCGATACCGGCAACGATTTGCCGTACCTTCTCTATCTACCCAGTTATACCGCCATTGCCTGGTATCATAAGAAACTCTCGCCGGATTTGCAGGGCGATTTGCAGAAAGCGATTGACGAATCGCGCAGGTTCGCCGCCGGCGAGTACGCCGATGCCTTGATGACCGGCGACAATCTTTCCCTCGAACGCCGAAAAGAAATTACCCAGAAGCTCGCGCGGCTTACCGGGCTTTCTCCCAATTTTGTGGACGAGTGCAATCTCCGCGTGCAACTCGGCCGCTTTACCAAAGAGCTTTTGCGCGATCAGCGACGCACCGTCGGACGCCTCGATGGGCGCTTCCTCGGTATCGACGCCGATGCCGCCGGCGCGCGGCCGGACTACGACCCCAGCATGGCAGCGATCATCGGGCCGTACACAGGCGTCCTGCTCGACTACGTCCGCAACGACCTGAAATTCGAAAGCGACCTGCCCTACGAAATCCTCACCCCCCGCGTGCAGCCGTGGAGCTTCGAGCCGTACGAGAACCGCTATGTAAACGTCGCCGAGACTCTCCGCAACGCCATGACAGAGAACCCTTTCCTGCATGTTTTTGTCGCCAAGGGCTACTACGATCTCGCCACGCCATTTTTCGCTGCGGATTACACCTTCGACCATCTCGGTCTGGACGCTTCGCTGCGCGGCCATCTCAGCGGCGCCTACTACGAGGCGGGGCATATGATGTACGTCCACCCGCCCTCGCTTGCCAAGCTCAAGCAGGACATCGCCAAGTTCATGGGCACGGCCACGTTGCCGAGCAAGACAAAATGAAGCGACTCGTTCAGATCGTAGTGTGGGTGGCCGTTGCCGTCGCTGGCGCCGGCGCCCTCGGCGCGATCGCGCTGCACCGCGGCGAGCCGCTCAACGCTATATGGTTCGTGATTGCCGCGGTGTGCTGTTATCTCGTCGCCTTTCGTTTTTATTCTGCATTTATCGCCGCTCGCCTCCTTGTGCTCGATGACACCCGCGCCACACCCTCCGAGCGCCGCGATGACGGCCGCGACTTCGTCCCCACCAACAAATGGGTTCTCTTCGGCCATCACTTCGCTGCAATCGCCGGCCCCGGGCCTCTCGTCGGTCCAACGCTGGCTGCGCAATTTGGCTACTTGCCGGGCACGCTCTGGCTCATTGCCGGGGCGGCGTTCGCCGGCTGCATACAGGATTTCATCATTTTGCTTTGCTCGATTCGCCGCGATGGAAAATCGCTCGGCCAGATGGCGCGTGAAGAAATCAGCAGTCGTGGCGGATTGATAACGCAACTCGCGGTGCTGGCTATCATGATCATTCTTCTCGGGGTGATCGCTCTGGTGATTGTCAACGCCCTGAAGGCTTCTCCGTGGGCGACTTTTACGCTGGCCATGACCATCGTCATTGCCTTGCTCCTTGGGGTTTACCTCCGTTTTCTTCGGCCCGGCCGCGTGCTCGAAGCGTCGGTGATCGGTCTGGCGCTGGTTTTATTCGTCGTAGTCGCCGGACGCTGGGTGGGCGATTCGCCGTCCTGGTCGCACGTCTTCACGCTCAGCGGGGTGGCCCTCGCTTTCGCGCTGATTATTTACGGTTATATCGCTTCCACGCTTCCTGTCTGGCTGCTCCTTGCGCCTCGCGATTATCTGATCGCGTTTATCAAGGCGGGAGCCTTCTTCATCCTGGCCGCGGGCATCCTGATCGTGAGGCCGCAAGTTTTGATGCCGCCGCTCACGCGTTTCGTTGACGGAACGGGCCCCATCTTTGCCGGGAAAATCTTCCCGTTCTGCTTTATCACCATTGCCTGCGGCGCGATCAGCGGCTTCCATTCTCTGATCTCCTCCGGCACGACGCCGAAAATGATCATTCGCGAGAGTCACGCGCGTTTCATCGGCTACGGTGCGATGTTGCTCGAGTCCTTTGTCGGCGTCATGGCCATGGTCGCCGCTTGCTCGATGACGCCGGGCGTTTATTTCGCCATCAACAGCCCCGCCAGTATCGTCGGTACCACGCCCAGCGCTGCGGCTGCCACCATCAGTCAATGGGGCTTTCCCCTGACGGCCCAAACGATGACCGATCTCGCCCGCCTCGTCGGCGAGAAGACTTTGCTGAATCGTGCCGGCGGCGCACCGTCGCTGGCGGTCGGCATGGCGCAGATCTTTTCGAGCACCATCGGAGGCGAGCGCCTTCTGAGCATCTGGTATCACTTCGCCATCATGTTTGAAGCACTGTTTGTGCTCACGGTGTTGGACGGAGGCACGCGCGTCGGGAGGTTTATGGTGCAGGAGCTTGGTGGCCGTGTTTGGAAGCCGTTGGCGCGAACGAGCTGGTTGCCCGGCATTATGCTTTCCAGCGCGATCATCGTGGGAGCCTGGGGCTATTTTCTCTATCAGGGCGTGATTGATCCACTTGGCGGAATCAATTCGCTCTGGCCGCTCTTTGGCATCTCCAATCAATTGCTTGCCGCCGTCGCACTTGTCGTAGCTACCACAATTTTGATGAAGATGGGGCGCCTCCGCTGGCTTTGGGTGACGATGGTTCCGATGGCCGCGCTCATCACCATCACCATGACCGCGGGCTACCAGAAAATCTTCGATGCGAACCCGCGCATCGGTTTTCTCTCCGGCGCAAACGAATTGGCGGAGCAAATTGCAAGCGGCATGGTCCCCGCCGAAACAATTGCCGAGACGCAGCGGGTCATTTTCAACTTGCGCCTCGATGCCGCGGTGACAATGGTCCTGGCACTGATGATTTTACTGATGATCATCGAAGCGCTGATCCAGTGGTATGTGATTCTCAGCGGGCGCCGCGAAACGGTTCTTCACGAATCGCCCTATGTACGCACGCAGTGGGCCGAGGGCTACTCCGGCGCGGCCCACGGAGACGACTGATGAGCCGCTTTTCAGCTTTTGGTGGGACAGGTTTCGGCCTGTCCTCTTACGCAGCTTGGCTGCGCCGCATGGTACGCATCGCATGGCGGAGCTTGCGTGAATGGTGCGGTGACGCTGCCTATGAGCGCTATTTGCGTTTCGCGGCCAGGCGATCCACCGAACACCCCACGCTCACGGCAGAAGAGTTTTACGTCGAGCAGATCAATCGCCGCTATTCGAGGCCCAATCGCTGCTGCTGACCCCCGCTTGTCTTTTCCTGGGGAAGGCCATAAAATCCACCTCAAACGGAGGCCTCCTTTCAGCTCGCTGACGGAGGTAGTCATGGCCATTAATCAGGACAAACTTAACGAATTTCTGGGGAAGGCGATTGTCGATTTTGGCGCCACCTTCAACGCGGCATTGATTCGCATCGGCGACAAGCTCGGTTTATACAAAGCTCTTGCGGCCGGCGGACCGCAGACTCCTGCGGAACTTGCCAAGCGCACCGGCACCGCCGAACGTTATGTGCGTGAGTGGCTGAGCGCGCAAGCCGCCGGCAGCTACGTCACCTACGACCCTTCGACGGGCAAATTCCACCTCAGCGAAGAGCAGGCTTTTGCGATGGCCGACGAAACCAGCCCGGTCTTCTTGCCGGGAGCATTTCAAGTGGCCCTCGCTGCTGCAAAATCCGAGGAGCAGCTCACGGAAAGATTCAAGACCGGAAAGGGTATGGGCTGGCATGAGCACCATCCGGAGCTGTTTGTCGGCACCGAGCGCTTTTTCCGCCCGGGCTATGCCGCCAACCTCGTCAGCGCCTGGATTCCCTCCCTTGAAGGCGTCGACCAAAAGCTCAAGAGCGGCGGACGCGTGGCCGATGTCGGCTGTGGTCTCGGCGCTTCGACGATACTCATGGCCAAGTCTTACCCGAAATCGGAGTTTGTCGGCTTCGATTATCACGACAAGTCCATCGAAACCGCCAGGCAGCGAGCGAAAGAAGCCGGAGTAGGCAACCGCATCCGCTTCGAGGTTTCCATGGCGAAGAATTATCCCGGCAAGGACTACGACTTCGTCACCTTTTTCGATTGCCTGCACGACATGGGCGATCCCGCCGGTGCTTCAGCCCATGTTCACAGCACCCTGAAGAAAGACGGTACATGGATGATTGTCGAACCCTTCGCCGGAGACAAGCTCGAAGATAATCTTCATCCGATCGGGCGTGCTTTCTACGGGGCGTCCACGCTTCTTTGTACACCCGCTTCGTTGTCTCAGGAAGTAGGTCTCGCACTCGGCGCGCAAGCAGGGGAGAAGCGTCTCCGGGAAGTTGTCACATCCGGTGGTTTTTCTCGCTTCCGCCGCGCCACGCAAACGCCGTTCAACTTGGTTTTCGAAGCTCGGCCGTAAACACCGCGCCTCCGGAAGCTCCAACTAGAACTCTTCTTCGTCTTCATGGCTGCGCTTGAGCACTGTTGTCTTATGCGCGATACGCACCCCGTGCGCGCGGATTCCGGCAAGGATGGCGCGGCGTGTTTCCACCGGCAGCATTTCCGGCGCAAACACGCCTGCAAGGTCACGAGGGAAGAACTTAATGAAGAGCGCCGCGATGTGCGCCGTTGCGTAGGCCACCGGTGTCGTGAAGCGCCCCTGCTGCCGAATCTGATATAGCGTTGGAAACGTACAATCCGCGCGAATCAGCAGATATTGATCCTCTTTCGTTCCGCGTTTCACCCCTCGCACGAGCACCGCTGCCGCAAATCGCGCGTTTTGCAGAATGCCTTGCCGGATCAACTTTGCCACCGTTCGCGGTGACGGCGTTTGCGGGAACCGCTGCCGCGCCATCCCGCGCGAACGTTGCAGTTTTCCTTGCTTGTGCCATCGCCGCAGGCGGTCAATCTCGTTCCCGCCGATCTTTACATCGAGCTCACGCATGGGGATGAGGCGCGGCAGTGTCGCCACTTCGTCTTGCGCCGCGAGCACCACGCGAGCCGTCCCGATCGGTTCCATAAAACGAAATTTTTCAATTTCCGAGAATCGTTTGCCAAGCAGGAACTTCCCGCCGCGGTAGATGCGTGGGTGCGACACCGCCGCATCGAACGACACTTCCGGTGACCATTGCGATATCGGATCCTCGCTCTCGCTGCTCTCATAGAGCCGGATATGTGTGGAGTCCACTTGATCGAGCTGTTCCGCCGCGCGCTTTACCAGCAAATTCGTCAGCCCTGGCGCCGCTCCCGTATTGATCAGCGCGGCGCGGTTCTTCTCTTCGAAGCGTTTCGCATAGCGGAATTGTTCGGCCTTGAAAGGATGCCGCGTCAGGTGCGAGCTCAGGTCCAGATAATGCGCGCGCAGCCGCAGCGCCGCTCGCAACACGATTTCATTGAACACCGAGGCCGAGGCATTGACGATCAACTGGCAGCCGCGCGCCGCGCGTACGATCCCGCGGAGGTTCCGTGCATTCACTTTTGTGAGGGGAATCGTGCTCCTTTTGCCCAGAAAACGCCGCGCGCGCTCCGGGTCGCGGTCCCCGCACCAGACCGTATGTCCTTGTCTCTCCAGTAATTGTGCCAGAAGAGAGCCGGTCGCCCCGGCCCCTAAGACGAATATCCGCATGGCGTGGCAAAACTCTATCACATTACTCACCCTGGCCGAGTCGCGCCACCTGCAGCGCCCAATTGCAGACCTGACCGCACAGGAGTAGACTTGAGTTGAACACTCCGACCCCTGCAGCCTGCGGGAGAGACAGCCTATGGCACAGGGGCGAAGCCCCGGCAATTCTCAGTTTCAGAGGCCAGGGCTGAGGGTTCGGGTGGAAACGCCTGCGCCTCCCGCTTGCGGTGAGCCGATTTTGGCGATCCGTCACGGTGAACCCCTAAGGGTGAATCCGTGCTTGGAAAGGAGCGACTTCGACGGAAAAACTGTATTTTTTCGTCGTGCGCCCGATTCTCAGCACCGGATCGGGCTTGATTTTTTTGGGACACGATGACCCTTCACGACAAATTCGGGCGCCAGATCACCGACCTGCGCATCTCCGTCACGGATCGCTGTAATTTCCGCTGCGTCTACTGCCGCTCCGCCGATCCCGAAAATTACCGCGATCACGACGAAATCCTCTCCTGGCCCGAACTCGACCGGCTCGCGCGCATTTTTCTTAGCCTTGGCATCCGCAAGATCCGCATCACCGGCGGCGAGCCCCTCGTTCGCAACGGCGTCGAAGACTATATAGCGCGTCTCCACGCCCTCGGTGTCGAAGACCTTTCGATGACCACCAACGGCCATCTTCTCGCGGAGCGTTGCGAGCGCCTTCTCCAGGCCGGTCTCCGCCGCATCAATATCAGCCTCGATTCTCTCGACCCCGCGAAATTCGAACGCATCACACGCACCAAGTCCTTCGCCACCGTGATGAACGGCATCGATGCCGCCCAAAGCTCGCGGTTGGCCCCCGCCAAAGTGAACGCCGTTCTCGTTCGCGGCCTCAACGATGACGAAGTGGAATCCTTCGCCGCTTTCGCCCGCCTGCGCGGCCTCATCATGCGCTTCATCGAATTCATGCCGCTGGATGCCGATCGCCACTGGACGCGCGATCTGGTCGTCCCCGCCGCCGAGATTCACGAGCGCATCCACGCGCGCTGGCCGCTCGAGCAGATCCCCCACGAACGCAGTGAAACCGCCCGCAAGTACCGCTTCGCCGACGGCGCTCCCGGCGAGATCGGTCTCATCGCGCCGGTCACGCAGCCCTTTTGCGGCCATTGCTCGAGAATTCGCCTTACCGCCGACGGCAAGCTTCGCACTTGCCTTTTCAGCAAGGACGACCACGATCTGCGCGGCCTGCTCCGGGAAGGCGCCTCGGATGAAGATCTGGTGACGTACATCCGTTCTGTAGTCTTGGAAAAAGAAGACGGCCACCGCATCAACGCTCCGGATTTTGTCCCACCCTCTCGTACTATGGTGTTTATCGGGGGATAGTGGATAATTGCGCCAATACACCGGAAAATTGAACTAATTAAGAGGGTCGGCGCCAGTCTGCCGGCAATCGAAAAAACAACGCCCCAATGAGCTACGTCAATTCCATCTCGAACTCGTCCACGCTGATCGGCATAAATCCGCCGCCGACTGTCCGCGCGCCGGAGATCGAAAAGGGCGTCGGGTGTGATTTTGACAGCTACCTCTTAATGCCGGACAATACCCTCGATGGCCGCATCGCCTCCGCGAAAGCGCGCCTCGGCAGAGATGTTGTCATCCTGGGCCATCACTACCAGCGCGACGAAGTCATCAAGTTTGCCGATTTCCGGGGTGACTCGCTCAAACTCTCCTACCAGGCAGCCCAAGCCGATGGCCGTTACATCGTTTTCTGCGGCGTCCATTTCATGGCCGAAAGTGCCGACATCCTTCGCCGCGAGCATCAGGTTGTCGTCCTGCCCGACCTCAACGCCGGCTGCTCCATGTCGGACATGGCCGACATTGGCCAGGTCGAAATCTGCTGGAGCGAGCTCTCTTCTCTGGGCGATCTAAAAGTCATTCCCGTCACGTACATGAACTCCACCGCGGCCATTAAGTCCTTCACGGGCGAACACGGCGGCTCCATCTGCACCAGCTCCAACGCCGCCGCGGTTATGAAATGGGCCTTCGAGCACGGTGAAAAAGTTCTCTTTCTTCCCGATGAGCATCTTGGCCGCAACACCGGCTTCCGCATGGGCATTCCACTCGACAAAATGATTGTCTGGGATCCCTATCAAGATTTCGGCGCCAACTCACCGGAAGCCGTTCGCAGCGCTCGCGTCATTCTCTGGAAGGGCTACTGCTCGGTGCACCAGCGCTTCACGCCGCAACATGTCGAACGCGTCCGCCGCGAGAATCCCGGCATTCGCGTCATCGTTCACCCTGAATGCCGCTTCGAGGTGGCGCAGGCCGCCGACCAGATTGGCTCGACCGAAGGCATCATCAAGGCCATAACCGCCGCGCCCCCAGGCTCGCAGTGGGCCATCGGCACGGAGATTCACCTCGTCAATCGCCTCGGCAAAGAATTGACTGACCGCAAAGTAATGTCGCTCGACCCCAGCGTCTGCGTTTGCACCACGATGTTCCGCATCACGCCGGCACATGTGCTCTGGGCGCTCGAAAATCTTGCCGCCGGCAACGTCGTGAACCGCATCTCGGTCGACGAACGCACGCGTCATTACGCGCGCGTGGCGCTCGACCGCATGCTCAGTTTGCGTTAGCATCAGCACGGCGGGACAGACTTCAGTTTGTCCAATCGGCGGCGCTGGCCTCCGGAGTGAACCAGGACCTTCGCAAGACGGATACACGATGGCAGACGAAGACAACGAACCCGATCAGGACACTCCCGAGCCGGAGCCGCGGCTTTTTACTTTGACCGAGGCGGAGCGCGCTCGCCGCGAACTCGAACCTTTGCTTGTTGAGGCCATGGATTGCCGCAAGAAACTCGCGGGTCTCGACAATGATTTCACCGCGGTGTCGGCCCGCATCATGATGATGGGCGGCGTGACCGTGCCTTATGGCAAGCTTTCCGAGCTTCGAACGCAGCACCAGCAGCTCGCCGAGACGTTCAGGTCCGCGCTCAACCGCATTCTCGAAACCGGCTGCCTGATCAAAGATCTCGAAATCGGTCTGCTCGATTTTCCCTCGCTCATCAATAATGAGGAGGTTTATCTCTGCTGGAAGCTCGGCGAGGATCGCATTCGTTTTTATCATCGCCAGGACGAAGGCTTTGCCGCCCGCAAGCCGCTCGACCCGCGCGACGTCAGCCCCGGCGGCCTCATTCAGTAGCACAGGCTTGAGGCTGTGCCAACGCAAGCACGGGCGACGAGGTAACCCGCTCGGCATCTATTTCTTGGATCTGTCATCCTGAGCGAAGCGAAGGATCGCAACTGTCCGTTCTTCGCAGGCTCAAACTGTGAGCTACTTTGACCGACCATTCCTCGAACCGTTTGAAAGATTCCGCCAGCCCCTACCTTCGTTCGGCGGCCCACCAGCCCATCGACTGGTACGAATGGAGCGACGCCGCCTTCTCTCGCGCCAAATCCGATGACAAGCCCATCCTCCTCGACATCGGCGCTGTCTGGTGCCATTGGTGCCACGTCATCGACCGCGAAAGCTACGAAAACACGGAAATCGCCAAAATCATCAACGAGCATTTTATTCCCGTGAAAGTCGACCGCGACGAGCGCCCGGATGTCGATTCGCGCTATCAATCCGCCATCAGCGCCATTTCCGGCCAGGGCGGCTGGCCCCTCACCGGTTTTCTTCTCCCCGACGGCAAACCTTTCTTCGGCGGCACCTATTTCCCGCCCGATGACCAGATGGGACGTCCCGGTTTCCGCCGCGTGCTCCTGGCCGTCGCCGATTCCTATCGCAACAAACGCGCCGAGCTCGAGCGCGCCGCAAACTCGCTCGCCGACGCCGTCGCGCAAGCGGAAATCTTCACTGGTGCGCGTGCCGATTTCGATCTGGGCGTCGTCGACACGCAGATTCGCTCCCTCACGCAGCAATTCGATCTCAAGAACGGCGGATTCGGACGCTCGCCGAAATTCGCGCATGCCTCGGCCATCGATCTAGTCCTCGAGCGCTATCAACAGACCAAAGAAAAACATCTTCTGGCTATGGCTGAAACCACCCTCGAGAAAATGGCCCGCGGCGGCGTTTACGACCAGCTCGCCGGTGGCTTCCATCGCTACTCGGTCGACGAACACTGGCTCGTTCCGCATTTCGAAAAAATGAGCTACGACAATTCGGAGCTGCTGCGGAATTATCTCCACGCCTGGCAGGTCACGCAAAATCCGTTCCTCCGCGAAACCGTCGATGGCATCATCACCTGGGTTGACGAAGTCTTGTCCGATCAGGAAAATGGCGGTTTCTACGCGAGCCAGGACGCGGACTACTCGCTCGATGACGATGGCGACTACTTCACCTGGACAATCGACGAACTCCGTACCGCGCTTCTTTCCGATGAAGCCCGCACTATGGAGCTTTACTACGACGTCGAGCCGCACGGCGAGATGCACCACAATCCCGCCAAGAATGTCCTCTGGATCGCACGCGATGCTTCCGATATCGCCAAACAACTCGGCCTTGACGAAACCACCGTTCGCTTCACCATCGCCAGGGCAAAAGGGAAGATGCTGGCCGCGCGCCTGCCGCGCCCAACGCCGTATGTCGACAAAACAATGTACGTCTCCTGGAACGCGATGTTTGTCTCAGCCTATCTCGCTGCCGGGCGCTCTCTCAGAGGTTCCCTCGGCGAGAAATGCCGCGTATTCGCTTTGAGAACCCTGGATCGCATGTTGAAGGAAGTCTGGAGCGAATCCCGCGGCTTCGGCCACCGCATCGGCGGCCCCGCGCTCGATGGCTCGCTCGACGATCAAGTCTTCAGCGTCCTCGCTCTTCTCGATGCCTATGAAACCACGCTCGATCCGCGCTATTTCAGCGCTGCCCAAAAGACGATGGACCTCGCCATCGCACGCTATGGCGACGCCGAAAGCGGCGGCTTTTTCGATCGCCCCTCCGACGCCGCGCCCATGGGCGGCCTCGACGTGCGCCGCAAACCCTTTCAAGATTCACCCACACCGGGAGCCAATTCCGTCGCCGCCATCGCGCTGATTCGCATGCACGCTTTAATCGGTGACGAGCGCTATTACGCCTGCGCGCAAAAAACGCTCGAAGCCTTCGCAGGCATCGCTCCACAGTACGGTCTTTTCGCCGCCACTTATGGCCTTGCCGCCACCCTCTTCGCTCATCACCCCATGCAGGTTGTCATCACGGGCCCCGCGGGCGATCCGACCTCGCAAGCCTTGGAAGCTGCCGCCCACCGGGTATTCCGCTTCGGCAAGTCCGTTCTTCGGTTGACTTCAGGCGCCCCGCTCACCAATCTCGCTGGGGTGCTAAAAGAAACTTTGCCGCATCTCCCTGCCGACAAACCGATCGCTGTCGTTTGCGTCGGCCAAACCTGCTTTCCGCCGACCAGCGATCCTGCCCAACTCAGCGCTTTTCTTGAAGACGGCGCCACGGGAGCCGCGACTTCGTAGCACATTTGCCGGATTGCCCCTACAACTCGGTTCGTCACAGAAGCTATGACTCGCCTTCCACCGCAAACGAAAATCGGGCACGATCCTTTTAGATCGTGCCCGATTGAGCTTCTTCGCTTGCTGTGCTTACTTCTTCGGCCGCGACTCCGGCGGCACCAGCCCCGCTACGCGGTAGTAGACCGCGAGCTGCCCGTAGTGTTCGCCGGAATGCTCAATGAGGCCGTAGGCTAGATCCGTCAGTCGCACGTATTGATTTGAAAATGGTTCCACGACCGTACCGACGATTCCAGCGTCGCCCTTGGCCTTAATGATCGCGGCTCCGTCTTCGAAGGATTTCTTCACGTATGCCACGACTTCCGCTTTGGTCTTGTACTTGTTCTTTGAAGGGTCTTCCTCCGCCGGTGACTTCTCTCCCCGCGCGGGATTCGTAAAATAATAGTTCGCGTCCGCCGCATGCAGCAGCTGTTCCCTGAAGCTGCGCTGTTCTGGTTTTGGTTTGAACTCGTATTTGTCCTCTGGGAAATCTTCGGCCATCGCGATCAGTTTCCGCCCGTTATCATTCCACGCTTCAAGCACGGCCTGGGATGGTCCTGCCACCGGCTTGGGCGCTTCCTGCTTCTTCTCTTGCGCAAAGCTCGGCATGGCAGCCAGCCCGGCGCAGAGCACCACAGCCCCCATCAGTTTCATCAATCTCATCGTCTCTCTCCCTCGTCCGTCCGCGCGGACGCTCTCCTACTCTGACGCGCCACTTGCCCTGGCGTTTCTTGCCCGGAGCTGCCACTGCGTGGCCCCATCCGCGGGACTTCATCTTACGCAGGATTTATGTTCGGGGCACATGGAATTACGCTGGGCCTCGCGCATGATAAGCTGGTTCTTTACATTTGAGGGAATCCATACCGTGAACTGGGGCTGGCTGCTGCTGCGCATCGCGATGGGCTTGGGCGTCCTGACAGTGCTGTTTCTTTCACAGCGTTTCTGGTATCGCTCGCTCTGGCGCATATCCGCGAATTGGGGCAATGCCGGAGTTCGCGTCGCCGTCCGCGCCCTTTATGTGATTGCCCTTGCCCTCGTCATTTTGGCAACCGCCGACGGAGTTCGCCTGAGCCACGGTCAGATCATCCCGTGGGGCACCCTGATCACTGTCCTTGCGGGTCTTTGGTTTTTCAGCGCGCTATTTGCCTTCCTCGCCGTGATACTTGTCCACAGCCTGGACCGGCTCTGGACTTTGCTGCGTCGCTCCGTGCGTTCCACGCCTGCCTCGGCCCAACAAGTTCGCGCGTCTTCGCCTGCCGCCGCGCTCTATGGCCCCGTCGAACTCCTGCGCGATCCGTCGCGCCGCTATTTCTTCAAGAGCGCCACGGCAGTCGCCGGCGTTTCGCCATTTCTCTGTGCTGCCTACGGCTTTGCCGCCGAGCGCCTGAAGTACAAGATTTGCCGCGTCGAGATTCCCGTCGCCAATCTTCCGCCCGCGCTCGACGGCATGCAAGTCGTCCAGCTTAGCGATATTCACCTGTGCGGATACATGCCCCGCACCGAGGTTCGCCGCGCCGTGGACATGGCCAACGAGCTCGGCGCCGATCTCGCTGTTGTTACGGGCGACTTCATCACCGGTGCTGGCGACCCGCTCGCCGATTGCATCGACGAAATTCGCCACCTTCGCGCGCCGCTGGGCGTGTGGGGCTGCAATGGCAACCACGAAATTTACGCCCGCGCCGAAGACGAGGCGCAGCACCTCTTCGGCCAGGCCGGCCTAAGACTACTCCGCCAGGAAAATGCCCAGCTCACGTTTAAGGGCGCGCAATTCAATCTCATCGGCGTTGACTATCAGCGCGAGCGCACGGCCGGCGGCCGGAAAGTCCAGGCGCTCGCGCAGCTTCAGCCTCTCGTCCGCCGCGACATGCCCAACATTCTCCTCTCGCACAATCCCAATTCTTTCAATCGCGCCGCTGAGCTCGGCATCGAGCTCTCCCTCGCTGGACACACCCACGGCGGCCAGATCCAGGTGGAAATCCTCGACCATCGCCTCAGCCCCGCGCGCTTTATTACCGACTACGTCGCCGGCGTTTACCAGCGCCCACTTTTTGCTCCTTCGCAGACTGTCGTTTCTCAAACTTATCTGCCGACTTCGATTCTCCAGCGTCCAGCCGCGAGTCTCTACGTCAATCGCGGCCTCGGCACCGTTGGCGCACCCGTCCGCATAGGCGTCCCTCCCGAGATCACACTGCTGGTACTTCGCAGCTCCTGACCACTCCCTCCTAGCCTACTCTCGCCCACCGTCCCCTACATGACGGATTAGCGGCAGCCTCTTTAGTCGTAGTACCGATGGCCCACTGCAAGAGGGAAGATGGACGTAGTAATTCTCTATGGTGTCACGACCACCACTCGATGAGGCTGACTTGGGCATCGCTCCGCCTTTCGAAGCGGAGAAGAGCGTGCCACCATCAGACACTCCCCCCTCTGCCGCACCGATGAGCGATGGCTTTCTCGGGCTGCAACTCTGGTTTGCTTTTCCCCTAGTCCTCATCGGAGTCGCAGTCTTCGCTGCGTTCAACGCTCGCCCGAGCTATGCCTTGACGGTTTTCGGGGATTTCACCCAGCTATTCCTCGTCGCTTCAGCCGCCGGAGTTATGTTCGCCAACGGCCTCTCCGGCCGGGGCCGTGTCCGCGTCTTCTGGCTGCTCCTGTCGTTGGGTTTCGCGATCTGGCTATCGAGCCTGTTGATGTGGGCGTACTTTGAGGTCTGGTTGCGCCGGCCCATCCCTGACCTGCCGGCGGGGGATGTACTGCTCTATTTGAAAATTGTTCCAATGATCTCCGCAATTGCAGTCGCGCCTCATCTTGAAGACAACAGCCGGCCGCGCATGTTGGGTTATTTGGATCTGTTCCTGCTTGTCGCCTACTGGTTGTATATCTATGTCTTCTGGGTGCTCTGCTATCGCCTCGCTGTGAACGACCAGGGACTTTACAACTTCCATTTCAACGTGATTGATGCCCTAGGGAATCAGATCTTTCTCGTGGTCCTCGGGCTCACCGCAGTGCGCACACGCGGGCCCTGGCACATTTTATATATGCACTACTTCGGCGCTGCCGCGCTTTACGCCCTTGCTTCCGTGCTTAGCAATGTCGCCATCGACCTAAACAAGTACTACACGGGCAGCCTGTATGATTTACCGCTCATCGCGGCTCTCGCGTGGTTCGCCTTTCTTGGGTTTGCCGGTTGGAAGCTTTCCCCGGCCGTTCCCACTCCGCCGTTATCCTCCGCTGAGCCAGCCTCAAGCTCGTCCCGCAAGATCATCTTCTGGCCGGCTCGTCTGGCCATGTGTGCCTGCCTCTCAACCCCGGTCATCGGGGCGTATTTGTTGTTTTCCAAAGACAACCTGGACAAGATCCATCATTTTCGAATTCTCGCCACGCTTTT
This sequence comes from Candidatus Acidiferrum sp., assembly GCA_035544995.1. GTDB lineage: Bacteria > Acidobacteriota > Terriglobia > Acidiferrales > UBA7541 > Acidiferrum. The sequence continues at coordinate 81,846 of DASZZI010000053.1, forward strand.
TACCATGTTGTTCATGATGTTCCTGCTGTTTCTGAAGCAGGACCTGCTCCACGTCGATCTGATGCGCGCGCTCGATGAAGTATCCCGAGCTTACGCCAATCTAGGGCGATTCAAAGATCGTTTGCTGCAGAGCGAAAAACTCGCTTCGCTGGGAAAGCTCGTGGCCGATGTCGCCCACGAGCTTGAAAAAGCTACGGCTGTCATTCTGGACTATTCCGCTCGCATTATCTCCCTTCCCAATGCTGACGAAGGGGCCCGCAACATGGTCGGCAAAATCGGCCAGAATGCAAATCGCACCGGTCTTCTCGTGCAAAAGATGCTCAGTTTTGCCAAGGAAACTCCGCTCGAAAGCGCGCCGGTCGTCATCGGTCCGTTGCTGGACAGCTCATTGAAATTAAGCCGCGTGTCGCGTCGCGCCAATATCAGCGTGGACTTTCGAGACCAAGGAGATTCCCCGGCAGTCACGGGCGACGCGAATCAACTTCTGCAGGTTTTCTTGCACATTATCGCCAATGCGCTCGACGCGATGGAAGACAGTACATCGGGAGTTCTTAGCATCACCACGCGATTGGAGGATGAGAAGGTCGAGATCGAGTTTGCCGACACCGGCATAGGCCTTAAGGATCCCGAACGCGTATTCGACCCCTTTTACACCACCAAGTCTGTGGGTCAGGGAACGGGTCTCGGACTCAGCACGTGTTACGGCATTATCCACCAGCACGGTGGAGAGATCCTCTGCCGGAACCGCCCGGGAGGCGGAGCTGCCTTCACGGTGATTCTGCCGGCGGTTGATAAAAGCGCTGAAGTGGTTAGTACTTAGTTTTTCATCTCCTTATCAGAAGCTGACGCAATGGAAGGTTCAGAAATGCTCGGAGATAAAAGCGCAATTTATTTGAGAGTCGCCATTGTCCTGGCTCTCCTCCAGATCTCGGCTACTTTCTTGATACATGACCGATATCGGCTCGCACTCTGCGGCGATATTCTCCCTGCTCTGTCCGTGATCATGGTTTTGCTGGTCTTTCAGGCTAACTATCGCCGGGCGACCGGAGCCGTTCAGTTATTCTGGCTGCTCAACTCGATCGGTTTTTGTCTGCTCCTGCTCTCCCAATTGTTCCGGGTCTGTTTCGATCTGGTGCTCCGTAAGAACGATGTCAGCCCGCTGTTCGGTGATGCTCTCTTCTTCCTCACGCTGATCCCCGTGCTGGCAGCTGTGGCGATCCGCCCGCACTCGGAGTCGGCAGCGCGAGGTCTGCGTCTTCGCCGCGTGGATTTTCTTCTCTTGATGCTGTGGTGGATTTGTCTCTACGCCTATTTCGTGGTTCCTTGGTCAATGGTTGTGAATAACGACACCAAGTACAACCCCGCCAACGCTGTGCTCGTCTTGGCAGGGCATCTTGCCGTAATTTCCACGCTCGCAGTCCTTTGGTGGCGAAGCAAGTCTGAATGGAGAAGGTTCTACGGGATTTTTCTTCTGGGCTCTTACATTTTCGCGGTCGGCGGCCTTCTGCAGAACGTGGCGTTAATACGCGGGTTCTACTACACCGGGAGTTCCTACGACTGGTTCTACGGCATTGCCTTGAGCACATTCCTTGCCGCGGGCCGCAGCGGCGCAAGCCTGACTCCGCTTCGGGATGACGTCGAAACCAAACAGGGTCTGCGCCGTTTGTGGACGGCGCGCATCGCGATGTTGGCTCTGATTTCTCTCCCTGTACTTGCGATTTGGGGATATCTCTACGGCCAAGTTCCGGAGCCTGTCCTAATTTTTCGCTTGCGAATGATTTTTGGCGCCATGCTCCTCCTCGGGTCGCTCGTCTTCGTCAAGCTTTACCTGCTGGAACGCGAGCTCGTGCGTTCGGTCAGTCTCACGGAATCCTCATTGGAAAGTTTGCGAGCCGTGCAAACGAAAATTTTCCGGTCGCAGAGAATGGCTGCCCTGGGCCGTCTGGCGGCTGGAGCGGCCCACGAAATCAGCAATCCGCTCACGGCCATCTTGGGCTATTCAGAACTCCTGCGCGACAACCCAACTCTTCCGCCGGACGGGCGGCAGTTCGCCCAGGAAATTCAGCAGCAGGTCCGCCGCGCCCAAGCGGCCGTCAACAGCATGCGGGATTTGACGACTCCCCCGGCCGGTAAAAACTTGCAATTCCGAAAAGATTAGCTTTTCCCTGTCGATTCCTCTTCGCATTTACTTCCGAAGTGTTTACCGTACTTCCACACGTGTTAAGATTTCGCCGGCTCTCTGCACTCCGTCATGCCGATCACAGAGAAGAACTACTGGCTCACGACCGTCTCAATTCCCCCGGGCGACCCCGCGCGTCCCCTGCCGGACAACGTTGATGTCGCCGTGGTCGGCGCCGGCTTCACCGGACTTTCCGTGGCGCGCTCGCTCGCCAAACGCGGAGTCAGCGTCGTTGTTCTCGAAGCCGAAACTTTCGGCTGGGGCGCTAGTTCGCGCAATGGCGGCATGGTCCTCACTGGTTTGAAGCTCCCTGCGACCACTCTCATCGCACGGTACGGAGCAGAAACCGTCCGCCGCATGTACGCGGCCTCGCTTGCCTCCATCGATTGCGTCGAGCAGGTCGTGCGCGAAGAACAGATCGACTGCAACTTTTCTCGCTGCGGCCATCTTGAAGTTGCCGTCAAGCAATCCCACTTCGACGGCTTCGCAAAATCCGCCGCTCTCATTCGGCGCGAATTCAATCACACGCTTCGCATCATCCCGAAAAAGGAATTGCGCGGCGAAATTGGCTCGGACATTTACTTCGGCGGCATGGTCGACGATAGCAGTGCCGGTGTAAACCCTGCCCGCTACGTCGCCGGCCTCACCCAGGCCGCGCAGCGTGCTGGTGCGTCCCTCTATGACCACACCCGCGTCCTTCAGATCGATTCGCAAAACACCAACGGAACACGTAAGTTTTCCGTACAAACTTCGAAGGGCGCACTCTCTGCCCGCGAAGTCGTCCTTGCCAGCGGTGCCTACACCACCAGCGTCACGCCCGCCCTCCGCAAAAAGGTCATTCCCATCGGCTCCTACATCATCGCCACGGAAGTTCTTCCCGAGTCTCTCGCGCGTGAATTGAGCCCCCGCAACCGCATGATCTACGACTCCAAACATTTCCTCTACTACTATCGCCTCACGCCCGACCGCCGGATGTTGTTCGGGGGACGCGCCGCGTTTTTTCCCGAAACCGAGAACACCGTGCGGCAGAGCGCAGAGATTCTCCGGCGCGGCATGATCGGCGTTTATCCGCAAATGCGCGACGCTAAAGTCGAATACGTCTGGGGCGGAACGCTCGATTTCACTCTTGACGTCGTACCACACGCGGGAAAAATCAACGACATGTATTTCGCCGCAGGTTTTGCCGGCCACGGAGTAGCCGCCGCGACCTGGTTCGGCGCGAAGCTGGCCGGGCTGATCTGCGGCGAGCCGAACGATATCCCCTTCGATGGCATCCCATTTCCCGCCGCGCCACTTGGCCTGCGCAGCGGCCATACCTGGGCGCTGCCTCTTGCCGGCGCGTACTACAAAGTTCTCGACTGGCTCACTTGAAAATCCTCGCGCGTTCTTAAAAATCCAAAATACAGCGCCGTCCTCTGTAGCGCCGGCCTTTAAGCCGGCATCTTCCCTCTTTGCGCGAAACGCAACAGGAAATACGCCAGTGGGCCAAGCGCCAGTGCCAGCGGCCCCCACAACAAAGAGAATCGGTCACTCCCCAACATCGCGACAACACTCATCGCCAGCGGCGCGGCTACGACATAGAACAATCCCGTTCTCCCCCACGGAATGCGAAAGGGCCGTGCCAGCGCTGGCTGTTTTTGCCGAAGGCGCCACGCCGAGAGCACCGTCAGGATTGTTACCGCAATTCGCAGCCAAGCGTACACTTTGATCAACTGCGCCAGATTCAGCACCGCCAGCAACCCATAGATCGCCGACGAAATCAGAATCGCAATCCAGGGTGTTCCATACCTCGGGTGTTTTCTCGTGAGCACCGTCGTCAGGTAGCCGTCTTCCGCCATTGCTGACGGCATCCGCGTGCCCGTCAGTACCGTGGCGTTCAAAATCGAAATGTTCGTTACCCCCGCAGCCAGCGTCATCCAGAATCCCAGCCATGGCCCGCCGATCAATTTCGCCGCATCCGAAAAAAATCCCGTGTGCCAATCCTGCCAATTTCCCAATGCCGCCAGAGAAAGGAGCGTCGGCACGAAATACGTTGCAATGGACATCGGCACGACCAGCGCCAGAGCAATCGGGTAGCTGCGTTGCGGATTGTCCACCTCTTCCGCCACGCTGGACATTTGCTCGTATCCCGAATACAGCCAGATTCCCAGCGCCAATCCCACGCCGAAAACCTGAAACGGGGGTACGTGCGGCGGCACCAGCGGCACGAACGGATTGTGATGCCACTTGGTCGCCGCGATGGCGCACATCACCGCGACCGGCAGCAGAATGAAAAGCTCCAGCACTGTCGCCACCGCACCCACCAGCTGGATCCCTCGCACGTTGATCCACGCAATCAGCGCGATCAGCGTCAGCGACACCAGATAGTGTTTCCAGCCCGTCAGCGAGGGGAAGAAGAAAACCAGGTAATCGCTGAAGAGCACCGCATAGACGCCGCCCAGAACGAACGAAGCGCACCAATTCCACCATCCCGCCAGGAATCCCCAGAAGTTCCCGAATCCGGCGCGCACCCAGCGGTAAAATCCGCCTTCCACCGGAATCGCCGTCGTGAGTTCCGCCGCCACCAGCGATACCGGGATGCACCAGAAAAACGGGATGAACAGGTGATACAGCAGCGTCAGCCCGGGCCCGCTCGTTGTGACCTGGTCCTCCAGCCCAAACGGTCCCGCTGTCGTATACGCGTACATCACGAAGACGAACGGGAGCAGCCCGGCCTTGCGCACGGCCGCTCGTGCCGCTTGGGACTTGGTTTTTACGTTGGGAATCGTCGTCAGCCTTGCCTCGGCTTAGCGGGGGAATTTGCTCCGCAGAGGGTAGCGCATTCCAGCTTCCGAGTGCTCTTCTTTTGCAACTTCCGATTAGTCAGCTTACCGGACTTCCGAAAAGAAGCTGTGAAGAAACCTCAATGGAGAGTGCGACTGTGTATTGAATGTGAGTTTCCTGGATTGTTGACTTACTACTTCGAAAGAGTGTCTCGGTCCTCCTCGCTGTTCTCTTTCTCTCTCAGGTGACTGCTGTTGTTGTGCGGAGCTTGTTTAGGCGGATCCAATGCTGCAGGTTGTAGGTGAGGCAAGCCCACAGCATTTCCATCTGCGCCTTCGCCAGGCCCCGCACATGGAACTGCCGCAGCCCCAGCTTGCTCTTGATCCACGCGTGACAAAACTCCGCGATTCTTCCCCGGCGGCGGTATCGCTCCCGGGCTTCCTCGCTAGCCATCTTCTTGCGAAACGCGATCACCACTGGACTTTCTTCGAGCCGCGCCACCGAACGGCCGCGCTTCTGGTTGTCTGGACAACACTCCGGTTTGCGAGTGCAGGTTTGGCAATCCTCAGCCCGGGCTTCGTAGAGGTGGTAAATCATCCCTGGCCCCTTCTTGCGTCGTCCCTGCGGATGCAGGACTTTGCCCTCCGGGCAAACATAGCAATTCCTCTGCGGCTGATAGAGGAATGCACTCGGTGGAAACCGGCTCGGCAGGTTGGCTCCGCGCGGCACATTTTCAAACCGCATGGTCCCCAGAAAATCGATCTCTCGCCCGACCATCTTCTCGATATTCTCTCGCGTGGTGTAGCCGCTATCGGCCACCATCTGTTGCGGTTTTTTCTTCAGCCGTTGTTCCACGCGATCCACTGCTGGCAATAACTGCGCACTGTCGTTGGCCTCCTGCGTCACCGCCACTCCCACAATCAGTCCATGCGCTGCATCGGTGGAAATCTGCGCGTTGTAACTGAGCGCTAAGCCCCCATCGGACTGCTTCATCACTCTTGCTTGCGGATCGCTGGTGCTCACCCGCGTCTCACGCTTGGCTTTTTCTCCGGACTTGCGCGCCTGCCACTTCTTCAACTCTTCCAGCGCACCCTCCAACCGCTCTTGTTTCTCGCGCCGCGCGCGGGCCTGGGCTTGCTTTGCTTTCGGACTGGTCTCGTCGTTCCGGGGATCGCCCATCTCCGCCACGCGCCGTCGCGCCTGCTCCAGATGCTCGCGAATCGTCTCCTCCTGGCGATAACTCCTGGTGCTAGCCTGCGCCTTAATCTTCGTGCCGTCTTGCATCACTTGCTCCAGCGTGATCAGTCCTTCCTGGCTGAGCGCCGCCAACACCTGCGTGAACAGTTCATCGAGCTCCTTCTCCTTTTCCACGCGGAAATCCGCCAGCGTGTGGTAGTTCACTTCATCCAACCCCGTCAGCCACTGGAATGCGGGATCGTACTCACAGCGCCGTGCCACTTCCCGTGCCGAACCAATCCCCTGGCTATAGGCGTACACCCACAAACTGATCAGCAGTTGGGGATCAAACGTCGGTCGCCCGCCTTCTTCCGTGCTGCTCTCGATGACTCGATAAAAGGCACTCAGGTCTAGACGCCCTACCAGTGCCCAAATGGCTCTCGCCGGATGGTCTTCGCCGATGAGTTTCTCCACATCCACGGCTCGCCAACTCATCTGCTGTCGGTTCACGTAGCGAATCAAAGGCTGCTTGCTGGTTGTATTTTCTTGGCTCATACCGCGAGCTTACGGCAGAATTCTTATTTTGCAAGACTGAAATTCAGAGGGTTTCTTCACAGCTTCAAACCACATGTCCGGTAACGGCGTTAATCAGGCATGTGGATTATTTCCGAGCAGATGACGGCCCTACTGCTCGTCAGTAGTGTCAGAAACTAAACGAGTTACGCGTTTAGTTTCTGGAGAGTATGCCGTAACTCGGCGGGAGCAATTCCAAGAGGACTGCGGGACAAATGTGGAATTCGCCCTTGCGCACAGCCGGGGAGTCCTGCCGCCAGAACCGTTGTCCGAAGACGTCCGCGATGCATGTATTCCCTCTGGTTGCGGAGTGAGAGAGAAAACTAAGTATACGCTGCAGAGTGCGATTGCGTAAGAAGAAGTGGCCGAAGCGTTGCCGGTAAGATGTCCGCATTCCCGTCGGCCGCCTATGGGCTACAAATTCTTGAGATGGGCAAGGCGGAACGGCGAGGCCAAATTCTCGCGTAACTCGAGCCAGTGCTGCTCGGGAATCGACAGAAAAACTTCGACAACTTTGGGATCGAACTGCGTGCCGGAGCACCGGCGAATTTCCTCACGCGCATGGGAAAGCGGCAGCGCCCGGCGATACGGCTGGTCGGAAATCATCGCATCGAGCGCGTCCGCGACCGCGAATATCCGCGCCCCCAGAGGAATCTCTTCGCCCTTCAAACCGCGCGGATAGCCGGTTCCATCGAAGAATTCTTGGTGCGAGAGAACAATCTCCGCGGCATCGCGGAGGAATGGGATGCGAATCAGCATGTTGTAACCGATGTCGCAGTGTTTGCGCATGATCTGTTTTTCATCGTCATTCAGGGGGCCGGGTTTGCGCAGGATGCCATCGGGGATGGCCATCTTGCCGATGTCGTGAAGAAAGGCAGCACGCGCGAGGACGGGCAAGTATGGATCGGGTACCGGCAGGGACTTGGCGATGGAGATGCAAAATGCGGTCACGCGCTGGCAATGGCCTTCGGTCTCCGCGTCTTTTAAGTCCAGCGCGCTGCCCAGAGCTTCCAAGGTATCGTCATACGATTGTTCGAGCCGTTCCAGCGCTCCGGAAAGCTGATCGGTTCGCTCCTGAACCAACTGCTCCAGTTGCCGGATGCGGCGGTCTTTTTCATTTTCCGCCGGAGTTCGATTCACACGCGGTTTCCTGCCCATGTTGCCTCTTGTTTGGAGGCCCTGACCATACCTAGTTGAGGTGTCCAGTTTTAGAGGGGAGCACTACACCTTCTCTCCAGTTGTGGGATGGAAAGGGCTAAAGTTGGCGTACCTCGTGGTTCATTGGCAAATGTAATTATGGCACAGCCTCCCTCGGTAAATCGCCTTATTACCAGCTATCCGGTCTGGCATAGGCGGGCTAAGTCCCGATAAGTCGGATTACCGGACAAGTGCCCTTTGCGGTCCACAAACGGGGTTCTGGGAAGTATGCAACGACTGCCGATGGGTTTCATTTGGCCGCGTAATACGCTACTCAGAGAAGTGGGCTAGCACGAGAGAAGGCCCCGGTGCCGGGACCTTCTCTCATGATACTGGTCAGATTTTTGAGGGATGGGGTTTTTGACTTCTCGATCATCCCGTTCCAGCCTCGAGAATTGCCATACAACCCGGTAGTTCGACCATTCCCTGAATAACCCTTAGGTTATCGTCACCCGCATGCTACCATTCCGCGTGTTTGCCAAGCTCCAGCCCCGATGCGAGCCCCCAACCGCACTCTCTCGCCTCGTCCGCTCGTCCATTCCCGTCATTCAACCCTTTTACTTTCAATCGCTTACGCACTCTTTCGCGCAACGGCGCTCCCGCAACCCTTTTCCTTTCAACCGATTCCGCACTCTTTCTATCGCCACGGGGGTGTACCCCCCCTCGCTCTATTTTCTTCGACGCCCCCTTGATTCAATCCCTTTTATTTTCAACTCTCACGCTGCGCGAGAGCGCACAAAATGCGCACTTTTGCGCAACAAATCCTTTGCTTGCCACACTTGCGCAAAAACAGGGGGGAGGGGGGGTCTGTCGCCCTTTCCAGCCGCTCGATCGATCGCATCGTTGCAGAAACCACAATGCGCAGGGTGCCCGCTTCAGAAGGCGGCTCCTCCAGTCCCGCGAAGTGGCGGAACCTGTGTTTTTCCTTGGCTGGCTAAGCAGGACGCTTCTGCAACTTCACGCGGATGCCGTGTTTGGGCCGCAAGGTCACGGAGGCGAGGGGTTTCACTGGGTGTCCGGGGACGAGCGCCAGCCGGTACCTCTGCGCAATTGTCGCCAACAGGAGTGCCACCTCCATGGAGGCAAACGATGCGCCCACGCACACCCGCGGACCACCTCCGAATGGGAAATATGCAAACTTGGGCAACTGTTTCTCGAATTCCTCCGTCCAGCGCTCCGGGTGAAACTCTTCCGGCCGCTCAAAGTATCGGGGATGGCGATGCATCACCCATTGGCTGATAAACACGTTTGTGCCGGGGGGAAGGCGGTAGTCGCCGACACGGATTTCCTTCAGCGTCTCGCGTCCGATGCCCCAAGCGGGCGGAAAAAGCCGCAGCGATTCTTTCACCACCATCTGCGTGTAGCGCAGTCGCTGCAAATCTTCAAAGCGGGGCGATCGCCCGCCGAGCACTTCCTTCAGCTCCGTATGCAGCCGCGCCTCCGCCAGGGGATTGAGCGAAAGCAGGTACCACGTCCAGGCCAGCGCGTTGGCTGTCGTTTCATGGCCGGCAAGAAAAAGGGTCATCACTTCGTCGCGCAACTGCTGGTCGGTCATGCGGCTGCCGTCCTCCGCCTGCGCTTGCAGCAGAATCGAGAGAAGATCGCCCGGATCATTCATGCTTTCCCTGCGGGCGCGGATGATGCGGTAGATAATTGCATCCAGACGGCGCAGCGTCCTGTGAAAGATCCAATTCCACGGCGTCATCACGCTCGGCGGCAAAAACACGGCGAACCACGCCAGCGCCGAGTATCGTTCCATCCCCACTTCCAGCGCCTCGCCGACCTCCACGGCATCCGACGTCACGTCGGCATCGAAAAGCGTTTTGGCCACAATGTCGAGCGTGAGCTTCATCATCTCTTTGTGCACGTCGCGCGTCTCCGCGTCGCGCCACCCCGCAATCGTCTTCTCCGCGTACTCCACCATGACATCGCCGTACGCAGCGATCCGTTCTCGATGAAACGCTGGCTGTACCAGCTTCCGCTGCCTCCGCCAGAACTCTCCCTCGCTCGTCAGCAGGCCGTTACCCATCAGGGTCTTGAGCGGCGCGTAGTCCTTCGACTTTGTGAAATCGGAGACGCCGGAAACCAGCACAGACTCGATGTACTCCGGCCGGTTCACAAAGCAAATTGGAACGTGGAAGAGCCGGAAAAACGAGATGTCGCCGTACTCTTTCCTCAGGCGCCCCAGAAAACGCAGCCAGTTCTTCGGAATCCGAAGCAAAGAAAAATAAAACCGCAGGCCAGAAGGTCCCGGCGGCAAGCGCCTTTCCAACAGCGGTTCAGGAATTTGTGCCGTTGCTGCGCTCATACCTCCTATGATGCAACATGGAACTCCCAAGTAGCCACTGTTCCGAAGAACGCCGCCCTTGGTTCGAGACTCATGAACCCAGGTCAGGCTGAAGCGTGCCACTACAGTATCTGCCCCACTCCCGCGTGTATAATCCTGCTCCAGCATGAGCGAACCCATCGCGCGCCTTCCCATACCGTCAGGTCCCGACCGCGAGCAGCAAATCTACATGCTCGGTCTCACGGGCGGATCGCTCTCCAGCCCCGTTCCTCTTTCCCTTTTGGAGCAAAAGGCCAAGGAAATTCTTTCGCCGCCCGCATACGATTACGTCGCGGGCGGGGCGGGCGGCGAAGACACCATGCGCGCCAATCGCGAAGCTTTTTACCGCTGGCGCATCGTGCCGCGCATGCTTTGCGATGTTTCGCATCGCGATCTCAGCGTCGAGCTTTTCGGCGCGTGCTTGCCCGCTCCCGTGATTCTCGGTCCCGTCGGCGTCCAGGGAATCATTCATAGCGAAGCCGAAGTCGCCACTGCACGAGCCGCTGCTTCGCTCGGTCTACCATTCGCCCTCAGCACCGTCTCCAGCCGTTCTATCGAAGAGGTCGCGCAGTCCGCGGGTAATGCCCTGCGCTGGTTCCAACTCTATTGGGGCAAAAATCCGGAGCTTACCGTCAGCATGCTGGGGCGCGCGGAACGCGCGGGATACAAAGCTCTGGTTGTCACCCTCGATACGTCCATGCTGGCGTGGCGCGAGCGCGACCTCCAGCACGCGTATCTGCCGTTCATTCTGGGGCAAGGCCTGGCCAACTATTTCAGCGATCCCGTCTTTCGCGCGCTTCTCCCGCAGCCGCCGGAGCAGAATCCCGCCGCGGCCATTCAGCTTTGGGGCAGCCTCTTTTCCAATACCACGCTCACCTGGAGCGACATTCCTTTCCTGCGCCAGCACACGCGTCTGCCCATCATTCTGAAGGGCATCCTGCATCCCGCGGATGCGGCCCGCGCGCTCGATTCTGGAGTGGAAGCTCTGATCGTCTCGAACCACGGCGGCCGGCAGGTGGACGGCGCCGTCGCCGCTCTTGATGCTCTCCCCGCCGTCGTCAGGGGAATAAATGGCCGCGTCCCGGTTCTCTTCGATAGCGGCATCCGCCGAGGCGCCGACGTCTTCAAGGCTCTCGCCCTCGGCGCTAAAGCGGTCCTGCTCGGACGACTGTATATCTGGGGCCTCGCCGTCGCCGGTGAACAAGGCGTCCGCGACGTCCTGCTCAATCTCCTCGCGGACCTCGACCTGACATTGGCCCTCAGCGGCCACACGTCCTGCCGTACACTCGACCCCTCCGCTCTTACCGCGGCACCCTGACCAAGCCACCGCCACAATTCCGCAGCACCCGAGTGGCTCGCACGGGCGTATAATCTCTCGCCAGCACAATAGGAGGTGCTGATATGGCCAAGACCAAGCAGTTCACAATCGCTGTTCAAAATCAACCCGGCGCAGTCGCCGAGATCGCGAGGACACTTGGAAATGCAAAGGTGAATATTCTCGCCCTCTTGGGGACAGCCCAGGGCGCGAGCGGCACGGTGCAACTCGTCGTGGAGGATGCCAGGCGCGCGAAAAAGGCGCTGGACGCAGCGAGGCTCGCGTACGTGGAAACTCCAGCGGAGGAGTATGAGTTGCCCAACAAAGCCGGCGCGCTGGCGCAATGCCTGGAAAAGCTCCAAGCGAGAGGCGTCAACCTGAATTCGATTTGCGCCACGGCCGCGAAGGGCGGAAAAAAAGCGGTGGTAGTCTACACCGTGCAGGCGGCGGAAAAAGCGGCGACGGCAATCGCATAGGAACGCGGAGCATCACAACTTCGCTTTGTTTGCCGCTTGCATCGCAAACTCGCCGCGATCTGCCAGCTTGATGTCTGGGTGTGCCTGAGCCCTGTCTTGGAGAGCGAAGTTTGCTCAATTTTTCGCATCTTCCAGGAAGTCGTAAACGACTTACACTAAGTGTGGCCGAATACGAAAGCTTCACATCGCTTGACACCTCGCAACTCGGTCAATTATCGTGCACAGCGAGTATTAACGCTGTCCTTTCCGCGCCTTCTTACGCCAGGACTGGACTTCTCTGTGGGACTCGGGGAAGGAGAGTCTGATGACCACGACTCGACGTGATTTCTTGACTGCTGCCGTGACGGCGGCGGGAGCAGCGATCAGCCCCGATGTCTCCCACGCGCAGGACCACGATCACGAACACCAGGCGGTCCCTTCGGACCTTACCTTGCGTGTCAAAGCGCTCGAATCGCTGCTCGTGGAAAAGGGGCTGGTCGATCGCGCGGCGCTCGATGCGCTGATCGACACCTACGAGCACAAGGTCGGTCCGCGCAATGGCGCGCGGGTGGTAGCGCGGGCCTGGGTTGATCCCGCTTACAAGCAGCGGTTGCTGACCGACGCCAACGCCGCGATCGCGGAACTTGGCTACGGCGGCCAGCAGGGCGAGCATATGCAGGTGGTCGAGAATTCTCCCAAGGTGCACAACCTCGTTGTCTGCACTCTGTGCTCCTGTTATCCCTGGCCAGTCCTCGGTCTACCACCGGTCTGGTACAAGTCCGCGCCCTATCGCTCTCGCTCGGTGATCGACCCGCGCGGCGTGTTGCGTGAGTTTGGGCTCGAGCTGCCTGAGGATACGGAGGTGCGTGTTTGGGACAGCACCGCCGAGCTGCGCTACCTTGTTCTTCCCGAGCGGCCGGCTGGAAGCGAAGGACTGAGCGAGGAGGCGCTGACGGCGCAGGTCACGCGCGATGCAATGGTCGGCGTGGCCAAGGTTACACTCTCGCAGGCCGGAGGCCCCGCATGAACGGAATACATGACATGGGCGGCATGCAGGGCATGGGCCCGATCCAGCACGAGAAAAACGAGCCTGTATTCCACGTGAACTGGGAGGGGCGAGTATTCGCGCTGAGGCGTGCGATGGGAGCGTGGGGCAAGTGGAACATCGACGCCAGCCGTCACGAGGTCGAGCTTGTTCCGCCGGCTGAATACCTGCGCATGAGCTACTACGAACGGCAGTTCACGGCTTTCCTTGAGCTCCTGGTCAAGAGTGGCTTGGTCTCTCGCGCGGAAATCGACAGCAGGAAGCCATCAGACGGCTCGTCCAAACAAAGCCCGGCGTTCACGGTTGACAAAGTGACGCCGCTGGTTATGAAAGGCGTGCCCACGAGCCGCAACGTGGCCGTGACACCGCGTTTTCAAGCAGGCCAGCGCGTGCGGGCGCGCAATATGCATCCGATAGGTCACACGCGCCTGCCACGCTACGCGCGCGGGAAAGTAGGTATGATCGAACGGGATTATGGCGTGTTTGTTTTTCCGGACACCAACGCTCATTTCCTCGGCGAGAAGCCGCAACACGTCTACTCGGTGCGCTTCGCTGCGCGTGAGTTGTGGGGAGAACAGGCTGCGCCGCGCGATTCTGTTTATCTCGCCATGTGGGATGACTACCTTGAGCCGGCCTGATCCGATTCCGGAGCCAGAAAACCTCGCGGCGCTGCCGAGCCTGCCGCGCGACGAGGGCGGGCCCGTGTTTGCCGAGCCCTGGGAGGCTCAGGCGTTCGCGCTCGCCGTCAAGCTCTCCGAACAGGGGCATTTCACGTGGAAGGAGTGGGCGGCTGCGCTCGCCGATGAACTCAAGGCGGCCGCAAGCCGCGGCGAGCCCGACGACGGCTCACGATATTACCAACATTGGCTGGCGGCTCTCGAGAGCCTCGTCGCCGCCAAAGGCCTGAGCGATCCCGCCGCGCTGCTCGCGCGCAAAGAGGCCTGGGCCGAGGCCTACCGGCACACGCCACACGGCAAGCCCGTCGAGCTGGGCGCCGGGTCCGCTGGGCCAGAGCGCCCGTGAGCGACTGAGCTACAAATTCTTCGCCGCCTGCTCGATGGAGCTACTTCGCGAGCTGGTAGTCGCCTTCAACTTCGCAGGTACTGCCGTCACCGGACGGGGTGCAAGTAAACGTGCCTTTGCCTTTGATGCCCTTGAGCTTACCGGTGCCGCCAGTGAAGCCTCAGGTGCCCTTTGAGCTCACAAGGGCACCGTCTTTCGTCGTCGCAGTTCCCTGATACCAGACGAAATATTTGTCGCCGCTGTCCATCGTGGACACGTGAACGCCGCGAGAACGGACGGTGTTGCCGCTGATGTCATCGGTCGCGGTACTTACGCCATCCTTCGATTTGGCTCCCTCGATTTCCATGGGCTTTGTCCAGGTGCACTTCGCTTGCTCGACTCCCAGAGTGTGATCTGGAAGGTCGCCTACTGGAATCATGTGTTGTGGATCGGGCTTGCCACACTGAGCTGTTCCGGAAATTTTGGTTTGGGCGCTTGCCGCCACTGCAGCGAAGCACATCAGGGCGGTTGCAAAGAAGAATCGATGCATGGAACTCCACCTCCTTTGAGATTTGTGGGGCCTTGGGGGAACCGCAGGGAGACGAGTCCCTAGAGCAGTGAAGAGTCAAGTTGTTCTCGTTAAAATAATAATTTGCCTGGAGCCTTTTGGAATCCCCGCGTGCAATCGGATTCGTGCGTCGCCACTCCGAAATGAATCTTTACACTAACGCGAAGGCGCCTTCGAGGAGAGAAGAGGCCCGTGATTCCAGCGATGACTGCACGAAAAGTTGCGGCTTGAGGACGTGAGTGCCATAATTCCATTTCGCACACTCGATTCGCGCAGTCGGGGTCGTGTAGTGATTTGGGTGTTCAGGAGGTTTTATGGCGTTACGAGATGGATGGATTGAAAAAAGGGAAGCCGAATCTGCGAGGGCGAATGGGAATCGCAATATGTCGCAGATGCATCTTGCGCGGCGGGGCGTAATTACGGAGGAGATGCAGTACATCGCAAAGAGAGAAAAGCTGGAGCCGGAGCTGATTCGCAGCGAAGTCGCGCGGGGGCGCTGCATCATTCCGGCGAACATTCATCACCGGAACCTGGAGCCGATGGCGATTGGCATCGCTACGAAGTGCAAAATCAATGCGAACATCGGCAACTCTTCCACGACTTCGAACATTGACGAGGAGTTGAAGAAGCTGCACCACGCCGTGCATTACGGCGCGGATACCGTCATGGACCTCTCGACCGGCGGCGACATTCCCACCATTCGCAAGGCCATCATTGAGGCATCGCCTGTGCCGGTTGGCACGGTGCCGGTTTATGAAGCGATCTCACGGGTGCGGCGGCCGGAAGACCTGACGTTCGAGCTGATGCTGGAAGTGATCGAGGAGCAAGCGGAGCAAGGCGTGGATTACATGACGATTCACGCGGGGGTGCTGCGCGAGCATGTGCCGTTTGTGCGCAAGCGCATCACGGGGATCGTGAGCCGCGGCGGATCGCTGATGGCACACTGGATGGAACACCACAAGAAGCAGAATTTCCTTTACGAGAACATCGAGGAGATTTGCAAAGTTTTCAAGAAGCATGACGTGAGTTTTTCGTTTGGCGACGGGCTGCGGCCGGGGTGCATCGCGGACGCGAGCGACGAAGCGCAATTCGCGGAGTTGAAGGTGCTGGGTGAGCTGACGAAGAAGGCGTGGGAGCACGATGTGCAGGTGATGATCGAAGGGCCCGGGCACGTTCCGCTGGACAAGATCAAGGAGCAAGTGGACAAGGAGATGGAGTGGTGCCACGAGGCGCCGTTCTACACGCTGGGGCCGCTGGTGATCGATATCGCGCCGGGGTACGACCACATCACGAGCGCGATTGGCGCGGCCATGATCGGGTGGCACGGCGCGTCGATGCTGTGCTACGTCACGCCGAAAGAACACCTCGGGCTGCCGAATGCGGAGGACGTGAAACAGGGCGTGATTGCGTACAAGATTGCGGCGCATGCCGCGGATGTGGCGCGGCATCGTCCGGGCGCGCGGGACCGCGACGACGCGCTTTCGTATGCGCGATTCCTGTTTGATTGGAACAAGCAGTTCGAGCTTTCGCTCGATCCACCGACGGCGAGGGCCATGCACGACGAAAATCTTCCCGATGACTTCTACAAAGAAGCGAAATTCTGCTCGATGTGCGGGCCGAAGTTCTGCTCGATGAACATTACGCAGCTCGCCGAAGCGGAGGGCGGGCACGACCAGGCTGAGCGGAAACAGAAATTCGTTGAGCTCCTGGCTCGAATCGAGAGTTAGGCAGGCTCCCCGTTTTGCTGTCGCTCAGTTTGTTTGCCTGCTCCGAACTATGGTATGAGTTCGTGAAGGCAGGTTCTTCCGAATGGATGAGCAATCCACAAAGATGGCGTTTTTGCGCGGGGGAGTCGCGGTAGTGACCGGCGCGGCCTCCGGGATTGGGCGCGCGCTGGCGCAGCAGTTATCCGCGGCGGGATCCGCACTGGCGCTGGCGGACATTGATGAAAAAGGTTTGGTCGAGACGGCTGACGCGCTGTCAAGAAAAGGCGCTGCCGTCTCGACGCACGTGGTGGATGTTGCGGACGAGGCAGGCGTCAGCGCTTTCGCCGAGGACGTGAGCACCCGGCACGGCCGCGTGACGCTGCTCATCAACAACGCGGGAGTGGCGCTGCACGGCACATTTGAAGAGATTTCGCTGGATGATCTTCGCTGGCTGATGGGAATCAATTTCTGGGGAACCGTTTATGGCGTGAAATATTTTCTGCCAATCTTGAAGCAGCAGCCGCGCGGGCAAATCGTAAATTTGTCAAGCGTATTCGGGATGGTTGCACCTGCCGGACAGACGGCTTACTCCTCGAGCAAATTTGCCGTGCGGGGATTTACCGAGGCTCTCCGGCACGAATTGGAAGGCAGTTCCGTTTTTGTTTCGTGCGTGCATCCGGGAGGAATTCGTACGCCGATCGCAGCACGGGGGCGGCTGGGGACGAATGCGCCAAAGACCAGGAAAGAGGAGAGCGTCTCGCGATCAGCGCAGCTTGCCAAAACGTCGCCGGAAGACGCCGCGATACGCATCCTGCGGGGTGTTGAGCGCCGCGAGCGGCGCATTCTCATTGGCTTTGATGCGCGTCAGATCGACATCATGCAGCGGCTTCGTCCCGCAACGTACTGGAAAACGCTCTCGCGCAGAATGCCAGATCCATCTCGCGCACATTGATGACTTTGACGCGACTTTTAACGGGGGATATACTTCGCCGCAGGACCCGGTAGATCGTTCACAAGGAGAGAGAATGGCGTTTGCACGCGCTGCGAATACAACGGAAATCCCTCCAGGCACGATCAAAGAATTTCAGGTAGAGGGGAAAGCTGTTGCCGTGGCCAACGTCGGCGGAAAGTTTTACGCCATTAGCAATACCTGCCTGCATCGCGGCGGGCCGCTGGGGCAAGGGCCGCTCCAGGGTAATATTGTTACCTGCCCGTGGCACGGCTGGGAGTATGACGTGACGACGGCCAAGATCAGCCAGAACCCGGCCGTTGGAGTCGATTGCTACCCGGTGGAGATCCGGGGAGACGAGATTTACGTGAATGCCGGTTGAATAATTTCTCAAGTAATAGAAAATAGGCAGGTTACAGTACTCTCGGCCCTTACCGATCTATTGGAGAAGCGGGTTCTGCAGAAAGCTAAATCCCGCTAACCCTAACATTTTGTTTCGCTTTTTCCTCCACGACGTGTATATTGCAGCCGACTCGAAGCCTCGATGGCGACTCTGACCGCGCAACGACACTACTGGATCTTCAGCGCCGACCCGCATCACTACCACTGGGATACGCTCTTTGTGAAGGGTAAGGAGATGTGGGACGGCGCCGGCGCAAGGCCCGACGCCAATCGTGCGCTCAAACAGGTCCGAAAAGGTGACCGAGTACTCTGCTACCACTCGGCGCCGGAGCGTTCGCTCTATTCGATCGCGGAAGTGACGCGGGACCCGTACCCTGATCCGCACGACCATGAGGGGAAGAATTTGGTGGCGGACCTGCGCTCGTTTGAGCGGTTGCCGCGGCAGGTGCCGCTGGCGGAGATGCGGGCCAATCACGCGCTGCGAAAAATGAAGCTGCTGAAGAACGTGCGGCTGCTCATTTCCTCGATCACCGATATTGAGTACCAGGAAATCCTGCGCATGGCCGGAATCGTGGCCACGCCGGGGATTCCGCTGCCGTGATGCGCCATTCAGCGGCGGGATGACGCCGGATTGCTTACTGCGAAGATTTCACTGAGGTGAGAGATGGCTGTAGTCGGCCGCTCCAGTATCATCTACGTCTGCCTTACCGCGTGTATGACACTTCTTCCGCAAAATCCCCACAAAGACGATGTGCTTGAAGGCGTTCCTTCCGGGAAGACGCGCGTGATTGATCTGAGTTACGCGATTAACGACAAGCTGGTGCCGTGGCCGGGCGATACGCGGTGGTTTGAAGCGAGAGTGAACGCAAGCGTAGAAAAGAACGGCTATTTCACACGCAGCTTCTGGATGCTCGAGCACTACGGCACGCATCTGGATGCACCGATCCATTTCCCGCCGGGGAAAATGACGGTGGATGAAATTCCGGCGAGAAAATTATTTGGCCCGGCGGTGGTGCTGGATGTGCGCGCAGAGGGCGCGAAGGATTCGGATTACCAGGTTCCTGCCGCGCGGGTCGAAGAATGGGAGAAGCGCCGCGGACGAATTCCCGAGGGCGCGATCGTCCTGCTGCGGACGGGCTGGGCCTCGCGCTGGCCCGATGCGCAGCGTTACCGGAATCAGGACGCGCAAGGGCGAATGCACTTTCCGGGGTATTCGGTGGAAGCCGCCAAACTGTTGATCGAACGGAAAGTCAGCGGGCTGGGCTGCGACACAATGAGCGCGGATTACGGGGCGTCTGAGGATTTTGCGGTGCATCACGCGGTGCTGGGGGCGGGTTTGTACCAACTCGAGAATCTTGCCGACTTGAGTGAACTTCCGGAATCGGGTGCGTTTCTGGTGGTGGCGCCCATCAAGCTGGAAGGGGGGTCAGGTGGGGCCGTGCGGGTGTTCGCTCTGCTGCCTTGATGCGCTTCAAATTCCAGCAAACATATTCCGCCTTTCTTGCGTCTGAAGGGGTGAATTTCTCTTAGGGGTGGATTCATGAAAACAAACTGGTTCGAGAGGACCGCACTAGCGGTTTCTTGCGCGGCGGTGTTTGCCCTTGCGCCGGCGCGTGCGCAGGAATTTCCCGTTGCGACACGCACCCTCAAGAATGGGATGAAGGTTCTGGTGCAGAGCGATCACAGCATTCCCAACGTCGCCCTGTACATTTTTTACCGCATCGGCTCGCGCAACGAGCGGCCCGGGACGACGGGGCTGTCGCATTTCTTCGAACACATGATGTTCAACGGGGCGAAGAAATACGGTCCGGGCGAGCTGGATAAGGTGATGGAATCGAACGGAGGCTCGAACAACGCGTATACGACGCAGAACGTGACCGTCTACGAGGACTGGTTCCCGCGCACGGCGCTGCCTACGATCTACGACATCGAGGCGGACCGGATTCGGGATCTGAGCTTTGATCCGCAAAAAATTCAGTCGGAGCGCGGGGTGGTAGCCAGCGAGCGACGGCTCAGCGTGGATAACAGTAATAACGGCATTCTCGATGAACAACTGTGGGCGACGGCGTTTCTGGCGCACCCATACCAGTGGCCGGTGGTCGGATGGATGAGCGACATCGAGCACTGGACGATGGACGATTTGAAGCACCACTTCGAAATGGGCTATTCGCCGAGCAATGCGACGATGGTGGTGGTCGGCGACGTAACACCGGAGGAGATTTTTCAGCTTTGCGAGAAATATATCGAGCCGATTCCTTCGCACGCTCCGCCACCGCCGGTGACGACGGTCGAGCCGGAGCAATTGGGGGAGCGGCGGCTGGTGGTGCATAAGCCGGCAGAACTGGCGCTGCTCATCATCGCCTATCACGTTCCGCAGACGAACAATCCGGATTCCTACGCGCTGAATATTCTGCGCACGGTGCTGTTCCAGGGAGAGAGCTCGCGGATGTATCAGCGGCTGGTGGACAAAGATCAAATCGCGCTCTCGGTGGAAAGTCATGTCGAGAATGCGTTCGACCCCACGCTTCTGGAGATCACCGCGCAACCCAAACAGGGCGTGGATCCGCAGGATTGCGAGAAGGCCATCTACGAAGAGCTGGACCGGGCGAAGAATGGCCTGATCACGGACCAGGAGCTGGAGAAGGCAAAAAATATCCGGCTGGTCGAGTTTTACCGGCAGATGCGAACGATCAGCGGACGCGCCAACACAATTGGGACCTACGAAGTTTTTTTCGGCGACTACAACAAGTTGTTCGAGGCGGCGAAGAACTACGGAGCAGTAAGGAAAGAAGATGTACAGCGTGTGGCAAAAACATATTTCGGGGCAAATAACCGCACTGTGGCGACGTTGCTTCCCGAGAATGAGGAGAAAACAAAGCAATGAAATTCACGAATATGGTGCGTCTCCTCGTTCTAGCAGTGGTCACTACGGCGTTCTCGTCGGCGGTTTTGGCCCAGTCGTTACGCTTGCCACCACATGAGAAGGCCGTTTTCAAGAACGGACTCACCGTCTTGCTCATGGAAAAACACGGGGTTCCGATCGTGAGCTTTTCCGCGATCGTGAAAACGGGGTCTGCCGCCGATCCTGCGGGCCAGGAAGGATTGGCCTCGGTTACGGCCGAACTGCTCCGGAAGGGGACCAAGAAGCGCACGGCGCAACAATTTGCGGAGGATCTCGACTTCATCGGCGGATCGTTCAACGCGGGCGCCGGCCCGGATTTCACCAGCATTTCCGCGGAGTTTCTGACAAAGGACCTGTCGCGCGGGCTGGATCTTTTTGCCGATGCGGTGCTGCGGCCGACGTTTCCGCAAAACGAAGCCGAGAAGCTGCTGGCGCAGGGCATAGATGGTGTGCGGGCCGCCAAAGACGACCCAGAGGCGGTACTCGGGCTGTACTACGATGGCTATCTGATGAGCGGGCATCCTTACGGACGTCCCCAGAGCGGGGATGAGAATTCGCTGAAGAATATTCGGCGCGACGCGATCGCAAGATTCTACGAAACGTATTACGCGCCGGGAAACACGATTCTGGCGGTGGCCGGGGAATTCAACGCCGCCGAAATGCGAAAGAAGCTGGAAGAAGTGCTGGGCGCATGGCCGGCAAAGACGGTTCCGTCAGTTTTCATTCCCACGGCCGCGCCCGTAAAGGGCAAGCGGCTGTTGTTGGTCGACAAGCCAGACGCGACGCAGACATATTTCGCCATCGGAAACATGGGCACGGCGGTGAATGATCCGGATCGTGTGGCGATTCGCGTGGTTAATACTCTATTCGGAGGGCGATTCACGTCCATGCTGAACCAGGCGCTACGCGTTGATTCGGGGCTGAGTTATGGAGCCGGGTCAGGGTTCGATTCGCGGAAGACGCCAGGGCCGTTCGGGATATTCAGCTTCACGAAGAACGAATCGACGACCCAGGCGCTCGACCTCACAATCCAGACGTTGCAGAAACTGCACAAAGAAGGCGTGACAGCCGAGCAGTTAGCTTCGGCAAAGAGCTACATGAAGGGTCAGTTTCCGCCGACGATCGAGACTTCGGGACAATTGGCGCGGCGCATTGCTACGGACGAGTTCTACGGATTCGACGATAGCGAGATCAACCAATTGGAGACCAAGATTGACGCGGTGACGCCGGAAATTGCGCGGCAAATTATTCAGAAATATTTCCCGCTGGACAATCTTGTTTTCGTGTTGATCGGCAAGGCGTCGGCAATTGGAGCGGCGGTACAGAGGTATGCGGAAAAGCAGGACGCGCGGCCGATCAGCGAGCCCGGCTTCTGGCCGCCGCCGAGTGGTGCGAAGACCGCAACAAAATAATGGGCTGCGGGGCAATTAGGCGCGTGGCAACCCGGCGAGGGCTGAACACGCTTTGCGTAACGAGTGTTTCTTACTTGCGCGCTTTTCCGCTGAGCGTTTTCGACAGCATCCAGCTGATCAAATCCGCTTCGGCATAGGCTTTGACCCAGGAATTGTGTCCCACGCCGGGATACTCGGTATAGCGAACCTCTGCGCCGAGCGCTTTCATGGCTTCCGCCATGCGGCGCGATTCGGTTACAGGAACCGTGTCATCGAAGGCGCCGTGGAAAATCCAGACCGGCGTGTTGCCGCCGATTTTGTTTGCGGCGTCGGTGTAGGGTTTCGTGTCCTGCGGGGAGTGGACGCGAGCTTCGTCGGGGCGAAGGATGCCGCCGCAGACGGGCACGAGGGCTGCAAATTTCCCGGGAAATTTCGCCGCAAGCTGCCACGTGCCGTAACCGCCCATAGAAAGTCCCGTGAGGTAAATGCGGCGGGAATCGCCTTGAAATTCCTTTTCGGCCTGGGCGAGCGCGGCCATGGCGACGTCGTCCACCGCTGAGTCAATCCACCAAACGTCTTTTCGGCACTGGGGCATCACCACAATAGCGGGAAACCGGCTGCGATTCATACGGATCGCGGTGGCGATGCCGACATCGGTCTGCAAAAGTCCATCTTCGCCGCGTTCTCCGGCACCATGAAGAAAGAGAATGACGGGCCACTTTTTGTTTGGCGTCCAATTGTCGGGGACGAAGACCTGGTATTTGTATTTTGCGTTAGCCACAGTCACGGTGCGGTCGAGGAAGCCGGTCTCCGGTATTTTTGCTCGAGCAGGAGACACGAAGAGCGCGATGAGAGGAGTGAGTATCAATAGCCGTTGAAACCTTCCACGCAGGGACATGAGCACCGGACACCTCCGAATCCGGAACTGTAACACGAGTTTTTTGAAATCGGAGTCGCTTGCACTTTGCGATCCGCTCATGAACGAAAGGCCCTCATTAGGGCGTGTGTGCTATGTTGGAGGGCGTATCTCCTCATGCCGGAACTTCCCGAAGTCGAAACAGTCGCACGCGGATTACGCCAGAGCGTTCTGGGCCGGCGAATTTTGTCCGTCACGCTGGGGAAAACGGATTTCATTGATGATCCGGTCGCGCTGGAACAACATCTGCCCGGAAGACAGATCGTAGCCGTCGAGCGATACGGAAAATTCATGCTGCTGCGGTTGATGCCCCCAGCGGGAGCAGGGGGTAGCGGCTCTGCGTCGATCGGGGCAACCAATGGCGATGGCGCTTCAGCGTCGTTGCTTGTCCATCTTGGGATGACGGGGCATCTCGCGCCGCATCCTGCTTCGCAACCTTGCGAGAAGCATACGCATGCGTGTTTCCTGCTCGATGATGGGCGCGAGCTGCGTTACACGGACGCCCGGCGTTTTGGGCGCATGGCGTACCTTGAAGGAGTGGCGCTCCAGGAGGAGTTGCATGGGTTTGGGGCCGATCCGCTGGAAGTCAGTGCGGAGGAATTTGTGGCGCGAATACGGACGCGGCGAGCACGAATCAAGGCGCTGCTGCTCGATCAGGGCGTGCTCCGGGGCGTGGGAAATATCTATGCAGATGAAAGTTTGTGGAGGGCGAAGATTCATCCGGCGCGCTTGGGAGTGCGTCTGACGCGAAAACATGCCGAAGCGCTGCACCATGCGCTCCGGGCAATTCTGGAAAAAGCAATCGCGATGCGCGGGTCGTCGATCTCCGATTTTCTTGACGCCGAGGGCGAGCCGGGAGAATATCAGCGGCGCCATCGAGCCTACGGACGCGAGGGGAAACGGTGCTACCGATGCAAAACGCCGATCCGGCGAGCGATCGTGGCCGGGCGGAGCAGCTATTTTTGTCCGCGTTGCCAGCCGGCGCCCAGAGGTTCTGCGCTAACACTTCCCCTGCCTATGCGAAGGAGCAAGCAGCGGAAAAAGTCCAATAGCTCGAAGCGAACCGAACGAAGACATCTTCTTTCTTGAGTTTCAAATTGGCCACTAGAGGGAGTAAGGAATGAACACGCGCCGGATCGCTGTGCTCGCGGTTGTAGTTGCGTTTGCGCTTGTCGGAGTGCGTGGCGGGATGGCGGGGCCATCAGCTGATGAGACGAATTCCTTCGCCGCTGCCGATGCGAAAATTCTCAGCGAGATTCACGAACACAGCGAGGCGATGCAGAACCTCGAATACCTTTCGGACAACATCGGGCCTAGGCTGACGGGCTCGCCACAGCTGAAGCAGGCGAACGATTGGACCAGGGACATGTTCAAGAAGTACGCGCTGGCGAATGCGCACTTGGAGCCCTGGACGATTTCCCATGGATGGACGCGAGGGACGGCGCGAGCGAGCATCGTAAGCCCCGCGCCGCATCCATTGACGATCGCATCGGCGGGATGGTCACCGAGCACGCCGGGGGCGGTGTGCGGGCCCGTGGTTTATTTTGACACGAAGAAAAAAGAGGATTTCGAGAAATTCCGCGGAAAGCTGAAGGGCGCGATCGTCATTTATCAGGAGCCACAGAGCCTGTCGCCGCCGCGAAGGAACGCGCCGTCGCCGGCATTGCGGCCGATGCAGGCGCCTCCGCCGGCGTACGGCCAGCCACCCGCACCCTCACCGTTTGCCGCCGAGGAGGAGGCGGCCAACGCGCGAACGCAATTTTTCAAGGAAGAAGGCGTCGCGGCGATACTGCGCGATTCGAACAAGCCCCACGGCTTGCTGAACATGACCGACATCAGCAAAGAACCTTTTGACATCGGCGAGATTCCGACGGCGTTTGTCACCGGAGAAGGCTACCGGATGATTTGGCGGATGATGAAACACGCGACCGTGCAAGTCGAAATCGAGATGAAGAATTCGTTCAGCGACAAACCGCTGGAGGTCTACAACACGGTCGCGGAGATTCGAGGGAGTGAGAGGCCCGATGAAGTGGTGATTCTTGGCGCGCATCTTGATTCGTGGGATCTCGGCACGGGTTCAACGGACAACGGAACAGGTTCGATGGCGGTGCTGGAAGCGGCGCGGGCGCTGGCGAAGCTCGATCTGAAGCCGAAGCGGACGATCCGGTTTGTGCTGTTCACCGGGGAGGAAGAAGGCTTGGTCGGCTCCGTGAAATACGCGGAAGCGCACAAGAATGATCTCGAGAAGATTTCCGCGGTGCTGGTGCATGACACGGGGACGGGCCGCGTGCTGAAGCTCGGGTTGCACGACAACTATCAGGACCGGGAGCTGGTGGACCAGGTGCTCGCGCCGCTGCACGAGCTGAAATTGCTCGAGCCGAGTACCGCGCGCTCGTTCGGCACGGACCACGCTTCTTTTGACGACGTGGGAGTGCCGGGCTTTTTCTGCATTCAGGACGGCGCTGAATATCCCCAGACGCACCACAGCCAGTCGGACACATTCGACAAAGTTTGGAAGGACGACTTGAATCAGGGTGCGCAGGTGCTGGCGGCGTGGGCGTATAACACGGCCGAGCTTCCAGGAATGCTGCCAAGGCGGCCGCAGCCATACCGGCCATCGAAGAACGCAGCGAAGACGGACGCCGCGAAGGCCGAAACACCGAAGCCGGATCCGATTTCGGAGATGGACGCGAAAATTCTGGAGCAGGTGAAGGCGGGCGAACCGGAGTTGAGAGCGAATTTGCAGTATCTTGCGGACCGCATCGGCCCGAGACTGACAGGCACAGCACAGCTGGATCAGGCGAGTCGTTGGACGGAGGAACAATTCAAAACGTTGGGATTGGCCAATATTCACCTCGAGCCGTGGACAATCGCGAATAGCTGGACACGGGGCACGGCAATGGGACGAATTGTTTCTCCAGCGCCGCAGGTGCTGACGCTCGCGGCGGCGGGCTGGTCGCCGGGCACGAATGGCACCGCGCGAGGACCAGTGATGGGAATCGCGGTGAAGAAACCGGAGGATTTGGAGAAGTACACAGGGAAACTCAACGGCGCGATCGTGCTTGTCGGGCGTCCGGAGGAAATGGTGCCGCCGCAGAATCCGCTGTTGACACCCTGGGACGAGAGCACGATTCCTGTGGCGCATCCAAAAAGCGAGACACCGTTCGATTACCGCGCTTACATCCGGCTACTCAGGGCGGAAGCGGAGTTCTTCTCGCAAGAGAAGGTGGGAGCAGTGCTCTTCTCATCGGAGAAGGCGTATGGCCTGATGAACATGATCCCGGTCAGGCGCGACTATCAGCCGGGGCCGTATCCGGCGGCGGTGATCACCCAAGAAAACCAGCATCTGTTGTGGCGATTGCTGGATGCGGGACCGGTGGAAGCTGAAATAAACATTCAGAACACGTTCAGCGGGAAACCGGTGGAGGTCTACAACACAGTCGCGGAGATACGCGGCAGCGAAAAGACCGACGAGGTCGTGATCATCGGCGCGCACCTCGATTCCTGGGATTTGGGGACGGGCGCAACAGACAATGGCACGGGCTCGATGGCGGTGCTGGAGGCGGCGCGCGCGTTGCAGAAGCTGGGCATAAAACCGAAGCGGACGATCCGGTTTGTGCTGTTCACGGGAGAAGAGCAGGGGCTGAACGGATCGAGAGAATACGTGAAAGCGCACAAGGACGAACTGGGAAAGATATCCGGCGTGCTGGTGCACGACAGCGGCACGGGAAAAGTGCTGACGGTTGGATTGATGGCGAATTACGGCGTGCGGGAGACGATGGACCGTGTGCTGAATCCTCTGGCAAGGGCCAAGGATGTTGGATTGGCGGAGCCGAGCCTGCGAACGGAAGGCGGGACCGACCATGTGCCATTTGATGAGGCAGGCGTGCCCGCATTTTGGTGTGTACAAGACAACGCGGATTACGATCAAACGCACCATTCGCAGGCGGACACGCTCGACCGCGTGCGGTGGGATGATCTGACGGAAGGCGCTCAGGTGCTGGCGGTTTTCGCTTATAACGTGGCGCAGTTGCCGGAGATGCTGCCGAGGAAGTCTTCGCAAAGCGCACAGGAAAAGCGCTGACGGCGGGAATATGCGAGCCGTTGTACAGAGGGTGAGCCTTGCACGAGTCACGGTGGAAGGGCGTGTGACGGGGGAGATCGGCGCGGGGCTGCTGATATTGCTTGGAGTAGGCCGCGAGGATACCTCCGCGGTGGCGGCTTCGATGGCGGAGAAGGCGGCCAATCTGCGGATCTTTGAAGATGAGCAGGGGAAAATGAACCGCTCGCTGCTGGAGACAAAGGGAAGCGCGCTGGTTGTGTCGCAGTTCACTCTATATGGCGATGCGCGCGGGCAGCGGCGGCCAAGCTACATCGCAGCGGCCCCTCCGGAAAAGGCGAAAGCGCTGTACGAAGAGTTCAGCGCTTCGTTGCGAGGGCTGGGCGTGAATGTCGCGACAGGAGTTTTCCAGGCGATGATGTCCGTGGAGCTGGTGAATGAAGGGCCGGTCACGATCCTACTCGATTCAGACAAGACGTTCTAAGAGCCGGCGTTCTTCGCAAAAAGAGGAACGGTGGACGAAGGCTCGGGTGCTGCGGGAGTTGAAAAGCCTCGCGAATCCCAAAGTGCGAGAGAAGATGGCGTACTTTGGTGTGAACGTTCCGAAGGCGCATGGGATTTCCGCGCCGGTACTGCATGCGCTGGCGCGGCGCATTGGCAAGAATCACGAACTGGCAGAACAACTCTGGAGTACCGGCATCCATGAAGCGCGCATTCTCGCCACGCTCATTGGGGAATCCGGCAAAGTGACGTCGGCGCAAATGGAGCGCTGGGTGCGTGAGTTTGACTCGTGGGATGTCGTGGATGCGGCATGCTGCTACCTGTATACGCATGCGGCTCCCGCTTGGACCAAGATCAAAGCGTGGAGCCGGCGGCGCGAGGAGTTTGAGAAGCGCGCGGCATTTTCGCTGGCCGCCTATTTGAGCTATAAGGATAAAACCGCTCCGGATGCGCGATTCGAGCGGTTTTTGCGAGTGATCGAGCGCGAGGCCCATGACGAACGGAATTTTGTGCGCAAGGCTGTGAACTGGGCATTGCGGAATATCGGCAAGAGAAATCCGAGGCTGAATAGAGCGGCGATCAACACAGCGGAGCGAATTCGGCGACAGGGGTCGCGATCAGCGCGATGGATCGCCGCCGATGCATTGCGCGAATTGAAGAGCGAAGCGGTTCAGGGGCGATTGCGGCGGAAAGCAGCGTGATGAGATGCCAGCGGTAGCCAAACAAGGGGAAGTGAAGATTCGCCGGGCGCGGCGCAGTGATGCCACCTCACTCGCGGAGTTGTCTGGCCAGCTCGGGTACCCCGCGACCAGCGCGCAGATTGCGAGAAGGTTAGGAAAGCTGGCGCCCGCGTCGCAACATGCGCTGTTCGTCGCGGAAGTGAAAGATGCTGGCTCGAACCGGGGAGCGGCCGGGGGTCTGATCGGCTGGCTGCACGTTAGCGTCGCCAATCTCATGGAGGTGGACACGCGCGCGGAGGTGAACGGGCTGGTGGTGGCGGAAGGGCAGCGAAGTCTGGGTGCCGGTGCGCGGATGCTGGAAGCAGCCGAGGAATGGGCGTGGAGGCATGGCTGCGGTAGCGTCAACCTGCGTTCGAACGTGATCCGGGAACGCGCGCACAAGTTTTACGAACGACAAGGCTACGAGCATTACAAGACACAAAAGGCTTTCCGCAAGACGCTCTGATTCCAGGACGAACTTCCGATGCTTACCCATACGAACGGTGCCAGGGTGTGAGTGCCAGAGTATATCGCATTACGATATACTAGAAACATGGCGACGGAGATCACCACGGCGGAATACCGCGCGCTGGCGGAGTTGCGCTACCGCATCCGGCATTTCCTGCGCGAAGGGGATTCCGTGGCTCGTGCGGCCGGTTTGGAGCCGCAGCAGTACTTATTGCTGCTGGCGATCCGCGGGTTGCCGGAGGGCGAGGAGGCGACGATCCGGACACTGGCAGAGAGGCTGGCGCTGAAGCATCACAGCGTTGTGGAGCTGATTGATCGGTTGGAGGCGCACGGGTATGTAGTCCGGTCGCGCAACCGAGAGGACCGCCGGCGTGTGCTGGTGTCGCTGTCGCCCCGCGGGGAGCGGTTGCTCGAGCAGGTGGCGCGTCACCGCATCAGCGAGCTGCGATCGAACGGTCATCAACTGGTTCGCGCGATCGATGAATTACTGGAACACGCGCACCATACGCAGCGCCGGAAGCAGGCGAAGGTCACGGCGGCGAGGGGAGCACGAAATAGACGTGGGTAAGTACCGCGAAGCGGATTTGCGGACACGCAGGTAACAAGACAGAGACAATACCTACGTCCTAGTCCTTAGGGCTACAGGTCGGGCTAAAAGCCGCCGCCGCCACCGCCGCCGAAGCCTCCGCCGGAAAAACCGCCGCCACCTCCACCTCCGCCAAATCCGGAGCCGCCGGAGCTGCGCGGAGCGGAAGTCATGATGCTGCCCGCTTGCGAGGACATGACGCTGAGATCATTCACGAACATGAGGGGATAGAAATTGGGGCCATAGCCGCCTTGATACCAACTTGGTGGCTGGGTGTAGATACCCTGAAAGGCTTTGCTCCAGTTTTTCTCGACACCGAGGGCCATGGCGAACGGCAAAAACTTTTCGAACATTTCGGGCGTTTTTACCGTGCGGTTGAAGCGGTCGGATTCGACGTGAGCAAGGAAGTCTTCGAATCCGAGGACGCCTTCGAGGGCGCGCGCGCCCTGATCGGTGTGGGCAGGCATGAACCAGCCGAAGCCGCAAATAATACCGCCGGTGAGGACTCCGGCGGCGATAAACGTGAGCGGCGCCATGCCCAGGACGCTCGCCATCCTTGTGCCGAGGAACACTGCGATTAAGCCGACGACGAGTCCCATGCCGATGTAGGTGCTGCGAACGCTGTCCGGGCGGCGGCGATAGTATCCGTGCGTGACAAGAGAATCGAAGATGCGGCTCTTGATGCTGGGCAGATATTGGTAGAACTGGTTGTGCAAGTCGGAGAGAGTTACGGTGTCTACTCCAGTGGCGAAGATGCCGCCAAGTAGTTCCTGTTCGTGCGGCTTGAGCGAAGACCATTCCGTGCGCGGCTTGCGAAGATGGAACGAGTAGTCCTTGTCGTGAACTAGCCCCATCAGGTGATCTTTCTTTTTTTCTTCGATGAGGATATAGCCGCGCACAGCGAGATCGACGATGGAAGCGGTGATGTCGCGCAGATCAGCGGAGTTGTCGACAAGCGTCCCCGCTTCGCCTGGCGTGAGCTGGTCGGGCGGCTCGTATTGCGCGGCAATGGGGCGCAGGCGCGGATCGCGGCCTCGAGTCCACCACAAATAAAACATTAGAAAAAAAGTAGCGACGGGCAAACCGAGGGGCCAGTTGCTACGGAGGAAGAGGCCGACTTTGTCGGCGGGGCTAGGCTCGTGAACGAAACCCTTGTCGAAGGCCACGGCGACGGTCAAGCCTTCGTGATAGCCGAGAGCAGCGCGGGTGTGGACTTCAACACCGTTGCCGACAACTTCGGCGTCAGCCTCCTGCGCGCGGGAGCCGTAGCCGCCGGTGAAGAGATTGGTGCGGATGTTGGTGGTGCCCGCGGGAAGAACGATGTGGGCGCTGGCTTCTTGAATGGGAACGTCCCACTCGTCGCCGGTAACGTTCCAGTAGAGCTCGTCGTGGTCTTCGGGGAAGCGCAGGGCGTCGGAGACGGTGTATTCGATAGAGATGGTCTGCTGAGAATTGTCGGCGTCGGGCACGTAGATTTTCAGCTTGCGATAGTGGCGCTCGCGGCTGGATTCGAATTTGAGCTTATTGCCGTTGCCGTCGGTGACGCGTTTCACAGTGAGGAAGAGCGTGTAGTTGAAGCCCTGGGGACTGACGTACTCGACGGGAATTTCGCGGTATAAGCCGTGCCAATTTGTCCCGATGAAGCGGGCCTGAATGTTTTCGGTGACGTCGATCGAACTGTCGGGCATGACGGTGATCTCGGCGTCGAACTTTTCGATGCGCAGTTCGCGGGTCGTGAGAGCCGATGCCGGCGGGAAGAGAAGGGCCGCAAGAACGGCAGCAGCGAACAGCCAGCGGAGCCGATTGGGGCGCAGACGCACGGTGTGGGCCATGGTCCGGCGCTTACGCGGTGGGCGCGTTGAAGCTGACCTTGGGCGCTTCGCGCTCGGCGGGGGCGGAAACTTCGAAGAACTCGCGCGTCTTGAAGCCGAGCATCCCGGCAAAGATGTTCGTGGGAAATTGTTGGATCTTGGTGTTCAGGTCGCGGATGACGGCGTTGTAGTAGCGGCGCGCATTTTGGACAGTATCCTCGATTTGTGTAAGAGAATTTTGCAGCGAGGTGAAGCTCTCGATGGCCCGGAGTTGAGGATACGCCTCGGCGAGGGCGAAGAGGCTCTTCAGCGCGCCGGAGAGCATGTTCTCTGCTTGGGCCTTGTCGGCTGGGCCTGTAGCGGTCATGGCACGGTTGCGGGCGTTGATGACCGCTTCGAGGGTGCCTTTTTCGTGTCCGGCGTAGCCCTTCACAGTTTCGACAAGGTTCGGAATCAGGTCATAGCGGCGCTTGAGCTGAACGTCGATGTCGGCCCAGGCGTTGTCGCAGGTGACCTTGAGCCGCACCAGGCTGTTGTACATGCCGATGAGAAACACGACGATCAGAACGAGGACGCCCAGAATAATCCAGCCAGTCATCGGTCAACCTCACGCGTGATGGAGTTCGTGCCCACTTCCGGTAGCGCAAATATACGTGGCTGTGGCTTGGGTGTAAAGCGAAGCAATGCGAAAACGCGCTTTCCGTGAGGATCGGGAATATTTCTCGTCCGAGCACGGCAGAGCGCTTCGCTCCGGGGATGTGTGTTATCAGGATCTTTTAGCCAAATATGCGGATGTGATCTTATCGATCGAGGTTGTGCCGGCCTGCCGCATGATCGTCTGCAATTCACGCCGGAGGATTGTCAGCACCGCTTCGACTCCCGGCTGGCCAAAGGAAGCCAATCCCCAAGCGTACGGCCGGCCGATGCCGACAGCGGTGGCCCCGAGCGCCAGGGCCTTGAAAATATCGGTCCCGCGGCGAAAGCCTCCATCAACGAGCACGGGAATTTTTCGGGCGGCGCCTTCCAGCACTTCCGGCAGGCTCTCGATTGTGGAACGGAGAGTTTCCTCCGCTCGGCCGCCATGGTTTGAGACGATGATGCCGTCGACTCCATGCTCGACTGCGAGTTGGGCGTCCTCGCGCGTGACGATGCCTTTGAGAACGAGTTTCATTGTTGTCGTATCCTTCAGACGCTTCACGTAATCCCAGGTCAATGCCGGGGAGATCAAACCAGTGGCCTTTGAGACATCGAGGCCGGCAAACATGGGGCGGTCGGCGACCCTGCCGAATCCGCCAAATCCGTTTGGATGGCACATACTGCACTGCCGGGAGTCCGCGCGCTCAGCTCGGAACAGCGTCTCCCGGTTGCTCCCCTCCTTTAAGTCCACCGTCAGCACGAGTACCGGACAGCCCACTGCTTCGGCGCGCTTGATCATCGCGCGCACGATGTCCCAAACGTTGTTTACGTAGAGCTGGTACCAAATGGGTGTGCCTCGCGCGGCAGTGACGTCTTCTACGGATGAACTGGTTGCCGTGGACAGGATTTGCAGGTGTCCTTTGGTTCGGGCAGCTCTGGCAACCGCGATCTCACCCTCGGGATGGAATGCT
This sequence comes from Candidatus Acidiferrum sp., assembly GCA_035544995.1. GTDB lineage: Bacteria > Acidobacteriota > Terriglobia > Acidiferrales > UBA7541 > Acidiferrum. The sequence continues at coordinate 114,463 of DASZZI010000053.1, forward strand.
CTTTGAGACCCGACTGGCGAGAGCACGATGGGACTGTCCCAGCTGGTACCGAACAAACGCACGGACATGTCAATGCTGCTCAAATCGACCAATCGGCGCGAGCGAATCTGCAATTTCGTAAAGCCCTCTCGATTGGCGCGCACCGTGGCATCGTCATCCACCCCGGTCGCCAGGAAGCCGAAGTGCGCGGGAGGAAGGGTCTTGCGCGCGACCGGCTCGAAATCCATGACGTCAAACGCTTGCTCGGGGCTGCTAATCAGAGATTCGCCTTGCTCGAGGCTTTCGAATAAGGTGAGTGCGTCCTTCATTCCTGCATGCCTGGATGCTAATAGTTCTTGCAGGAAAAAGTGCGAGGGTCCTGGCAAAGCCAGCAAAGGGCTGGCCGCCAGCATCCGCAAAAACTTGCGGCGATCTTTCATTTTCCGGGAAGAGCTTTCCATGCGTTCTCCTGTCGTCTTCTAAGTCTTGTGCGGCAGCTGGATAAGTTCGAAGGATCAATTGTCGGGCATTCTGCACTTACCTTGTTTGCTAGTCAAGAAGGCTGGCACGGAAGCACCATTTGCGCATCCTGGATTGCATTCGAGGGACAGGCTCTTTCTTCCGAAGCAGAGCGCAATTAACATGCCACTTGCCACGGCTGGAGTATCTCTGGCGTATAGTGGCGGATTGATTTATGCTTCGCGCGACGTTTGGCCACGCGGCTTCCCTCTACCATGCTCTTCAAGACGCTCAGCGCATCCGTTTACGGCATCGACGCTTACCTCGTCGAGGTTGAAGTGGACGTGGGTTCGGCACGAATGCAGGACTTCAACGTGGTGGGTTTGCCGGACAACGCGGTGAAGGAGAGCCGCGAGCGGATCAAATCCGCGCTGCGAAATTGCGGGTTTGAGTTCCCGCATGGACAGGGCGTGACGATCAACTTGGCGCCGGCGGATGTTCGGAAAGAGGGCTCGGCGTTTGATTTGCCGATGGCGCTTGGGCTGGCCGGGTGCATGGGGCAGTTTTTCGGCAAGAGGCTGGACCACTGCATGTTCCTGGGAGAATTGTCTCTGGATGGGAGCGTGAGGCCGGTGCGCGGGGCGCTCTCAGCCGCTTTGGCGGCGAAGGAGTTTGGACTGAAGTGGCTCGCGGTGCCGGAAGCGAATGCGCGTGAGGCGGCGGTCGTGGAAGGTGTGGACGTTTTTGCGCTGAAGTCGTTGCCGCAAGCCGTGGATTTGGTGAATTCGCCGGAATCGTTTGCGCCGGTGCGCGTGGATGCCAAGCAGATGCTATCGGAGGCGGCGCAGTATTCCGTGGACCTCCGGGACGTGCATGGACAGCAAGCGGCGAAGCGGGCGCTGGAAGTGGCATGCGCTGGCGGACACAACATTTTGTTTATCGGGCCGCCGGGGGCGGGGAAAACGATGCTGGCGAAGCGCATTCCCACGATCCTGCCGCCGATGTCGCTCGAGGAAGCGATCGAGACGACGCGGATTCACAGTGTTGCGGGGGTGCTGGAGGACAGCCGCGGCCTGGTGGGGACGCGGCCATTTCGCTCGCCGCACCACACCATCAGCGATGCCGGCTTGATCGGCGGCGGAGCGGTCCCGCGGCCGGGAGAAGTTTCGCTGGGGCACAATGGCGTGCTGTTTCTGGATGAACTGCCGGAATTTCAGCGGAACGTCCTGGAGGTAATGCGCCAGCCGCTGGAGGACGGAGCCGTAACGATTGCCCGGGCGGCGGTTTCGGTGACTTTTCCGTCGCGGTTCATGCTGGCGGCGGCGATGAATCCATGTCCGTGCGGATATTTCGGCGATCCGACGCGGGACTGCCACTGCACGCCGCCGATGATCCAGCGGTATGTATCGAAGATTTCAGGTCCGCTGCTCGACCGCATCGACATTCACATCGAGGTACCCGCGGTGAAATACAAAGAGCTGCGGGCGCCATCTTCGGCGGAAGATTCGGCGGCGGTGCGGCAGCGGGTGCTGCAAGCGCGGGAGCGGCAACTCGAACGCTATAGCGGTGAGAAGAAGATCTATTCCAACGCGCAGATGATGCCGAAGATGATCCGGAAGCACTGCGCGATTACGGCGGACGGAGAGAAACTGCTGGAAAATGCCATTACGCGGCTGGGGCTTTCGGCGCGGGCGCATGACCGGATCTTGAAGGTAGCGCGAACGATTGCAGATCTGGATGCGGCAACGAGTATCGAGCCGCGGCACCTTAGCGAAGCCATTCAATACCGCACGCTGGACCGTTCCTATTGGGCGTAAGGCAGGACTGGCACACAACCTGTCCATTATTGAGGCTGACCCTGGCGCCCGCGAAAACGAGACCTCACTGCCCGGTGCTGCATTGACTTGCGTTCCTGTGCTATGTTACGGATAACTGCTCTTGAAGAGCGGCTTTACCGGCCGTGACGGGGCGACGCGTGACGCCAGAAAGCAAGCACCTCGAAGTCACATTAGAGACTGAGGTTGAAAGCGTAAATCTCGCCGAGGAGATGTGTCTGCGCGTGGCGGAAGCGGCGGGATTTGGCGAAGATGAGTGTTACCGTATTGGGATGTCTGTACGCGAGGGCGTGATCAACGCGTTTCATTACGGCAATCAAGAACGCCCGGGGAAAAAGATTTATCTCGCCGTCGATCTGACCCAGGACAAGATGATCATTCATGTGGTGGATGAGGGGAAGGGCTTCAATCTGCGAGATGTGCCGGACCCGCTGGCCGAGGAGAACTTGCTCAGCACTTCCGGGCGGGGCATATTTTTGATGCGTGCGTTCATGGATGAATTTGACGTGGTGCCTGGGCGAACCGGTGGTGCAGAAATCATCATGTCAAAGAAATTACCCGGCCCGGGCAACCCATCTCCCAATGGTCAGAGTGGAAGCGGCGGGCAGAGTGCCGCGCCGCACCAGGGAGCCTAGAGGAAGTAAGTAATGATATTGCGTGCCACTTACCGTGACGCCGGACCGGTGACGGTCTTGGATATGAGCGGGCGGATTACGCTGGGCGATGGTAGCGCGCTGCTTCGGAAGACCCTCCACGAGTTGCTCGAACAGAAGCGCATCCGGATTTTGCTGAATCTCGCCGACGTGGATTACATCGACAGTTCGGGAATCGGCGAACTGGTAAGCGGCTACACCTCGGTGAAGAACCGCGGCGGAGAGCTGAAGCTTCTGCACCTGACGAAGAAGGTGCACGATCTGCTGCAGATCACCAAGCTCTATACTGTTTTCGACGTGTATTCCGACGAGCAGATAGCTGTGCGCAGTTTCCTGTAGCTCCCACCCGACTAAAAGAGTGCAAAGCATCTCAGCGCCGTAAGCCAGTGTTCCCATCTGGACTGGCCCTGAATTTTGTGGCAGCATACGCCCGCGTTTGCAGGCACAGAAGTACCGCCTTCCTCGAAGACCTGCGCGAGCAGTTCTTTGAATGGGTGACCGCAAAGCGGTCAACCACGGCCAGCGGCACTTCGCGCCCGACGCTATTCCAACGGCAGAGGAGTACCGAAGTTGAGCAAAGAACAAGGTGTGGTGAAATGGTTTAATGCGTCCAAGGGGTATGGATTCATCCAGAGACAATCGGGCGAAGATGTTTTCGTCCATTTCTCTGCCATCCAAACGGACGGCTATAAGACACTGAATGAAGGGCAGCAAGTGGAATTCGAAGTGAAGCAAGGGCCGAAGGGCTTGCAAGCGGAAAATGTGACTCTTCACAGCTAATGAAAATGAATTCACGGGCTCCGCCGTGAGGCGGGGCCCTTTTCTATCTGTGCGCTTCGCGCGGAAGGCCAAAATGCGGCACAATCGTGCCGATGGACATGCTCATGCGAAGTGGCGCAGAAACGGCGTGGATCGTGGGACGCGCGAAGGCGGAGGGGTTCGACTTATGCGGCGTGGTGCGAGCGCAGAAATTTCCGGAACTGGCCCACTTGCCAGAGTGGCTCAAGAGCGGCTATGCCGGAGAGATGAAGTATCTCAGCGACCCTCGCCGGAGCGATCCCTGGAGCGTCCTCGAGGGGATTCGCAGCGTTATTGTGTGCGCGCTGAATTACAACACCGAGAAGCCGTATTCGACAGTCGCGGCGGCGCATGCAGAAGCTGGCGAACCACGCGGCTGGATATCGCGTTACGCGTGGGGACAGGATTATCACGAGGTGCTGTGGGAGAAGCTCGAAGCGATTGTCGCGGCAATGCGAGGGCAATTTACTCAGCCGTTCGAAGCGCGCGTGTACGCGGACACCGGGCCGGTACAGGAGCGCATCCTTGCGAAATACGCGGGGTTGGGGTGGATCGGGAAGAACACACTGGTGCTGAATCAAGAGATCGGTTCCTTCTTTTTTCTTGGGGCAATATTGACCACGCTCGAACTCGCGCCAACACTAGCGGCTGGTGAGGCTCCTCCTCCAGACCTTTGCGGAACTTGCCGGAGATGCATCGAGGCGTGTCCGACGGAAGCTTTGGTGGCGCCCTACGTGATGGATGCGCGACGGTGCATATCTTACCTGACGATTGAATTCCGGGGGAGCATTCCTGAGGAGTTGCGCGAGCCGATGGGATGGCAGGTGTTCGGTTGCGATATTTGCCAGGATGTATGCCCTTGGAACCGCAGGGCGCCGGTGACAGAAGCGCTGGAATTTCGGGCGAGGGTTTTCGCGCCGGATGAAGAGAGACCGCCTAGAACGGTTGATTCGCGGGACAGCGAGGGGATGCGAGAAGAAGCGCTCTTCCTGCCGAGGCTGGAGTGGTTGGCAGGAATGAGCGAGGAAGAGTTTCGGCAGTTTTTCAGAGGCAGCCCGCTTAAGAGGGCGAAGTGGCGAGGGTTGGTGCGGAATGCCTGCATCGCGTTGGGGAATTCTTCGTTGCGGCGCGACACGGCGGATCATGCGCGGATTGGCGCACTACTTGAGCGACTGTCGGCCTCGCCCGAGCCGTTGATTGCCGAATCTGCCCGATGGGCGCTTGCGCGCATCAAATAAAGGCGCGAGGCCCGTAATTCAGCCGAGCCAACTGGCTTAGATTCTCTTCGGCGGAGTTACCGAGTGGCAGATCACATCACCTAGAAGCCTTTAACCTTTCCCGCCTTCTTATAGCATTGCCAAATGATGTGCCACCCCAGTAGTATCACGACCAGCATGGTGGCCCATGCCCAGCTTGATTGAATTCCGAGATTGCCCCCGGCGAAGTACGTCGAATGGGTATCGAGCATCGCCCAGATCAGCGGGAGCGAGAGGTAAGTGTTGTGCCGTGACCTTGAGCCCGCCACCGCGACAACTGCCGCATCAGGCGCTTGGCCGTTTTTGATTGCTGTGATGATCTTCTTCTGATTTGGCCAAATCCTGAACCAGACGTTAAAGGCCATGATAGTACCGAACATCGCCCCGATGTGGATCAGGTAGGCGCGATAAGTGAAGTGAGCCCATCCAGCCATCAGGAAAATCACAACCCCGACGAGGACGAAACCGACTGTGGCGAACACCTTTATGTTCTTTCCCAGCGCGGACTTTGCCAGGATGTCATAAAGGAACACGGCAAGAAAAGTGACGGCCACCATCACTATTGCGCCCAAACCCCAGCCCTCCTCCGGATTATCCAGAAGAACGCTTCGGTGGCTGTAGAAGACGATACCGAGGAGCAACACTCCTGTAACCCAGGTCCAGGCCGCACCCCAGCGGAACCAGAACAGCGCGCGCGGCATTAATTCCGGCACGACTTTCTTCTTGGAATCCGCGTCGAGTGTTCCTGTGAACGGGCCATTTACGAAGTTGAAAAAATAGAGCAACCCAATCCATACAATCCCGGCAAAAACGTGCAGCCAACGGAAAACTTGGTCCAAACCACTCAGATTGGTCATGACGTTCTCCTTTTGAGTTTGACCCTGACGGGCGCAGGTTTAGATTGGCGCAGTTCAGCGGTTTAGAACCGAATGCCTGCGAGCGCGATGCGGTATTATACCCACCGAGCGAAGGTGGTGCCAGCAATATCGTGACGTCACTGACACTCTGCCTCTATCGCCAGACACCGGTGTGCTGTGAGTTGTGCGCTCGAGAATTCGCCGGTGTTATCTTAAAGGACTTGCAGGCTGTCACGAGTCCGGTAATTCAGCAGAGCTGGCAAGGTTGTGCCTCTCTTTGGCGGAGTTATCATAACGCCAGTACAAGCTGTATAATGCAGCCGGCAGGTCGACTGACATTCTGTACTGCGGGAGTTCCCATGAATCGTCGTGCGTTCTTGTTCAATACGGGTATCGTCGGCGCAGGATTGCTCGGGGCAGGAAACTCTGCGCCCGGTATTTTGCGCGCCGGCACTAAGATCAACTCGGATTCAAATCTCAAACTGGGGGAAAAACCCGTGGCATTCACTGTCCCACCGCTGCCGTACTCGTTCGACGCACTCGAACCCTATATTGACGCGAAAACGATGGAAATCCATCACGACAAACATCATGGCGCCTACGTCACCAACCTGAACAAGGCGCTGGAAGGCCACGCTGATCTGCAAGCAAAGTCAATCGACGATCTCCTGAAGGGTCTGGATTCCATTCCGGACAACATCAGGACTGCCGTACGTAACAACGGCGGGGGCCATTGGAACCATTCGCTTTTCTGGAAACTAATGAAGAAAGGCGGCGGTGGTGAACCGAAAGGGGACTTGGCTGCTGCGATCAACTCCGCCTTTGGATCGTTCGCGGAATTTCAGGCGAAATTTTCCGCGGCCGGGCTAGGGCGCTTTGGCTCCGGCTGGGCCTGGTTGCTGATGAAAGACGGCAAACTGGCGGTCGATTCAACGCCAAACCAGGACACGCCGTACCTCCTCGGCGGGAAGGCCGTGCTCGGGCTGGACGTCTGGGAACATGCCTACTATCTGAAGTATGAGAACCTGCGTGCGGACTACATCAAGGCTTGGTGGAACGTGGTCAATTGGGACGCTGCCAGCGACCTCTTTGCAACTGCGAAAAAGTAGAACCGCGAAGTAGACCATTGCAAATGCGACAGGCCCGGTCCGACGGAATCGGATCGGGCCTGTCTATTTTTTGAGACTGTGGTGTCGCAGAAGCGGCCTTAGGCCATCATTTGCGGCTTCGCAAGAGAAACGACGGATGCCTTCCGGGCGGCCACGCGGTAACTGTGCGGTCGCGGCGTGAAGTTCTCGGCATCATGTGTGCCGATCGCCAAAGGCATCGAAGCGGATGGGAGCGCTTTACGAGAGGCTTCGCGGGCAAGTTCCATACGGCCGCGCACACCGAATTTCGCGAGCAAAGAAGAGACGTGGAACTTGATGGTGCGCTCGGAAAGATTCAGCATGGCGGCGATCTCCTTATTGGCCAGGCTGCGCATGACGCCGCCGAGCACCTCTTCTTCTCGGCGCGTCAGCTTGATTGGGCCGCTGACGGAGTGGCCCGCTTGCAGGAGCTTTTCCGCCTTCTCGTTGAGTCCTTCGAGGATGTCCGTTTCCGCCTCGATTAGCACGACGTAGTCGGCGGGCGATTGACCACGGACCATGCAGTGCATGGCTAACAGGCCAGCCGCTTGATCAACCGGAAATGTGCCGTCGGGCCCTGCTTCAACATGAAAGTGGGAAACGCCAGTGTTCTTTTCATAGAAGAAATATAATTGGCGGGGAAAAGCAGGGCGGGAATCTGTAAGGTGCTGGGACTGATCACTCCTGCGGATTACCCTCACGTGCACCCCTCCGAATACTGCTTCGTGCTGGTACCGAAGCTTATGATTTATTTATTGCGATCGCCTCTCCGCGAGGCCGATTAAACAGAATAGGAAAGCAACAAATTAACAGGCCAAGACAGAGGGCTGTTTGGCTTGGCGACCATATCCCTCAGTACGTCAAAGCCGAGGCGCAAGAAGGAGATCTTGGATGAATCGCCTGCGACCAATGGACCGAGCGGTACTGGCACTGCACATCTGGCTCCGAACGACAGAAATCACAAGCTCCTCAAAAATAGGAGACTTAGGCACGGCATCCGCTTCCGCATGCGATTATCCGCGGGTAGGAATTGCGCGGAGCGAGAAAATTTTCCATTCTTGGCCAGTTCGAATCGGCGGAATTGCCATTCGATGCGAGCAGGTCGATGCCGAGTTTATCCCCGGGACCGGTAGGGTTGGATGCACGCACGCATGTGACGCCCTGTGGAAAACTGTATTCGACTGCGCAGGACCATGGCTGATCCGGAAATCAATAGCTCAGGACACGAGTTTGATTGGGAGAGATTACCTCATAGAGCACACCTCGCCAGCGAGTTTTGCGGGTGACCAGGGACATGGCGAAATTCACCAGGTAGAGAAACGAGATGAAGACGCCGAGGACGATATATATCCACGCCTGGCCCATGATCTGCGAGCGTGCCGCAGGTAAGGCTTCCGCGACGGCAACGAGGCGCAATGCTCCGCGTATCGCGGCAAGAAGCAATGGCAAGAACGTCAGCGTGCCGAGCTGCAAAGCCGGAAGCGAAGCCAGCATGTTGCCGAAAGTGAGCACTCCGCCCAGGACCAGAGTCACGCAGAAGAGCAGGTGCGTGGCTGCCGCTGCGTTCCAGATCTTCTCCGCATAGACGCGCGTAATTAAGATTTGGCGGTTCGTGAATTCAATCAGACCGGGGAAATCCGTCTCGATATAAGAGAGCGTGAGGCATTCCGGCACAAAGAGAATGGAACGGCCCGCGCGTTCGAGGGCGCGGGTCATCGAATAGTCATCGCTGAAAGAGTGGAGCCATTCGTCGGCGACACCGATCTGGTCGAAGAGGCTGCGGCGGATCGTGGTCCCTCCACCCCAGCAGAAATTTTTGCCCTTATCGGAGAGCATGGTGACGACAGGAGCGTTCCAGGCAGCAAGAAGCGCGGCCGGCAGATTGGTCCGATTGGGGATGAGCCACCGCATTGTGGTGGTGGCGCCGATCCGCGAATCGTTGTGCGGCGCGACCAGATGGTGCAGCCAAGTTTTCCCTGGGCGGCCGTCGGAGTCCGCGAAGACCAGCACTTCAAATTCCGGAGGCAACTGCTCAATGGCGAGGCGCAGATTGTTCACCTTTTCGCTGCAGCCATCCGGCCTTCCGGTGACAACGACATGGGCTTTCGCGCGGGACTGCGAAGCAACGCGCTTGACGATGCTGTGCGCGGGGTCCGAGGCCGAGGCGAGGATGAAGAACACTTCATAGTTCCGGTGGTCGAACTCGCAAAGGGAAACTAGATTTCGTTCCAGGCCAGGCTCGAGACCTCTGCAGGGACACAACACGGCAGTGCGCGGGGCATAGAAGCCCGGGTCGGTCATGACACGGCGGCGTACGTAGCCAAGCCACTGCCAGCCCTGGCCGATCAGATAGAGGCCGAGCAGAATCTGCGAAGCCGCCAGGAAATAGAAGAGGATCTCCACGCAGGGCGAGAATAACAGAAGGACAACGTTCGTGCATGGCCGCTTGAGCGCGTAGAATCGCGGCGGTAAACGCCTGTCTGGGAGGTCCAGCCGAGTGAGCGATTTGACGGGCATCCCCGCCTAAAGCATGCGGTTCTCAAAAACTTGCGTCGTCAAAGTGGCGGCTAGTTCTTCGAGATCGAATAGCGCGCGGCTCGCGGCGAGGCGTGCTTTTTCCAGAAACGATGAATCCAGGAGGAATGCGCAGCGGTCGACGAAAGGATGGTTGGCCGCTTCAAAAGGCTTACGGCTGCGGCGGGCCGAAGGGCTGCGGGCGAGAAGTTCTTCATACAGTTGTAAGTCTTTTTGAAAATCGAGCGCGTCACCTGCGGTCCATTTTTGCTGACGTGTGAGTGCAGCAAGTAATTTACGGCGAAACAGAGCGGCGTTCTTGCGCGTCATGGGGCGCGCCTTCGACCTGCCGGCCGCCGGGGGATCCATGCAGGCAACCTCCAGGACGCGCACGGTCATGGCGAGAAGCGCCTCGCGCTGGAGCAGTGCGAGCAGATCGCGATAGAGTGCGGCGTGAACTTGCAGGGCTTGACGGCCATTCTCGACGACGTAAGAGTCGACAAACCGGGGAACGATGCGCTCGCGCTGAAGCGCTTCCGTCAGGCGGAGCGCCAGCTCTGCCGACGGGTCTGTCGCGGATTGCTTCGCGCGCGCCGTGGCCACGCGAACATGGTAGCAGGAGTTTCCTTTCGCGCCCCGCACCGCTCACGCAAATGAAAAGGCCCGGCGGAATCGCCCGGGCCGCTGCACGATCTTGTTCCGCGGGGGCACGATATATCGTGCCTCTGCCACTGAGATTGCACTGAGTCTTAGTGAATCGCCCGCGGGCTATCCGGGCCGACGCGCTTCTGCTTAGGTTCAGGCTGCGGCACGATGGGGGGAGCCACAACTTCCTTCGACAGTGCGTGCTCGAGGACTTCGTCGAGCGTGCGCACATAGGTAATCTTCATATCACCGAGGATATCCGGGGGAAGATCCTCAACGGCGTTTGGCTCGTTATCCGCAGGCAGCAGGACCTCGCGGATTCCCGCACGCTTCGCGCCGAGTACTTTTTCCTTTACGCCACCGACCGGCAAGACGATGCCCGAAAGCGTCATCTCGCCGGTCATGGCAAGCCGGTCGCGAACGGGGCGGCCGCTGAGCAGGCTGACCAGCGACGTCACCATCGCCGCACCGGCGGAGGGGCCGTCCTTTGGCACCGCGCCCGAGGGCACGTGAATGTGAATGTCGGCTTTGCGGAAGAAGTCCGGATCGATGCCGTAGCGCTCGCCGTTGGCGCGCACCCAGGTCAGCGCTGCGGTCATGGACTCCTGCATGACTTCGCCGAGGTGGCCGGTCATGGTGAACTGCTTGCCGCCGCGCATCCGGCTGGCTTCGATGAAGACGATGTCGCCGCCCACCGGCGTCCAGACGAGACCGATGGCAACGCCAGGCTTCCTGACGCGCTCCTCGACTTCCTTTTCGGTGCGGAATTTCGGCACGCCGAGGAATTCGCGGACAGTCTCGGGAGTAACCACCATCTTTTCGGCCTCGCCTTCGGCGATGCGCCGCGCTTGTTTGCGCGTGATCGTGGCGATTTCGCGCTCAAGGTTGCGCACACCGGCTTCGCGAGTGTAGCTGTGGATAATCGCGCCAAGCGCTTCGTCCGTGAATTCAAGCTGCTCACCCACCTTCAACCCGTGTTCCGCAGCCTGCTTGGGGATGAGGTACTTGTGAGCGATATGGAGTTTTTCTTCACCCGTATATCCCGGCAGTTCGATGACCTCCATGCGGTCGCGCAGGGGTTCCGGGATGGGATCCATCCAGTTGGCTGTGGCGATGAAAAGAACTTTCGAGAGATCGAACGGCACGTCGAGATAGTGATCGCGGAACGCGACGTTCTGCTCCGGATCCAGGACCTCCATCAAAGCGGAGGATGGATCGCCGCGGAAATCGCGGCCGAGCTTGTCCACCTCATCGAGCATGAAAACAGGGTCGTTGGTCTCCGCGCGCTTGAGGCCTTGAATAATCTGGCCCGGCAGCGCGCCGATGTAGGTGCGACGGTGGCCGCGGATCTCGGCTTCGTCGTGCATGCCGCCGAGGGCGATGCGCACGAACTTGCGGCCGAGTGCGCGGGCGATCGATTTGCCGAGTGACGTCTTGCCAACACCTGGAGGTCCGACAAAGCAAAGAATCGGCCCTTTCATTCCCGGCTGAAGTTTTTTCACGGCAAGATAATCGAGAATGCGCTCCTTGACCTTCTGCAGATCATAATGATCTTCATCAAGGATCTGGTGCCCTTTGGCGATATCAATTTCGCTGCTGCCGGACGACTTGGACCACGGCAGCGATGTCATCCATTCGAGATAGGTGCGCGAGACCATGTACTCGGCGGAGGCCGCCGTCATTTTGGCGAGGCGCTTCAGTTCGCGCTCGCACTCTTTCTTGGCTTCGGCCGACATGCCGGCTTCTTCGACTTTCTTGCGGAGCTCGTCGATCTCCTGCGTGGAATCGTCGGACTCGCCGAGTTCCTTTTGAATCGCCTTCATTTGTTCACGGAGCAAATATTCGCGCTGGTTCTGACTGACCTGCTCCTGAACCTGATCGTGAATTTTGGAGCGGAGCTCCAGCACTTCAAGCTCCTTGGAAAGCTCACGGATCAGTGATTCGAGGCGCTTGCGCACGTTGGAAGTTTCGATCAGCTCCTGGCGCAGAAGGGTGGAGAGGGACGGCAAAGTGCCGGCGATGAAGTCCGCCAGCCGCCCCGGGTCGTCGATGTTCAGGGCCACGGATTGTAAATCGTCGGAAAGCTGCGGCGAGTGGCTGACGACATCGCGGAAGAGATCTTGCGCGTTGCGCTGAAGGGCCTGCAGCTCGGCGTCCATCTCACCTACAAATTCAATTTCCTTCTCCACACGCGCACGAAGGTACGGGCGCAGACCGATTAGCTCGATAACGCGAATGCGATACATGCCCTCGAGGAAGATAACTACGTTGCCGTTGGGCATTTTGACGGTCTTGTGAACTTTGGCCAGCGTGCCGACTTTGTGGAGGTCTGCCGCGGCCGGGTCTTCGATGCGCGGGTCTAGTTGTGCGACCACGCCAAGGAACTTTTCGTCGCCTTCGAGTGCGTTCACGAGCGCCAGCGAGCTGTCGCGCCCGACCGTCAAGGGCAGTACAGCGCCCGGAAACAGGACTGTATCCCGGACCGGCAAAATCGACAAAACTTCTGGAAGAATCGCTTTTTTGTCAGCCATGATGTCCCCTAGTCACAAGCGCGGGAAGCGAATTCCCGCCCGTAAAAAAGTTAGATGCGGGGCACGGGCAAAAGGTACAGATTGATGCACTCTAGCTAAGCATAGAATCTTAGCGCTAAGCACTCACATATTAACATCCCTTGTTCTCCAAAGCAAGGACAGTAATAAGTCTAATGCTATCAGTAGAATAATACCAATTACCACCTTTCCGCGACCCATCGGGTTATCCGACTCATCGGTTGCTTCTTCCCGTTCCTCAATTCATTTTCCAGGGTTGCCGAACTGCTTGACGACGTATTTCGCCGCTCCCTCCTTGTTTTGGACGCGACCTTCGAGTTGGGCGTCTTCTAGTGAGCGCAAAATTTCGCTGAAAAGTGGCCCCGGAACGTAACCCATTTGCTGCAGATCGTCGCCCGTGAGCAAACGAGGAGGATGGACCTGATCGGGGGGAGTGTCGGCCAGGAAACGCTGGACGAACCCATAGGACTCCAGTCGACGGTGGCTGGAAAGGCAGTCGAGACGGTGGAGCTCAAGGTGCTCGTCGAAGCGCGAGAGCCGGACAAATCGTTTCAGCGTGGATGTGCGCATCTGTGCGACGTCCTTGAATCGCATGTGATTTGCGACGAGGGCGGTAATTTGTTCTGTCTCCTCGTTCGAGAATCGTAGACGCCGGCAGATGTCCTCGGCCATGCGCACACCAACGTCAGCGTGACCGTCGAAACGGATGCGGTCGCCAGTTTCGGAAACCGGCTTAAAGGTCGGCGGCTTGCCCACGTCGTGCAAGAGGACTCCCCAGGCGAGCGTGGGAGGGCAACCTGCGGGGAGCTGCTCGATCATCAGCCGCGTGTGAATCCACACATCGCCTTCGGGATGGAATTCTGGCGGCTGCTCGACACTCTTCATGGCGGCAATTTCCGGAATCAGTTGCTGCAATAGTCCGGTGTCGTCGAGGAGTTCAAAGCCTCGGCGGGCAGCGCCCTCAGTGAGGAGCTTGGTGAGCTCATCGTGCAGACGTTCGGCGGAAACTTGACCGATCTCAGCAGCGTGGCGGCGTATCGCGGCATACGTAGCGGGCTCAATGATGAAGCGGAAGCGCGCCGCAAAGCGCACGGCGCGCAACATGCGAAGTTTGTCCTCGGCAAAGCGGCGGCTGGGCTCGCCGATCGCACGGAGAATGCTTGCTTTCAAATCGGCCTGGCCGCCGACGAAATCCAGCACCTCGGCGGTGTCGTGGCGCATCAGCAAGCCGTTGATCGTAAAGTCGCGGCGCTGCACGTCTTCTTTAGCTGTCGTGGAATAAACGACGCGGTCAGGATGGCGCCCGTCGGAATAGCCAACATCGGAGCGGAATGTCGCGACCTCGACTTTGAGTCCATCGCGCGGAACAAGAACGACGCCAAACTGCGCTCCCACGCCGACGCTTTCGGGAAAAAGCGACATGACGCGTTCGGGCGTGGCGTCGGTGGTGACATCGAAGTCGGCGGGCTCGCGGCCGAGCAGCAGATCGCGCACGCAGCCGCCGACAAACAGCGCTTGATAGCCGTTTTGGCGAAGCGTGTCGCAGACCGAATTTGCGAGATCGCGGGGCGTCACCTCCCGATTATCCGACAGTTGCGCCGTCATGGGGAGCGAAGTGTCATGTGCGATGCTAACGCTGCGCTACTTGCTGCGGAAAACGAGGCAGGTGATGTCGTCGGACTGACGCGTAGCACCGACAAAATCGTCGACGCGCTTCATGAGGAATTGGAGGCTTTCCTGCGCATTCAGTTCGGGCAAGGCGTGGATGACGCTGACCCAGCGGTCGTCACCGAATTCTATGCCATCTTCGTTGAAAGCCTCGACGACGCCGTCGGTGAAAAAAATCAACGCGTCCCCGGGTTGCAGATCGAGAGCCGCAGTTTCGTACACGACTGGGGATTGAATGCCCAGGGGCAGCCCACCTCTATCGAGTTTTTCCAGCGTTCCATTCGCGCGGCGAAGAATCGGAGCATTGTGACCGGCATTGACGTAAGTGAGATGGCGCGAGGGAGGATCGTATTCCGCGAGGACGGCAGTGGTGAAGCGGCGGCCATCCAGACTATGGGCGCATGCGTAGCGATTGAGCCGCGCGACGAGGTCGGCGAGCGGCGCGCCTTCCCCGGCGATGGTTCGCAGGCTGGCCTGCAGGGTGGCCATCAATAGGGCAGCGGGAACGCTTTTGCCGGCCACATCGGCGATGACCACCATCAGTTTGCTTCCGTTACCGGCTTCGGCGTTCGGATAAAACGCGTCGTAGTAATCACCGGCGACAGAATTCTGCGGGCGGGTGGAGAAGGCAATGTCGGCCCCGGGCACTTCGGGCGGATGCGAGGGAACCAGCCAGCTTTGGATTTCGCGCGCGATTTCGAGGTCGCGCTTCATGGTGACTTTGTCGGCCAGCTCGAGCGACAGGAGCAGCAGAAAAAGAAAGGCGGCAAATAATTCGAACTTGAAATTGTCGACGCCCGAGAGGACCAGCAGCACGAACGCGAGAAGAAGAAGGACGCGCCGAGCGGGAGACATCTTCAACAGCAAAGCCCAGAAAAATTGCCTGGTGACGTGAAGCGGGCGGCGCCAGCGGGAGAGTTTCTGAATTTCCTCCCAGTCGACGTCGCGGCCGTAGAACCCGTAGCTGGCGCGCGCGTCGGCGGCGAATTGCGTCCACAGGTCGTCGATCTGGCGGCCTTCGCTGACGCGCTGCCAAAAATGGCGCACGCGGTCGATGCTCCTTTCTCGAGGGCGGACAGAAGCCGCAGGTTGCGTGGGGGTACTCATCCAGAGGGAGTATAGGGCATCCGAAGGCGGTGTGGATGCACTTCAGGAATCGTCGCGTTTGAGCGAGCCGCCAAATTGCACAGAGCCAAAGCCGAAGCGGTCGCGGAGGCCATCCGTGGCACGCGTGAGTTTTTCCAGTTTGGCGCGACGGTCCGGATCGAGCAGATCGAGCTGCTCCGCGCCGTGCGTGAGGCCGCTCAGGCTGACTCCGAGGAGACGGATCTTGCGGCGATGATCGCGGTGTTCGCGGAATAGTTCCTGAAAGACGGCGAAGATGTCGGCGTCCAAGCGTGTCGGCTCGGTAAGCGTTTTCGAGCGGGTATGCGTGTCGAAGCCGATATATCGGATTGTCAGCGTCAAGGTGCGCGTTGCAAGGCCTGCTTCGCGCAGACGCTTGCAGGCCTTTTGCGAGAGATGGCTCAACATTGTGGTGAGCACGGGTGCGTCATCGGTGTCTTCGCCGAAGGTGTGGTTTTGCGAGATGGATTTCGGCTCAGCGTCGATGACGAATTCATAGGAATCGCTGCCGCGCGCTTTGCGATAGAGTGCCGTGCCCCACTGGCCGAAGATTTTCTCAAGCTTTTCCAAAGGAACGACGGCGAGGTGCTCGACGGTTTCAATGCCAAGCGCACGCAGCGCGCGTTCGGTGACTTCGCCAATGCCGGGAATTTTTCGAACGGAAAGCGGCGCGAGAAAGCGAGCTTCCTGGCCAGGAGCGACCCACAGGAGACCACACGGCTTGGCCTGGTCCGAAGCGACTTTCGCGACAAGGCGCGTCGCGCCGAGGCCTCCGGAGCAGGGAAGGCTTGTCGCGCGCGTGATGGCGCGCAGGAGTTTATCTGCGGCGGCGAGCGGCGGGCCATGCAGGCGCTCCGTTCCGGCGAGATTGAGATAGGCTTCGTCGATGGAAACCATTTCGACGACAGGAGAGAATTTCGCGAGGATCGTTGCGACGCGATCGCTCCATTGGGAATAGAGACTGTGGCGGCAGTCGAGAAAAATGGCATGCGGACAAAGGCGGCCCGCGGTTCGGAGCGGCATTGCCGAATGGATGCCGTACTTGCGCGCTTCGTAACTGGCGGCGGAAACCACTCCGCGCTGATCTGGGCGGCCTCCCACGACCACAGGCTTGCCGCGCAATTCGGGCCGCTCGAGCAATTCCACCGAAACGAAGAAGGCGTCCATGTCCACGTGAAGGATGGACGCCGTCGAGAACAACACTTGCTCTTCCGGCGAGCTGTGCTTGGCGCGGAAGCGTGCGAGGTCCGCCATGGCCTTAGCCTACGCCGGTGGATTGTTGCGGACAACCTTGCTGAACGAGCGTTAGCAAATAGTGTCTTGCGAAAATCGCGCACGCCAAAAAGCGTGGTTACAACCGCTCCGCGGCAATGACGCGGGGAATGCCGGCGAGGTCGTTGGTGATGCCGACGTTGGTCCAATTCGCTGAATCGAGGAGCGGCTGCACGGCGGGAAGACTATTGTGGCCCAGCTCCAGAACGAGAATTCCGCCGGACTTCAAGTGTTGCGCTGCCTGAGCGATGAACGCAGCGAAAAGCTCGTAGCCTCCTTCGCCACCGTAGAGGGCAACTTCTGGTTCGTGATCGCGGACTTCGCGGGGAAGGGTGGAGGCTTCCCGCCGACTGACGTAGGGAGGATTGCTGACGATCAGATCGAAGGAACGTGACTCGTGACTTGTGACTTGTGACTCGTGCGTAGCAGAGATCGCAGCGTTGCCTTGTAGGGGCGCGATATATCGTGCCCCTACGGCGGCGTGGGCAACGTCGTCCAAGAAATTGCATTCGACGAAGTGGATTCGATCAGAGGAGCCGTGTCGGGCGGCGTTGCGGCGGGCCACTTCCAAAGCTTTGGGTGAAATGTCCGTCGCATAGATTTTTGCTCCGGGCAGTTCTTTGGCGAGCGCGACGGCAATGCAGCCAGAGCCGGTGCCCACATCGGCGATTACGAGACCTTCGCCGCTGAGCATTTGTCGGCGCCCCGAGCGAAGCTCGCGGACCGTCAGACGATCGAGCGCGACTTCGATGACATGCTCGGTTTCAGGGCGTGGGATGAGCACGTCAGATGTCACCTCAAATTCAAGGCCCCAGAATTCCTGTTTGCCGGTGAGGTATTGCGATGGTTCACCGGCAGCACGGCGGGCGATGAGAGCAAAATATCGTGCTTCGTCTCCTGCCGAAATAGTTTCTTCAGGATGTGCGTAAATCCAGGCGCGGTCGCGGCCGAGGACGTGGAGAAGAAGCAGCTCTGCTGCGAGCGTGAAGGACGGGACGCTTGCTTCACGCAGTTGCGCGATCCCTTTCTTTAGTGCGGTGCGAATGTCCATGAGTTATTCCGACAGGATCAATCGAAGAGAGATTCCTGGCCGCCTTCGGCTCCTCGGAATGACGATGATTCGAGGAGCGCGCCTAAAGAAAAGAATTCTCAGGTCGCTGCCAGCTCCTGCTGGAGGCGCTCGGCTTCGTAATGCGAGACAAGGCCATCGACGAGCGGCGCAAGCTTCCCATCCATCACGTCGGTGAGCTGGTGAAGCGTAAGGCCGATGCGGTGATCGGTGACGCGGTTCTGCGGAAAGTTATAGGTGCGAATTTTCTCGGAGCGATCACCGGTTTTGATCTGGCCGCGGCGCTCGGCCCCAATCGCCGCTTGCTGTTTTTCCTGCTCCATCTCGTAAAGACGCGCGCGGAGAACGCGCATAGCCTTCGAGCGGTTCTTGATCTGTGATTTTTCGTCCTGCTGCGAAACGACTAGTCCGCTCGGGGTGTGGGTGATGCGCACGGCGGAATAAGTGGTGTTGACGGACTGGCCGCCGGGACCCGAGGAGCAGAACGTGTCGATGCGCAGATCCTTCGCCTCGATCTTGATGTCGATTTCATCGGCTTCGGGAAGCACCGCGACGGTCGCGGCGGAGGTATGAATGCGGCCTTGCGTTTCGGTGGCGGGAACGCGCTGGACGCGATGCACGCCGCTTTCGTATTTCAACTTGGAATAAACTTTGTTGCCTTGAATCGCGGCGACGACTTCTTTCAGACCGCCTAGTGAAGAAGGTGAGCTCTCGAGGATTTCGACTTTCCAGCCCTGCGTTTCGGCATAACGCGAGTACATGCGAAAAAGCTCAGCGGCAAAAAGAGCGGCTTCGTTGCCGCCGGTGCCGGCGCGAATCTCCACGATGACGCTCTTTTCGTCGTTCGGGTCTTTCGGAAGAAGCAGGAGTTTTAATTCGCGTTCGACCGTTTCTTTCTTCTCCAGCAGATGCTTTTCTTCCTCGTGGGCCATCTGCTTCATCGCGGCGTCTTCAGCCTCAAGAAACATCTGGTGCGCCCCGGTCAGGTCTTTTTCAATCTGCTTGAACTGGCGGTGCTTTTCGACAATCTCCTCTAGCTCCGCGTGCTGCTTGGCAATCTTCTGGAAACGCGACGAATCGGACGCGACTTCGGAAGTAGAAAGCTGCTGCGTCAACTCGTCGTAGCGAGTGCCGAGCAGGTCCAATTTTTCAGTTAGTGTAAGAACGGCCATTGCGGTACCTCATGAGTTTTCAGTGATCAGTTCACAGTCTTCAGTAAGAGAAAAAGAGAAGTTGGGAAACGTATTCTCAGTTTCCAGAGGAATGCGGGCTCCCGGGGGAGGGAGCGAGAAGCGAGTCAGCTAATAGAAAGCGGCGTACATCGATGTGCTCTGTATTAAGAATAACGCCGATTCCAAATTCTTGCAAACCCGCGTAGCGGGTTAGTTTCCGATTTGCGCGTTTATCAGGCATTTGGCCAGCTATCCTGGTCAGGACCCACTATTGGTACTTGTAGCTGCCATCTCCCCAAGGAAATTCAATTCCAATCTTGCACGATTTCGACGCTACGTTGAACCGAGCTTTTCCCGAACGTTTTCCCTTCACGGTGGGCAGCACTACAGCGTTGTAGTTGCCTTGGTCATCAGGTTTGGCTTTGGTTTGGGCACCTTCGCTTTCAGACTGTTGGTCGATAATTAAGTCCTCGTTGGGCTGTAGCCCGGTTACTCTGATAAGCACGCCCGAGTAGTATGGCCCCGTCTGAATCGCCGAGAGATGGCAAGGCCCAGAGGTTACCTCCATCGGGAACGGGACGATCTGCGCGAACACGCGGAAGCGATCATCATCGGAAATTAGCCCAAACTGGATAGGTTCGCCCCTACCACCGAACGCCTTAACGTTGATCGGATCTTCGGGAACGTGACGCTGCGGGTCCGCCAGCACATTTACGACTTTTCCCGCTTCATTTATGTAAGCATCAGCGGTCGGTTGTGGCTCGCCGCCCACGTTGAGAACCCACAGAACCCAATGTTGGCCCTTCGGTAGGCCAGAAGCGAACAGGTTGTAAGTTACTACTGTCCGGCCGCTGACAAACGTTCGTCCCAATTCTTTGTACGTTAGCTTTGCGCCTTGTGAATTGAATCGTTCACCCCACTGATCTCTCGTCGGGGCAGTTTGCGCTGAAAAGTCAGCAGAGTTAAGCAAAATTGCGGATAAACACAGAATTGCGGTTGGTAAGCTTATCTTCATCACGCAGGAGAGTATAAGCGCAGCAATTCTAGTTTTGCCAGAGGCGGTTGAGGCAACTTCGCGATAAGTCCTGGTAAGTTCTATAAAGGGGAATGTCAAGAAAAATACCTCTCCTGCGGCCGGATGTTTTCTTGCTTTCCAGCCCATATAATTGAGCAGGAGTTGTTCTCGCCTTCCGCTCCATGAGCTCGGTTTGTTACGCACGGTTGCGTAGCGC
>DASZZI010000054.1:0-31086 GCA_035544995.1 Candidatus Acidiferrum sp.
CGTTCGCTAGTTCGACTTCGATCTGCCGAAGCACTGTCACGATTTGCTCCGGCTTGTATCTCTTGATAGACATGACCGGTCTTCCTCCTCAGATGAATTCTCTCTCACTTCACCTGGTACAAAAATCCCCGGTCAGGTCAGCTCAGATATCGCGCATCTTTGCCTGAGCTACCCCATGCGATTTCGTCTGACGATTTCCGTTTGAGCAGGTTAGGCAGCTTAGGTGGCTTCTCACCATCGTAGAAAAGCTGGTACATGGGAATTTCCAGAGCCCTAGCCATCTTCTCCAGCGTTTCAATGGCGGGAATGGTGTGGTTGTTTTCAACACGGGAGACATAGCACCGGATCAGCCCCGTACGCTCTTCGATGTCGCCCTGGGAGAGTTTCTTTTCTTCGCGGAGTGCGCGAAGGCGGTCGCCAATAATCATGGCCGGATTATTTCACTGTGGTATATGTAAAGCAACTACGCACAACATCAGAGCCGTAGCTGCCGCCCTGAGCTTGCGTGCGAAAAGAAATTGTTGCGGCGCAGAGCATGGCTTACGTCTGTTGTTCGTCCATCCTTTCCGTAGAATCCACTTGTCCGGTAAGTGCGTTTACCAGGCACTGAGAACATCTCAGGTATGGTGCGTCTCTGAGTTTCCCCTGCTGTACCAATGCTGGCACGTAAGCAGTCTGTCTTCGTTGACTTGCCTCCTGGCCCAACCTAAGATGAGCGCGAAATGCCCGACTCCTCATCTCTACTCGGCCAGACCATCTCCCACTATCGCATTATCGAAAAGCTCGGTGGTGGCGGAATGGGTGTGGTCTATGAAGCTAAAGACCTCAGCCTCGGGCGTCACGTTGCACTCAAATTTCTACCTGAAGGCCTGGCGAAAGACCCACAAGCACTCGAACGCTTCCGGCGCGAGGCGCGTGCCGCTTCCGCGCTGAATCACCCGAACATTTGCACCGTCTACGAAATTGCCGAGGAAGGCGAACATCTGTTCATCGCCATGGAGTTCATGGAGGGGCAGACGCTGAAGCACCGCATCACGGGCAAGCCTCTGTCCATGGAAGAGACGATTGATCTCGCAATCCAGATTGCGGATGGACTCGGTGCCGCTCACGAAGGAGGCATCATTCACCGGGACATCAAGCCAGCGAACATCTTCCTTACGAAGCGGGGTCACGCGAAGATTCTCGATTTTGGTTTGGCGAAAGTGGTGCCCACTGGCCCGAGCGTTAGTGTTTCGGAGATGCCGACCGTCACGGCGGGAGAACTGTTGACCAGCCCCGGCACAGCAGTGGGCACGGTGGCATATATGTCTCCCGAGCAAATTCGAGCAAAGGAACTCGATGCTCGCACGGACTTGTTCTCGTTCGGCGCGGTGCTGTACGAGATGTGTACCGGAACGCTGCCATTTCGAGGCGACACGCCGGGCGTGATGTTCAAAGCCATTCTGGACGGGGAGCCAACACCCGCTGTTCGCCTTAACCCCGCCGTGTCGCTTCAATTGGAACAAATCATCAAGAAAGCCTTGGAGAAGGACAGGAATCTACGCTACCAGCACTCCTCTGAGATAAGGAGCGATCTAGCACGGCTGAAGCGGGACACCGATGGCGGCAAGACCTCAGCCTCGTTGCAAGCGGGAACACAGATACAATCCCGCCGAAGGCTGTGGGGCGTAGTTGCGGGTGCGGCAGCAGTCGTACTTGTCGGTGCCGTGTTTCTGGCATGGCGTTCCCTGCGTTCGCGCTCTTCCAATGCCGCACCGATCCGCTCCATCGCCGTGCTGCCCTTTGCGAATGCCAGCAAAGACGCTGAAATAGACTATCTCAGCGAAGGTCTTTCCGAGGAGATCACGAACTCCCTTTCCCGTCTTCCCAACCTCCAAGTAATGGCTCGAAGCACGGTGTCGCGCTACAAATCACGAGCGGATGATCCACAAGGGGTCGGGCGCGATCTTCATGTCGATGCCGTGATGACGGGGCGTGTGGCGGAGCATGGCAATGAACTCGATGTTGAAACTGAGATGGTGGATGTTGCGAGCGGAGCGCAGCTCTGGGGCGAACGCTACACGCGCAGCGCCAGGGATGCGTCTCTGCTGGAATCCGCGATCACTCGTGACATCGCCAGTCAGCTACGACCGCAGCTAACCGGAAAGGAACGGGAAGGTGTAACTAAAGTGGCGACTACGGATGCTGAAGCCTATCGGTCCTACCTGAAGGGACGGTACCACTACGAAAAATGGACGCCAGAAGACTTGAAGGCGGCGGCCGAGTTTTTCGACAAGGCAGTTGCCAGAGACCCGAGCTACGCAGCTGCCTATGCTGGGCTGGCAGATGTCTATGCGGTGCAGGGCTACTTGGGCTATGTCTTTGACCCCGAGCTATTGGACAAAGCGCGATCCGCTGCGCGGCGGGCACTCGCACTTGATAGCCAACTTCCCGAGTCCCACATTGCTTTAGCCAATCTCGATTTCAACTATTTCTGGAACTTCCCCGAGGCGCAATTGGAAATTCAGAAAGCTCTGGCACTTGCCCCCAATTCTGCCTACGCCC
The DNA here is from genome assembly GCA_035544995.1 of Candidatus Acidiferrum sp. Classification (GTDB taxonomy): domain Bacteria; phylum Acidobacteriota; class Terriglobia; order Acidiferrales; family UBA7541; genus Acidiferrum. The sequence goes on from DASZZI010000054.1 coordinate 2,545, forward strand.
ATGAGGTCTCCTGCTGGATCGAAGTCAGCATGGGCAGAACTCAAGGGGGTCTTGCCGAGTGCCGCAAGGCAGTGGAACTGGATCCGCTATCGGTACTCAATAACTGGGTTCTCGCGGCGGAGTATTACTTCGCACGGGATTACAACCATGCAATCGAGGCAGCTAACAAAACTCTTGAGATTGACCCGAAGTATCCTGGTGCTGTTTCAGTCCTTGGACTCGCGTACGAGCAAATGGGGAATTACAAACAGGCGATGGAGCAGTGGGTCAAATTCGAACAGTTGCAGGGCCGCGAAATGCACGGCAAGGAACTGATGAATGCCTTTGAGAAGTCAGGCTATACGGGGTACCTCAGGAAAGATGCCAAGGATCACGAAGCCGAACGCAATCACTACCGCGGAGCGATGGCTCCCAGCGCGGCTGCTGATTACGCGATGCTCGGCGAGAAGAATGCTGCGTTTGCAGCTCTGGAAAAGGCATTTGCCAACCGGGCTGGAGTTGTCGACATTAATGTTGACCCGAGACTGGACAATATCCGCTCCGACCACCGCTACGCAGACCTGCTGCGCCGGGTTGGTTTGCCGCAGTAGTAGGTTCCGGCGAGCGCGAGGCATTTCTTCCCTCGATCGGAGTCTGCCTCGAAGATGTACGCTCTGAATCCTCGAAGGGGAGCCGTGTGACGCGCTATTCGTCGAAGTGACCATACGCGGCATTTCGATTTGAGCCACCACGCGGTCCAACTCCTGATAAGTCGGATTACCGGACAAGTGAGCCGAAAGGCTTCCCTTTCGTCTTGATTGGGTCAAAAGCCCAACCTTTTGACCAAGAATCGTGACGGGGGGATGAAACCCTGATAGCGTTAATTGGGTTTATTGGCAGGTTCCGGCATTTGGCGCGGTGCGTAGTAAGGCTTGCCGTTCAACTTCTGCACTTCCTTGGTAAAGTTCGTCCCGTAGTCGCGGTCCGCATCCGAGAGCAGCCATGCTTGGCGCTTGTAGTTCCAGTTGTCCGGGGCTAGCCGCTGCGCCTGCTTGAAGTGTGGAATCGCCTCCGGGCCGTGACCCGCATGGTAGAGATATTCAGCCAGGCTGAACTCTACATCGGCCATCAGGCGATCTGGACTCACGGGCTTCAACCGCTTTCTTAGCTCCTCTTCGCTCAAGACGAAAGAACTACGTTCCCCTTTTGCCACCCAGTCGCGGATCCCGTCGAGGTACGGGCCTGAATCCATGTGCGTATAAGACTTGAACCGATCGTCAACGAACGCCACTTCATTCGGGCGCACGATTTTTCCCTGTTCATTTATCCACACCGCGGTGGGAACGTTGACCATGCTGTAGAGCTTCGTGACGAGGTGCTGTTCGTCAATCAGGACGGTATATTCCGGATTTGCTTTCTCGATCCAAGGGCTCGCGTCCTTCACGCCACCTGTATCCTGGGCTACAGAGACGATCTCGAAATTCTTGTCTTTCAGCTCGTGATAGAAGGTTTGCCACCCGGGCAAATCGAATCGGCACCCTCACCAGGAAGCCCAGGTGACCAGCAGCACTTTCTTGCCGCGAAAGTTCGAAAGTGAATGGAGCTTGCCGCTCGTATCGGGAAGAGTGAAGTTGGGCGCCTCGAGCGTCGCAAGGTAGCCATTCTGCCCTTCCGGCCGGGGACCAAAGCACCAGGCCGCCAGCTTCTCCTCGTGAGCAACGGGCTGTTTCACGAGCCGGGCAAATTCACTCAAATTGAACCACGTGACTTTGCCTAACTGCCCAAGGAAATCGGCCTTCTTTTGTTTGGGTAACGGAAAGCAGAGTTCATTTCGGCAAACGCCTTGCGGCTTGACAACAAAACCCGTCGCGCGCGTGAGTTCCGCCAGCGTCACCCAAAGGTCTTTGGATTGTGTGAATGGAGAAGGTGTGCGCAGCTCGGTCGCTTCGCCGTCGTAAATCACCACGCGCCGCACCTGGCTGGTCGCTTCGTTGGCCATCGAGCACAGGAAAATCAGTCCGACCAACTGGAAGCGTCTCCTCATGGGCAGTAGTTTACAACTGGATTGAGTTCCAAGTACATTAAAAGCCCATGTCTCGGCGACGCCGCTGCGTTCTAGTTGGGCCCTGCCAGAATCATTTCCTTTCCCCTCTGACACGTTATCTGAGTGGAAGTGGAGGTGGCTCTTTTGTTTAGACCGTGCGAAAAGGTGCTAGAACCCAATTCGGAACAATAAGAAGGAATTCGGGACTCACTTTGAGCGGGATCTTTGCTTTCGGAAGCTAATAGGGAACTCAAATCTAAAGGTTCGCAAATCGTACGGGTCGGGGAGCCAGATCCTTCCATCCGTCAGCAAGTTTCCGCTTTTGTACTTTCAGCCGATTGCAAGTTTCAATTTCAGCTCCTCCCAAGTCGTGGTGAACGCAGTACCTCCGTGGAAAATCCGGCGGGTTGAAGCGAGATCAAGTAGTGAGACGCCAAGTCAGGTCAGGGCACCTCACTGAAGAAATAAGCTTGAGTTGTTTGCCCTTGCTCTAAAACGCGAAGCGCAGGGATACCTGGCCAATCCTGGGATCGTATGTCGAAGTAACCTGGCCGAGCTGCGGAGAAAACACGCTAGCCGGGCCAGCCGTCTGCCACTCCGTGTGGTTGAGCACATTGAAAAATTCACCACGCAGAATCATTTCCACCCGCTCGCCGAAGAGTTTTGTTCTTTTTTCCAGCGACAGGTCAAAATTGACTCGCCGCGGTCCACGGAAGAGGTTTCTACCCAATGTGCCGTAGGTGAATGCCGGGCAAGGAATGGCAGCAATGACGAAGCAAGGCGGCATTGCCAGGTTACTCGGATCGAAGATGAAGTGCCCCGTGACCTGGATTGGTTTTCCGCTGGCATCGAGCACCCCTGGAATCGAAATTGTTTGAACTTGATGCGGATCCAGTGTCCGCGGGGCACCCCCCGGCCAGTTGGGTTTTACAAGATTCTGATCACCAGCACCAGAAGGATTGGTTGCCCCAAAAACCGTTAGGCCGGCGTTCACATCCATCGGAAGGCCAGATTGTACGAACAAGATCGGGTACAAACTCCAGCCTTGCGTCAGCGCTTTGGGACCATTCGAGAATAGATGCGCAAACGGCAACTCCCAGCCTCCGCTGAGGGCCAAACGGTTGCGAAGATCCGAGTCACCGGAAGCATAGAATTGGTGATGGTTGTAAAAGGGCACTTGTTGGGTATTTCGAAACTGCCCGCTCGAATCATCAAGCTCGTGGGACCACGTATAAGAGAGAGTAAAGAATGTTTGGCCGAGAGAATGCCAGTCGCCCATCCGCTTCGTCAGACTCGCCAGCAGGGCATTGTAATTTGCGTTGGCACCGTTGCCAGTCCCCACTGCAAAACCCCAAGCACCCGGGATATTCAGGCCTGGCTGCTCATTCAGAACCCGCACACCGGTTTTCAAGTCTATGGGATCTTGATCAATTACCGTGGTTAGTTTATGGGACGAGCTTCCTACATAGCCAATTTCCGCAACTAACCCGCTTCCCAACTGCCGCTGCACGCTGAGGTTGTATTGGTAGATGTAGGGAGTAACCACATGAGGATTATTGAAAACGCCGGATGGGCCAACAGGCAAAAATCCCACAGCGCCAAAATCGAGCTGCTGCGGTGGAGGCAATGCGCTAGAGGGAAACGGATTCGTGAAACCTGCGGACCCGTAAGGATCCGACAAGATCGGGCTTGGCCCGTTCGCCGGAACGGCGGTAGCAGAAATGGGAAGAAATGCAGCAGCGAAGAACGGCGGCGTGCCGTTCTGGAATTGATTGTCCAGGCCCTTGAGGACATCGTAGAAGATGCCAAAGCCGCCGCGAACGCTGGTTTTTCCATTGCCAAACAGATCCCAGGCAAAGCCGATGCGCGGAGCCCAATTATTCTTGTCAGGAAATGGAATGCCGCTGGGTGTTCCGGGATCACCCGGAAAGACCAGCCCAAGCGGCGCCTTGGGATACCTCTGCGATTGCAAACCAGGGATGATCATGTACTGACGTCTTTGCGGATCGGACTTTGGCGTGTTGTACTCGTAGCGGACTCCAAGGGTTAGAACCAGGCGAGGCGTGACTTTCCATTCATCCTGCGCGAATACGGAGTACTGGTGACTTCGAATCGCGCTAAGCCCTCTGGGGAATTGCTCAAAGATGTCCGGAGTTCCAAGCAAGAAATCGGCTCGATCATTTCCGCTGCCGATGCCCAGGGGGCCGCTGAAGTCAAATTGGCCGTCGACAGCGAAATCAAAGAAAGCGTTGTTTTGAACGATGCCTATCCCGCCGCCGAATTTCCAGGTGTGCCGCCCCCTGGTCCAACTCAGGGTGTCCGCGTAAACGTACGTGGTATCGGCATAAAATGCTGGCCCATTGATATTGAAGCCGAGCTGCGGGCCGCTAGCGTTCAAAAGAATCTGCGGAGGGCCGGTCACCTGATCGGGAGTGACCCTGACGCCCAGATCGGCTGGTCCTGGAAGCTTCGTGGCTGGAAAATTCAGTGAATTCCCCGCCCTCTGGGCGGTCATGTGAAACTCATTCAGCATCGTCTGCGAAATCGTTTTTGTATATGTAAGATTTCCGAAATAGTTATCGAACTGATTTAATCCGGGATAGCCGGGGACGTTTGGTGCCTGGCTCAGGAGAAACGGATACGCTACAGGATTATGGAATTTGGTAAGAGTCAGACTAATTCGATCATTCTGCGTGGCATTGAAATCGAATTTGCCCGTGTACTCGTCGCGGTTGTCCTTGGCAGAACCATTGGGAGTAAGCACCCCACTAGGGGACGATGGAACAATGCCGGCCTTGATATAAGCTTGAGCGACTGGATTGATTTTTGCCGGGTCAATGATGCCATTGGTCGCGCTCCCACCCAGGGGGACGAAAAACGGATGGCTCGTGAGAAAGCCAACGACACCTGGATCCGGCCCTCCATTTGGACCCGAATGGGAAAAATCACCGTTTAACTCCGCGGGCGTATAGACAGTTAGTGCATTCCCAACGGTGACGCTTGTCTGGCGCTGACCTTGGTATCCAAAGAAGAAAAAGAAACGGTCCTTGCCGTTGATGAGTTTCGGTATCGTAATCGGACCGCCGATGGTACCACCAAACTGATTGCGCTTCAGCACCGGGCGCGGCTGGGGCTTCAGGGTCACTGGGTTAAGAATCACTTTATTAAAAAAGTTGTTGGCGTTGAAGGCGTCATTTCGCAAGTAATCAAATACGCTTCCATGGATGTCATTGGTCCCCGATTTAGTCACGACGCTGACGACGCCACCGGCGCTGCGGCCGAACTCAGCTGTGTAGTTGTTCGACAAAATGCGGAATTCCGCGACTGTGTCTGGGTTGGGACTCACGACCGGGGCGCCATAGGTCAGAGAAGTGTTGTCGCCGCCATCGAGCAGATAGGTCACGGAATCGTCGCGGCCCCCGGCCACGCTGAGGCCTCCGGTGGGAACGCCCGAGCCACCAACCGGTAGTGCGGCGGCTGGGGTCACACCTGGCATGCTAAGCGCCAAATCCAGCGTGTTCCGACCGTTGAGAGGAAGATTCTGGATGGTCGCGCCCGACACGGTTCCCCCAACCGTCGGGTTGACGGTTTCCACTTGCACCGCTGTTGCTTCGACCTTGACCACCTCGGCGACGGAACCGACCTTCATGTGCACGTCGATGCGCAACGATTGGTTGATTTCGAGAGGCAGGGCCCCGGTAACAGCCTTTGTGAAGCCTTCGTGCTCGGCGGTCACGGAGTAGACGCCGATCGGAAGCTCAAGAACCTGGTAAGCACCGTCGCTCCCACTCACGGTTCCCCAATGCGTGTTGGTGGCGGTATTTGTGACCGTCACCTTTGCCCCGGCGATCGCAGCGCCTTGCGCATCCATTACGGTGCCGATGACGCGGCCCGTGCTGTTCTGCGTTAGCGCCGGAATCGAGACGAGAAAGAGAACGCACACGGCGGCAATGAGCATTCGCCACGGGTAGGAGGACGCAACAAATTTTGAAGAAGAGGGTCGAGTCACGATACACGCTCCAGTTGTTTGTGAAATACCACTAGGAACAATCGAAGGAAATGTTTGGAAGCTGAAAAGAGAATTATGAGGCCGGGGGGTTCCCCCCATGAGAAGAAAGCTGCGTTGCATAAGAGGCGATGACGCGCAGCAGAAATTGCGAGGGTAAATCGATGCCGGACGGAAAGCATGTGGGAATGGCAGCTTCACCGAACGACCTCACTCCCTGGAGATCCCAATTACCTTGAAACTGGAGCTGGAGCAACACACCCCTTGTGCGGTACCTTACTATAATTGCGGAAGGTTATTGAGGCGGTGGTCTCCTGTCAAGGCAAAAGTAATCCCGCGAGGTTTTGCGGACTACTCGTGCTACCGTGCATTGTTTATCGTAAGTCGAAATGAGTGCCGGCTTGACCGCTTGCTTGCCGTACACCGTGAAACGCGAGATGCGATTGCTGAGCCTGGAGCAATGGAGGTGACGTGAAATGAAATGGTGTAATTTCATTTTCGGAGTTGCCGCAGCTTTGTGCTCTCTTGCACCTGTTTCATGGGCACAGGGCAATAAGCCCGTCGAACGCATTTTCTATAATGGGAAGATCTTTACTGCTGAGCCGGAGCATCCCTACGCGGAAGCGGTTGCCATTCGCGGTGACAAAATCGTGGCTGTGGGTAGCCGAAGAGAAGTGACAAGTACGGTCGGCCCGGGCGCTGAGACCATCGATTTGCAAGGGAAGACTTTGCTTCCAGGCCTAATAGACAGCCACGTCCATGCAATAGATGGTGGTGTCTCGCTCAACTCTGCGGACGTCAGCGACAAGGTTCAGTCGGTTGCAGAGTTGGTCGCGTTCGCAGGGGAAGCCAAGAAGAGCGGGAAGGGAATGCGAGGTGATATCTTGCTGATCAGCGGCATCCCGCTTCCCATCTGGTCAAAGACCGATGAGTTGAACGCCCAATTCAGCGCTGGAGCGTATGAAAAACAAACTGTGTTCCTTCAAGGGTCGGATGGGCACACCGGTTGGGCCAATCGCGCTTTACGCCTGCGCGCGGGAGTTACGAAGGAGTTCATGAGTCACCTCTCGGAGGCCGAGCGGAAGTATTACGGGCTCGCGGCAGACTTGGAACCAAATGGGTTTGCGGTAGACGCGGGCTTAGCGAAGATTCAAGCCACGTTGCCGAAACCTTCGAGACAGGAACTTCTCGCGGCCGGCCGCTCGGCGGTTCATTACCTCAATAGCCTGGGTATTACCGCTTGGCTGGATCCGCTTGCCGATGAGCCCATTTTGACAGCCTATCGTGATTTGTCGGAACGCGGAGAATTGACCGCCCGCGTTGCGGCATTTACGGAAGTCAAACTCCAGACCGCTGTCGATCCCTTGATTGAAGCGCAAGTTCTTCTGAAAAAATTTAAAGACGTTCCGAACTTGACGGTTCCAGGTGTCAAGATTTTTGCCGATGGCGTGGTGGAGTATCCTTCGCAAAGCGCGGCGATGGCTGCGCCCTACAAAAACACGGGAAAATACGGAGACTTGCTGTTCGATCCCGCGCGCTTCGCCAGGATGGTAATTTCGGCAGATAAACAAGGGCTGATCGTGCATATTCACGCGATTGGCGACAAAGCGGTAACGGAATCGCTGAATGGGATAGAAGCGGCGCGAAAAACGAATGGAAACTCCGGCCTGCCTCACACGATCACTCACCTTCAGTTTGTGATTCCCTCGGACATCCCGCGCTTCAAGCAGCTTGGAGTCGTCGCGGCCTACCAGCTTTTGTGGGCGAGCGCGAACCCGGAGGCGATTGAGCTGGTCAAGCCCTACATCGACCCCGCAGTCTATGTCTGGCAATATCCTGCGCGATCCATGCTGAATGCGGGTGCCACGATTTCCGGCGCGAGCGACTGGTTTGTGTCGAGCCCGAACGTGTTTCTGGCGATCTATCAAGCGGAAACGCGCAAGGGGCCGGAAGGTGTTCTAAACGCAGATGAATGCATGCCCCGCGAAGCGATGCTCTATGCTTACACTCGCAATTCAGCTCGCGCAATGAATCAGCTGGCTAAGATCGGATCCATCGCGCCCGGCAAACAAGCCGATTTCGCTGTTGTAGATCGTGATGTGCTGACGATTCCTGCGGAAGAACTTAGGGGCGCTAAGATTCTTTGGACCATGCTGGGCGGCAAGACCGTCTTCGAAGCGAAGCCGTGACCCATTCACTTCGATCAGCTAAGCAACAACACAATGAGTGCGCCTCTGCGGAGAGCTTGGGCCGCGAAAGATGCCAGTTCGCTGCTTGTTGTGTCTTTAAACGTTTGAATGTCAAAAGGCTTCGAAACATTCTCTTTGATATTTCAATCTTGACCAAACAGTAGCGCGACGGAGGATGTTAGCCGCAGAATCCAGAGCGAGCGATCGGCCAGTGAGATCCGGGTGAGTCTATGCAAGAAATCTTGTCAGTGCCCGGTAAGTCGGATTATCGGACAAGTGACTTTCCAGCCGCACCCGCCACTCGCGTTGAACACAAGTGGAACATGGATACCACAAATTCTTCGTAACCTCTTGATTACAAAGCAGTTAAAATCTTGGAGGCGGGGGGAGTCGAACCCCCGTCCGAAAAGCGCTACGAACCGAAGCCTACATGCTTAGCTCAATTCCGTTTGGTTCGCCCGCCGCGCTCAGAATGAGCAAGAAACGCAGCCGGCTAGTCCGATGGTTCTCGCCTGAGCCTTACGGACCGAAAGACTCAGGCCAGCTCACTGTTTGACGCCTCTTACCGGGCCCATGAGCAAAGCCCGGGGAAGCGTGCGCTTAATTAATTAAGCGGCAAGTGCCAAGTTGTTGTTGGCATTTCTAGTTTCCACCAAGTTACGGGCAGGTGGGTCCCGGCATGCCTTCGGGTCGCGACAGCTTCCGTCGAAACCGTGTCGCCCCCTTGGTACATTCTTATTCTACCACCCCGGCAGCGCGGACACCCATGGCGGTTCCTCTTGGGCAGCCATCTTGTGCCTTTCTAGGGAAGAGTTGAGTCCGCACGCATTGGCGCCTAAGCAACAATTAGGCACAACGGTACGCGCAGGCGGTTGACTCAGTGCGGTGCACCTTCCAGAATTGCAAAACGGGAGATTTCGGGCAAAACACCCCGAAAACCGGTATGGCACAAGAACCCAACCCGCCCAGCGCCATGGAACAAGCCGTCTCACGCGCTCTCCGCGAGAATCTAGAGCGCCTCCAGCGCACCTCCGACGAGCTCCATCAGGCCGTGGGGGACGTGGTCGCCGCTTGCGCCAGCAGCAGGCCGACGAACGCGATCCCGTCCATGTTGCGCGCCCAAACGGCCGCCGCTTCGCTCTCCGCTGTGCTCGAGGTTCTTTCGCGCTTCGTGGCCGTCGCTCTTCAGCCCGGGCAACGGTCTCCTTACGAAGCGGAGATGACCCGTCTGGCCGGCATCTTCGTAGCCGAGCCACCCTCCGCACCGCAACGGCCTCAGCCTTCGATTCCGGTGCCGATCGCCTCGAAGGTGCAACCCGCGCCTGTCGCTCCGCCACCGCCCGCAACTGAACTGGAGTTCGTCACCGAGCCTCCTGCCGAAGAGAATGAGCCCGACCTTGCCGCCGAAGCGGCTGACGCCGCCACGGCGCAAGCCGAATACGAAGGCGAGTTCGACGTCAACCGCCTCACTCCGGAAGAGCAGGAATTGCACCGCCGCGCAAATCGCGTTGCCAAAGTTTCGATGCAGGATATTAAAATGTTACGGCCGGAGCAGGTACGGCTGGGCCGCGAAAAGAAAGATCTCTGCATCAGATTGAAAGACGACATTGAAAAAGCTCATCGAGAATACGACCGCCGCTTCAGGCCCATCATGGATCACCCGGTGGACTACTTCTATCGCTGGATGGTGGAAATCCTTGCCGATGGTGACCCGCATGCCCTCGGCGAATATCCCTACGCGAACCACGCGCGCCACCACTAAGCTTTCCGGGGACAAATTCTCGCACCGGGCAATTGGAGCGCGGCGGGGGGTCTCCCTTATTTCCTGCGCCTGCGCGGTCGTGTTGAGTCTCTGCTTGATTCTGCCGGGGCCGCTCGATCTCTCGGCCCAGGCGCCGAAGCACAAAAAGAAAAAGTCCAACAAGCCCCAGCCCGTCCCTTGCCGGATGGGCTGCAAGCCGGACACCTCCAAGCCGGAAATCGCAACGGACACGCCCGAAGACGCGGCGGCGCAAAAAGAACTTGCTGATCTCGCTCGTGCGCTTCACGCGGCCACACCCGGCGCCTACGAAAAGCTCTCGGCATTCGCCGTCAAAAACACGACAAGCGTGTGGGGCGCGCGTGCCGCTCTCGCGCTCGGCTATGACGACTACAGCAAAAATCGCACCGCGCAGGCGCTTGGGTGGTTGATCAAGGCGCAAAACGACACTCTTCTCCGCGAATACGCTCTCTTTTGGACGGCGCAAGCCAAGCATTCGCTCAAACGCACGGCAGACGCCTTTAACGATTTACAGATCATTCAGCGCGAATACCCAAATTCGGCGATGAGGGAGCAACTCCTCGAAAGCCTTGCGTCTTATGCCGTGGAACTGGGCCGTCCGCAGGAAGCCATCGACGCCCTCAATGCCTATGCCCCTACCTCGACCAAGCCCACGCTGCTTCTCTCTCTCGCGCACGCGCTGCAATCTACCCGCCAGCTCGTTCGTGCCGCGAAGGACTACCAAATTCTTTTCTACAAGTATTCCCAGACCGACGAAGGGATAGCCGCAGGCTCCGCCCTTTCGCAAATCAACCACGCACTCGGCAAGGAATATCCTTATCCCGGCGTGGAGATGCAGGAACAGCGTGCCCAGGCCTTTTTCGACGCCCACAAGTGGAAGGAAGCCCGCGCCGAATTCGAAAAGCTCCTCACCATGGTTCGCGATCCGGCAAATCCCACGCGGCAGCGCGCACAGCTGCGCGTCGCCGAATGCCGCGTTCAACTCAAAGGTTCACCGTCGTTAATCGCTTCGGTGAAGACGCCCGATCCCGAGGTCGACGCCGAGCGTCTCTACGCGCTTTCGCAAGCCGAGCGCACTGCCAAAAAAGAAGCCGAGATGTTTTCCGCCCTCGAGCAGATTACACAGAAATATCCGCAGAGCAGATGGAATGAAGATGGTCTGATGGCGGCGGGGAACTACTACTGGGTCGAACTCGACCGCAACAAGGCCGTCAGTTATTACGAACGGATACTCGAGGCGTTTCCTGACGGAAAGAACTCCTTTAATGCGGAGTGGCGCATCGCCTGGGTTACCTACTTAAATCGCCAGGCTGATTCCGACGCTCGCCTCACCGCGTTCCTCCTCAAATATCCTGCTACTGCAAACAGTGTGAATGCGCTCTACTGGCTCGGACGCAACGCCGAGCGTGCCGGAAACCCCGCAACCGCGCGCGGCTATTTCAACAAGGCTGTGGAACGCTTCCCGCAAACCTATTTCGGCCATGCCGCGGCGTTACGCCTCGCCAAACTCGGCCCCGGCGAAGGAGATGCCTTAGAAATACTCGACAAAATTCCGCCCCCACCCGCCCTGCGTTCTTTCGATGAGCCAATTCCCGCGGCAGCTTCCGACCGCTGGGCTCGCGCGCAAGCTCTCCGCGCCATCGCCTTCGACGCTTCCGCCGAGCAGGAGCTGAAGAACGCTTTCTTCGCCTCCGGATCTCCGCGTTTCTTGCTGGAAGCGGCGCAGACCGCCTTCGATCAGGGCCACTTCGCCGCCGGCATGGCCTACGGCCGCATCATCGTTCCAAACTTCGACGCGCGCAAATTCGATGAAGTTCCCATCACCGTATGGAAGGCGTTGTATCCGCTTCCTTACGAAGCCGCTGTCCGACGGGAAGCCGCTAAGAACGATTTCGACCCTATGCTTGCCGCCGGCCTCATGCGGCAAGAATCCACTTTTCAAGCTGACGCCGTCTCTTACGCCGACGCCATCGGCCTCATGCAAGTTCTGCCGAAAACCGGGAAGCTTCTTGCGAAGCACCTCAAGATTCGCTACTCGCGCAATAAACTCTTCGAACCCGATTACAATCTCGAACTCGGTATGCTTTACATCGCTGGGCTGCTCCGCGCCACCGGCGCTCCCGAATACGCCCTCGCGGCTTTCAACGCCGGTGAAGACCGCATCGCCGCCTGGCGCGCTGAACGAAATTATGAGGAGCTCCCCGAGCTCGTCGAATCTATCCCGTTCACGCAAACTCGCGAGTACGTGCAAATCGTCTTGCGCAATGCTGAAGTCTACCGGATGATTTATGGCCAGCGGGGCATAGCGACGCAAGCCGCTGTCACCGCCCGCGCTCGCTGACGAAGCGATTGCATAAGCTGATATTCTCCTTGTAGGGGCGCAGCACTTGTCCTGAGCGAAGCCGGAGGATGCCGCGGCCCTGCAGGTAGAATTTCATTAGTTCGAGCAGGTGAAATGAACTCTCCCGAATCTGCGATGACTCAAATCGCCCGCCGCATGCTTTCCGCAAAGGCCGAGCAATTCACAGAATCCGTGATTCGCGAGATGACGCGACTCGCCATGAAGCACGGCGCCGTCAATCTCTCGCAGGGCTTTCCCGATTTCGCTGCTCCCATCGAGGTCAAAGAAGCCGCGCGCCAGGCCATCGCTGACGACATCAATCAATACGCAATCACTTGGGGCGCCAAACCACTGCGCGACGCCATTGTCGAGAAATTCGAGCGCACCCAGGGCGTTCGCGTCGACCCCGAGCGCGAGATTACCGTCTGCTGCGGCTCCACGGAAGCGATGATGTCCTCCATGATGGCCATCATCAATCCAGGCGATGAAATCGTGGTATTCGAGCCTTTCTACGAGAACTACGGTCCCGACGCGATTCTCTCGGGAGCTACCCCGCGATTCGTGAAGCTGCGCCCTCCCGACTGGTCTTACGATGAAAGAGAATTAGCCGCCGCCTTCGGCCCACACACCAAAGCGATAATCCTCAACACACCCAACAATCCCACCGGCAAAGTCTTTACCCGCGTTGAGCTCGAATTCATCCGCGAGCTCTGCGTCCGCTGGAACGCTTTTTGCATCACCGACGAAATCTACGAGCATATTCTCTATGATGGCGCTGAACACATCTCCATGGCCCGTATAGATGGCATGCGCGGCCGAACTATCGTCATCAACGGCCTGTCTAAAACTTACAGCGTCACCGGCTGGCGCGTCGGTTGGGCCATCGCCCCGCCCGAGGCCACCGCGGCCATCCGAAAGGTCCACGATTTTCTGACTGTCGGCGCTGCCGCGCCGTTGCAGCAAGCGGGCGCCGCTGCTCTTCGCTCGCCGCAGTCCTATTACGACAAACTCGCCGCCGATTACGCCATTCGCCGTGAACGCCTCCTGAAAATCCTGGAGCAGTCCGGCTTCACAGTGTTCAAGCCCCGCGGCGCGTACTACATCATGACGGACATCACCCGCTTCGGTTACCCCGATGACATCGCTTTCGCCAAGTTTCTTGTCGAAAAAATCGGCGTCGCCGTCGTTCCCGGCTCCAGCTTCTACAATGACGTCCGCGACGGCGCGTCCCAGGCCCGCTTCACCTTTTGCAAAAAAGAATCCACCCTCGCCGCCGCCGAAGAGCGCCTCTCTCGGCTTCCCGACCATGTCCGCAGCCGCTGATTTCAAGCTTTCGCAGTCCCTCTGGAAGCGCTCACTTCGTATCTTTTCGCGAGTCTGTCTTCAGTATTGAGTCTGGAATCAGGAGAAACTCCGTGCGCATGTTCTTCGCTGCAATCATCATGCTGACTGCCTCCTCCCTGCTAGCTCAGGGATCCAACAATACTCACGCTTTTGACTACGACCAGAAAGCGCCCCTCGATATTCAAGAGGTGGGCGTCGAACATCGCGGCGAGGTCGCTGTTCACGACATCTCCTACACCAGCCCCAAGGGCGGACGCGTTCCCGCCTATCTCGTCGTGCCGCCCGGGAAGGGACCCTTTGCCGCGGTGATCTGGGGCCACTGGTATTGGCGGAATTCTGCTTTCTTCAACCGCGAGGAGTTTCTTGACGAAGCCGTCGCGCTCGCCAACGCCGGCGTCGTCTCGCTGCTTACCACGGGTCCCGGCGCGCGCCCCGGCCATGTGCAAGACAGGACTCCGCTCAACGAGCAACAGGTCACCGACCGCATCCAGGCGATTGTGGACATGCGCCGTGGTGCCGACCTGCTTTTGGCGCGGAAGGATGTCGATCCCCAACGCCTCGCCTTTGTCGGCCACAGTTACAACGCCGAGGTAGGCGCCTTCCTCAGCGGCCTCGACAAGCGCTTTAAAGCTTTCGTTCTGATGGCCGGCAGCATGTCGGACGAGGTCGATCTGAAATCAGAGGAGTACAAGCAGTACCGCCTTAAGGTCAGCCCCGAAAAGTTTGACGCGTTTCTAGCGAAGTATGGCTGGCTGGATCCCGGCAAGTTTGTTTCGCACGCCGCGCCCGCCGTGGTTTTCTTGCAGTACGGGACAATGGAAGATTTCCTGACTCCGGAGCGCGCACACCAATACGCTGCCGTCGTCAGCGAGCCCAAGCGCTTCCAACTTTACGACGCACCGCATGCCCTCAACGCGGAAGCTCGACGCGACCGCATCGCCTTCCTCACCGAGCAACTCAAACTCAGTCCGCTTTCTCCGGCCCTGATCGACGCCATCCCCGAACTTTCCCAGCCGCCCGCGCCGAATCCGTAGCGCGCGGAGCTCCAGCCACCCTTGCATTCGCGGGGGGGGTGACGGAAAAGGGCACTAGTCTCAGTGCAGCCAGATTGGGCAGATGGGTCTCCCAAACTTCTAAAGAGTTGTTGGTTTTCGCTAAATTATGAGTCGGAATGCATTTACAAAGCTAATTAGGGGTAGGAGACTGACGGTCGGTTGCCCTGTGGTGGTTAGCCCCCTACCCCGCGAGTGGTCTTGCCTGTATAGACGTTGTCATCCTCTTAAAAGTTTCCTAGATTGGCAAAAATAGTTGTAGGACACACTTGCGCGTTTGTCTCACTTTTGGGACGGCTAAATCGCGGTTAAACAAATGCTTAGCGCAACGGAGAGGCAATAATTCTTCGGCTCTGCTCCGGACAAGTATCTGCCCTACCCCAAGTCCACCGTATCCAGGTATCTCGCCACTGCCGCCTTCCAATGAAACTTCTCTTGGATCGCCTGTTGCAAGGATTGCGCCGCGGCCGGTTCGCCGTGGGTCAAATACGTCTGCTTTGGCGGGGTGGGGAGGGCCGCAAGCCAACGCAGCAATTCACTCTTTCCGGCGTGCGCGGAAAACTGTCCCATCTCCACGATCTCCGCGCAGACCGCAACCGTCTGACCGAATAGGTGCAACACCTTTGCGCCTTCTTGCAACGCGCGCCCGCGCGTTCCCTCGGCCTGAAACCCCGCCAGGATCACGGCATTCCGCGCATCCGGCAGCCGCTGCGCCAGGTGATGCAGCACGCGCCCGCCAGACACCATCCCGCTTGCAGAAATGATGATGCATGGCGTTTTCACGTCGTTGATGGACTTTGATTCCTCCACAGATCGCGTCAGATGAAACTCATGCACGCTCAGCGGGTCGCCCTTGCCGTCGCTTTCTTCCCGGGAAAACTCCAAGTCGTGATCCTCGCGATGCTTCAAGTACAAATCCGTCGCGCTAAGCGCCATCGGGCTGTCCACATACACCGGCACGCGCGGTATCCTCTGCTGATCCTCCAACTGCCGCAGGTAATACATGAATGTCTGCGTTCGTCCAATCGCGAACGCCGGAATCACGATCGACCCTCCGCGCTTCACCACGCGGTTCACGATACCCGCCAGCAATTCCGCCGGATCGCCCGTCTCGTGCTCCCGGTCGCCGTACGTTGATTCGCAGATCAACTCCTCCGCCTTCGCCGCCGGCGTCGCTGGATCATTCAAAATCGGCTGATCGTACCGCCCGATGTCCCCTGAGAAAATAACGACAGTCTTTTTGCCTCCTTCAGTGATGGTCAGTACCAGGCTCGACGACCCCAGAATGTGTCCTGCATCGTAGCTATCTATATGAAACTCCGGACTTACGTCAAACCCGCCCAGACGCGGCATCGGCTTCAATAACTTCAATACCGGATCGACATCGTCCGGCCCGTAGAGCGCCCGCGGCTCGGGGTGCCGGCTCCATTTATTGCGTTGGGCGTTTTCCGCCTCTTCTTCCTGGAGGTGCGCAGAATCCTTAAGCAAGATCGTCGTCAATTCAATCGTCGCCGGGTTCGCGAAGATCGGCCCGTGGTATCCTGCCTTCACTAGCACCGGGAGCCATCCGGTGTGGTCCAGATGCGCGTGCGTCAGCATCGCGTAATCAATCGTTTTAGGATCCACCGGCAGCGGCTTCCAGTTCCTGTCTTTCAGCTCGCTGGTTCCCTGGAATAATCCGCAATCCGCCAGCAGCCGCTTGCCCGCTGCCTCAACGAGATATTTCGAGCCGGTCACGCACCCTGCCGCGCCAAGAAAAGTTAGTTTTGCCATCGCCCCGCCATTTTGCTGGATTGATCGTGCCGCCACACTTTACCACGCGCCTCAAAACAAAACAGTGCGAGCTTGGGCATAAATCACTCTAAAGTCTATTCTGAGAATTAGCGTGAGGAATGGTGGAGCCGATGGGATTCGAACCCACGACCTCCTCGATGCCATCGAGGCGCGCTCCCAACTGCGCCACGGCCCCACCGGAGAGCTACTGAAGCAATGCTAGCATCGGGGTGCATCGCTCGTCTATATTAGCGAGCCGGGAAATTTGGAGGAGTCTCAATGAAGATCAACCGCACTCTTTCTCACAACTTCATTAGAAAATTTCTTAGCGTGGTCCCATTCGTCCTCTTGTTTCTTGCGGCCGCGCCGTCGCTCTCCTCCCAAGAGCAGCATCACGGCGTCGTCAGACCGCTGTCTGACGTAAAGTTCGAGTCCGACGACGACGTCAAGTGTCTCGACTCCACACTGGAGAACGGCGATCCCGCAAAGGGCGCTTCGACATTCATTCTTCGCGCGGCACCCAATTGCATGGTTCCGATGCACTATCACACCGCCGAAGAGCAGTTGATCGTTGTCAGCGGCGACGTGGAAGCCGGAATGGACGGAATTTCTCCGCGCGTTCTGCAAGCAGGTGGCTTCGCCATGATGCCGGGAAAGGAGAAGCACTGGTTTTCCTGCAAATCGAAAAAGGGCTGCCTGATGTTTGTCACCTTCGACCGCGCCTACGATATTTTCTGGGTGAAATAGCTAATTTTCCGGCGGGCTTTTCGGGGGGATCTCGGCGTAGCCTGGAGCAGCACTTCGCAAATTGGGAGGAATCTGCGCGTTCGCATCTCCGATCGCCCAGCGAATTCCACCGCCGAGCAGGTTCAGAAAAAATGCATTCTCCCAAGTCTCCGGGCGGTCGCCCATCGCAGCATAAAAAACTCTTCCCTTGCCGTGCAGCCGCGCCCACGTGACCGGATAAGGTGCGCGTTGGTAGCACTCGCCGTGCATGCCGTGCGTATCCAGTGTGAGGATCACGTGGATATCCGGCACAAAATCTTTCAGTGAGGACCACTCTTCCATGAAGCTGACGGGCGATGCCACGCCTTCGAGGCCCGGAAACTTGGCATCATTCACGATAACTTTGGCGGTCTGCAGTCGCGGATCTTCATCCCGAGCGTGGATGATGTATTCGCCGCCCAGCATCCGCAGGTACGGGTCGGACTTTTCTCCGTGCGCGATGTACCGGTTCGAACGGTCGGGCGGGTCTGGCTGCGTATGAAATGTATCGGCCGCCGCATGAACGCCCACGAATCCTTTTCCATGTTCCACGGCCTCTAGCAGCGCCTGTTTCCCCAGCTCACTTATGGGCCAATTGCCATCCGTCCCTCTTTTTGACAGGTCGCCGCTCGTGAAAAAAAAGAACGCGTCGTGATTGTATAGGTCGTCCGATTCGAAGATCCTGCCGTCCTTTGTCGCCGTCACCCCGAATCCATTCTTCGCACCCAGCCCCCGGATGGCGCGTTCCACGATGCTCGGTTTTCCCCCGATGACTTTCACCACATCGTGTTCCCAGGCCGACGATTTCGTGAATAGCAGAACCGACTTTTTCTTTGCTCCAAACACAGGATTCGCAAGCGCCATCCCCACACCAGTCGCGCCCACAACACGAAGAAACTCCCGCCGGCTCGATGAATGATTCATTCCATGGCTCTCCCTGGGAAAAGTTTCAATGCTGACCTTCTGCGTGGTCGCAAGCCGGATAACTGTCGAAGGCGTAGTCGCCGGTCCATCCGAGCTCCCTCATTCCGGCTTCCGAGGAATAATAGGCTCCGCTGATCCACCCTTTCAGGTTTTCGAAGTGGTTGTGGAGCGTCGGCGGAGATTGTCCCTTGTGTTCTTCTATAGAACTCTCCCCCGAGGCAGCTTCCTTCTCTTTGCGTTGTTCATCCTCTTTCGAAGCAATTGTCAGCAGCTCATTCTGCTGGTATCCGGCCAGTCCCACAAATGGATGGCCATAGCGTTTCCGCGATTCGCCATCGATAGCCGCAACGCTCGCTGCAAATTTCTTTTGGTTTGCGCTCGCATCCACACTCAGCAGCAAATCGATGAACCGGTTCACCTGCGCTTTTCCCGAGCCGGGCACGATGCTTTCCGATAGCGCAATCAACGACGCGTTCTGTTGCGCATCGAGAAATACCGGCGTCCAATCCGCGGCCGCCATCCGCGCGCCCGCTTCGGAAAATAGCGCATCATCTGCAAGCAGCTTATGAATCGGGTGGGAAGCCGCCACCATCGGCCACGCCGCGCCCACTCCCGCTCCGGCAAGCAGTCTCTGCACCATTTCCCGGCGAGTGAGCCCGCGCCTTACTCCCAGGCCATTTTGAACCACTGGTAACGCTCCGTCTTTGGCCACGACGAGTTCCCTTATCGAACCCTTTTTTACGGTTTAAAAGTGCTCAAAAACCATCGATCTTCGGCGATGGTAGCACCCATTCCTCGCGCCTCACAAGAACTACGGAATTCTCTTTTTGTTTTACTGGATTGACCCGCGTCCGCGCGCTTGTTAGCATCCGAATTTCATTCTCTCTTCGGCAAGAACAGTCGGCTCGTAGCTCAGAAATGGACCCCATGGTTGACTCTGCAAAGCAAACTTACGACGTGATAGTCATAGGCTCAGGCGCATCGGGCGGCTGGGCGTGCAAGCGTCTGGCCGAGGCTGGCCTGAAAGTAGCCCTCCTTGAGGCCGGCCGCCCCCAGTCCAACAATAATTTTAGCGAGCACACGCCACCGTTCAAACTGAAGTTTCGCAACCTCGCCCCGGAAATTCTCCGCAAGACGCGCCCCATTCAATCCAAGCTCGACGAATGCAACGAATACACCCAAGACTGGTTCGTGAACGATCTCGAAGAGCCCTACACCACGCCCGCCGACAAGCCTTTTCATTGGATGGGCCGCGTGCGCATGACCGGGGGCCGCACGAATGTCTGGGGTCGCGTGTCGTTGCGCTTCAGTGATTGGGACTTCAAAGCCGCTTCGCGCGATGGCTACGGGGAAGACTGGCCGATCAGCTACAAAGACATCGCGCCGTACTACGATCTGGTGGAAAAGTATGTCGGCGTTACCGGCATGGCCGAAGGACTCGAGGACCTCCCCGATGGCCAGTTCCAGCCGCCCATGCCGCTTACTTGCCAGGAATCCATCTTCCGCAATCGCGTGAAGGAAAAGATGGGCCGCACCGTCACTCTGGCGCGTTCGGCAAATCTCACAAAACCGCTGAATGGCCGCGGCCCATGCCACTATTGCGGCCCCTGCGAGCGCGGCTGCATCACGCATTCCTATTTCAATTCCGCATTCACCACCGTGGCCGACGCGGTCAACTCAGGAAATTGCACCCTGATTTCCAACGCCATGGCTTACAAAATCCTGATGGACGCGGAACGCAACCGCGCCCGTGGCGTTCTTTACATCGACCGCAACACGCGCGCGCCACGCGAAATTTACGCCCGCACCGTCATTCTGTGCGCGCAAGCGCAAGAATCCGTCCGCATCCTTCTCAACTCCGCGAATCCCCAGTATCCCAGCGGCCTCGCGAATTCCAGCGGAGTCCTCGGCCACTACTTGATGGCGCACGTGCGGA
Organism: Candidatus Acidiferrum sp.; assembly: GCA_035544995.1. GTDB lineage: Bacteria > Acidobacteriota > Terriglobia > Acidiferrales > UBA7541 > Acidiferrum. The sequence continues at coordinate 22,678 of DASZZI010000054.1, forward strand.
GCGGCGGCGGCGGCGGCGGCGGCGAATTTCCCGCCGCCGGCAAGAAGCCTTCCTTGGGCGTTCCCATCAAGCCCGTGGGGATTTACGTTGCGCGCTTTCGCAACACCAAGGACACTCCGCCCTTCAAGAAATTTCTCCGCGGTTATGGTTACGAAGGCGAGAGCAATTTCGACTTCAACTTTGAGGCGCCCGGCTTCGGCCAAGCGTACAAGGATCGGATCCGCGAACCTCGCGCCGACCTCAGCCTAACCGGTTTTGGCGAGGTCTTGCCGCGGTGGGACAATTTTGCCCAGCTAGACAAGGAAGTGAAAGATATCTACGGCATCCCGGCGCTGAAAATTCACATGTCCGATGGCGAAAACGAAAGAGCCATGATCAAGGATATCGGCGAATCCGCGGGGGAAATGCTAGAAGCCGCCGGAGCGAAAAACATCAGAACGTATGCCAACCCCTCCGCGCCGCGCTGGGCTCTTCACGAAGCGGGCATCGCTCGCATGGGGAGCGAACCCAAGAGGTCCGTTCTCAATCAGTTCCAGCAAACCCATGACATCAAGAATCTTTTCGTCATGGATGCCTCGGGATTCACCTCGAATCCTTGCCAGAATCCCACGCTGACTATCATGGCGCTCTGCGTTCGCTCCTGCGACTACCTCCTGGGCGAATTGAAGCGCAACAACATCTGATTCACACCAACTCGGCCTAGCGCGAGAAATACCCCGTCTTCGCTCGCACCGTCAATCCCGCCTGCTTCGGCCGAATCACGACTTTGCGAAACGTATCATCCTTCATTGGGTCGGTCGGATAGTAAGCCAGCTCGTACGAGGTCCGCAGCTCCTTGGCGATCTGCCGGAAGTAGGTGTGCGGGTCCGTCGTCTCCGCATCGATCTGCGCTCCGCCGGTTTCTTTGGCGATACGGTCCATCACGCGGATCCCGTATTTGTTGCGCGCCGTCAATTGGCCGTGTTCTTTCTCCGTGTACCGGATCGTGAAGACCTGCACGTTCGCGCTCTGCGCCGCCTCGATCGCCGTCATCATGTCGTGCGAGCTGGAGTTATCTTCGCCGTCGCTGAAAAGCAGCAACGCCCGTCTGCCGTTTTCATTGGCCAGCTTTTCCGTCACCGAGTAGTAGATCGAATCGTAGAATGCCGTGCCCAGGTCCCGTTCTTCTTTCGGCCCCAATTCGGAGAAGTGCTGACTGTCATGTTGGTAGTGTTTTAAGCCGTCCAGCAACGCCGCCCCTGATGGTGTGAAGTCGCTCACCAGACGGAGGTGGTTGCCGAAGCAAATCATGAAGGCTCGGTCTTTCGGTCCCAGAACTTCCTTCAAGAACACTTCCAGATCATGCTGATGCTGTTTTGTGAAGTGATCCTGGCTGCCGCTCGCGTCCACGATCAATCCCAGCGTCAGCGGGACATCCAGGCTTCGCGCGAAGAACGCAATCCTCTGTGGAACGGCGTCTTCGAACACCTCCACGTCGTCCTTCGTGAGGTTGTCCACCAAAGCCCCGTGCGAATCGCGCGCCGCAAAACCCACGTTGACCAGATTCACCGCAACGCGAATCGGCTCCTGCCCCAAACGGTCGCCGCTCGACACCGTCAACAGCACCATCAGGGGCACGGACATTAGCATGCACACGCACACCTCAGGTCGTCATCCTAGAAACGTCCTAAGGCCCCTGTTTGTTCCCCGTTTTCCTTTTGGATGACCTCTTGCGGCTGGTGGCGTAGCCAAACCAACACGCCACCAGTGTTCATCAGGATCAATGGTGAACGCTGAGACTAATCGTGGTCTGATGCGTCAAGCTCCCCGACTTGCCCGTGATTGTCACGGTGACCGTTCCGGTGGCCGCCGTGCTGCTTGCCGTCAGCGTCAGCGTGCTCTTGCTCTTGGTTGGGTTCGTGCTGAACGACGCCGTCACGCCGCTCGGCAGACCCGACGCGGACAAGCTTACGCTGCCGTTGAAGCCATTCTGCGGAGTGATGGTGATCGTGCTCGTGCCCTTGGCGCCCGGTGCGATGGTCAAGCTGCTCGGAGAAGCGGAAAGCGTGAAGTTCGGCGCGGCCTTCACCGTGAGTGTAATCGTGGTGTTATGCGTCAAACTGCCTGACGTGCCCGTGATTGTGACCGTGACCGTTCCAGTAGTCCCCGTGCTGCTTGCCGTCAGCGTCAACATGCTCGTAGTAGTGGCGGGGTTCGTGCCGAACGTTGCCGTCACACCGCCCGGCAGCCCCGACGCGGACAAGCTGACGCCTGCGGTGAAGCCGTTTTGCGGAGTGACCGTGATCGTGCTCGTGCCCTTCGTTCCCTGCGTGATGGTCAAACTGCTCGGCGATGCGGAAAGAGTGTAGTTCGGCGCGGCCATCACCGTCAGGGAGATCGAGGTCGGCTTCGTCAAACTGCCCGACGTGCCCGTGATTGTCACCGTGACCGTTCCAGTAGTTGCCGTGCTGCTCGCCGTCAGCGTCAACATGCTCGTGGCGGTGGCGGGATTGGTGCCGAACGTTGCCGTCACACCGCTCGGCAGCCCCGACGCGGACAAGCTGACGCTACCGCTGAAGCCATTCTGCGGAGTGACTGTGATCGCGCTCGCACCGCTGGTTCCCTGCGTAATGGTCAAGCTGCTCGGTGATGTCGAGAGCGTGAAGTTCGGCACCGGCGCCGAAACCGGCCAGTTGTTCACCAAGTTGGCGGCGTTGACGCTGCCGATTCCGGTCGCGAAGTCCCAGCCTGTCGTCGTTCCGTAAGCCGGGCTGAAAGAAGTGTTCGAAGTGGAAAGCACGCCCACCGCGCCACCTGCCAAGTAGCAATTCGGGCCAACGCAGTCGACGTCCATGTCGCCCTGAGTCACATCGTAGAAAATGCAGTTGCTGGCCGCGCCGGTCGTCGAGTTGCAGTTGGCGCTGCCAGTCGAGCCGAACTCCGCGGCGGCGAGCTGGTAATACACCGGATTCGGATTACCCTGCGGCCCACCCGCCTTTTGGTTGATGAGCGCCTGGATTCCAGCCATGATGGGCGATGCAAACGAAGTCCCGCCTGCTCCGGACCACGCGCTAGGATCGCTCCCGCACGCCGCTCCGCCTTTCGCGGTATCCGACCAGCAAAACACGTAGAAGTGGCCCCACAATCCGTCCGCCCCGAACAGCGAAACGTCCGGAGTGTCGCGCACACCGTCGTTCGGGTTGCCCAGGATCGACTGCCACGATGGCTTTGGCCATCCTTGGCAAGTCCCGCTCACGACGCCGCTGGCGGAGGGCGCCCCTGTTGCGCAGCCGCTCGGTCCCCCGCCGCCGGCAACTGTGGTCTGCACGAGTGCGCCGATGAAGGGATCGTTACAGAGGCTGGTGGACCCATACGTCGGGCTATAACCCAGGTAGCTCGAGAGCAGCGCACCGGCGCACGAGTCGTTCCACGGAATTTCTGGTATATACGACCGCGCGGAGCCAAACGTGGAAGTGTTCGTCGGGTTCCAATACGCAGCATTGGTGAAGGAGAACGTATCGCTGAAGTCCGTGCCGCCCACCGCCACGTTGTACGGCGTGGACGCGAAAGCGTTCACACCGATGCCGTGCGTTGCCTGTGCCACACTATTGTCGCAACCCGCCGCGCCGCTGTCGCCTGCGGCCACGAATACGGAAACGCCTTGCGCCACCGCTTGTTGATACGCCGCGCTGTACGCCGCGTTGGCCGCCGCTCCGTTCACCGTTTCGCACTGGCCGTAGCTGATGCTCATGATGGACGGGGGGCTGCCGGCGTTGATTAGGTTCTGCACGGCGATCAAGCCGCCGAACGTGGTGCTGGTGTCCGCGCACGCCGCCATCACGATCGCCGCGTTGGGAGCCGCCGCGCTGGCCCATTCCGCATCCAAAATCGCTTCCGCATCGTTGGGAGCGATGACCCCGGGATTGTTGCAGTTGCTGCCAGGATGCACTTGCGCGAAGGAGCCGGACGTGTATCCGGAAAGGCCGAACGTCGAACGAAACGTGCTCCAGTCGGAAGCGCTGAAGACGTTGGTGTCTTCAATGAGCGCAATCGTCTGGCCCTGACCTGAATAACCCGCGCTAAAAAGAGGATTCAGGTTGTAAATCGTCGCCAGGTCCGCCGGTACCACCGCGTAGTTGGCGCTGCCGAAAATGTCGGTAAACGTGAATTCCGTCCGTGCCTTGTGCAGCTTGTGCATGGCATGCGGCTTGAAGTCGTGCAGAGAAACGACGCCGGTCACAACCGAAGCGAGCGCGGCGGGAATCCGGGGATCGCTCATGTTGGCGATGTGCTTCTCACCTTTGACTTCCAGGTGATGCATCTCCGTCTGGAAAGCTTTGCGCACCTGGCCTGCTGTGCCTGAAAAATCGATCACCATTCCGCTGGGATAGACCACGTTCACCTTAAAACCGTGTGATTCGAGCCAGCCGGTGATTGTGTCCAGATCTTGTTTCGCTAAGCCAAATCTCTCTCCGAATTCCTGCGCGGTAATCCAGCGGTGGAAGTTTGGCGATCCTTTTGTTTGCAGCTCATCGATGAATTGCTGCAGCGTCTGCTCCTGCTCGGGAGCGCGTTTCAATTGCAGCAGCATGTGCTCCAGCGGCAAATCTTCCGCGACGCCGCCGCGATCATTCTCGGCCTTCGCTTCGGGATGAGTATTGCCCCTCAGCGCAGCCCGGTCGCCTTCATCAATATTCTGCGTAACGCGGGCGCGCGCGCGTTGTCCGAATTCGACTTGCGCGCTCGCAGCGCTAACGGGGAAGAGAATTGCCAGAACAAAAACGGAGAAGAAGGCGAATCCCACTTTTCGAAACATGGGACTCCTTTCTTACAGAAAAATTTGGCCCTAAAACGTGGCCGAAAGATTACACGGATAACTAAAACTACTGTAGCGCTAACCTGCTCTCGTCAAAGGAGATACCCGATTCCTTATGCTTCAGCCCACCTCACAGGGTGCGCTTTTAACCCAACCAATGCGGCAGAGGTTTTGACCGTCCGCTATGCCCCTTTAATAACCCAAAGAAACGCAGAAAACAACGCCCGAAAGGACAGTTTTCGGCCAGGCCCCGCCGTTTGCCTGCCCGCCGTGGCGAGCGCCATCTTTACTTGGGCTTGCAGTGAAAGTGGCACTTGACAGATGTAAATTCTAGCTATATCCTATTACAGGATCACGCTATAGTCGTAAGGAGAATCTTATATGTCGGAAACGCAAACCAAAGTCATCAGCATCCTTCCGGACCGCAGCCTAATGCCAAAAATCGGGCAGACAGGCTATTCCGTGAGCCAGGCGATAGCCGAATTAGTGGACAACTCAATCGATGCAAGATGGGAGGGTAAAGCTCTTACGGTCGAGGTCATTTTGAATGCCGACCGGGACCTGGTCCAAGTTTCCGATGATGGGATGGGGATGAGCGAAGACACAGCTGCCAACAGCATAAGGTTGGCGCATTCCGCTAAGAAAAACAAACTCGGCGAGTTCGGCTTAGGCCTCAAGACGGCCGCAACTAGCCTGGGAAAAAAATTCCAAATTACCACTAAGGAAAAAGATAGCGTAGATGAATACACGCTCGCGTATGACGAGGACAAATGGCTGAAAGAAGGCGATTGGACCAAGCATGAAATGAAGATTAAGTCGGGTGTTGAAAAGAAGAAATATGGCACAACTATTGTGATCAGCGGTCTCCATTTCCGCATCTATCCAAACTTGCCGGGAAATATCAGAAAAGACCTTGCCACTCGTTTTGCGCCGTTCATTGAGAATGGAGAAGTCAGAATCAAGGTCAACACCAAATGGTGCGAACCAGAGCCGCTCATACTCAGAGCTGAATACCACCCGCCTGACGGAAAAGAGGAATTTCGGTTGAAGCTTGAAAGTGGCAACGAAGTGTGGGGATGGCGGGGTTTGTTGAAGCAAGGTTCAGACAAAGGAGAGTACGGATTTAGAGTCTTCAGACGAGGGCGTTTGATCATGCAGTTCGCCAAATTGGGATTCAATCCACATCCAGAAGCACGTCAAATCGTCGGTGAAATTCATCTGGACTATGTTCCTGTAACTCATAACAAACGAGAGTTCATGCCAGAGTCTCCCCTGTATCAGGAAATTGTGACTGAGGGGAATATTTTCTGGGAATTCATGCGTGAACTAGTGAGGGAAGCCCGCTCCTCGGTTCGGAAGACACAGATCGACCAGGGAATCGTGGACAAGGTACAAGCCCAAAAAGACAACATAATGAAAGCAATTAAGGGAATCCCAGAACTCCGAGAGTACGCTTTCCCAGATCTAAAGGAGAGAATCCGGGGAACCGAAGACGAACACGATGGCCTCTCCGATTTGGAGGTCGAAAAGCGAAACGCCAGGAGTATTGTAACGGTCGTTGAAGAACCGCAATTAACGTCGGAGCAAGGCAGGAAACCAAAGAAGACCCAGATCAAACGGACATATTTCATCACTGTCAATGGTAAGAAATTTAAAGTTGAGCATAGTTTCGTGGATCTTAAGACAGACCAGATATTAAAGGATAAAACTGTCGACGAAGAGAAAGGTATCCAAGTTTTCACCAACATTGCGTTTCCTGCATTCGCCAACACTAAAGACCATGTTTTCTACGCAACTTGGCACATCGCAGAAGCCATCGCTGAAGTCATGGTGGAAAGAAACGAAAAACCTGCCGAGGAAATAGTCAAGATTCGGGATCTGATTCTAAAGAAAAGTTCCGAACTGACCCGTCAACTCGACGAAGTCGAGAGAGAAACCAAAATTGCCGAAAGAATAAAGAAAGAATGGGAAGCGAGGTTGGCGCGAATTAATCAGCTTAAAGCCCAAAGTGCCGACCTCACCATTTAGCTACAAACAGTACACGCAGGCGGGTGGGCCAGCCTCTATCCGTTCGGACGACCTGAAATCGCCCGTTGCGAATTCCCCTGGTCGCGCACATTGCTTTCGGGAAGGCGTGAATGACGCTATCTTATGCATTAATTCAAAGGGGAACAGTCTAATGCTTGAAATCGCCAAAATTGCTGCGTCCCTTCTTGGCGGTGGTCTTGCTGGTGCCCTTTTGAATGAGTGGTTCCGACGTAAGCGCAGCAGGGTGCAACCGATTCCGCTGATTGAACGAGTTAACCGGCTTGTCAGTCCCGAACTTCAAGGCTTCGCCCTAGCTCGTGTGGTCGGCGGTTCCACGGGTCGCCGACTGGAAGAAGTGAAGAATCTACGTGAGTATCAGTTAACGATGAGAAATTCTAGCGCTGCTCACCTACAGGATGCTGAGGTCCAATTTGAATTCCCTGCGGACGATGTGCAGGCGTGGGCTTCACGACCCGTACTTAGCAAAACAGCATTGGTGCAGCTGAATGCAACGGCGACAGAACCGTGGCGGATGGCATTTAGGTGGAGAATCCCTCACCTTCCCTCGGGTGACTCAGTCGAATTCACCTTTCAGGCTGTCAACCCGTCGTCAGAAAAATTCGAAGCGGCCTTATACAATAGCGCGGGCGTCGTTTTCGAAAGGATTGTCGGCGAACCACCCCCGCAGAAGGCAATGTTCAGTGCGAAGCTTGTACCAAATTTAGTTATATCCGGAGTTATGTTACTTGCTTTAACCATAACGCTTTGGGGCATCATGACGGGAAGGCTGCAATCGAGCGGTGAGAAACTCACTGCGATTAAACTAGCAGGATGCGACCTACAAGTAGTTTCTTTATTCGACATATACGGACAACATCTCTCTAGTAGTCCGTGGATAATAAAACACCGAATCTTCAACGTTGGAAGTCAGAATTGTGTGATTCAATCGGAAAAGATTGGCTTGGTGAGTCCAGTCACTATAAAGCCGGGCGACATTCTTGAGAAGGAAAGATTCTCAGACGGTGCGCCTAAGTTATTTGAAGTCCAGGTATCACTTGGTGCGGCCAGCATGCCTCCTACCTCGACAACCATTCCACTTTATGTTGAACGCTGAGCCGGGTGGGTGGCAGATCCTCAGTGCTTCGGGACGCGCGGTGACGAGCGACACAGGCTGAACGAGCAGGAAGATCTTGGGAACGGCGGGTGGCGGAGGCGTGCCGCGTGGGAAGACCTTAGATGACCCCTGTTTCGCGCGCCGCGAAAAATGGGGCTTTTGAAGTGGATGGCTTCGCTGAACCCTTGATCCCCCCTCCGTTTTTCCCGGCACCGATTCGATCGCGGATTCCGGCCTACCCCGACCTGTCCCGGTCCGGTCGGGAGCCTATCGAGGCCCGGCCGGTCGCAGACTCCGACCCTGTCGGAGAAACAGACACCTCACTATCCCTCAGCATCCAAACCACTTACAAGTAATCATTGACATACGGTACCAATATGCTATAATCCCTTTGTCTTTAGCGCGGAGAAGAAAGAAGGTTCTCCCTTGTCCGCGCATCGTCCTTCAACTCCATCACTTCCTCTGAGTCGAT
>DASZZI010000055.1:0-79147 GCA_035544995.1 Candidatus Acidiferrum sp.
CGGAAAGCAGCGCCTCACCCTGCATGGATTTGACGGGATACCGCGCAAGTTGGCGAATCACACCTACAGATTGCATGTAATTTCTCCTAGATCCTCCCGGAAGAGTTCAGTGCATGTCCGTTGCGAAAAAATGATCGAGCCTCAGTTCTATCCCGTAACAACGTCCGCGCGTATATTATTACCAAAAATAGCTGCCTTGATCGCAAGAGCTGTCACCGACTAATCGCCTAGTGCCTGGTAAACGCACTTACCGGACAAGTGGAATTGCCCCCAGATAGCTAGGGGCACTTGTCCGGTAATCCGACTTATCGGGAGTTAGGCCGCCACTGCTGATGTGCAAATGGATTCCTTGGACGATTATCCGTCGGCGAGCCGATTCAGTGCGTCTGCTACTAAGAGGACCTGTCTCCATTCATCAAAAAACTCGCCCCCCAAAGACTTGTAGAATTTAATTGCCAACTCATTCCAATCCAGCACTTCCCAACGCATGCCATAGGAGCCTTCCTGCCGTGCAATACGAGCAACCTGACACAGAAGCGCTCTTCCTATCCCTCGACCGCGAAATGCTTCCCGTACGAAGAGGTCCTCCAGGAAGATACCGGAGCCTTTCAAGCTTGAATAAATGCCAAAGAAGAGCGCATAGCCAATCGCTTCTCCGTCCCATTCCGCAATCAGGCTGCGGAACTTTGGTTGAGATCCAAAGCCGTCCCTGATCAGCGTCTCTTCCTTAATGACCACCGCATCGGGTTGGCGCTCGTACTCCGCAAATTCGCGGAAGAATCTCAACAGCAACGGCACATCGCTGACAGCGGCAGCACGAATTATGAGCATTAGGGATTTCTCCATCACACAAAAACGTAGTTTAGTCACAATCGAGCCGATCGCAAACTGCCAGCACGATGGCTAGCAGATGTCCGGTAACGCGACTTACCAGGAGTTTCCGCAAAGCGTCTCCCCGATCCCGCGCTATACTCGGATCACTCGACATTCTTGTCGACATCGGCGTTCCTGCCGAGAAGGAGGTGATCCAGTGAGGTACGGTTTACGTTGACGCAGTAGAGGAGGCGCTTGTGAGGTTACCGAGCGCCTCTCTCCTTTTGTACCGCCTGTCCGAATTCCCCGTGATTTGACGAATTTATTCAGCGTCTTATCCCTAGCCAGTGCCTGGTAAACGCGCTTACCGGGCAAGTGAAATCTCGCTGATTCCCTAGAAGTCCCCTTCGAGGAAGTTGCCCACTTTTCCGGGTAGTTGCGGAAACTGACCCACTACCAAATTCCATTTGACTTATCTCAGACGCCCGGTTATGATGTTTGTGGGTCATTTCGCGGTTTTTTTGGAGTGCGGCAGCTTGCTGCCGCTTTTTCTTTTTAGGGCCCCGTTGCCCTCACGGGGAAAACGTTCGTCCACGTGGCGGCTCCAAGAACGCACAATCCCGCATTTTCCTCACGAATTATGTTAATCTCTAAGTCTTTTAGAATGCACACTTGTAAAAGTCTATCAAAACAAAAGACTTTAACTCCCTTTAGAATGAACACTTACAAAAAACATAGGGGGGTGGGGGTGTTATTGTTAACCAGATTTCCGATACGGAGATGGCGCGAAGTTTGCATCCGGCAGGATCCACGAAGTTTCTTGTGGAGGAACTTCTCTCCTACCTGCCCAGGTCTTCGCGGGTCATGCGTCTTAGAGTAAACTTCTTCCCCGGCACCAGTAGCACAGACTTCAGTCTGTGTCGGCGTCAACTTCGGCTGGAACTGATCCATGGACAAACGCATCGCCTCTGCTGACGCCGCCATCGAAAAGCTCACCGATGGCGCCACCATCCTCATGGGCGGCTTCGGTCTCTGCGGCATCCCGGAAAACTTGATCGCTGCCGTGCGCCGCAAAGGTACGAAAAACCTCACCATCGTCAGCAACAATCCTGGCGTCGACGATTTCGGCATCGGCCTGCTCCTCCAGAATCGCCAGGTCAAAAAAATGATCTCCAGCTATGTGGGGGAGAACAAACTCTTCGAGCAGCTGGTCCTCAGCGGGGAGATACAGATGGAATTGAATCCGCAGGGCACGCTCGCCGAACGCCTGCGCGCTGGCGGAGCGGGCATTCCGGCGTTCTATACGCCCACGGGCTACGGCACGATGGTTGCCGAAGGAAAAGAGACCCGCGAATTTGACGGCCGCTCTTACGTTCTCGAGCGCGGCATCCGTGGTGAATTCGCGTTCATCAAGGCGTGGAAGGGTGACCGCTGGGGCAATCTCGTCTATCGCAAGACGGCGCGCAATTTTAATCCCATGATGGCCACCGCCGCGGATTACGTCATCGCCGAAGTCGAAGAACTCGTCGAGCTCGGCCAGCTCGAGCCAGACCACGTTCATACGCCCGGCATTTTCGTGGATGCGATATTCCAGGGCCGGGGTTACGAGAAGCGCATCGAACGCCGCACGGTGCGAAAGTAATCCCGATTTTGTAGGGGTGGCGCTTGCCCCGCCCGCGCTAACACGAAGGAGATCTCTCGATGCCCCTCAACGACAACCAGAAACGCGAACGCATCGCCCGCCGCATCGCTCTCGAACTCCGCGACGGCTTCTATGTCAATCTCGGCATCGGCATGCCCACACTCGTCGCCAATTATGTTCCCAAGGGTATGGAAGTCATTCTGCAATCGGAGAACGGCATGCTCGGCGTCGGTCCGTATCCGCTCGACTCCGAGGTGGACCCTGACCTCATCAACGCCGGCAAAGAAACGGTCACGGAGCTTCCGGGCAGTTGTTTTTTTTCCTCCGCCGATTCTTTCGCCATGATTCGCGGTGGCCACGTCGATCTCACCGTTCTCGGCGCGCTCCAGGTCGATGAAAAAGGCACGCTCGCCAACTGGGCCATCCCCGGAAAAATGCTTAAAGGGATGGGCGGCGCAATGGACTTAGTCGCCGGCGCCAAGCGCGTCTTCATCGCCATGGAGCACGCCACGCGCGATAACAAACCCAAAATCTTGAAAAAATGCACGCTGCCCCTCACCGGCGTCGAAGTCGTCGACTGCATCGTCACCGAACTCGCCCTCATCGACGTCACCCCTGGTGGCCTTCTCCTTCGCGAACTCGCCCCCGATGCCACTCTCGATCTCGTCCAGTCCGTCACCGAGCCCAAGCTCTTGCTGCCGCCCTCCGGCCCCAAGCCCATGCCGATTTGAGCTTTTAGTTTCTCCGTGCGCTCTGTGCTTCCTGTGCGCTATGTGTTCAGTCTTTCTCTTTCTTCGGTTCTGAACTTTCAACTTTGAACTGTCAACTGTCAACTTTTTCTGTAATCTGGCAATATTTTGTGCGGAATTCCTGTACTCTGTACAACAAGCCCAACGTAGCGAGCCCATGGACCCACACTCGATCGTCGTCGTAAGCCTCCACACCCCCAAGGAAAAAGTCTGGGGCGAGTTGCTGGCCATTCATCCGGCGGGCGTAACGATGCGCGGCGTCGACCTCAACTCGTTCGATCACTTCATCCGCCAGATCAACGAGCCCGAAGGCGAGCGCACAGGTCTGCCCACGATTTTCTTTCCCATGAACCGCGTCGAGCGCATCGCGCTCGACGAGCCCTCCGGCGCCATCCCTTCGATGGCCGAGCTTTTCTCTCGCAAAGTGGGCCGCTCCCTCGCCGACTATTTGGCGCAGTTCGCCTGACTGCGTTATCCTCAACTGCAATGAAAGGCCGCATCTGGACAGTCCCCAATCAAATTACGCTTCTCCGGCTCGGCTTTCTGCCGTTCTTTCTTATTCTCATTTCCTACGAACAGTATAAATGGGCGCTTCTCGTCCAGGTCTTCGCCGGACTTTCTGACGGCATCGACGGCCTGCTCGCCCGCAGCCTGAATCAGCGCTCTTCTCTTGGCGCCTATCTCGATCCCATCGCCGACAAACTTCTTCTCTCTTCTTCGTTCATCATCCTTGCGTTCAAACAAAAACTCGCCTGGTGGCTCACCATCCTCGTGCTCAGCCGCGACATTCTCATCCTGATCGTTGCCGCTGTCATTATCTTGATCGCGGGATATCGGCCCCTCCCGCCGAGCGTTCTGGGCAAGTTCACCACGGCGTTTCAAATAATTCTCATCTTCGCTGTCGTGCTGGCTGCCGCATATCCGGGCGCCGGCCTTGCACTGCTCAATCGCTTCCTCATCTACGTCGTGACGGCTCTCACGGTGATCTCCGGCTTTCACTATTCCATTACCATCGCCCGCCGACTGAGCAGCTCAACGCCGTCTCCCTAAAATAAGAAAGCCGGCTTCTCGCCGGCCTTTTTCGATTTGAATTCGTTCCCTCTAAGAAATCTTTTTTTACGTTCCTGGCAATTTGTCCTGAAAATGCAGCAGCATCATCGCGAAGCTCGCCAATAGAACGATTGCCGCCAGCCAGCCCAGTGCATAGGCTGCCTGCCGTTCGCTCGCGCTTGCCGGCTCGCGGTCGGTGAACAATTTTCCTAGCCCAAACCCCGCTGCCAGCCCGCCAAAGTGCGCCCAATTGTCGACACCGCGCAGCAGAAACCCAAACACAAAAATCGTGACAACCCAAGAGACGAGCCGTGAGCGCAATGCCTGCATCGTGGCTCCGCCGCGTTTCGTTGTGATCGCGATCATGACTCCAATCATCCCAAGAATCGCGCCGCTCGCGCCCACCGAATTGTGTCCAGTTACCGCACTCAACAGAAATCCAGTGGCGCCCGTAATCGTATACAGGAATAGGTAGCGCGCCGATCCGTACACTTCTTCCACCACTGGTCCGATATCCATCAATACCATCATGTTAAAACCGATGTGGATTAATCCGCCATGCAGGAACATGGCAGTCACCAGGCGAAACCACTGATGCCCGACAAAAATCCCGTAGGGATTGCTATCTCCCAGCCTGTACAGCACCTCTTGATTCATTCCCCAGAGGATGCGCAGGCCGCCCGCTTCTCCCGCATTCATCGTTGCAACGAGGCTCAAACCAAACATAATGATGTTGACGATCAGCAGTCCCGTCGTCGCTGGCGCCCGCCCGCCAAAAAATCCCGAGAGGCCCTTGCTCATGGCGGCGAGCGAAAAACGCAAGTTTGTGCCGCATTCGTGGCATCGTGTCGCGCTGATTCCCACGAGCGCTCCGCACGCCGGACAAATCTTCGGACGCGGCTGGTCGTTTCCACCTATCCCGAAAAATCCGCGGACTGCGCTCTTCCATCGCTCCACGCGCCATTGCCACCGGTAGGGAAGTGCCAAGACTCCTCCTTGCGACCCGCGTACCGCGTTTCTATAATACCGGAATTGCGCCCATCCTATTTCCCACTCGCAAAGCGAGGGGCCGGCGCGGAGGAAAATGGACAGATTCGAAGAAATCGGCCACCGCCTCGACGAAGAACTCGCCCGCCTTCGACGTTTCGTTGAAGAAGAAGTCGCCCCGGAAACCGAGCGGCGCACCGCGCAATTTCTCCGCGAAGTTTCGCAAAAACTCACCGAGGCTGCTGCCAAGCTCGAATCGCGCTACGCCGCGCGCTCTTCTCAAAATCCACCAAACCCCCAGCCATGACTCGAGCAAACTTGTGATTTTCCCTCGGGCTGCGCATCGCTGGACGATTCCCCTCCACTTCCTTAATTTACTGTGCCTCCTATCCATTTTCGGTTGCGCCTCGCGCCGCCCCATTGCACACCGCCGCCAGCCTCCGCCCTCAGCGCCGGACACTGCCGGTTCCGCAAAGCGCTCCGCTGATGGGAAACCTTTTCCCACTCCTTCTTCTCCCGCGGCGGCTCCAAGGCGCACAAAGACTGTTGGCATCCCCGTTCCCCAGGGTTACAGCGAAGGGGGCAACGCTTCGTGGTACGGCGCGCCGTTTCACGGCCGCCGCGCCTCCAATGGCGAAATCTACGATATGTATAAGCTCACCGCCGCACACCGGACCTTGCCGTTCGACACCCTGGTCCGCGTCACCAACCTCAACAACAGAAAATCCACCACCGTGCGCATTACTGACCGCGGCCCGTTCGTCGAGAACCGCGTCATCGACCTCTCCTTCGCTGCGGCACGCGAGATCGATTCCGTCGGCGCCGGCATCGTCCCCGTGCGTCTCGAAATTCTTTCCGCCGTGGCGGATCCTACCTCTGGCTTTTTCACTGTGCAGGTTGGCGCATTCCGGGGCCCAGCCAATGCCGAGCGGCTGCGCGATCGCCTGAACGCTTCCTATTCACCGATCTTCATCCAGCAATATGATTCGCCCGACGGCCTCTATTATCGCGTGCGCGTTGGCCGTGTATCGGGCGAGGACGCCGCGCGCCAATTTGGGGAACAGCTCCGAAGCCGCGAAGGATTTACGCCGTTCGTCGTACGCCTGGACGAAGGCACGCCCGCCGGAGGGAACCAATGAGTGCCGACTGCTTGTTTTGTAAAATCGCACGCAAGGAAATACGGGCCAAAATTGTGTACGAAGATGCTGATGTCTTCGCCTTCGAAGACATCAGCCCGCAGGCGCCCACGCACATTCTGATTTGTCCCAAGAAACATTTCGCCTCGCTCAACGACGCCGTCGACGAGGATCAAGGGGTCCTCGGCAAGTTGTACCTTGTTGCCGCGCAACTCGCGCGCGAGCGCAATCTGCTCGAAGGTTACCGCACCGTTAGCAATAATGGCCGCGGAGCGGGCCAGTCCGTATTTCACCTTCACGTGCACTTGCTCGGCGGCCGGGCGTTCCGCTGGCCGCCCGGCTAACGCCTGGATGCGATGCGAAAGTGCCTACCCGTAGCGGAGGGTGACTAATGGATCGACTCTGGCGGCGCGACGAGGAGGCATTAGACACGACATCAGACCCACTGCCACGACGACGATGACAAGCACATCAGATGCGAGCGGCCGCCGACCAAGCGCAGTTCACAGACAAAACGGGGCGCAGCCCGCCCCAGCGGGCTGCGCCCCGTTTTGTATCTTGGGAATGCCGCTTTCGCTTACTGCGGCGTCAGCGTGATGGTGTCGAAGGACATGGTGAAGCCGCTGCTCGCCGCGTTCTTGCCGGCCACGGTGAACTTGAATGATTGGTTGCCCGCGCTGGAAATGGTCACCGTGCCGACGTCCAGCACGGCGTAGGTTCCGCCGGTGTTCATATATTCATCTTGCGTGGGGCCGGCGTTCGCGCCGTTGACGCTCATCTGCCAGATGCCACGCGTCGTGTACTCCTTCACCCCGATCTTCACGTCGTAGGTTGCCGGCTGCGCCACATTGAGGGTGAACGTGACATTGTCGCCCACTTTTGTCGCGTCGAGGATCGTCCCCACGCCGTCCGGGAATCCGGCGAAAGAGAACTGCCGGAATGTCGGCCCGGAGCTCACGGCCGTCAGTTTTTCCGTATCGTACACGATCGGTGTCTTCGGATTCGTGGCACCGTTCGCGTACGTCCACGTGAGAATCTCCTGCGTCGCGGTTAGGCCGCCAGTGCCACCCGTGAACCCAACCCATGCGGTGTTCCCGCCCACCGTGCCCGGGATATTCACGGTCCAGCTCGTGGTGAACGTCTGCGCCGTGTTGACCGTATCGGTGATCGTCATCGTCAAGGTCGTTCCGTCGTAAGTCATGTGCACCTTGAAGATGTCGCCGCTGTGCAGATTCACGCCGCCGCCAAGCGTCGTCGCCGGCATCGTCGGCGAAGCACCATTCGTGTACAGCCCGGTCGAGTTCGTTCCCTCGCCAGCGTTGCTGTAGAGATCGAACTTCACCGCCACGCTCTTGCCGATGGGGGTGTTCGGACTGGCCGAAGGATTCGTCGTATTGTCCGGACCATAGCCCAGCCCGCCGCCTGACGGACCCAGTGCGGTCGTGGCAGTGTTCTGGATCACAAAAGCGAATCCGTCTGCGGTCGTCGTTCCACTCGACAGCTGGAACGTGAAGTCATTTGTAAAGGTTTGAATGTTTTGCAGCGTGGTGAACCACCCGCTGCCGGTGTCGTTCGCGGTTCCGTCTGTCAACCGCAGGCGTGTTCCGTTCAGGGTGGTCTTGCCGTTGAGCGCCAGCCCGCTGGCTGTGAAGCCGGAGCCAAAGCTGACGCCGCCGGAAGGCGCCGCCGTGACCGTGAAGATTGTGTTGCCCGATATGCTCCCGGACGTGGCGGAGATCATCGTGGTCCCCACCGCCACCGCAGACGCCAGGCCTGAAGAGTTGATGGTTGCCGCCGTCGGGGTCCCTGAAGCCCAGGTTACTGACCCGGTGATGTCCTTCGAACTGTTGTCGGAATACGTGCCCGTAGCGTGAAATTGTACCGTTGCCCCCGCCGTCGCGGAGGGATTCGCCGGTGTCACTGCAATAGACTTCAACGTCGCGGCCGTGACGGTGAGGGTTGTGCTGCCCGAAACGCTTCCAGATGTGGCCGAGATCATTGTGCTCCCCACCGCCACAGCCGATGCCAGGCCCGAAGCGTTGATGGTTGCCGCCGTTGGGGTCCCTGAGGCCCACGTTACTGACCCGCTGATGTCCTTCGAACTGTTGTCGGAATACGTGCCCGTAGCGTGAAATTGTACCGTTGTCCCCGCCGCTGCCGACGGAGTAGCCGGTGTCACTGCGATGGACGTCAGCGTCGGCGGCTGCGTCCCGCCGCTCGAAACGTAGGTCCAAGTGATGATTTCCTGGATTGCCGTCAGGCCGCCCGTGCCGCCGGTGAAGCCCACGTAGGCCGAATTTCCCCCGACCATTCCTGGAATATTAATTGGGAAGGCGTGTGTGAGTGCGGCATTTGTGGTGGCATCGGTGATGGACATGGTCAGGTTCGTGCCGTCATAGACCATGTGAACGTTGAACACATGTCCGCTGTGGAGATCGATCCCGCTCCCGGTCAGATCGACGAAGGGCGTCGTTGGCGATGCGCCATTCGTGTAGATACCCGTCGAATTAATGCCCTCGCCGGCGTTGCTGTACAGATCGAATTTCACGGCGACACTGTTGGCGATGCCGCCGGTGCCGGTGGGGGTATCGGGACCGTACCCCAATCCGCCGCCAGAGGGACCGAGGACAGATGTACTGTTCCCCTGCATGGCAAACGTCATGCCGTCTGCGGTTGGATTGGATCCCGGCGTGATCTGGAAGCTGAAATCCGTGGTGAACGTCTGGATATTGGCTGGCACGTTGAACCAAGCAGTGGCTGCTTCGGTGCCGCCTCCATCCGTAAGGCGCAGCCGGGTGCCGTTCAGCTTTGCGCTGCCGTTCATCACGATTCCCCCGGCACCGAAGCCGCTGCCGAAGTTGATGGAGGAGACGCCGCCGATATTGATGGTGTAAGTACCGCTGGCCACCGGGCTGTTGGTCAAATTAGGCGCTGTGGCGATGGCCTGCAGTATTGTCGTCGCGCCGATCGGCACGGGACCCGTGTACTGCGTTGTGCCGGCCGTTCCTGGATTGGGCGCGTTGCCATTTGTCGTGTAGAAAATTGTGGCGTTGGGGGTGGTCGTGGAGATGATCACCGACTGGGCGGAAGTATAGGAACCCGGTACCGGATTAAAGGACGGTGTCGCCACTTGCGTCACAAGTGTGTAAGTGGCGCTGGCCACGGGGCTCAGCAGGAAGTTTGGCGCCGTCGCGATGGCGTTGATCGTCGTCGTGGTTGTCACATTGATCGCGCCAATGTACTTCGTGGAAGCGGTCGTGGGCGTGCTTCCGTCGGTGGTGTAGAAGATTTGAGCGCCCGGCGTTGGATCGGTGATGGTCACAGAGACCGACGGATTGAACGACTGGCTCCCCGGGGTGATTACCGGCGTTGCCGCCGGCTGTTGACCGTTCAGGAGGCCGAACACACTCACCTGGAATTCCGCGCCCACGTACACCTTGCCGTTGATCACCGTGGGCACAGTAAACTTCACGGCATTTCCCGGATTGTCGCGGGTCACATTGTTATCGCTCGAATAGAGCGTTGTCGAAACGATTGTCGCGTCATGTGCAAAAAGCACTTCTCGCCCCTGCGAGGAATACGCGTCACTCTTAATGCTCCACACAATTCCATTCGTCGCCCCGTTCGCGGATACCGTGGGCGTCGCTCCCGGGAACCCATACGATTCCGACGATGACGAAGTCGGATTCGAGGAAAGCACACCGTTGACAATCGAGAATGCTTTCAGCCTGTCTCCGCTGCCCCAGTAATACAAGTTTCCATTCCAATAGGCCGGCATGCTCCACATGCCTGCCACGCTCGCTTTTTCGCCGGGATCAGTTGTGTTGTTCGGGTTATAGCCCCCAAGATTCTCTCGATCGAGCAGATACACTCGGCCCGTTTTGCCCACTTGCGTCAACAAGTGCTTTCCGCCGCCAACCGCATCAGGAAGAAGCAGCACGCCACCCGACGCTTGATCCGTATCTCCATTGTTCAAGTTGGCCTGGTCATGCGGAGTGAAATCATCCCCCACTACCGTGCCACCGGAATTCATGGTCGGCACGCCGCTCGAAAGATCCAGCTTGATAATGGAATCGCCGTAATTCATGGTGTTGTCGTAGATCAACGGCACCGTTGTATTCACGGGGGCGCTGTGAGAGCCGTTTCCTGTCGAAGTGAACATCCGCCCGAAGGGCTGCCCAGCCGGGACGTCCGCGGCAAGTCCCGACCCCGACATCCAGATGCCGTCTGCGCTGCCGTTTGGTGATGCGCACCAGACACCGGTCCGCTGCAGATTCGATGCGTTGTACGCCAGAATCCAACCGTGCCACGGCCCGTTGTCGCCGTGCGATCCAAATCCCAGGTAGACGATTCCGTTCAGCAGCAACAAACCCGGACGGTTGTTTTCCCACTTCGGGTCCCAGGCCAAAGTGCCCGCCGAACTGCCGCTTCCGTTCCCCTGCACCGAGCCAGACAGCATCATCGGACCGCCAAACTTTTCCGCGCCCGTGGTAATGTCCAGTGCATGTAGCCGCTGAACGTATGGTCCGCCAGGATTCGAAGGTTCTTTTGTCTTGCCCACGACGTATAGCGTGTTCGTTACGGGGTCGATTACTGGCGTGCCGGTGATCCCAATTTCCGGCACTATATCTCCGGTGCTCACGTCGCCATTCGGCACGGTCGTCGCGCCTGACGTCGCTCCGTGGGCCGCGTCAAGCAGCGTGATGCGCCACAGCGGATTAGCATTTGCGCCCGTGCTGCTGTCCGCGTCGAACGCATAGACGCTGTCGTGTTCCGTCGCGATGAACAGCACGTTGTGAGTCGTTCCTGCTTGCGGCGTTCCGGTCCCCATCGTCACGCCCGGCAGATACAGCGGCTGCGCGTACACCCAGCCGTCCACCGTGTACGAAAACAATTTTCCGAAGCCGTTCGGATTGGCGGTCATGCTGATGTTCGCCGGCGTCAGGATCGTCTCGTTTGCGTTGAGGCCCGTGCGCGAGTTGTCGTAGTGCTGCGTCACCACATTCGTTTGCGCTATAGCGCACCACGCGCTCAGCAGCACGAGCGCGCACAACGCAGCGCTGATCCGCAAAATGCCTCTTGCGCGCCGTTTCACATGCCGCGCATCCTTTTCGTTCATTCGCGACGAACTATTTATCGTTTGGAAAAAAAACATGGTGGCGTCGCCTCTCTCGAAAAAGATTGATCTGAATCTTGCGTCGAGCACTTCGCTGCGCAAGACTGGTCTTGCAATCGGAATTTCGTCCATCGGGAGGACGGCGAACCTGGCCTGATAGAGTACGCTCTCTCAGAATTTGAGAGGGACGGACGACAATGCGCGGGAGTATACAGACGCTCCCGCTCCTCTGGCAACGCAGAAATCCCGGACAACCTCATTTTTTCGGGTTGATGGTACCGATAGTACGGGGGCAGCCATTCTAGCACTCTGAGCATTCCGGTAGGCATTATCGTGGCAGGTTAGGGTCCAATCTCACCACTCAGACCAAATCCGGGGGATTCGTAGGCGCCTGATAACACATGGTTTGTAGCTTGCGCGGAGGAATGATGGAACGCCTCCCTCGGACCGTGGAATTTTTATGCCGACTCCCGCCACAACGTTTCTACCAGTTTTCCTCTTCGCTTCGACCTTCTGGTGTACATTCCTCGCTCCGGCTGGCGCCGCTTCTCCCGCGCCCTTTCGCGATCCCTGCAGGCAGGCTAAAATGTCGCTCGCAATCAGGAGGATCAAATGCGCTCGCGGCTCCACTTTTCGACTTATCTCTTGCTCATCTCCACCCTGCTTCTCAGCGCGAGTCGCCCTCCATTTTCCGCAGCGCAACAACCTCAAGTGCAAGCACCGCCTCCAACGGGAGGCGTCCTCACTGTGGAACGCATCTATTCACAGCCCAGTTTGAGCGGCCACCTGATTCGCGGCTTCGCCTGGACTCCGGATGGCAAACAACTGAGCTTTTTCCGCGATATCCCGCCCGGGCGCGGTCAAAAAGCCCGAAACGAACTTTGGATTCTGGATGCCGCTTCTGGCCAAGGTCAACTTCTCATCTCCGCCGAAAAACTCGAATCCGTATTGCCCGCCGAGACTGGAAAAGCGACGCAAGCAACTGGCCTCGGTCGCCGCGCAC
Source organism: Candidatus Acidiferrum sp. (assembly GCA_035544995.1). Classification (GTDB taxonomy): domain Bacteria; phylum Acidobacteriota; class Terriglobia; order Acidiferrales; family UBA7541; genus Acidiferrum. The sequence continues at coordinate 12,497 of DASZZI010000055.1, forward strand.
CTTCGCAATACCAGTGGGCGCCTAGCGGCGCGGCGATTCTTTTCCAGAGTTCGACCTCACTCGCATGGTTCGACGTCAAAACCGAGACCGCCCGCACACTCCTTTCCGGGAAAGAAAACATCGCCGATCCAAAAATTTCCCCCGATGGCCGCTACGTCAGCTTTGTACGCGGCCACAATTTGTGGCTGGTGGGCGTGGCTGATGGTAAGGAGCGCGCTCTCACCCAAAACGGCAGCGAAGAGATTCGCAAGGGCGATCTCGATTGGGTTTATCCCGAAGAACTGGATATCAAGACCGCTTACTGGTGGTCGCCCGATTCCTCCGCGGTCGCTTATCTCGAGATGGACGAGCGCAAAGTGTCGCGGTACCCGCTGGTCAATTTTTCTGCGTATGACGGCGATGCGGAAATGGAGCGTTATCCGGTGGCCGGCGGCGCCAATCCAATTGTTCGCGTCTTCGTTGCCTCCGTGAGCGGCGACGAGCCCCGCGTGATGGATACCGGCGCAGAAACCGACATCTACATCCCGAGGGTCACCTGGCTGAATGACTCGAAACTCCTCGCCATTCAGCGCCTCAATCGGGAACAGACTGTTCTCGACCTGCTTATCGCCGACGCCGGCAGCGGCAAGAGCCGCAGTGCGCTCACCGAAAAAGATCAGTACTGGATTAACGTCAGCGACGATCTCTATTTTTTCACGGATGGCAAGCGCTTTCTCTGGTCCAGCGAGCGTTCCGGATATCGCCACCTCTATCTTTACGGGCTCGAAGGAAAACAACTCGCACAACTTACGAAAGGCGACTGGGAAGTCTCCGCCCTTGAGGCCGTCGACGAATCCAAGGGCCTCATCTATTTCACCGCCACGGAGAAATCGCCGCTTGAGCGGCAGCTCTATCGCGTGGCCCTCGATGGCTCACGTTTCGCGCGCGTTACGAAGGACGACGGCACGCATCATGTCAATATTGCCCCCAACGGCGTGGCTCTCATCGACACCCATTCGAACAGCATGACGCCGCCGCGCCAGGACCTCTTGCGCGCCGATGGTTCCCGCATCACCGCCATCAACGAAAACAAAGTCGCCGAGCTCGCTGAATACCATCTCTCGCCCGTCGAATTCCTCAGCGTTAAATCCCACGACGGCATGCCGCTCAACGCCATGATGATTAAGCCTGCCGGCTTCGATCCGGCAAAAAAATATCCCGTCCTGGTTTATACGTACGGCGGTCCCCGTATCCAGGTCGTCCTCAACGCCTGGGGCGGCAGCACGTTCCTCTGGCATGAACTCCTCGCCCAGAAGGGCTACATCATCTTTTCCCTCGATAACCGCGGCTCGGCAGGGCGTGGCCATCTGTTCGAAGAACCCATCCATTTTCGACTTGGCGCGCAGGAATTATCGGATCAGCGCGACGGCGCTGCCTACCTCAAGTCGCTCCCCTACGTCGACCCGAATCGGATCGGCATCTGGGGCTGGAGCTACGGCGGCCACATGACGCTTCACGCCATGTTCGAAGACCCTGAAGATTTCAAGGTAGGATTTGCAGGCGGCCCGGTCACCGACTGGTATTACTACGACACGATTTACACCGAGCGTTACCTCGGCCTCCCGCAGAAGAACGGAGAAAGCTACCAGGAGTCTTCGCCGGTGAAAAACGCCGACCATCTTAAGGGCAAGCTGCTCATCGCCCACGGCACCGGCGACGACAACGTGCATTTCGCCAATACGCTCTCCGTGGTCGATAAGCTGATCGAGGCAGGGAAGTACGTCGAGGTGATGGCGTTCCCGGGCCGCGGCCACGGCGTTAGCGATCCTCCCGCCCTCCGCGTCCTGATGCAACGCGTGGCGCAATTTTTCCTCGACAATTTATGACCTACGGCGGGTAGGAGCCACGGAATTGCGCATCGAACGAATCAACTACAGGGGCTGGCCTAATTCTCTTCGCATCAGCAACGATACCGTCGAGCTCATTGTCCTTACCGACGTTGGGCCGCGAATTATCTCTTACGGTTTTCTGGGCGGCACAAATCAGTTCCATGAAGTTCCTTCTCACGCCGGTCAGACAGGCGCCAAGGAATATGTCGCCTACGGCGGCCAGCGCTTATGGGTTTCGCCGGAAGTCGAGCGGACCTACTATCTAGATAACGTCGCGTGCGTGGTTCAGGAAGACTCAAATGGCGTCCGCGTCACCGCGCCCGCCGAAGGCCCTCCCCCCGGCACGCACTTGCAAAGAGAGATAGAGATCCAGCTTGCCTCCTCCGGTTCGCACGTTCGCGTTACGCATCGCATCTCCAATCACGATCAGCAGGCTACCCAACTCGCACCATGGGCGATTTCCATGATGGCGCCGGGGGGCCGCGCTATTCTTCCACTCCCGCCAAAGGCTCCGCTCGACATGCAACATCTCTTGCCTGTCGGCCTCTTTGCCATGTGGTCGTACACGGATTTTGCCGACCCGCGCTGGCGCCTCGGCACGAAATACATTCAGTTGAGGCAGGAAGCGCATCCCATTGGCCGCTTCCGGGAGCAGATGGGCGGCATTTTCAATCCCGCCGGCTGGGGAGCCTATTTTCGAGAAGGGCATCTTTTCATGAAGCGAGTTTCGGTTTTCGAGGGCGCCCGCTATCCGGACCACGGCTGTAACTTTGAGCTGTATTCCGATCCCGAATTCCTCGAACTTGAAACGCTCGGCCCGGTCAGCGAGCTCTTGACCGGCCAAACAGCCACGCATGTGGAAGAATGGCGGCTCTGGCGGGTCGACAGCGCTGCGGTCGTATCGGAGGATTCTCCTAGAGGCGAGGAAGAGAACTGGATCGATGCAATTATCTTCCCGAGACTGCAAGAGGGAATGGGCTGAGGTGGCTTTTCTCAACCGGAGTCCAATCCATGCAACTTGAAACTACTTCCCGAAAAAAGAACGGGGCACGGTCGTTGGACCACGCCCCGTTCTCGACGATTTTCTTTGAAGAATAAAACTATGTGGCGTTCAACCCTACCTCACGCCAGAGTACTCCACATGGACGTACCGGCCCAGCCTGGGATTGAACAGCAGATACCAGCCCGGATGATGGTCATCGTCGTACACAAATACGTCGTCGCGGTCCCACCGCCAGTCGCGGCTACGGTCAATGTCATAGGGAGCGACAACCCAGTTTGAACGGTCGTAGAGCACCACGCGCCTGGTGCGGTAATCGATCGAAACGGAAACAAAGGAGCGCTTCACGTTTTCATAGCGCCCGTAGGGATAGCGATGGCCAGGCCGGATCCGGTCGTGGTCGTCGTCCCAATCCCGGTGATCATCGCGGTCGCCCTGTTTGTACCAACCCCTGTGCTTCCCGTTGTCGTGGTGTTCGTCCCTGTCTTTCCGATCATCACGATCGCGGCGGTCGTCACGATCTTGCCGGTGGTCATCCCGATCCTGTCTTGGATTGGCGATCGCCAGCGTCCCGGCCAATGCCATCATCGCTGTGCTTGCAATTAATTTCCGCATGCTGCCTCTCTTTGGGAAAATATCAAAAAGACTCTCGGCTTAGTTCCTCTTCGGCCAATCGTCACGGTTTCGGAACGATAGGCCTGCTCTTGGCGGGTGGGTGCCAATATCATTTTCGCACAACTCCGGCGGCTCGCGCTCTCATTCCCAATCCCGCTTTTCTCATCAGGTACGGGCGACCCATGCGTCACAGCGATGGCGATCCCGCGTTTGCTTCTGCCTACTACCGATAAGGCGCAAAGACTGGTTGACTTTCGGGGCCACTGTGATAAGCCTCGCCTATCAATAGATCCAAGGGGCGGCCTATGGAATTCAGACACCTGCGATCGTTCCTCGCCGTGGCGGAACACCTTCATTTTCGCCGGGCCGCCGAATCGATCCACCTGAGCGAGCCAGCGCTCAGCGTACAGATCCGCGCATTAGAAGAGGAAATCGGAACGCAACTCTTCATCCGGGATCATCGAAAAACACTGCTCACTCCGGCGGGAGAAGTCTTCCTTGAGGAAGCGCGCGAGATCGTGATGCGGTCCGAGCGTGCGCTTGGCCGTGCCAGGCGAGCAGCACTCGGACAGGTCGGGATTTTGCGAGTGGGATTTGTTTCCACCGCTGCCGCGCTCTTAGTCCCGCAACTCGTATTGCGATTTCGTGAGCTTTATCCGGATGTGGAACTTGAGCTACGCAACGTTTTGACCGCCGATCAGGTCGTCCAATTGGGCCACCGGCAGCTCGATGTGGGACTCCTGCGGCTTCCGATTTCGGCGAATGAGGAAATAGAGACCACAATTGTGCACCGGGAGCCCTTTATTTTGCTGCTGCCCGCTTCTCACCCCTTGACAGGGAAGCGCTTCCTTCGTCTTGAACACCTGCGCGATTCGAATTTCGTGATGTACGCGAGGAAACGAGCGCCAGGCTTCCACGACTGTATCCTTGGCATCCTCAATGACGCGGGATTCAGTCCCCATGTCGTACAAGAGGCGAGTGAAATGCCCACCATGGTTTCACTAGTAGCTGCGGGCCTGGGAATCGCGGTGGCGCCGAGTTCGATACAGTTACTCCACCACGTCCCGGGAGTTGTTGTCCGCAAGCTGCCCAGGAAGCTCCCTCTTTCAGAAATTGCTCTTGCTATCCGCAAAGACGACACTTCGCCCACGACGCGTTTATTCGTCGAACTGGTGCGCGCCACTCACGTTGTTCCGTCAAAGCGATAAATCGAGAGAGACGGCAGACCTCTTTCGGAACTCATGCAGCCCTCTGAGGACAACTGTGAAGCGTCTGCGCGAATCCAGCGTTTTGCCAGTGCAAAAGCCGTAATTTCTCCGATTGGAAAAATGGATTAATAGCATTTTTCTATCAAGCTTGATAGCGATATTCGAATGGACTATTGCACGTTTATCTTCACAATCATCTTTGAGGCCGCAGCCGCGCAATGTGCACGGCCGGGCGCTCGTCAGTTTTCTCTTTTCGCGCAGGCAGAGGACTTGCAGGAATTACGAGCGACTGGAAGAACAAATACGAATGTTCCGGCCCAAAGGTCCAAAAATAGCCAGCGTTAAGTGTCCGGGCTGCAACACAGAGCACCCTGAGCTCACGCTGGCATTCTATCTATACGTTTGCCCAGCATGTAATCGCTATCTCGGGATGCCGTCGCAGGCTCGGATCGCGCTGCTCGCCGATGCAGGGACGTTTCGTGAGCTGGACCGGAAGCTCGTTTCCAAAGACCCACTGAAGTTCGTGGACTCCAGAGCCTACCGGGACAGACTGCGGGAGGCCCGGCTGGAAACTGGAGCTCGCGAGGCCGTGACCACCGGCCACTGCCAGATCGGAGGTCAACGTGCCATCTTGGTGGTTTTCGACTTTCGATTTCTGGGCGGCACCATGGGTTCCATTGTGGGAGAGAAAATCGCCAGCGCCTTCGAAGAGGCCATTAAGCAACGCATCCCGCTGGTGAGCGTAGCGGCCAGCGGAGGAGCTCGAGTCCAAGAAGGAATGTTTTCCTTGATGCAGATGGCCAAGGTGGCCGCAGCAGCCTCGCTTCACGATCGTGCAGGCCTCATCTTCGTTTCGATCCTGACGGATCCTACGTTCGGTGGTGTTACGGCGAGCTTCGCATCACTCGGCGACATCATCATCGCTGAACCCGGTGCGCAGATTGGCTTTGTCGGGCCGCGAGTGATTGAACAGATTACCGGAGTTCCCCCGCCTAAGGATTCACACCATGCCGAAACTTTGCTTCGGGCAGGTCTAATCGATCTTGTCGTGGCCCGCCCGGACCTGCCGGCAGTGGTGGCTTATCTCACCAGCCGCTTGAAACGAGCGAAATACATGAAGAGCGGGAAGAAGGAGGAGGCGGCGCCGCCACCCAAGGGCCGCCGGCTGCCTGCCTGGCAACAAGTTGAACTGGCCCGGCACGCAGGACGTCCTACCGCCAGGTATTATATTTCGCGGATCACCTCGCACTTCCTGGAACTTCATGGAGATCGCTGGGGGGGAGATGATCCCGCAATCATCGGGGGCCTCGCGGAAATTGATGGGGAGACGATGGTCATCGTTGCGCAAGAACGCGGGGGCACAGCGGCGGAGAAGGAAGCCTCCCATCGCGGCATGGCTTATCCGGAAGGCTATCGGAAGGCGCTGCGCCTGATGCAGCTCGCTGCCAAATTCGGAATTCCCGTCGTCACATTGATCGATTGTCCAAGCGCTCAGTCCAGCTATGACTCCGAACATCGCGGGATCGCCAACGCTTTGGCTCGAAACCTCGCCGGGATGTCATCTCTTCCCACGCCGATCGTGGCCGTGATTATCGGAGAAGGAGGCAGCGGTGGCGCTCTGGCGCTCGGGGTTGCTGACCGGATCCTCATGCTGGAGCATGCCATCTATTCCGTTATTTCTCCGGAAGGCGCGGCTGCAATTCTTTTTAGGGATGCCGGACAAGCCGAGTCGGTCTCCGAGGTGCTCAAACTCACGGCGCACGATCTCCATTCGTTCGGCATCATCGACATTGTAGTTCCCGAGCCAGAGGGTGGAGCGCATCTCGACCCAGCGGCCACAGCCGCAGCTCTGAAGAGCCACATTCTTGCCGCTTTGCGTGAGATCGGAAACGTTTCTTCCCGCCGCCTCCTGGCCGATCGGTACAAGAAATTCCGCCACATCGGTCGAGGTGGCATCTTTTGGCGCGAGGTCGTCAGGAACAAAATCCGCGACGCATTTGGCGTTTTGGATCGCTTGCGGCCAGGGGCGCCAGCACGGCAGAGACGAACGCGGGGGCGGTAGAATAATTTTGGAATTGCGGGCTGGCAGGCTCCTACAAGACGATCATCTCAAGAAGACTTACTGCAGTGGCAGACTGGCATCCTCACGGATAATAAGGCTGGTCCAAATAGTCATCCGTCAGTCGGGATGAACCAAGATCAGCTCGCAGCCAGAGGTGAAACCGGCTGACGGCAGCAAACCATAAGAAGCTTCGGGCAGGCGTTCCCTGAACTGGTCAGGTGTCGCGAACCAATCGGCGTAGGCTTGATTCTTGGATCTTTCGAGCTCATTTCTGGCAGAATGCATCACTCTTTGGAAGAGACGGGGAGCGCGTTGAACAGTGGGAGAAAGGATGCCACAACCGGAACACCTGCAGGCACTTGACGGTGTGCGTGTTGTCGAATGGACCGAAGCCCTGGCCGGGCCCTACTGCGCCATGCTGCTTGGCGATTTGGGCGCCGACGTCATCAAGGTCGAAAGGCCTGGAACAGGGGATCAGTCGCGTGGATGGGGGCCACCGTTCGCGGGTCCTGAGTCCGCGTACTTTCTCTCCGCAAATCGGAACAAACGATCGCTCACGCTGAATCTCAATCACCCGCGTGGCGTTGGGATCATGCGCGAACTCGTCGCGCACGCGGATGTGTTCGTACACAATCAGCCGCGACGCGAATCGCTCTTGAAACGCGGCCTCGATTACGAGAACGTCTCCTCGGCAAGTCCCCGGCTGATCTATTGCGCGATCAGCGGCTACGGATGGACCGGTCCGAAGGCCGGGCTGCCCGGATACGACATTCTCGCGCAAGGCGAAGCGGGCATCATGAGCATCACCGGCGAGCCGGGGGACAAACCCATGAGGTATCCCATCGCGATTGCCGACGTGAGCTGCGGCATCTACGCGACGATGGGCATTCTAGCCGCGCTTCTCGTGCGCGAACGTGTGGGGAAAGGCCAGTTCCTCGATTTGTCGCTGCTCGACTCTCAGTTGACGTGGCTCGTCAATATAGGCAGCGCTTACCTCAATGCGCAGGAATCTCCGCAACGCTTCGGCAACGCGCATCCAAGTATCGTTCCTTACCAACTTTTTCAAGCCAGCGACGATCGATATTTGATGGTCGCGGTCGGCACAGAAGCCTTGTGGGGCCGCCTCTGCCGCGTCCTGGGGATAGAAGAAACTATCGGCCGCGATCCGCGTTATGTTGACAATCGCCTGCGCATCGAGAATCGCGCCGAGCTGATTCCCTCGCTCGAGAGAATCTTTCGCGCAAGACCCATCCAGGATTGGCTCGTCCGCTTCCGCGAAGCCGAGATTCCTGCTGGTCCGGTCAACACTGTGGATGAGGCATTGCGCGACCCGCAAACTTTCGCGCGTCACGCCATCGTCGAGATCGAACATCCAGTGATTGGCTTTGCCCGCAGCATTGCAAACCCTATCAAGATGTCTGCCACGCCGATCCGCTATCGTTATCCGCCGCCGCTCCTCGGAGAACACAACGCTGCGATCCTCGGTGAGTTGGGACTCTCGCCCGACGAAATCGCAAGCCTTCAGCGGGAAGGCGTACTCTAGCGTTTTCCATTGGAGGACGATGATGCGAGTAACGCCATCCTCCTCGAAGTTAAAACCCCAGAAAATCTCCGCCGCCACTCTCGGGCTGGAGTACACTCTGCGCAGATAGCTGGCCCTGGAGGTCTCATGCGCGAGCTGGTCTCTCGTTTTCTCAACCACGGAATCTCTCGTCGCGAGTTCGTTCGGAATCTTAGTGCGCTCGGCTTCACGGCTTCAGCTACCGCCGCCATCCTCGAGCCGCTCGAAGCGATGGAATCTTCAACGGGCGATCTTGCCCCCGCCGCGGAAACAACCGCGACTGGTTCTGGCGGCGAGCTCTTCATCGCGCAGGCCCGCGCTGCCGGAGTCGAATATCTCTTTACCAACCCCGGTTCCTTCGAAGTCGGCTTCTTTGACGCCGTTGTGGACGATCCCCAGATTCAGCTCATCGAAGGTCTGCACGAAGGCATTGTCATCTCCATGGCCGATGGCTACCACAAGGTCAGCGGCAAACCTGCCTTCGTCAACGTCCACTCCATCGCCGGCACCGCGCAAATGGCCGGCCAGCTTTACAACGCTTCGCGTGACGGCTCCGCCATTGTCGTCACCGCGGGCCTCAACGACAACGAGGTGTGGAGCGATGAGTATGGTCTTGCCCCTCGCCCTGGATTCGATCAAAAGGAGATCAACCGGCAGTTCACGAAAATCTCGTGGGAAGCCCGCCAGCCCGCGAGTCTCGCGCTCATGCTGCGCCGCGCCTTCAAAGTTGCAACTACGGATCCAGGCGGCCCTGTCTACCTCGCCGCCGCTCACTACGCACTCGAACAGAAAAATGTCAGCGCAACCATCTATCCTGCCGAGCGTTTCCTTCTCCGCACGCGCGTCCACGCCGATCCCTCCGCCATCGAAAAAGCAGCCCGGCTCCTGATCGAAGCGCAACACCCCGTCATCATCGCCGGCGATGAAGTCTGGAAGTCCGGCGCCCAGCAGGAGTTGCTTTCAATGGCCGAACATCTGGGGCTTCCCGTTGTCCGGCCTGGTGGCGTGCTGCTGGTCAGTGCCTTCCAAAACTTTCCCACGATGCATCCCTTTTATCTGGGCTCATCGGAAGCCCATTTGAGGGACGCATCGCGAGCCACCGATCTCATTTTCTTCGTCGGCGCGCGCGATGTCGGCGGAAGAGTCGTGCCGGATTCCCCGGAGCTTCCGACGACGGCGCGCATCGTCCGGCTCGGCATGGATACCTCGGCGTTCAGTCGCAACTACCCCACCGACGTAGCTTTGATCTCCGATGTAAAAGCGGGTCTAACGGATCTCTTCGCAGCTGTCGATTCTCTCATCACCAAAGAGCGACGCACCGCAATCTCTACTCAGCGCGCCGACGAAATTCGCCGTCTCTCCGCTGCCTCCCGCGCGGGCGTGCAGAAGCAAATCTCCGTAAATTTCGGCCACTCGCCCATCCATCCCGACGAGCTCTGCGGCGTGCTCGCCGATACGCTCGACAAAAATGCCATCATCGTCTCCGAAAATCTAACCGGAAAATTCGACTCTTTCCGTTTCGGTTTTCGTGACGATGAGCAGATGCATCTCGGCAACAGCGGCTCCTCGCTCGGCTGGGGCATCGGCGCCGCCATCGGCGCCAAGCTCGCTGCGCCGGATCGCCAGGTTGTCTGTTCCATCGGCGATGGCTCCGTCATGTACAGTGCCTCCGGATTCTGGACCCAAGCCCGCTACCGCATTCCGATCCTCACCGTCGTTTGGAACAATCACAACTACCAAACCGTGCGCTTCGCCTACCATGAATACGGCGGCCGCATGCTGAAATCTGGAAAATATGCGGGCATGTATCTCGGCGATCCGGACATTGACTTCGTGAAACTGGCGGAAAGCCAAGGTGTTTCCGGCGAACGCGTTACTGCGGGGAGCGATCTCCGCGCCGCGCTTCGGCGCGGCATCGTCGCCACGCGGGATGGTAAGCCCTATCTCGTCGAAGTAGTCATATCCAGATACGGCGGTGGCGCTGAGTCCACCTGGCACGAGACTTTCGATCTTGCCGCACGCCGCAAGCGCGCCGTCTGAGCGAATTACCTTCGCGCTCCGCAGCCTTAGTGGCAAAGTTGCTGCTGGCTGTGCTCTTGCTCTCGTTCCGGCCAGCGCATCAATAGCAACGTAATTGCGTAGCCGCAGCTAAAGGTGCGTCCCGCAAATGAAGAGTCTTTCGTATGACCGATGAAGCGGCAATTCGGCGCGCGGTCGAAGAATTTGTCAATGTCTTCAACGCCGGTGACATGACCCGCATTCTTGGCATCTTCACGGACGACTTGATTGACATGTCGGCCGGTGGGCCCACTCGAACGGGTCAGGCAGCGAGGGAGCATTTTCTAAGCCGCGTGGCGGAAATGCACGCCAAATTCCGCCCAAACTTGATTGTCACTATTGACGAAATCTAGGTCACTTCGGACTGGGCCTATCAACGAGGGAGCTTGGCAGTAACCCTTGTCCCTCGCGGCGGTGGCGAAACCTCTTTCATTCGCCAGCGTTATCTGGAAATCTGGCGCCGAGGTCGCGACGCTAAATGGCGAATCGCCATCGAAATGGACAACTGAGCCGAACCCTGAGGCCGTCGCCGCTTTTTCGCGGACAGCGAACACGCCGTTCCGGCCGGCTACTGCGGCTTCGGCGGCTGTGCCGTCGGAGGCAGGATGCCGTTCAGGCGCAGATAGACGGCCTGGGCGCCATAGTGGTCGTACCAGTCGTCGCTTAGCGCAATCAGTGCGGCCGCGCGCGACGCGGGACGGTTGCCGAAAAGCGTCATCGGCTCACCAAGCTTGGAATCGTCCACATTGGCCAGCGCTGTCGTGCAATATTCGAACGAAGCCTTCAACGCCGCGACGAGCTTGTCCTTTGTGTCCGTATCGGTCACCTTTATGTCCGGAGCCGCCGCACCCGAAATCTTCGAGCACAGGAAATTGTTCGATTGCGCGATGTGCATAGTCAGGTGCCCGAACGTGTTCATCTCCGGAGTCGGCTTAAAGTTATATTTCTCTGCTGGCATTAAATCGGCTGCCGCTACCATGTTTTTGGCGTAGCGCGTCAGTTGCGCCTTGACGGTCGAAGTCACCGGGTTGGCAACCGGGCCGGCCCCTTCTTGCGCGCTCGCGGCCCCCGCCACGAATAGCGTCAAAACGAGTGTCAATGCCATCCATCCCATTCGTTTCATCTGTTTCTCCCTTCAAAGCAAATTCGCAGGGAAGCATACCCCTGGACCAAGCCCGCCACAAGCGCGGTTCAGGGCATGCACTGCCTTGCCATCGGACGAGATTTTCAGCGCTCTGTCACGGCGCAACCACATCCTTCAATTTCGGCTTAACTTGCACCGCCGCCAGGCTCGACGCATCCCAGCCGCCGCCCAGCGCTTTTACCAACAATACGCTCGTGACCAGCCGCTGTCCCTGGATCAGCGCCATTTCCTGCTCGTTCGTTAGCAAATTCTGCTGCGCGGTCACCACGTCCAGATAGCTCACCAGCCCGCCCGTATAACGGTCCTTGGATATATCCAGCGTGCGTCGCGCCGCGTCCACCGCTTTCTGCTGCGATCGCTGCGCCTCGCTCAGCACGCCCAGCTCGTTAACGCCGTCCTGTACTTCCTGGAAAGCACCCAGCACCGTCTGCCGGTAACTCGCCACGCTCGCATCATAACCAGCCTGCGCAAACTGCACCTGCGCCCGCCGTGCTCCGCCGGTAAAAATACTTTCCGTCAAGTTCGCGCCCACCGCCCAGAAAGTGCTTGCAACGTTCGCCAGCTTCGCAACGTCCGCGGCCTGCCACCCGCCTTGCCCAAACAGATTCAGCGATGGGTAGTAGGCTGCTTTGGCAATGCCGATTTGAGCGTTGGACACCGCCATATTCCGCTCCGCTTCCGCGATGTCTGGCCGCCGCTCCAGCAAATCCGAAGGCAGCCCAGCGTCCAGGGCCGGCGGCTCCGCTTTCAACTCTTTGTTCGCGATGTGAAAATCGGGTGCTGGTCTTCCCACCAGGACTGCGATGGCGTCTTCAAACTGTTTCCTCTGTTGCAGCAACAGCGTTGCTTGCGTGCGCGTGGTGTTCAGCAGCGTCTCTTCCTCGGCTACGTCCAGCCCCGACGCGAGGCCCCCTTTGTGCCGCGAGTCGACCAGCTCCAGGCCCCTCTTCAGCGTTTCCACGGTGCGGTTTAAAATTCCCAGCTCGGTATCGAGTTGCCGGAGCGAGAAGTAATCGCCCGCCAGCTCCGCGGTGATGACCAGGCGCACATTTTCCAGGTCCGCGGCGCTCGCCTGGTAAGACGCTTGCGCTGCTTCGATGCTCCGCCTGCGCCGCCCGAAGAGATCGACTTCGTAGCTCACGATGAATGGCAGAGAGAAATTGTCCTGCGAAACCGGCCGGCTAACGGGAAAGTTGCTGTTCGGCGGCCGGTTGCCCGAAATCCGCTGCCGCTGGGCGCTCGGTGCGGTGGCAAGCGAGGGATAGAGGTACGCGATCTGGATCGCCGCCGCCGCCCTCGCCTGCCCTAGATGTGCGGCCGCGAACTTGATCGTTTCGTTGGCAGCAATCGCGTCGTGCTCCAGCGCGTTCAAATCATCATCGTGAAATGCGCTCCACCATTCGCCTTTGGGCAGCGCGTCCTTCGCCGCGCTTTCGCGCCACGGCTCCGCCACATCCCACTTTGCCGGCACTGGGGCCGCTGCCCGCTGATATTTCGGACCAACGGTGCAGCCATTCCCGCAGACCACAGCCGTGATCGCAGCCACAACAATCACGAAATGAGAGGGGAATCGCGCCTCGCGTGGCATTATTTCTTGGCTCCCGGCGCTCCATTCTTGTTTTCTCTTGGCGCCACGCCTTCGCCCACTCCGCCGGTGTCGGCCGGCGCGATCTGCGCAACTTCCTTCACGCGCACTTCCTGGCCTTCCTCGAGCGAGTCTGCGGGATTCAGGACAATCCAGTCGTTTGCTTCAAGGCCTTGGAGCACTTCGAGCGCTATTCCGAAGTCGCGCCCGATCACCAGCGGCCGCAAATGCGTCCTATGATTCGCGTCCACTACCACCGCGCGCAACCCTTCTGAGCGGAACAGCAAGGCGTTCACCGGAACCTGCAAATGCGCTCCGGTAACCTTCACCTGCAAATGCGCTTGCGCGTACCCACCCGGCAGGAGTTGTCTGTTTCTGTTCGGCACATCCACTTCGGTGAGCAGCGTTCGCGTGCCTGGATCGATCGCTTCCGCCGTGCGCACTACCTTTCCTTGGAATTTCTGACCGGGATACTGCGCCAGCTCCAGATAGGCCCCGAGTCCGGCGTGGACCGACGGAGCATACATTTCGGGAACACTCACGTACACGCGGATCGGGTCGGTCTGCGCCAGATAAAACAATTGCTGCGAAGCGCCGCCGTTGCCCGCATTGATCAGCGTGCCAATGTCGACGTTGCGCCGCGTGATCACGCCACTGAACGGTGCATAGATGTGTTGGAAAGATTCCAGCTCTTCCAGCCGCCGCACGTTCGCTTGCGCCGATTGCACGGTCGCTTTCTTGGCCTCGAGATCGCCGGCCGCATTATCAACTTCCTGCTTCGAGACGCCATCGGTTTTCAAAAGTTCGCCGTAGCGCACGGACGTGATTTCGGCCAAGTGCTCGTTCGCTCTTGCGGTATTGAGCTCGGCACGCGCTTGGGAAAGCTGCTGATCGATTTCCGGCGTATCGATATCCGCGAGCAATTCGCCCTGTTTCACGCGGCTGCCGATATCGCGGTACCACTTTTTCAAATATCCATTCGTCCGCGCGTAGATCGAAGATTCCACATAAGCTTGCATCGTTCCCGGCAACACGAGGTCTTCCTGGCTTGCTTCCGCGGCCGGATGAGTCACGGCAACGATCGGAATTGCCCTCGATTCCGTTTCATTCGCGAGCGCCTGATACTGGGCGCGCCGCTGCAGCAGCGTGAAAGCGCCAGCGACTACGAGCGCGATCACCCCAAGAATGAGAATCACGAACAGCCCGCCGCCCTTCGCGGTGGTTTGTCCTTCTCGTCCCGGTTCCATCCGCACCTTGCTTTCTTTCATGATTCCCAGAGTCCCTCTTTCTTCCATCCATCGCGCGCTTACGCGGTAGCGGGCTCCACCGCGAGGTCCTGCTAGGCTTGGCGTTCGGGCCGGCCGTGGATCATCGAAAACACACAGGGCACGAAGAACAGCGTAGCAAAGGTGGCAAAGATCAGCCCGCCTATTACCGCGCGGCCGAGCGGCGCGTTCTGCTCACCGCCTTCGCCGAGACCTATCGCCATCGGCACCATGCCGATGATCATGGCCAGCGCGGTCATAAGCACAGGGCGGATGCGCACAAATCCTGCCTCGAGGGCCGCGTCTATCGCGTTCTTTCCTTCATTCATCTGTTCGCGCGCAAAGGAAACCATCAAGATACTGTTCGCCGTGGCGACGCCCACCGACATGATCGCGCCGGTCAGAGACGGCACATTCAGCGTGGTGCGGGTAATCAGCAATGTCCAGCAGATTCCCGCCAGAGCTCCCGGTAACGCGGTAATGATGATAAAAGGATCCAGCCAGGACTGGAAATTTACCACGATCAGCAAATAAACCAGGACGATGGCGCCGACCAAGCCAAAGCCGAGGCCGGTAAACGAGTTGCGCATCGTCTGCACTTGCCCGCGAATGAAAGTTTCGCTTCCGCGCGGCAGGTCCTTCTGAATCGCATTCACGCGCTTGATGACTTCGTCCGAAACGGCTCCTAGATCGCGGCCATCCACCGCCGCATATACATTGATCATCGGCTGCGCGTTGTAGTGGGAAACCAATGCCGGGCGTGCCGTTGTGGAAGTGTTGACCAGATTCCCCAGTATCTGGGGCGGAGTTCCCGGGGCGCTTCCCGAGACTGGAGTATTCTGCAGTGCCTGATAACTGTTCACGCGATACTGCGGTGTTTGCACGGCCACGTTGTAGCTCACTCCGTTTTTTGGGTCCAGCCAAAACGCGGGGGCCGTTTGGAAGCTGGAGCTCAGCGATATTAAGAGATTTTGCGCAACGTCCCTGGCCTGCAATCCGACGGACTGCACTCTCGCGCGGTCGATATCCAGGCGCAGCGTCGGTGCGTCGAATGCTTGCTGAACGTGGACGTCCACGGCGCCGGGTATGTGGCGGATTTCGTTGGCAAGTTTCTGCCCGGCCAGGAAGTTTCCCCACAGATCGCTTCCTGTGATAGCGACATCGATCGGAGCGGGCGTTCCGAAATTCAAAATCTGAGTCACAATGTCGGCGGGCTGAAAGAAGAACTGCACGCCGGGAAATTGTTGGGGCAATCTTTCGCGAAGCTCATTGATATAAGCGATTGTCGGCTTGCCACGCTCTTGCTTCAACTGCACGAGAATTTCCGCGTCGGACGTTCCGAAAGTTCCCGAATTGCTATAGCTGAGGTTGATGCCGCTGTAGGGCACGCCGATGTTATCCAGAACGGTTTCCAGCTCCCTGGGAGGAATCGTTTTCCGGATTACGGCGTCTACCTGGTCGGCAAGGCGCGCCGTCTCTTCGATCCGCAAGCCCGTGCGTGCCCGGAAGTGCAAACGGATCTGTCCCGCATCCACCTTGGGGAAAAAGTCCCTTCCGATGACAAAGACGAGGCCGGCGGAGAGAACGCAGAAACTCAGGAAAGAGAGGGCAAAAGGCCGGCGGTGTTCCAGCGTGGCCAGGAGAGCGCGACGGTAACCCGCGCGAAACTTTTCAAAGTTCCGCTCGAACCTTTGCTGATAGCGCCGGAAAAACCCTTGCTTCTCCCCCAAGTGATCTTCTGCCAGGTATTCGTCCTCGGCGCTAAGAATATACATCGTGAGAGTCGGAACGATGGTCCGCGACCACATATAGGAAGCGAGCATCGCGAAAACGACCGCCTCCGCCATGGGCACGAACAAGTATTTCGCCACTCCGGAGAGGAAAAACATGGGAATGAAGACGATGCAGATACAGAGCGTGGAGACAAAGGCAGGCACAGCGATTTCCTGCGCACCATCCAGAATGGCTTGGATGGTTTCTTTTCCCATGGCCAAATGGCGATTGATATTTTCGATTGCCACGGTGGCATCGTCGACGAGGATGCCCACAGCCAGAGCCAGGCCGCCGAGGGTCATGATATTGATGGTCTCGTGCAGCGCGCTTAGCAGCAGCACGCTGACGAGAATCGAGAGAGGGATGGAGACCGCGATAACCAGTGTGCTCTTCCAATTGCCGAGGAAGAGAAGAATCATGATGGCGGTAAGACACGCGGCAATGATGGCTTCGCGAAGCACGCCCTGGATGGACGCGCGCACATAGACCGACTGATCGAAAAACAAGCTAACGCGCAAGCTTTCCGGCAAAGAGGATGAATAATTCTGCAGCACCTGTTTCACGCGCGCCACGATATCGAGGGTGGAGGCGCCGCCGGTCTTGAACGTGCTCATCAGGACGCCGCGCTGGCCGTTGGCGCGCACGATGTTGGTTTGCGGGGAGAAGCCATCGCGAATGTGCGCCACTTCGCGCATGTAAAAGGTCGCCCCATTGACGGTCTTGATCGGCAAATTGTTGAGCTCTTCCACCGATTGCGGGGCGCCATTCATCTCGACGGTATATTCGAGCGGGCCGAGCTTTGCGGTACCCGTTGGGAGTATCAAGTTTTGTGCATTGATGGCGTTTACGATGTCAACCGGGGAAAGGCCCTTGGCCTGCAGCGCCGCTGAATCAAGATCTACCGCGATCATGCGCTGTTTTCCCCCGTAGGGGAACGGAAGAGCCGCGCCCTGAACGGTCGCCAGCTGCGTGCGGATGAAATTGTTCCCCAAGTCGAAGATTTGTTGTTCGCTCAGGCTGTCGCTGGTCAGTCCGATCTGAATGACCGGCACCGTCGAGGCGGAGTAGATGGCAACGAGTGGAGCGGTCGTCCCCGGCGGAAGAAATCTAAGGATAGTTTGCACTATGGCCGTGGTCTGCGCCAATGCAGTCTGAATATTTGCGTTGGGCTGGAAGTAAATCTTGACGACAGCGATGCCACTCAACGACTGCGATTCGATGTGCTCGACGTCATTGACGAGCGTCGTCACGGCGCGTTCCGAGTTCGCGGTGATGCGTTGCTCCATCTCGCGCGGTTCGAGCCCGTTGTAGTTCCAAATCAAGCTGATGACCGGAATATTGATCTCCGGAAAGATGTCGGTCGGGGTGCGGAGCAGGACTACGGGTGTGAGCAATATGATGACGAGTGCCATCACGATGAAGGTGTATGGCCTCGCGAGCGCTAATCGGACTATCCACATCTCGGTTCGGCTTCGTCCTCAGGCGATACTTTTCGTGTCGCGCCTGAATGAGTTTTTGTGTTTACCTGGCCCTACGCTTCTTAGATTCCCTGGGACAATTCTTTGGGTACGCTTGGGGATTGGCCACCTGAGGCGCTCCCAACCTGCTCTATCTTAATCATTTACAAGTGAGAATGGATGACGCATTTCGACTTATCCAGTTCGATGCCGGAAATTTGAAACTCGGCACATTCTGGGTACGGTCCAATTTGGTCGGATGCTGTTCACTTACAGGGATCAGAGTGCATGATTAACGAAGAAGTTCGGACTCGTGAGTGTCGCAGAGCGGTCTCAGTTCTAGCGATGTTGAGAGGGCCCCGGGCGGCGTTTAGCAATGCGCGGATGCTTGTTTCGCGCCTCCAGATAGGCTTGATTCAGCCACCACAGCGCATCACGCAGCTCGTACGCCGAATTTAACTCGAAGGAATACCACCGCGCGCCGGGTGCTTCTTTCTCGAAATCGATGCGCGAGTCCTCTTGTGCGCGCTTCAACAGATTCGGCGGCATGGGGTCAAACTTGAGAATAATTGAGTTGGGCGTATTGAGGGCGCGCGTGCGCGGGAGGCCGGCGAAAATCTTATTATCGCGATAGAAGCCGATGAATCCGAACATGGGGCGTGATTTTACGCCCGGCCAGGCGCTCAGCTCGCGTTCCATCATGGCTGACCACTGTTTCATCTCCTCGGAGATGCGCAACAATTTCGGCCGCTTGGGAATCGCCGGCTTGGCCTTCATCGATGGCTCACTTGTGCGTCATGGTGAAGACACCGTCCCAGCCGGAAGGCGGTTCTTCGAAGAGAGACTCTTGGCAACGTTTCCAGTACCCGCGCGATGGCGCCACCACGATTGCGGCAGCTCGTAGAGGCCGAAAAAGCCCCGCCGTTGCCAGAAGCGCGTTGACGGAGCCGTTATTTCGTCTTGAGCGCTATTCGCGGAAGATAAAATTCAAGCGCACGCCGCCTACTTCGATCACGTCGCCATCATTGAGGCGCACCGGTCCCTGGATCGGCGAGCCGTTCACGGTGGGAACCTTGTCGCCCGGACCGATGTAAAAACCGTCGTCGCGCTGATTGATTTGTGCGGCCATGTGCGGTTTGAACCAACCCTTGAGGCGCACGGTAGCCATTGCGGATTTTCCGATGACGGTGAGCTTGTTCGTCAGCATGTATTCTTTCTGATCGGTTCTGCCGCTCAGAACGATCAGTGTCGGCACTTTAATGCGGCCCGCGGCAAATTGCGTGCGCTCACCCATGGCGGCGGCTTGCTGGAGCATCTCGCGGCGCTCTTTGGTGTCGAGCACCATGGTTTCGTTGATGCGCGGAGCGGCGGATTTGCGGCCCGAGTCCCAAGGCACGGGCGCGTCGCCGGTGGCATCGACTTTGATGCGGTGCTTGCCGATATGGATGGAATCGCCGTCGTGGAGCGTGGCGCGCTCGACACGCATATCGTTTACGAATGTGCCGTTTAGGCTATCGAGATCTTCAACCACGAGGCGGCCACCCTCGAAGTAGACACGCGCATGATAATTTGACACGGCGAGATTATCCACCGGAAGGTCGTTGTCCGGAGAGCGGCCGATACCGATGGGCCGGCTGCCAACCGGAACTTCCTTGACGATTTTGTCTTGAAACATGAGGCTGAGCTTAGCCATCTAACTTTCCTCCTGCGGAGCCATTGCTGGCCGCATTTTTTCGCGCCCCACGGCGCAGCCAGGAAAACCATCCCTTTGAACCCGGTTCGAGACGCACGACGATCACCGTGACGTTATCTGCGCCGCCGTACTCATTGGCCAGCGCCACAAGCTTTTCCGCAGCCCTGGTTGGATTTGTTTCCGCCTGGAGCGTTCCGGCAATTTCGGGCTCGGTGACCATGCGGGTTAAGCCGTCGGAGCACAGGATCAAAATATCGCGCACGAAGAGCGGATGTTCTTCGGCATCGACTTCGACGTCCGCCTGGGCTCCCAGGGCGCGGATGAGGACGCTTTGCATCTGGCTCTCTTCGGCTTCGACGGCGGTGATAATTCCGCGGCGCACTTGTTCCGCGACCAGAGAATGGTCACTGGTCAGTTGCTGCAACGTACCGCTGCGCACAAGATAGGCGCGACTGTCACCGACGTGCGCGATGCTGAGCTTGGCGCCATCGATCCACGCTGCGGTCAGCGTGGCGCCCATGCCGCGCTGTTCGGGATGCCCCTCGGCGGACTCGAAAATCTTTTTGTTGGCAAGATGCACGGCGCTTGCGAGGCGCCTGGTATGGTCGCTCAGACCCGCCTGCGGCTCTCCAAGAAGTGGAGCGGCGGGATTCTCCTGACCTTCAAGGCAATGCTTCGTAACGGTCTCGACCGCCAATGCGCTGGCGACTTCTCCATGGGCCTCGCCGCCCATGCCGTCGGACAGGACGAAGAGCTGCAACGGCGCGACGATGCGAAAGCAATCTTCGTTGTTTGCGCGCAGGCGACCTACGTCGCTTACACCGCCGCTTACGATTTCCACTAATGCTCCCCTTATCGGGCGGGGTTCACACCACGCCCACACCCGTGCTGGATAACCGTCGTTCCAAGCTAGCAGACGCCTGGCCGTGGCGAAAGACTTTGAACCCTACTGATTACCAGCTTTTTAGCCACAAGCGGATCCCTGCGTCGGGTGGCGTGCCCGGAGAAAGTGTGCTATTGCCGCTGTCGCCCTACTACCTCGGGTTTCGCTACACTTTCTCCTCCGCTGAACTAGCAGTCTCTTTGGAACTCCCATTTCTTGTGATTGATGGTCATTTCTTTGCTATCGGCTGAGGAAAACGGGATATCTTCCTATCCGCGAACTTGGACGATCCAAACCGCAGTGACTGCTACTTGTTCGAACTTACGACCGTCATGCAGAACAACGCGAACTACCAAGTAATCCATCCCGATCTCATCTTGCTGGCGAAGGTATTCGAGCCACTCGTTCGGTATTGAAATATGTAACATTTCGAATATTCTGGCATGGAGGTAACTTGCCCGGGTTGGGACTGTCTCTTTTTCGTTACAATCTCATCATGCCTTCGAGCCGATTTTGTTTCCCAGCTGCATTCCTAGGCGCAGCTGCGGTTCTTTTTTCGGGTGGCGTTTTGGCGCAGCAGGCGCCGCCGGCCTCCGGCGCGCGCATACTGTTGTTGCCGCGGCGCATCGTGTCGGGCGAGCGCGCGACGCTCGCTGTGCTGGACGTAAATGGCCGGTTGACGCCTGGAGTCAGGGTGAACTTTTCGAATGGCGACCGGCTGACCACTGATGCGACGGGACGCGCGCTGTTTGTTGCGCCCCTCAATCCGGGAGTTGTATTTGCGTCCATTGAAGGACGTCCCGTGCGGGTGCCGACGGCAATACTCTCCACTGCGGAGGGAGCTTCAGCGTCGATTGCAGTTAATTCCGCGCCGCGCGTGGCCTCAATCAGCGACCGATTTGAACTCACAGGGCACGGCTTCTGCGGCGACGCGGACGCAAATCAAGTTACCATCGGCGGGAAGGCCACGCTGGTCTTGGCGTCTTCACCCAGCTCTCTGGTTGTTCTTCCTCCCAGTGATCTCGAGCCTGGCCCCGCTGCCGTCGAGGTTTCCTGCGCAAAGCGCAGCGCGCCAAAATTCACGATCACGCTCGTTGCTTTGCAGCTCGAAGCAGATTCTTCACCGCTGGCGCCAGGCAAACGCCGAGTGCTCACGGTGCACGTCCACGGCACGACCGCCGTAGTAGGACTCGAAGCGCGCAATCGCGCGCCCGATATCGCGGAACTCACCGGTGGGAACTCGGTACGCCTCTCATCCTCCGGCGGAGCAAAGAATGCGGCGAAGTTCGAAATCCTCGGCCGCAAACGCGGGAGTTTTCTGATCTCTATTCGGCTGTTGTCTTCGGTTGGACCGCCGCGATAGCAGATTCCGCTCCAAGTCGATTGCGACATCGGAGTCAGCAGTCTTCCAGCGAGCACCTGTGTTACATTTCTCCTACCTTGTGGGCTTTACGCTTCTCAGGGAACAGCTATGAATCTACCGCTCATCGTTGCAGTCGTCCTTGCGGTCCCGCTTGGTGCGCTCCTGGCGTGGCTGTCTGCTTCCTCGCGGGCGAATCGCCTTCGATCAGAATTAGCAGGACTTTCTGCTCAACTTCTTGAAACCCGCAATCAAGTCCAGACGGCGCGAGCCGAAACGGACCGATTAAGAAAGGATCTTTCCAATGAGCAGACGCTCCGCACGCGTGCCGAAACAGAGCGCCAGAGTGAGCGAGCTAACCTCGAAGAGCAGAAACGAATATTAAACGAAGCCGAAGCCAAGCTTCGTGAAGCCTTTCAATCCCTCGCCGCCAGCGCGTTGCAGCAAAGTAATGAACAGTTTCTCCATCTTGCCCAGGAGCGTCTCGACAACTTACAGCAGCAGGCTGCGGGAGACCTCGCGCAACGACAGGAATCCATTAAGGGCCTTGTGGATCCGCTTCAACAGCGGCTTACGGATCTTCAAAACCATCTCGGCAGGCTCGAATCCAACCGCGAGTCTGCCTACGGTGAACTCCGCAATCAGGTCCAAAACCTCGCACAAACCAACCGCGAGCTTCAGAAGGAGACCGGCAGCCTTGTCAGCACATTGCGTCAGCCACAAGTCAAAGGCCGCTGGGGTGAACTCACGCTCCGACGCGCGGTCGAGCTGGCAGGCATGTCAATCCACTGCGACTTTGAAGAACAGGTTTCCGTGGACACTCCCGAGGGCCGCATTCGTCCAGATCTCATCGTCCATCTGCCGGGCCATGCGCGCGTGGTGGTGGATGCAAAGGTTCCTCTCCATGGATTCTTGAAGGTCGCGGAAGCCCAAAACGATGCCGAACGCGAGGCGGGTCTCGCGGATCATGCTCGCCTCGTGCGAGGCCACGTGAATCAACTTTCTTCGAGGGAATATTGGAAACAATTCGAACCCAGCCCTGACTTCGTCGTGCTCTTTGTTCCGGGTGAATCCTTTTTCAGCGCGGCGCTGGAAAAAGATCCTAATCTGCTGGAGGACGCGATCTCGGCTCACGTGGTCCTGGCCAGCCCCGCTAATCTGATCGCCATCCTGCGCGCTGTGTCCTACGGCTGGAAGCAAGAACAAGTTGCGGAGAGCGCTCAGGAAATCAGCGCGCTCGGCCGTGACCTGTTTGAGCGTCTGGTCAATTTTGTCGAACACGTTCAGGACATTCGGGGTGGCCTGGAGCGGGCCAACAATTCCTTCAACAAGGCGGTTGGCTCACTGGAAGCTCGTCTCTTGCCTGCGGCGCGAAAATTGAAAGAAAAAGGGATTCAGTCGACGAGTGAGCTGACATCCGTCGAGCCTACCGAGACGGGTCTCCGTTTGCTGAATCCCGCCATCACCGAAGGCGAAAAGTAGATTCCCCTGCAAAAAGAGGGCCCCGCGATTGCGAGGCCCTCCTGGATCACCGAGTTTCAACTTTTCTCTAGAAGCTAAGCTTCAGGGCGAACTGGAACTGCCGCGCGTCGTAGGCCGCAGTCGGCTGGCCCGACGCCTGGCATCCCGCGCTCGGGTTGCAGAGCTGATTCACCGCGGCGACGTTCAGGCGGTTCAGCAGGTTGAACCCATCCGCGATGACGTCCAGCTTCATGTGCTCGCCCATGGCGAAGCGCCGGGAGAGCCGCAAGTCGACCTGGAAGAACCCGGGTGTGACGAACCTGTTCCGCCCGAGATTTCCGATGCAGCCCGCCCCCGCGTCAGTGACGAACGGCACGGTGAACTGCTGCCGGCTGCCCGTCAAGCAGACATCCGGCAGGGTGAACGTCACGCCGGGAATGAAGTTCGAAGGTGACCCGTTCTTGCCCACGGAAGGCCGTCCACCGGACGCCCCGAGGTCCAGCCGGAAGTCCGTGCCGGTGATCAACGTGTACGGCCGCCCGGAGGCCACTTCGATGATGGGTGCAAGCGTGAAATCCCCGATGAAGTGTTTCCACGCACTATCGCCTTGCGTGGCGGAAGGCGACTGGAACACTGCGCTGGTGACCCAGCGATGTCGCTGGTCGTTGTCCGAATTCGACCGCTCCAGGTTCGGGAACCGACTGTCCTGCGGTTCAAGTGGCGACTGCAGGTCCGTGGAATCGTCAATCGAGTGGGAATACGTGTAGCTCGACAGCAGCTCCATCCCGTGCGAGAAGCGCTTTGTCACGTTTATAGTTAGCCCATGATAGACGGAATTCCCGCTGGAGAGTTGAGCGTCCACGCTGTTGAAGGGCACCGGAACGCCGAAACCCCGCGGGTACTTCGCCAGTTGGGCCAATCCCACGAGTAACGCATAGTTCACCGCGCCCGGTCCGGCAAACGACGGGTTGGGCCCGGACGGTCGGAAGAAGTTGAACGCCGCCGCCGTGCTCACGAATTGATTGTTCAAGAACCCAAGAGGTCCGGGGCAGCCAAAGATGACACCCAGGACCGGGGCGATCGGATTGAATCCACAGGTGCTCAGCGTGGGAGCCACGCGCGCTCCCGTAAGACGTACACCTGCGGGGCTCGGCGAGCAGGACAACGCCGTCGACAGTCCCCCTGCCACTCCGCCCAAACAGTTCGCGAAGTTTTGATCCAGCAATTGCGGATCCGTCGAGTTGATGTCCACGGGACGGTACAGGTGCACGCCATGCGTATATTGATACCCGGCGCTGATCTTCCAAGACCCCGCGATCTCCCGCTCGATGGTCAGATTTCCCTGTTGCGCGGAGCCGTACTGGAAATTCTTGGCCACCGGCAGGGTGAACGGCAGGGCCGCCAGCGGAAATCCAGCCTGCAGGTAATTCTGATTCGCGAACAGCGAACCCTGGAGAAGGGGATCGAAGCGCTGGTGGTCCGGCAAATACCCCATGCTGGGCAGCGCGTTCAGGACGCCCTGGAAGATCGAGGAGCCATTTAGATTCCCCGGGCTGTCCAAACCCCCGCCGCAAACCGCTGTGACCAATCCGCAGGCAGAGGCCGCGCCTCCGCCTGTCTCCAATTGCACCGACCGGCCTCCATCCGCGGTGGTCGCGTCGAACGGGATGGCAAGCAGCGGGTGGTCGTAGAAAATTCCATATCCAGCGCGGATGACGGTTTTCCCATCACCCTTGGGATCCCAGGCCAAGCCGAAGCGCGGGGCCACGTTGTTGTAGTCGCGCGGAATTCCTTCCACGACGCCGAGCGCCTTCTCGGCAGCCGCATTGAGCGGGGTCGCGGCGGCGAAGAGCGGTGTAATCTCCACGTCATAGCGCACGCCGTAGTTCAATGTCAACTTGCGGTTCACGCGCCAGCTATCCTGGAAGAACAAACCGATGGGGATATTGTCAAAGGGCTGCTTGGACTGCCCGATGCCCTGAATGTACGTCGTCGGAATCCCCAGCCCGTACGACTGCAAGCCCGTCGTGCCGGGTAGAGCGATCCCTCCCGCGCAGGTTGGTCCTGCTCCGCCTACGCAGTCCGGCAGGATGCCGCCGCTCACCGTCGAAGCAGCCAGTCCGCCAAAGTTCGCGACTCCGCCGAAGTCCAGCTCGAAGATCTGCGCCTTGCTCGAGCGCAACTGGACCAGGTTGTAATCCCCGCCCATTTTGAAAGTATGCTTGCCGCGGATCAGGCTCACATTGTCCGTGAACTCCCAGCGGCGCTCGATGCGGTTCACGGGCGAATACGGTTCGCGCCCGAAGTAGGCTGAGCCCGGGATGTTTACGGCGAGCTGATCTCCGCCGGGGAGATGTGAAAATCCGAAATGCAAACCGCGCCGCGCAAATTGGAAGCGGAATTGGTTGAATGCCGTGTCGCTCACAATGGTGTCGTGCTGGAAAATAGCAGAGAGGTCGCGCGACTGGTTCAGACCTGTGCGCGAGCCGGAGTTTTGGCCAAACACCTGGTTCTGTGCCGTGGACTGAACTCCTGTCACAAGCGACGGCGACACACTTACGCGAAGAAACGAATTATTTTTGTTGTTCCAGCGCTCGTCCAGCCGCGCCGACCACAGGCTGGTCTTTTCGGTGACGGGGAAGTTGCCGCGCAGCTGATTCAGTCCCTTGTAGGACCCCGGCAGCGGCGCGATGCCCAGCCCGAACGGGAAGCACGATACTGCATTCACCTGCGGTCCATTCCCGAGGCACGTCACGGGAAGGGGGAACTGCGCTCCGGGCGGAACCACCACGTTCGTCCAGGTCGCCTGCGACAATAGAATGCTGGAAACGGCCCCAAAGTCGAACTTATTCAGCGCCACGCTCGATGCCGAGCCCATCAACAGTCCGTACAACGCGCCTGCTTGTTGTGCCTTGCCGCCGAGTGCCAGCAAGGCATTCATTGCCGCTCCCTGCGAAGGCGTGAGTTGCACCGGAACCGGACCGCCGAGAGTCGGAACAGCAAACGTTTGCAGTCCGAAGCTATTTATCCCGATGCTCGAAAACCCCGTCTCTTCGCGCAGCGTGTCTTCATAGGAAAGGAAGTAAAACGTCTTATCTTTCTTGAGGGCCCCGCCGAGCGTCGCACCGGCCTGCACGCGGGTGAAGCCCTGCTTGACGGGGTTGAGCTGCCCCGTGGTCGGGTCTACCTGGCCCGAAAAGGCATTGCGCGCTTGAAATGCCTTATTGCGCAGGAATCCGAAAACATTGCCATGGAAGTCGTTACCACCGCCTTTGGTCACGATGTTGATGACGCCGCCGGTAGCGCGGCCGTACTCGGCGTTGTAGTTGCTCAGAATGAGCTGGAACTCCTGCACGGCCTCCTGCGACACCGTCGCGCGGATACCGTTAATCGAGTTATCCACCGCATCCGCGCCGTCCACGCTCACCTCATTCGAACGCGCGCGCTGCCCGCCGAAATTCAGACCGCTGCTCGGCGCGGGGCCAATTGTCGGTGCGACATCCCGGGTCGTTTGCGAATTGGTCAATGTGAAATTGATATAGCTGCGTCCATTTATGGGGAGGTTGTCGATGCGGCGCTGTTCGACGGTTTGCGAGACTTCGGTCTTCGTTGTTTCAATGGGTGCGGTCTCCGTGGTCACGGTGATCGTCTGCTGCACGCCGCGCAGCTCCAGGCGGGGATCCAGCGTGGCATTCTCGCCTACCGTAAGCACGATGGACGCGTTCTGGTAGGCGGCAAAACTCGCTCCTCCATCGACGGTCAGCTTGTATTGCCCGGGAGGGAGTCCAACCAGCGTGTAGCGGCCAGTGTCATCGCTGACGGTGGAGCGTTCGGCGCCGGTGCCAATATTAGTGACCGTCACTTTCGCGCCTTTCACCGCTAGACCTTGCGGGTCCGTCACCGTTCCGGAAAGGGTCGCCGTGTTGACCTGCGCCACAGCCATCCCGGCACAAACTAGCACCAACACGCACAGCATCAGTACCGTCCATAATGACCGCGGAGCGGTCGACGCAAACACACTTTGCCTGCGCTGCATGTTTTCCTCCTAGTTGGAACCCATCAATCTTCCGCTACCCCTAGCGGTGGCGGGGCCTCCCGCCTGTATTGGCGCATGCGATTGAATACTGGGCTTTTACTGCAATTAGCCGCTGCTTTCAACTGAAAAATTACGAGCCGTGGTCCTATCAAAAAATCATCCCTCCGATGGTGTCCCTGGGTTGTTGGGCAAGGAAAATCTTGTTCCCGCCGACGAGCCCCAACGGCCGTCGCAGCATGAGCTTTGCTGGAGAACTTGGCAAGCGGCAAAGTGCGAAAAGGGCAAGGGGGAAGAGAATGTCGTGCCTTGCCGCACTTCTCCCGGGCTTACCCGGGCAGGGCGCCAGATCGACCGCGCTCTTGTGCACCACGTCCGGATCTATGCTCCCTGGATGTGCTTTTCAGGGTGTTCGCAAAAGGAGTTTGCATGCATTGGCAAACCTTAATCGGCTGCTCCGCCTCGGAGATCTTCTTTGCTTGCGACTCTGTTATCGGTACAGGCCTTCAGAACCGTGGCAAAGGCGATCAGCAACCCTGTGGCGGCATTCGTGAGAATGATCGCCAGCGCGTGCAGCAGCACACCGTAGATCAGCCACAACGACACTCCGATCAAGTAAAGCGCCAGCATGCCGTAGGAAAGATCGCGGCCGCCTTGCTTCCAGATCTTCACTACCTGCGGAACGAACGCAAAGGTGGTGCAAAATCCCCCCAACGTTCCCACCACTGTCACCCATAATTCCGTCGTCATGAATCCGACTCCATCTTCACCGCAGACTGCTTTGGTTTCTGCACGGAGAGCAGTTTAGCAGTAGCTGACGCTCTGCCCAAAGGAACACCGCGTCAATAGTCAACAATTGAGATGTTGCAGGGAATTTCGGGGATGGAAGGTTGCGTGAAAATTCGAGAGCGGCGAGAGATCAGAGCTGCAGATGGCGCTGCACCAGCCTGCGGAGCTTTTCGCGGTCTTCGTCCTTCATGTGCACGAATTCGACGCCGTTGCCGTCCGGGCCGATGTTGCGGACTACCGCGGTGAAATGAATCTTGCGCAGGCCGGAGCGCACCTCGAGCTGGATGGAGTCGCCGACACTCAGTTTCTTGGGGGATTCCAGATAGGCGCCGCCCAGGCTGATCGTCCTGACCCTCGCGAGGCCCGCTTGGGCGCCATCGATTTGCGCGCGCAGCGGTGATTCGAGCGGGACGCGCACGTAGCGGCGTGGCACGACGTAGCCCGCGTTGGACTGCGCCGCAGCTTCGAAGGCGGCGCGGACGCGTGCCGAGGACGGACGGTTTTCCAGGAGCGCGAGAGCGTCTTCCGCAGCGGCGCGCAAACCCGAGGGCTCCGCGTAGGCCAGACCTTCGCGTCCTTCGGCGAGCTGGCGGAGAAGTTCAGCGGCTTCGACGGCGTGCATGCGGCCGAGCGCCTCGATGGCCTTTATGCGCACAAAAAGGTCGCGCAGAATTTCGTGCTCGCCCGCGGCGATCTCCATCAACTGGGAAACCGCGGTGGTCTCCTGGGCGAGGCCGATCTGATCGATCATCATCGGCACGACCAGGGGATGAGCGTCGGCGAGAATCGCGGAAAACACAAAGGCAGCACTATGCGCGGAAGCGGAATTGGCGGGCCGCGCGATTTCGCTGACCGCCAGGTCTTGAAGGTTCCATTCCCAGCTTGCCAGTGCGCGCGGCAGACCGCGCAGCAAGCGCTCGGTATCGGCCGCGGCGAGCAGCTTGATTGCAGCGCTCACGCGCTGCCGCCGCGCTTCGTAAAGTCGAGTTTCGAGCAAATTCAAGACGGGCACGCCGATGGTCCGCAATAGCCGGGCCATGGCGGGCACTTGCTCCGCGCCGCGCGGATCGGTCAGCAACAGAGTCAAGCGGTCGAGCAGACGCTCCGGGTCGCGTTGTAGCAGGCGGGGAAGGACGGGATCAAGCGCGCGATTGGCGAGTGCGGCATCAACGAGCAGCAGCCAGCGGTCCTGCGCTACCAGCCGGTGTGCCAGGGCCGCTAAATGTTCGTGCTCAACGTCACGCGGGGCGCGTTCAAGCCCGGTCAGGATGTTTTCAAAACCCGCGTAATCTGCGCGGCTCACCGCGATGCGGCCTAGCGTTTCAAGAAATGCGGCGAGCAGCGCACCGGTTTCCGGAATTGTTTCTTTCTCGAGCGCGTTCATGGCGCCGCGGCTCAGATCCTCCGGAACTTGATTGGGCCAGAGGGACTCGATGATCGCCGTCATTTCGTTCAAGCCGGCGGCGACCGCGCGGCGGGCAGTGGGATCGTTAATCTCCAGGCGCCGTGCGTAATTCAGCACAATGTTCCGTGCTTCGCGCCGCGGAGCGTCGGCTCCGGCGTCCGCAAGTTGTCCAAGCGTCTGACGAAGCGCGACGACCGGCACGGTCCAGACTTCCGGACCGCGCAGGACCTTGGACTTCTCGCGCGGGGCAAGTTCCAGCCAGAATTTTTCGATGAGCTGTTCGCGATGAGTGTCCGTGGCCCACTTCGTTGCAAGCGAGGAGAGATGCTGGGAAGAGTGAGGTCCGGAATATCCGCCCGCCGACACTAGCACGTCACCCAGGCGGTTGAACATGGAGCGCACATTCATCGGTGTGAGCGTGCCGGCGGAAAATTCCGCGCTCAGAAATTCGAAGCTGAGACTTTCCGAGAGGCGCAACAAATAGGGCTGCGGACGCTCGGCGTCTTGCGGCGCGTAGACGGTGATCGCGCTGAGAAGCATGCGCACGGTTTCGCGGCTGGCTTCTTCCATCGCGCCGTGGATGGCTCGCGCTGCTTCTTCCGGAGAAAGCCCTCGCGCCACTTCGAGCGGCGGGGTTAGCCGGGCCAGCAAGCGCAGTGCAGCGACCAGATCATCGATCTCGGGAACTTGGATGGGAGTATTGGCGCTCTCTCGGGGTGAATTTCCGCCATAGGCAACCAGCGCAGCCATCAGGCTCGCAAGCACCGTGTCCACTTTGCGGTCCGTACTCGCGTTGACTTGAATACCTTCCACTCCGCTCTCCAAGAGACGCGCCGGCCACCAGGGCATGTTTCCGCGCTTCACCGACTCTTCTGATCTTAGCAACGCTGCCTTGACGAGTTGCGCCAGGGTGTCTAGTTCGCCTACATGAAATTTCCGCGCGAAAATCAGGGAATGAATTCCAGAGCGTTGCAGTTCCGCGGCCAGGGCCTGCAGTTCGCCGCGGGAGTCCTCCAGATGAGTATCGCCTATTTTCGGCACTACCACTCCGCCGCGCTCGATTCGCAGTTCCAGCCCGTTGAGAGCAGCGGCGACGCCGCGGAGCAATTCGTAGGAGGTGTCCAGGCTCTCGAGGGCGCGCGGGTGGTTTTTTTCATAGAGCCGCTGTGACCGCAGAAGGATGTGCAATTCGTGCAGCGCCCGATTCACGTCCGCGGGTTTCACTTCCGCGGAGGTCATCTGCCCCAGGCGCACCGCCCCCGTCAGCGGCCAAGAATTACGCGGCGCGGCAGGATGCGCGGCTGCACCCAGTCCCGAGCGGTGGCTCTTTTTATTGACGTGGTTTGCGGCCCCAAGTGCCAAAGCATTCCTCGCTTGCTTCTATGCGTGTCTCACTCTGCCTATCGGCGAGTGGGAAATCTGCACTACAGCTCGCGGGGTGGATCCCCGGGGGCAGGATAGCCCTATGGAGAAAGCAAGCAAGCCTCCGGCCTTCTGGTTTTACGGCTAAGCTCTTTGTTATGAGGCAGCACTTGAGGTAGTTTTAGGACTAGATTAGCCGCAACGTAACATTAGGTTACGACTTGAGTAGGGTCTTCCGCAGTTCCTAAGAAAGGCGTGTTCGCCTTCCTATCCCTGTCCTTGACTGCGCTAACTGCTGATTTCACAGCGGTTACTTAAGCCGGAGTGTCCCTTCGACGGTGACTGTGCTGCCCTCGGTCACCTGGACGGTCCGGCGGACTGGTTGGTAACCTTCCATTCTAAGCGTCACGACGTGCGTGCCTGCGGTAATTTGCACGCGCGACGGCGAGAATTGGCCACTCGACGTACCATCGATCACGATTTCCGCACCCTTCGGGTTGGACGTCACGTCTGCCCAAGCCACGTGGCTGGTTGCTTTTTCTTTGAGCTCGGCATCCAGCGTGGTCTGTATATTGTCCTTTACCTGCACGTTCCCCGCGTACGCCTCGTAACCCTGCAAACGAAGCACGAGATTGTACTGCCCCGGCGCCAGCGGCAGAGTCGCTGGCGTCTGCCCAGACTGCTTCGCACCGTTGATGAAGACATCCGCTCCCGGCGGGCGGCTGCTTACGTATAATCCATTGGCTAGGGACTCCAATCGAATCTTTTGGTCCAGCACGTCGCCTGACTTGACCTGCAACGCCGTTTGCATCGACTCGTAGCCATCCTTCTTTACTTCCAAGCCGTAGCGTGCGGGATAGAGATTGTTGAAACTGCACGGCGTCTGGCACTGGTTCAGGACGTGTCCGCCTGGACCGTACAGCAGCGCGGTTGCGCCGATGACGTCCGACAACACGTGGATTGCACCATGTCCTGCGGCGGGCACTGGATGGGCGCCGTCCGCGTCATTTGCCGCGGTCGGGTCCGGAGTATCGTCGTACTCGATGTGATCCACGACCCGCACGTTCGCCGGTGCATTTCGGAGGAATTG
Organism: Candidatus Acidiferrum sp.; assembly: GCA_035544995.1. Lineage (GTDB taxonomy): Bacteria > Acidobacteriota > Terriglobia > Acidiferrales > UBA7541 > Acidiferrum. Next base: position 44,169 of record DASZZI010000055.1, read on the forward strand.
CAGCATCTCGCGGTGTTCGCCAGGGCGGAGTTTTCCGGCCAGCGTCAAGGTGTTATTGGAGGCTTGCACTTTCAGGCGGCCTTTCAATCCCTTCTCCGAGGCGGCTTCTTCAATACGGCCTTTGTATTCCGCGGCGGCGGAAGTCACCGCTGACTCGATTTTTTTGGGAGCTGGTTTTGCGGGAGTTGTTTCCGGCGGCTTCGTATTGGTGGTTGGGACTACGGACAGCGCTGGCTCCTTCAGCTGAAGCGCAGGCTCGTTCGCGCTCGGACCCGCAGGTGTATTTGCTGCGGAACTCGCTTCTGCTGCTCCCGAAGACGGGGTTACAGACTCAGTCACGCCGGTTTTTTGTGCCTCCCGGAGTTTGCGGGCATATTCATATTGAGGGCGGAGCTTGTACCCGCCATACACGATCACGCCTAGCAGAAACAGTGCGGCGAAAACCGTGCCGGCGACGTTTTTCTTCTTCGGTTGCTCGGATGGCGCGACGCTGCCGGTGCGCCGAATCACAGGTGTTTGGCCGGGACTCGATGCGCGCGCGGTTAGCGAGCGCGCCGCCGCTGCCGCCAGCGGATCCTCGCCGCGCCCACCGCGTCCGCCACCCGCACTTACTGCAACGGTCGCATCGGGTGTGCTGGAGATACGCGGTCCGCCGAGGACCATCGTTTTTTCCGTGTTCCCGGCGCCCGCGAGTGAGCGGTAATTCCGAAGGTCTTCGAGCATTTCGCGGCAGCTCTGATAGCGCTCGTCCGGTTCCTTGGCTAGCGCCTTCATCACTACTCCGCTAATTCCAGGATGGATTGACGGATCAATCTGCCGGGGCGGGACAGGGTCCTCATTCACAATTTTATAAATGACCGTGGTGATGTTTTGGCCGGGAAATGGCTTTTCGCCTGTGACCATTTCGTAGAGCATCACGCCCAGAGAAAAAATGTCGCTGCGCCCGTCTACGGCGCGGCCCTTCACCTGTTCGGGGGACATGTAGCTCGGCGTGCCCATGACGTGGGCGGTTTGTTGCACCGTGCCGAACTGCAGGATTTTCGCGGTGCCGAAGTCGGTCACTTTCACGGTGTCGTCGCCAGTGAGCATCAAGTTGGCTGGCTTGATGTCGCGATGCACGACGTTTCGTTCGTGTGCGAACTGCAGCGCGCTGCAGGCCTGCTCCATGATCCGCAACACACGCGGCAACGGAAACGCTTGCCCGCTGTCCAGCAGCGATTGCAAGCTCTTGCCTTCCACCAGCTCCATGGTGATGAAGTACAGGCCATCCTCTTCGCCAGCGTCATAGACCACGACGATGTTCGGATGGGTCAGCAATCCAGCGGCGCGCGCTTCGGTCTGGAATCGCGTCAAAAGCTCTGGTCGCGAGAGCCCGGTGCCCTGCTCGCTTAAACGGATGGTCTTAACCGCGACGGTGCGGCCGATCACCGGGTCCATAGCCTTATAAACGACACCCATAGCGCCGCGGCCCAGTTCATCGATAAATTCGTATCTTCCGGCTTTCGTCTGCGTCGTCATCTTGCCTGCGCGCGGGGAAGGGAATACCCTTCCTTCTTTATATAGGCATGAGGGGGAAGCGGCGGCCTGAGCCTTGTGGCAAACACACAGCCGCGCGCACCCGTGCGCCCTATCTTCGACAGTACCCAGTAATTTTTCTATTGGTCAACAGTACGAACCCCCCAAAGCCGCCAACTAAGCACCCCGGCGGCTCACGACGTGCTTGCCATTCAGGCCGGGTCCAAGGACTCCATGGCGGCCCAAGTGCTCCTCTTACGGGCGCGGCGGGGGCCGTGCGTGGTAGAATCCACCGGATGAGCGAGGTAGTTCCAGAGGTGATTCAAGGACTTGTTACTGGCCTTTACGCATGTGCGTGCGATTTCTTCAGCCACCGTAGGGCCAAAAGCTTCAGGATTAAGACCCTAAAATCCCGACTGTTAAAGGGAGGCCACAAGTGGCGGAGCCTCAAACAACTGGCCCGCGCAATCGGGCAATCTGAGGAAGCAACAACAGATTTGCTTATCGAAATTGGAGCGCGGCGTAGCGCCGGGGAAAAGAATGTGTGGACGCTGCAAAAGTAACGCCCCACGCCATCTTCCCCAACCAGTGAATAGCTGACAAGTAAGGCGCGTGGCGCTGGCCTCAGTGAGCGCCCTAATGCTGAATCGTTAGGGGGCATAGCGCAACCGCCGGAATAGTTACTGCTGCACCCGACCCCAAGCAGTCGTAATAGCAAATTTTATTGTTTCCCGATGTTACTTCTCCCTTGCCGTAACAAGTCACAGTTATAGGTTTTGGCGCTGGAGTTGGCTCAGGTGGTGGAACGGGCTGTGCCGCTGCTGCCCCTTGCGCCGCTCCCGCTAACCCCCTTTGCCATGCGGCACGACTACAGCCGCTCAGCGCCAACGCGACGGTCAACAAACCCGGCAGAATTAGTTTTGACATTGAGGCTCCTTTACCAATAACAGTATGGGACCGGGGAGACTTGAACTCCCAACCTAGAGTTTAGGAAACTCTCGCCCTATCCAGTTGCGCCACGGCCCCACGTTTTGATTCTACAACAAAATCCTTGTGCATAATCCTGTGCAAACGCCAACCACAAACACACCCTAACTACCACAAATATGCACAACCAGCCCCCGGCGCAACCGACTGAAAATAAAAGAAGCTTGCCTCTTAGGAAACCGCTGCTCTATCCATCTGAGCTACAGGCCGTACGTTTTTATTGTAATACGTCCTGCTGCACTCAGCCGCCTGTTCTACGGCCTCGGCAGGGGCTCCCTCGGGGACATCGTGCGCTCCGGCATAGGCATATTCGTTTCGCGGACGGGACGATCGACTTCGCCGGGCCGCGCGGGGGCTTCGAGGCCGTCCGTAAGCAAGTAACCCTGCAGCGCAATGCCACTGGTCCAGACGCCTTCGAGCGCGGCGATGTATTCGATCTGCAGTTCGTAGAGTTTTCGCTGGGTTTCGAGAACGCGCGGGTAGGACGCCAGCATCCGGCCGTATTTATCTGCCATTAGCCCGTACGCTTTCTTCGCCAGTGGCAGCATTTCATCCCGATATTCCACGGCCATCAGGCGCGCGTTGGCGTATTGGTCGACAACGGACGCAGCCCGCTCGCGCAGGGTCAACTCAACACGCTTCTTTTCCTGACCTGCGCGGTCGATGTCGGCGCGGGCCGCGGCGAGGTTGCCCTGATTACGATTAAAAATGGGGATTTGCACTCCGATTTCAGCGATGCCTTCCCAGCCTTTGGCAAACGGAACGCTGCCGAGCGTTTCGTGGTTGTATTCCATTCCGCCGCGCACCTGGATATCGGGAATGGGCTCGCGCCTTGCTCTTGTCAGTACGGCCTGCGCGCGAACCGCAGCGGCGTCTGCGATCTGTACCGCCGGACTTTCCTTGGCGATCGCTTCCACCGCGGCTTCCTCGTTTAGTTCCGGCCAGTCTTTTTCCAGATCCCCGGCCACCGTTGCGAGCGGCATTTCCGGCCGTCCGGCAACCGCCGCCAGCGAGCGCCACTCTTCACGCAAAGTGTTTTCCTGCATGCGCGCCGCTACGCGCCTGCGTTGCGCTTCGACTTCCGCTTCGAGCACTTCCGTTTCGTCCGCCTGCCCTGTGTTCATCAGCCGCCGCTGCGTATCTGCCGCATCTTGCGCAATTTTCGCCAGGTCGCGGCGCGCATCGAGCAATTCCTGCGCCGCTAGGACGCGCAGAAACGCCATCTTCACCGCGCTCTTGACACGCAGGTGTTGTTCTTGCGCTTCAAGTTCAGCCAGCTTCGCTTCTTCGCCGAAGACTTCCCGGCTTGAAGCAAGCTTTCCTCCCATCACGATAGTCTGCTGGATGAAGAATCCCTGTTTGCCGCCGCCCACTGAGCCGCCGCGAATTTCATCTCCCGTATATCCCGCGAGTGGGTTCGGATAAAACCCTGCCTGCTGCTGCCGCGCTTTCGCGGCGCGAATTTCCGCGTCTGCCTGCCGCAGCGTCGGATTCGTTTCGCTGGCCATTTTTTGCGCTTGCTCGAGCGTGACCAGCGCGCCTTGCGCGTGCTCTTGCGCCCGCCCCATTCGCGGATACTCCGGCTTCACCACCGGAATATCTCCATGATGGTGCTGCGCCGGCTCTTGCATTTCTGGCATTGTCGGCTGCTGCGCCCGCGATCGTCCCGCTAGTGCCAGCGTTGCCGTCAAGGTCATGACCACGAATCTCATCGTTGCGTTCATTTTGCTACCTCGCCCTTTTGCTATTTTCTCTGGTGAATATTTTTTGTGTTCGTCACGATTCATGGTGGTGCTCGTGCTTCTCTGCCGGCGCTCCGGATTTTTTCCGCGCGATGATCTCGTCGTACTCTTTGTCCGCCAGCACGCGGATCATCGTCATCATGCCCATCATCCCCGCGCTCCAGTTGTCGGGCAGGCCGTGCGTTTCCGGCTTCGCCACGGCGTCGTCCATTCCCATTTCCATGAAGGCATCCTGCGGAAAGCCTTTCACGGCATTCGCGTTTTCCGCGATCGGCGAGTGATGCACGTGTTCGAAGGGCACGCTCTTCGCAAGCGTCTCCATCTGACTGAGGGCTCTTGCATCGGTGGTGTCCGCGGTTTGAATCTGCCGGTCGCGCAGGAGATCCATCATGCTGTTCATCATGTGGTGGGGAAGATGGCAGTGCACCATCCACGCGCCGGGGTATTTCGCTTCGAACTCCACGACGCGCGCCTGCGCCACTCCCACCAGAACGGTGTTCATCGGATACCAGGTCGTCTCCGGCGCGCGGCCGCCTTCCGTACCGGTCATCACAAATTGGTGGCCATGCAGATGAATCGGGTGATGGTCCATTCCGATGTTTACGATTCGCAGGCGCACCCGGCTTCCCAGCCGCGCGAGCAACGGCGTGCTCGCCGGGGCAGACACGCCGTTAAACGTCAGCCAGTTGTATTCCATCGCCGCGGTGTTCGGCACCGTGTTGTTCGGCAGCACGGCCCACTCTTGCAGGATTAGCCCATAATCGTGATCGACGCGCGGCCGATAGGACTTTTCCGGGTGCGCGATGAAAAACCCGATCTGGCCCATCATTTCTTGCATGGCGCTGTGCGCGTGATAGAAAAATGTTCCTTCCTGATGAACGGTGAATTCGTAGATGTACGTTTCGCTGGGCGCGACTGGCTTCTGGCTGATCCACGGTACGCCGTCCTGTTCGATGGGGATTTCGAGTCCATGCCAGTGCACCGAAGTGCTCTCTGGGAGATGATTTTCGAACATCACGCGCACGCGGTCGCCCTGCTGCACTTGAATCGTCGGCCCCGGGCAGCTTCCGTTGTAGCCCCAGGCGTCAATCGTCTTGAACGGCGCGATTTTTCTTTTCACCGGCTCGGCCACAAGCTTGAAAACTTTCACGGCGCCGTCCATTTCATGGGGGAGATCCGGGATATCCGGCGTCACCATGGGAACAAACGGATCATGTCCAGACGCTGCACCTCGGCGCACTTCTCGTGCCTCAGGTATGTGCATCGTGTGACCCATGTGCTCTTGCGCTTTCATGACGCTACCGCTTTCTCTCTCCTGGCCGGCTAAGCTCTCGCTCATGCCGATCAATCCTGCCCCCAATACCGCCGCATCCTGAAAAAACTTTCGTCTTGTACCGTTCATCTATGCCTCCTAGCGTACTGGTTTCTGCCGTGTATTTATCAAACGCGATAAATTCTTCTCCACGATTAACTTATGCAAATTAACGGCGCAAAAAATTGAATTGGTTAAGAGGGGGACAGAATTCACTCCGTCCCATTTACATGCGGAAAGGACTACTCAGATGCGCAGGTGCGTTGTTTGGAGGGGGTTCTCTGATGATCGCGAACTGCTGTTCCTCTCCCGCCGTCGGGACCAATTTGTGCTTGTGACAACAGAGAGCGGGCTCGAAGCCGATACGATATGGAATGTGGCGGCAGTGCTGCGAGTTACTGACGAAAACTGTTCTTGCTTGCCTGGGCTGGGTAATACAGCGAGGATTTCTCCCGCACGGCAGGGCTTGAAGGTATTTAGGCTGCTCTGCGACCCATCATTATATTGATATTGCGCCGCGGTGCTGTGGCATCCTTCTGTTTCCGCTGCTTTCGCGGCACAGGATTTTGCGGAGCAAAGAGGCGCGCACAATGGAGCGTTGATCACGGCGAACAGCGCCACGATCGCGATCAGTGCCGTTGTCCGGCGGTTCTTTCTCGAGAAATTCGTTTCGCTTGTCACTTCCTCTATACGCTACGCCGCATGACTCTGCCCGTTAACACATCGCCTCTAAGTTGTGTCAAACCTATTTAGAAATGTCCCCGCCGCTCAATCGTTCCTCGCAGTAATTGACCCGTTCACCGTTCCGGTCTACATTTTTCCTCGGTCGGGAAAAGCGCGTTCCTCTTGAGTGCCGCTGGGAGCCTTCGAATGTCTTTTTTGCTTTTCGCTCATTTTTTTCAAGCGTGGAAGCCGCATTTTTCAATTCTCGAAGGCGCCCCGGCCAATCTGAGAAGCGTGTCCAGAAATGGTGGGCCTGGGGAGAGTCGAACTCCCGACAAACGGTTTAGGAAACCGTTGCTCTATCCATCTGAGCTACAGGCCCGTACCGCTTCATTGTAATACGTCCTGCGGCCCCAGCGATGCTCGCCTTATCTTCACGGCTTGGGTGGCGGACCACTTGGCGTTGGAGGGGTTACGGTGCCCGGGTCCGACCGCTCATTCGGCACCAGTTTCGATATGCGCAAACTCTTGAAAATCGTGGGCCAGTATTCCTTCACGATGTTGCTCGCTGCACTGAAGCCCATGCGAAAGCCGAATCGGGTAAATGTTTTTCCGGTGGTGCGCTCCCCGTCAGGGAGATAACTGTTCGCGAGGCTCTCGGCTAGGAGTGCTCCGATTACCCCGGACCAATTGAAAACTTCCTGGCCCCTATCTGTGCGCGTCACCAGGATGCGGCGAAGCGCGTAACCCACGCGCTGCCTAACCGTGCCGTGCAGCTTCACAAAGTAACGCGGATCCTGGCGAAGCATCGCCGGCAAGAGGAAAGTTCCAAACAGGTGGCTCGACGCGCCGCTGGCCATGGAAGAGCCGAAGCGTTTTCCGTATCCACCCCACTCCTGGCCGTATCCGGGCAGTGCGTTGCGTGCTTGTGCGATCCCCGCGGTGAAGGAGGAAGCCAGAAATCTCGACGGCGCGATGGATTCGTCAACGGCAAGTTCAAACTTTTGGCCGCTACTCAGGGGTCCTTTGTCGGTCGCAAGCTCGGGAAAGAACAACGACCTTTTTCCAAGTATCTCCAAAGTCGTTTTCAGACGTGTGTTCTCTGGCTTTTGTGTTGGATGGGTATCGCTTTGTTTGGCCGTCGGCGCATCAGGAAGATTGCCGCGTTTCGACTCCTCCTGCGCCACTGCCCCACCACCGGCCATGAGAAGAAGAGCGCTCAGCAGGAGCAGACTCAGCCAATCTCCTGGGAAAATTGTTTTTTTACCCGCCACTTGGCTCTCGTTTCTGCGTCTCCTGTGAGACTTCGCCGCCTGTGAATACGGTTGCTCACGTATAACATGTTCCATCCGCTGAGGGCAGCACGCAAATGTCTCTTGCTCTTGACACCAGACCCACGCTGCCCTATGTTCTTGCGCGAAGGAAGTGGAAGTCGCAAGCTCCCGCCTGCTCACGAAGATTTCCGCTTTGGAGGTATCTCATGCCATTAAACCTTACGTCGCTATAACTCGTATCCTCGCCCGTAACCCTGCAGGAAGGCCTGAAGATCCTGGAACGCGATGATCATCGCTGCCAGTACTGCGGCCTCGACGGCCGGGCCAGTTTCGAGAACGCCCTGGTCATGCAGGTGGATTTCGTCCTGCCGCGGGCTCGCAAGGGAAGGAAGGATCCGCGCAATCTGGTGGCTTGCTGCCGTCCCTGCAACATGCTCAAGGGCAAGCGCGTTTATGCCAGCCTCGATGAGGCCAAAGCGTACGTGCTCGCGCGCCGCGTCGAGTTGCGCAACGCCTGGCTATCCAACACGGCGCGGCTGCTCGCCAAGTCGGCGAAAGCCTAGCAAGCTTCCAAATCCAACCGCGTCCCGTCGCCTCCTGTGGGTGCCCTTCGCTCTTATCGAGGGCCACCCGCAAGAGAGCGGTTAACTCATGGTGAAGAGATTTATCGACATCTATCAGGGGTGGCAGCCACTTTCCGAAATGCCGACTTCCCAGGCCCAATTCTGTACAAGCCTCCGGAACGGTACAAACACCGAGCTTAGACGCCCTGTTTTTGTGAGTTCAATTTACAGTACTGACCACAAGATTAGATTGTGAGGCGATCCATCACCGGATCGATCAGGATGCTTCAAACAGCCCGGCAGATTATGCCGAAGGATCCTTCTGACGCGTGCTTCGCACACCCGTTACGATCCCGATCCCCAACAGGATGATGGCCCCGACCGCAATCCAGTGCGCCGGTACATGCATTAAGTACGCGCCATAAACGAGACCGCCAATTACGATCAAGAAGCCCAGTGCGTACAGTCCGAATGACATGATGTGTCCTTTCCCGCTCTACCGACGTCGCTTCCGCCAATATTCCGTCTGATCCTTTGTAACAGGAGCGAAGGGTCCACGCTCCTGCATAACCGCCTATCCCGCACAAAGTTTGGCACTTAAGGGACACCAGGGCTAGTCAATAGTGCACCGTGTCCGAAGCTGTCTGAACGAAGATACCAGCACCCCACGCTGTGGAGGAACCGGTTCGTCCTCTGGATGGTTCATGCTCTGGGATAGCTTGGTTTGGTGGCGATTGCTGCTGATAGACGTTGCGAATAACTGTCGCGAACAGGCCTTTCGACGACCTATCTGGAGTACTGATGGTAAGGGGAGTTTCCGGCCGCAATCTGCGAGTACTGGACAAACTGTCCACAAACGCACATAAATTTCCAGACGAAGTCTGCTATTCATTCATCCGTGATAACGGCACTCCCACCAAGATCAAAAGCCGGGTCTTTGAGACGGCCATGACTCGCCGACGCCAGAGGTCTTTTCGCCCGGCAGCTTTTCTAACAAGAATGGGCGCGAAAAGCATTATCGCTTTATTTCGTGAGGGGCAAGCCATCTGTTCACAGGGCGACGCCAGCAAGGAAGTGTTCTACATCGAGAAAGGGCATGTGAAACTCACAGTGAAGTCGAAGCGGGGTAAGGAAACGGTTCTCGGGATTCTGCATCGTGGAGACTACCTGGGTGCGGGCTGCATGACGGGTCAAGCGTTCCGCACGGCGACCGCTACCGCACTTACACGATGTGCGATCCTGGTCATCGAAGAGAAGGAGATGAGGCGCGCTCTCCACAATGGCCATGAATTCTCAGACCATTTCATCGCCTGCCTGCTTGTACGGAACGTCCGGATTGAAGAAGACCTAATCGACCAACACGTAAGCTCCTGTGAGGAACGCTTGGCTCGCGCACTATTGCTAATCGCCCGCTACGACAAGATACGCAAGCCAACCACGGTCATCCCGAAGATCAGTCATAAGACACTCGGGGGATTGATTCGCTCGACCCGGAGCCGCGTCTGTTACTTTATGAATAAGTTCAAGAAGCAAGGGTACATCGAGTATGGGAAGGGATTACGAGTTCACAGTTCTTCGCTGACCGGGGTCTTACAAGACTCGATGTTCTCCCATCTGCGTGCTTCTCGACTGAGCTGAACACCTGGGCGCAACTTGGGCGCAAAACAGGCCCGATGCGTCTTGGTCAACGGCTAATTCCCAAAGGCGCTGGAAGCCTGCTGCTTCTGCGGCTGCCAATATTGTCAACAATTTCCCCGGGTCAGTCTCCAACAAAGCCTCAGCAGGGTGCCCCATTTGCCTGCTTGCGAGTGGGATCATTCGAACAATCAGGAACTTTTTAGGCCCTCTGCGTCTGTGTCTTAACCCTTTGTTTTCTTGTTCTTGCGGGTACCCCACCCTTGGTTTTTAAGGGTGGGTTCATTCGAACGATTTATCCATCTTTTTCCGCCGAGCGTCGCCGTAAACCTTTCTGCCTCTGTCGCTTCCAGCCACTAGCCTCCACTTTCGAGCCTCCGCAATCGTTCGAATGAGTACTACGTAATAATAGTATTTGACAGGATATTATTTCCATGCTATGCTGGGTCGTGATACTTCGATTCCAGCCCGCTCCGTCCCCCTCCTCTCACCGCGTACGGCGCCTGCCCCGGCCCGGCCGGGGTCTCCCTCCTGGCCAATCTTCTATTTCCCGTCGTCCATCCCCTTTCTCTTCAACCGCTTACAAAATGCTCCTCCCGCAACTCCTTTGCTTTGACAACCATCCATTTTCATGGGGGGTGTACCCCCCTCAACGAGGAAATCATGAACTCCACAACGACGAACTCCAGCTCCACCGTTGCAATCCAAGCACTTACAACCAAGAACGACTCCGCCCGCTGCCAGCATCGTTTCGCCAATGGCAAACGCTGCCGCAACTCCGCCTCCAAGTCCCATTTTGGTCTTTGTCTTCACCATTTCACCGTGAGTGCCGCCGTGGGTGCCTCCCGCCAACAATCCCAAAGTGACTCCGTTAACCTCTCCGCCGAACTCCTCCCCGAACTCTCGGAGTTCTCCTCCGGCGCCGACATCCGGCAATTTCTCGCCCGCCTCCTCATCCAGGTGACCAAGGGCCGCGTCTCCCCGCGCCGCGCCTCCGTGCTGGCTTACATCACCAACCAGCTCCTCCACTCCCACCGCGCCATCGACCGCGAAACCAACCCCGACGACGACCACGTCACCATCATCATGGACGGCCCCCGCCCAGATCGCTCCCAGAACGACGAACATTCATCGACCATCCAACGCTCATGACGCGCGCCGCTCATCGTCGATTCCCGTCTCGCCTGTGTAGGGGCGGTCGCCGCGGCGACCAGTTCGCCCTCTTCCTGGCACAGCCACTCTCGCTTGTCCAGCTTGCCCAGAACCTCGAAGGGAGCCAGCCTCGGTGGGCGAAGGGCCACTTCCTCCATCCACCCGTGCTATCATCTCTCCGGCCGCATCAAAACTGTCGCACAACCCTGCCGAGCCGGAGGTCACCATGAGCCGCACACTTCGCATTGCTCTCATCGCCGTTGGCGTCTTCGTTGTCCTTCTCCTCATCGCTCCATTCTTGATTCCCGTGAACCAGTTCCGTCCCACCATCGAGCGAGAAGCTTCGGAAGCGCTTGGCCGCAAGGTGCAGGTGGGCAATCTCAGTCTCTCCTTGCTCAGCGGCTCGCTCTCCGCGGAAAACCTTTCCATCGGTGACGATACCAAATTCAGCTCTTCGCCTTTCCTTACTGCGAAGTCCCTGAACGTTGGCGTCGATCTCCTGCCGCTCATTCTTTCCAGGACCCTCAACGTCACCGGCATCACCATCGAAAATCCCGAAGTCACTCTCCTCCGCAACGCAGCGGGCCAATGGAACTATTCCTCGCTGGGTGGCTCTGCCGCTAAAGCGCGGACGAAGTCGAAATCCGCCGGATCCACAAACTCTGTCCCGGATCTCACCATTAAGAAGCTCGAGCTCAAGGACGGCCGCATCACCGTCGGCTCGACGAGCTCAAGAAAGCGCAGCACCTACGATCACGTCTCCCTCGTGGCTTCGGATTTCTCCATGACTTCCAAGTTTCCTGTTACTCTCACCGCGCAGCTCCCCGACGGCGGAAAGCTCAAGCTAGACGGCAAAGTGGGCCCCATTGATGAAGCCGATGCCGCACTTACGCCGCTCGATGCCAAACTGAATGTCAGCTCCTTGAATCTCGCCTCCACGGGCTTCCTCGATCCCTCCTTGGGACTCGGCGGCCTCCTCGATCTCGATGCAACTGTCGGCTCGCACAATGGCGAAGCCGAAACAAAAGGCGACGCAAAACTTTCCAAGGCGCTCCTCGTTGCCGGTGGCTCGCCTGCTACTGTCCCGGTCAACGTCAATTTCAATACGAAATATAATCTCCACAAGAACGCGGGCGTCCTCAATCCTTCCACGCTAAAAATCGGCAACGCCGCCGCGTATCTTTCCGGCACGTATCAGACGCCCGCCGACGAAACCATCGTGAATGTGAAGATCGAAGGCGAGAACATGCCGGCTCGCGATCTCGAGGCTTTTCTCCCCGCGCTCGGCATCCATCTTCCGAAAGGCGCTTCGCTCGCCGCCGGCACCCTCAACACCAATCTCAATGTCACTGGGCCGACCAACAAACTCGTCACCAATGGCACCGTCGGGCTTTTCAAAGCGAAAATCGCCAACTTCGATCTCGGTTCGAAGATGTCCACCATCAACATGCTGACTGGCGTTAAGACCGGCCAAGATCTCGACATCGAAAAACTCACCACAAATTTGCGCATGGCTACCAACGGCCTCCAGGCCGATAATTTCCTGGCGGTTGTGCCCGCGCTTGGCAATCTCACCGGCGCTGGCACGGTCGATTCCAAGAACAATCTCGATTTCAAGATGGCCGCAACCCTGGCAAACGCCGCCACCTTTTCCTCTTCAGCTGGCGCACCTGTGTCTGGCATCGGCGGCATTTTAGGAGCGATCGGTGGAGGCAAGGGCGGCTGCAAGGGCGCCACGATTCCGTTTCAGATCCACGGCACAACCGCTGATCCGAAATTTGTGCCGGATGTCGGCGGAATTGCCGCGAGCATGTTCCAGTCGCAACTTGGCTGCGTGGGCGGCACTGCTTCTGGAAAATCGCAGCAGCAGAATCCAAACAATCCCATAGACGCCCTCAGCGGTCTCTTCAAGAAGAAGCCCTGAGGACTCCGCAAGATTGCGCTCTATTTTTTTGAAATTATTCGTAGCGCAGCGCCACCTTGAAACGACGGCCGATAGAGTGCGTGTCGGCTGAGAACCGCCTGAAACGGATTGAATCGCCGTGCCATACTCTGCCAATCCTTGCAGCGAATGATTTTGCGCGCGGATGTCTTCAAAGTTCGGATCCGCGAAATTCATTCGCGCGCCGCTGGCGTTCGATTCCCAGGGGCGGACGATCTGGTCAGGATTCGAGTAGGGCAAGGGGCGGAGGAGCACGCCGTAAACCACGCTGAAAATCGCCGTACTGGCGCCAATACTCAGCGCCAGCGTCAACACGGCCACGGCTGTAAATCCGGGACTCTTCCGCAGCATGCGTACGCCGAAGCGCAAATCCTGCAGCAATGTTTCCAAGAGTGGAAGACTGCGCCGGTCGCGATAGTTTTCTTTGGTCTGCTCGATGCCGCTCAGTTTCATCAATGCCTCCCGCCGCGCCTTCTCCGGACTCATTCCCGCCCGGAGATTGTCTTCGGTGTGCATCTGGAGATGGCTTCCCACCTCTTCCGCAAACTCACGGTCGCGCCGTTCCTTAGCAAACAACCCAGCGAGCCGTAATAACTATGCGCGTAATTGCCTCATGAGTTCTCCTCACCGGGGGCAAGGAACCGCGCGAGGATCGCGGTGGTCTGCTCCCATTCCCGAGCTTCCTTCTCGAGTTGCTTGCGCCCGGCCCGCGTGAGCTTGTAATACTTGGCCTTGCGATTGTTGTCGGACTGCCCCCACTCCGACGCGATATAGCCTTCCTGCTCCAGCTTCAGCAGCGCGGGATACAAGGTTCCGTAGTTGACCGCGAGTAAATCACCGCTTGTCTGTTCGATGCGGCGCGCAATCCCGTATCCGTGCAATGGCCCCAAAGTTTGCAGCGTCTTGAGGACCATCAATGCCAGTGTTCCTTGCCAGACATCCGCTTTTTCGTTCATCGTCACCCTCGTGGCTCCTATGGGATGGCCATACCGAAAATTCCATAGGTCCTATGGGATGGCAATAGAAGAAACGCAGCGCAACCCCATTTTGTTTCCGGTTCCCTGTATTTTTTCCGGGAGGCCGCCCGGCGCCACGCGGGAATTCCTTGCTCAAAGGGGTTAGCGTCTTCACCACCCGCGTGGATCCCATGGTGGCATTGCGGTACGAGTAGTGAAAAACACTGTTATTTCCTGAAAGATCGGGAAACTTTTCCTTTCGAACTGCGTTCCTAAGCATGAACCTTATGCGCAGACGATTCTTCTCCTCGGTTATCACACTTATTTTCATCGGGGTGGCTGCACCTGCCCGCGCGCAGGATGCCGGGAAAATCATCGAACAATACATTAAAGTAGCCGGGGGGTCGAAGACCCTCTCAAAGATTCAGACATTAACCCTTGAAGGAACGTTCACGAACGCTTCGGATGGGAAAGCGGGGACGTATACTTTCAATACGAAGCTGCCGAACCGGTATTACTCGGAGCTGGTCACCGGCGACAAGAATTTGATCGAAGCGTATAACGGAAAATCGGCTTGGCACCAGAACGCTGCCGGCGAGATCGGGACGCTGGTGGGACCCGAAGGATTTCAACTGGAAGCCGCGGGGCAATATTACAATTCGCGGCTGGTGAACCCGAAAAAGAACAAGCTGACAATAGCTTTCGTCGGGCACGTCCGGGTGCGCGGCAAGGACGCGCTGCAGATTGAAGTCAGCACGACGACGGGCGTGAAGCGGCAAGTTTTCTTCGATCCGCAGTCACATTTGATCGTGAAGGAAGCAGCGACGATTGGCGGGGTGGATGAGGAAATTTTCTACGACGATTACCGGCCGGAAAGCGATGTGCGGATTCCGCGAAAAATCGAGCTGCGCCGCGGCGGGAATGTCTACGAGATCACTGTTGCACGCGCCGCGGTGAATGGCGTGATCGGCGAACGGATGTTTGATTTTCCGAAGAAGTCGCAAGTGCAGTTGCCAGACTTGAAAGCGCTGTTCAAAGAGATCGACGACAATCAGAAGATCATCGACAAGATTAGGGAAAACTATGCGGGCACCCGGACGACGGAAGAGACGGAATATGAAGGCAATGGAAAAGTGAAGAAAGTCGACAAGCAAGAGTGCACGTTCTTCTACTTGGCCGGCGATGAGGTTTCGACGCTGGTGAAGAAGGACGGCAAGCCATTGAGCGAAGAAGAGCAGAAAAAAGAAAAGGAGAGAGTGCAAAAGAAGATTCAGGACATCCAGAAGCGCGAGACCAAGAAAGAAGCCAAGGAAGAAAAGGCCAAGGAACAAGGGAAGGAAGAGAAAGACGGAGACGAGCCCGGGATCGAAGTCTTCTTGCGGGCTTGCCAGTTTGTGAATCCGCGGCGGGAGCGCTTCCGGGGGCAGGACGTGCTGGTTTTTGATTTTGAGCCAAACCCGGAATTCAAGGCGCACAAATTGGAGGAGAAGGTCGTGCAGAAGCTGGCCGGGGTCGTGTGGATCGACGAGAAGGCGCACGATGTGGCGCGGCTGGAAGCGTATTTCGTCGGCGACATGAAATTCGCCGGCGGTTTGCTTGCCAATTTGCAGAAGGGCACGAGCTTTGTCTTCGAGCAAGCATTTATTAATAACGAGGTATGGCTTCCGACTTACGAAGAGACGCACGTGGGAGTGCGCGTGTTGCTGGTGAAGGAAATCAAGGTCAACGAGGTGACGCAGTACTCCGACTACAAGAAGTTCAACGTGGATACGCTCGCAACGATTGGCAAACCCAAAGGCGCAGCGGAAACACCGGCGAGCGACCCTCCCAAGCCTTGATCGTGAGAAGGCTTCTGTTCCATCCAATGACCAAAGTTAGATTCTATGATTTCGTGAGTCGGTGGGCGTCTAGGACATCGCGAACTTTATCGATGAGGACGGCGGGGGAGAAGGGTTTTTGGAGGAAAGCGATGCCACTTTCCAGCATTCCTCCGCTCGCGATGACGTTGTGGGTGTAGCCAGACATATACAGAACCCTCATTTTCGGGTGACGCGCCGTGATTCGCTTGGCGAGCTCGCGCCCGCTCATTCCCGGCATGACCACATCGGTGAGCAATAGATGAATCTTAGTTCCATAGTTTTCGCTGAGGCGCTCCGCGTCCTCGGAGCTCTGCGCTTCCACCACGGAGTAGCCCTGCGCCGCGAGCACCATGCGGGTAAGTTCGCGCACAGCAGGTTCGTCCTCGACGAGCAAGATTGTTTCGGTGCCTTTGCGGGCGCGCGTTTGCTTTTTTGCCGCCTGTGGCGCTTCCGCCGGCACGTCGACGCGTGGCAAATAAACTTTAAATGATGATCCCTGGCCGGGCTCGCTATAAACCCAGATATAGCCGCCGCTTTGTTTGACGATACCGTAGACGGTAGCGAGGCCAAGGCCAGTGCCACTGGCGCCGCCTTTCGTGGTGTAGAACGGTTCGAAGATGTGGGCTACGGTTTCGGCGTCCATGCCGACGCCTGTGTCCGTAACGGCAAGCATGACGTAGCGGCCGGGACGCACGGTGGCGTGATCGCGGGCATAGGTGGAGTCGAGATCGACGTTCGCGGTTTCAACGGTGAGGCGGCCGCCGTTGGGCATGGCGTCGCGGGCGTTCACGACCAGGTTCATGATCACCTGCTCAATTTGTGCAGGATCGGCTTTGACGGTTCCGACGTCTTCGGCAACGATGGTCCTCATCTCGATGTCCGCGCCCATAAGGCGGCGCAAGAGTTTGTCGAGGCCGAGTACGATGCTATTCAAATCGAGGGTCTTGGGTTGGAGCACCTGCTTGCGGCCGAAGGCCAGCAACTGGCGCACGAGCGTAGCGGCCCGCTCGGAGGCGTCTTCAATGCGCTCGATGTCCGAGCGCAGCGCCGAGTGTGTCCCGGTGCGGTTTAAGGCGAGTTCCGTGTAGCCCTTGATGATCGTGAGCAGGTTGTTGAAGTCGTGTGCGATGCCACCAGCCAGCCTTCCGACGGCTTCCATGCGGCGCGACTGCTGCAGCTGTACTTCGAGTTGCTTGCGCTCGGTGATATCGACGATGATGCCTTCCATCAGGGCATGGCCCTGCGAGTCAGGCACTACAACGCCAGTATCGCTCACCCAGATTACGCGGCCATCCTTGCGGATCATGCGATATTCCGCTTGGAACGGCTCACCCCTTTTGGACGCCGCTTCCGCGGCTTCGACAATCGCGTGATCTTCGGATTCCACATGACGCATCCATTCGCGGGAGCTGCCGAGCCATTCTTCAGATGAGTAACCAAGGATCGATCCAATCTGGGGACTGACGTAGTGCCATTCAGCGCTGACTCCGATCTCCGCGATATAGCTGATGGCGGCGACCTGCTCGATTAGCGCCCGGTATTTGGCTTCCGCCTCGGCTCGTGCTTTTTCGGCGCTGCGGCGTTCGTTGATGTCCCGGCAGATGCAGACGAAGCCGCCATTTTCGAGAAGCGTGAGCGAAAGCTCCTGGGAGAAGAAGGAGCCATCGCGGCGTTTGGCGCGCGATTCGCCGCGCCAAACGCCCTTGTCGAAGAGCTGCGGTAAGATGGCGGACTCAAACGCCGCGACTTCTCCGGGATGATAGAGAAATCGCCAGGTTTTTCCGATGAGCTCGGAGGGATCCTGGTATCCGAAAACGCGCGCGTGCGCGGAGTTCATGTACGTAAACTCGCCCTGGGCATTCAAGATGGCCATGCCATCGACGGCGGATTCCATGGCCAGGGTTTGGCGGCGTACCGTCTCAGCACTTTTCGCTTCCCGATACGCGCTAATGCCGAGCCGGCCCGCGAAACACACAATTGAAACGCCGAGAAGCGAAAAGCGTAAGACGCGCCATTCCGATTCGAGCTGCGAGACCTGCAAGAGAACAATCAGCGGCGCGAGGACAAGAGTGGCGTTCGTCAGCATCAATTCGCCGAAGGATTTCCGGCGCAGCCGCAGAGGGCTGTCCGATGGAGGAGCTGGCTGCCAGTGCGCGGCCCACAGGGCGCCACCGAGAAACGGGAGAGTGAAGGCCAGGTCGAGGAAACCGCCGGTTGGCGATGGCTTGATGGATTGCACATAGTCGGCCAAAGCCATACCCACTGTGTAGAAGAACAGGTAGAGCGCGAGGCCACCATAGAGATTGCGAATGTGCTGCGTCCGCGCGCGCGCCGCCTGGACGACAGCGAGCCCGACCAACGCGGCGCCTTCTCCGGTTTCGACCCGGATCTCCCGCATGAGGGCGTCATGCTCGCTAAAGTGGTAGGCGGGCAGATAATAGAATCCGATGAAGATGAAAAAGAAGACAATCGCGATCTGAATGAAATCGAGCACGGATTCGGCGTCGAGAGTTGCTGAATCCTTGTCTTGATCGAGGAACAAAGCCATCGCAAAAAACACACTCTGCAGACCGAAGAGGAATCGCACCGCCGATCCCGTGGGCGGCTCGCTGTGCAGGACGATTTCGTAATACATCCAGCCAAGATTCGCCACGCCCCACATGGCGATGCCGAAACTGATGAGAAGCCAAAAGGGGCGGCTCAGACCGCGTGCGCGGCGGTGCGCTCCGAAAGTCATCACGGTGGCTAAACCGCAAGCCAAGAGTTGCAGGCCGTTTGCGAGGAAGGTGCCAACAGCGGATGTTCCAAGCGTAAGTGCTTCGCAAATGTGGAGCGCTACGATGACGAGCGCAAGAATTAGGATGCGGGGCATCCCAAGATGCTGCTCGTGAACTCGGTACATATTAGTTGTTCTAGTAAAGTCTAGTGCATAGTTTTGCGGGAAGGCAAAGAGTGCGGTTTTACAGGTACCGCAAGACTAAACGCCCCCGACGGGTCGGGGGGCGTTTTTCGAGGTCAGTCTGGCTTGAATCGATTTCGCTTTTCGCTTAACGACCTTCGAACGGGTAGCGGTCCCGCGATTGGACGGCGGCGGCGACGCGGCGGCGCAGGGCGATGGTGTCGACCGGCGCGCGTTTGGCGAAACGCTTGAGGACAGCCATCTGCGTGGTGAGCATGTCTCCTTCGTGAACTGAAGCGAGGGCGCGCCTAGCTTCATGTTCAACGCGCTCGGCGGCATCGGCGATGAAGACGCGAGCCGCGTCAATCATCGTTTGCGAGGCGGATTCGCCCTTTTCCGCAGCGGCTTTTTGCGCACGAAGCAGGGAAGACTCCATCGCGTAGATTTCCATCACGATATTGGAGAGCGCGCCGATCAGCTCCTGCTCGTCGGCGAGCTTCTCGCGGAATTTCTGGACGGCGCCACCAGCGGCCTGGAGGAACATTTTTTTGGCGTTGGCGACGACGCGGGCTTCTTCGGCCAGGACTCCTTCGGGCGCTTCTTCGAACGAGGGTCCGGCGAGGATTTCTTCGGCGAGCTTCATCGCCGCGGGGATAAGCGCGAGCTGGCCGCCCATGGCGCGCTTCATGAGCATCTGGATGATGAGCATGCGGTTGATTTCGTTGGTGCCTTCAAAGATGCGGTTGATGCGGGAATCGCGATAGGCGCGGCAAACGGGATAGTCCTCGTGAAAGCCATAGCCGCCGAAAATCTGCACGCCTTCGTCAACGACGTAATCGAGCATCTCGCTGCCATAGACCTTGGCGATGGAGCTCTCGATGGCGTATTCCTCGAGAACTTTCATGGTGTTTTGGATTTTGTCACCTGAGCCGGAGGCGGCGACCATCGCGGCTTCCATGTTACCGGCAGAGCGATAAACCATCGATTCCACAGCAAACGTTTGAATGGCCATCTCGGCAAGCTTTTCCTTCATCAATCCAAACTCGCCAATCTGTTTCCCGAAGGCTTTGCGCTCTTTCGCATATTTCGCCGCGGTCGCGAGGACATGCTTCGAGCCACCAACGCCTGAAGCGCCAAGCGTGAAGCGGCCGGCATTGAGGACGTTGAAGGCGACGATGTGGCCGCGGCCGATTTCATGCAGGACGTTCTCTTTCGGAACCTTGCAATTTTCGAGGAAGATCGGCGTGGTCGAGCTGCCGTGAATGCCCATTTTGTGTTCTTCGTTGCCGGGCTTGAAACCGGGGAAAGTGCGCTCGACGATGAAGGCGGTGAACTTCTCGCCGTCGACTTTGGCGAAGACGACGTAGACATCAGCGAAGCCGCCGTTGGTGATCCACATCTTCTGGCCGTTCAGGATGTAGTGCGTGCCCTCGGGATTGAGCACCGCGCGGGTGAGGGAATTCTGCGCGTCGGAGCCGGCCTGCGGCTCGGAGAGGCAGTACGCGCCGATCCACTCACCGGTGGCCAGCTTGGGAAGATATTTCTTCTTCTGCTCCTCGGTGCCGAAATAGACGATGGGAAGCGTACCGATGCCGGAGTGCGCGCCGTGTGTGACCGCAAAACCTCCGTAGATGGACAGCTTTTCCGTGAGCACCGTGGTGGCGACTTTGTCGAGGCCCGCGCCGCCATATTGCTCCGGGATGCCGCCGCTGAGAAGACCGAGCTCGCCAGCTTTTCTCACCAGCTCCGGCATGAGGCCGGGCTTTTTGTTTTCGAGGTCTTTTACGAGGGGGAGAACTTCTTTTACGACGAATTCTTCGGCGGTCTGGCCGATGAGCTTTTGATCGTCGCTGAGGTCGGCGGGCGTAAAGACGTCGCCCGGCCGCGTGGATTCGAGGAGGAAACTCCCTCCCTTTGCCGCGGGCTTCGTGAGAGTAGCCGTCGCCATGTTTGTCTCTCCTAGCGGGGAATTGCTGCAAATGGGTTTCGGTCAAACGTTTGTTTGAGGCGGGCAACGCTGACCAATCAAACCATTTTACTCCGGAGAAAAGATGCAGTAAACACTATTAAGCCGCCGGTAGCCGAACAGTTTCAGGTTACTGCGTTACACGTCCGCCTGGACTCTGAAGGTGGCGTGCGAAGGCGCACCAGGGATATAATCCCGTCGCTAAATCGCTAGAACACGGCGCAAACCTGCGAGATCGCACAGACGGGTAGGGTCCCGCGGGGTGGCCACGCCTGAACTGGAACCGGTACCCCCATCTTTCGCACTATTGAGGGACTCACATGAAGCCTATCCATTGCGTTCGCATGCTTACCTTGTTCGCGCCGGTGCTCGGCGTCCTTTTGTTCGCCGAAGCCACCGCGGCCCAGGCTCCGCCGCCATCCACTCCTTCCACCTTGCCCAGCGAAACGCCGGCCCAGTTCGAACCCGTCACCAACAGCTTCGATTACACCAGGCGCGACGTCACGATCCCCATGCGCGACGGAGTAAAGCTGCACACCGTTATCCTCGTGCCCAAGGGCGCCAAGAACGCGCCGATCCTGCTGACGCGCACGCCCTACGACGCCACCGATCTCACCAGCCACGCGCACAGCTCCCATCTCGGTCCAATCCTCAAGGGCTACGACAACGCGCTCGAAGTGATCCTCGAAGGAGGCTACATCCGCGTAGTCCAGGATGTGCGCGGCAAGTACGGCTCCGAGGGCGACTACGTGATGAACCGTCCCCTGCGCGGCCCGCTAAATCCCACGACGGTCGATCACGCTACTGACACCTACGACACCATCGACTGGCTGGTGAAAAACATTCCGGAAAGCAACGGCAAGGTCGGTATCCTCGGCATTTCCTACGACGGTTTTTTGCCGTTGATGGCGCTCATCAATCCGCATCCCGCGCTCAAAGTCGCCGTGCCGATGAACCCCATGGTCGACGGCTGGATGGGTGACGACTGGTTTCACTACGGCGCCTTTCGCCAACTGAACATGCCCTACATCTATGAACAGGAAGCGACGCGCAAGAACGACGTTCACTGGTGGACGAGCAACTACGACGATTACGACATGTACCTGCAAGCCGGTTCGTCGGGCGAACTGGGGCGCCGCCACGGCCTCGAACAGGTCGGCTTCTGGCGAAAGCTTCTCGAGCATCCGGCCTACGACGCCTTCTGGCAGCAACAAGCGATGGACAAGATTCTCGCCGCTCAACCCCTTAAAGTTCCGACGATGCTGGTAGCCAGCCTATGGGATCAGGAAGACATCTATGGCGCGATCGCCGTCTACAAAGCGATCAAGCCGAAGGACACGGACAACGGCAAAGTTTTCCTCGTCCTGGGCCCATGGCATCACGGGCAGGAGATCGACGATGGCAGTTCGCTCGGCGCGCTGAAATTCAACAGCGATACCGGGCTATATTTCCGTAAAGAGATTCTGGCGCCATTCCTGGCGCAATATCTTAAAGACGGTGCCCCGAAGAGCGGCGTAGCGCCTGTGTCCGCTTTTGAAACCGGTACGAACATATGGCGGCGTTTGCCTGCGTGGCCATCCGGTTGCGCCAGCGGGTGCACTGTGCGACCGGCGCCGCTCTATCTCAACGCGGGTCTCAAGCTGAGCTTCACCGCACCGGCGTCGAGCGAAACGTCATTCGACGAATATGTGTCCGACCCCGCCAAGCCCGTGCCCTTTAGCGGGCGCCCCAGTCATCCTGTCGGCTACAACAACAACGTGCCTTGGGCCAACTGGCTTGTCGACGACCAGCGTGAAGTCTCCGGCCGCCCCGACGTGGTGGTGTTCATCTCCGATACGCTTAGCGCCCCGATGAAAATCAGCGGAGAACCGATCGCCAACTTGGTCGCCTCCACCAGCGGCACAGACTCCGACTGGGTAGTCAAGCTGATCGACCTCTACCCCGACGAAGTAGGCGGGCAACCCGAAATGGGCGGCTATCAACTCATGGTTTCCGCCGACATCTTCCGCGGACGCTACCGCGAGAGCCTTGAGACACCCAAGGCCCTCGCGCCAGACAAAGCACTCCTCTATCGCTTCGCGCTTCCCACCGCAAATCACGTCTTCCTCCCCGGACACCGCATCATGGTCCAAATCCAGTCCACCTGGTTTCCGCTCTACGACCGCAATCCGCAGACTTTTGTTCCCAATATCTTTTGGGCCAAGCCGGGGGATTATCGCAAGGCCGTGCAACGTATCTACCACACGCCCGGCCAGGCATCCTTCATCGAGCTGCCTCTGGTCGCGACGCCGTAAGGCCTGGCGATGGGGGGCGCGGCCTCTTCCTGCTTCCATGCCGCGCGCAGTTCTTTCTGTAGCGGCGTGATTGCCCTCGCCCCATCCTTCGGCGAAGTGGGAGAGAAATTTACGCTGGAATTAACGGAAGGCGGCAGCGTCACTGGAAAAGTGCTGGCAAAGACGAAACGCGAAACGGCGCTGGGTTGGGATGCGATTCTCGGCGTGCTGGAGCTGAAGGCATTTGCAATGGGGCCACAGAAAATGGTCTCCGTGCATGGATGCGGATGGGGATTGAGCGCTGCGCGTGCGAAAGAAATTGAAGTGCAGATGGAGCGGGCGCTGGAGCGGCTGGCAGACGATCTTGGCTCAACTTCAGCGAGTGCTTGAAGAAGAAAGATTTAACGCAGCGAGCGCAGAGGACGGAAAGCAAAAAAATCGCTGATGCGAGGTTGGATATGACAGAAAGAAAGCGCGCGGAAGAGACAAAGAAAGAGCGGCGCCTCGAAAAAAAGATCGAGATTGCAGCTCCAGTGCAAGAGGTTTGGAAGGCGCTAACCGATCCGAAAGAATTGGTGAACTGGTTTCCCTTGGAAGCGCGCGTCACACCGGGCGTTGGCGGCAAGATTTTCTTGTCCTGGGGGCCAGAGTGCGAAGGCGAAGCAGAGATTGTGGCCTGGGAGCCGGGGAAGAAGTTCGCTTGGAAAGAAAACGTTGCGCTGGTGGAGTGGACACTGGAAGCGCGAGGCGGGAAGACCGTCGTGCGGCTGGTGCAGAGCGGGTTTTTGGGAGAGAGTGACTGGGAGAAAGAATGGTTCGAATCGACGAGCTATGGATGGGGCTTCATGCTCGCCAGCTTGCGATGGGCGCTGGAACGACACCGCGGTGAAGAGCGACAAGTGGCGTGGCCGCGAGTCAAAGCAAGTATCCCGCGGGAAGAAGCGTATCGCCGGCTCATGAGTGCCGGCGGATTGTTTGTCGCTGATGCCCGGGCGAATTTGAAAGCGGGTGAGGAATACGCGCTGCGGGCAAGAACGGGGGAAAGTCTTTCAGGGCGGGTGGAATTCGTGAAGGAATCGAGGGGGTTCTGCTTGACGGTTCGCGAAATGAAAGATGCCTTGTTGTGGCTGACGATTGAAGGAGAGCCCGGGAAAATTGAGGTGCAGGTATGGTTGTCGGCATTTGGGTTGCCGGAAGCGAAAGTGAAGGAGTTCAGTGGGAGGTGGGAAGAAAGATTGCGAGCCATTTTGGCGGCCTGAAGAGGAAGATCGAGCGCAGCAGTCCAGACGAACGCGGGGGAAAAAGAAGGATGATAGCGGCGCCGGCCTAGCGGCCGCCACCGCAAGGAGGAAGGAGGAGTGATGGGACGACCGGTGGTGCATTTCGAGATTGGGTGCAGGGACAGCGCGAAGACGCAGGAGTTTTACAAGAACCTATTCGACTGGAAGATCGAACCGATGGGGCCTGCGGCGATGATTGCGGCGGAGCCGCGCGGAATGACCGGGCACATTACGGCGCTGGGCCACGAACCGCATCATTACACGATGTTTTACGTGGACGTGGACGATGTGGCGGCATATCTGGAGAAGGCGAAAGCGCTGGGTGGAAAGACACTGGTGCCTCCGGTAGAGATTCCTACGGGGACGTTTGCGTGGATGCAAGATCCCGAAGGGAACACGGTCGGACTGTGGAAGGCGAAGAAGTAAAGTAACGAGCAGAAAGTGGCGAGCGAGAGGTGCGGGCGAGGTGACTATGAAGTGGGCCGCGCGAATCTTGGCTGGATTGGTCGCAGTCGTGGTGCTGGCAGTGCTGGCGTTATTGATTGCGGGGAAGCGGCCCAACCATGGGCACATCGTGAGAGAAGTAGCGATTGACAGGCCTGCGGCACAAGTTTTTCGTTGGATTACGACACATGATCTTCTGAAGAAATGGATTGGCGGACTGATTGAGCCGCGGCCGGAATCATCGCCCGCTGAGGGGAGTGAAGTCGGGAGGAAATTTCGCATCGTCGAGACTTACAAAGGCGAACGGGTAGACATGGAAATGGAAGTGATGAAATTCGAAAGAGACAGAGATCTCCTGATTCGCGTTGCTTCGGTGGGAGATCTGAATAATGGATTTGTGGAGACGGCCGAATACCGATTGACCGAGGCGGACGGAAAAACGCGAATTCGCATGGAAGCCCAGACGGATTATTATGGTTATATCCCCCGGCTGTTCGAGCCGTTGATCACGAGAGACGCCAGGAAAAAGCTCAAGCAGGATTTGAATCGCTTGAAGACGCTCGTGGAAGCGGAACCTGTGATGAAGAGCGGAGAGACCGCGCCGGCTGAGCCGGGGGCAGAGATGAAGCGGTTGAAATTTTATCTCGGTGAGTGGGATTACACGGAAAGCTACGAGAAGACGTCCTTCTATCCCAATGGCGGGAAAAACACGGGTGTTTATACGAGCAAGCTGGGGCCCGGCGGCAATTCACTGGTGCAAAACTTTCACTCGCAGGGACCGGTGGGAGATTTTGAAGGTTTGATTGTGATGACCTGGGACCCCAAGGAAAAAGCGTACAAAGCGTATGTGTTCGGAAATGAATTTCCCGGAGCCATCGTGGAGACCGGGCAGTTCGAGGCGACGCGCTCGATTACCGCTCAGAATTCTCAGTCGAGGGCGCAACACTGAAATTGCGAAACGTTACGCGGCTCCTGGCGCCCGGACATATCGTCAGCGAAGAGTTCATCAGAATGGAAGGCCAGCCAGAAAAACTATTGGTGCGCGTGGAGGCAAAGAAAAGGTAGGGAACCTCCGGCTCACTCGAAGGCAGGCAGAAGCGGCCGTACTACACGCGTTCGAAGATGCCGGCCGCGCCCATGCCGCCGCCGATGCACATGGTCACCATGCCGTAGCGCGCGTTGGTGCGCTGCAACTCCCGAATAATCGTCGCCGTGAGCTTGGCGCCGGTGCAGCCAAGCGGATGGCCCAGCGCGACGGCGCCGCCATTAGGATTGACGCGCGAGGGATCAAGGCCGGCCTGTTGGATGACGGCGAGCGATTGCGCGGCAAATGCTTCATTGAGTTCGATGACGGCGATGTCGCCAAGGGAAAGACCGGCGAGCTTCAGAGCTTTCGGAATCGCAGAGACCGGCCCAATGCCGAATTCCTCCGGTGGCACGCCGCCGGTCGCGTAGGCGACGAAACGCACCAGCGGCTTCAAGCCGAGCGCTTTGGCGCGTGCGTCGCTCATCACCACGGTGGCGGCGGCGCCGTCGCTCATCGGGGAGCTGTTTCCCGCCGTGACCATGCCCTTTACATGAAAAGCGGGCTTGAGCTTGGCGAGAATCTCAATTGACGTGTCCGCGCGGGGAAGTTCGTCGGTGTCGAATATAAAAGTTTGCGTTGTGGGTTTGGGCAAGGAGTGCGGCTTGGAGGAAGCGCCATTGCCGTTTGGAAGCGAAGTAATTTTCACTTCTACCGGAATGATTTCATCCTTGAAATTTCCGGCAGCGATGGCCGCAATAGCTTTCTTGTGGGAGTTGGCGGCGAACTGATCGGCCTGTTCTCTGGTGATGCCAAATTTGCGCGCGATGTTTTCCGTGCCCAAGCCCATGTTGATGTACGTGTCGGGTTTGTGATCGACAAGCCAGGGATTCGGTGAAACCTTATTCCCGCCCATCGGAACCATGGACATGGATTCCGTGCCGCCCGCGACGATGATTTCCGCGGAGCCGGAGCGAATGCGCTCGGCCGCCAGCGCAATCGCCTGCAAGCCCGAAGAACAGAACCGGTTGATGGTCATCGCCGAAGTTTCCACAGGAAGGCCGGCGCGAAGTGACGCGATGCGCGCAACGTTCATGCCTTGTTCGCCTTCGGGCATGGCGCAGCCGAGGATGACGTCGTCAATTTCCTTGGGGTCGACTCCGGGAACCCGGGAGAGAGCTTCCTTGATGGCGAGAGCAGCGAGATCGTCGGGGCGCATGGCGCGCAGCGAGCCTTTGAAGGCTCGGCCGACGGGGGTGCGTACTGCGGAAACGATGACGGCTTCGGGCATGGCGGCCTCGCGGAATGAGATTACCTTTCTATTGTTGGGCGGTTGGGCGCAAAAAAGCAAATCAATCCGAGGCAAACAAAAGGGGCGGACCGACGTTCGCCCTGGAGAAAGCAGGCACGAAGATGCGGGGCTAGAACTGGAGGCGAAGGCCGAACTGCATGACGCGCGGGCCGCCTCCTCCTAGGCCAGGATTGCCCTGCGCGACGTCTGGCGTTTGCGTGATAAGACCCGCCGCGTAGCACTGCACCAAAGTATTGCACGCAGGCGGATTCAAAGGCTTCGGGGTGCCGTCAGAAAAGAACGCCGGCGTGATGTGGTTTGACGGCAGGGCAAAATTCGGGTGATTGAAGATGTTAAAGAACTCAGCGCGGAATTGAAGAGCGAGGGCTTCCGTAAGCTTGGTGGTTTTGCTTACGGAGAAGTCCACGTTCCAGAAGCCTGGGCCGAAAACCTGATCGCGGCCGAGATTCCCGAAAGTGCCGACGGGGTCTTTGAACGCAAGAGGATTGAGATAGCCGGTGGTGGGTGACCAGTGGCTAAGAATGGGGTTGACGCGGGGAATGATGTCTGGGCGTCCATGGGAGTTGGAACCGCCGCCCTGGTTAATGATGGGAATAGGCCGGCCGGACTGCACTGAGATGATGGAGTTGAGCTGCCATCCATCCGCGAGGCGACGTGGAAGGTGCGATATGGCCGGAAGCCGATAGTTGAGGGCGGAAGTCCAGCGATGGCGTGTGTCGAATGTGGACGGGCCTTTTTCCGCGGGAAGGTTGTCCGAGTTTTGCGGGAAGGCAGCCGTACCACCGTTGAAGTCGAGGCCATCGGAGGCACCGTCGAGAGACTTGGACCACGAGTAAGTGGAGAAGCCAGAGAAACGATGCCAGTTGTTAAAACGGACGGTAGTCTGGAGTGCGTTATAGGTGGAGTTGGCGCCGGTGGAGAGAACGGCGATCTGAAAATAATTGGGGTTGGTGAAATCTTGATTCTTGTCGTAGAGGCGTGTGAGGCGGGTGCCCTTGGTCCCTACGTAGCCGACTTCGAGAGCGACGGATTCGTTAATTTGCTGCTGGATGTTCAGGCTCCAGCTCTGAACGTAGGGAGTGCGAAGGTTACGATCAGTAATGAAGATGCTTTGCGAGAAGGCGGTGGGGGTGTAGATCGGGCCGGTGACGGTACCGTTCCAGACGCTGGAATTGAAGTCAAAACCATTGACGGGCACCGAGATAGCCTTCGGATTGGTGGCGCTGGCGGGATTGGTGGCGACGCCGGCGGAATTGGTGAAGTTAGCGATCAGAATATTCTGGGGAATGTAATCGTAGTACAGGCCATACGCAGCGCGAACGACAGTGTCGTGGCGGGGGTGCCAGGCGACGCCCAGATGCGGGCCGAAGTTGTTCAGGTCGCGGTTGTAAACGTGGGGAAGCGTGGGTGAGCCGACCTGAACGAGATTGCCGGCGGCATCGAAGTTCGAGAGTAAATTATGTTTTTCCCCCAGCGGACCAAAATATTCCCAACGAAGACCGAGATTCAAAGTCACGTTGGGTCGGAGGCGGATGTCGTCCTGGCCGAAGAAGCTGATGTTGTTGTTGAAGGTGAAGCGCGAGGTGTTGCCGGTGAGCGCTAGAGCGAATATGTTGCCGACGAAGAAATTGGCGAGTTCATTGACGACAGGGTTGGGGTCGAGTGCGACGAAGTTGCCGGTGCCGTCATTGATCCTGGTGTTGATCTGGAGAATGCCGCGCTCGAGATTGTCATTGAAGCTCTGAACGTCATAGCGGTGATATTCGCTGCCAAACTTTACCGTGTGGCGTCCGCGAATCCAGGTGAAATTGTCAAGGACCTGGAAAGTTTCGCTGGTGCGGCCTCGAGGAACGCTGAAGCCAGTAGTGCCCAGGTTTTCGATGTCGCCATTGAAGTCGATCTCGGGAAGGCCAAGTTTGCCGTTGCCCAAGTTAAAGCCGTTTCCCAGCGTCGTGGGATCGAGCTGATCGATGGAGGTGAAGTTGACGCGAAAGCGGGAATAGCCGAAGCGGAGCTCGTTCAATTTGGTGGGTGAAAGAGTAGTGAGGAGGCTAGTGGAGATGACCTGAACACGAGTGGGCGATGCCTGCGCGAAACTACTGATACGCGAGCCGCTGCCGAATCCTCCGAGGGAACCAAAAGGGAATTCCTGAGCATTTTGGCCGAAGGCGTATCGTCCGCTGAGCATGTTCTTCGCGCTGAGCTTGTGGTCGAGTTTGACGATGAAGTTGTCCCCGTTGTTCTTGTCGCGAACAGAATTGGCGATCGCATTCGAATTTGTCGGATTGGCCGGAAAAAAGTCGAGGATTTTGACCAAAGCAGGATTGATTTGCTTCAGCGGAACGATGGTTTGAGTGAGCGCGACCTGCTCGGCGGCCTGGATGTCGTTGTTCGTTGCGCCAGTGCGCGGAACGATCAGGTTGAAGTCGGACCCCACCGCTTCACGCTGGCCCTCGTAGGCGCCAAAGAAGAAGGTGCGGTCCTTAATCACCGGGCCACCAAGCGAGCCGCCGAAATTATTGTTATTGAAGCGCGATTGTGAATTCGGCGAGGTGTTAAAGAAGTTTCGCGCGTCGAAGTACGAGTTGCGGTTGTATTCGTAGAGCGAACCGTGCAGGGAGTTGGTGCCGGAACGCGTGATGATATTGACGACGGCGCCGGAATTGCGGCCGTATTCGGCGCCAAACTGTGCCTGGAGGTTGAACTCCTGGATGGCATCGAGGGGCAGAAGCGTGGCGGGCGCGCCGGAGATGCCGACCTGGTTGAGCGCGGAGTTATTGATGAAGGGATCGTTGTTGTCCGTGCCGTCCAGCATGTAGTTGTTGGAGCGGTCGCGATTGCCGTTGATATTGAACTGACCAAATCCTTTTTCCGAGCCGGAAACGCCGGAGCCCTCGACGGTTACTCCCGGCGCGAGCGCGACGAGCTTGCCGAAATCGCGGCCGTTGAGGGGGAGCTCCTGAACGAGTTGGCGGTCAACGACTTGAGAGAGCGTTGTGCTGGCAGTTTCCAGTAATGGCACATTTGCCGAAACGACGACCTGCTCGACTTTTTCCGTCGGCTTGGCGAGCTTGAAATCGACCACGGTAGCTTCACCGACGTTCACGATGACATGCGGAGCGCGCACTTCCTGGAAACCCGGCGCAATCGCTGCGACTTCATATTCGCCGGTCGGCAGCTCGAGGAAAAAGTAGACGCCCTCGGAATCCGAAGTAACTTCACGGGTCTCGCTGGTGCCCAGATTGCGTGCCGTGATTTTGGCGCCGGGAATCACCAGGGAGTGAGCGTCGGTGATGCTGCCGCGGACCAAGCCGCGGAAGGACTGCGCGATCGAGCTTGGCGCAGCAATCGAGAAACCAGCCAGGAGAACAAGAAGTGCTACTGCGAGAGTGCGAGAAAATCGAACGATTTTTGTGTTCATTAGTTTTCCCTCAATTGATTTCATGCATCCTTTTTTAAATAAAATTTGCGCCTGGAGCAAACTCCCCGGCGGAAAATGCGCCGCAGCGCGATGTTTGGACAAAGCATTCCGGAATTACCGGATTAAGAGACCGGCCACGCGGCGACATCGCCGCGAACTCGTACATCGCAGAGTTAGAGGGGCATCCGTCTTGTGGATTCTATTCATCGCTTGTCCTTGACCGGCACGGCTTTGCGCGGAATGAATATCGTGCCCGGTGAGGTGATATTGAACTTTTTCGAATAATTGCCTTCGTTGTTGGCGATGCCGACTCGTCCCCGCGAATCAATGTACAGAAGCGAGTCTCCCACCGGGACATCCATAAAGGTTTTGACGTACGGAACGCTGACAGGTTTTTTGTTAATTTGCAGGGTCACTTTGTCACCGAGGTTGTACCCAAGTTTCTTGTACTCGTCTCCGGGAATGTCCGTAATGAGCGAGCCGTAGGGATCGTCGAGGCCGATAATGTCGCCATCAATACCCTTTTCCGTCGTCGTGGAGGTCTTCGGCGTAAGTTGCACAAGTTGCGCGACCTCTGGGCCAACGAGATTGTAGTCCCAGCCTGCCGCGAGATGCGCGGCCGCGGGAGAGAAGATGTCGCGCCCGTGAAACGTCGAGGAAACGGCCGCTTGGATCATCCAATTTTGATTGGAAATTTCGCGGGCGGAATCAAGCCCGTCGCGCTCGATGACCGGAGTGATCAAGCCATTATCCGGGAGGACGAAGTACTGTCCCTTCTTTGACTTTACGATGACCGCTTTGCGCGATGTCCCGACGCCGGGATCAACCACCACAAGAAAGACCGTTCCTGAGGGATAGTAGGGCGTGACACCCGCGAGGAAACGCGAGCCTTCTTCGATCGAAAATGGCGTGACCTGATGCGTGATGTCCCTGAGGCGAACGTCCGGAGCAATGTTGTAAATCACCGCCTTGCAGATGGCCACCGCGTCGTTGGCTGTGCCGAAATCGGTCATGAAAACAATCGCTGGCCGCTGCGCGGCCGCGGAAGCATCGTACTGTGCTGGCTGGCGCGCGCAAGAGACGCCCATTAGCACAAAAACGAGAATGGAAAGTGCGAATAGACCAATGCGGCGATTCATTCTGAATCACTGCTCCCCAGAAATAAGAATTGCAAGAACCCAGGTGAACACCCGAGGAATTCACCCTGACGAACACACGGCGGAAAGCTCGAAGAGCTTGATCCAAGCCGGCTTCCGAACGCCACGCGAGAGGCAGTCCCGGAAGTACGCGTCACCCAGAGATCAAACAGTATAAAGGATGCAGAAGGAGAAGGCGACCGCTACCTGAGAGGCCTACTACGGGGATGAAGAAGACAGTCGCACCAGCCTTGGAGCGATTGCAGTTGACATTTGCCGAAGGCCGCACTAGATGGGGGCTGCACCCCTGTACCAAGGTACAGGTTTTCCACAGGGAGTACAGGGAAAATGGGGCGAAAACGACGGCGAAAGTCCGATTGACATCAAGCCATCTATTTTCAATTAGATATGGAGTCTCATAGCTAGTAATAGAGGTACTAGTGGAATCGTTTAAGGCCAAAAATGTGTCCTCTGTACCATCGCTTTTGGGACCCATACTAGTGTTAAATAGGACAGGTGCAGGGAACCAGACCGAAAGGACAGGTCGCTGCATCTAATCACCAGTAAACAAAAATGATTCGCAACGAACTGAGTTCGCGAGGGTTTACGTAAGAGGGGATCTGGAATAGAGGACCGATGAAGAACAAGGACAACAGCCGGAAATGGATGTGGTGGTTCCTGGGGGTAGTCGCGGCGCTGCAGCTCTATTTTGTGAGGGAGTTGCTTGCGGCATTTGCCTTGTTTGCGGTGGCATTCGCGGCTATCGCGTTTGTGATCGCGAGCCTCTACATGCTTCAAAGAGGCTGGGTAGTGGCAGTGGGGCGCATTGCTGACAGCAAGCACCCGGTAATGGTGGCCGCCCGGCAGGGTATAGGCGCCATCGAGGACTTGGCCCGGCGGCCGTTGCGGCGCCCGGGTTCAGAACCAGCCCGCTAACCTAGGGCACAAGATTCTGGCCTTTGGCCAGAGCGCACGCGGAACCCGGTGACCTGCCTCCTTCAGGTTGACTCAGGTTCTGCGGTAAGAGAATGAAAAAAGAGGGCCAATCGGACTTAAGACCGGTTGGCCTTTTTTCTTTTCCTGTGAATCTTCCGTGTCCTACGGATTGCCAATCTATAGGGATCGAACTGCGCAAACTTCAGATCCCCAAAACTGCTGTAGCAAAGTTGGTCGAGCTCAAGGAAGAGCGGATCGAAAACGCAGGAGGCGATAGCTTTTCCACGAAGAATTAGAGTGACGATCAAAAGCCTGTGCTACTCTTTGCAGCTTCGAGGAGGGGAAAGATGATTCGATGCAAAGTGTTTGCCGTGGCTGCGGCCTGGGCGGCTACGCTGGCAAGCTTATTTGTGGGAGCGGCACGAGCGCAGGAAAAGGCGCAACCTGCTGCACCAAGAAAAGTGGCGATCCGCGCGGGGCGGCTCATCGACGGCAAGAGCGAGACGCCGATGGCGAACGCGCTGATTTTGATCGAGGGCGACAAGATTGTCTCGGTCACGCCCGGCGGATCCGCGCCTGCTGGCGTGCAACTAATCGACCTCTCGAAAGCAACGGTACTTCCGGGATTCGTGGACACTCACACCCATATCCTTTTACAGGGAGACATCACCGAAGAGGACTACGATGCGCAGTTATTGAAGGAATCCATTCCGTACCGTGCGATTCTTGGCGCACGAAACGCGCGCATAGCTCTTGAGCATGGATTCACGACTATCCGTGACCTGGAAACCGAAGGCGCGATGTACGCAGACGTGGATGTGAAGAAAGCGATTACGAATGGTGAAGTTCCCGGCCCGCGCATGCAGGTGGCCACGCGCGCGATGACTCCAACGGGAATGTATCCGCTGCTCGGCTATTCCTGGGAGCTTAAGGTCCCCACCGGCGTGCAATACGTCGACGGAGCGGACGGCGCGCGCAAGGCCGTGCGCGAGCAAGTGATGTACGGCGCGGACTGGATCAAGTATTACTCCGACCGTCGCTATCACTTCGAAGCTGACGGGGTGCTGCACAGCATGGTGAATTTCACCGACGAGGAAGCAAAGGCCATTGTCGACGAAACGCATCGCCTCGGAAAGAAAGCCGCGGCGCACGCGATTGGCTCCGACGGCATCGCCGCTGCACTTCGCGCCGGCGTGGACACCGTCGAGCACGGCGACGGCCTAACGGACGCGCTGATCGACGAAGTGGTGAAGAAGGGCGTCTATTGGGTGCCGACGATTATCGTGGGCGCGTACGTCGCGCCGGGACGCGGCGGCAACTGGACCAAAATGGTGGATGTCGAAAAGGTCGCGTTTCAAAAGGCGCTTAAGAAAGGCGTAAAGATTGCGCTCGGAACCGACGCTGGCGGGTTCGACTGGAAAGAGCTGAACCAGGCCAAAGAATTTGAATATTACGTGAATTACGGAATGACGCCGATGCAAGCCATCCGCTCCGGCACAGTCGTGCCCGCAGAACTCCTCGGCTGGAGCGACAAAATCGGCACCATCGAAGCAGGGAAGTGGGCCGACATCGTCGCGGTCTCCGGCGATCCGCTAAGCGACATCACCGAACTCCAACGAGTAAAATTTGTGATGAAGGGCGGAGCAGTCTATAAGAACGATTCGCACTGAATCTGTTTCTCAAAAAAAAGCGCCGCCGCCATCGACATTGATCGATTGGCCGGTGATGGCGCTCGATTGCTCCGAGCAGAGAAACAACGCGGCGCGCGCGATTTCTTCGGCGGTTTGGGCGCGTCCTTGCAGCAAGGTGTTGAGAAATCCACTGAGCTGCTCTTCAGGGCTGACGCCCATTTTCTTCGCCAGCACCGCGCCGAGCTCCTTCGACATCCGCGTTTCGGCGACGGGGCCTGGACACAGCGCGTTTACCCCACGCCTTTTCGCGCCGCCTCGGCGGCTGTCACCCGCGTCAATCCGAGCATGCCCGCCTTCGCCGCGGCGTATGCGGAGCCCCAGGAAAACGCCTCCTTTGCCGAAAGACTCGATATATTGAGGATCACGCCCGACTTCCGCGCGTACATCTCGGGCAGCACCAGCTTGCTCAACACAAACGCCGCGCGGAGATGTACCGCGATTACTTTGTCGAACTCCGCGAGAGGATACTCCTCGACCGGGACGACCGGCCCATAGTGGCCCGCATTGTTCACGAGAATGTCGATCCTTCCGAATTTCTCCCGCGCCGCACCCACCACACGGTTGCAGTCTTTTTCCAGTGCAAGGTCTGCAGTGGCAAACGCCGTGCGCCCGCCGTCCTTCGCGATTTCCGCTGCCGTCGCTGCCAATTCTTTTTCCGTGCGGGCCGTCAGAAAAACAGCGGCGCCTTCCTTGGCGGAGAGTCGCGCGATGGCTCGGCCGATACCGCGCCCCGATCCAGTGATGAGTGCAACTTGGTTTTGCAGAAGCATTAAGACGCCAAGAATAAAAGAAGATGTCCAGGAATACCACTCGGCTGAATAGAACTCATCGATGCGAAAAACGGCAACTAGGACAGCCATCGACCCTAGGCTTGCAAGACCGGCTGGACGAGAACTGTACTTCGGTCCAGGTGTAATCTCTCGACGCGCAGCCTAAGCTATCTTCCTCAGAGGTAGGCTGGGGCGACAGTGCAGTCCCCGGGCATGCAGGCCGTCTT
>DASZZI010000056.1:0-16443 GCA_035544995.1 Candidatus Acidiferrum sp.
ACTCGCCGACGTTATCGCTGGTCCTCATGCGCTCTACGGCCATCCTCTGAAACTTCCGGGAATATCGTTTCCTCTTCACCTGTGGTTCCTTTCCCGGAAATTGTGCCCATCTCCAGTGTGTCAGTTCAAGGGTTCACTCCAATCCCCTCATGATGTTCCCCGGAGGGTCCTATGAAAGTTTCGGATCTGATCGGGTCCCGCAGAGAAATATTCTCCATCACGGAAGAGATGAGCGTTCATCAAGCCGCGCAGTACTTGCGTGAGAAACAGGTACGCTCCGTCGGTGTGGTCAATTCTGCCGGTAATCTGGCTGGCGTCATTTCGCAAAGCGATATTTCTGACAAGGTTGCCGCGGAGAACAAATGCCCAGCGTGGATGGAGGTCGCAGATATTATGACGCGCGAACTCATCACCGTGACACCGGAGAGAACGCTTGAAGACTGCCTGCGTTTGATGGAGCAGAACAGCATCTTTCACCTGATCGTCCTGGACGAAAAGCGCGGCTTCCGGGGCATGCTTTCGGTTAGCGATCTACTGAAAGTGATCGCCTCAGACGAAAAGGCACGCGCAGACCTGCTTGAGGCTTTTATCTTCCCCCAGCGGTAGTCGTGCCCAAAAGGGATTTCCCGAGGGAAGGGGCGGCCGTAAGTCCAGCCGTCTTTGGGTCTGGGGAGCAAAACGTTCGCTAATGCGGGGCATATTTTTTCTCTACAATGCCGGAACGGAAGCAGGGAACCTCCCGGTCAGTACTAGAACTTCTAAGCCAAAGCATTTTCTAAGTTTCTTATAATACGTAGGTTAGGTTGCTCGAGACCTCTTCGGTCACACCCGAAAGTCTGCCAGTTGTTGGCCTACCATGTGCATCGCTGGCCTAGGATAGGGCATCGCCCTTCTATGTCTGCCGCGACAACAACGAGAGGCATGCACACTGAGCCGATTGGCCACCTGCCCCCTGACGAGGTTCTCTTCGGCCGTTCCGCGGCAATGGCTGATCTCCGCCGCCGGGTAGACAAGGTTGGTCAGACTAACATCCCTGTACTCCTGCACGGTGACGGAGGAACCGGCAAAGAAACTCTTGCCCGGTGGACTCACGCGCATTCCGCATTTCGGGAAGGCCAATTCGTCAAAGTAAGCTGCGCCGCCATTCCGGGAACACTCCTCGAAAGTGAGCTGTTCGGCTACGAAAAGGGCGCGTTTACCGGCGCCCAGGCTTCGAAACCGGGGCGCGTTGAGCTCGCCCACCATGGCACGCTGTTTTTGGATGATATTCCTGACTTGGATCTGGGGCTCCAAAGCAAGCTTCTCCACTTTCTGCAGGATGGATGTTTTTCGCGAATTGGTGGCGAGGCCGAGCGCACGGTCGACACACGCATTATTTGTGCGACCAATAAAGACCTGGAGCGGGAGGTTGCTACCGGGAGCTTTCGCGCTGATTTGTACTATCGCATCAATGTCGTCCGACTGCGGGTTCCGCGGCTGCGCGAACGGCGGGAAGATATCCCGGTGCTCGCAGAATACTTTCGGACGCACTACCAAAAGCAGTTTGCGAAGGAGTCCCAGCCGCTCGGCTCGGAGATGCTCGACTACTTGCATAATTTGAATTGGCCCGGAAACATTCGTGAACTTTCCAACGGCATCGCGAGGTATGTGCTCATTGGCCCAGAGGCGGTGATCGTGCAGGAACCGCCACAGAAGCACGCCGCCCCTCCGCAGGTTAATTCCGGCCAAGCGGGGGCCGTGCCACTGAAGAGTGTCGCCAAGGAAGCAATTCGCGAGATGGAACGCAGCGTCATTCTCGAGACGCTTCAGGCCAATCAGTGGAATCGCCGTAAGACTGCCCAGGCGCTCAAGATCAGCTACCGCGCACTGATCTACAAAATTCGTGACACAGGACTGATATCGAGACGCGCGAATCTCCCGACCGGCACTCCACAATCTGGCGTACGAGCTCCGCAATCTTCCACCGACTAATACCGTCCATTTCCGGCATCCTTCTATCACTGTTCTGCGACACTGAGAGAGTACTAAGAAAAGGTCGCTACAAAATGTGTTCGTGTGGGCAGTCTGAGCGACTGGCTCGTCCTCTCGGTCAAAGAATCGTTGGCCTAGGGTAATGCGCGGACAGTGGCCAGGAGACTCTGGGCCTTGCCCCAAAACTGTTCTTCAAACCAGTAGTTAACTTCCTGTTCTCTCTCTATCCTTCGCGTGAAGTTTAGGACCAGACAAGCAACTATTTCAGCTCAGCGGACCCACCCCAGTCCAGGCCCCCCAAGCTGACCTAAGCCCAGACGAAGTAATGAGAGTGAAAAGTATTTGTGTGTGCGTTCGCACCGTACTTTTCCTCGCGACGAACTTCGAGGGGAGTCTCGATGAGGGGCAGTCAAGTAGATTCGGGGAACCGGACCCAACTATTACTTCGCAAAGTCAGGAGTCTATTGCAGCGTGGCGTGCTGCCTTCAGTTGTGGCGCTAGTGCCTGTGGTGTTGGCCGGTTGCTCAGGACTAGTGAGCGCGAACGCATCGAAATCTCCGCCACCCCCACAAACCGCTATTCAGGTTACCCCGACGAACCTCAATTTTGGCAACATTGTCGTCGGCAAGAAGACATCGCAAACTGCCTCGGTCGCGAATACCGGAAACATCCCGGTCAGCATCAATACCGCCAGCGTATCGACCAGCCAGTTTTCCGTTTCCGGCCTCACGATGCCCATCTCCTTGCCAGTTGGTCAGTCCAGCACCTTTCAAGTGTGGTTCGATCCCAACGCCGCGGGGAACGCCACCGGTACTCTGACGCTCCAAACCAACAATGGAGTTTCTTCGGGGCAAGTAGCACTTACCGGCTCCGCAACAGCCGCGCCACAGCAAATTGGCGTGAGCTCCACGAGCCTAAATTTGGGGAGTGCAACGGTAGGCACAACGGCCAAGGGTACGCTGACGATAGCTAACGCGGGCGGCGCCAATCTGATCCTCTCATTCATTTCCGTGAGCGGTGGTCCATTTGGTGTCTCTGGCATGACTACACCCAGCACAATCGCGCCAGGCGGCAGTGCTACGTTGACTGTGTCGTATTCTCCGACAACAGCCGGAAGTGATTCCGGCAGCATCACCATCACCAGCAACGATCCGCAAACTCCTACGACGATCATCACACTCACGGGAACCGGAACGTCCACTCCGGTGGCGCCAACGATCACGCCGCCGCCGGCGAACCAGACGGTGACGGCGGGGCAGACGGCGACGTTCACGGTGGTAGCGACGGGGACAGCACCGCTGAGCTACCAGTGGCAGAAGAATGGGGCAAACATAGCGGGGGCAAGCTCGGCGAGCTACACGACGCCGGCGACGACGACGTCAGATAGCGGGTCGACGTTCGATGTGGTGGTGAGCAACACGGTGGGGACAGTGACGAGCGCGGCGGCGACGCTGACGGTGAACCCGGCACCAGTGGCGCCGGCGATCACGACGCCGCCGGCGAACCAGACGGTAACGGCGGGGCAGACGGCAACATTCACGGTGGTAGCGGGAGGTACAGCGCCGCTGAGCTACCAGTGGCAGAAGAACGGGGCAAACATAGCGGGGGCAAGCTCGGCGAGCTACACGACAGCGGCGACGACGATGTCAGACAGCGGGTCGACGTTCGATGTGGTGGTGAGCAACACGGTGGGGACGGTGACGAGCGCGGCGGCGACGCTGACGGTGAACCCGGCACCAGTGGCGCCGGCGATCACGACGCCGCCGGCGAACCAGACGGTGACGGCGGGGCAGACGGCGACGTTCACGGTGGTAGCGACGGGGACAGCACCGCTGAGCTACCAGTGGCAGAAGAGCGGAGTGAACATCGCCGGGGCAAGCTCGGCGAGCTACACGACAGCGGCGACGACGACGTCAGATAGCGGGTCGACGTTCGATGTGGTGGTGAGCAACACGGCGGGAACGGTGACGAGCGCCGCCGCGACTTTGACAGTCAATAGTCCACCGACGATCACGACGCCGCCGGCGAACCAGACGGTGACGGCGGGGCAGACAGCGACGTTCACAGTGGTAGCGGGAGGTACAGCGCCGCTGAGCTATCAGTGGCAGAAGAACGGGGCAAACATTGCGGGGGCAAGCTCGGCGAGCTACACGACGCCAGCGACGACGACGTCAGACAGCGGGTCGACGTTCGATGTGGTGGTGAGCAACACGGTGGGGACGGTGACGAGCGCGGCGGCGACGCTGACGGTGAATGCAGCTCCGACGCCAGGCATTCAGGTGAGTTCTACCTCCCTCAACTTTGGAAACGCTGTGGTCGGGAGTACCTCGTCACAAGTCTTGATCATCACCAATACCGGCACAGCCACATTGAGCATTACCCAAGTGACAGAATCTGGCTCAGCCTTCACTGTCAGTGGATTTTCGCTGCCCTTGAACGTGAATGCAGGGCAACAGACCACAATTGCGGTGGCTTTCCTGCCGACGTCGGTTGGCTCTGCATCCGGCAGCATCTCGATTGTGAGCAACGCGCCCACCTCGCCCACTTCGGTGGGCCTCAGTGGTACAGGAATCGCCGCCACGCTGACTCTCAACATCAGCCCGACGAGCCTGAGCTTTGGCAGCATCACGACAGGCACGTCTTCCGCCCCGCAAACCGTCACCATTACCAACACCGGCAATTCCAACGTAACGATCTCGCAGATCAGTGTGAGCGGAGCGGGCTACTCG
Source organism: Candidatus Acidiferrum sp. (assembly GCA_035544995.1). Taxonomy (GTDB): domain Bacteria; phylum Acidobacteriota; class Terriglobia; order Acidiferrales; family UBA7541; genus Acidiferrum. The sequence goes on from DASZZI010000056.1 coordinate 4,701, forward strand.
ATCACCGGTGGAGGCGCGCCCGTCACGCTTTCTCCATCACAGACCCTCACCCTCACTGCTTTGTTCAGCCCGACCGCGACCGGGAGCGTAAGCGGTAGCATCTCGATTGTGAGCAACGCGAACGGGTCGCCCGCATCGGTGTCTTTATCGGGAACGGGCGTTGCGCCGGTACAACATTCGGTGGCGCTGACCTGGAATGCGAGTACTTCGACTGTGTCGGGGTATAACGTCTATCGCAGCACGGTGAGCGGCACCGGGTACACTAAGTTGAATTCTTCACTCGTTAGCGGCCTGGCTTATACAGATTCGAGCGTGCAGAACGGCACAACCTATTTTTACGTGACAACTGCAGTGGATTCTGGCGGTAAGGAGAGCACCTATTCCAACGAAGTGCAGGCGGTGATACCTTAGCCGGGTAGCGGTTACGCTGGAGACTCGACGGCACCTTAAAGTGTGACGTGCTTCCCTGCAAATGGCTGAAAATTCAGGCGGAACGTCACTTTGGCAAGTGTCCCCGGCGCAGTCACGACTGGAAGTACAGTATCACTACCTGTACTTAAATTAGACGTTTAACCAGTATACCAAATCCTGGGTGGGCCTTACTCTCTTGTGAGGCGATGGTTTGGAGAGAGTTCCTTTTATGATCAGTCTACTGGTTGAGACCGGGGCCCACAGACAAATCCGCAAAGCAGGCTTCGGGCTGACGCGCGCCCTGCTGTCGACGATGCTGCTTGCCCCGCTAGCCCTAATATGGGGCTGTGCCGGTGTGGCTAGCAGCCACACTTCTCAACCGTCTTCACAAACGTTCAGCATTTCCGGCACGATCAGTCCGGCGGCAGGTGGGAGCGGGACGACGGTGGCATTAAGCGGAGCAACAGCCGCCACGACCACTGCTGACAGCTCGGGCAATTACACTTTCACTGGATTGGCAAACGGAACGTACGCGGTTACTCCTAGCCGCGCGGGCTACACGTTCAACCCAAACACCCAAGCAGTGACGGTCAGCGGAGCCAACGTCACCGGATTGAATTTTACCGCGACAGCACAAGCTGGTCAGACCTTCAGCATTTCGGGGACGATTACGCCGACAGCGGGTGGCAGTGGGGCGACAGTGACGTTGAGCGGACCAGTCGGCGGGACGACCGTTACCAACAGCTCAGGCAATTACACTTTCACTGGATTGGCAAACGGAACGTACGCGGTTACTCCCAGCAACACGGGTTACACATTCAGTCCGACCAGCCAAAGTGCGATGGTCAACGGGGCCAATGTCACGGGACTGAATTTCAGCGCGACGGTGCAGCTCCCACATTCGGTGGCGCTGGCCTGGAATGCAAGTACATCGGTGGTATCCTCGTACAACGTCTACCGGAGCGCGGTGAGCGGGACTGGGTACATAAAGATTAGCTCTACATTCGGTACTGTTGTCAGTTACACGGACACGACCGTGCAGAACGGCACGACCTACTACTACGTCACGACAGCAGTGGACAGCACCGGCATCGAGAGCGTCTACTCCAACCAAGTCTCGGCAGTGATACCGTAATCTCAGACTTGATTCCCGGCAGTTCAGAGCGACTGCCGGGAGCAACTACTCTCCTCTTGAGACATTGTCACCAGCGGCCATCTGTGGGTCGCCTACCACCAGACCGTCACTTGAGGCAACCTGGCACCAACTGTGTCGATGGCAACGTCGCGAGTAGAAGGACCGCGTCCTGGCATAAAAATTTGATGGATCTCATCCAATGAAGCATAGGCCACGGCGATCTGGAGAGTTGCGATAGCCCAGCCTCGCCGCCAGCCCTGGCGCCCAGCTCGGCACGCGCGGAATACCAGAATGCTGAACACATTGAATTCTGCAATGTGCGCCATCTTGCGTATGCCCGTATGAAGCCAATGGAGCAGACGGGGCGAAGCGGTTGGAAACACCCAGTGCAGAACCGGAAGGATGTAAGTTGCAGTGTGGTTCTCTCCAAATGCTCCGGTTGAAAAGACCGATCTCATCGCAGCGGCTAAAATGGCCGGGATCCAGTACTTGAAGGAGCGAAGGGCGTTAGATATTCCTGACATTTTCCTGTTGGCACTCTCGCCTAGCCGCAAGCTGACCTATCAGCTGCGTGTGTTAACACACAGTCTTTTTTGGTTATTGTAACTTCTTAGAATGGAGATCAACCGCCGGAAAGCTCACTTAAGGCACGCGAGGCCTTTTCGGCCGAAGAGGCATCCGGGTCGAGATGGATCGACTTCTCCAATTCGCTTCGCGCCCGTTTTGTGTCATTCAACTTCTGGTAGGTCATTCCTAAATGATAGTGATATGTTGCATTGGAAGGCGCGCCTTTTACGGCTTCCTCGAGCAACGGCGCCGCTAAAGAATACGCGGCGTTCTGGAAATAGGCCCACCCGAGAGTATCGGCGGTGTTGGGCACATTCGGGAGGCCACGGCGTGCGGTCTGTGCCAGAGTGAGTGCCACGTTGACGTTGCCGCCGTGATCGAGCATGAGATAGGCTAGGTTATTCGCCGCGAGAGCTTCTTCCGGCTGGAGCGCCAAAGCCCGCTGATAAGCTGTTTGGGCGCCCTGCCAGTCTCCCTGACGTTCGTAGGTGGCTCCCAAAGTCGTATACAGCCCGGCATTGTTCGGTGCGAGCGCGATTGCATGTTGGTAGTTTGTGATTGCTTCCGTTGAGTTGCCAAGAGTCTGCTCCACCTGGCCCAACATCACGAATCCTGTCAGATTCTGCTTGTCGATCTCTACACAGCGCGAAAAGGACCGTTTCGCTTCCGCCAGCTGTTTGTCCCGCAAATACGATTCGCCCTGGAGGATGTAGAGTGCGGCATTGTTCGGGTCCCTGTGGATTTGCGCCTGGATGAATTGGAGCGCATCGGCGGACTTTCCACGACGAAAATCGAGGTCGACCATTCCCTGGATTGCGTCCAGGAAATCCGGTGCGCGCTTCATGGCCTCTCGGTAATGGTTCTCCGCTTCACTCCAGCGCTTTTGTGAGGCGCGAAGTTGCCCGAGCTTCGCATATCCAATCGGGCTCTGTGGAGAAACCTGAGTCAACTGATTCAAATCGGCTTCAGCGCCGACTGCATCACCTTGATTGAATCGAGCGGTGGCATGAAAAAGGTAACCACCCGAGCTCTGGGGCGCGATCTGCTTCAGCTGTACACCTATCGACTCGAGGCCGCTCCAATCTCGACGCTGCGTCGCGCTGGTGCCCAGAGCAACCCAAGCCTCCGTAAGTTCTGGAAGCAGCTGGACGGCTTCTCTCCACTCAATTTCCGCCTAACTAGTGTTTCCCTTAACCAGGTAGGCCATCCCAAGTTGGTAGTGCCCAACTGGATTAGCGGAATCGCCTTTGACCGCCTGCTGCAAAGTTTGGAGGGCGTCGTCGAACTTTCCATTTTGAAGCAAGATCTGGCCCTTCAGGATGAGTCCCTCGGCATCCTGAGGTGATTTCTTCAGAATTTCGTCCGTCAGCTTTGCTGCTTCGTCGATCTGATGAGCAAGAATCAGCAGCTGAACGTATGACTTGCGAACATTCAGGTCATCAGGATGATCCTTCGTAAGTGAGGCGAACTCCGTGAGTGCTTTTGCGCTATCACCTTGACTGAGGTAGTAATCTCCCAACATTCTGGATGCGACAGAGTCAGTGCTCAACTGTGCCTTTGTCTCCAGCAGAACCCTTTCCGCTAAGGCTCCTTGTCCTTGGGCGACGTACATTCGTGCAAGGGCGGCCCGAGGAGTGGGATTCTTCGGCGCGATCGCAATCGCTGCCCGAAATGCCTTCTCCGCATCCTCCCAACGCTTCTGAGTCCGGTAAAGGTTTCCAAGAGCCATCGGCGGGGCCGTGGCAGCTGGAGATAGCGTTTGTGCCTTCAGCAAGTTTGCTTCTGCATCTTGAAATGCAGAAGCTTTCTGCTGAATGTTTGCAATGTTGAGATAGACAGTCGCGTCGCTGGGTGACGCATTGACTGCATCGGCCGCTTCCCGCAGAGCATCTGGTAGGTTGCCCATCTGCGCGTCCGCGTCCGAGAGAAGGATCTGCGCGCCAAGATCGTTGGGATTGCTTTTCAAGATCAGTTTGGCTTGATCTTTTGCCTCTGGTGCTCTGCCTCCGGCCAGGTAGAGCTGGTCGAGATCCAACTGTGCAGGCCAGTTTTGTGGTTCAAGATCAATAGTGCGCTGCAATTCTTGAAAAGCAGAGGCCCAGTTTGCCAGCTTAAGGTGACACTTCGCGACCTTGTAGTGCGCAGCGGCAAATTTCGGATCGATCTGGAGAGCGCGACCATAGGTTAGCAACGCTTCTGGATATTTTTCCTGAGCGAAATAGCGGTCTCCTTCCTCCACAAACGTCTGTTTTCGGATGTTGGGGTCGCGGAAGCATCCAGCCAAGACGAAGCAGACCTGCACCGTAACGCCAAGCAGCAGGGCAATCCGCCGCAAACGTGGAGAGTGTCCAGACATGCTTTGGGTGCCAAGTTGTTCCATTGCCATGATGTTTTGACAGCAATTTTGCGCCCGGGAAGACCGTCGATGAGGGGTCGCAGGAGGGAATTCCAAGCATATGAAAATAAAGACTCTAGGATTGACCAAAGGCTGCGGTAACTGCCAGCCTTCCTTTTTGCATTAGTAGATACGCACGAGGCGAGGGGAGATAGCCAAATTTCGGGATATTCTGGATACAAAACTTCCACTTTTCGAGGATGTGCGAAGGATTCATCTCCAAGGGAAAGAACAAAGCTATCCGTAAGTTATTGTAAAATAGCATATTACAATGCATTCGCCTTTCATTCGGTCCGGAGGACGTGGCAATATGCGTGCTCCTCCTTGTGCGGGATAGTCTGATTTCTTCGTCGCGGAGAGAAACGCATGGTTCGGAACGGCGAATTCGGCATTGCTGACGTAAGGAGAGTGGTCCGCAAGCGTTGGTGGATCATCCCTGCTTGCGCTGTGAGCTGTGGGGCACTCAGCCTGTTGGTCGCGACACAGCTTCCGAAGAAATACACCTCCCAAACTCTAGTGCTTGTGGCAAAGCCCTCGGTCCCGACCGAGTATGTCAGGCCTGTCGTGACAGAAGACTTGAATCAACGTTTGGCCTCAATGAAACAACAGATTATGAGCCGTACGCGGTTGGAGCCGGTTATTGAAAAGTTTGATATTTACCACGAGGATCGAAGTCGGGTCCACATGGAGGACTTGATTGAGCGCTTGCGGAAAGCGATTGAGATTTCCCCCCTCGAGCCAATGCCCGGCACCCAGGATCGGAGTTTGGCGGGCTTTTCTGTGAGTGTGACTTTCAACAATCCGCAAATCGCCCAGCAGATTTGTACCGAAATCACCTCGATGTTCATGGAACAAAATGCGAGAGCTTCGGAGCAACAGGCCGTCCGCACGAACTCGTTTATCAGCCAGCAACTGGATGAAGCAAAAGCGAAGCTCGATAAACAGGACGCCGAGCTAGCCCAATTCAAGCGTCGATACATCGGAGTGTTGCCGGAAGAAGAGCAGACCAACCTCAGCCTGTTGATGAGCCTGAACTCACAACTGGAGGCAAATACCCAAGCGCTCAGCCGAGCGCAGCAGTATAAGGCGTTCAATGAATCCCTCCTGAGTCAGCAGTTAACGAACTGGAAGGATTCTAGGAGGGAGCAGAACCCTGAAACGATTGAGGAACAACTGCGGGCTCTACAGGGACAATTAACTGTTCTCGAATCGCTATATACGGCAGAGCATCCTGATGTGATCAAAATAAAAAATCAGATAGGGGATCTCAAGAAGAAGATGGCGGAAACGCCAAATACAGATAATCTTTCAGCCGGATCACAAAGGGTGACTGAACCACCTCAGATCCAACAACTCCGCGCGACGCTGCGGCAGGATGATATCAACATTGCAGAGCTGACGAAGCGGCAGGGGCAAATCCAGGATAAAATTCCAGTTCTTGAAGGGCGCGTACAGGCCATTCCAGGGGTGGAACAACAGCTGAAGGAGTTGACGCGCAATTATCAGAGTGCGCTGGATTTTTACAACGAACTATTGAAAAAGGGAGAAAATTCAGCAATGGCAACAGACTTAGTTCATCAGCAGGAAGGTGAGCAATTTCGCGTATTGGATCCGCCGAGCCTTCCGATGAAGCCGTCATTCCCCAATTATTTATATTTTGCGGGGAGCGGACTAGGTGGGGGGTTTGCACTGGGTTTGGCCATTCTGTATCTTTTGATGGCGATGGACAAAACTCTCCACACGGAGAGGGACGTTGAGATGTTTCTCAAACTCCCTGTCCTCACGAGTCTCCCGGTGCTTGAAGTTTCCGCTTTAAGCGATGGAAATACGAAGTTTCCAAAGCGGACCGTCGTTGCAAGGAACTGAATCGGGCAGAAGGGCATCCGAGGAAACGATGAGTCGCATTCATGAAGCCTTGAAGATAGCCGCGCAAGAGAGATCCATGCAACTTGCCGCCGGATTGGAAGCTTGCGTTGCAGAAGTTACAGGCGAAATCCGGCGCCCGATCACCGGGGAACCTGACGTCGCACGGCCCGCGGGACCCCCCCAGGTCATTGCCGATAGCAATCAGGGCGTTCCTTTGCGTTATGAAGAACTTGTTAAGCGCTGTGCCCACCCTGAGTGGCGGCTCGATCCTCTCAACAGTGTGTTTCAAAACTCGAAAACGGGGCAGGGCGGATCGGAACGGTTTCGCACTTTGCGTTCGCGTCTATACCAAATTGCCGGCACCCGCAGGCTGCGGCGACTTCTTGTAACGAGCGGCGTTGCTGGGGAAGGGAAAACCTTTGTCGCATCAAATCTTGCCCAATCGATTGTCCAGCAACCTGAGCTGCGCGTCCTGCTTCTTGACGCAGACTTACGTGCGTCGCGATTGCACATGACGCTCGGCGCGCCGAGCCGTCCAGGACTGACGGACTATTTGCGAGGTGAGGCGGATGAGTATGCGGTAATCCAAAAAGGCATGGAGGAGAATCTTTGTTTGATTCCCGGCGGGAGCCAAGCATCCAACCCTAGCGAGCTACTTCTCAGTGAAAGGATGAAGCACCTGCTCAATCTCCTCACTCCGATCTTCGATTGGATCATAATTGACACGCCGCCAACTTTACCGGTGCACGATGCAAGCGTTCTTGCCGATCTGGTGGATGGAGTTTTGCTTGTACTCCGGGCAGGTTCAACGGATGTCGATGTTGCGGAGAGAACAGTGGCGGAATTCCGAGGCAAGAATCTACTCGGGGTCGTGCTCAATCAAGTCGAAAAAAACGATTCCTACGGCGACCGTTATTATTATACCGAAGGAGTTTGACGAACTCACCCGAAGCCAAGGAATCCAGAAGCTTGCACAAGCTCTGAGATAAATTCCGAAACAGGCGCTAGATCTTTCGTATAGGGGGTTTACAGCCCCTGGTTGGGGATCAGAGACCGAAGGCGATCGAGATCTTTTCCATTACGCGGCGGATCAGTGCCTTAAGAAATCTTAAGCCCTTGTTGTTTGGAATCTATGCGCGGCCAGCGCGTTTCTCAGGACGCTCATTATTTATCTTAGAAGATGGATCTTTGTGAGGTCTGTGATGGTTCTGCATCCACCGGCCTCCTGGATTCCCTCCTCTGAAGGAACAGGAGAACGGGCAATAGCAAGAGCAGGCCTAGCACAAAAAAGACGATACCTCCTTCGTGATGCAATCTTCCACTGAGAAAGCTCGGGTCGGCGTACACTGCAAGCAGTGTAAGCGTGGCGATTCGGATTCCGTTCTTTAGAATCATCACGAACAGCCCACAAGCGACGAACAGAGTTTTGTTCCAAAAACTTTTGAGACGAAAATGGACAACAAGCAGCGCCAGGATGAGCAACGCCACGCTTGAGCGGATGCCGCTGCACTCCTTCGCCACCTCAATATTGACCCGCGCAAGATGAAAGACTAAACCATCGCGCAATGCAGGGACTCCCAAAAGGTCGAAGAAGGCTCCCGTTATCCAAGCGGAGCCCGCCTGAAGGAGATAGATGACATGGTCGAGAAGGAAATTGGGCAGCGGGACCATCAGGAAGAGGAAGAGAAGAGGGAAGTAGCCCGCTTTGGACGCGGCTTTTCCAAACAGAAGAGCGAAACCCGCCACCCAGAGCAGCACGAGCGACAGAATGTAGCCAGAGAGTTGCAGACCGAGTGATGCGGCGCCTCCCGCAAGACGCGAAGCGAGCGCTGCACAGCCAGCAAGAAAGAGGAAACGGCCGCCAAATACTTTGTCGTAGGAGAGATGCAGAAAGATCTTGTGACGTTCTACGAACAGAACCCAAGCGCTGATGAATGGAATGAGCACGAGGTAAGAGGCATCGTCGTTCGAAAGAGAAGTTCGGACGAATGTGACCAGGGGACCTGTAAATAGTAAGGATGAGAGAACAATCCAACCGGCAAACAACAACCACCGTCTTGTGACAGCTGTATTGGTGTTACTCAAAGCGCTCGCCTCCGCTGCCGCTACAGCGTCTTGCAAGGCATTTTCATTTTGTTCGTGCCGAGCCATTTGCGCATTGGAATCTGTCAATTTGCCTCGCCATCGGTCCAGAACGGTACATACTTGCTGAAGGTTTCTGTCTGGCGCGTATAGTGCCTCATTATAGTTCCGATACTCGCCCAATCGCGCGTCGTCGAGCCATTCGGTGTTCGTCTGATACCAATCGACGTGCTACGTTTGCGCTCTTCAAAGTTTACGATTGAAATCGACCCGAGTATTGACCGCCGGCGACGACGATGTTGTCAAGGATGCCCATATCAACCAGAGTTTGTACAGGCTCGAATACCATTGACCGATCATACAGAGACAGCGGATGCTTGTGGGCAACGCGTTTAAACGGATAAAGTCGGGAGTCTTTTCCTGCTTCGCAACACTGGTAGTCCCGGGAGTTTGACCTGCGAAAGTAAGGCTGGCCGGAAAGAGAGTTGCTCCTGGAGCGATTTGCAGACCAGAGCCAGAGAGAGCAACAGCTTGGGGGCTTCCGAAGGCATTGTCGGTAACGGAAAGCGTGGCGGAGCGGGTCCCGCTTGCAGTCGGAGTGAATCTGAGTTCTCAGCAGTGCTGGATGTAAAAGAAAGAACTACCATCGCCGGGTAGCCCTAGTAAGCGCCTTCACCACTAAGAACGGCACGTGGAGTCGCAATGAGAATTTTTAGGTCGAGCAAGAGTGACCAGGACTGGCAGTACCGAAGATCCAATCGAACCATGTCATCGAAGCACATGCGGCTCCGGCCGCTGACTTGCCACAGCCCGGTAACACCGGGCTTGACTTCAAGAACTCTCCGCCGGTGCCAGATGTCATAGACTTCAAATTCATAAGGCACCGGCGGACGCGGGCCAACGAGAGACATCTCACCCCTCAAAACGTTCCAGAACTGCGGAAACTCATCGAGGCTCGTCTTCCGAAGAAATCTCCCGATCGGCGTCACGCGGGAATCATTCGTGATTTTGTAAACGGCCGGCTTCCCCGGTTCAGTGTTGTCGCTACGCGACTGACCGGCAATAAATCCTTGGATGAACTCCTGGTGGATCTTTGGATCGTTGTTCGTGTACATCGTTCGGAACTTCAGAAACTTAAAGCGAACTCCAAACTGTCCAAGCCTCACTTGCTGGAAAACAACAGGACCCCTGGACGTCAGTTTGATTGCAAGCGCTATCACCGCGAGCAAGGGGCTAATCAAGAGGAGCAGCGCGGCGCTTCCTGCGACATCAATCACACGCTTTACGATTTGAGGAAGGCCCTTCTTTGAACCTCTCTCGGAGAGATCTGGATAGAGTCTAATATCTGCAACCGTCTCTGCTCCGTCTCGATCCCGGTTTTCGGGGAAGAGATGAACTGTGACAACAAGCTTTGAAGTGACTTTGTTGCTGAGCTCCTTGTGAAGAGCACTTACAACCTTTGAGCGCAGAATTTCAGTGATCGACGTCGTAAATTCTAGGCTGACTTCAGTGAAGATAATACCTAGGATGACTCCTTTCTTGTACCATCCGACGAGATCTGTCTCGCGGGTGGATTTCAAAAGAACCGACGTCACCTGCGACATGAAGCGGCCCGCAGCTTCGGTCTCAACGAATGGACCCGCGTCGAGCAGCATCAAAACAAATGGTTTACGAGATCGCTCCGCTCGCCGACGCTCCAACGTGAGCATGTTGTGGAACGACTTTTCTTGTAAGATACCTGCCGGCGTTGCAACTGAGGAATCGAAAGCAGACATAACCTTTTGGCCCGTCGAGCGGCGTGCAGCCGGTTCCCACAAAGCCGGAATTCTCAAGTAGCTATTTCCCATCTGTGTTCAAACCTCATCCGATCCTTTGAGCAGATTGCGTGCGCTAGCTCCTCGAGCAACCACAAAACGTTGTTGTCGGAACCCAAGCTACCTACGCTCGATGCTAGGCTGAGTGCCAGAACTTGACAGACTAGACGACCACCGGTCTGAGCAACTGCGGAATCGCAAGTTTTCCCACCACGGTGGATCGCCCCTGCTGAATCGGGCAGGCTCCGGAACGGTCAATCTCCAGCGCCACGGACCGGCACAGCAAGGAAACGGAAACTACAATCCGGCGGCTTCCTCTGAAACTGGTCAGAATTCCTTCGAGGCCTCTCAGCGCGCCATCCTGGATTCGGACCTGCTGACCGACTTCCAGATAGGGCCAAGGTTTAGCCCGGAGGCCGGAGGAAACCACCGTCTGAATAGCTTCAATCTCCGAATCCTCGACAGGAACGGGAATGCGACCTCTCCCGACTACAGTGATCACGCCCGGGGTCACGAGAATAGGCAGACGCTTGAGCGCGTCAAATTGGCAAAACACATATCCAGGAAACAACGGAGCAGCTACTTCCCTAGACTTGCCGCTCCATGGTTTGTCGGTCTTAAATGTCGGAAGGAAGGTTTGATATCCCTTGCCTGAGAGCAAATTCGCTGTCGAACTCTCCCAGCGACTTCTCACTTGGAGTGCATACCACCGGTCACTGCTGGGCTCGACGTTCATCTTGGTTTAGGAGCTCCCTGTGAACGACTGTGTTGGTAAAGAAACTAAAAAACATTGTCCAGCTAGGCTATGACGATAAACCGTCACCCATCTCTATCCCTTCTTCGCAATCAGCCTGCCACATCGTGCATCGAGGAGCGGACGCGCTACGGAGCACGGACAGCTGTCAAGTGACTGACAACAAGCAGTTTGCCGCCTACACTTTAAGTCAGTTTGGGATCGAAGCCCCGCTTGTCGGGAATGTCGAACCGAAAGGTGAAAACCGTTACCCACATTTGCCAAATAGGTCTCCAAAATTGCTCCTATGCTTTAGATTTCGGGAGAATTCATCTCAAACTATGTATTTTCAGGCAGTTAGCCTGATAACGCACGCTTTTTCTCGCACATTTTGAGGGGAGTAGGTGTGATTGGTAGATGAGAGGACGCAGAAAGCCCTCAGAAGGGGCGACCCTGGAGCCATTCAGGGAGAAGTGGCGAAGAAAATACGAATGTTGGGCCAAGTGATCCAGATCGATGAGGGAAAGATAGAAGCACGCCTGGGTGAAGTCGTGCGCGAGCGATCCGAGAAGGCGAAAAACGAGGGCTACTACTTCAACTCGCACGGCTTGCAGGCGCTTGCCATCGAAACGGCGGAGGCGTGCGCGGAATGGCTGCACCGGCGCATCCGTGAGGATTGGGGATTCCCGGACCCGCCGGAAATGACCATGGCGCAGAGGTTTACTTCGCGCTACCGCGGA
>DASZZI010000057.1:0-36099 GCA_035544995.1 Candidatus Acidiferrum sp.
AGCAGATCCACGCTGCCCGGATTGAGCGTCGCTCCCGTGACGTTTACTTCAAATGCCAGCAGCGTCGCGCCCGCTGGTGGCGTGTCCGTCATCGTGACCGACACCGCCGTGGCTCCCGGGGACGGAGACTGTGTCACCGTGATGGTGGCAGCGGCACTCTTCGCGGTATTGTTGACCGAGGTCGCAGTGAGTGTGACCGTGGCGGGATTGGGAACGGCGGTCGGTGCATTGTAGGTGACCGAACTCGTAGTCACGTTGGTGAGTGAACCACAAGTGGCCATGCTGCAACCTGCGCCGGAGAGGGCCCAGGTAACACCTCTGTTCAGGTAGTCATTCATGACTGTAGCGGTGAAATTCTGCGTTCCGGTGCCAGTCGGCACGCTGGCGCTTGTCGGAGAGATGGTTACGGAAGTTGATGTTGGCGGCGGCTGAGAAGGCGGGCTATAACTGCCGCAGCCGGCAAGGCCGAGAAGGCCCGCGAACAAGATCAGTCCAGATGAAATACAGCGCGGTATCAGACTGCTGATGTGTCGTGGCATGTGCGAACGCTCCCGAATCAGTGATGCAGCCCAGCCTGTTTGATTCGATTGCCTGCTGCCCGGACTCCCCGAGGAGTGAGCTTAGGCTATTCACAAAATGCAGATGTCATGAATTTGTCGGGCACATGGCAAAAATTGTTGACATCTCGCTGCGAGGCCAATTTGTTTTAGAATCGCGTCTTGTCAGGAATAAGTCGGATGGAGCGAACGAGGCTATCACGCCAAGTCTTTCAGGGTCAGTGTACCGGGTCTCGCCTGGCCCATGTCAGGGTCGGGGATAAGCAGGGCTCGACGGCGAGGGCGGCACATAGTCTTGGCCGTACTTGTTTTTGTGCGCCAAGTTCAAGGCAGAAGTTTCCAAGACACGGATCACACCGAGGCTGTGGTTGTGCTGTGAAATTGTGACTTCGCGGCTGAGAGTCTTCAGGGTGCCCGGCGTCGCACGCTCATACCAAACCTCCAGAATGTAGTTCCCAGGTGGGACTGCTGGAATCGCCACGGTGCCTGTCGAATCGGAGATGCCGAAAAGAGGTGTGTTCAGGGCCAGGACTACCGCGCTCATTTCCGGATGGATGTTGCAGAAAACATAGCTAACACCGAGCCGGTCAAAATGCACGATGTGGCTGGTGCCGGCCTCATAGAGTCCCAGGTCGAAACGCTTTCCTTCGAAGAGCGAAAAAACGTTGTGGAAGAAAGGATCGTGGTTCGGAAATTCAACCCTGGCACCCACTTCAACGACAAGGAGATGAGGGTGGAATGATTTATCTTTCTGGACGAGTCGTAGTCCTTCTGTTTGGGAAGAATTGGTCTGGCGTGTCGTCGCCGGTGTCCCCGAGGCAGGCACAAGCCACACGACAACGCTGGATGCCTTTGCCGCTTTCCTGGCGCTTTCTGTGCTGAACAATTCAACGCGGCCGGTAACGGAGGTTTCTTGTGCTCCAGCTCTGACCACCGTAGCCACGATGACTAAGAGGAGCCAGCACCAAGTTCGTCGGCGACGCACTATGTTCATTCGTTGTCACTCCGGGGATCACGCTAAAAAAGAACGCCGATTGCTAGGTTGATATGGTTTGCATTCTCGGATGCTCCACTCAAGGAGAAAGTTCGCAGGCGGCGATATTCAACAGAGAATAACAGGTCAGAGCGCGGATGATACACGACATTCGCCATCCAACTCCGGTCGCGGACGAGGGTGGGATCAAAATAGGTCTGAGTGTTCGGAAAACTCCTAACCTCACTTGCTTGCGAACTATCCTGGCCGAACACGCCGTTGAACTCGTACTTTTCAGCTGGCTTGAGCTTTAACTGTGCCCAGCCTCCTGTCGCATCCAGCCCACGCACAGGAGTGCTCGGGTTGGAAAGCGGACCGTTCCAGACAGCACTTCGTGCGAAACCCGCGCCGAGGCCGCCAATTCCACGCCCGCGATAAAACTCCCCGCTCAATTCGAGCCAGCGTGCAAAGGGCACCGACCAGTCAGACATGCCAGCCCACGCATCCACGTTGCGGCCCAATCCCCAATTCTGGCGGCTGTAAAAACCTCCCGCTCCCAACGTGAAGGTCCGCCCGAACGCCTGACGAGTCCACGCCACGCGTGTCCCATAGGCAGGCTGCCGCGATTTTTCTCCGCTCTGCGGAAGACGGACATACTCGGCTTTGGGCAATTCGCCGTTTAGTGGGTCCAGGAATCCACCTTGGAAGAGCAGGCTCGAGTTCTCGGAGAACTCCAACCGGTGCTCGATGCGCACTTGTGGCGTCCAGGCCCACAGATTTCCTGCATAAGAAAGCGCCGGAACGGCCAAAGAGGCAAGCGACGTGGGGGAAAGCGGCGAGATAAACAGCGGATCTTGTCCGGCAATGATTGAGGTGCGCGCCCAGTCCAGCCGTATGATGGCAGTTCGTAGACGGAAGAACCCTGTGTTGACTCCGTTTGGTATGTCCGGGACCCCGCCCGAGAAATCCATTTGCACGTCAGCGCTGACCGTTGCCCCGTGGACTTGCGGGCCGAAAACCTCCAGCCCCACCTGTGATTGGCGCACCGTCGCGCCGAGATTTCCTCTCGAGTCGAACGCGCTGCGCTTAAGTGCCACTACAGGAAAATCGGTGTTGTCCACGGTTCCACTGTTACCGAAGACGTTCAAGAGGGCGATGCCGGAGAGACGGACGCGGTACTTTGAGGCGCTCTCGACTTTGGTTTGATACTGCTCGTCAATTTTGCCGGTGAGGAGTTGCTGGTCCTCCTCCAACTTTGCTACACGCTCCTCAACGCCCTCGGCCGTCTTTCCCTCGGAAGGCGCAGTTTGAGACACAGCCTCGGAGCCGACGACGCTACCCGGGCGAATCGTGCTGCGAAGGTCGCGGTCAACCACTTCCAGCCGCTCCTGGGTCTCGCGGAGTCTTTCCGTTATTTCAAGGTTCGCAGCGTGGGCACGGTCAATCGCCGCGCGCATTTGCAGGAGCAGAGCGCGCAATTCGCGAACCTGCGTTTGTAATTCACCGACCGACTCTCCTAGCGATCTTGCGGAACTGGCCTCTGACGAAGGCGCGGGCTGCTGCGCCCGAGATGGGCCAGACACAAACGCCATCGTTCCAGCCACAATTCCGAGTCTGCTGACGAAACGAGCTACGCTGGGCCACTTCATCTTGTACCCCCTCTGTGAGGACTGCTACATTCTCCGATGAATTGAGTCAAAAAGGGATGCCGGAGGCAAGATAACCTCGAGAGCAAGCGGGGAAATGGTGCATGCGCTAGTCTCCGTGCACCGGCCGGATTACATTGATTCTCGGTACACCTTCGAACGAAGCGGTCAAGGGGAGCAGAAGCTTGAAGACGGTCGCACCGGGAGCCGAGCTTTCAAGAATAACGCTGCCGCCGTGCTCCTGCATAACTTTCTGCGCGATGGCAAGGCCAAGTCCAGTGCCGTGTTCCTTTCCGAAGCTGACAAATGGCGTGAATAGCTTGTCGCGAATGGATTCAGGCACGCCCGGACCATTGTCCCTAAAGCAGACCTCTAGGCCCCCCGGAGTATCGCGAAGCGAAACTTCGATTCGGCCTGAATCTCGGGAAACGGCCTCGCAAGCGTTTACCAGGAGATTATCGAATACGCGCTGAAGCTTTTTCGGGTCGAACCAGCATTCGCTTCTGCCCACACGGCTAATCGCGATTGGCACCCCGTCATATTCCGGCCGTGCGCGGATCATACGCACGGCGCCCTCGATAACCTCTTCCACGCTTCCATGCACCAGATGTAACGATTCCCGGGTCCGTGAGAATTCAAGCAGCGATTCGATCAGGTCCGTCATGCGGTCCACAGCCACCCGAACCTCTTTATACAGCTCCTCTCTTTGAGATTGAGTTAAGTTGCTTTCGCAGAGGAACTCCGCATTAGCCACAATCGCGGTCAGCGGATGGCGTAAGTCATGGGAGATCGAACTGGCCATGCGCCCAATGGTGGCAAACTGCTCCGCCTCGAGCAGGCGCTGCTGGCTTTTCTGAAGACTTTTCCGCATCTTGTCGAACGCAGCGGTTACTCTTGCCAGTTCGTCACCTGGTCGCAGTTTCAGGGGAAAATCAAAATCACCTCTCTCCAGCGCACCCACCGCTTCCACAAGGTCGTTCAGCGGGCGCGTAAACGTGTCTGCAAACAGGAGAACTGCAGCAGTCCCCACCAGCATGGCTCCCAAGCCTAGCCAAATGATGATTCGCGTTAGACTGTCCAGGAATTCGATGGCCCGATCGTAAGATTTCAACACGTACATTACGATGGGAGAGTCGGCCCCGGGAGCGAGGTCGACCGACGTAAGCAGAAATCTTTCTCCGCTCAGCCGGATCTCCCGTGCCTCGCCGGTGTCGCCCGAGGGAGCTTTGCGAAGCCAGCGTGTAAGCTCTGCCTTCTGGACCGGCGGGAGCGTGCTTACCGTGATCGCGTCGCCATACCGGAAAGCCACCAGGCCCGAAGCAATGTTGCTGATCTCTTGCGCTACCCGCTCGTCAACCTCGTGGCCCACGACCAGAACCCCTAGTGGGTTGTTGTCCGCCGGGGCGCCAAAAAAAATGGGTCGGAGAATAACTTCATAGAGATGCTCGCCGTCCACCCACCAGCGCCGCAGGTCATCTTGGCGGGACGAGTTCCGCAGTAGTTCCTGAGCATGTGTGCGGCTGAACGACGGCGTTATTGCGTGGAGCGCAACCACATTCCCCGTGCGGTCGGCGAGCAGGAACAGATCGCTTCCACCTAGGCGCCAAAGGTCGGTCGATCCGTCCTGGATGGTCGCCGCGTGCTCCGTTGTCATCAGCGCTTTGAGGCTGGGCAGGTTCGCCAGCAGCTCCGCGGAGTGCATCAAGGCAAGCTCATGCTCGCGCTCGAAGTTCTGAAACGTAGCGGTCGAGTTCAGCAGACTCCCGAAGATTTCCTTCCGCACATGCTCCTGCACGGCCTGCCGCACAACGAACGTGGCCGCGCCAGTGAGAGCTACTGCTACCAGCAGTCGAGAAAGAAAAAACTTCGTGCGCATTTGAAGCCGGAACATATGAGATTTCGCCGTGCCTCGCCCTTCCTCATAGAGGAGGCGGGTGGCTGTCTCCTTCTAGGGCATAAACTTGTAGCCTGCGCCGTGGACCGTCAAAATATGAATTGGAGAAGCGGGATCCTTCTCAAGCTTCTGCCGAAGCTTCAAGATGTAGTTGTCCACGGTGCGCGTCGAGGGATAGTTGTCATATCCCCACACCTGATTTAGCAGGTCGTCGCGCGAAGTCACCCGCTCTGGGTTATTGACGAAGAATTTCAGGAGCTTGAACTCGTGCGCGGTAAGCGCGACCGTCTTGCCGGCGCGCGTCAAGACCATTCTGGAAAAGTCGACCGCGATGTCATCGAAGGAGAACTGATCCCCCGAGCGCACTGGCCTACTCGAGCGGCGCATGGCGGTGTGCACGCGCGCCAGGAGCTCTTTGGGGCTGAAAGGTTTTGTCACATAGTCGTCTGCGCCGAGTTCGAGCAACAGTACTTTATCAGTTACGTCGGTTCTCGCGCTGAGCACGATCAGCGGCAGCAAAGGAGAATCCCTTTTGATTTCCCGGCAGACCTCGCGCCCAGGCTTCCCCGGCAGGTTCAAATCCAGAATGACGAGATCCGGAGGCGCGCTGCGGAACGATTCCAGACCTGTGTTGCCGTCCGCGGCGATTTGAACCGCATAATTCTCCGATTCAAAAAGCCGTTTCAGCGCCTTCTGGACCGAACGGTCGTCTTCGATGACAAGGATTCTTTCCATCTGCGATTCGTCCTATAAAGCAGGAGCAACGATCCCTCGCCCCCTCGAAGCTCCGTTAGAAATCTGTCGCGTCCTCATCCTATCTTTCTTCAACCATATACCAGATACATGTTTCGCCGACAAAGCGAAACAGGCCCAGTTGGGTCATTTCCTTGTCAAGGAAAAGAGACGGACTCTTGACGCCCAGATGACAACCCGCTCCACGCATCTTTCTAAACTATGCCATCCAGCGCGGCAGAGAAGTTCTTTGTCAGGGCGCGTTGCGAATCGCGCTGCAACCGAATGGCTCCGCGCCGAGAAGTGGAGCTCGTGAATTCCATTCGGAAATTCCTGTGGTTCACCTTGCACGACGTGTGTCCAACACAGAACAGAAGCGCCCACTGACGGAATGAGCTTCAGAAGAATCAGCTACTTGCGCTTCCGGATGTTGACCTGCTTGGCAAAGCTTCGGGGGGATTTAGCGCTCTAGAGGCATCTGGGAGGCAGAACAGGTGACCGATGTTCTTATCGTTGGGGGTGGCGTCGCGGGCTCCTCTCTTGCGATCATGCTCGGGCGGAAGGGCTTGGCGGTACGCGTCTTTGAAAAAGCACGATTCCCGAGAGAAAAGCCGTGTGGTGAAGGCCTCATGCCGCAAGGCGTCGCGGTGTTGCAACGCTTGGGTCTAACCGCAGCCGTCGGCGGCTGCCCATTTTACGGGGTCCGATTTCAATTCCACGCACAGACAAGGGAGGCGGGAGCCCCCAAAGTGATCCGTTTTCGGTCGCCGGGAGTGGGACAACGTCGCCGAGTCTTGGATCAGGTCTTGCTCTCCGCGGCCGCAGCAACCTCTGGCGTCCAAGTCCACATAGGCACTCGAGTCGATGGGCCGATCACGGAAAAGGGTACTGTCGTAGGCCTAAGAGTCGATGGGCAAGAAGTTCGCGCCCCCTTGGTGATAGGCGCTGATGGTGCGCACTCTGTGATTCGGCAGCAACTGGGGTTGAATGAGCCAGCGCGGCGCGCTCGATTCGGGATTCGAGCCCATTTCCGTTTGCGGGAGCGCGGCGTTGAAGTTCCGTGGGTCGAAGTCTTCATCGGTGCTAGTTATGAGATATACGTAACTCCATTGCCGAACAGACAAGTCGCGGTCGCTATTTTGGCAAAGGCAGGCACGTTCGGACGGCACCCGGCGCTCGAATTTAACAGTCTGTGCCGCACGTTTCCGGTTCTAGCTTCAAGATTGGACGGCGCGGAGCAAATAACCCCTGTGCTTGGCGCATCGCCCCTGAATGGCCGTGCCCGCGCGGGAGTTGTATGCGGTGCGGTGTTGCTTGGAGACGCGGCCGGTTTTCTCGATCCGATAGCAGGGACTGGCATGACCCAGGCACTGATCACCGCAGAGTTGCTTGCCGAGCATGTTGCCAATCGGAGAAGTGCCGATTCGGGGTGGTTACAGTCATTCGAGCTTGAGCGTCAGTCGATGCTTCGGGAACATCGGATCCTAGCTCAAGCTGTGCTCTGGCTCTCGCAAAGGCCTCGTTTGGCAAAGCGATTATTGAGCGTACCTGACCGTTGCCCATTTCTTTCACGATGCTTTCTCTGACCAGAGGACATTCGCATTGACCACGCAACCGCTCTCAACCAGCGCAATATTTCGTCTCGTTCAGTTTTGAATAAGTCGAAAAGAGGAATCATGCACGGTGTGTCGGCTCTGTTAGACCCAAGATTAAAACATCACAAATACATTTTTTCTGCTCCATCTTGGGCAGGGGCATGGAACGGACGGTACGAAGAGAAGGAGGCTCGCAGCCTGCCTAAGGGCAAACCGGGATCTCGTGAATTGATCGAATTCGATGACGATCGTTGACTCCACTTCCGTCGCCACGGAATTCCGTTACGCGACAAGATGAGGAGTGCGAGGCCCATAGTAATCTCTCCGATTTTCACCAAGAAACTACAAGAAATTGACATTTTTAAGACAAGTTTTCTATTGGCCAGAGTAGCCTAACATCGCGCTTGGGCAACAGCGGAGAACCCAGTCAATCCTTCCGATCTCTCTGGGTTCCGGGACATTGCACGGATAAATGTTGTTCGACGAATGGTACGGAGGTTGACATGAAAGTTTTAGGTATCGCCGTTTCACTGATGGTTCTCGTGGCGACGGCTGCGCTGAACATTACCTCGCACGCTTCGCCACAAAATGCCGCTTCGATGTCCACGACAAGCCAGATGGTGCTCCCCGCACCGGTGTACGAGAGCCAAATTCGAGGGACTGATGTAAAGAAGTTCCAAGAAGGCCGAAGCACTTTCCGCTTCGATACGTTTGGCGATGAAGCATTCTGGGGAGCGATGCTCCATCTGCAAGAAGCGATCGAAGGGAAAAAGCTGGGAGGAGTTGGCCCAGGTTTGAGCCCAAAGAATGCGCTTGCGCTGGGGTTGAAAGTGGACGTGCAGGCGCTTCCGGAGGAGGTGATCGAGGATCTCAAAGACGGGCGAGTCAATCTGAACGATCCGGCCGTGACAGTTGAGCTTCTCAAGCTCAATGCTGTTGTAGGTGTCACGGGATTCTTCATGGAAGGCAAGCTGGAATCTGTAGGCATTCAATGCGCATTATGCCATTCGGTTGTGGATAACTCTCTCGCACCGGGCATTGGGCGTCGTTTGGACGGATGGGCGAACAGGGACTTGAATGTCGGCGCTATTGTGGCGCTGGCGCCGAATCTCGACCCGGTCGCGGACCTGCTCGGGGTAGATCAAGCTACGGTGCGCAAAGTGCTCCGTGCCTGGGGACCCGGAAAATTTGACGCGGAGCTGCTGCTGGACGGCAAAGCATTTCGTCCGGACGGAAAGACTGCCGCCACGCTGATTCCGCCTGCGTTTGGACTCACGGGCGTAAACCTGCATACGTGGACGGGCTGGGGATCGGTCCCATACTGGAACGCGTTTGTTGCCAACATCGAGATGCATGGAAACGGAACGTTTTTCGACCCACGGTTGGATGACGCTAACCAATTCCCCATCGCCGCGAAGAACAAATTTGGACATATCAGCAACCATTCGGACTTGATTACTCCGAAACTGGCCGCCCTGCATTTTTATCAGCTGGCGCTGCCTGCTCCGATTCCACCTCCCGGAAATTTTAACAAGGAAGCTGCCACGCGAGGTAATGAGTTGTTTGGCGGCAAAGCACAATGCGCGCGTTGCCATACGGACCCGCTCTATACCGAGCCGGGTTGGAACCTGCACAAAGGCGAGGAAGTTTGTGTCGACGACTTCCAAGCAGACAGAGCGCCCGATAGGCGCTACCGAACCTCACCACTGAAGGGGTTATGGACACACGAGAAGGGCGGATTCTTCCATGACGGCCGTTTCACTACTCTTCATGCCGTGGTCGATCATTATGACGACTGTTTCCATCTAGGCCTTTCCGCTTCAGAAAAGGCTGATTTGGTGGAGTTCCTCAAGTCGCTTCCAACGCCCGACGAGCAGTGATTGCAGAGAATCTTATGGCCAAAGGTTCCGCCGCGAGTGCGAGACAAAACTTTCACGGCGGAATGGATTTCTTTATGAAACTCGGAGTAGTCCAGATGACGAGATCGCGAAGTGCACTCCGAAACGATTCAAGTTCCGCTGTGCCATGCGCGGCGATTTGTGCCGTGCGGTTCTCTGGTGGGATGGCCGTTTCAGCACGTTTTGAACCGAATGGTTTGTCTTCAATAACAAGAATTCTTTTTATAGGCGATTCGAGCCGACTCGATCGCAGCGAGTTCTCCATTCTTTCGAAGCTGAGCTCCGAGATGCCGTCACAAAACATTACCCTAAGTCAACACCCACGATTCTCCTCACTGATGAAGCTAACCGTGTCAGCTGGGTCATTTTTTTCGAAAAAAAGAGACGAACTCTTGACAGCAGCATGACAACTCACCACGCGTGTTTTTCTATGCTGTGGTCCTAGACATCTATTTTGCGGACCGCGACTGACCCAGCGTGTTCGCACTTCCTAGATGGGCAAATCGAGAATCGCGTTCCCGGCGCACTTACAAGTCGGCCACAATTATATATGGGGAGGATGGAGTTGTGAAATCTAAATATGTAAATGGAATTATTGTCTTGGGGCTCGCACTGTTGGTCCTTTCCGTGAACGGAGCCTCTGCTCAGTCAAAAGTTCAAAAGGAAGACAAGAACGATAAACCGATTGCCGTTAATCAAACTGAAGGTTTTGCCAATGGACAGCTTCTCGTTTTCACCTATTTGCAAAACTTCTCTTGCATCCATGAGCCGTTTGATGATCTGAATCACAATGGCAAAGTAGCTGCAGTAGATCCGAATGAGTTCCAGAGACCGATCTGTGTCGTCGGTAAGAAGCCTACGATTGACCCAACCGGGGCACCGATCGACAGGGTCGATAAGCTTTGGGTAATAGTTCCATTCTTCGATTCCCACCGAGGTGACGACGAGGCCTTCACTCCGAGCCTCACGGAATTCCTTAAAAAGAAATTCGGATTTATTCCCGACGCCTTTAAACCTCATCCGGGTGTTGACGTCCAGTGCCCCGAACCCGGGAAACCCGAAACGAGTCACAAGGGGGCACCGGGCACCTGCACCATGCACACGACTGAGCTCGACCTAGGCCCGGCGTTAGCCAAGGCAGGTAAAGTACCGCCCAACACCAACGTCATCGTCCCCACTCTGAATCACAGTCATATTCTTGACGAAACGGTCCAACAACCAGTCTGGTGGGAAATCATCTCTGTACTGGTGACCGATGAGAGCGCCTGGCCGAACGCCGAGGGTACTGTCGGCATTACCTCGCTTGACGCATTGCGCTTGGCACAGTCTCAAGGCAAGGCATCACCGGATACACCGACAAACTTTTTTCTCTTTTTCAGCGTCCATCCCCAGCTGGAACGCGAATAATCAGGACACCGAACTGTGAACGAGGTTCACTCTGCGCCGCTGGAGACGGTGAGGGTCCTGGCTCACAAAATGAGAACCAAGTTGGGAATGAAGCTCCTCCAGTTTGACCATTGGAGAATGGCCTGTTGTCATTCCCGGTCTTGGTTCATTCTCAGCATGGGCGCGATGTTTGGGGTCGGTCCTGAACAGACCATCTAATCCTGAAGGGACGTGCATGCAGTTAAACTCGGGTAGCCGATCAAATATGTGACCGGGACGCTCGTGAGGCGTCTTCTCTCTTCGCCTATTTCCCACGTGTAGCCTGAAGCGGAAAGCCCCCGTGTGAGATCGGAAAGCTCGGTAAGAGAATAGGCGCGCAGGCACGACACAATTCCGTCAAGAAACATCACAATTGGATTAACAGGAATCAGATAAGTCCAAATCAAGCATGATAGTCGGAACGGACGAATGAAAGGAACGACTACTAAGGTCAAGACCGGGAGCAAGAAGACGAGGAGTACGGTGAGGAGACTTCGCCCTGGTACCTCGAATATGCCTAACCCCTGATGATTATCGACGGCATTCTGGAGAATAGCGCGAGCTTCTGAAGGCTGAAAATGGTGGAAGGAAGTAAAGAGGGTCCGAAACCCTTTTAGTTCCGCCCGGATGTGGGTCGCATCAACGGGGTCTGAGTAGAATCCGATCTTGCTTTGGGAAGCGTTCCTCGCGTGGCGGAACGCTTCGACATTGGGATATTTGTCGGTCAAACAAACGCTAACAGGAAAATTCTCTTGCTTCTCGAAAACCGGAAGCATCCGTGTCCAAGGGCCTACACCACCTGAACATACGTCGACGATTTGGTGCGTCTTGGCTTTTTGCACGGCTCGGCGGAGACGCGGGACTATGGCCGCGTACAAGTTGTCAAGCCCTAGAATGGACTCAAGCGTGTCAGTAACAGCGTCCCGGCACGAGCTTGGAAACCAAGCCTGATCGTGAAACTCCATCAAATGCATGCGGCGCAAAACTGGGCCTCGGTAAGCATCTCTAGTGAGCCAGCACATACCTTGGAGGATCAAGACAGTAAGTCCACACGCGAATCCGCAGTGTAAATATCTCTACTCACAAAGTGATGTAAGATTATTTCTGCACTGCGCCACAGGCGATGCGCGAGCCAGCATTCCCAGCAGGATCGCTCAAATTATCATCCGCCTTCTCATGGATTACCAGGGCCGTGCCGTTCGATTGAAATAGCGAGTCGGCACCATCGCCTAACGACACGCGAGTTGCAACCACTGAGGTCTTGGCGCGTCCGTCTCCTCCGACTTCAAAGTTTGGCAAGTCCCCGGCGTGCGGCCCCTCCGGATTCTGCGTACCGTGTTTCTTCCCCTCGGGGTTGAAGTGTGGCCCAGCCGACTTGAAGTCCGGGCCGTCACACTTCCCGACTGCGTGAACGTGCAGCGCATGTATGCCCGGAGGAAGTTGTGCAACATCCAGTTCGATTCTGACACCGCCCTGAACTTCGTGGAGTGTGGCTGTCCCTATTTTTTCGCCTTTCGCATTTAGGACGTCCGCATGGGCTGTTTTTTCTGCTGGCTGCCCGAAAGATAAGGCTCCAAGAAACAAAGCTGAGACCGCAACAATCAGAACATTCCGCATTGCTATGCCCTCCTTAGAGTTGGATCTGTACAGCACGAGTACAGCGACTGCGATTTCTGGTCTTGAGTAATGGGTTGCCAAGTATAGAACTTTTCACATTGCTGATTGTAGACCAAAGATCACCCTGCGAGTCCCAAGGATTGTTGCGCGTGACCGGCCGTCGCGCTGCGCAGGTGGCATGGCAAATTGCTGAGGTATTGCGCATGACGGACCAGACAATGCTAGCTCGATCTTCACGCCCTAGCCTTGACGCTTGAAACGCGCACTTGCCCATAGGTTCAGGCTCTCGGGATTCCACTCTTTGGGCTGCGAAAGATAAGCGCGAACAAGAGGAGCCCGGCAACGCCGCCTGCAACAAAACCGGCGCGCAATCCAAATGCCTGCGACAGCGCTCCAATAAGAATGGGTCCTACCATGTCGCCGAACTCCTTGAAAGAACCAGCGGCACCCATGGTTGCCCCGAGGTGGCCAGCTCTTGCCAGTCGGCTTACGACCACGTCTGAGTTCGTCCAGACAATGCCAACGCCTGCCCATGAAAGCGCTGCAACAATTAGCAGTGCCGGGCCTCTCAAAAACGGGGCTATCATGATGCCGAATGCGGACAGTAGTAGGCCGGTGCGAACCGTCAGCTCTCCATCTATGATGTCCGCCCACTTCCCTGCAACCGGCTGTATGAGTAGATAGCTTAGCGCGACAACGGACAGAATGAGGCCAGAGTGAACTGCTTTGTATCCGAGCGAGTGGATGTACACTGGCAGGAATCCAAAAAGAATGCTAACGAAGAACATGTTCACCACGATGATGGCGTACCACTTCGCGAGCAGAGGTTCTCTGAAGACGCTCCCAAGCGACTTGATTGAGAAATCATCGTCATCATGAAGCGTGCCGCCGACCGGCTCCGCCTGCACACTTGGCAACGGCAAGGAAATCAAAAACGCAAATACACCGATGGCGGCGGTAGCCAGGAACAGACCGGAGAAGTTGCTCCTTGACACGATGAGCCCGCCAATGATGGGACTAAGAACATACCCGGATCCCTTGATGGCATTGTAGACGCCGTATGCACTCCCCCGGCGGTCCGAGTAATAGGCCCCAATGAGCGCAAGTGATACAGCCGACAGGCCCGCGGCGCCAAGACCCTGCAGGAATCGAACGAAGATCAGCAGCCGTGGGCTCACGAAGGGATAGAAGACGGAGGAGAGAGTGAAGATTACAATCCCGGCAAGCATCGTTTTCTTCATGCCTTGCCGGTCTGCTAGCACGCCGAACGCTGGCTTGGCCAGAATCTCCGCAAAATCGTAAGCGGCAATGAGAAGGCCGATCATGGCGGTCCCAATGCCGACTTGCTCTGCGTAGACGGGCAGGTTGACCGCAACGATGTGTGCTCCGAAGGATGTCGCGAATCCCACGAAGCCGAGGACGAAGGCCGGGAGCATGCGCCGGAGCATAGGGGGTTTCCTGAATTCTGGAGTGCGTTATAGAACCTAAGTCCACACTCGAATTGAGATCATCTACACCGTGTTACAAGACGGGTGCCTCTTCTTTTCTGTCCGTCACGTCGCGCTCGAAGAATTCATAGAGCAGGGGCAGCACCACCAGAGTCAGAACTGTGCTCGTGATCAGGCCGCCGATCACAACCGTAGCAAGTGGACGTTGCACCTCAGCTCCCGCGCTGGTGGAAATGGCCATGGGGATGAAACCCAGGCTGGCAACCAGCGCCGTCATCAATACTGGACGGAGCCGGACAAGAGCTCCTTCGCGAATGGCCTCCCGCAATGGCAATGGTTTGCCGTTTTGTCTGGCGTGGTTGATATATGCAACCATCACAACCCCATTAAGGACCGCCACTCCGAACAGCGCGATGAAGCCGACGCCTGCGGAAATACTGAAGGGCATCCCTCTCATCAAAAGCGCAAAAACTCCGCCGACGATCGCCAATGGGATGCCTGAAAAAACGAGCAGTGCTTGTTTCACGGAATTGAATGTGGTGAAGAGCAGAAGGAAGATCAAGAACAAGGATAAAGGCACGACGAGCATCAGCCGGCGCCGCGCGCGTTCAAGGTTCTCGAACTGACCACCAAAGCTGACGCGGTAGCCAGACGGAAGCACAATCCTTTTCTCATCGTTGTTCCAGCGCCTGCGTTAACGGAACAGACGCCACCCTGACCGCGGAGCTAGACTTACATTTTCAACATGGTGCTATCCACGACGATCCTGACCGCGATGGCGCATGCTGGACGTTTTGACGCGAGCGCGGGTTTGAAAACTTGCTTATCGCTGCTGAGGGGTTTTGGCCACGACGCCGAAGTACACCTCATTCGCCATAAGCTTGCCCCCCATTTTTTCGGCGTGGATCACCACCCGATCGCCGACTTTGAGGCCTTTCAGCGCGGAAGCTGCTCCGCTCTTTTCGTACTTTGTGTTGGGCATGATGTAGACGGTGACGGGGTCCTTGGCTTTTGTTTGCACAGTGATGGAGTTGTTCGTCATGGCGGTCACTGTCCCCAGAACGTGCTGCTCTTTGCCATGGGCAAACGCAGCCCCCGCAGCGAGCACAACCATCGCGACCAATAGAATCATTCGTTTCATTTTTGTTCTCCTTTTTTAGTGATGCATCTTCTTCATCTCTGGTGCTTTACCTTCGTTGAGAAACCTCTGTTCGTCTTCTTGCTCCGAGCGTTCCGTGGCACTCTTCGGGTTGAATGGTTCCATTTGTTTCATTTCTTGCGGAGTCATCTGAGGCAGGTGCCGGATAAAGAGAACCAACTGCCAGCTGTCATCGTTCTTGCCAGGGCCGCACCACGCGGGCATGCCCGTGAGGCGGATTCCGTTGTGGATGGTGTAATAAATCTGCCCGTCCGTGAGGTTCTGTGTCTCGGACTGGCGCAGGTCCGGTGACTTTGGATAGAGGTTTTGTCCGATCTCCGTTTTCCCGCTTCCGTCATTGCCGTGGCATATGGCGCAATGGTCGGCGAAGTGGGCGCGTGCCTCGCTGAGAACTTCAGGGGTTGGCGCAAGCGGGTTTTTCGCGTCCCGCTCCGACGCCGGTATGGAAAGTTTGCGTGCCGTTTTTGCGACGTAAGCTTCCATCGCCGACGGGTTGTCGCGTGCACTGAAGCCGCGCCGGATGGTCATCCATCCGAACGCAGCAGCTCCCGCGACGCCAGCAGCGGTAATCGCTAGAAGAAGAGTGCGTTTTCTCATGCGCTTACCTTTACTGGGAACTTGCGCCCATCTTGAATGGGATGTTGACCTCACGTACTGGCTGGTCGATTCCGCTTGGCTGCGAAGGAGCTTCGAGGCCGTCCGTGAGCATGTAGGACTGGAGCGAAAGGGAGCTCGTCGCGAAACTCTCCAGTGCATTGATGTAGGAGACTTCGAGCTGCATCAGGGTTCTCTGGGCGATGAGGACCTGTGGGTAAGCTGCAGCCATATCTTGGTATTTTTTGGTATACATCTCATACGCCTTTTGCGCCCTTGGTATCATTTGGTTTTTGTAGCGGTCGACCGCGGTTTGCGAGAACGTGTAGGTCTGGACGACGCTTGCCGCCCGTTCTCGCAAAACGAGCTTGACGCGATCAACTTCGCGCCTCGCCCTCTCTGCATCCGCCTTCGCGGTGGCAATGTTTCCCTGGTTGCGGTTAAAAATGGGGATTCTCACGCCCACGTCGGCAAAGCCCTGCAGTCCGACAGGTCTCCCGCTAGGCCCGGACAACAACTCGCCATTCCGCTGCATGCCACCGCGGAGTTGCAGGTCGGGAATCGGTTCCCGCTTCGCGCGAGCCATGGCTGCTTCAGCTCGTTTGACGCCGAGTTCAGCGATTCTTACGGCTGGACTCTCGTTGACGATTTTCTCCACGAGTTCATCCGCATTGACCGGCGGGGTGTCCTCGAGTTTTCCTTCGAGCAGCATCAAAGGAAGCCGCGGATTCCCCACGACGGCGGCAAGTGCTTTCCAAACCCGCTGCTGGTTTTGTTCGGCCATGGTGACCGCGAGTTGTGCCTGCTCCGCTTCCACTTCCGATTCGAGCACGTCGGGGGCGTCCGCTTGGCCGACATTCGCGAGCTGATGGGAGGTCTCGACGGCGGCGTCGGCAAGTTTACTGAGGTTCTTTCGCAACTCCAGCGTCTGCTGGGCAGCCAGCGCTTGGATGTAGGACATCCGCACGTTTGTGACTACGCGCAGTTTTTGTTCCTCGGCCTCTGTTTCTGCCTGTTTGAGCTCCTGGTCAAAAATCTTTCGATTCAGGCCCAGTTTTCCACCCAGGACGATGTCCTGCTGAACGAAAAACCCTTGCTCGCCCCCGTGAAACGACCCGCCCCGGATCTGTTCGCCCTGGTAGCCGACGGTTGGGTTCGGGTAGAGTCCCGACTGCTTCTTCCTGCCCTCCGCCGCTTGGATGTTTGCGGCCGATTGCGCGAACGTCGGGTTGTTCTGTAAGGCCATCTGTTGCAGTTCTTCGAGTGTGATCGTCTTCTGCTCGGAAGCTGGAGTTTGCGCTCGGTCCGGCAAGGCGACCAGGAACAAAGCCCAGGAAAAGCAGAGTATGAATCGCGTTACACAACGGAGTGGTGACACTGTTTCGACCCTCACTTCCATAAACTTCACCGGCGTAGTCAAGTTATTCATGGTTGTGCTCCATCCCCGGCATGTCCATCTTCATTGGCTTATTGCCTTCCTGTTTTTTTCGAAGCTCCATGATGTGGTCGTACTTGTCTTGAGGCAGCACGCGTACGAACGTCATCATTCCCGCCATGAACCCGCTCCAGCCGGGACGTAGGCCGAAGTTTTCAGGTTTGTCGACCATTTGATCCATCGCCATCATGGGACCTTCCATGAAAGCATCCTGCGGAAAGCCCGGTACGGAATTCGCATCCTTGCTGACATCTGGCTTGCCCATCTGCATCCCTTGGTGCTGCATATCAGGCATGTCCTGGTGCTGCATCGGATTCCCGGCTTTCTGCTGAGAATTCGACATGGTTTGCTCCGCCGTCGAACCGACGCCCAATCCGCGACCTAGGCTCGGACCGTTTTCCTCGGACGTCGCACTTCCTTGTCGCAGCATTCCCATGCCTCGCTCCATGTCGAGACCCGCGGGCATTCCGTTTCGGCGTGACATCGGGCCGACCATCGACGACATCTGGTTCATCATGTGGTGAGGAAGATGGCAGTGCAGCATCCAGTCGCCAGGATTGCTGGCCATGAACTCTACGTCACGCGCCTGGGCAACTCCCACGAGCACGGTGTTTCCCGGTCCCCATGTCGATTCGGGTTGACGGCCTCCTTCCGTTCCCGTGACCACGAATTGGTGGCCATGAAGATGGATCGGATGGTGGTCCATACCGAGATTGATAAAGCGGAGACGGACTCGCTCTCCGTGCCGCACAAGGAGCGGAGTGTTGGCTGGGCCGGATTTTCCGTTGAACGTAAGCCAGTTGAACTCCATATTCATGGAATTCGGAACATTAATATTCGGCAGGATGGCGTACTCCTGCATGATGATGACGAAATCCTTGTCGACGCGGGGTTTGTAGGTTTCCTTCGGGTGCATGACGAACGCGCCGATCATGCCCATCATTTCCTGCATCGCCATGTGCGAGTGGTAGAAGTAGGTGCCTTCCTGGTTGAGCGTGAACTCGTATACGAATCGGCCACCCGGTGCGATGGGATCCTGGCTCGATCCCGGCGCTCCATCCATTTCATTTGGTATGTCGAAACCGTGCCAGTGCATAGACGTTGCTTCGGGAAGGTGGTTATCTACGATGATGCGGATGCGATCACCCCTGGTAACTTGAATGGTTGGTCCCGGAGCGCTGCCGTTATAACCCCAGAGATCCACAAGGCGGCCGGGGACAATTTCCTGCTTTACCGGCTCGGCAGTGAGATGGAACTCCTTAACGTTGCCATCCATGCGATACGGAAGGTCGGGCACATCGGGCGTCTCGACTAGAACGGGAGCGCCGTGGTCATGCACGGACTGCTTCTTTCCTTTCATCTTCATTCCGGGCATGTCCTTCATGTCTTGCATGTCGTCCATTTTTTGCTGGGGTAGGGCAGCGGTTTCGCGCGCGGCCACGAGCCCCGCGCCGACAATGGCCGCACTTTGAATAAATGCTCTTCTTCCTTTAATCATTTGTCTTTCTCCTGACACTGAAGTTCTTGCATCCAGTCTGAGTTCTCGCAGTTATGGGGTTTTTGCCGTTATGGTCAGCCGTTCCTTGGCCAAAGATTCGATGCTTCTGACTTTGTCGTAGATGAATCGCACGAACTCCCTTGCCTTGGCCGGAAGCTCCGAATCATTCAGCCAAAGCAATTCCTCGCATTTCGCATGGATGAGGAACGCCGGGTCCGCGACCTCGCGATGAAACCTTTCGTAGATGTCCGTGAGCCGGCGAAATTCGCGCTCGCGTCTGCTCCTCGTCCACAGCGACCAGCCGAGGGCAAGTCCGAACCCAATGAAGAAGAGGCGGTAGAACAAAGTCCCCCCGTGAACGTGAACGAGTTCGCCCCAGAAACTTCCGCCTTCTTCTTGTGCATGCATCACTGCGTCAATGACCCACGCACCCAGCCCCAGAAGGAGCCCGTAGAAGATTTCCTTGTAGCGGTTCAGCAAGTGTCACCTCCTATCGATGCAGTTGGACTTTCGAAGTGATTTGAGGAACGGGGAGCTCCCGCGACGCGAAGTCGCAAGTACCCGCATTAGTGCTCAAGAGTTGGAAAATAAACCGTTAGCGAGGGGAGAACTAGATACGAAGGACAGAGATTTGCTGGTAGAGAGGAATGTTCGATCTAAGCAGTGGGGCGAGCTCCGATGCGTCCGGAGTGGTCATGCTCGCGGTGAGGGTGTATCCCCAGGAAACGGCCGCGGCCGAAGCGTTTAAGTGGCCCGCGCCGCTCAACTGGAATTGTGAGAGATCGCCAGACTTCGCCAGAAAAAATCCAGGATGTCCGTGTTGAGAACAATCGGGATTGTCCGGCGCTTGGTGTCCCGATGGATCCGAATGATGCGAGGACGTCTGGTCGCAGTTGTGGCTAGCTGTCCGCTGTGGTTGGTTGGGGCAAACTCCAATCGCACACGTTGTCGAGCAAACAGAGGCGTAGAACACCGCCATCGTAAAGATGGCGACGACCATGCGCGGCCAGTTTGCGTTAATTCTCATAGCCACAAGTAGACTACCACCCAGCTCCACATATTCATAATCGAATCCAATCCATCTTCCGGTTGTGCAGGCGCGCCGCTGTACCATCGACTACTTCTCCGCCACATCGATCAGCATCATGAGCCCCCCGCCTCCGTGTTCTTCCACGTTGTCGTTCTCGGTGTGATGCGGGATGTGGCAATGAATCAACCATTTGCCCGGCCGCCGCGCGGGCCAGATCAAATCATACCGCTGGCCGGGACCCAGGTTAATCGTATCTGCGTCGTAACGCCCGTTCGGCCTAAGGGTGACTCCGTCCCGTGCAACCACCGTGAACGGGCCGCCATGCACGTGCATGGGATGGATGAAATTGTTGCTCGTGCCGATAAAGCGAAGCTTCACGCTTTGTCCGACCTTCATATGAATCACGTCCGTCGAAGGATAGGCTCGCCCATTTATCGTGAAATAGTTCGGGAGCCCTCCTTCCATCAACATGGCCGGATAGGTAAGACCTTCGCGCAGAAGCCACTCTTGAAGTTGAATGACGTACTCCAGGTCAGCCTTTGGTTCATCCTTCGCTGGTTCTCGCGGGTCGATAATAAACGCTCCGTACAAACCGAGTCCCTGCTGACGATCCGGATGGTCGTGGCTATGGTAGAAGAACGTCCCGGCTTGCTCTGTGGTGAACTCGTAGGCGTAGGAATCTCCGGTGAGGATGGGGTCTTGCGTAATATAGGCCGGTCCATCCATTTTGTTCGGAAGAACCAAACCGTG
The DNA here is from genome assembly GCA_035544995.1 of Candidatus Acidiferrum sp. GTDB lineage: Bacteria > Acidobacteriota > Terriglobia > Acidiferrales > UBA7541 > Acidiferrum. The sequence continues at coordinate 20,252 of DASZZI010000057.1, forward strand.
CCAGTGTACGGTCGTGCTTTCCGGGAGGCTGCTGTGCACGATGATCCGGACGCGATCACCTTGCGAGACGCGTATCCGCGGCCCCGGAATCTGGCCGTTGTAAGCGAAGGCGTCCACGGCCACGTTCGGGAGAATGTGCCAACGAATGACGGAAACTTCTAGGTGGAAGACCTTAACGCCGTTCTCCATCCGGGGTTCGAGCGGCTGATCGCCGTTCGCATCGTTGCCGTATTCGTGGGTAACCAGTCTTGGATGAACGGCAGCCATCTCCTGCATTTTCTCCGCTGTCGTATCGCGCGGCATAATCATCCCGGGCGGCATGATCAGACCTCCCACCTCTTTTGCGCTGAGACGAAGATTGACCCAGTTCGCAGGCCCAATCAGCCCGGTCACGAGCAACAGGAGCGATACCGCGGTCACGGCGAATAGCTGCGGAGTCGTCACACCGCTCGTCATCGAATGCTTCTCCTGCTTTTGGGCACCGTGCCCCGATTTGTTGTGGGTGTGCGACTCGGCGGAATGCCCGTCTTGTGCTTTTTCCTGCTGGGCGTGCAGGTCGAACGGACCGCCTTTCTTCCTCTCCGTCATCAATCCGTGCTTCAGCTGCTGGGACACCATCCAGACATTGAAGGGGTACGCGGTCGTGAAACCCACGATCACGCCGAGGGACATCACGCCCCAGAAAAGCAGCTCCAAAGGGTCCATCGCACGCATGTCACGGCCCATCATGAGGAAACTCATGAGCGAGCCCATGCCTGCCATCATCACGTTCATGCTAATGAACTCGGGCAAAAACGTGCGCCGGACGTTCTCCCAGTAGGTTCCGCCCATCATGTTCTTCATGAACAGGGATTGGAAAATAAAGAGCCCGAAAGCGAATCCCGCCGCATATTCGACGATCAGGTCGAGCCACATCGGGAGACCTAAAGTCGCGGTGATGACCGCGGCAAGAATGACGCCCGTCGCATCGCCGGCGACGCAGTGAATCGTGCTGCCAACGCCTTGCTTCCAGAGAGGACGAATGAATTCCTCGTGAGTGCCCGGCCGCGGCTCCTTGTCGGCAAGGACATACAGCAAAAGCCCAAGCGGCCCCATGTAAAGCGTGACGAGCACAAAACCCGCGCGCATGACGCTGGGTTCCGGATTATTACGCCATTGGTCGTAGGCAACGTAAGCGGCTGACGCGAGCGCGAGGCCGAACCAAACTACCAAGGCATAGTCGATCGGTTGTATCAACATTTCCTGCCCTCTCAAGCAACATGCACTTTCACGTCCGAGCGACAGAGGTTCTGTACCTCTGTGCTCGCCAGAGCATGCGGGTGGCGATGCTTCAGGGGTAGAACGAACGGCCGGTACACGAACCTCGTGGTGGCCACTGCCACGCTGGGCAAGCTACGGCAGGAACTCAGGCCTAGAGCCGCAGGCGGCTGGTCCCACACACCATGCCAGAGCCATGAATCAATAACAACCCGGTTCGCGTTACTTGACGGCGGCGACGGAATCCACGGTCACTATGTCGCCGTTCACGGTTCCCTTGACGGTGACCGTTTGGCCGGCCAAGGCGGCGCATGCTATTCAGTTCAAACACATTTTGAATTTTGGCGAGAGACACCGGCAACGATGACCATTCGCGGTCGCGCCAAGTCAGCCGCCGAGGTCTCTGTCTGCGTCCTTGAGCATGTCTTCGGGGAGTTCGGTCTTCAGGAGGTTGCCATGCTCGTCGATGATACCCTTGCGAATCATCTCCGCGCGTTCCGACTCGGCGATCTTGTTGCCCGCAGCGAGGACTTGAGCGGTGAGAGCGTCAAGTTCCACGTCATTCTCCACGTTGATCGCGTCGAGCGAGCGACGCTTGACCGAAGCGGTCGGGAGTGGTTTTTCAGAAGGCATAGCGAGTTTTAATATATCGCAGTTTAGGGGAATTGAAAGTGCGTTGTCGCTTCGGTGTTGACGTCCTCCCGAATTTAGTGCTCGCAAGCGGCAATGAGGAAGAGTTGCCCGGAACGGAAGCCTCGCCCTTTGACGGCGGCGCGACCTTTCTCCCGCAGCTCGGCCGAAGGGTATGGAATTTTGCGAAAAATGGTCTTCTTGCCGCCAAAAGATGCCCCTTCGAAAGTGGTATCTATGTGATACCACAATCCGTTCGAAGTGATACCGCTCAAAACGCATGAAACGTAAGTAGTTAAGGCAGAAAAACACCACGAAGTGGCCCAAACCCTTTATGTTCCAATACCTGTCTGGCAATACCTGTCTGGCTCGCCGATAATCCGCCTGCATTTCATGCACGCTACTCCGACTGCTGTTGAAGAATGTTGACTTCTGGTGACTTTTCTTGACTCTTGTCGACTTTTGCGACCTGGGGCCACACCTTAAGTAACCCCTTTTAGGCTCCACGCCTTGCGCGCATCGAGACGATTTTCCCAGTTGTATCCTTCGCCGCCTCCGTCAAGCCCACCTTCGGCACTGCAGTTATGACTTCTCTGACGTGCGTTTCTGTCAGATGGGAATAATGCCGTTCGAGCATTCGCACGGAGGCATGTCCTAACTGCTTCGCTACGACCTGGAGTGAAACGCCGCGAACCAGGAGACGCGTCGCAAAACTATGCCTTAATGAATGAAATTGCACGCCGTTAAGCCCTGCGCGCTTCAGGACCCGCCTCATCGATCGTTTAACATCGTCCTTTTTCCATGGTTTACCGTTCGCGCGAAGCAGGATTGGCTCGTCAGCTGGCCGTAGCGTCCCCAGGCGACTAAAGAATGCTTCGCCTTCTGCGTCCAGAATTACATGCCGCGATTTTCCAGACTTCGACGCCTCTATGAAAACGGACGGTCCCTGCGCCACAAAGTCTTTCACTCTTAACCTGCACAATTCTCCGTATCGGCATCCACTCGTGAGCGCCGCGATGATTAGCGTCTGCAGATCCGGTTCATCACACGCACGCACAAGCTCACGCTGCTGATCCTCCGTCAGGAATCCGGGTCTTGAGGATTCCGAGTTTTTAAATGGTTTGAGTTTCCACGCCGCGGGATTCGCAAAAATACGCTCCGTCTCGAGCACAAAATTGAGACACGCAATCAGCCTGCGCGTGGTGCGGTTCACCGTCGATTTCCGGCGCCGCACCTCATCCTCACTCGGAGGCTTCGGAACCGACGGCTTTTCTCCTTTTTTCAGCTTGGGCTTTTTCGCGGTGCGGCTAGGGCTGCTTACCAGTTTGGCGCGCCAATGTTCAAGCACGGGGCGGGTAAGCTTGCTAACCTCGAGGTGCCCGATGCGATCGACCACGTTTGCATTTAGGTCATATCTTGCGCTGAGGAAATCTGCAGCTCCGCGATCCTGCAGACTTTCCAAATAATCGCGCGTGGCATCCGCGACGCTATACGAACCAGTGCGCGGCGCTTCTCCCGAACTCTCACGCACCGCGTCGAGAAACCACTTGCGAGCCTTCTCTACTGCCTGTTCGTAATTCAGTACGTACACACCGTCGGCATCGTGCAGATCGTCGGCCCACGCCAGCTTAGTCTCTCTGCGAAATGGTCCCGCTTTGAATCGAGCGATCCAGACCCCACCGCGGCTGCCGCTGTTCTTCCTGTAGCCGATCGACCGGCCGCTACTAAGAGCACACCAGACAGGTTTGGGGTAAATGGGTAGGAGCCGGCGCGCCGTCCGCGTTCCTAGAATTTTGCTGCTGACCAGCCTAGCCATGTAGTTTTCTTTCGCCACCCACAGCGAACGAGGTCAAGACACAGAAAAGCTCGTTCTTTCATTTTTTGCCAACCATTTGCCAACTTCCCGGGTAAATACTGCACCAAAATGCACTCAAGTGCCACGAGCTGCATAACGATCGGATAATACTGATGTTACTAGAGATAGGCAAGAACCAAATGGAAGAATCGAAAGTGCTTAATCGTTGCTTCGCTGCCCTGTCACGGCAGAGGTCGCGAGTTCGAGTCTCGTCGTCCCCGCCATTCCTTTCAAGTACTCGCGGAAAGTTTGGCTTTCCGGCGTGGGAACAAAAAGGAACAATAAGCGGAATCAATTCCCTCCTCCCGCCTCAGCAGCTTGTATCCGCTTCGGCAAAATCATATTGACAACTTTGGTTTGTGCTTGTCGCTTGGCCGATGTGACAGCCTGGGTGTAAGCTCTCTCACTTCGGCTGGTACAAAAATCCCCGGTCAGGTCAATCGGCGCCACCTTCTTGCCCGCAGTTCTCTTCGACTTCGTCTGCTTCTTCTTGATTTTCTTTTTGGTAGCCATACGCGCAGTCTACGACCGGTTGATCATTCCTAGACCGCAGATCACGTCATTCACTTAGTGTTAAGCCACTTCGCGTATCTCTGTCTCCATTGCAATTGATGGAAGAACCGGACACGTCTCCAGCGACGCGTATTGGGTCGGCGCGAAGTCGCACCTTCATTAGGACTCAATTGGGCTCGCTCTAGCCTGTCGGACGCTGTGACGGCCGGCCGTCAGATCAGGCATAGTTCACACCACGGTAAGTCACCGGCTAACAGAGGGGCAAGTGCTCGCTCGCGCGTCTTCTTTGCGAAGCGGCACCCTCGACCGGCCGCGCCGCAGTGAGCCCTCACGCCGCTGGCTGTTGCGATTGGGCAGGTGCCCCTTCGAGCTGCTGAATCGTCCTGCGAAGCCATTCGAGCACGGCTTCCTGAACGTTCGGTGCGTCGCCCGGTCCCCCGAGGGTCGCCACCGTATCTCCGCGTTCGTTCAGGGGAATATGGTGGCACGGGACCGCTGCGCCTCGCTTCTCAGCCGGAACGAAATCGATGAGCCAGCACTCCGAACATGGATGCTCTCCCACTGGCAAGCCATAGTGCAGGCACGAAGGAGAATCCTGGAAGACGGAACGCTCTTTGCGCGACTCCCATGTGCTTTCGTGGAAAAGGAACATTGAAATCGGATCATTCTCGCGCGCGCGCGCCGGAAGCCTTCCCGGAACCGACGGTTTGTATCCACCTAACTCACAAAACTCCAGCTCCAACTTGAGAGCATTGAGCAGGGCCTGTTGTTGATTCTGTGCCATCGTACACCTCTCGCCTTCCCCCACAGCAACGGATGAACTCGATTCTGTAATATCGCTGTGACGGCGGTCACAGACCACTGTGACATAAACGCCTCCCCCCTGTTAATGTACACGCAGCCAACAAGCTTCTTATTCGGCGAAGACCTGTGGAATGTGGCATCGTGATCCGGCCGACCTTGGGCTATGTAGATAGAAATGAGGATGCCGGCAATGACTTAGATAATGCGGCATACTTGCCTTGGGCGCAGGAGTTCCCAATTGACCGACGCAAGAGGACAGATTTGGTCAAGGCCGGAGTGAACGACCCGGCCAAGGTCACTCGCCTCGCTCTGCAGAACGCCGCGTCTATCGCCGCTCTGATGCTGACCACTGAGGCTTTGGTGACCGACATCAAAGAAGAGGAATTGAAGGCCGCGGCAGGCGCAGGCCATGGCGGCGGCATGGGAGGGATGTACCGAGGCCCGCCAAGTGCTTCCTTCGACCACATCGATGCCTCTTGCAGCGAGTTCGCACGCGGCGCCGCTGCCTACCCCAGGGGCCATCTGCTAAACTAGCGAAAGCCAGCCTCGAATTAGCAGGGATGGCCATTTCGTTTTTGGAGAAAGATCACGGTTTCGCAACAATATCTTCCCGCAATTCCGACCCTCTAGATGAATAAGAATCAACCAGCGACCATTATCCTTCCCGAACCGGAAGAGCCGATTCGCGCTGAACTCTTCAGCTTGGAGCGGCTCGAACAGCACGCCGAGAGCCTTGCGGCGGCGCAGATAGTCACGAACGAAGCGAGCCGGGGCCGCCCGCTTATCCCGCGGGTCGTGGACAACGGCCGCGTGTTGCTGGATTCCTATCGGGCGATCGCCCATGCGATTCAGGAGGAGCATGCGATTACGCCCGCGGCTGAATGGCTGGTCGATAACTTCCACATCGTCGATGAACAGCTCCGCGAAATCCAGGACGATTTGCCTGTTGGCTACTACCGCAAACTGCCCAAGCTCGCCTCGGGTCACTTGGAGGGTTATCCGCGCGTGTTCGGAGTGGCATGGGCTTTTGTGGCGCATACCGATAGCCGATTCGACCCGGAAGCGCTGCGGCGCTTTGTGGCAGCCTATCAGCGGGTGCAACCGCTCACGATTGGTGAGCTCTGGGCGGTGGCCATCACACTTCGCGTTGTGCTGGTAGAAAATCTGCGCAGGATGGCGGAGCGGATCGTTCGTAGCCGGGCCGCCCGCCAGGAAGCTGACACGCTGGCCGATAGCTTGCTCGGTTCGGGCGAACAATCTGCGATCCTTCCGGTTCTCCAACGGTTTGAGAAGGCCCCTTTGGAGAGAGCGTTCGCCGTGCAGCTTGTCCAGCGCTTGCGGGATCTGGATCCAAAGGTTCGCCCTGTACTGCTTTGGCTCGACCAGCGACTGGCCGCTGCGGGAACGAGCGCCGATGACATTGTCCGCGCCGAGCACCAGCAACATGGGGCCATGAGCGTGTCCGTGCGCAACATCATAACCAGCATGCACTCGATTTCTGCATTTGACTGGCAGAAATTCTTTGAGAGCGTCAGCCTCGTTGACGAAATTCTCCGCAACGACACTCACTTCGTTGATATGGATTTTGCCACGCGAGACAACTATCGGCACGCGATCGAAGATCTCTCGCGCGGATCGAGCCACTCGGAAATGGAAGTTGCAAAACGTGTCGTGCAGCGTGTCAAGCAGGCGATCCCGGATCCGTGCGAAGGTCCCCACAGTGGCAAAAAACCGGACCAGGACCGCCGAACGGAGCCTGGCTACTATCTTATCTCGCGAGGACGCCCTGCTTTTGAGCGGGAGCTCGGTTTTCACGTCTCTTGGAAGCGTTGGCTGCTGCGTTCATATATTCGAGCCGCGGTACCGGGCTATCTGGGAACCATTGCTATCGTGACGGCAATGATCCTGGCGTTACCGCTGCTGCTTGCCCGCGGAGGGGGCATGACGGTAAAGGGCCTCTTGCTCCTGGGTTTGCTCGCAGCAGTGCCTGCCTCGGATCTAGCGATTGCACTGATCAACCGCGCGGTGGTGGGTTTGCTCGGGCCGCGAAGGCTGCCGCGTATGGAGTTACGCAACGGCATCCCGGAGGACTTGCGAACGATTGTCGTCATGCCCACGCTGCTTACCACCGCGGGGGAAGTTGCAGAGCATATCGAACGGCTGGAAGTGCACTATCTGGCAAATCCAGATGGAGACCTGCGCTTCGCGCTGCTCTCGGATTGGTTGGACGCGCCGTGCGAAACCCTGTCGGGTGACGATGATCTGCTCGCCGTTGCAGTTGACGGAGTCGCGCGCCTGAACAAACGCTATGGTCCAGCCCCCGGCAACTGCGAACGCTTCTTCATCTTCCATCGCAAGCGTGTTTGGAACGAGTGCGAAGGCATATGGATGGGATGGGAGCGCAAACGAGGGAAGCTGCACGAGCTAAACCAGCTTCTGCGCGGTTCGACGAGCACAACGTTTATTCCCGTCGGAGGGCACCCCCTCGTACAGCTTGCCGGTGTTCGCTACGTTATCACGCTCGACGCAGATACGCGCCTGCCGCGAGGCGCTGCCTCCCGTCTGGTCGGCACGATGGCGCACCCTCTCAATCGGCCGCGGTTGAGCGCTCGCAACGGCCGTGTGGTGGAAGGATATGCACTCGTGCAACCGCGAATCACCCCTTCCTTGCCTATTGATCGTGAAGGCTCACTCTCCCAAAACATATTCTCCGGCCCGGGCGGCATCGATCCATATTCCTCAGCCGTTTCGGACGTTTACCAGGATCTGTTCGGAGAAGGCTCTTACACCGGCAAGGGCATATACGACATCGATGCATTCGAAGCGGCTTTAGCGGGCAAGGTGCCAGAGAACGCACTCTTGAGCCATGATCTCTTTGAAGGCATTTTCGCCCGCGTCGCCCTGGCCACCGACATTGAGCTGTTTGAAGAATTCCCCTCGCGTTATGAGGACGTCGCTGCACGCCAACATCGTTGGGCGCGCGGAGACTGGCAACTCCTGCCGTGGCTCTTCGGGCGCGGTCACCCGGGACCGGGGAAACAGAATCCCGTCATGATTCCGACGATCGGCCGCTGGAAGATGCTCGACAATCTGCGTCGCACCTTATCAGCACCCGCGGCCTTCCTTACGTTGATTGTCAGCTGGCTGTTGCCACCGGCGTCTCCGTGGGTGTGGACGCGATTCATTCTCGCAACTATTGCGATTCCCGCTCTACTGCCATTTCTCGTCGGGCTGAATCCGCGTCGGAAAGGTATTTCCAAGCGAAGCTATCTTCGCGCCGTGCTCAGTGACCTGGCACTCGGCGCGTCCCAGTTCGGCTTGACGTTGACGTTCCTGGCATACCAGACGTGGCTCATGTCCGACGCGATTCTGCGGACCCTCGCCCGTCTGTTTGTCACGCACAGGAATTTGCTTGAATGGGTGACAGCAGCACAGTCCAAATTCTTGGCCGATTCCAAATTATCCGCCATCTATAGACGTATGGCGGGCGGTGTTTTCTTCGTCGTTGTGGCGGTCGTGGCCTTGGCTTTGGAACGACGCCACGCTTGGGTTGTTGCGGGTCCTTTCATCCTTCTCTGGGCTGCCGCCCCTGCTGTGGCACGCTGGATTAGCTTGCCGCCGCAGTTTCACGGAGCAAGTCTGTTGTCGCCGGCCGACGTACGCGCTCTCCGTTTGATTTCGCGCCGCACTTGGCGCTTCTTCGAAACTTTTGTCTCTCCTGCGGACCACTCGCTACCTCTCGATAATTTTCAGGAAACGCCTAAACCCGTTGCCGCTCACCGAACCTCGCCTACGAACATCGGGCTCTATCTTCTTTCGACCGTCACCGCCCGGGACTTCGGATGGCTAGGCACGCTTGAAACCGTTGAGCGGCTGGAAGCCACGCTGGCGACGATGGGCCGGATGGAATTGTTCCGCGGGCACTTCTACAACTGGTATGACACGCGCGATCTTCATCCGCTTGAGCCTAGGTACGTTTCCTCCGTGGACAGCGGAAATCTCGCCGGGCATTTGCTGGCTCTCGGGAACAGCTGCCGGGAGCTGATTGAGAATTCGTCCCTCGGACCTCAGCTTCTCGCCGGAATCGAAGATCCAATCCGGTTGTTGCGCGAAGCGCTTGCCGGAATAGCCGACACGCCGCGCACACACATCGTTACTCGGAAACAGCTCAGCAATGCCATCGAAACTATGGCGGTCTCGCTTGACTCGGTCCCTGTCGATGCCGTTGATTGGGCGACTCGCTTTCTGGAGTGGAGGGCCCACGCCCAGACCGTGGCTGACATTGCTCAAGCTCTGGTGCAAGAACTTGGAGACTCTCCCGAATCTGAATTGAGCATCTGGTCTGCTGCGCTCAGGGTTTCCGTCGAGAGCCACGCGCTTGATGCAGAAATCCTTATTCCGTGGGCGCGCTTGGATTCAAAACAGATCGCCGGCATAGCCAAACTTCGCCGAGACCAGGCACCCGAGTGGATGGTGATTGAACCGTTCCTCAACTCCGTTCCCAAGCTCGCGGATGCCCCCGATCGACTCGACGCTGCTCTACGTGAACTCTCCGCGTTACGCGGCCGCCTGCTGAAAAGTGTTCCGGGAGACAGAGACACGATCACACGGATCGATGCACTCGCCGAAGTGCTTAGGCTTTCGGCCGCGGATGCCGTTGCGCTCATTCGCCGTCTTTCAGCCATTGCCCAGACGGCAGAGCGCATGTTTCAAGCGATGGGGTTCGGCTTTCTGTTCGACGATACGCGCAAGCTTTTCTCGATCGGTTATCGCGTCACGGACGGAAGCCTGGATCCCAATTGCTATGACTTGCTTGCGTCAGAGGCGCGCCTCGCGAGCTTCATCGCCATCGCGAAAGGTGAAGTCCCACCGTCACACTGGTTTCGCTTGGGCCGCGCGCTCACACCCGTGAGTCGGGGCTCCGCGCTTATCTCCTGGTCGGGCTCGATGTTTGAATACCTGATGCCTGCGCTTGTGATGCGTTCCCCAGCGGGGAGCCTGTTGAGCCAGACGTACGAACTGGTTGTGCGTCGTCAAATTGAATACGGTGCGGAGCGAGACGTGCCTTGGGGAGTGTCCGAGTCGGCGTACAATGCGCGCGACCTCGACCTCACCTATCAATACTCCAGCTTTGGCATACCCGGACTGGGGCTCAAGCGGGGCCTCAGCGAGGATATTGTCATCGCACCGTATGCCACTGCGCTCGCAGCCATGATTGACCCAGTCGCGGCTATGGAAAATTTTGCGCGGCTTGAAGAAGCAGGCGGAAGGGGTGCGTACGGCTTCTACGAGGCCATTGATTACACAAGCAAGCGTGTGCCTGAAGGAGAAAATGCCGCCGTCGTGTGCGCCTACCTGGCGCACCATCAGGGGATGTCATTAGTGGCGCTCGCCAACGTGTTGAACGATGGCGCGATGCGCAGCCGTTTTCACGCCGAGCCTATGGTGCAGGCTACCGAACTGCTGTTACAGGAGCGCACACCGCGCGACGTGCTGGTTGCCCGGCCTCGCGCCGAAGAAGTATCTGCCGCTGCGCAAGTCCGTGAACTCTTGCCACCGGTGCTGCGGCGATTCACGACCCCGCATAGTCCCACCCCTCGGACGCACTTGCTTTCCAACGGTAGGTACGCTGTGATGCTGACCGCAGCGGGCTCCGGCTATAGCCGCTGGCGGGATATCGCCGTAACGCGCTGGAGGGAGGATGCTACACGCGATTGCTGGGGCAGTTATATCTTTCTTCGTGACGCACAATCAGGACAAGTCTGGTCAGCGGGCTACCAGCCAAGCGGCATCGAACCTGACGCTTACGAAGTTTCCTTCTACGAAGACCGCGCCGAATTCATAAGGCGCGATCGCGCACTGACCACTACACTTGAGGTCGTCGTGTCGCCCGAGGACGATGCGGAAATTCGGCGCGTTTCTATCACCAACCTCGGGACACGCGCGCGCGAGATTCAGGTTACATCGTACGCCGAGCTTTGCCTGGCATCGCAGGCCGCCGACGTGGCCCATCCGGCGTTTTCGAACCTATTCGTGCAGACCGAATTTGTGCCTGATGTCGGCGCGCTGCTTGCGACGCGCCGCAGGCAATCCGATAAAGAGATTGCCGTTTGGACCGCGCACGTGGTTGTCGTGGAAGGTGAAACCGTCGATGACTTGCAATTCGAGACGGACCGCGCGCGGTTTCTTGGACGCGGCCACGACATCCTCAACCCCGTTTCGATTATCGATGGGCGGCCGCTCTCGAATACAGCGGGCTCTGTACTCGACCCCGTTCTTAGCCTGAGGCGCACCGTGCGCATTCCCCCGGGAGCCGTGGCGCGCATTGTTTTCTCCACCATCGTCGCTCCGGCTCGCGAGCAGGTCCTGGACCTCGCCGATAAGTACCGCGGCGCGAAAACATTTGAGCGCACACTAGAGCTGGCCTGGGCACAGGCACAAGTACAACTTCATCACCTGGGTGTCGGCCTCGACGAAGCTCATGTATTTCAGAGGCTAGCCAACTCTGTGTTGTACTCTGACGCTTCGCTGCGACCCTCTTCCCACGTGCTGAGCCACACCACACTGGAGCGTTCCGCGTTGTGGGCCCAGGGAATCTCCGGCGACGTACCCATCGTGCTGGTGCGCATCGATGCAGCGGAAGATCTTGAAATCGTCCGTCAATTGCTGCGCGCGCATGAATACTGGCGTATGAAGCAGTTATTCGCCGACATGGTTATCATCAATGAAAGGTCTTCATCGTATGCTCAGGATCTGCAGAGCTCTCTGGATGGACTTGTGCGTGGCAGCCGGTTGCGGCTCTCTCCGGATACGGACAACGTGCACGGTAGCATCTTCCTCCTGCGGGCGGACCTCATCTCCCCACGGGAACGAACAATTCTTCAAACGGTTGCACGAGCGGTGCTGCTCAGTCGGCGCGGCACGTTGTCCGAGCAGGTCACTCGATCGCAACGCACAGAAGCCGTCGCGTCTCCGATACTGCGAGTGTCGCGCGCGGCCAAACGTCTGGACGTGCCGCTTCCGCAGCAGGCTCTCGAATCTTTCAATGGCCTGGGTGGCTTTGCCGATAAGGGCCGCGAATATGTGACCGTCCTCGGTGAAGGTCTGCGGACTCCCGCGCCTTGGGTCAACGTGATTGCGAATCCTTCATTTGGCTTCCTGGTTTCGGAATCCGGCTCGGGCCACACCTGGTCACTCAACAGCCGTGAAAACCAGCTAACGCCTTGGTCCAACGATCCCGTCATTGATCCCCCCGGAGAAGCCATCTACATCCGCGATGAAGGAACGGGTGAAGTGTGGAGCCCTACGGCGCTGCCGATTCGCGACGAAATCACTCCGTACATTGCGCGCCACGGCCAGGGCTATAGTCGATTCCATCATGGCTCGCACGGCATCCTTCTTGAGCTGCTGCAATTCGTGCCGCCGGAAGACCCAATTAAGATTTCTCGGCTCATCCTAAAAAACGATTCCGACCGCCCGCGCCGCCTCTCCGTGACCGCTTATGCTGAGTGGGTGCTGGGCAACTCGCGCGGCGCTTCGGCGCCTTACATCATCACGGAGATTGATTCGCAGTCGGGAGCGCTCTTTGCGCAAAGCGCATGGGGCGGAGAATTCGGCGGGCGAATCGCTTTTGCGGATCTTGCCGGGAAACAGGCATCTTTCACTGGCGACCGCACGGAATTTCTTGGGCGCAACGGCACGCTCGCGCGTCCCGCGGCACTGGAACGAGGCGGTCCACTTTCTGGAAAGGTGGGAGCAGGTCTCGATCCGTGCGCGGCGCTACAAACCTCGATTGAATTGCGCCCCGGCGAATCCGCTGAGATCGTGTTTTTCCTGGGCCAAGCGGAGAACAGGGAGCAAGTGCGCGAGTTGTTGGGCCGTTATCGCACGGCGGACTTGAACGCAATCCTGGCCGACGTTACGGGCCGTTGGGACGACGTGCTCAGCACCGTGCAGATCGCCACACCCGATCCGGCCATGGATATGCTCATGAATCGCTGGCTGCTCTACCAAACGCTGGCGTGTCGTGTTTGGGCGCGGGCGGGATTCTATCAGTTGAGCGGCGCGTATGGATTCCGTGACCAACTCCAGGATGGGATGGCTTTGTGCGTCGCCAAGCGTGAAGTCGCGCGCGAGCATCTGCTGCGCGCGGCCTCACGACAGTTTATCGAAGGTGACGTGCAACACTGGTGGCATCCGCCGTCGGGCCGCGGTATACGCACTCGCATGTCGGATGATCTTCTCTGGTTGCCGTATGCCGTTATCCATTTCATCGAAGCGACAGGCGACCTGCGCGTCCTCGAGGAAACCGTCCCCTTCCTGGAAGGCGATACGCTAGCGGATGGACAAACCGAATCGTATTTTCGGCCTCGGGTGTCCGGCGCTAGCGCAACTCTCTTTGAGCATTGCGCGCGTGCACTGGATCGCAGCTTGGCAGTGGGCCGCCACGGTCTCCCGCTGATGGGAACGGGCGACTGGAATGACGGCATGAATCGCGTCGGCCAGCACGGTCAGGGTGAGAGTATCTGGCTCGGATGGTTTCTGCACTCGATTCTCTGGGAGTTTGCAAAGATTGCGGACGGCTGCGGCGAACACCAGCGCGCGGAAAACTGGCGGCTCCACGTTAGCGCTTTGAAAGCGGCGCTCGAGCGGGAAGGTTGGGATGGCGAATGGTACCGCCGCGCCTACTTCGATGACGGCACGCCGCTTGGCTCTGCAACGGATACCGAATGCCGGATTGACTCGATTGCTCAATCCTGGGGCGTGTTGAGCGGGGCCGCAGAGCGCGGGCGAGCCATCCGGGCCATGGCGGCCGTCGATCGTCAACTGGTCCTTCGACCCGAAGGGCTTGTCCTTTTGCTCACGCCTCCTTTCGATCGCACGCCGCTCGACCCCGGTTATATCAAAGGTTATGTGCCGGGCATTCGTGAAAACGGCGGGCAGTACACGCATGCCGCGGTCTGGACGGTGATTGCATTCGCCTCCCTTGGTGACGGCGACAAAGCGACCGAGCTGTTCCGCATGCTGAATCCAATCCATCGCACGGGCTCACGTGCGAGCGTCCAGCGTTACAAAGTTGAGCCTTACGTGGTTGCAGGTGACATCTACGCCGAAACACCGCACGTCGGACGCGGTGGCTGGACCTGGTACACGGGTTCAGCAGGCTGGATTTATCGCGCTGGCATGGAATGGATTCTCGGGTTCCGCGTCCGTGGCATGATGCTTTCCATCGATCCTTGCATCCCCCGAAACTGGTCCGGCTACTCCATCGACTTTCGCTATCACTCGACAAATTATAAAATCAGGGTGGAAAATCCGTCCAGCGTTACTCGCGGCGTTGGTCTGACGGAACTGGACGGCAAGCTGCTGCCAGGCCCCGCCAATATTCCGCTCGCCGACGACGGTGCTGTGCATCAAATCCACATCGTGCTGGGCTGACCGTGACGCTCCACTATGTCTGGGTATATTGCGCAGGCGGCCAGGCAGGCGCGTGGCAGGCCCAGTGTTTGCTTCAGCGGACGAACCGGCGCAGCAATTCCGTTCGTCCGAGCGTTTCAAGGCTGGAAGGAACAGACCGCGTCACTATTGAAGACCCTCACCCCGCGTGAGGAAAAGATCATCAAGATGCGCTTCGGGCTGGAGGACGGCAGCCAGCACACGCTCGGGGAAGTGGGCCAGACGTTCGCCCTCACCCGTGAACGTATCCGCCAGATCGAAGCCAAGGCGTTGCGCAAGCTCGCAACCCCTCGCGCCCGCGCAAACTCCGCGTCTTCCCCGCCGGCCGCTCGCGAGAATAACACTAGACTGCCGCTCCGTCCGAAACTCGAAAAAGGAAGCCGAGCTCGCGGTGAACTGGGCGCGACATTTTCAGAATCCTTTTCTGGCTGTGCACTCAAATATCGGGTATGCAGCGATTGGTCCCGAGAAGTCGGCTTCCCGTCAAATGAGGGCCGCTCACTTGGCCGTATAACGCACTTATCGGACAAGTCTTTTTCACTTGATCTCATAAAAATGCCGGCTCCTCGACCTGAGTACACTTTGGTTGCATGACGACCGAAGGCTCGGGAGGAAGGAGCCGAACATGGTGATTATTGGCGTGGATTATCACCCGAGCGTTCAGCAAATCGCGTTTGTAGATACCGAGACTGGGGAGTGCGGCGAACGGCGATTGAATCACAGCGATGGAGAAGCAGAGAAGTTCTATCGAGATCTGAGGCCGCGGGGAATCAGCGTGCTCGTGGGGTTGGAGGCCACAGGCTACTCACGCTGGTTCGAGCGGCTACTGGCGGAACTGGGTATCGAGGTGTGGATTGGCGATGCGGCGGAGATCAAGACGAAGCGAGTCCGGAAGCAAAAGACCGACCGCCAGGACGCACAACTTTTGCTGAAACTGCTATTGGAAAATCGCTTTCCGCGAATCTGGGTGCCGAATCCGGAGAATCGTGATCTGCGGCAACTGCTTTGGCACCGGCATCGGCTGGTGCAGATGCGCACACGGATTATGAATCAGCTGCAAAAGAGGGGTCTAACAATCTGTGCGAAATGGGACGCCTCTCAAAACCAGGCGGAGCGAATCATGCGGCAGATCAATGCGCGTTGGCCGGGGAATCCGGTAGCCGACGGTAGGTCGGCCTATGTGCTTCAGGCGACGCCGCACCCGGGCTATCACGCGCACGGCAAGTACGGCAAGATGTTCTCCAAGGTGGAAGGCAAGCTTTGGGTCGACAAGCAGGACTTCGGCTGGATCAAGGTCGACGGCCAGGTAACGCAGTCGTTCTCGATGGGATTA
>DASZZI010000058.1:0-3632 GCA_035544995.1 Candidatus Acidiferrum sp.
CGAACTCTCGGAAACCACCACTGCTTACACCTATGACCAGCTGCTGGCTGCCGCGAACCTGAACAATCCCGAAATCGCGGGCGCACAAAAAATGGTCGAGAAGCAAGGAATGCAGGTGGACCTTGCCAAGAAAGACTTCTACCCAGACTTCAACCTTCAATACATGTGGCAGCGGACTGACCCCGCGCAATTCCGCGCCTATTACGTGGTGACGCTCGGAGTTCGTATCCCGATCTATCGAGGGCGACGTCAGCAGCCTGAACTAGCACAGGCCGAAGCGGATCAGAGCCGTGCGAAAAGCGACCACGAAGCGCAGACCCAACAGATTGCTTTCCAGCTTCGGCAGCAGTTCTTAGGGGCTGAAAAATCGGCGGAGCTGCTCAAGATTTACCGCGAAGGACTAATTCCTCAAGCGCGCGCAGAACTGCAAGCCGGTATGGCTGCGTATCAATCGAATCGCCAGGATTTTCAGGCCTTGCTCGCTTCCTTCGTCGACGTGCTCAAGCTCGACGAGGAGTACTGGCAGACGCTTTCGGAACACGAAATGGCATTGGCTCAAATCGAAGCAGTAACGGGATTGTCGCTGCGCTGAGTGACGCAGCCAGGGAGAAAGATCATGAGGAATTATCGAAAAGCGTTCTTCCTCGGACTGGTCGCAAACGTTGCGTTCATCGGCGTGCTGGCCGGAATCTGGTGGAACGCCCGAAGGTCTGCCGCAAAGCAACACCCGGCCACTCCCGTGTCGAATACCGCGACACAACCGGCTCAAACCAGCCCTGTCGGTTCGGCACCGCCCCCCAAGGAGACTCCTCTCGCACCCGTCCAGCTCTCCGCCGAACGATTGCAATCCATAGGCGTCAAGTTCGGGGTCGTGGAACGGAAACCAGTGAATGACGAAATCCGCGCAACGGGAACTGTCGCCATCGACGAGGCACGGCTTTCCTACGTTCAGACGCGAATCTCTGGCCACATCGAAAAAGTTTTCGCGGATGCGACGCAATATAAAAGGGTGCCCCTTTTGGAGTAGGTTTTGAGTGCTGAACTCAACTCCTCCAGAAAGGAACACCCCTTATGACCAGCACCAAATATATCGGCATGGATGTACACAAGGAAAGCATTTCGATTGCCGTCAGGAATGATGCCGGGAAGATCGTGATGGAATGTGTCATCGAGACGAAAGCGAGCATGATTCTGCAGTTTATCGACGGGCTGCGCGGAGACGTGCACGTCACGTTTGAGGAAGGAACCTGGGCTGCCTGGTTGTACGACCTCCTGAAGCCCCATGTCACGAAAGTGGTGGTCTGCGATCCGCGTCGGAATGCCTTGTTGCAGGAAGGCAACCAGAATGACCGCGTTGACGCCCGGAAGCTGGCCGAACTACTGCACAACAACCAACTGCGCTCGGTCTATCACGGAGACCACGGCCTGCGAACCTTGAAGGAACTGGTGCGCAGTTATCTGACCATCACCCAAGATCTCAGCCGGGTTATGACTCGGGTGAAGGCCATCTATCGCAGTTGGGCCATCCCTTGTACCGGCAAGCAAGTCTATGCACCGCGCCATCGGGCCGAGTGGCTCGCGAAAATCAACGAACCGGGAGTGCGCCGGCGAGCGGAGTTTTACTACCAGCAGCTGGATGCGCTGCGATGCCTGCGCCAGGAGGTGCGGCGGGATCTGCTGGCGGAGAGCAAGAAGCACCAGGCCTGGAAACGGCTCTGCGGGATCCCCTCGATCGGTCCGATCCGGGCGGCGGTGCTGCTGGGAATTCTACAGACCCCGCACCGGTTCCGCACGAAGCGGCAGCTATGGACTTATGGCGGTGTCGGCATCGAGACGAGCAGCAGCGCTGATCACCATGTTGTGAAAGGACAGCTCGAACGGAAGAAGAAGCAGGTCGAGATTCGCGGGCTAAACAGAAATTACAATCACGATCTGAAAAATCTTTTCAAGGGAGCGGCGATCGTCGCCGCGACCAAGCCCGGTCCCTTCGCGGAGTTCTATGCGGAATTGTTGGCTAAGGGCATGCGGCAGGAAATGGCGCGGCTGACCCTGGCCAGGAAGATTGCCACCATCGTTCTGATCGTGTGGAAGAGAGGAGTGAGCTTCGACGCCCAACATCTGAAACCACAAACAGCTTGAGTGTTTCTGAGCGCTTCCGCTCCATCCCGGGGATCTTCTCTGGCGGTGGCCGTCAAGTTCTCGAGACACTCTGGTTCGAGAGCGAGTCTCAGCTGATAAGTTAGACGCTGCGTGCTTCGGGCACCAAGTCTCACAGCCGACCCTAGGCCCTCTCGGATAACCAGAAAAAGCTATGGGCCACGAGTCCCGGATAGAACTATGGTCGCCAAACTTGACCGCCGTTCTGCTTTGCTGGTTTCGGAACTGACAGGCTTCGTTGCGAACAAGCGATGAAAACCGCTGGTAGAGAAAACCCAAACCACAGGGTCACATGGCCCCGCAACCGAGCACATGGCGCGGTAGGTCAGAACCGATCTCGCTCGATCAAGTGGGCTGAGAAGCAAGAAAAAATCCAGCCGAAGGAGATGTGTTTTTTCTTGACTTCTCCTTTTATAGAACTTATCAGTATGTACGCAAAGGCCAGCGGCTGTTCACGATTCACAGCCCGGAACTCGTCGTAGCCGAGCGCGAATACCTGCTCGCGAAACAAAATGCCAAAAACCTTTCACAGAGCACTGTTCCGGGCGTCGCAGAAGGTGTCGCATCCCTGCTCGATTCATCACGAGAGCGCTTCGAGCAATGGAACATCCCGGAACAAGAGATTGCCCGGCTGGGATCCACAGGCCAGGTCGTCGAAGCCCTGGAGATCGTCTCACCCGTTTCCGGCTACATCACGGAACGAAATGCGCTTCCGAACTTGAACGTGCTGCCCGAAACGCGGCTCTACACCATCGCCGACCTCTCCAGCGTTTGGGTGCTCGCTCAGATCTTCCAAAACGATCTGGCGCGCATAAGAATCGGTGCTCCAACTTCACTTAGTTTGGATTCCTACCCTGGCCGCGCATTTCGAGGAAAAGTTGATTTCATTTACCCCGATGTGGACATGACCACGCGCACGGCGCGGGTGCGCCTCCTCTTTTCAAATCCCAATCTCACCCTCTCGCCTGGAATGTTCGTCAATGTAACACTGCAAGTGCCACTCGGGAATCAACTCGTCATCCCCGTGAGCGGAGTTCTACAGTCAGGGACTCGGCAGATTGTTTTCGTGGACCGAGGCGCGGGGTATCTGGAGCCTCGTGACGTGCAACTCGGATCTCGGGCCGGTGATCAGTTCATGGTTCTGAAGGGCTTGAAGGCCGGCGAGCGCATCGTCACTTCAGCGAACTTCCTGATCGATTCGGAAAGCCAGCTTCAAGCCGCCATCGGTTCGTTTACACCTCCACCGCCAGGAGCTGGCGCTGCAGCTTCAATGAACACCCCCACAGCCCAATCAGCAGCTCAAATCGAATTCTCGACCGACCCCTCAACACCTCGTAAGGGAGCAAACCTGTATCGCGTGAAGCTGGCGGGTGCGGACGGCGTTCCCGTCGCTGGCGCGCAGGTTAGCGTACGCAGTTATATGCCCGGCATGCCAGAAATGGGTATGGCCGCAATGAATGTCGTGACACCCCTCA
>DASZZI010000059.1:0-1973 GCA_035544995.1 Candidatus Acidiferrum sp.
CCGGTCTCTGAGAAGCCGGTACGGACGGTGAAGCGCAAGGGGCATGCGCCAAGGGTGCGCCGTCCTAACGCGACCCACTAAACCACGCACTCCGCTCCGGACGCTGGAGCAAACTCTTAATCAAGGCACAAGCACAATAGAACCTTATGGAGTGGACCCCGATTTTGAGACAGCCAGTTAACCCTTAGATTTCATCGAAAGGGGAAACTGGAATGATGGCTCGAAGGAAGTTTTCAAAAGAGTTCAAAGTGGCCGCGATTGGGCGGCTGCAGGGCGGGCAGACGGCAGCGGAGGTGGCGCGGGCGCTGGAAGTGCACCCGTCGGAGCTGCACCGCTGGCGGCGCGAGGTGGACGAGCACGGCGAGGGGGCGTTTCAAGGGGTGGGCAAGAAACGCGCCGAAGAGAGCCGGGTAGCCGAACTGGAGCGCAAGATCGGTCAACAGGCCCTGGAGATCGATTTTTTAAAAAGGGCCTTGCAGCATGTCGAAGAACAGCGCCTGCTGCGGGCACTGAGTACCGGCGCGGCTTCTACCGGCACATCGAAAAAGAACAGAAAGCAGGGACCCGCTTGAGCCTCGAACGGATGTGCGAACTGGGCCAGGTGAGCCGCGCGGGCTGGTACCGGCAGGAAGCCAATCCGCAGCTGGCCGATCGCGATTTGAAACTGCGCGACGAGATCCAGAAAATCGCGCTGGAGTGGCCGGCGTATGGCAGCCGGAGGATCACCGCGGAGCTGAAGCGGCGCGGGTGGACGGTGAACCGCAAGCACGTGCGGCGGCGGATGAGGGAAGACAACCTGCTGTGCCTGCGGAAACGGAAGTTCGTGGTGACCACGGACTCCGATCACCCTCTGCGGGTGTATCCGAACCTGGCGCGGCAGATGACGCTAACCGGCATCGATCAGCTGTGGCGGGCCGACATCACCTACATCCGGCTGGCCGTGGAGTTCGTCTACCTGGCGGTGATTCTGGACGCCTACTCGCGGTGTGTGATCGGCTGGGAGTTGGACTCGACGCTGGAGGACTCGCTCACGATGGCAGCCCTGCGGATGGCGCTGTCGTGGCGCACGGTGACAGCGGAACTGGTGCATCACTCCGACCGCGGGGTGCAGTACGCCAGTGGCGACTACACGCAGTTGCTGAAGGACCACCACATCCAGATCAGCATGTCGCGCAAGGCGAATCCGTGGGACAACGCGGCCTGCGAGTCTTTCATGAAAACGCTCAAGAGCGAAGAGGTGTATCGCGCCGAGTACCGCGATCAGGCCGAGGCGCGCTTGCGCATGGGCGAGTTCATCGAGCGCGTCTACAACGAAAAACGTCTGCACTCGGCGCTGGATTACCGCCCACCGGCGGAGTTCGAGCGGGAGTTGCGCGCCGCACAGAAAAAGGAGGCCGCTGCGCGGCGGCTTATTGCATGAGTTTTCTCAGGCATCGGGAAATCTTTCCATCCGATGGGGGCGCCAACCTCGCGGCCGACGCCCCCGCTCATCGTCTGGATGAGTTTCCGGCTGGCTATTCCTTGGCCGGTTGCGCTCCCGCAGAGCCGGCCGCCGCTTCACCAACCGATCACCATTTTGCACGTAGTTCTTTTCGCCGTACAATGAGTTTTCATCCAACGGCGACGTGTGGGTTAACTGGTTGTCTCAGCCCAGGGGTCCACTCTAGTCAAGAAGGAGATGACCTCGACCTGGTATTCGTCCCGGCGGGTTGCGGAAGCATATTCCGGATACAAAGTGCTCGTGGAAGAAGACACGGACCGCATTCTGGGCGCTCATATTCTAGGCAGCGACGCCGGTGAAGTCATCAATCTCTTCGCGCTTGCCATCCGTTCCGGGATGCGTGCCACCGATTTACAGCACATGCTGTTTGCGTATCCGACGAGTGGCTCAAATCTGACGCGCATGCTTTAGAAAGGTTTGTGCAAGATTTTCATGCGGTGCACACTTAAACCGTGCCAGTGCTGATCCGCCA
>DASZZI010000060.1:0-2357 GCA_035544995.1 Candidatus Acidiferrum sp.
CTTCGCAGGTCTGTTCGCGCGGCTCTTGGCGCGCGCAAACTTGGTCTTTGCGGGGATTTTGCTGTGCGACATTTGAGGATCCTTTTCGGTTGCGACGGCACCAGGCGCCGTCACCACCGAAGCCCCGCAGCGGCACCATCGCCAGCGGGGCAGAATCCGGATAAGGCCACCGGCCCTTATCTCGGCACGACGACAGTGACGCTCTCTTCGCCGCGGAAGTCCACTCCTTTCTGCGATGAAATTTAAGCGCCAATCGCCCCACCGTTTGCCACGCGTCTCTGGATTCAAGAGTTCGAACCTTTCCGTTCTAGCCAGGCAGTTCAGTCTTGGGGGTGTCATTTCCGGGTGAAAGCGAATCGCCGACATTTCCGTTGGTTAGGCTGGCGGGCGCCGGTCTCTGCTTGCTATTTTCCAATTTCCGTTTCGGCATGGCGGAGCGCAGCTTCTTACGCAAAACCACCGTCTCGGCGGCGTTCACCCCCTGAAGCTGGAAAAAATGTTTCGACGTGTCCATGCCAATTCGGCTAATCTGTTCCACGGACGGTCCCCTTTGTTTGAGATCTGCAACGACCTCATTCTGGCACAATCGATGCCGTCGGGGGCCGTCCACCCCAACACCCTTTGCGGAAGTTAGGCTCAGAGTTCTCGATGACGGGAGTTGGCGCAACGCAGACCAAGCGTCGCGTTTGGAATTGAAACCTACCCGCCACCCCATGATCCGTTGGTCTTCGCGCTGTCATTAATGCAAACTCGACTTCTGTGCCGGGAATGCCGCAAGCATCTGTTTACGGGCGCGCTTGCAGGACAAAAGGATGGCGTGCATTTCATGCTCCGCATTTTTCGTCATGTCGTGCATGTGCTCGAGCGTCGTCTTCATGTCCTTGTCGGTCGCCGCCTTGGTCTCGTGAGTGGCGACCTCAAGCGCCGCCGCGAATAGGGAGCGCAGCTCACCAAGGTCATCGAGACCACGATGGGCGCGCTCCGGCAAGTCGACCGCATCTTTTTGTCCGAAAAGCCCCTCGATAAAGCCATCGAGTTCCTGCCGTCGCATCAGCGCCAAAGCTGCTAGTCCTTCGCGCGTCGGCGCGCTATCGCTGCGCATCAGGCGGAAGGGTGAACTTCGGTCCTGGTGGCGGGTCAGCCTGTTCCACAAGCCCATGACAAGCGCGCCAATCAACTCGTTTGCTGCGTCGATCGAATCGAAGGCTGGCAACTCGCCGCCCCATAGGTCCTCCACCACCTTAAGCGGCGAAGCCGACACAACCGGCGTCGCGATATTGCCAAGGAACCGCGTACGCACCTCGTGGAACGGCACCGGGCATTTGTACCGCTCCAGCAGAGTGCGGACCAGCTCGTCACTCGCCGGTATCGGATTAGTGTGTTTCGTCATCAGTCATACCTTCGGCATCTGGCAGGCATTCGGAGATGCCCTTCCGGGTCCAGCAGTTGCGCCGGGACGGCTGCAGCACTTCGACGACAGGCCGTCGTCCCCGGCAATACGAACGTATAGGCCCTTCTGGTCCCGCGGTCGGCGTCCCGGAACCCGAATGGTCGATGCCTATAATCGAGAGAATGCGGTTCTGGGGAAAGGAAAATCGAGTAGGCTCAATGCGCCCGGGTGTTGCACTTGGCGTCGGAATTCGGGAGGTGCTGAAAGTGCTGCGCACGCTCGGCGTTTCCCGGACGGCAGTCCATGAAACCAAGCGGACATAAAGCGGAGCGATACGCGTGAGCGCTATGATGTGCAGTACCGTTACATGCCCTCTCGCCATTCCAATAATGGGGGCATTGTCACATTGAGCAAGTAGAGGCCGTTATCGATCGTGGCGAGGCGAGGCTAAGGGATTGGAATCGCGTAGCCGGGCTCTCTCCGGGAAGACAGTAGAAGCAAGTAAAACCCGCTAATGTGACAAAGCCCTTGGCACGTCTTGCTCACGCCGCGGCGACGACTTCACGCCACGTCTGCACGGCCGACGCCCTGAAGGCTCGGTGCGTTCTTGCTGTGGTGAGATGGCGTTGGACGTTGAAAGTATTATGGACTGCTGCATGCACTGAGAGAAATCTTTGCGCGGATCTCACGCTCCCGGACCGTGAGCGAAGCCGGCATCAATCGGCTTTCGCCATCCGGTCGCGCGTTGGTGCAAGATCGGAAGCCGGCCGAACCCGGATCGAGCGATAGAGCGCCACATGGCGCGGGAGAGTTTTCATGAAGGGGGAGACGGTTGTCGTTACGGGAGGCACCTCCGGCATCGGAGAGGTCGCTGCCGAAAAGCTCGCGGAAATGGGCGCCCGGATCGTTCTTGTGGCGAGAGACAGATCGCGCGGCGAGGGGACGCTGGCGCGGCTTCGCGAGAAAG
>DASZZI010000061.1:0-215427 GCA_035544995.1 Candidatus Acidiferrum sp.
CTCGCCGACGTTATCGCTGGTCCTCATGCGCTCTACGGCCATCCTCTGAAACTTCCGGGAATATCGTTTCCTCTTCACCTGTGGTTCCTTTCCCGGAAATTGTGCCCATCTCCAGTGTGTCAGTTCAAGGGTTCACTCCACTATTTCTTCTGGCAGAGGGAAGCCACCGGCTTTGCTTTTTGCGGCTTCTGGTTCTTTGAAAATTTCCCCTATATC
This sequence comes from Candidatus Acidiferrum sp., assembly GCA_035544995.1. GTDB lineage: Bacteria > Acidobacteriota > Terriglobia > Acidiferrales > UBA7541 > Acidiferrum. The sequence continues at coordinate 217 of DASZZI010000061.1, forward strand.
GGCACATACATGGCGGACGCGCGCGCTCAGGCGCTGCCTCTGGTTGGTTCCGGCGAGCATGACTGGGAAATTCTTTTCGGGCAGTGGGGACTGCTGGCTCAGGATCAGAAAATCGGCGGGATCATGCGCACCCTCGGCTGGCTCGGAATGCTCGCAACGATGGCCTGGCTGGCCTACCGCGTCCGCCATGATGCTCCGTCAAAGCAATGATCCGAATTCGCCATAGCACGACTAGCCCGCATCTCTCGGCCGCGCACGAGCGGCATTTGTAAATTCCCTTGTAGGGGCGCGGCGGGCTGCGCCCCTCATGCCCGGGCGCCTCAGATGAGCAAGCACCGTAGGTGCGCCAGAGGTTAGCCCAGCCCGTCAGGGCTGGGAAAACTGAGCCTCGCCGCCGGAACCCTCGATGAACCCGCCCTCGCCGCCTGGCTCCGCGCCAACGTCAACCGTCCGTGATTGCCTTCCCTTCCAGCGCCGGACGCATAACGGCCTCATACGCCACTAGAACGTGGGATAAATGGTAGGGGTGGTGGGAATCGAGCTGAACGGCAGTTTTTCTAGTTCACCTAGTTCTGATGAGATCGAAGGTGATGGCGCGCCCTAGGGGACGATTTCCGAACTCTTCTGACCGATTTCCCGACCACTTGGCCAAAATTCTCCGCCCTCGGTTCCTAATTTGCTTATCCAAACGGATTCGGCCAAAGATAGAATACTCGGGGCAAGACGACCGGCGGAGGCGAATTCGTTTGTGGGAGGTTGGGAAACCACATGGAGCGCAGAGAGGAATGGATTGCGGCCACGAGAAACAAGTACCCGCTCGATGCGGCGCTATTCGGTACGATGGGAGCGGTGAGTGCGAAGTTGTGCGCGGACGTTTCACGGGATTTCATCGGCAAGCAGTTTGAGTTCATGGACACGAGCAAGTATGAGGAAATCAGGGACGTTGCCAGAATGAATCAGGTCTACTGGAGAGAGACACTGTTCCGCGTGTACTGGGCTGCCGCGCTGAACTTACTGAGGCATCAGCGCTGGCAGGCTGGATGCATTCGTGCATTCAAGGCTCCTGCGAGCCTCTTAAGCTTTGCTGCGAGCTTACGGGGTTTGCTTGAAGCCTCCTTAGACGTGACTTATTCGCTAAGGCCAGTGCCATATACGCTGGCGGATAACCAAATGATGGTCGAATCTGCCCTTGCAGGGAGCTTGCAGCAGTTCTTTGTAATTGAGGAGTTGGAGAACCGCCTCATACACTTCGTATATGGAAGGAAGGTCGCCAGAGCCGATAAAATCGCGATCCCGACGACCCACGTTGCTCTCGAGCCCAAGGATTATCGGAACGCGGCAGATTTGCCGGAAGGAGACCGCGAGAGCTTTTCGGAACTATATGATGAGCTCTGCGGGCTCTGCCATCCGACTGCATTCTCGCTAGCGTTCCTATGGAACGAGAAAAGGCGAGGGGATGCTACCACGGTTCACATCACGGCAGACGAAGACGAGAGAAAGATTAGGAACTTATGCCAGAAACACGAAAAGGCAATCGAATTTGCAATGAGCCTAAGTGTGACTGGGTCCGCTCTATGCTTGAAAACCTTGAATTGGTTTTCGCTGCCAGAAGTTGGGTGTCCTTCAATAGAGCGATGGAACTTCGACGATATTCCGGCCTGGAGAAAAGCTCAGGAGAGGCTTTCAACACGTCTGATCCACTGACGCTAATATGCGCGGCGTGTGGGAGCCGAACCATAGCTGCTTGAGCGCGACGACAGGCGCTAACGCGTTAATTTTTTCTGGCCGCATGGAACCCGCTCGCCCTTCTCGTCATAGCAGCTCGTCCCAGGCAAGCTCCTTATCGCCATGTTTAACTCATCCGCCGGAAGAAATTCAGGCACCGGCGTAAAGCCTTTCGGCTCGTGAGCCAGAATAAAGTTACGATACACGTCGCATCCTAATTTGTCGCAATTCCGCAAGACTACAACATCTCCTATAGGCTTCCCATGCTCATCCCAGCTATGCTGATGCGATGGTGGCGGAACCTCGTAATAACCTGGTGGTGGCTTGTCTGGCGCTTGCTCCACCGGCGGCGATATTTTTTGCTCCGCTTGTAGGTACGGTCTCAGGAGCGGGCGGAGAGCAAGCACGAACACAACGAGCACTAGAACCAATGCGGATGTGCTCCCGAAAACTACGGCAAAAGCCTTGCCCATCACTCTAAAGAAGTCCTTCATTTCACACTCCTGCCCGGCATTCTCGTGAAGCGATTGTATCAGGGTAGGATTGAACGCGGGGGACGCTTGAATTTCGTGGCTACGAACTTCAGCTATAACAATCCCCAAGAAATTGAGCGGAGGATAAGGCCATGACAGACGCCCAAGCGCAGAGGGTTATCGAGCTTCTAGAGAAGATAGCAGAGCATCTTCGACAGATTTCTTACAAGATGGGCCAAACGACGCCTCGCCCGTAAGTTCGCCGTCGAGTGATGCCTTTGCCGGGTGCCCACGTGCCGGTGGCGTTCACCCCGACCGGGTCGGGGCACATGTGTCTCTTGATTTCTCGCCTATGGACTCGTGACAGCCGGTGGGCACATTTCCCTTACTCTGCGGCTTGGCAAGATCGGGGTGCCCCTCGATAAGAGCGAAGGCGTTGTTAAGAGACACTTCTTTTCCGCAATGCCACGAAGCACAGCCTTCGGAAGCTTCACCCTTTCACCGTTCCGGAACTATCTTCTTCTCCGTCAATCACTTCCAACTTTCCCTTGACAGGTACCGTAATCATGTGGTAATATCTTCTTTGATACTCAGCCACCATCCCTGCCGAAACGTTCTACATTCAGCTATCCGCTTGCCTCCTTATCCCAACCATTCACCGTCTCCTAAGTCTCATCGAATCATATCGTTTGCAGACCACCACCCTGTAAGTCCTGTCGAATCATATCGTTTCAAAAACATAGGGGGGAGGGGTTGTGCTCTTTATGCAACCTTTCAACTTTCGACCACCTCTATTCATCCCCTTTCTTTTCTTCATCTTACGCACTCTTTTTCGCAACGGACCCTCCGCAAGTCTTTTGGAATCAATTCGTGCCGCACTCTTTCTATCGCAACGGGGGTGTACCCCCCTGTCATTCTTTCACCGAGGATCAAAATGAAACCAAGACCAGCTAACTCCAATTACACCAACGGGTCCTTGCGTTGCCATCATCGTTCTCCAACCCGCAGGGAGGGCTCAGCTCGCCCGCGATTCGCCTCTCATCCTTACAGTTTCTTGCTAAACTACATCGTTCCGAATCTTCACAGAGCTGGCCCCGCGGGACATGTCCCCCATCCCGCCCAGAGGCCAAGGAGCTGAGTATGAGCAGTGCCGTAACAACCCAAGCGCCCGAGCTGCAAAACTACGTCAACGGTGCCTGGCGCCGGCCCACCACTACGGAGTACGTCGACGTCAAAAATCCCGCCACCGCCGAACTTCTCGCGCGCGTTCCTCTCTCGAACGCAACCGATGTCGATGCCGCCGTTCAGGCCGCTGCGGATGCCTTCCCTGCCTGGCGCCGCACGCCTCCCGGCGAGCGTGTGCAATACCTCTTCAAGCTGAAAAATCTTCTCGAAGAGCACATCGAAGAGCTCGCGCGCCTAATCACCCTTGAAAACGGAAAGACATTCGCTGAATCCAAAGCCGAGCTTCGCCGCGGCATCGAAAACGTCGAGGTTGCCTGCGGCATTCCCATGATGATGCAGGGCTACAACCTCGAAGACGTTACGCCCGGCGTCGACGAAATGTTGATCCGTCAGCCGCTCGGCGTCGTCGCGGCTATCACACCATTCAATTTTCCGGCGATGATTCAGTTCTGGTTTCTGCCTTATGCCATCGCCTGCGGAAATACGATTGTCCTAAAACCTTCCGAGCGCGTGCCTCTCACGATGCACCGCGCCCTCGAGCTGATCGAAAAGACGGGCTTGCCCAAAGGCGTCGTGAATCTCGTCAATGGCGGCCGCGCGGTGGTTGACGCGCTGTGCGATCACCCCCAAGTGCGCGCCATCAGCTTTGTCGGTTCAACGCCGGTGGCCAAGCACGTTTATACGCGCTCAGCCGCCAGCGGCAAGCGCATGCAATGTCAGGGCGGCGCCAAGAACCATGTCGTTGTTCTGCCGGACGCTGACATGGATCTCGCCAAGCAAATCATCAGCGACAGCGCGTTTGGCTGTGCCGGACAGCGCTGCCTCGCTGTCTCCGTAGCGGTGACCATCGGAGAAGCCCAGAAAACTTTTCGTGACGCCATCGCCAGTGCGGCCTCTTCCATTCGCGTCGGCAATGGGCTTGATTCTGGCGTGCAGATGGGGCCCGTCATTACGCGTGAGAGTAAGCAACGCGTCGAATCCTTGATTGGCGCAGGAGTCAGCGAAGGTGCAAAAGCCATCGTCGATGGCCGCAACGCAAAGGTCTCGGGCTACGAAGCAGGACATTTCGTTGCGCCGACGATTCTTGACGGCCTGCCATCGTCGAGCCAGCTTGCGCAGACCGAAATCTTTGGCCCCGTCCTCAGCCTGGTTCACGCGAATTCCATCGACGAAGCGATGGAAATTATTCGCCGCAGCCCCTACGGCAATCAGGCCTCGCTCTTTACCACTAGCGGCGCCGCTGCACGCAAGTTCCGCTACGAAGCGCCCGCGGGCAATATCGGCATCAACATCGGTGTCGCCGCTCCGATGGCTTACTTCCCGTTCAGCGGCTGGAAAGATAGTTTCTTTGGCATTGTCCACGGACAGGGCCGCGACGCCGTCGAGTTTTATACGGAGTCGAAAATCGTGATCGAACGCTGGTCGCGGCGGGAAACGCGCAAGTTCTAGAGCTTAACCGGTTGCGTTTTCTCCCAGTCGTACGGCGCCATGATGCAAACGAAGCCGCTGTACCTCGACGTCAAGGAACAAATCGAATGCGCGCAGACGCTCGCTTCCAAGTTCTATACCGACCCCGCCATCCTCGACATTGAAAAAGCCCGCATCTTCTGCCGCACCTGGCAGCTCGTCGGCACACTTAGCCAGCCATGCGGGGAAGTGAACGGCGTCAAGCGTACCATCTCGGATCCGGAAACTTTTTTCACTGCCGATGTCGCCGGCGAGCCCATCGTGGTTGTCCGCGACAAGCAGGGTACTCTCCGTGCCTTCAGCAATGTTTGCCGCCATCGCGCGGGACCCATCGCGATCGGCAGCGGCTGCAAGAATGTTCTCCGCTGCGCCTACCACGGCTGGACCTACACGCTCGATGGGCGGTTGATCGGCACGCCAGATGTCGAAGGCGTCGAATTCTTCGACCGCAGCGCGATGGGCATGTTTCCACTCCGCCTGGAAACCTGGGAGCAGTTTATCTTCGTTAATTTCGATCAAAATGCCCCGCCGCTCTCCGCTTATCTCGGCAAAATTCCCGAGCAAGCGCGCGGTTTTCAATTCGCAGGCCTGCAAATCGCCGAGCGTCGCGATTACGTGGTCGACTGCAATTGGAAGGTCTACGTCGACAACTATCTCGAGGGCTATCACATCCCGATCGCCCATCCTGGCCTCATGCGCGAAATTGATTACGCGCAGTATCGTACAGACACCTCTCGCTACCATTCCCAGCAGTTCGCACCCATCCGCGCGATGAAGCCGGAAGATTCCGCTGAACGCTTGTATGCCCAGGGCGCTGGTCTTCAGGAGGCCCTCTATTTTTGGGTTTTTCCGAACTTGATGTTGAACATCTATCCGGACAATATTCAGACGAATCTCATTGTGCCGCTCTCACACGACAAGACTCTCACCATCTTCGAATGGTTTTTCCATGACGTCACTTCGGAAAAGAGCCGAGAACGTGTCAAGCGAGCCATCGCCTTCAGCGACGAAGTTCAGCAGGAAGACATCGGCCTTTGCGAAAATGTGCAGCGCGGCCTGCGCTCCTCCACCTATGATCGCGGACGCTACTCCGTCAAGCGCGAGAACGGCGTTCATCATTTCCACATGCTGCTCGGCGAGTTCCTCGGCCAGGTTTGATCTCCTCGGCGAGTGCGTTCGAACGGCCCGGCTGTCTACTGGCTGATGAGCTGTCCTCGTCTTTTTTTCTGTGGGGTAATCTTGCCCCACCAAGTGCTCCAGCGGTTATCGCCATTGGGGAAATTAGGGCTGGAGGCGTACTCCTGGATCGTCCACATATCGACATCATTGACGGGGTCTACGACCGTATTGCTGTAGTCTCCCCAGCGATTTTGACCGCTGCCGAAAGTTTTGAAATAGACTGCCTCCCCAGTCTTTAGCAAGACATCGGAACGCATGGTGTTGGGCGGATCGGAGGCCAAACGAACAGAATAGTCGGCGCTGGCGAACTGGGACGCAGAAAAACGCGAGTATCCCAGCAGGGCGTCGTTCTGTGCGTTCACGGCAATGGTGGGATAAGCGAAAAAGAGCACCCCGGTGGGGTCGTCCACTCGCCCGAATTGCTGCACGGTGCCATCAGGCTTGAATTGCCACCATTGCGCGGCGGTGCGGGTCGGGGTGCTGGCGGGGAGGAACGCGTTATGGGCGGCCCACAGCGAGCCGTTCCTATAGACAACCTTCAGCATTCGCGAGTCGCCGTTCTGAATTTTGTTCGTTGTACCCATTTGCGGGGCAAAATCGGCTCCGCCCGGCGGAGAGTCGGCCCAAGGATTGGCCGTGGTAACGAAAGCTGTTCCCGCCGTATAGGTCTCAGACCCAACGGTCCCAGTAATGGTGGAGATTCGAAGCAATCCATTACCGAAGGGATCATTACCAATCCAATCTTCAACCATGTAGATTGTCCCCAACGTATTGTCGTATGTGGCTTGCGGAGCCTGAACGAAACCGTTGACGTCGGTAAACGGCCTGAACGTCGCGGGGTTGCCCGCGTAGAGACCCGACTTGGTCCCCACGAAAATCTGCGAGTTCTGGAATAGGTTCGATACGTTGCCGAACATATTCACCGTGACAACCACCCAATCCTTATTGAAGCCAAGCGACGGAAAATCCGCCCAGTTCATGCCACCCGAGTCCGCAGTGACCCGGTAGAGATTCCACTTTCCGGTCGGGTCGCTCGTCTGGGTCACGCCAACGAGAACTGAGGAAGTCGCGGACTGCGCATTGCTAGCGCTCGTAAATATCCAGCGGTTGTTAAAGGGGTCGTACTCCAGCTTGGGATCAAAGACGCCCGTTGCGCCTGTCGAACTCCAGAATGAATCAAGCGAAACCGTGCTGAGGGCGGTGCCGAGTCTGTCTTGAATTCTTATCCCTCGGTTCAGAGTAACCATCAAGTGGTTCGGGCCGACAGCGCCCTGGGTATCCGGAGGAATGGCGGTGTTGTTGTCGTCCAGGGCTATGAAACTTGCGGCGGGAGCAGGTGAAGGTGCGAGTGGCGAAGGCTGGGTCGGCGCAGGAGGCAACGGGGCGACCGCTTTTCGAACCGGCACGCCGGCCGGAACGGCAGGGCGCGGAGGCATGGGCATAAAGGGGACTACTCTGCCCACGGGCTTGCCGAGCGGCGCTGCGGCTTCGCGTTGTGCCAGTTCTGTGAAGTCCACCACCACAGGAACGACGATTACGCCCCTTTCCGGCGGAACGCCGCGCTGCTGGGCGCGGGCGCGCGTCCATGAAAAGCAGAACAGCTGGAACACCATGGCAGACACGAAAACGTTCCTGGTAAGGCGATTGCGACGCAGGTTTTCTGAGCAGCTATCGCTGGCAGTCTTCATGTGTCTTGTTCCCTTTACGCGAAATGTCAAAAACACATCGCGCCGTTATTTCCCTACCTCAGTTCACGGTGGCTTTGATGATCACGGTAACGCGCTTGGCTACGCCGTCCGCAGTGGCCATTATGAAGTTGAGACTGTCATTCAGGCTGAGCACGTTCGTTGAGAAGGTCGAGCTTGTAGCGCCTGTAGTGGAGCAGGTCAGATTGGCACTAAGGATATTTGTGAGCGTTCCTGCTTGGTTTCGCTGAATGTTTACCGTCGGAACGCCTGCATCGGAGAAGCAAGTGACCGAGTTGATTGTCATGCTGCCAATGAGATTGAGGAATATGGTGTTTTGGCTATCCGCGGTGGTCAGAGGGCTGCAGCTATCGCAACCCGCCAGGTACGTGATTGCGCGAACCAATGACGCCGCGGGAAGCTGAGCCGGCGCTGCTGTGCCGCTAATTTGCAGAAACGAGTAGTCACCCGTCGTGGGAGCCACCAAGCCAGGGCGTCCATTAAATGAAAGTACGCCCGTATTGCTCAGCGTGACGTTGCCGCTTGTGCCTCCTCCACTCAGACCTGCGCCTGCCGTTACCCCGGTGATCGTACCCGTGCCGCTAACCGACGCGCACACCCACGCCGCGCCGCTCCATTGCAAGACCTGGCCGCCTGTGCAGGTGTTGATCAAGCTCAGATTCACGGCTCCCGACGTGGCGCCTCCCATCAACCCGCTGCCCGCAGGCGTGTTCACTGCGGTGATGGTGCCTCCCACGGTCGTCTGGACGGTGCCATCCGGAAACTTGAAGCCGCCCGTGGTGCTCTGGATCATCCCCGCCACGCTCAACTTCTGTCCTGGCGCCGTGACTCCGATGCCGAAATTGCCTGCGCTCGACATCACAAACGATTTGCTCGGCACCGCTACGCCACTCTCGTAGCGCAAGAACCCGAAGGTGTCCACGAAGAACGCCGACTGCTGCAACTCCCAAAAACTGTTCGGGAGGGTGCTGTCTTCCAGCCGAATCACCGGCGCGGCGCTTTTAATGTGCAGCTTCCGCTGCGGAGTGCCTGTGCCGATCCCCAAGTTGCCCGCACTGCTAACCACGAACGACTTGCCCTGCACCGCTGCGCCGTTCTCGTAGCGCAGGAACCCGAAGGTGTCCGTGACGAACGCCGACTGCTGCAGTTCCCAGAAACTGTTCGGGAGGGTCGAGTCTTCCAGCCGAATCGTCGGTGCGGCGCTGCGAATGTGCAGCGATCTTGCCGGGCTGGTCGTGCCAATGCCCACGTTGGTGCCGTTGTCAAAGATCTGCGAGTTGACTACGTTCGTCCCCGTCACGTCGAACTTGGCCACAACGTTCAGGCTGCCCCCGCCGCCAATCGCGGCTGCTCCTACAGCCGTTGTACTTCCTACGAGGTTGGGCGCCTTGCTGGCACCAGCGCCACCCGCAGACGGAGCCGTGGCCAGCACAAACGAGGACAGCGGCTTGCCGCCCAGAGTCTCCGCATCCGCCGCTTTCAACGCATACGGCACACTCACCAAGAGCACCCGCGGCTGTTCCACCTCTCTCGGCAGATTGACCTGCACCCCCAGCCAACGGGGCTCATCCGCAGCAAACAGCTCCAGCGGCAGCCCTTCGCTCTTGGTCGTCCCCAGCAAGACGGTGTAGCGCCCCTGCTCGTCTAACTCAACATTCTGCGTCTCCAGCCACAGTGCCGCTCCCCCTTCCTGCTCCTTGTAGATGGCAAAGGTGATCCCGACTGTGCCTTGCGCGGCTTGCTGAGCTCATCCTTCGCCATCCCGCTGAACTTGACCAACCGCGGAACGGGTAACGTCGGCACCAATGCGGGCGGCAACTGCACCGTCCGGCTCGGGGCTTGCGGCTCGGCGGCCACTGGCTGCTGCGCCTGCAACCCGGATACACAAAATACACAGAGAAGACAGACCAGTTGCACCCAAGCTCCAATCAATGTCCGTTTCATGGAACCTTCCTTTTCTCTCGCGGGGACGGGATGTAGGTTTTTCTCTTGGGTCAGAGCGTCCAATCAGCGGCCTTGGTTTGAAAACGGTAGCGTGGAGCAGCTGGGTTGCGTCCCAAGATTTTGGGTCAGACCCTAATCTCGCAACCTGAGAATGTCAAGAAAAAAACTGAACTCTGGCAGTTTCGGCTTGGCGAACAAATCTCGAATGGATATCGACATATCCTTATCTTTGCGAGGCATTACAGTGGCGGCGGCTCTTTCCCAAGCGCTTGCCGCAGAATATTCCATAGGAACACCGGGTTGTCCCTGAGGTAGCGAGGCCCTAATCTTCGAGGTTCGGTCAGTAGTCGGAAGAACCATTCCAAGCCGGCACGCATCATCCAACGCGGCGCCTGCGGTTTTGTCCCGGAGTGGAAGTCAAATGCTGCCCCCACTCCGATCAGTACGGGCGCCGCAACCCTGCCCACGTGCGACTCGGCCCAGAAGTCTTGCTTGGGCGCTCCAAGTCCGATCCACACAATGTCAGGCCGGGTAGCATTAATCTTCTCGATTATCGCGTCCGCCTCGGGCGTCACTGGCCTGAATGGAGGACAATGAGTGCCGACGATCTGGATTCCGGGAAACCGATTCTTGAGTCTGAGTGCCAGCTTCTCCACCACGTCCGGAGGCCATCCTCCGTACAAGAAGTGACGGTAGCCACGGCTCGGCGAACGCTCGCAAAGCGCCATCATAAGGTCCGGGCCGTAGACTCGGTCCACGTGGCGATAGCCCATGAGCCGACTGATCCAAGCAATCGGCATCCCGTCGGGTGTCACCATCCCCGCCCGGTTGTAGATCTTTCTGAGTCGTTCGTCCCTGAGACATTCGACTATGCCATGCACTGGCACTGCGATCACATAGTTTGGCTCTCTACATTCGATCCAACTTTCGATGCGGGCGAGCGCCATCTGCATATTGACTGCGCTCACGCCTACTCCCAAGATGTTCACGCGATCCATCTAGCGGCGCTCCAAAATCGACCACATATTATTCAGAGGGCCGCTCGACGCTTCTCGTCGTACAAATAGCCCGCTCGTAGATCTCCATCAAAATTTTGTAGTTTCGTTCAGGGGTGTATTTCGCCTCATACTCCGCGCGGGCGGCCCGCCCCATCTCTTCCATTTCTGCGGCATGCGTCCACGCCCACTGAACCTTGGCGGCGAGGTCTTCGGCGCTATCAGTCTCGAAGTGCAATCCCGTTACACCATCATGGACGATTTCCGCCATGACACCCAATCGCGCGGCGATGACAGGAACCCCGCAGGCATAAGCCTCAGCGATGACCAACGGGAAGCATTCGTAGCAGTTACTCGGAAATACGATAAACAGTGCTTGCTTCATGGCCTTCAGAACAAGTGTTCTCTCCAATGTGCCGTCAAAAAAAACATTGTCCAGTCCAGAAACTAACTTCTCCCGTTCCAGCATAGGCCGCAGCGGACCATCACCCACGATCCGCAGCGGGATTCGCCGGTTTCCCTTCACCCACGCCTCGAGCAAGCATTCCACCCCCTTTTCGGAGGAAAGCCGTCCAACAAACAAGGCAAACTGGCCTGCGCCGTCACGGACGCCTGCATCGGAAGAAGCAAAGTTGGGTTTGACGGCGATCTTCTCCGCGGGCAAGCCGCCTTCGCTGAATTTCCGGCGCGAGAATTCTGACAGGGCAATGAACTGGGTGACTTTCTCTCTCCAAGTACCAAGTGAATGATGAACCGCTAACATAGTGGCAACCGTCGCGGTCGCCAGCCTGTCTCCTCGATAGCACGCGTGGAGCGCACCGGGCCACTTCATGCGCTTCGGCAGACAGTCTTCGCAGACATGTCCGTCACGGTAAAGTATCCCGCCGGGGCAGAGAAGGCGGTAGTTGTGCAATGTCTGAACGACAGGTATGCCGGCTTCGTGGCAGGCGTAGTAGGCCGCCGGCGAAATCAGCGGAAAGAAGTTGTGGAAGTGGACGATGTCCGGGCGGAATTCGTCGAGCGCCGCGCGGAGTTTCCTGCGCGAGGATTCGCTCCAAATTGTTTGGGCGCCCAGACTGACGCTGCTCATTTCCGCGATGCGATGATTGTCGTCCCGGAATTCCTTAATTTCATGTCCGACCGACCGCAGAAGCTCAGTCTCGTTGTGGAAGACAGTGTCCTCGCCTCCCGGATGTTGATACGCGTTGCGTGCCACAAGAACCTTCATGCTAATTTCCTCTGCGGCATCGCCATTTCCCCTACGCTCCCGCCGCACGCACGACGGACCCTCTTGTGCTTGGTTCGCTCCACGCGGGCAGGCGAACCATGAAGCGAGTTGGCGGGATCAGGCGCAGGAAGAACTTACCCGCCGGTTGGCCGGGATCGACTTCCTGCACAAATGGCTTGATCTCAAACTGGTGGATTCCGGTACTGGCGAGGAGTCGTTGTAATTCCCCGCGCGTGTAACTCGTATTGTCTAAGAAATTGTCGCGAAGAACTCCCAGGCGCCGGAGCGGGTTGTGCCACCAATTATGGAAGTCCACAACGGCGTGGCCGCCGGGCTTCAAGGAACGGACGATAGCCCTCAGCAATACAGAATCATGCCCACCGCCGCGGATCAGTGTGTCCAGGCAGATGATCCGGTCGAGAGAATGACGGAATGGGGGTGCAAAATAATCGGCTCGCAAAAAAAAGATATTCTGGATACCAAGCGCGCGGGCCTTTCGCGAGACGTAATTCAAGTTGTCAACGGACAGGTCACAGTGAATGACGAAGCGGAACAAAGGTGCGAACGCAAGAGTGTAGTATCCGGAGCCTGCAGAAATGTCGCACAGCACAGAATCATCGGGTGTCACTCCTTCGGAGATCAGCGGCCGGACCATCGCGACTTGCCGACGGCGCTTGAGGGCCCAGGATTCGGGGACGGTCTCCTCCGCCCCCCAAGCTAAGGCCGTATCGTCGTGGCAAAAGGGTTGCTCAAACGCCCGGATATACGCTTCGCGGTACGCAGGACTCACGGAGGCGGGAAGCTGGTATGGGCGCCCGGGAAGGATTTCGACCAGGTTCTCCCCGTGAATCGGAAAGCGGCGCGCGCAGCGCGGGCAGAGGAGTTCGCCGAGCACGCAGCAAAGAGGCTCACCATCCTCCGGACAGGAGAGCAGACTTGCGATCGCGTTGAAGCTACTGGCCATTGGCGCACAGCTCTGAATTGGCGACGTAGGTGGCAGGCCGATTGTATTCGGCCAGCGCGGCGAGGACGCGGTCCAACGCCCGCCACTGTTGGTACTCTTCGATTTCCCAGGAATGGCCCCACAAGTGAAAGACGCCGCCGCTCTGTTGCGCGTGATCGAGGAGGGCGACGGCGGTAGCGGCCCAGTCGGTTCCGTGACTATGAAGAAGCAGACTCCAAAGGGCTTTGAAACGGAAGCGCTTCGCCGCGTTGCGAACGTAGGTAAACGTCGGATTGGGGCAAGCCTGCAGAGTAGTCGGCATAATGGCGATGCCGCGTTCCGCGCGCGGGCGATTGAAAGATAGGAGTTCGACGGTGCGCGCGCCCGTGAAGCCCGCTTCAGCGAGCATTTCTACATGGGCGTTTGCATATCGGCCCTTCGGGAAACAAAAAACCTTGCAAGGCTTTCCTGTTATTTCTTCGAGCTGCGCTTTCGATTGGACAATCTCCGCGCGTGCGCGGTCACTGGTCAACGTTGTAAGAACGAGGTGATGAACAGTATGCGCACCGATCTCAAAGGCAGAGGAGAGTTCGCGGATTTGAACTGGTGAGAGTGTGGAGCGCGTGTTTTCGAGCGGAACGTAGAACGTCCCGCGCAGGCCGTGCTTCGCGAGGAGTTCGGCAATCCTCAGGTCGAGCGGGTGTCCATCATCCCAACTCGTCGTTATTGTGAAACGACTGCCATTGTTAGAAGCTTTGTCGGCGCGTATCGTTTTGCGGAAGCCACGCTCCGAAACCTCCGCGCCCGACGGGGATAACCCAAGACACAAGCGGATGCCAGTCCGGAAGTTTTCTGCCATTTTTTCGACGGAATATTTCCCCGCTGCAGCTTTCGCCCCTTCTTGTAACTTGATCATGTAATCTCTTTGGCTAAACACGGATGAGACCGCTTCTGCAAATGCAGCCGGACGGTGATCGGACATCAACCCGTTAACACCCTCTTCCAGGTATTCAATCTCAGGCCCGTGAATCTTGAGCCGGGTCGTGAGCATCGGAAGTCCGGCAGCGAAAGCATCCAGGACAGCTAGACCCACTCTGCCCGGCAGCAAGAAGGCGTCAGAGATCGCCAGGAACTCTGCCTTCTCCTTTCCAAAGCGTGGGCCCACCCAATGCACCCAAGGAAGGTCATCGATCAGCCGCTGGACCGTCGCCCGTTCCGGTCCTCCTCCGACAAGGATCAGGTGGAAATCCGGGATTCGGGCCTTGATGATCCGGCTGGACTCGACGAGGAACGGAAGACCTTTCACCTTGTCCAGCATGCCGCAGAAGATGCCAACGCTCGCCGCGTCCGGGATACCGAGCTGGGCCCGCAGGTGGGCCCGGTCCTGCGTCGTGAGGCTCTTGATGTGCTCGCGGATTTCCTGTGTGTCCACCGCATTCTGAACGACTGTGATCTTCCACTCGGGAACCCCCTGCGCTTCGAGGTACTTGGCAGTGCCCTTTGTATAAGCGAACCACCAGGAAACCCAGTCCAGCGTCTTCCGGCGATACCATCCGAGAAACGAATCCGCCCCGCCTGGCGATTTTCGCCCAGCCCCCAGAAGGCAACTCGCCGAAGGCCTACGCGCGCGAGAGGCAGAAGAAGGTGATTAAGGATGAACCGGTTGGCTTGTTCCACGATCACCAAATCGGACGTTAACGCGGCTCTCAGCAGCGGCTGGTGTAAGAGCCTATTCGGCCAAAGCCAGGATCCGTTCACCTTCAGACCGTATTCGGGCGGAAGTTCGCAGTTGTCTTTTTTCCGCGCTTCAGCCGGTGGGGGGTCGCTGTAGGCGACGGTCAAGCGTATTCCGTCGGCGCGGAGTGCATCATTTAGCCGAGCGTAGAAGGGGGCGCGGTATTGCTTCATTTGGGCTTCGATGATGAGGACTGTTTTCATTTTGCGTTGTACTTCCCCCTTACGCTGCCCGAACTAACGTAAAGATTTCCATCCGCGGGCAGACATGGCAGATTCTCATACCGTAGTCTTCCAATAAGGAAAGCATGCGCCTTGTCGCGCGCGTTCCAACCGAGGAGAGGCGATGGTGAAACTCGACCAAAATTTGCGTCACAGGAATCCTCTCCTCGATCAGGTCCTGGAGGACCGTGTATTCGGCTCCTTCGATGTCCACCTTCAGGAGGTCGATTCGCTTGTGCCCCAGGCGCTGCATCGCCGTGTGGAGGCGGATCATCGGGACCTGGATGGAATCCCGGCTGTATTGCCGGGCGCGGATGAGGGAATGGGAAATGTAATCCTGCCGGGGAGGAAGGTAGAAAATCCCATCTCCGTCAAAATCAGCAATACCCACGTCATGAAAATGAAATTGCTCGGGAAGAACCTGCGATGCAAGCCAGGTCTTTACTCGGGGCGTCGGGTCGAAGGCGTGAACGGTGAGGCCATAGCGTTGGATCAGGCCGAGGTCGAAGGATATATCTTCACCAACGCCCAGGGAATAGACAACCGCGCCGGGGCTGATGAACGAAGGGTCGAGGGAATAACCGCCATATTCGGAGCCGATGGCCTGCAGCGCGCGTTGCACCTGCACCCGCGGGGGTGCGAATCTCCACTGCGGATACGAACGAAGATATTTCCGAAGGCCCAGATAGACATTCTTGCGCAGGTTCGTTCCAGTTTGCATGTTGCTCATGGTTGCAGATTCCGAGTCTGGGACGGGGACGCGTTCTTTCCCAGGCAGAACAGAACAGATCCCAGGGCAAAGAGGTACCAGACTCCCGTCGGGTATCGCGTCGGCTCCATCATCACGCTCTGGATGATGACCGCAGTTAAGGCGAGCAGCATGACGCGCGCCACAGTGCGCGCGAACTCATCGGGCGAGCGCAAGAGCTGGAAGGTCTTTCGAAGTAACAAGGCCAAGACGGAGAGGTACAGCAGCAGCCCTACCATCCCATAGGCATGAAGGATGCGGATATAGTCGTTATGCGGTTCGACAGAATCAACTAGCGGATCGTGGGGGTCATATCCCGCGATGATCGAACCGCCATTCCCCATCACCCAGTGAAACGGTCCACTCGAAGCGTACGAGTTCAGGAAGAGAAACCACTGAAAACCGCGCCCGCGAAGGAACTCGCCGCTGGTTATATCGATGTTGCCGGTTAGTGCCTGTGTCAGCGGTGCATAAAGCATCTGAAGCCAACTGAAGGACAGGATGACCACAACCGCCAAAATAACAAGGAATACCAATACAGCCTTCCGGCCTCGAGTCATGAAGAGCCACGTCAGGATCTGCAGAGCGATGATAAAGTAAGAGGTGCGATGGTTCCCGAAAGCCAATGCGACGGAGGCAAGAATCAGGAATAGGCTTGCCCACCGCCTCGCCGATTGTGTTTGTTGCTTGCTGTCCGCGATGGAGAGGGCCAACGGGAAGGCATAGAAGAGGAAAAAACTCAGCGTCAGCGGAGTCGGGTACGTTCCGCTCGCGCGCCCGATCTGCCCCAGTTCGGTCCAGTCCCAATACTCGTAGGGTAGGAAGCCCGCCACTTGAAAAAAAGTGAGTAGGACCGGCACAGCCATCGCCCAGAGAAACACTTTCCTGAAACGATCGAACTGCCGAGCTTCAGCCAGGAGCGGCCCCGCGGTGTAGAAAAATGTGGTTCCGGCGAGCAGGCGCAACAACTCATTGAAGCCCCAAGAAGAAGGTGAGAAGACCACTGACAGCGTGGCACAAGCAAGGAAGAGCAGCACGCGGCGTGGCAGGCGACGCCACGCGGCTCGCTTCAAAATGACAATCCCATTCAGTCCGAGCACGACGAGGCCGACGATCGTTTGAGGATTGACTTCCTGCTCGGAGAATTGGAAAACCTTCCAGCGCCAGGTCAGGTCGATGAGCGGCTTCGTAGCTAGGAAAAAGAAAACCCACGCGTTTGAGCTGACCGCCCATTGCACGAGAACGGTGGTGATTCCTAGAAGGCCCACCGCCGCGGCGCCGAAGAGCGCCTCCACGGCAGTGAGGAGGCGGCCGGGCAACGCGAAAGCGCCCCGGACGGAACGAAGCGAAATGGGCGAAGTGCTCATTTCAGTTCTTCTCGCGTAGCGATTTCACCGTGCTTCATGGCGTCTCTCCGCTTGGGGATGGCCGCGCCCCAGGCGCAAACGCTCTAAGAGCCCGAACGAGCGGTTTTCCCCATGCGCTTGTCGTAATCGGCTGAATGAAAGCGCGGTGCACATCCAGAGGGAGCCATCTGCGTCGAACTCCGGATTTGGTTAGTTGGTGCGTGGCGTCCAGTGGGGTGTAAGCGTGTTTGTATCCGTCGGCGAGCGCAAAGTTGCCCGCGTATTCAGTTGGACCGCTCCCCTCAAGGAGATGAGGGCGAGAATGGTTCTGATGCACAGAGAGCACCCGGCGCGTTGCGTCGATGACTGGCACGCGCATTGAGCGCGCCTTATAAAGCAACCAATGGTCATAGAGACCCCGCCCGATGGCGAATGGCGGGATGCCGCCCCAGAGACCCTTCTCAAAGACAAAGAAATCAACACTGGTCGCCGGATGCAACATGCCAAACCGTTGAGCCCGCACCCGCAGCCTGTCTTCCCAATCGGGCTCAAATGAAAGACTCTCCGAAACCTCCACGTCCCAGCGCCGGCCAACAACCAGGCTTCGCGGATTCCAGATTATCGCCTCGTGTATAGCCGGAAGGAAATCGTCAAGTAGAATGATGTCAGCGTTGATATAGCAGAGCAGTTGTGAAGAGGTTTGCTGTTCAGCACGGCCAAAGACGCTGCTCAAAAGCGGCGTTCCGAATTCGTTCCGCTCGAGCTCCGCGACATGCGTGGCGGCAACTTCGGCTGCCATTTCACGCGTGCCTTCCTCGTTCCCCAGGAGAATAATTTCGCAAGCAGGGTCGAGTTTCGCCCAGCTCCTAATCGCATTCCTCTGGATTACAGAGAACTCGCCGCGGAACGGCTGCGGAACGGTGAAAAGGGTCAGCATAGCCCCGTTTTCCATTACCCTTGTGCTCCAAGTTGCTTGCGACACCGAACGTAAAACCCACCGCAAAGGAGGCCGGGGCGCAACGAAACAATGGCGCTCCTCAGCCGTCGTGGGAAAACCATATTGAACAGCCACCAGAGCGGACGAAGCACGTAGAGACCGAACTTCGCGCGAAACGAAAGCGGGAGGCCCGCGGCACGCTTCTGGATCTGCGGCGCGAACCACATGTCAGGGTTGTAGTAGTGCGCGAGGTTGCCGAAATCCCAGTAGAACCGCTCCGGCCTGAGACCAGCCGCTTCGAGGAATTGCCGCAACCCTTTATAGGTAAAGAATCGTATGTGCATGTAGTCCCATTCGCGGTAGACGGCACCGTGGTCGCTGAACAAACCCCGCCAGATGATTCCTTTGCCCAGGAGGAGACGGAGACGCATGGGCCAGTAGAAGTGATTTGGCACGCTGATAACGATGACGCCGTCGTCGCGCAACACGCGAATGGCCTCTTTGAGGACGGGCAAGGGTTCCAGGAGATGCTCGAGAATATCCTTGCAGACCACGAGGTCAAAGGTGCGGTCCGGGAATGGAAGTAAACCGGGCGCATTCAGGTTAGCGGAGACGCCCTGGACACCGAACTGTTTGCCGACGCGGAGGCCGGACGTGGCGTAGTCGGCGTTGACGACAAAGTTTTGCCGAGCAAGGTGCCAGAGGTCATTGGCCATGCCGCCGCCAAGCGTGAGGATGCGCTTGCCGACAAGCGGCTGGCCGCCCGCGATTTTCGGATCCGGGAAGCCGAGCCCAGCGGCTGCGTCGTGGTAGGCAGCCTCATAATACCGCTGTTGATGGGTGGTGACGCTCATTGCTTGCTCCGGCAGACGAAAATCGAGCGGCTCATTTGCTCAGCTCCCCGATTAGAAATCTTCTGCGCACTCCGCGAAAGTCATGGGCTAGGAGCGCTACGATACTGAGCGCGACGAAGCCGCCCCCAGCGACCTGCAACCACAGCGGAGGAGCAGTCAAATGCCAACTGCTCGCGAAGGGCCGGAAGAAAACAAACATCCACGGGAGAAGAGGGAAGAGGAGAAGTTTCCCGCTCAAAGATAGCCGGTAAAAACGCTGGCCCATGATAAAGTCCAAGACGGGAACGGTGGCGGAGCCCAAAAGCCAAGCGCTAGCTGCACCCAGAGCAGCCCAACGAGGGACAAGGAGAGCAAGGAACAGCAGGTTCACCGCCAAGGCGACTGTGTAGATGGCTGCGAAGATCCCTGTCCGTCCCGAGAGATAGATGCCTATCGCCGCGGGCTGCTCGACGACATTCATCGCGCGGACGAGCAGCACCAGCGGCAGAAGCGCCACCGCGGGATAGTAGGCTGGCGCGGTGAAAATGCGGAAAAGTGTTGGTCCAAAGATGGTAAGGACTAGGGCCATGCCCAGAGCGAGGACATAAACGTAACCAAAGATCTTTGAGTAGATGACCTGGGCGTCCCGCTGCTTCACGATCTGAAACATCATCCCGCCCCAGGCCACGCCAAAGGGTACATTGACCAACATCTGAAACACGGCGCTAATCTTGATTGCCGCGCCAAGCAGGCCGACCTGTTCGAGTGTTCCGTAGTGGGTCAAGAAATACCGGCCCGACGCATCCTGAAGCATGACCGCAAAAACGCTCCAAAGGATCGGCGCCCCAAAGCGGAGCATAGGCCCGAGCAGGGACCGCGAAAATTTCCATACCACTGGGCGCAGGCAGATGGCTGCAAGAAATGCGACGCTCGACGCATCAGCGATTAGCCGGCCAAGAAAGAGCCCCGGCAGCCCTTTCTGACGAATGGCAATCAGGTAGTAGCTCGCGACTATCATTCCCATTACTCGCAAGAGCGCTGCCATCGAATACAAAGTGGATTTGCGGTGGGCACGCAGATCTGTGAGGAACAGTCCCTGAAGATTTTCGAGAACTACGATGGGCAGCAACAGCCAGGCATAGTTTCGGACGGGCGCCTGCAGCCAGAGTTCGCCTTGGCGACTCGCAGCGAACAAGGAAATAATTGCACCACCGGCAAGGGAGGCAGTAAGTCCCGTAAGCACGGTTGACCCCAGCAACTCTCCGCGTTTGCTCGGGTCGATATCGGCGAACCACTTCAAGTACGAAACGTCCAGCTTGAGAAGGCTAACCGCAACGACGAGAAGGACGAGGACGTCAATCAGGGCATACACGCCGAATTCCCGGAGAGTCAGGTAGCGCGTGTACAGGGGAAGGAGGATGACGCTGCCGAGGCCGACTAGCAGACCGCCTGCAAGATAGACGGCCGAGTCGCCCGCCAAACCCAGCAGCGCCGCCCCAATGGGCTCGCGTGAGAGCCCCCTAAGGAAATTGAATCGCTCGGAAAGGCGCTTCATCCGTTTCTCCGCCAAATGCATTCTCTAGCCTGATGCCTCTTAGCTGGGGCCACACCGATGGAACGCATTTTCCACATCCATTCGAACGGTACCAATAAAGTAGTTGACACGCAGGGTACTTTCTGCTATTCTTTCCCGTGTTTGCCACTCACAAGCCGCGATTCGGTCTCAACCTGCTAACCTCTTTAGAATCCGCACTTATAGAAGTGGTCATTCTAAAGAACTTAAAACTCTTTAGAATGAATACTTACAAAAAAACCGGGGGGGGGGGGGGGGGTACCCCCCTCTCCATTCTTCAAGTTCAACTTTAATTTCCTCCCCCTCTCAGCACTGCCGGAACGGTTTTCAACAAAATCCCGATGTCGATCCGCAGACTCCAGCTCTCGATGTACTCGAGATCGAGCGCCATGTTTGTCTCGAACGATGGATCGCGCCGGGCCCTCACCTGCCACATCCCGGTGATCCCGGGTTTCACATCCAGCCGTCGCAGATTCTCGAGCGTGTAGCGCTCGAAATCATCGACCGGATGCGGCCGCGGCCCGACCAGGCTCATGTCACCGCGGAGCACGTTCCAGAGCTGCGGCAGCTCATCCAGGCTGTATTTCCGCAGCCAGCGCCCGCAGCGCGTGATACGCGGATCGTTCTCCATCTTGAAGACTGGCCCGTTGCGCTCATTTGCGTTACGCAATGCTTCTTTCTGCCCGTCGGCTTCAACCACCATCGTGCGCAGCTTGTAGCACCGGAACCTGCGCCCCTTGCGCCCCACGCGGGGCGCCGCATAGAAAGCCGGCCCAGGCGAATCGAGGCGAATCCACAGCGCCGCCAGCGCGAGTATCGGCGCGGTTAGAATCAGCCCCAGCGACGCGGCAAAGATATCCATCGCCCGCTTCACCGCAAGACCGAAAGCTGGAATCGGCTGCCAGCGCAGTTCAATTACCGGGAATCCGCCGATTCTGTGAAGCGGTGCGCGCCAGCCGAGGCCATCGTACAGGTCCGGCACCACATGGAGGTTCAATCGCAGTCGCCGCGCTTCCAGGAAAATCTCTTTGACCAGCTCGCGGTCTGCCGGGAGAGTGACAAATAGTTCATCCACAAAATGCGTTAGCGCCACAGCGTGGAGGTCGCGGATCGAGCCCAGAACGCGGCGGTCGCCGTTCGGATGTGGGTCGAGAAAACCGCACACGGCGTAGCCGAGCTGGCAGTTTTCCTCGAGCCACGAAGCAAATGCTTGGCCGAGCTTCCCCGCACCGACCACGAGGACACGCGAAACGCCCACCCCCCTCTGTACACGCCGTAGGGCCATCTGCCGCTTCGCATACCGCCAGCCGGCCAGCGTTGCCAGATTTAGCGCACCCGAGCAAGCCACGACCAGGCGCGAGATCTCTTTGTTCCCCGACGCAAAGATGGAGAGCACCAGCAGCGCCGTAGCCACGCCGACCGCACGGGCGACCGAGAGGCTCTCTGCGAGTGCGCTCTTCTCGCGCGCCGTGCGGTACAGGTCCTGGCTCATGCACGCCAGCACGATCAGTGCGGCGTAGAGCAGTAGAAACCTGGAATAGCCAGATCCCGAAAACTGGTGGAGCAGTTGTCCGGGAAAGAGAATCGCGCCGCCAGACGAATTCGCAAACCCAAAACGGAGCCAGTAAATCAGGATGCCGCTGCAGCAGACAAGCGCCACATCAATAAATCCGTACGCCGTCTGCCTCAACAATCCGAGTGTGGAACGGCGTGTGCGGCGCCCCGTTGACGGGAGCATGTCCGCCTGGTCCCAGGTTTCTAAACCTGCCTCTAGCCGTGACGCCCATTCGACTGGGGGCGCCGACTCCGATCGAAGAGCAGCTGTGCCATTCATCGTAATACTCGTGAATTCATCAACTCGGTAAACGCTCAGTCAGCTCACGTTGTGGCTGTAGCCCGTTCCGCTCTCACCGACGTTGCTGCTGTGGTGCGCTCGGTCAGCAGCGTCTCAAGCACGGCCGCTACTTTGGTGCGGTCCTTTGTCGCGAAGTACCAATCAATCGTCCGATGGAGGCCGTCGAGGACTAGGTTGGTCGAGCAGGCCGTCTGGTGCAGGTCCACATAGCCCCGTCCACCATGTTCCGCCGCAAGATGAAAAACATAATTGCATCCTTCGACTGCGGCGCGGCAAGTTTCGGGATCAAGCAAATCGCCATCGAGAAGTTCAATCCTTCGCGAATCGATATGGTCGAGGAGATTCGAGATCTTTCCGCTCGAAAGGTTGTCCGCCACGCGAACCTGTGCGCCGCGTTCGACCAGCGCATCCACTAGCGCCGAGCCGATGAACGAAGCCCCACCCGTCACCACCACCCGCTTCTGATCCCAACGCATCTATTTTCTTCCTCCCTCACTTGAACTGACTTCGCCACCCTCTGTTCGGGACAGCGTCCTCTCCGGACCATCGCTGACATCTCCAAGGGCCTTCTCGCGCCCCAAGATCCGGCTCCGAGCCAGAGCGCTTGCGTGACCGTTGGACGATGCCCACGAAAATTTCCCAAAGACGGTCTGGCCAACATCTTCAATAAGCACGCGGCGTGGGTCTAGTACGTCCCATCGCATCCAAGCCGCTCCGCCGAGCACCCAAGCTATCCCCAGAAGAAATGCCGTGAACGCACCGAGCAAGGTGATCACCGCCCTTGGCGGAAACGACTTCCTCTCGGGAATCTCCGGCGGATCCAGAGTGCGTACGCTTGGCACTTCCTTGGCCTCTTCGACCTTAGCTACTTCGTACTGCTTGGTGAGGGTCTCGAAGACGGCCTCCTGAATCCTCGTGCTGCGATAAAGGTCTGCGAATGTAACACCGAGCAGGGGAAGCTTGCGGATTGCCGGGTAGAGATCTCCGCCCTCGGAGCTGGTAGCGTCGGTCTTGCCGCCGAGCCTCGGGAGTTGGCGGCGAAGCTCGTTGACCCGAGCTTGGGTAGCGCGAATACGAACGTTCGAATCCGTGTAAATTTGCCGAAGGCCCTGCAATTCGGTCTGTGCAGCGATCAATTCCCCTTCGAGCCTCCCGGCGGCCTCAACCATGGCGCGGCCCTGTTCCTTTATGTCTATGGCCGCATTCTTGCTTGAAAACTCGCTGAATTCGTGCTCAGCGACCTCGAGACTCTGTTTGACTTCACTAAGGCGTTCTTCCAGGAAAACGCGCTCGCGGTGCGCAGAGGATGTGTTGAGATCCACAACGACGCGATTAAGTGCGGCAACGTATTCACCGGCGAGCACCGCCGCCTCTTGCGGGTTGCGATCGGTCACTTGAATCGTGATGATTCCACTCTTCCTGTCCTCGGTTATGGTGGTCCTAGCAGCGAGGATTTTGCGCGCGTCATCCCAGCGCGAGGCGCCGTATCTTTTCCGCAGGTCGAATTTCTGGATGAGATCATCCTGAACTGAGCGGCTGCCAAGCACGCCGACGAACAGCTCACCCGTGGTCTTCATTCCAGGGAGCACACCGCTCTGGCCGCCTACGCTGTCGCCAATCTTCCCTGCCAACGCTGCCATCGTAGCCATGCTGTTGCCCTGGTCCGGCGGCATGAGCCGGGTGGTGGAGACAAATTGCTTGGGAATCAGAAGTGCGGTCACTAAAGCCAGCACGAATCCGGTAGCGGTGAAACGGGTGAGCGATCGCCGGCTGTCCCACAGCAGCCGCATGCGCGCAGCCGAGTGCTCGCGCGACGCGCGCTGAGCCACGGTGGCCGATGCCGGATGGTCGAAAGACACGGTGGGTTCTGCAACCAACTCAGTCTCTGTTTCTTTCGCCCGCCGTGCTGCTGCCGCTGAGGTTTCTTTGTTCATCCTTAGTTTCCCACTACTTAGTCCACCCACGAGGCCAATAGCTCACTCCAACTGAGGTTGTCCAATTCGCCTGTGCACGGGCAGCCACGACAGGAAAATTCCACTTCTCGTACTGAACCATTCCTGAAATGCTCACAAATGTGCGCGGCCAGTAGTCGCCGCGCGCGCCCACGTCGGTCAACGTCCCACCACCCGGAATGAACTCTTGGCTAACTTTCTGGTGTCGAAAATTTAACTGCAAGCGGTTGCGCGAACTAAACCAATAATTCGTCCACGCCTGGGCGCCCTGCCCCTCTCGGCCAATCCAACTGCCGATCAGGTATCCGCCATTTCTGTATCCACTTCGCCAAGTGCCATTGAAAAAGTAGAAGCCGTGACCGAGAGCGCCCCCGAGCGGGTTATCTGTGTAAACGCCCTCAACCCGCAGATCCAACTTCTGAACCTTGGGGAAGTGAGAAAAATAAAACCCTGCGTGCCACGCGGAACGGTCGAAATAACCAAGCGGCGAAATTTCGTCGTCCGTAAAACCGTCGCCGTAAAAAGTCAGCCAGTTGCGCAAACCCGGGATCCGGTAGCTGAAATCCACTCCCGACCGCCGGTCTCCTGGTTTCCGTGGGGTACCGACCGTTCCTTTGTTCGCAATGGAGAACAGGCTGCGGAGGAGTGTGTGCGTGGTCAAGGGATAGCCCGGCCCCCCGTAGATCGTTGTTCGGAACAGACCGAACTCAAAATTTCGCGTGGGTTTGAAGCTGACTTTCTGACCATGAAGGAATGGCTGTTGGGCTAAGTCTTGTCCAAATTGTCCCGTGAAACCCGAAGGGCTCAAGACAAACTCGTATCCGGAGAGCTGGCCTAGGAAGAACTCTGTCCGCATCTGTCCCAGCCAGCGCAAAATACCCGGCAACTTGAGCGGCGCGACACGGTTCACCCGGAACATGTTGATGGGTTCGGCGTTGTTGCTGAACATCATTGGGCCACCGTCGCCGGGCCCCCACGACAGACTTTGGCGTCCGAAGCTGAACTGCCAGTTCGAAATTGTCATCCCGACATAGGCATCCAACAATTCAAACCGGCTCACTGAGGGCTGAGGCGTACCTGGTGGAAGCTGCGGGAGAGAATCCACTTGCTGAATGGTCTGGCGCGCTGCCAAGGAAAGTGCAGGCATACTCGGAGCCGTCTGCCACTCGCCGCGCATATGCGCGACCCAGGGGCCTTGCGTGGCAAATACCGAGAAGCCGTTCGTCGTGTTCCATCCCTGCCCGTATGGCCGTCCAAAATCGTTGATCTGCGTTTGGGCAAAGTGATAGCCATCGTTAAGCGGCATACCGGAAATGCGTTCCGTACGCGAATAGAAAGATTCCAGGCGGAATGCTCTATTGCCGCCCCCGCCCTCAGTTTCGATTTCCGGGTGAAATTCACGTTCGAGCGCTTCCACGAGCCGCGTTGGCTCGGCCTCGTCTGCTTCGGTGTTCGCAAGATTTTCTTCTGCTTCGCTCAGCAGGCGCGCGCATTCGCGCCGCGTCCAGGGGCGCATACCCGTAAATCCACTCTCGACAAAACCAAGCGCAGCAAGTCGGTCCAGTGCCGGATAGATCCAGCTATCCAGTGGAACATACGGCGACCCTTGATTGGCCGGGGACCGATCTCCGTCCCCTCGGAAGAATTCTCCGATCGACCTCCATTCCCCGCTGCCGAGATCAG
Source organism: Candidatus Acidiferrum sp. (assembly GCA_035544995.1). GTDB lineage: Bacteria > Acidobacteriota > Terriglobia > Acidiferrales > UBA7541 > Acidiferrum. The sequence goes on from DASZZI010000061.1 coordinate 25,945, forward strand.
GATCGTGATGCCGGCTGTAAATATTCTGCGCCACAAGGTTTCCAATCACGTTGCCAATGAGCACGTCCGAAGGAAAATGCTGATGCGCCCTCACGCGCGAAACGCTGACCAAAGACGCCAAGCCGTAGGCCATGATCTTAGTGAGCGGTCCAGGGTATTCATGTGCAATCACCCCCGCCACCGACCATGCCGCAGCCGCGTGTTCCGAGGGAAAGGAGGTGCCGCCGCTCTGAGAAAATGACCCGCTGCCAGCGCCAAAGGGTCGTTCGCGCCTCAGCGAATACTTCATTCCCTCAACTACCACCAGACTGTTCAACGCTGCTTCACCGGCGAGGAATCCGGTCTCGCTCCAGTGTTCGTTGTGTTTGGCGTGGCCCAACAGCCACATTCCACCCGCACCACCGATGAGAGCTGCTACACCGGCGTTCGATAGTGTCTTGTAGTGGCTGATCGTCGTCGGATTCTGTGACAGATGCTTGCTGAAATCGCGGTCCGTCACGAAAAGCCCTGCCGTGATTCCACTGAGCGGGACAAGCCACTCCGTATCAGAGAACCGAAGCTGCGTGGGACTTGTCCAGACCCTTCGTTGATCGTCCACGAACCTTTCTACCAATCCCATCCTCGTTCCCTGAGACGTTTTCGATACCACGTTCCTTTCCGACGGGACATCGGCACTTGAAGAAGCGTTGTGCTTCGCCGGCTCGGTTTCCGATGTCGAGGGTCCCGTTCCCTGTTCCTGCGCCGAGGACACGCGAGCGGTGCTAACTCCAGACAACAGCGCCGCTCCGAGAATCGCGATCTGGCGTCGGATCATCATGTGCACTCATGGAATGGCAACAGCTGCAACCAACGCGGCGGACGACGCGATTTGCGCGACCGACAGGACGTTTTTCAATGTACTGCTGCCAAGAACCGGCTTCTCCGGTACCACAATCGTGTCGCCCGGACCCATCGTCGCCGAGAGCACACCTCCGGACCAAAGGCCGCCCTGCTTGCCGCTCGTGACGGAACCGTCCGCGCGGATGATGAATATCGCCCCTCTGTTTGCAAGTTGCGTAGCGCCGCCCGCGCGTGAGAGATACCAGCCGGCATTTCTTCCTGGCGTATACGTGAGGGCGTTTGCGTTATACACCTGCCCCGCGACGACCACCTCTCCGGGCTGCTTGGGGATCGTCAGCGAATCGCCTGCGCGAATCTCGATGTCGTCGGGAGAATCCGCAAATCCTTTGCGGTCAGGGCGAATGTGAATCACTAAGCGTCCGGAAATGGGAGCCCTGCGGAGCGCATCCAGCACGCGCTGCCGCTGTTGCAACGCCGCTTGCTGCAGCGCGGCTTCCTCGGTTCCTGTAGTAGTCGCCGAAGTCTTCACCACAGTGGACTCCTGCTCGAGTCGCTCGATCAGCTCCTGCCGGCTCTTTTGTTGGAGCTCGCGTACTTCATTCCGCTCGAACACTGCCGCCCGCGCATACCCTGTCTGCAGCAGCCCTCCAGCACGCTTTAGAAGCGAACTCAGCCGTTCGCCCTGCCGGATACCGTAGACGCCGGGATTCTTGACTTCCCCGCGCACCGTGATGACCGCACCAATGTCGTTCCAGCCAGGAACCTGAGGAATTGTTAGCACATCGCCGTCGCGGAGCGGCAGATCCTGGTTCACATCCCCTGTCAGTGCCGCAGCCAGATTCAGCGGAAAGTGTCGTCCTCCAGGTTGGCCGGATTCAGACGCGGGATACCTCGTGAGGTCTGCCGTTTCCGCCGCGGCACTGCGCTTGAACCCTCCTGCCGCTCGGATCAAGTCCGAGACGTGCATGTCGTCAGCAAAGGGGTAGCGACCTGGCTTGGCTACCTCGCCTTTAATGGACACACTGGGTGGATCAACTTCGATCGGTTTCCGGTGCACCAGGATTCGATCCCGCGGCTGAAGCAGGACGTTATCCACCGGATTACCTGCTAGGGCATCGAGCAGGTTTACGCTCAATATCTTCATCGTACCGTCTGGCATCGACCGGAAGAGTTGTCCCGAATCAAGAGACGCTCCGGGAGTCAGGCCACCAGCCAAATAAATAGCGTCCCGGAAATGGGTTTGCCCTGATGTTTGATAGCGGCCAGGAGCGCGCACCGCTCCTCCCACCCAAACCAATGGCGCGGGTTCGAAGTCATAGCGGCTGAAGATGCGGACAGTGTCCCGCGGCTCAATCTTGGGAGCCGCCGCTGGATTCGCCAGCGCCGCGGAGAGGTCGAAGCTCTCTACACTCGGGTGAAAGTCTGGCGCGTTGAGCCGCACAATTTCTGCATAGTGAGGCGCAGGCTCCGGCAGAAGGTCACTGTAGGCTGCAATCAAATCTGTAAGCTTCATGCCGGGCTTGTAGGAATAGCGTCCGGGACGAAGGACGTGACCCTGCAAATAAACCGTACCCTCATTAGAAGGTGCGATTGGAAAGATATGAATTTCATCGCTGTCGCGGATCTCGAACGAGCTCAATTGCTTCGTGATGGTATCCGGATCGCTATTCAAAGAAAGATCCAGACTCAGCATCGTGCGCTTCTCGTGCGCTTCGAGGCGCTGAACCTCGATGTGCCGCAGAGCGGCAGCAGGCAAGATCCCGCCGGCCAGCTCTAGAACTTCCCCCAGAGTCTTTTCCCCGTGAAGCTCATAAATAGCTGGCCGGCGTACCATCCCGTCCACGGTGATTTGCGGTCCCATCGGGGGCACGAGCAGAGTGTCACCGTTGTCCAGGCGCACCAGGTCGGAATGCACGCCATGCAGCAATAGATCGTAGGCGTCCACTTCCTGAACGAGCTGCTTGCCGCGGTAATGTTTGAGCGCTCGCAGTGAACCTCTTGCGGTAATCCCACCGGCCTGGAACAATGCGTTCAGCGGTGTTGAGAGCGAGCTGATGTCATACGCGCCAGGCTCGGCGACATCGCCTACCACGTACACGCGAATCGTCCTGAGGCGCGACAGCGACACGTCGGCGGAGATATCTCGGAATTCTGTTCGCAGCGTCTGCTGGACTGTCTGTTGCACCTCGCCCAGCGATCGTCCGCTCACAAGCAGCGGGCCCGCCTCAGGCAAAGAAACCCGGCCCTCTCGGTCCACGATGCGGAACAGTCTCCGTGATACGGCGCCCCACAGATCAATCGCTAAACCATCGCCTGGCCCAACGACATAGTCCGGACCGACGGGAAGATCCATGGGAATCGCATTGGTATCCGTCGTCCCGTTGCGGAAGACGTCCAAACCAAACCGTTCCAACGGCTGCTGGCGGGAAGAGGCTTGTACGTACATGTCGTAGAGGGAAGGTATGTCCGCATACGGATTCGGACGATGAACCATCGAAACCGGGCTGCCTTCTTCCTCGAATTGTCCTTCGCGTCGGTCCGTCTTTGCACGAGTTCTGGGTTTCATTTCGGCTTTGGGTTGAAATGCTGCGTTGGCACTTGCCCACTCGGAATTATCGGAAGGATTGCCGGAGCTCAAGGCAGCGTCTAGCTCCGGCGTAGTGGCCGCCTCTGGTGACCCTTGCGGGGGACCATTGAGGGAACTCGGAGTCAGTTCCGGTCCCTGTAGCATCGAAGCGCTCTGACTTTGGTTTGATTCATCTTGCGAAATCCCGCCAGCTCGCAGCGTTCTCCGCCTCCCTCCAGCCGGCAGGTCCGGAATGGAAGGAGAAATGGCGTCGGGAATATCGGGTGCCTCGTTTGAGACCACTGGTCTGCGCCGCTCCTGCTCTTTGCCGTACTCAGATCCCGGATTGACTGCCGGCATCAAGAAGCCATACCGTTGCAAAAGCCGCGTGGCTACCGAGCGAAACGGAACATCGTGCGCAAGACGATCGAAAATTGCCGGATCGGTGATCTCAGAATCCTCGACAACTTGTCCATTGTCGGTAGCTTCTTTCGCTACCCACCGCTTAAGTTCGACCATTAAACCTGGATCCTTTCGAAGGACCTCTTCGATCTGTTCGGCCGATGCGGCAACGCGATCCAGGTTTTGGATCGCCAGTTCCGGTAGACCTGCTTGCCGGCGTAACGAATCCTGTTCCCGCGTAGAGGGTCCGCTTTGATCCTGCTGTGCGAAGATGGGTGCGCTCAGAAAGAACACGAGAAACACCCCGAGCCCTCTTTTTCCAAGCTCTCGGAGGCTGGGGACCGGGTTGCTGTTGCGCAATGTTGTGGATATCACCGATGGTCTCCTAAACATGATTCCTGCTGCGGACAGTACTGAGGATGCCTTCCTCAGAAGCCTCGATGTCCGTCGAATGGATATTGAGCGAGGCCCAGTAATGAACCGAGTAATTCTGATTCGGCGCTACGGCAATGATTCGCATTTCCGGGTGGTGCCGCAGCACCGTGTCGCAGACCGAAGGTCGCTTTGAGGGATCGTCCAGCGCAATGACCAGGAAATCCGGCTTGGTCTGTTCAACCGTCGCCGGAATTTCCGAATCGTGGATAACTTCTCCCACAATTTCGATGTCTGGCTGGTCAGCGAATGTGGCGAGAACGAGTTCGCGCATCAATCGCGGACGATTTGCGACAAGGACCCGGATCGTCTTTTCCATGGCCACGCTCCTGTGAGGTCCAAGTATTTAAGAATCAGGGAGAAAGGTAAGGCCTAAATCGGGTCCCAGAGGATTGTCCAACCTAGTACCGACGAGGGTACCTAGGCGGTTAGACCCATGACGGTACTTTTTTGGTACCGACTATGAAATAGTGATCACACTGTTGACAAACTGCCCCCAGTTCCATAGATAGGCACGCTTGACTTGCCTTCGTCCTTCGAAACGGACATGAAGCGTGGGGGTGTTACGAACAAGCTGTCGGCATGATGCGACGATCAAAATTATGGTTGGACCAAAGTTAGACTCGCGGGACTCGTCACCTTTCATGAATCGCACGACACGAGTCGTGACCACAAAATATTCTTAGGCTTTCCTCTCTCGCGGTTCACACCACTTGATTCAACCTCCGGCGGGCCGGTTTTGGCAATTTCGGAAGCCAGGCAGGGAATCCCATCGGGACTCCCCGTGACAGAGGGTAGCCTCGGCGAGAGCAACATCCTGCGCCGCAGACTGCACCCGATTCTGGCAAAACTCGGAATCAAAAAGTGCGGGCTGCACGCCTTTCGCCGCTTCCGCAACACGTACCTGCGGAATTACACCTCCTGCCCGAATGGACTCAGCAATTTCTGGCTTGGGTTGAGCGGCAAGGACATGAGCGACCCCTACGACAAAATCGGCGAAGACGCGGACTCCCGCCGCGAAGTAGTGGAGCGCGTGGGCATCGGGTTTGAACTCCCGAAGCCCTCAATTGTTCCTAACGTTGGGAATGTTACAAACTCCACCGAAGAAGTGGAGTTTGTAACAGCATGATTGAAAAAAAGTAAGTGGCGCGCCCGGGGAGATTCGAACTCCCGACCCTCTGCTTAGAAGGCAGACGCTCTATCCGACTGAGCTACGGGCGCACGTTGCAGAACTTCCTCAGTTTACGGCGTTTTTGGAATTCTTCGCAACGGGCAACTGGGGTGGGACAAACCGTTGCATATCAGCAACCCGCTTTATCTCAAGTCTTGGCAGGACACGATCGTTTTGGGGGCGGCAGGGGAACCGACGGCGTCGGATTAAGCGCGTGGATGCTCCAGCCCGGCGAGGAAAAGATTATCGCCGAGCGATTGGTCGAGGTGCTTGGCGCTCATTCAATATCCTGATTCGACGACGCTCCGTACAAACTTCGATATCGCGGGGAGTGTCATTGCGGGTTGGTCGCGATGCGGCGAATGCCCGCACTCGGACAAGACGAGAGTCTCGGTCCTTGGCAGGCGAGCTTTTATCGCTTCCACCTGCGCGAGGGTGCCGTACTCGTCGTCCTCCCCTTGGATCACCAGAACCGGACAGGTAATGGAATTCAGATACTCTTCGATATTCCAAGAACGAAAGCGCGGGTCGAGCCAAATATCATTCCAGCCCCAAAACGTTTCATCGACGTGATCGTGGTAGCGCGCCAGCTGTTTCGGCAGATCCGTCGTTTGGTATACCGTCCGGATTTTCGAAATGCTACTCACCGACAAGTCCTCAACAAAAACGTGGGGCGCCTCGAGAATCAATGCTCGGGGTTTTCGCGCTGCCGTAGCTGCGTAAATAATGCAGATGGACCCGCCGTCACTGTGGCCCAGCACGATTGGCGCGTGGATCTCGAATCGCTCTAGCAGCTCAGGTAAGACAACCTGCGCCTCGTGCTGCATGAATCCAACCGCGCGCTTTTCCGCAAGCCGTTCTGACTTGCCGTGGCCGTAGCGCGAATACGCAAGTACTCCGCAGCAGGTCGATCTCGCAAGCCGCTCGGGGAAATCCTTCCACATCGAGACCGACCCGAGCCCTTCGTGCAGCATCACGATAGTAGGCTTGTTTCCAGGCGGCGCGTAGACCAGCGTTTCCAGGCGCTTTCCATCAACGGTTACATAATCTCTGGATGCACGCGGTTCCGGCAAACTATGCTCTCCGGGAGCTTTTGCTCGATTTATTTGCTGACGCGCGAAGGACATTGCGCCGGATCTTGCCGGTAGCGGTCTTCGGCAATTCATCAAGAAATTCGATCCAACGGGGATACTTATACGGCGCGAGACGGCTTTTCACGAAATCCTTCAGCTCTCAAGCGAGCTCGGAGCCTTGCGCCACTCCAGGCTTCACGACGACATACGCCTTGGGTTTCACCAGCGCATTTTCGTCTAGAGCCCCGACCACTGCGGCCTCCAGAACCGCTTCATGGGAAATGAGCGCGGATTCCACCTCTATCGGCGAAACCCAAAGGCCGCTCACTTTCAACATGTCGTCGGACCGCCCGCAATACACGTAATCGCCATCCGCGGTTTGCCGGAAACGATCGCCAGTTTTCACCCATTCTCCGAGGAACGTACTCGCTGTCTTCTCCGGTTTATTCCAGTAGTGCGCCGCCGAACTCGGCCCCGACACAAGCAAGTCGCCCATCTCGCCCGGCGCTACCTCTCGGCCACTCTCATCGAGAAGCCTAACCTTGTATCCCGGCACAGCCTGGCCGGTTGTGCCATACCGGCAAGAGCCCGGCCGGTTGGAGACAAAAATATGCAGCATCTCCGTAGATCCGATTCCATCGACGATTTCGACTCCCGTGCGAGCAGTCCAGGAACGTCCCACCTCTTCCGGAAGCGCTTCTCCTGCCGAAGTGCACAGCCGCAGACTCAGTTCTTCGCGGTTGGGAAGATCTTCGCAGACCAGCAACGAGCTGAACAAAGTGGGCACGCCGCAAAATATCGTCGGTTTGTGTTTCCGAAATATCTCAGAGACTGCTTTGGGCTGCGCCCGGCCTGAAAAGAGGACCGCCGTTGCGCCCACTGTCATGGGAAACGAAAGGGCGTTCCCAAGTCCGTAGGCAAAAAATAATTTTGCTGCAGAATAGACAACGTCGTTTTCCTGCATTCTCAAGACTGCTTGCCCGAACAGCTCCGCCGTCCGCACCAAACTGGCTTGCCGGTGCACTGCGCCCTTCGGCTCACCCGTCGAGCCCGAAGAATAGAGCCAGAAACAAACATCGTCTGCATGAGTCGGTGCGATTTCCGCCGTGGTGCCAGCGCTGGCCATCAAGTCGGAAAGACTCGGGCATTCAGTTGTGGACTTACCGGACACAATAACCTGGCCACGCCAGCTGGAAATCTTTATTGCCTCCACGATGCGTGGTAGCAGCGATTCAGAAACGATTAGTGCTTTGGGTTGGCTGTCGCGAAGAAGATAAGCATAGTCGGCCGGCTGAAAGAGCGTATTAGTCGGGATCGGCACAATCCCCGCCTTGATGGCTCCAAGGAAGCAGCTCGGAAAATCGATCGTATCGAGCAGGCAGACGATGATGCGCTCTCCGGCCAGTATCCCCTCCGTGAGCAGGGCATTCGCGCAGCGATTCACTCGTTCACCAAGCTCGGAATAGGTGTAGCTCCCGGCTTCGTCGATGTAGGCAATCTTTTTTCCGCGCCCCGCTTTCAGGTTGCGCGCAATGAGGTCCTCGGCGGCGTTGTAGCGCGATGGTTGCAAGCTGGAGTCCACCGGCGTCCGTTCTTGAGGCAAGCTGACCACATCACTCCGGCCTCATTACTACCACAAGTCGCCATCAGTTTTCAGAGGGATGACCACCCTTCTCTGCAAGTTGCCTCTGCCGATTGCGGCCTGTCGGCTTTTTCGCCACCCGCAAACAGGGGTTTCCTCTCCGAAAGAACGATTTCGTCCTGCTAAGATGGGAGCATGAATCCGGTCGAAACTCTCAGTCTGGCCCTGGGCGCTGGATTTTCTTCCGGGCTGAATCTTTACGCAACGGTCGCGACGCTCGGGTTGCTCCAACGCTACGGCGTGATTCATCTTCCTGCCGCTCTCGAGATTCTCGCCCACCCCTGGGTCCTTGGAATCGCGGCTGCGCTATACCTTCTGGAATTCTTCGCCGACAAAGTGCCCTACGTCGACACGATTTGGGATGCGGTTCACACTTTTATCCGCCCGCCCGCTGCGGCTTTGCTCGGTTACGGAGCCGCAGGTTCCGCCGCGCCCGAGTGGCGTTGGGGAGCGGCGTTGCTGGCAGGTGGGGTGGCCCTCGCCTCTCACGGAACGAAGGCAAGCGCGCGAGCGGCGGTTAACACCAGCCCTGAACCATTCAGCAATTGGGTGCTCAGCTTTGGAGAGGACCTCTTGGCGGTCTGGATTACGTGGATGGCGACGGCCCACCCCATCGCGACTACCGTGATCGTCGCCGCGCTCGTGGCACTATCCGCTTTCTTGCTTTTTCATCTATTCCGTTTCTTGCGCCGCGCGATTCAGCGGCTGCTCGCCGCCTGAACCAACATTCATTTCAAATACGTCGCCAGCCAATCCAGAAACGTCTTGTACCAGAATTGGCTATTCTGCGGTTTCAGCACCCAGTGGCCTTCGTCGGGAAAGACCACGAGCTTCGAAGGCACGCCCTGTCGTTGCAGGGAGTTGAAGAATTCCAACGATTGCGTGTAGGGCACGCGGTAATCCCGTTCGCCGGCAATCACCAGCGTTGGCGTCTTATATTTTCCCAACTCGCCCGCGTAGCTCGACGGCGACCACTTCCGGTAGCTCTCCGGATTGCTCCACGGCATCCCCTGCATATCGTGCTCTTCGAACCACAGCTCTTCTGTCGCATACATCGAAACGTTGTCATAAACGCTGGCGTGGCTCACAATCGCTTTGAATCGTCCCGTATGAGTGGCGATCCAATCGGCCATGTAGCCGCCGTAGGATCCCCCGACGGCAGCCATGCGCGTTCCATCCGCGAAAGGATATTTCCCCAGCGTGTAATCCACGCCCTTCATCACGTCTTCGTACGCTTTGCCACCCCAGTCGTTCGTGATCTCGTCAGTGAACTTCTGTCCGTAGCCCGTCGATCCGCGCCGGTTGATCATCAGCGTCACGTAGCCCGCCGCCGAGAAGACCTGCGGGTTCCAGCGATAGCCCCACTCGTTCGACCACATCGTCTGCGGCCCTCCGTGCAAGACTACGAGAAGGGGATATTTTTTCGTCGCATCGAATTTCGGCGGGCGGATCAGCATTGCCTGCACGCGCGTGCCCCCGGCACCCGCAAACCAAAACGTCTGCGGTGCGTTCATCTCAACCGCTGCGAGGATGGCGTCGTTCTGGTGTGTGAGCTGCCGCACGCCGGACCCGTCACTCGCCGCCGCGAATACTTCCGCCGGCATCGTCAGGCTGGTTCGTTCGAACACCAGCGTCTTGCCTCCACCGCTCAATGAAATGCCGATGTTGAATCCCTCTGCGATAATTTTCTTTGGCTCTGCGCCAGGGCGCGCCGCCATCGCGTAAACCGGCTGCAGCGTTTCGTTTTCCGCGGTGAAGTAGATGGTCTTGCTGTCCGCCGACCACGCCAGATCGTTCGCGTTACGGTCAAATCCTTCTGAGAGATTCTCGTTCTTCCCAGTCTGCCTGTCATAGAGCATCACTCGCCAGCGGTCCGATTCATATTCGGGAGTTAGCTGCGCGTGGTAAGCGATGTGCCTGCCGTCCGGGGAATAGACAGGATTGCCGTCGAAGCCGGGATTCGTTGTGATGCGCTTTGGCTCTCCGCCCGCAACAGGCGCCAAAAACAGATCCCCGTTCGTGCTGATTGCTTCGACTTTGTCGGTTACCGCCGTAAAGCAGATTTCCTTGCTGTCGGGTGAAAAATTAATGTCACCCGGCCCGCTACGCTCATCCGGCGGCACGTCATAATTCGCGCCAGCGGTTAGATCCCGCGGCGTCGCACTTCCGTCCACCGGCACGGCAAACAAATGGCTGCGCTTGCCTTCAAACCAGTGCGTCCAGTGGCGATACAAAAGTTGTTCGTAGACATGCGCCTTTACCTTGCTCTTCTCTTTCTCGGCATCGCGCGCACTGTTGCAAGCATCGTCCTTGCAGTCCGGATAGACCGAAGAAGTAAAAGCAATCGTCTTCCCATCGGGCGACCATTTCACCATGTCCGCGCCGGTTGAAAGATGCGTAAATTGCTGTGCCTCGCCGCCGTCCATCGACAACCTATAGACCTGCGAATTGCCGCTCCGCGTAGAGAGAAAGGCGATCGTCTTTCCGTCGGGTGACCACACCGGTGATGAATCGTGGCCGCTCTGCGTGAGCTGCATCGCCTCACCGCCCGAAGTCGGCACGACCCATAGGTTGCTCGCATTGCGATTCGCTTCCATGTCCGGCGTTGCCACCGTATACGCCACCCACTTGCCGTCCGGCGACGCTTGCGCTTCCGAGACGCGATGCATGTGAATCATGTCTTCAAAAGTAATTGCATGCTTCGCTGCGTCTTGCGCGCCTCCTGTCAGACAGCAGCACAGCAGCATCGCACTCACCACACCGCTTCGCAGGCTTATGCGCTTCATGGATCGATCTCCTTGTCGCAACGAGTCCCTTGCTTCTGGCTTTATTGAATCGTGGATGATGTCACGAATCTGACCTGATTCCACCATGCGGGATACCAGCGCGATTAGTCCTTCGCCGCCGCGACGGCGGGCGCTTTCATTTTTGCGATGTCCGACAGCAGATCGGGTTTGCCGTTCCTTTCAAGGTGCGGGTACCGCTCTCCGCCGTGGTAGTCGATGCGGTAGCTATGAAAGTACTCCTCATTTTCAACGAGCAACTCGATCGGTTCGCTTCCGCCCTTCGCACGTCGGATCGCCGCGCGCAAAATCTCCGGCGTCCATCGCCGGCCGTTCACGGCGACAAGCCTCATGCCAGGCGCTATCCCGGCTTGCGCCGCGGGCGATCCGCGAATAACGTCACCCACCTCGTCGCTGTTCTCGCCGCCCGGATCGTGGACGATCATCCCAAGTGAAAATTGCACGTCGGTAACGCGCCCGACCACTTCCTCCGCGCGCTGGTGTTCATTCATCGTCTCGTTGAAAACCAGCCGCCACCCGCTATTCTCCAGCCCGCCGAGCGGCGCGCCCGGCCCGTGCGTGTTCAATCGTTCCGTGAAGAACGTCCGCCAGTCGTACGGCGCAATTTCCTGCATCGCGGCCACAACATCTTCGAAGGTATAGGGCACGACCTTCGGCGGCGTGGTCTGTCCTCCATGGAACTTCTTGCAAAAATCATCCAGTGACCTCTTTCCCTGCGTTTCTCCCCGAATGATCGTATCCGCCTCCAGCCAGATCAGCGTGCTCTCATCGTAATAATCAACTCCCCGCCGCCACGAAGAACCTGCCTGCCGCGCCCCGTACAAGAGTTGCGCCGCAATCGCTGTGTCCTGCAAGTTCCGCCAACTCCGTCCGGGCCGCTCGTTCAAATACGCCGCCTGCGTCGCCAGAGTTTCCCGCAATCTTTCCGGTGTCCAGAATCCGCTCCGCGCAGCCAGCATCGTGCCGTAGTATTGCGTCAGCCCTTCATAGACCCATAACAGATCGCCCTTCATCGGCGCCTGATAGTCCGGTGTCGCGAGCCCCGCCGGACGCCGGTATTTTCCGTTCCATGAATGGAAAAATTCGTGCGGCAGCAAATCCATCTGCGTCTCGAAAACCAGCGGATCGAGCAGCATGCGTTCCCCCACGCGATTGTCGCTCGATTCATGGTGCTCCACGCCGTCGATATGCATGCTGTCGGTCAGGGAGAGCAAAAAATCGTAGCGCCGGTAGTGCCGTGCGCCGAAAAGCGCCCCCATTTCCGCAACCAGTTGCCGCAGATGTTGCACCTGCTCGGGCGTCGCCTCATTCGCTGCCGCGCTATCCGCCGCAATGTGAATCCTGTGTTCCGGCTGCTGCCCCCTCGAAAGTTCAATCGTGCGCAGATAGGCGCCCGCAATCACCGGCGAATCCATCAGCGTGGTCAGCGAAGCTGGTTTGAACTCGATCAAGTCTGCCGAATCCTTGGCCACAGGCAAGGCCGTTCCGTATTTCCAACCGGCCGGCACCCGCAATCGCGCTTCGTACGTTAGGTCATCACTCTTAGTTCCTTGCGGATAGAGCATCACCAAAAACCAATTCAACACAGCAAGCTGCGAAGTCGCCGCTGGATTCTCCGTCACTGACTGCACGGTGTTCGGCGACAGATAATCGAGACTCACCTCCAGCGTGTCTACGCCCGCCGGCACGTTGCAATGGAACGCGTACATATCCACGTCGTCCCGCATCCAGGGAATTTCTCTTCCGGCTGCGCGGAATTTCAATCCCGTCAAATCCAGGATCGGTCCTGTCGGCGCGTGGTCGCCCGGAATCCATTTCGGGTAGACCAGCGTCAGCGCTCCTGCTTTTACCGGAAATTCCAGTGTTGCATGGAAGATGTATTTCGGTGCGTCACGCAGATCGACCGCAATGCGAATGGGTTTGTTTGCTACCTGAGCTGGTACGGAAGCCGCCAAAAATGTCAGCAAGAATACATGCAAAAGAAGTGCGCACCGAACCCGCCTGTTCATCGGAGTCTCCCCAAAAAATCCGCGCAAGCGTAGCACAACTTCCGCCCACTGGCCCACTTGCAAAGTGCGCCCGCCGTCCTGCAAAAAGGGCATTCCTGCGCGCTGTCATCCCTGTCGACTCTGTTACAATCTTTCTCCGGGACTGCATGACAAATAGCGCTGGTTTATTTCCGCGAAATTTTCGCAAGACCTTGCCCATCGTCCTTCGCGGCGAAGGCTCCTGGCTGATTTCCTCCGATGGAACCCGCTTCCTGGATGCCTCCGGCCAGGCCGCCGTCGTAAGCATCGGCCACGGCGTAGCGGAAATTGGGCGTGCCATGGCGGAGCAATCCTCGCAAGTTGCCTTCGCGCACACCACGCAGTTTCATTCCGCTCCCGCGGAAAAACTCGCCGCGCGTTTGCTCGAATTGGCTCCATCAAACATTCGCAATGGCGGCCGCGTTTACTTCACTTCCGGCGGCTCCGAAGCTTCGGAAACGGCGATAAAGCTCGTCCGCCAATACCATCTCGAAATGGGCCAGCCCTCCCGCTATCGAGTAGTTTCGCGCCGCCAGAGCTATCACGGCAGCACCTTGGGCGCGATGTCCATCAGCGGAAATGTCTCGCGCCGCGCCCCGTACCAGCCCCTGCTCCCGGAGTGGGGCCACATCGCGCCTTGTTTTTGTTATCACTGCCCGTTCGATAAGACCTTCCCGCAATGCCATATCGCTTGCGCGGAAGATTTGGATTTGCATTTGAGCGGCAAAGATTCGGATACTGCCGCGGCCTTTGTTTTTGAACCTGTTGTCGGCGCCACACTTGGAGCTGCGCCGCCGCCCGAAGGCTACGCCGCGCGTATCGCCGAAATCTGCCGCCAGCGTGGCATCTTGCTCATCGCCGACGAAGTCATGACCGGGATGGGCCGCACTGGAAAACCTTTCGCCGTGGAGCACTGGAGCATCGAGCCGGACATCATTCTTACGGGGAAGGGAATCGCCAGCGGCTACGCCCCTCTCGGTGCGGTCCTTGTTTCGAAGCGCGTCGTCGAAGCTCTTGAACGCGGAACCGGCGTATTTCAGCACGGTTTCACCTATCAGGCTCATCCCGTCTCGACTGCCGCGGGCAACGCCGTGCTCGACTACATCGAACAGCACAATTTGTTCGCCCGCGTCGCGCCCGCCGCGGAAAACCTGCGTGCCGCGCTCGCTCCGCTGGCTTCTCACCGGCATGTCGGCGATATCCGCGGTCTTGGCCTCCTCCTCGGTATCGAGTTCGTGAAGGACAAAGCCACCCGCGAGCCGTTCCCCAAAGAAGAAAACGTCGCCGAGCGCATTCGCCAGGCCGCTCTCGCAGAGAAAGTGCTCACCTATCCGACGCAGGGCTGCGTCGACGGCACACGCGGGGATCATATCCTCCTAGCGCCACCGTTCATTTTCAAGTCCGAGGAGAGCGCTTTGGTCGCAGCCGCCCTGAACTCCGCACTGAATAAGGTTTTTCCGGCTTGATCGTGCAACTAACTCCAGGCCGCGTAGCGCAGGGCGACCTGCCCCGACTTGGCTGGGGCGACCTGCCCCGACCTGGTCGGGAACAGCCCTGCGGGTTTTCTTCTTCAGGAGAATAGAGACGATGCGTAATCTTCCACGTAAGTTCATGGCCCTCATCTGCTGTGTTTCTTGTTTAGCCTTGGCCATGAATGCTCAGGAAAAACCCGCCTCCAAACCGCGCGCGCGCGATCTCGGAGTTCCCTTCGACGGCACACCTGGTCCGCTCAACGCCATCACCGATGTCTCCGGCGTCACTGTCGGCCACACCACGCTCATCTCCGGTGAAGGAAAACTCCAGGTCGGCAAGGGCCCGGTCCGCACCGGCGTGACCGCAATTCTTCCCCGCGGCAAAGACTCCATGACCAGCGCCGTCTTCGCCGGCTGGTTCTCGCAGAACGGCAACGGGGAAATGACCGGCACGACATGGGTCGAAGAATCGGGCTTTCTCGAAGGTCCCGTGATGATCACCAACACGCACAGCGTCGGCGTCGTCCGCGATGCCGTCATCCAGTGGCGTGTCTCGCATGGCCAGCCCGATTCCACTGGCTATTGGTGGTCGCTCCCTGTTGTTGCAGAAACCTGGGATGGCTGGCTCAATGATGTCAACGGCTTCCACGTTAAACCCGAACACGCCTTCCAGGCCATCGATTCGGCGAAGTCCGGTCCCGTTCAGGAGGGCAACGTCGGCGGCGGCACCGGCATGGTCTGCAATGGCTACAAAGGGGGCATCGGCACTGCCTCTCGCATGCTTTCCGCGAAAGACGGTGGCTACCTCGTCGGCGTGCTGGTGCAGTGCAATTACGGCACGCGCGATAATTTGCGCATTGCCGGGATTCCCGTGGGACGCGAGATTCCGTCCGAAGATCCTTACGCGTTCATGCCCTCTGATGTCGCGGAGCACGGCTCCATTATCGTGGTCGTCGCCACAAACGCGCCGCTTCTCGCCCATCAGTTGAAGCGCATCGCCCGCCGCGTGACTCTGGGCTTGGGCCGCAACGGCAGCATTTCCGGCAACGGTTCCGGCGACATCTTCATTGCCTTTTCCACGGCGAATGCCGGGGGCTACGCACAGGACCGGGTCGTCGACCTGAAAATGTTGCCCAACGAAATGATCGAGCCCCTCTTCGCCGCCACAGTGCAGGCTACCGAAGAAGCCGTCGTGAACGCCATGGTCGCTTCTGAGACCATGACAGGGATTGACAATCATCGCGTGCGTGCGCTTCCTCACGACGAGCTTCGCGCCGTCCTCAAAAAATACAACCGCCTGGTGCAATGATCTCCGTGCGGCTCTCCTCGAAGAACGATCACCGGCCATGGTCGGTGCCAGGCACCTGTAGCGGCCCCGGACCTTCGGGGGCGCTTTTTCTTCTCGGCGCAATCACTCTGCTCTCCTCGTGTTCAAAACCTCACAAGCCCGTTCTGGCGATCACCCACGTCACCGTCATCGACGCGACGGGATCCGCGCCGCAACCCGATATGACGTTGCTGATCACAGATCAGCGAATCGCGGCGATTGCTCCGTCGAAATCCATCAGCATCCCGCGCAGCGCGCAAATCCTCGACGCCACCGGAAAATTTCTCATTCCCGGTCTTGCCGACATGCACCTGCACCTCACCGGTGCTGGCGAACCCGGCGGCAGCCGCGAATTCTTCATCCCTCTGCTGCTCGCCAACGGCATCACCACCGTCCGCGACATGGGCGGCGACCTCAAATCCCTCATCCCCCTCCGAAAGGAAATCGAACAAGGCAAGCGTCTCGGCCCGCAGATTTTCTTCTCGGGTCCCTATCTTGATGGCAGCCCGCCGTCTTTCCAACCTTCCATCGTCGTGACCAATGCCGTCGAAGCCTCCGAAGACGTCCACTCTCTTATCCAGCGCGGCGTCGATTTCATCAAAGTTCAATCCATTCTCAGCCGCGACGCCTACTTCGCCATCGCGAATGTTTGCCGCCGCGAGCACATCACCTTCGTTGGCCACGTTCCCGATCGCGTTACCGCCGCCGAAGCTGCCGACGCCGGCCAGAAAAGCATCGAGCATCTAACTGGCGTCCTCCGCGCCTGCTCGAATGACGAACCCCGCCTCATGCGCGAACAATTCTTCAGCACGCCCAAAAAAGAAACACCTGCCCAATCCCACGCTCGCCAACTCGCCTGGCAGCGCGAACTTCTCCGCACCTATTCCGACAAGAAAGCAGCGGCGCTCATCGACAAGTTCATCCGCAATCAAACCTGGCAAGTTCCCACGCTCATTCTTTTGAAGAAAGACGCCTTTCCCACTCCCGATTCTGATCCTTCCCAGGATGTCCGCCGCAAGTACGTCCCCCGCCACTTTCTCCAGGGCTGGGAAAAGGGCACGCAAGCGCGCGACAAAGGTACGACACACGCTGAGTTCGAATTGCGAAAAGCCTTGCTCGCCAAATCAATCCAGTTCGCCGGAAAGATGCAAGCCGCGGGCGTGCATCTCATGGCCGGCACGGATAGCGCCGCGCCCTACGTGTTCCCCGGCTCAAGCCTGCACGATGAGCTCGCGCTTCTCGTGCAAGCGGGCCTCACTCCCATGCAAGCTCTGCAAGCTGCAACAAAAAATCCCGCCGAGTTCCTCGGCAATCTCCAAACCCAAGGCACCATCGAGCAAGACAAGTTCGCCGATCTGCTTCTCCTCGACGCCAACCCCCTTGTCGATATCCATAACACCGAGAAAATCAGCGTCGTCATTCTGCACGGCAAAATCCTGGATCGAAATGGCCTTGATGGATTGTTGGCTGCGGCAGAGAAATTCGCCGCAGCAAATTGAAGTGGAGATTTCAGTCTGGCAACTTGCTAGATAACCGGCACCGCTGTTTTCCTCGCCGGATTGAAGAAGGGAAGCGCCACCACCTTCGCCGAAACGGTATGCCGCACCGCCTCCACGGTCAACTCCATGTGCAGCGTGGTTCCCACCGCGGATTGCTCGCGGTTCACACACGCCAGCGCGATCATTTTCTTCAGCGTCGGCGACCATGTCGTCGACGTCACTTTCCCCAAAAACTTCCCTCCGCGATACACCGGCACGGCCATGCGTGACGCCATGCTCGGTACCTGCGGCGCCATCCCCATCTTGTCGTACAGCGCCTCTACCTCGTTCCAATTAATCTCCAGCCCCACCAGTGCCCGTTTTGCGCCCTTTTTTGCCTCTAACGCCAGCGCCTCGCGCCCGACAAAATTATCCTTCTTTAGATCGACCAGTTTCCCCAGGCCAATCTCCGCCGGCGAATATTTTTGTGAATCGATCAGCGCTTTCTTGCTCGAAATGTAATCCACTTCGATCAAAATCAGCCCTGCCTCGATCCGCGCGATGTCCAGCGCGATCATTCCGGCCGGGTGAATGTCGAACGCCTTGCCTTTTTTCGTCAGCTCGTCCCAAATCTTCACCGCGTCCTTCCACGGCATCCAAATCTCAAATCCCAGATCGCCCGTATATCCCGTCCGCGAAATATCCACCTGCACGCCCGCGATCTTTCCATGCGTCACCCTAAAATATTTCAAGTTGGCGACGTCTGCTTCCGCCACCGCGTGCAGCACTTTTCCCGCTGTCGGTCCTTGCAGCGCCAGCGCCGCGGTCTGTTCGGAAATATCCTCGATCTTTACTTCGAGTCCCAGCGCATTTTGCTGGAACCATCGCAGGCTCGGGTCCGCCGCCGTCCAGCGATACTCATTTTCGCCCAGCCGCGTGATCGTTCCGTCGTCGATCACTTTTCCTTCCGGATCGCACCAGCAGCAGTAAATCACCTGATCCACCGCCACCTTGTTGATGTCGCGCGAAATCACCCGGTTCACGAACTTCGTCGCATCGCGCCCTGTAACCCAGTACTTGAACAGCGGCGATATATCGATCAGCGCCGCCGAATTCCGGATGGCGTTGTACTCGTGCTCGTGGTGCATCTCGTACACGCTGACCGCGTAATAGCCCGACCACTCGCGATAGTTCAGGCTCGCGCAAAGCGAGAGTGTTCTCGCGTGAAACGCCGTTCCGACGGGCACGTTTCCTCCCCAATTCTTCCTTGCGCGCAGCGCAGCAAAGACACCGGATTATAGGTGCGAACTCACCGCTCTCGCAAGGTATCCCACGCATTGGTCATTCCACCAGTCGGTGAGTTCTAGACAAGCGCGTTTCTCGGGCGGTGTCCGACTTAGGCGGTGGTAAGCTCTGTTATCGAAAGGTATCTGAAAGCAGGCCAGTTTCCGGTAAGCGCGTTAATCGGGCACTGGCCTTTTGCCCACAGTCGAATTGCGAATCTTGTGTTAGATTCGTGAGCGGTTGGGGGCGTTGGGATTCTTAGTCATCTGGTTTCGCGGCGTTTCTGCCTTGACGCCGATTCAGCAACAAAAGACGCCGCCCGCCGCATAGTTAAATGAATTGAAACCACCTACCCATGGGATTCTCCCGATTGCAATCGCCGCATTTGCTTGGCATCTCTGTGTGCCCGCACAGGTCGAACACAAGTCAACCAGCAAAGATGGATCGATGAGCGCTTATGCTAGTTGTTATGAGGAATCAACCGGGAGGTTGATCGGGTCGAATAGGTCGCGCACTTCCGTGCTCATGTCACCCGACGGACGCTACCGGGCATACGCCGAGAGTAAGGCAGTTGCATCTCAAGCGACAAACGCCGCCAGCGCGGAATGCCAGAACACGTCGAAATTGTTTGTCTCGGGCCCAAAGAGCCAGAAGTTCCGTCCGATCCTAGTTGTAGAACCTTCACCAGAAGCGCTCGGGAACAGCATTTATCTTGTCGATTGGTCTCCCAATGGACACCGCCTCTTGCTGGGTCAAGGTTTCTGGCAGTGGGGCTCTGATGTAGGCGGAATGATGGTGCGAATTTACGACGCTGACTCTGAGAATTTGTCGAGAAAGTTTCTTGTTGAAGAAGCGTTTAGCAGATATGTTGGCAAGCATTGTGCTAGCGTTTTCCATCCAGTAGGATTCTCTTCGAGCGGAAAGGTTATTGTCACAGCCGGGCCCTTTTTCGACATAGGAGAGGACAAGCCGGTGGAAGACTCGTGCGTTCAGAAAGAGGGATTCTGGCTTATCGATTCTGTGATTCCCGCAGTCAGTCAACTTCCAGATAACTTCAAGGTTCAGCGCTACGGCAGAGATGCGCCTTGAGTAGGTCAGGAGTCTGGCGCTCAGAGTGGGCGAGCTAAGTCCCGATAAATCGGATAATGGGAAACTACGTTCGGCAGACGGGCCGATACGTTCTGGTCCGGATAACTGTCGGGAAATCCCCTTCTCACCAGTTAACCCCTCCCCAGCAGGTCGGATTACTCCCGATAATTCGGCTTCTTGGAAAGTGACCCGCTATCGTCCTCCCCGCAGGCTTGTGCACCGCTGGCCCTGCCAGTAGAATGTCCATTCTTTGTTTCCTGCGTGGCTTTTTCTTTTCCGGAGTTACAGAGAATGTCGCAGCACTACGACGTCATCGTCATCGGCGGCGGCCACAACGGCCTCGTCAACGCCGCGTACCTCGCCAAAGCCGGCAAGAAGGTGCTCGTCCTCGAACGCCGCCATGTCCTCGGCGGCGCTGCCGTAACCGAAGAAATCATCCCCGGTTTTCTCTTCTCCGTATGTTCTTACGTTGTCTCGCTCTTGCGTCCCGAAATCATCCGCGAACTCGATCTCCCGCGTCACGGCCTCGAAATCCTGCCGCTTGACGGCACTTTCTCTCCCATGCCCAGCGGCAATTACCTCTGGCGCATGAACGACCACGCCAAATCCATTCGCGAAATTCGACGCCACTCCCGAGTTGACGCCGAAGCCTACGACGAATTTTCGAAGATGATGACCCCGATGTGCCGCTTCGTGAAGCCGCTCCTCTCGATGGTCCCGCCCGATCCCACCACGCTGAATCCGAAAGATTTGAAGCAGCTCCACTTCCTGTTGCAGCGTTTCCGTTCCCTCTCTTCCGATGAGCGCTACACCCTCGTCCAGCTTATGACCATGAGCTCCGCGGACTTCCTCGATCAGTGGTTTGAGACGGACGTGCTGAAATCCACGATGTCCGCTTCCGGCATCATTGGCACGTTTCTCGGCATTCGTTCTCCGGGCACTGCGTATGTTCTCCTGCACCATTACATGGGTGAAATCGACGGCGCCTTTCGTTCCTGGGGCTTCAGCCGCGGCGGCACCGGCGCCATTTCCAACGCCATCGCCTCGGCCGCGCGCGAGGCCGGCGCCGAAATTCGCACCAAAGCGCCGGTCGCCAAAATTCTCGTCAAGCACGGACGCGCTGCAGGCGTCGTTCTCCAATCCGGTGAAGAAATCTCCTCGAGCGTCGTTTCCTCCAGCGTTGATCCCCATCTCACGTTTGAAAAATTCCTCGAGCCCAGCGAACTCCCCGCTGATTTTCTCGAAGGCGTCCGCCGCTACAAATTCCGCGGCTCCTCAGGCAAAGTCAATCTCGCGCTCGATGCGCTCCCGAACTTCAAGTGCCTGCCGGGTCCTGGCGCGCATCTTCGCGGCGCCATCTCTATCTCCCCCGGCATGGATTACATGGAGCGCGCTTACGACGACGCCAAGTACGGCCACTACTCCCGCCGCCCCTACATCGACATGGTTATCCCCAGCCTCACTGATCCGTCCGTTGCGCCTCCCGGCAAGCACGTGCTCTCTTGTTTCGTGCAGTACGCGCCCTACAAGCTCGCTCAAGGCAACTGGGACGATCAGCGCGAAGCTTTCGGTGACAACGTCATCAACACCATCGCCGAGCATGCACCCAACATCAAAAACATCATCATCGGCCGCCAGGTCCTCACGCCGCTCGATCTCGAGCGCGAATTCGGCCTCACCCAGGGCAACATCTTCCAAGGCGAGCTCTCTCTCGAGCAGCTATTCTTCCTGCGCCCTGTTCCTGGTTGGGCCTACTACCGCACTCCAGTCCGCAATCTTTATATGTGCGGCTCCGCGACCCATCCGGGTGGCGGCATCATGGGCGCGAACGGGCGCATCGCCAGCCAGGTCATCCTCAAAGCGTGGAACTCGGCCGGATCGCGCGCCAAGGCGGCCAACTGATCATGCCCATCGGACAGCGCGTGGTTCTCATCGGCGGCGGGCATAACGCACTCATCACTGCATTCTATTTGGCCAAGGGTGGCTTCAAACCGCTGGTTCTCGAACGCCGTGAATTTGTCGGTGGCGGCGCCATCACGGAAGAATTTCATCCGGGTTTCCGCGCCTCCACGCTTGCACACACCGTCGGCCCGCTTCGCGCCGACGTCGCCCGGGACATGCAAGTCGAAAAATTCGACTGCCAAATCCTTCACCCTGATCCGCGCGTTTTCGCACCCGCACCGGACGGCAGAGCGCTCCTCTTTTACAACGATCACGCCAAATCCGCTGGCGGCATCGCGCGCCTCTCCGCGAAAGATGCCGCGAAATACTCGCAATTCGCCGAAGTCCTCGAGGAAATCGCTGCTGTCTTCGGCCAGCTCCTTTCCATCACTCCGCCCGCCATCGACAAGCCCACGCCCGAAGATCTCTGGAATCTTTTCAAGACCGGCCGCGGCATTCGCAGCCTCGGCAAGCAAGGCATGTTCAATCTCATGCGCTGGGGTCCCATGGCCGCGGCGGATTTTGTCGCGGAATTCTTCGAAACTGAACTGATCCGCGCCGTCATCGCCGCCCGCGGAATTTTTGGCACGGCTCTCGGCCCGTGGTCCGCCGGCTCCACCGCCGTCCTTCTCCTTCGCGCCGCCGCGGATCCGCATCCTGTGGGTTCCGCCGCATTTCCACGCGGCGGCCTCGGCGCGCTCACCTACGCGCTCGCCGAATCTGCAAAACAAGCCGGCGCGGAGATCCGCACGAACGCCGGCGTCCAGCACATTCGCATAAAAGACGGCGCCGTTGCGGGGATCGTCCTCTCGGACGGCGAAGAGATTGCCATCGATGCCGTCGTTTCCGGCGTCGACCCCAAGCGCACTTTTTTCAAATTGCTCGATCCCACGTCGCTCGATCCAACCTTCGCCATGCGCATCCGCAACGTCCGCGCGTCGGGGAATGTCGCCAAAGTGAATATCGCTCTCGGCGGTCTTCCGTCTTTTCCCGCGCTCGATGCCAATGAGAGTATTCTCAAGGCCCTTTCTGGCCGCATCCACATCGGCCCCGAAATTGATTATCTCGAGCGCGCCTTCGATGCCTCCAAATACGGCGAATTTTCTGCCGCGCCTTATCTCGATGTCACCATTCCCACGATCCTCGATCCCTCTCTCGCTCCCGATGGCAAGCACGTTCTTTCGGCGTACGTTCAGTTCGCGCCTTACAAACTAAAGGACGGCACCTGGGACACTCGCCGCAGAGAACTCGGCGACACCGTCGTCAAGACGCTTGCCGCGTACGCTCCGAATCTGCCCGGCCTCATCGAAGCGATTCAAGTCATCACGCCGCTGGATTTGGAAACTATCTACGGCTTCACCGGCGGCCACATTTTCCACACCGAGCTGGCGCTCGACCAGCTTTTCACTATGCGGCCCGTTCTCGATTGGGCGCGCTACAAGACACCTATTCGCGGCCTGTATCTCTGCGGTTCCGGCACGCATCCCGGCAACGGTTTGACCGGCGCCTCCGGCGCCAACGCCGCCCGCGAAATCATCCGCGACCTCCGATGACCCCTTCCCACATTGTTGTAGGGGCGCAGCACCGCTGCGCCCTTTCAGCCGA
The DNA here is from genome assembly GCA_035544995.1 of Candidatus Acidiferrum sp. GTDB lineage: Bacteria > Acidobacteriota > Terriglobia > Acidiferrales > UBA7541 > Acidiferrum. The sequence goes on from DASZZI010000061.1 coordinate 49,098, forward strand.
GGCCTGAGGCTAATGACTGTGATCGATCGCAACAAACTCCACACCCTCCACCAGCGCGAAGAAAAGCGCTTCATCGCTGAGCATCCCGGCTCCGCCAAACTCTACAAGCGCGCCCAAAACTCCCTCCTCGGCGGCGTACCCATGAACTGGATGAAAAAATGGGCTGGCGCATTTCCCATTTTTGTAAAAACCGCTCAGGGCGCGCATTTCACCGACGTCGACGGCCGCGAATACGTGGATCTCTGCCTCGGTGACACCGGCGCCATGACCGGCCATTCACCGGCCATCGTCGCCGAAGCCATCGCCCGCCGCGTCCGCGAAGGCATCACGCTCATGCTCCCCACTGAGGATTCGCTTTGGGTCGGCGAAGAGCTCAAGCGCCGCTTCGGCCTCCCATACTGGCAATTCACGCTCACCGCCACTGACGCCAATCGCTTCGCCATCCGCATCGCCCGCGAAATCACGCAGCGGCCAAAAATCCTCGTCTATCACTACTGCTATCACGGCACCGTCGACGAATCGTTCGCCTCGCTCCATGACGGCGTCGTCGGTCCGCGCCGTGGCAATATCGGCCCGCCCGTCAATCCCTCCGAAACCACCCGCATCGTCGAATTCAACGATCTCGCCGCGTTCGAAGAAGCACTCAAGCATCACGACGTCGCTTGCGTCCTCGCTGAGCCCGCCATGACCAACGTCGGCATCATTCTTCCCGACGACGGATACTGGAAATCCGCGCGCGAGCTCACCCGCCGCTACGGCGCGCTCCTCATCGCCGACGAAACGCACACCATCTGCGCGGGTCCCGGCGGCTGCACGCGCGAATGGAACCTCGATCCCGATTTTCTTGTTTTTGGAAAACCCATCGGCAGCGGAATTCCCGGCGCAACCTACGGCTGCACCGAAGAAGTCGCTCAGCGCATCTCCGCCCGCATCCAACTCGAAGATTGCGACGTCGGCGGCATCGGCGGCACTTTAGCCGGCAACGCGCTCTCGCTGGCCGCCATGCGCGCCACGCTCGAGCACGTTCTTACGCCCGCCGCCTTTGAACACATGATTCCGCTCGCCAAGCGCTTGAACGATGGCGTCGCGGAAAACATTCGCGCCACCGGCCTGCCCTGGAACGTCACTCGCCTCGGCTGCCGCGCTGAATACACTTTTTGCCAAAAACCGCCGCGTAATGGCGGCGAATCCGCTGCTGCCGCCGATTTCGAACTCGAGCGTTTCCTCCATCTCTACGCGCTCAACCGCGGCGTGCTCCTCACGCCTTTCCACAACATGGCGCTGATGTGCCCCGCCACCAGCGAAGCCGACATCGACTTGCACACAAAAATCTTCGCCGCCGCCGCCCGCGAACTCACAGGCTGATCGATTTCGTTCATGTAGCGCCGCCCGGATCTTGTCCCGACCTGGTCGGGAGGGCGGTATCTTTATCTTGATTAGCGTCGGCGCCTCGCCGGCATCTTCTCTGTAGGGGCGGGGCTTGTTTACCCTGAGCCACTGGAAGGGCCCCGCCCGTCTCCCTCTTCTGGCTTGTTTCTCGCCAGATTGGGGGTTACTGCTTCGGTTTTTCCGCGGCCGGCTTGACCTCGGCTGCTTTGGCGGCTGCAGCTTTGGATTTAGAGGCGGCAGCCACGACCATCTTCGGTTGCCAGAAATCGGCCGCTACTTTGGCGACCTCTTCCGGTGGATTGCTGAGTTCGGGTGAAAAGTGGAAGATCGTTGACTCGGTGCCTGACACGAACTCCGCGTTCGCCTTTAGGAACTCCTTGTAGCCTTCCTCGCCCAGGATTTCGCGGTTGGTCGGGTTCTTATCGAATCCGCCCAGCGAACTACGCAAGTACGTAACATAGAAGGTGGTGCCTCGAGTCCCCTCGATCACCTGGGAAACGAGCACAGTCTGCGGATAGGCAGCCTTATCGCGCGCGGTCTTCATCTCCTTCGCCAGTGCTTCGAAGTCGGCGATGTGGCCGGAGCGCACATGCACCGCAATGGTGCGCAGCACCCTGGTTTCGCCGACGAGTTTCGCATAGGCCGCCAGATCCGTAGGAGCATTCGAGCTCAGGTCCCAGCGGCGGCGGCGCAATTCCGTTCGGGAACTCTCGACACAATTGTTCCAATCCTGAAGCGTTTTCTCGGCAGCTCCCTTGCCATAGGCCTTCTGCAGTGCGCCCAGGAAGGCATCGTTGCCCTTATCGATGTCTGCGTAGTCCTGGCGAGTGCTCACGAAGGCGTATGTGTTGCCTTCGCCGTAGAGTGTTTCCATGGCGATCCAGCGGTCACCGTTGAAGCGCCGATTGGCATCGGCTACTTTTTTAGCAAGCACGGTGAAGTCCGCAACTTTTTCTGGTTTCACCTTGACGATGTATTCGTCCAGGTAGTCTCCCTGTGCTCGGACCGCGACCGGCGCCGCAAGAACTAGACCCGCGACGACCGTCAAGGCCCAAATTGCTTTCTTGGACATAACTGCCTCCTTAGTTTCAGTGATTCGAGGGAAGGGGAATGCAACGCACGCTACACCAGGCGATGGACGGTGTCAAGTCTGCGACCAGAACCCACCCTGCCTGAGAATCATCGACCCTGACACCAAAATCTTCTCCTTCGCCCTGGGTTACCTGCCGTTACTACTTCTGGTATTGGCAGGACGCCTCTAACGATATAGGATGGCACCCGTCTCAACCGGAGGGATAACATGGCCAGAAAGAGCAGGCTCAGGCAAGTTGCGGTGAAAATCGGGGCCGCAATGGGCAGAGCGGATCGCACGGCTCATAAGGTTGCAAAGGCAGGATTGCTTGCCAAGAAGGAGCTCGAGGATATATCGAAGCAAGTCGGGGTCCTTAAGCGCCAATTGCAGAAGACCACGAAGCGTCTGAAACGCGCCCTGGGCTAGGTTGTAGCCCAGAAGAGTTTCACTATCGCAGGAGCGTGCCGACGGCGTACCGACCGACGGTTCCGCCGCATAGCGTCGCCCTCTGGTCGTCTATTGAGGTCGCGCTCCGCCAAGTCGCAATACAAACCCAGTGGAAAGCCAAAAGTTGTTCTGATGTGAGCCAAAGAACGGCGTCCTGTAGTAGTCAGCATCAAACACGCGGATGGCGAAATGTGGGGATAGGTTGATGTCCACCCCGCCACCCGCTTTCATGGAAAAGCCCGTATCGGTAAATTGGATGCCGCCGCTCCCGCCGATCGTGTTGTTTACGTGCGATCCCCCAAAGAGGGCTTCAGCGAAAGGGCTTGCGCGCCATTTGTTTCGCTCGCGGTAAAAAAAGCGGAACCCGTAATGATTTCCGTACAGTACGGTCTTGGTCCCGCTGGCCGACCCGCGGTTGTAACTGGTGTCCGCGACGATCTGCAACCAAGGTTTCGCGTTCCAGCCAAATGACCCGAGTACGCCGTTTCCGTTGACCCCATTCCCGCCCGCGCCGAAATGTGTGTACGCGTAGCCGCCGAACAACTCCACCGCTGGCTCTTTGGCCACAGGGGAGTTCGGCCCCTGAGCCACAACCGGCGTGGAAACGATCAGCAGCATCGCAGCCAAGGCAAAATGTTTGCGCATCTCTCGCTCTCAATCCCCAGGCTAGGCCGGACGCCTCATCGCAGCTCTCTTCGCGAAGCCGGTGGTATCTACTATTCCAAAGATTGCAATTCCTGACCGCGCAGGCAATCAAAACTCACTGCTGGTGTATTGAAATGTGAACCTCCGTTAGCATCCGATGCACGATTTCGGGTGCCACTTCATAACGCCGGCTGCCCCACCCTTGGTTTGTAAGGGTGGCCTCCTTGACACCAGAGGTCCGCTGCCATATGGTTTTGCGCAAAGATAATATTGAAATCGGAGATTCCGGCTCACGGAGGTTTAAATGCTCGTCACAAGGCTTACATGTATGTTGTCCGTCTGCATTCTCCTTGCTGCGGGGTGCCTGGGTCAACAGTCAGTCCAAAAGATGACGAACCAGGACGTGCTTGAGATGGTCTCTCTAGGTTTATCCGACGACGTAATCATCGACAAAGTTCACGCCGCTGGGGCGGCTGATTTTGACACTAGCATCGCAGGCCTGAAGGCACTGAAGGGGGCCAAGGTGTCGGATGCGGTTATCCGGGCGATGATTAATCCGCATCCGGCGGCGGTCAGCTCCAGTTTATCTGCGGGTCAGAACGGTTCTGCAAGCGCTAATCCTAACGACCCGAACTCACCCCACGATCCGGGTATCTACTTGTATGCCGTGGCCAAGGATGGGCTGCAGATGGTCATCCTGGAACCCACAGTTTACTCACAAGGAAAAAGCGGCGGCATGTTCAAGTCAGCCATGACGTACGGAATTGCAAAAATGAACTGGAAGGCCGTGGTCCGAGGCGCTCACGCCAATGTGAGAAGCAGCGACAGCAAGATGGTTTTCTATTTCTACTTCGAGGAGTCGAGTGCCGGGCTCAGTCACCCATCTTTTGGTGGCACAACGACACCCAATGAGTTCACGTTGCTGAAATTTGAAGAAAAGAAGGACTCCCGCGAGACCGTAGTGATGAGGGCTAATGCCTTTGGTGCGTCCTCCGGCACGGATGAGAAGGCCAATACAGGGTTTGCCTTCACAAAGTTGAGACCGGGCGTGTACAAGGTGGTGCCAAACGAACCGCTGAAGCCTGGGGAGTATTGCTTCCTTAGCTCATCAGGGGTTGGACCATACGGAGCTGGATCCGCCGGTGCAAACCGGCTATTTGATTTTGCAGTCCTGCCACCTGAGTAGTGAATCGTTAGAGCGTTCTCTGGTTGGTATGAGCGGACGTGCGTAACCCTGTCCTTATTAGGATAGGCGACCGCCGGGTGCCCCGCTCTCCGGTGGAGTTTACTTTGACCTGTCCCGCCCCGGTCGGGACCGCGTCGGGGCGAGTGCGTTCATTCGAACGATCTCCACCTTATCGGCTCCTCTGCGCGGCGTGTCTACATCCTGGCCTCCCGCCATACTGTTCGCTTAACAGTCGGACTTACTCTACTGTCGTCAAATCCGCAGTGGCCGCTGACAAGTCCGATATTTGAGTGCGCGCCCAGCAAAATATTCGTTCAAGGCGCTCTACGTGAAAATTCTATAACAATCGTCCAAGGGCACGATTCCCCCCGGTACCAGCCTTAGTTTGGTACTTGACTGACAGAAGGTAGGAAGAACAGAATCTGCACGAACTGCCTCAACAAGAAGTGCGCTCCATTTCCGAAACCGATACCCTATCCCGAGTGAGGCAAAGATTCCCCTGTAAGAAACCCATCGCGTCCTTGGTGAAAGGTACGAAATTGCTGGAGCAAAGAAAGTTGAGGTGATTAGACCATGAAGCGAAACCACATGATCCCCCTTTTGATTCTTGGGTTCTCGCTTGCCCTCGTGCTGTTCAATACCCCGAGGGGCCAAGCGGAAAAAACGAAACACCCTGCTGCCTCGGTTGCAAGCGTGCTTCACTCGCCTGCGCTTCCAGGTGCAGTGCATCGGAATCGAGAAGATCAAGACAATCCCTGCGTAGAGAGGCAGGGACGACGAAACGAAGATGGGGAAGGGGATGATTCGGATCCCAGGATTCGACAGGGCTTTGAAATTGCGCCAGTTCATCTGAACCTGGACGATAAGAATTGCGCTCTGGTGGGATTGGGAAGCTACCTGGTGAACCTTGGTGGCTGCAATGATTGCCACGATACCGGCCCGGCTGCGCAATTCGTCCGGGGTCGAAACCCATTCTTTGGCCAGCCGAAGCAGGTCAATCCCAAGACCTACCTGGGTGGAGGGCGGATTTTCCCTCCGATATCGGGGCCACCTTCTCCCGCCATTATTTCCCGCAACTTGACGCCGTCGACCAAAACTGGACTGCCTGAAGGGGATCACACCTTTCCAGAGTTCCTCGAAATCCTCCGGACTGGCAAAGATTTTGATCACCTTCATCCAAACTGTTCGGATACCATAGCCAAAAGCTGCTTTCCTCCGAACCCTCCGTTCGACGGAGATCTTCTCCAAATCATGCCGTGGCCCAATCTTCAAAGCCTGACGGACCACGACATTCGCGCCATCTACGAGTACTTGAGTGCGATTCCCTGCATCCAAGGAAACTATCCAGGCCCAGGAGGCGTCAACGGAAACTTTCCGGTCGAGCCTGCCGACCGCTGCCAGTGAGACTCGGGTAACCATCGCTCTGCCTGAGCTTGTCGACCGCTTCGCGGTCGCACTTGAAAGGAGAGCCGCACTTATTAGACTAGGATTGGCGGGTGGCCTTCGCTCTTACCCAATCAACACGCCGGTGGCGTTTACCCCGACCGGGTCGGGGCGTGTGGGGCTTTTGACTTTTGGCGGCTGGCAGATTCTCAATGCTTCGGTCCCACCCTTTGCAGAAACCAAAACCGCAAAGGGCAGGCCACACGAATCGTCTTAGCGCATTAAGGGTGCGCGACCCAACTTACTCCAAGCGGAAGACGACGATCTCGCTGCTGGAGAAGTCCACCATGCTGAAGGCACCCTCCATCGGGCCGGTGGTAATGGCCGTGGCGTCCGATGCGGCAAGGATCCCCAGCTTCGCGCGGTAATCGAAATGCTTGATTGGGTTGCCAAAAAAGTCAGTGACGACGGCAGTGTGGTGGAAAATGCCATCGAACATCAAAAACTCGCCGCCGCTGGGGTGATTCGGGTTAAAGAAGGACAATCCCAGCACCTGGTTGATGCCGCTGAGGGACAAGTCGATCGTGCGGACTAGGGTGCCTGTGCGCGACAGGATACGAACCAGCAGAGGATCACTCGCAAATCTTACGGCGAACTGCTTCGTGCTGGGAATATAAGTAATGGCGCGAAGTCTCCCCAGCGCAGAGACGTCAATCTGCTCCTTCAAGGCGCCGCTGTTGTCGAAAAGCAGGATGGCGGCAGGGGAATTCCTGTGACCCAATGCCATCAGGTGCTCATCCGGCAAATAGGTCATCGCACCCGGGTTGAAACCGAGCGCAGCCAGATTCACGGCCGGGTCCGCGTCCTGGAAGTTTTCCAGCCTCACGATCTCGGTATGTTGTGGCAGCCCGCTGCCCGCGTGCGCGATCAGGTGCTGGTTCTTATCGCTATCCCAGGCCACTCCAATTGGCTGGCTCACTCGAACGCCAATGCGGTAGTTCACGCCGAGATTCACCAGTCGGTCGAAGTCCCGGTCAATAGTAAAGAGTTTCCCGGCATTGTAAGCGGCCGCAACAATGCGCCCGCTCGGTAACTGCACGATGCCCTCGAAATCTTCGATCCCGGGCGCCACCAGAGGCCCGGCAAGGATATTGCCCGCGAAGTCGAGCGTCCAGATGGTGTTGTCGGTCAGACCCACTAGGATACGGTTGGGTGCCTGGAAGGCCACGCCGGTGATGAGACCGGCTGCGCCGGAATAATTTCCGAGACCACCTGGCCATCCCGTTGCAGCACTTCGATCCGAGACTGCAGTTGAGGACTAAACACAGCAACCACCTCAAGGAGATGATCCGGAAAGATGCCCGCAGTTGAGGGGATGTAATCGAGCCCCTCGACATGGTCGGGAATGAAACCATTGAGGAAGTTGATGTTGCGCGTGCCGCTCGGGTTTCCGAATTTGTCTTTGAGGAACAGAGTGGTGGGCTGCACCGAGTCATTGACCGCGAACATCCCTTCCGGCCGGATGAAAACGATGCCCTGCGGCATCCCGATGATGCCCAGGTCGCGCAGATCGAAGAGCTTCCGCGCCGCGCCTTCGAGCTCCTCACTCTCCTCGACGTCCACACCAAAAACCTCGTAGCCGTCCAGGATTGCAATCTTGTTGGCGAAAGGGCCGGAAGTCACGAAGGTGATGTCCTCAGTGTTGTTGCCCAGACGCTCGCGCTTCACGACTCGCTGCGCCAGGGCGTCGGTTGCTGTCAGCAACGAGGAAAGGAACGCCCCGAGAACTAGGAAGGGAAGTACATATCTGCGCATGACGATTCTCCTTTGGTGAAATTTAAGAACTCTGCCGCGGGGCTACTGAGCGCAAGCTGCGTCGCCGAACGGCTGTTACTCTTGGTTTCACGGGATGACAAGTAACATTCTTTTTACAGTACTGACAGTACTCAGCCGGAATATCAGATTTCGGCCGGGTGGCCCGGGACGGATGGCCCTCGTCGCCGAAAACTAGACCGAAGAGTTGATTGGGTGTTCTCTACCACTCTTCGGCACCGAATGCCACGCCACCGTCATTTGCGTTTGGCGTTTACCCCGACTCCTGTCGGGGCATCCCGGTCCGGTGTTCGGACTCCCGCCACCGGAGATGATTCTGCGGGACCGAACGGGGCAGGCCGGCTTTTTCTTGCCCTTCGCTCTTGCGATCGCTGATTCCGACCCCTGCCGCCCGTGCCCGCCGTGGCGGGGAAAGGGTCGGCCTGGGCAGAGAGACCTCTGCACCATCCCGCGAATTTCGCGGGATGAAATCTCTCCTCGCTTTCCTCCCGGTTGACGTTTGAAGAATGCGCCTACTGGTGGCACAATCCGCCTCCATGGAACGCGCCTCCCACTGGAAATCCAGTAAGTCCCGGCAAGAGGGGCGCACGCCGCCTATCGGAAAGGCATTCGAAAACGAAAGAAAGACCCACCCTTTGAAAAAACCGCAAGGGATGGGCCAGCCGCATTGAGAATCATAGGTACAGTGCGCCTTTCCTATTGCAGCCCTTCGGTTCTAGTGCGTTCAGTACCTCGATGAGAGCGTAACGCTGATTGCATCGAATTTTGCAAACTTCCCCTTGACAACTGACCACTTTCGGATGAAAGTCGCGCAACGTTTGGGGTTTCACCTCTTTCCCTAAGCCTTGGCCCAGCCGTGTTGGGTGTCTGTCTTGTCGAAAGTGGTCAAGGCTGAATGGCTGATATCAGATGCTTCAACAAGACGGACAAGACTGGCGATCTTTCGATAGGAGGCAGTAGAATGAAGATCTTCAAGCTCTCGATAGTGGCGGTGGCTCTCGGGCTATTCGTTTTGCTGGCGACATTCCGATCTGCAAAGGCGCAGAGCCCGCAACAACCGATTGTCCGGCAGATCACCCTTACCGGTACGAATACATTCCAGGCAGCAGTCGTGGGTGCCGATATTGTGCAAAATCCCGAAATCGACCCAGCCTTTGATTTTGCTGACGATGGAAGCGGTCCCATCTCCCCATTCAGCGGTTCGGTGGTAATGAATCGTACGAATGGTCAGGGCAGGGGGGAGGGCACCGAGATGTACGAGGAGGGAAGGCACAGGTCAGAAGGGAAGCTGCTGGTCAGCTTCGACGGACTGAACCACCGGCAGCAGCGCCTTGCCAACGGCGGAAATCAGTTCAGCGTTGAACCTCCGGACCAGGGGCTTTGCGTCGGGAATGGCTTCGTGATGGAGGCAGTGAATGACGTGTTAAACGTGTACGACACCGCGGGCAACTCCTTGCTCGGAGTTGTGGACCTCAACACCTTCTTCGGGTACATCGCGGCGATCAATCGCAAGACGGGTGCGTTTGGCCCCTCCGTCACCGACCCAAGCTGTTATTTCGACCGCGCCACCCAGCGCTGGTTCCTCGTCATCCTCACGCTGGACCGCGTGGGGACCACCCGATCTCTAACGGGGACGAACCACCTGGACATCGCCGTGAGCCAGACCCCCAGCCCGCTCGGACTCTTTAACATCTACCGGCTGCCCGTTCAAGATGATGGCTCGCAGGGCACGCCAGACCACGCTTGTGCGGGAGGTCCCTGCCTGGGTGATTATCCGCACATCGGCGCCGATGCCAACGGCTTCTACATAACAACGAATGAGTTCAATCTCTTCGCGCCCGGATTCCGGGGGAGCCAGGTCTATGCGTTATCGAAGCGGGCCCTGGCTTCGGGGGCGGCCACGGTCGCGGTCACTCAGTTTGACACGGCAAACATTCTTCTCGACGGACTCCCGGGATTCACCGTGTGGCCGGCGATCTCTCCAGATGTCGAAGAGGGGGGAGGTGAAGGCAAGGAATTTTTCCTCAGTTCAGTTGCCGTGTTCAGTTCGACCAGAGCGGACAATCGCATCCGAGTCTGGACCCTCCGACACACCGAGTCTCTCGACGATCCGAGTCCCAATCTTGCTCTGGACAGCTCCTTCGTCACGGTGAACACCTATGCGGTTCCGCCCAAGGCCGACCAAAAGGTTGGGGACATACCCCTCGGCGATTGTATTAACGATACCACCTTGCCGACCCCGTTTGGCCCGGGTTGCTGGCAGTTCCTTTTCTTTTCTGAGCCCGCTCACAACGAGGTCGAATCGAATCATGTGGACACCAACGATTCCCGCATGCAGCAGGTCATCTTCGCCGATGGCAAGCTCTACGGTGCTCTCGACACCGCCGTCAATGTCGGCGGAGCAACCAAAGCAGGAATCGCGTTTTATGTGATCCGCCCGGGGGAAGGGGAAGAGGACGACGGCCCGCGGGTTGTCCGCCAGGGCGTTCTCGGGCTCGCCAACAACAACCTCACCTATCCTGCCATTGGGGTCACTGAGTCGGGACGAGGCCTTATTGCCTTCACTTTGCTCGGTGCTGACAATTTTCCCAGCGCCGCCTTTGCTACTCTCGACCGGGACGGCGGGACAGGTCCAATCCAGATTGCCGCTGCCGGACTTGGACCAGACGATAGCTTCACCTCTTACAAAGCCGAGGTTGGCAATACTCGCAACCGCTGGGGTGATTACGGAGCCGCAGTGGCCGATGGCAGGGACATCTGGATTGCCTCGGAATACATCGGTCAGACGTGCACATTCACCCAGTACATCAGCGCCCCCTTCGGGAGTTGCGGGGGAACCCGGACGACCCTGGGTAACTGGTACACGCGCATCTCTAACGTCAGGCCTTAGCACCCGCTGGGTTTGAAATTCAGAGGGAATGTCGAGGGCTGGAGAATATTCCTTGAGGATACTCCGGCCCTTCTCTCTTAAGGATGAGATCTTCGGATAGAAGAATCATGGCCGGCGATTGGGCCGCCTCGATGGTTGCTGGAAACAATTCCACCGGGAAATGATTCACCGTGACATTCCGAGAGTCTTGGTGCTCCACCCTCTGGCTACGACGCGCTGCTAAAAGCACTGCTCAGGAGAATTGTCCCTTGACACCGCTTTGTCGCTCTTATCGAGCGCTACGCGGCAGAGCTCCAGGAAAAGTTTACGGAGTGAACGAAACGCCAAACGAATACGTGCCGTGCTGGCGGGCACCGGGATCTTGAGCGGATGTAATCCCCAGGCTGCTGAGATTCACAGACTGCTTGTTGAAGAAATCTGGATCCCTCGCGTAGGTTTCGCGGTATTCCCCACGGAGCTCGAACATCCGATTCATCCGGTACTTGAAGCCTCCGCCGTATGTCAGGCCGACTTGAAAGACGGAACCACCGTCGAGCGGTGCAACGCCCGCAGAATTGATCGCGCCGACGATGACGCCAACACGCCGTAAGCCAAATAGAAAAAGACCTTGTTTTCGGTTCAATTTAATGTTTTTGAAGCGGTAGGACGTCAGGCTGGGCCCGGCCAAAACGTAGGGCCGCAAGCGCCATCGGCTGGGGAAGAGCGGCACTTGCAGCTGGTATCCTGTCGTTCGAATGTGTAGCCGATCCACTTGCCCATCGCCCCCGCCGGTTCGCAGATTTGCCTGCAGCGTTCCTGCATAAATCTCGTGGGAAATCCAGTGCCGCGAGTTCACTGTAACGCTTGCGCCCAGCAGGACGCCCTTCTCGATCCGCATTGGAAATTGAAAAACGTCCACCTCGCCGGTATCCGGATTGACCGAAGCCAGATACAAATCGCCCAGGCCCAGGGGGCGAAACTGGCCGCCGTCCAAGGAGAGCTCAACCTCCGGAAGGCGCGGCCTGGACGGTTTGCGCTCAACCGGGGACGGCTCGAAACGGTTTGCAAGAGAGAGACCTGGCTCGCCAAGGCCTTCTGGCACGTCCAGCGCTGGGGACAGGGCCGCCGATCCGGGATTCAGTTTCGACGGACGGCGCAGCGTTTTCCAGAGAAAGCGGCTGCCATCGTAACCCTGCCACAATATATTATCGCGCAGGATGGAATTGCGAAGAGTGAGATTGAACTGCCGCACACCTCGCCCGAGCGCATTGCCCCGCCCGGGTAGCGCCTGTCCTGGAGTTCGCGCCCACGCCTGCAATGGAGCCTCACAGTCCGTGAGCCGCAGGACGGCAATGCGGCCGTCAGTGACCAACTGCTCGCCTGTCGCGTTGCGAGGATTTCTCGGCGAGTGCGGTCGGTCCACCAGCTCGACGCTGTCAATGCACCGGGCGAATGCCAGGTCGTTCACAATTTTGGAGCGTTCCTGATCAATTTCACGCTGGACGCGATGGATCAATGTCTTTTTTTGTGAAAACCCAAGACTGATGTCCTGCGTGGCCGCTGCGGTCCAGACCGTCTGGCCTTGCCATTTCTCCGCCACTTTCCACACTCGCACGTGATGTCGCTTGCTGAAAGTGTTTAGAGTCTTTTCAAACGCGAACGCTGGGGCCTGGTCGTTTAACAATAAGACGGAGACCGGAGCGTCCGTGTAGCCACGACTCTCCGCCAGTGCTCGCACGGTCTGAAACTTCGACTCCGAACTCAGCGGTGCGGCTTCGGACCAGCCGGCGTTCGCGAATGAGAGACGCAGCTGTTCCTCCGTTCCAAAAAATACCAGGTTGGTAACATCGGAGGGGATGCCCTTGGATTTTGTCCTGGTGCGGAAGGGAAGCCGGTTTACGTACTCCGCGAGCGATTGAAGTTCTTCGCTAGTCTGAGCGACTGGACCGGCCGGGAGCGGAAATGCAAGGGGGACAGATACAGCCCGAGATAACGCCAGTTGCAGATCGGTACCGGTCGGATAGTAAATCTCCGCGTCGGGGAAACGCAGTACTGCGCTCGATGCGCTGAACGCAAACAGAGCGAATAACGGATCCACAGCGGCAACGTTGGTCACTAGACCTGTGGCGCGGTGGCCATAGCTGTCCGTCGCGCGAATGCCGCGAATCGTCCCGTCGGCGAGCACGGTTTCGCGGCTGTTTTCCACGGCGAGGACCTTGCTCTCGAAAGCGATGCGGCTGCCATCGGGGAGGACTAGAGTATCGAACTGCAACTGAAGCAGCGCCCGCTCCCGAACCAATCCTAGACCGATTCGTTTCAGCTTGCGGATTGTGCCGAGCACCTCGGTGCCCGGAGGCAGAATGCATTGGCCATCTTGTTCGACGGGGGCAATGAGCGCCGCGCGAACCGCGTCGCCGCGCTTCGTCCCGATCGTCGAGACGGGCTGTTCTAGACGGACCTCCAGCACGGTGCCAGATGAGACCTGCTGCGCTCGGACTGCGCCGGGCAATGCCGCCCCAGCGCTGAGGCACACCAGATGAACTGCCGTTCGTGCCCAGGATTGCAAGACTGCCTCGTGTGCGGCGGGAGACTCGGGGACAGGGAGCACCGCATTGCTCTCTATTTTCCCCCTGAGGCAGGACCGTATACGCCTGTTCGAAGGAGCAGGTGCTTCGCAAACGGCAACAGCGCGGGTGGCCCGCGGACTCTCCGCCTCTTTGCTTCCTCTCTTGACGGCAGCCGGGTGCCACTTCATAACGCCGGCTGCCCATCCCTCGGTTCTGTGACGCCGGGCTTTCGTCATGCGAATTGGCTGAGGATGGGTCATGTGTGCTGAGCTCAGTCGCGGATGGGGCGGGGCCCATCCATGATGATGGTGACGTGGTCGTCGTCGCCGTGGGTTTCCTGGTAGATGGCGGGGAGGGTGCGGAGGAGTTGTTGAATGATGTAGGTGAGGACGGAAGCTTTCTTGGTGGTGACGCGGTTCTGGGCGAGGAGGATAAAGAGTTTGGAGAGGGTGGTTTGCATGTCCGCAGCGGTGGTGAGTTCGGTGAGGTCGCCGAGGAGAGCGGGAGCGAGATTGATGGAGTCGGGATCGTCCGGGCGGAATGAGGAATGTTGATGGCAGTAGGGGGCGGAGAGGAGAGTCATGCCGAAGCGGCATTGGTGACGGTTGGCGAAGCGAAAGGCACAGCGGGGAGAATCTTCGTTGCGCGCCTGGCTTTCGTTGGCACTGGTCTCTCCGGGGGCGAGCTGGACGGATTGGGGGCGAGAGAATTCCTGGTCGATGACGGGGTTAGGGGATTCGGGTTTCATTTTGGTCCTCGATTCTTGGATTGAAGTGGTGATACCCTCCCCTCCCCCCATGAAATGCGCAAGTGTGGCAAGGAAAGGACTTGTTGCGCAAAAGTGCGCAATTGGTGCGCTCGCGGAGCGCATAGGGGAGACAGGCCGTGACTCGTGATTGGTGATCCGTGACCCGTGGAAGAAGGGAAGAGTGTGCTTTTGGCCGGGTCGAAACTCTCCGGCAAGGTTCCCAAGAAGCTCGGGGCAGGTCCCGAAAGGCTCTCGACCGATTCGGGCAGGCTGGAATCGAACTATCACGACCCATGATAGCATGGAAATAGTATCCTGTCAAATACTATTATGATGTAGTACTCGTTCGAACGGGGAGAAGCGGGGGCTCGGGACCGGAAGTTAGAGATTAGAAAGAAGTTGCGGCGGAAATCGGCGGAAAAAGATGGGTAAAACGTTCGAAAGGTTCCGGAGGCTGAAAACTAGAGGCTGGCGGCTGGAAGGAAAAGAAAAGAAAGAGGTAAGCTAGAGACGCATAGGACGAATCAGGGCGCTGATCGTTCGAACGAGCGCACGCGAAGAACTGGCGAGGAGAAAAGCAGGAAAAAGTCCCCACACGCGTAACTGGCGTATGGGACACCCGGCATGCCCGCGAGTTCGGCCGCCGTCTCCAATTGAAACAGCGTAGGGTCGCGAATCGGTTCCACTTTTGGACGCTTCGGTTTCACGGCCCGGAGAGCCTAGCACTCAGTCCATTTCGGTGGCAATCCCACAGTCCACGCCGAGTTAGAATGCTATGCGGATGTCATAAGCGATATGAGCCTCTCCTGGGCGGTAATCAAGGACGTTTTCGGTTGGGGCTGGGGCCTTCTTTCAAGACCCCGGCTCGAACTGTACTTCGATCCTGCGATGACCTACCACGTTGCACCCGATCTGGCTTTCGGCAGAATCAGAGGAATGTTCACGCACGTCATGGTTGTAAACCCCGGCCGGAAGACTGCAAGCAAATGCAGAGGTTTGCTTTCCGAAGTCCATGCTGAGACCAGTCTCGGCGCTTTCGCGCCCGCTCCACTCTTCAAAAATCCAGTTGAGCTGCATTGGGCGCACGAGCCGCTTGACTGTTTCACTAAGGACATCCCCCCGAATGAACCGACGCGACTGGACGTTTGCTATGCCCACGAAGGCTATCCCGAGCTCCACTTTTTCTGCGAGAAGCGTCCGCGAGGAGTGCAGACCGACTTCCCACCAGGGAGATACAAGATCAGAATACGTGTTCGCAGTGACGACGGGGCAACTTGTTCGCGGCGTTTCTTGGTTGCGTTTGACGGAAATTTCCGAAATGTCTACCTAGAACAATTGGCAGGGTAAGCCAGTCAGTTAAAGCCTTGGGGAGTGATATGAGCCGGTCGATTAATGCAGCGCAGATCCGGACGGGCTACACCGCCGCGATGGGGCAAGAGTTGGGTGAGCTCTTTCATGCCACGTCCAGCGAACTAGTTTGGATGCACTGGCGTTGGAAACAGCACCGCACTCTGTTCGGCGACAAGCAGAGCCGAATCGACCTCCTAAATGAAGCCGCCCCATTCTTTTTTCACATGGTTCACGATGTGTTCTTCGAGGACACGCTGCTCGCGATTGCTAGGCTTGTCGGGTCCCGCGAGTCGGTTGACAAGCCCAATCTCACAATTCAGAGATTCCCACCACTGCTCGGCGACCTGAAGCTGCGTGATGAAGTCTGTGGGCTCGTCGAGACTGCGAAGAAAGCTGCTGCATTTGCTATCGAATGGCGAAATCGACGTCTCGCGCACCGTGACCTCGATCTAATACTCAAACGAAATTCCCAGACCCTCGCTCCTGCGACTCGCGACCAGGTGGAAGGGTCGTTGTCAGCGCTTCGAGATGTCATGAATCGCATCGAGGTAGCGTACTGCAACGCAGCGACGAGATACGCTTCGCCTGCACCTGGGGATGCGGAAGCACTGTTGTATGTCATTAGAGACGGTCTCCTGCGCGACCGCGAGAGGCGTGAACGGGTAAAAAGGGGAGAGCTTCTTGACGAAGACATCAGACCGCCGGAACCACTCTAAACTCACATTTGGCTACTCAGAGACAGGCATCCAGAGCCGAAACAGCGCTCTCAGGCGTTTTCTGTGTAAAGGCTAGTGGACTAAACTTCGCCGGATTTTGCGAGGGCCTTGTTCCGAATCCGGAAGACCTTGTGCACTGGCAAGACCGCTACAAGCCCGTCGCCGACTGAGCCGGTGTGCGCCGCGTCCATGATCACGCCGGCGATCTGTTCCGCGCGATTTCCTTCGGTGAAGATTTCTATCTTGAAATGCGTGGACGGCCCAGTGAAGAAGGAGAATTTCCTCTCCCACTCGCCCACGCCTTGCACCTTAGCAGCTGTGAACCCGCTGACACCCGCCTTCTCCAGTGCCAGTTCGACATTCTTGACCACCTCATTGCGTATGATGGCAGTCACTTTCGCGAACTCCATGCGACCTCCTTTTTGAATGTACCGGATCTTTCAGAATCCTTTAACAGAGCACCAAAGCGTAGGAGCATAGCATGCGAAAGAGGCCCCTTCCAGAATCACTTGTCTTTGGAAAGAGGCCAAGGACTACGCAGGCCGTTGATACCGCGCGTCTTGTAAGTCCGAGTCAGCGAGGGATTTTGGAATAATAGGCGCGGTCTCAGCTTGGTGGGCGCCGAAGGCTGAAGGCTTGAGATGATTTTGGGGGGTGGTGAAAAGGGTGGTTGAGCGGGGATTTGCGGGGCTGGGGAGACGTGCGGGTCTTTTTCAAGGCTCGCCCCGACGAAGCGTGCGGGGCGCAAGAACCGCGCTCCCGCAAGACCAAAGCTCGTTTCGCCGCACGCCGGGATGGATTATGACCGGTGCCGCCATAAGAGAAAAGCACACAGCCAGGAATGGCTGTGCCACAAAGGCGAAGTCCACAGCCCGCCGCGGCGGGCTGCGCCCCTACAAACTCACCGGCAAAGGCGCCCGCGACAGTGCGGCGCCGCCGCAAGAGAAAAGCACACAGCCAGGAATGGCTGTGCCACCAGGGAGCCAGAAGAGAAAAGCACACAGCCAGGAATGGCTGTGCCACAAAGGCGAAGTCCACAGCCCGCGGGTTGTCGCGCGATTTCGGAACGCAGTACAATAGGCCGTTTGCAACCCGAGGAGGAAAGTACGCCATGGCCACCGCCGAAACGAAACTCCACCCGCCGGAGTTCACCAACGAGCCGTACGTTGACTTCTCCCAGCCGGAAAACCGGAAAAAGATGGAAGCCGCCTTGAAAAAAGTGGCTTCCGAATTCGGCCAGGAATACCCCATGTGGATCGGCGGGCAAAAGGTCACCACGACGGAAAAGCGCACCTCCACGAACCCCTCGCGCCCCTCGCAGGTCATCGGCGTGTTCCAGACCGCCACCGCGGAAATGGCCAAGCAGGCCGTGGAAGCGGCGCACAAATATTTTGAACTTTGGAAGAAAGTGCCCGCGCAGGAGCGGGCGAAGTGCTTGTTCCGCGCGGCGCACATCGTGCGCGAGCGCAAGTTTGAGCTGAGCGCGCTGGTCTGCTACGAAGTAGGGAAGAGCTGGGCGGAAGCGGATGGGGATATCGCGGAAACCATCGACTTCTGCGAGTTCTACGGCCGCGAAATGCTGCGCCTGGCGGAACCTCACAAGCTCACGCCCATGCGCGGGGAGCGCAACTACCTGGTGTACATTCCGCTCGGCGTCGGCGCCATCATTCCGCCGTGGAACTTCCCCTGCGCCATCATGGGGGGCCTGGTGGCTGCCTCGCTCGTCACCGGAAACACGGTGGTCCTGAAGCCCGCGGGCGACTCGCCAACCATCGCGGCAAAGTTCATTGACATTCTTTTTGAGGCCGGCATTCCCAAGGAAGCGGTCAATTTCCTCACCGGCGCGGGCAACGTGATCGGCGACGTGCTCGTGCAGCATCCCAAGACTCGCTACATCGGCTTCACGGGATCGAAGGAAGTGGGGCTGCGCATCAGCGAGCTGGCCGCAAAGGCGGCGCCGGGGCAGATCTGGATCAAGCGCACGATGCTGGAGATGGGCGGCAAGGACGCCATCATAGTGGATGACGAAGCGGACATCGACGCCGCCGTGGAGGGCACGGCCCAGGCCGCCTTCGGCTACCAGGGGCAAAAGTGCTCGGCTTGCTCGCGCGCCATCGTGGCCGAAAAAATTTACGACACGTTCGTGCAGAAGCTGGTCGAGCGCACCAAGAAAATTACCGTCGGCCCCAGCGACGATCCGAACAATTACATGGGCCCGGTCATCAACCAGTCCGCGATGAAAACGATTCTGGATTACATCGAGGTCGGAAAGAAGGAAGGGAAGCTCCTGGCCGGAGGCGGCCGCGCGCCGGGCGATGGCTACTTTGTCCAGCCGACGATCATTGCCGACGTGGATCCCAAGGCGCGGCTGGCGCAGGAAGAAGTTTTTGGCCCGGTGCTGGCGGTGATCAAGGCGAAGAATTACGATCACGCGCTGGAAATCGCGAACAACACGGAGTTTGGCCTTACCGGCGCCGTCTACTCAAAGAATCCGGAAAAGATCAAAAAGGCCGAAGAAGCATTTCATGTTGGCAATCTCTATCTGAATCGCAAGTGCACCGGCGCGCAGGTTGGCGCGCATCCTTTCGGCGGGTTCAATATGTCAGGTACCGACTCAAAGACCGGCGGCAAGGATTATTTGTTGCTCTTCTTGCAGGCTAAGGCGGTCGCCGAAAAAGTTTCGAACTAGTGGGTTGCGGGCAAGGTTTCCAATTAGGAAGAAAGAGTCGCGGAGTCTCCGCGCCGCGAGACCCACTTTAGCACGCGAAACACGGGGTAGCTGAGGACAAGCATCCCTAGCGCTAATGGCGCGTTGTCGCGGTCGGTGGCAATCGAGCCGACCAGGAACATTACGGAGCCGGCAAGAGCGACACCCGTCGTCCAGGGATAGCCCCACGCGCGGTACGGCCGATTCATTTCCGGCTCGCGCTTGCGAAGAACAAAGAGCGATGTATAGGTGAAAGTGTAATTCGCCACAAAGAAAAACGACAGCATGGCGATGACGCGCTCGAACGATCCCAGCACGAACAGCACGCCGACGATCGTACTCAGAAGAAGAGCCAGCGTCGGCGTTCCACCGGCGTTTACTTTCGCTGCCCGGCGGAAAAATAATCCGTCGCTGCTCATCGCATAAAGAGTTCGCGTGCAGAATAGTTGATTCGCGTTAAGGCAGCTCAACATCGAGATCACCATGATGGAGCGAATAACAGGGTCGCCGAATTTTCCGAAAATCCGTTCGGCCACTGTGCCGAGCGCAAAGGTATTTCCAGCAATTTCGTTCATCGGCAGCACGTACAGCACTACCAGATTCAGCAGCAGGTAAATCCCCATGATGGAGAAAACACTGCCGAAAATCGCGCGAGGAATGTCGCGGCCGGGGTTGCGAACCTCTTCACCGAAGTAGATCACCCCGTCCCATCCGTCAATCGTGAAGAAAACTGCTTGCAGGCCAAGCATAAAGGCGACGGCGAGCGGCCATCCGGATGGCGGGTGTAAACCTGATGCGCCGGCGTCCACCGCTGTTTGGTGTGCTGGCCCTCCCCGCACGAAGCAAGCGATCACCAGAATAAAAAATGCAGCCGTCTTGATTGCTGCTGTCGAAAGTTGCGCGCCGCTACCCCAGCGAATTCCACGCCACTGCAATATGCAGAATCCGACGATGATTGCGACGGAGATGACTTTGATCTTTGTTTGCCCTGCGAGAATGGGAAAAAGATGGCCGCTGTATTCGCTGATGACGATCGCGACCGCTGCAGCGGTCCCGCAGGTAGAGAGCCAGTCGCTCCATCCGACGATGAAGCCGGCGTAATCGCCGATCGCGCGGCGCGAGAAATTGTATTGCCCGCCGCTTCGCGGGATGGCGGCACCGAGTTCGGCCATCGACGATGCACCAAAAAGCGCGTAGAGCCCGCCAACAACCCACACGCCGAGAAATAGCCACGCGTTGGGCAGGCCTTTCGCGATCTCACCGGGCGTACGCACGATTCCCGCGGCGATCGCGTTGCCGACGGCTGAGGCGATGCCGAACCACATGCCGAGTACTTGAAGTAGTCGGCCGCGGCGCAGCTTTTGACTGGCCACCACGGTGGGAGATGCTGCCGATGTGTTTGGCAATGTAGGTCTCGGAGGAGTTTCCGGAACTGCGCCATGATAATGGCGATACCGGAAAATGCAAGCGGGAAGTCACGGAAGTCCACGCCGAGGCTAATGATCGGAAGAATCTTCCGGCCGGGAATAAGGCGCTAGGCTTGTGTTGTCCGTATCCGGAGTCACCAGCCAGATTTTTCTGTCCTTGAAATAGGTGAACAGCTTTTGATTTTGTTCCGCGCCGAGTTCGCGCGCCCAGAGAACTTTCGCGCCGTCGATCTCCGCGCCGTTGTAAACCCATTCGTCATGAATGTTATGGTTTTTGTCATATCGCACTATGATAAGATGTTTGCCCGGCATGCTCTCAAGTTTTTTCTGGATCACCGCGCGGCTCGGATCGCCCTGGCAAGTCCACCAAAGCGGGTCGCAGGAGCGATGCGTCACCGCACTCCCCGTATCCATCGCGAGCAACGCAACGATAGCCCATGAGAGCGCGATGCCAATCGGCCTGCCGGCGATGCGCATGGCTCGAAGGTGGCGCATCGACTGGACGATCAAAGCGAAGATTATGCAGGTCAACGGCGCGGCATAATGGGAATTTGACCAAACCACGATGAAGAGTCCGGCGACCCCGAGAAAAAACGTAACGATTAGAAACCTCATCCTGCGGTCCCGGAGCGCAAACGGCAAGCCGGGTAGGGCGAGCAGCAAGCCCATCCAGAAAAACGCCGTGCCGTAGCGCGTTACCTTCAGCCAGGAGGCGCTCTCAAAGCCGTCCAAAGTTCCGGGGTACTCCTCGCGCTCCCAATCCGTGTAAAAATCCACGAATTGTTGATTGTTGTATTGTCGCGGCGGCTGCACATGTCCCCATACGAATATGGGGGCCGTGTGGTATGTGCGCACATTGAGCGTATGCGGCAAGAGCAGAGGATTTCGCGTCAGGCGCCAGTTGTAGTAGCCCATGAACGCCGCGAGAAGAATCAGCACCGCAGCGAGAGGCAAGAGGACGCCTCGAATTCGCTGATGCAGATTGACATGAAAATTTGTTTTCCCCGCGAGCCACCATAAAAAGAATCCCGCGGCGGGGATACACAACAGCAAACCTTCATACGGCCGGCTAATGGCTAGGATCGCGATACCCAGTCCGAGCAGAAACGCATGGCGCGTTTTCCCGCGCCGTGTAATTCGCGCCAGCGCTCCCAGCACCAGCGCGCCTCCGGTGGCGGCAAGCGCGCCGCCCCAGTAGCTGTTCATCCAATAGCTGGCGATTCCCAGTTTCAATGCCGCCATCGCCGCGCCCAGCAAAGCCCATCGCGCGGGCATCCACGCTTGCAGCATCCAAAGAATTGCGGAGCACATCGCCGCGGCGCTCAGCAGGACACCGATCCACGGATGCCCGAGCAATTGTCCGAGCGCCAGGACGAAACCCTGCGCCGGCGGATACATCGACGAATACCTGGGAAACCAATTGACGTGGAAAGTCTCGAAGCTCATCCACATGGGGTGCGGAGGATTGGCGAGCCGGCCGCGCGCGAACGTATCCGCCATGAGGAGGTAGCTGAATTCATCATGAATGCCCGGCACGGGGACGGGCAAAAGAGGCAACACCATCAGCCGAATTGCCGCGACAGTGAAGAAGAGCACGCCTACTGTCAGCGCCCTTCGCGCGGCAAAATGCGCAAGGAATCGTTCCGCGCTGCGAAAAATGTTTTCGCTGGTTTTTGGCGCAAGGATAGCGAGAACGCAGAAGACAAGGCCGGTGAGCAGCGTTCCAGTGATTGTGGAGGAGAATTGGAGGAGCGTGGTGCCGTTTTCGGCGTTCATTTTAGGGATGAATCGTGAATGCCAGGTAGAGGATAACGCATTTTAGGAATTAACACAGAGTTCGCAGAGGGCACAGAGCCCACGGAGGCGATTCGGGCCGTGAATTTCGATTGAGCGTTCGCGCAATACTCGATAACAAGGGGAGGTGAGCGCTAGCGCTCAATTTCGATTTCGGCCATTTCGGGCGCCTTTTTCGCGGGGGCTGTATTTCCAGGATTATCCACGTAGTCGGCAAGCTCGAGCCGCAAGTTTCCTGCATTGGTTGAATAGGTAAGGCCTGTCTCAAAATCCACGATGCCATCGCGGATGAGCTTTTCGATTTCCGCGTCGAAATGCCGCATACCTTCGGTGCCACCGTCGCGCATGGCATCCAGCAGGGACTTGCCTTCGCTCTCGCCTTTCTCCACGTATTCGCGCGTACGCATCGTTGATTTCAGTATTTCGATCGCGGCGATGCGTCCTTTGCCGTCCTTCTTCGGCAGCAGCCGCTGCGAGACGATGTAGCGGAAAGCTTTCGAGAGACGCGTACGGATGGCCTGCTGGTCCGCCAGCGGAAAGACGCCGACGATGCGCTCGATCGTTTTTGCCGCATCGATGGTGTGCAATGTGGAAAGCACAAGATGCCCCGTCTCACAAGCCTCCAGTGCGATCTCGATCGTTTCGCGATCGCGCATCTCGCCTACGAGAATGACTTTAGGCGCCTGCCGCAGCGCCGCGCGCAAGGCCAGCGCAAAACTCGGCGTGTCGGAATGCAGTTCGCGCTGGTGAATGGTTGATTTCTTGTGCTTGTGCAGAAACTCGATGGGGTCTTCGATGGTCAGGATGTGATAAGCCTTTTGCTCGTTCATTTTATCGATGATGGCGGCGAGTGTGGAAGACTTTCCGGATCCGGTGGGTCCCGTAACCAGCACGATGCCATTTCTCAGGTGCACGATCTCCTGGAGCGCATCGGGCAAGTTCAATTCCGCGAAGCCCGGGATTTTGTCGGGAATAACGCGCATGACCACCGCGCAGGTTCCGCGCTGCTTAAAGATATTCACGCGAAACCTCGCCACGCCGGTTATTCCGTACGACAGGTCCGCCGATCCATCCTGTTCCAACTTGCGGTTTGGCGTTTCATTCTTGCCCATGATGTCGTGGGCGAGGAAGCTGGTGTCCTGCGGCGTCAGACTCTCCAGGCCTTTGTATTTCAGCTCGATGAGCTGGCCGCTCACCTCAACCTGAGGCGCGCGCCCCGGTGAAAAGATCAAGTCGCTTGCCTGGGGGTGACTCTTCAGCATGGCGGTGACGAGCTGAGCGGTATGGATGGTGCGGGGCGCAGGAGGAGCCTGCGGCGGCAATGTCTGCGTGGGTGTGCCCATTCTTCGGTGTCATCCCTGCGAGGCCCGAGTTGCGGAGGCCGGTTCGCCTGAAGAGCAACTAATCAGAGTACCTATCTGACAAAGTTATTTTAAGCGAACCCCCACTTTCTCCTGCGATCTCTCTGAAGGAGCTATTGCGAGAAAATTACTGGCCATAGGACTAGGCACTGGGTCGAAACTGAAAGTGGAAGCTAAGATGTGAAGGTGGAATTGGCGGGGCGGAAGCTGACCCAAGACGGAAGTGCTTGCCGATTAGTCGGTGGTGATGAAAGGGATTAATTCCCCGGTTGCTGCCCGTCGAGGGTCAGAAGAAGATTGTCGTCGTTGGCGCTTTTGGCGAGGATGAGAGAGCGCAGGTCCCGGGTAATCCAATCTGCGCCTGCAGTGATGAGTTCCGCGTCAGTCGCGGTGGTGCGCAACGCAATCACGGTAGCTCCGGCGGCTTTCGCTGAGCGAATCCCCGCGGGAGCGTCCTCGATCACGATGCATTGGCCGGGCGTGTAGCCCACACTTTTCGCTCCGAGCAAATAAGGCTCCGGGTCGGGCTTGCTGCGGTGGATGTCGCTCGCGGTAATGAAGTGCTTGGGGAGCGGCAATCCGGCTGCGCGAATGCGCACTTCGGCGAGCGGGCGAGTCCCTGAGGTCACCACCGCCCAGCGGCCCACAGGCAGCGTCCGCAAAAGCTTTAATGCGCCGGGCAAGGGAATTACGCCATCGACATCTTCGATTTCGCGGCGCTCCACGTCGCGGTTCTCCGCTGCATGATCTCCATTGGGCAGGAGCTCGATGATTGTTGAGAGGCTGGTCCGGCCGTGCGCCATGCGCACGACCTCTTCCGGATCGAAGCCATGCTCAAGCGCCCACACCGTCCACACGCGTGTCACCGCAGGAGTGGAGTCCACCAGCACGCCATCCAAATCGAATAGGAGAGCACGGCAGGGAATTGGGTGCATGACCAAATAATAAGGGGGAAGCCAGAGAGCCACAAACTAGTTGACTTAGTCCAGTGACTTAGTCTAGTCTATTCGAATGAAGCGAGTCAACACGCACGAGGCGAAAACACAGTTTTCACGGCTTCTCCGCCGAGTGGCCGCGGGCGAGGAAATAACCATCGCGAACCGCGGCGTGCCGGTGGCCCGGCTGGTCCCCGTGCCTCTAAAGAAAGCGCAGCGCGTTCTAGGGATTTTTCGCGGGGAGTTTAGCGTTCCAGATGATTTTGACTCGCCCCTGCCCGAAGCCGTGCTCGAGCTCTTCGAAGGCCGAAAGAAAAAGCGCGCCAAGAAAGCCAAGAAGAACGCGTGAAGTTCTTGCTCGATACAAGCGTGTTTCTCTGGGGCCTGTCCGAGGAACACAAACTCAACCCCAGGGCACAAGAGATACTGACGTCCTCATCCGCGGAGTTGTATTTCTCGGCGGCAGGCTCCTGGGAAATCGCCATCAAGTTCGCGCTCGGCTCGCTGCCTCTTCCGAAGGCTCCTTCAGAATACATTCCTCACGCTCTGCGTTCCTGGGGCATCAGCGCGCTCGATATCACGCACGAACACGCCTTGCGTGCGGGCGAACTGCCTGCGCATCATCGTGACCCGTTTGACCGGCTGCTCATCGCCCAGGCACTCTCGGAACAAATGACTCTGCTCACCGCAGACAGGGTTTTTCAGAAATAC
This sequence comes from Candidatus Acidiferrum sp., assembly GCA_035544995.1. Lineage (GTDB taxonomy): Bacteria > Acidobacteriota > Terriglobia > Acidiferrales > UBA7541 > Acidiferrum. Next base: position 74,238 of record DASZZI010000061.1, read on the forward strand.
AAGCTCGATTTGATATTTTGCGGGAAGTAAAGAAGATAGCCTTCTCCCGAAGTGCTTTGAGGCTAGGCCCAAGAGAAGCCGTGTTTCGAAAGCGGCAGCGAGCGGATGCGTTTGCCGGTGACGGCAAAAATCGCGTTGCACACGGCAGGCAGAACCGGCGGCAAGGCCGGCTCGCCAAGTCCGGTGGGGGAGTTATTTGTTTGCAGGAAATACACTTCGATTTCCGGCGGCACCTGATTCATGCGGACGGGCGGGTATTCGTGGAAATTGCTTTGGACGGCGCGGCCCTGAGCGATGGTGATCTCGTAGGACATGACATGGCTCAGCCCTTCGATGACCGCACCCTGCACCTGATTCATGGCGCCGCTTGGATTGACAATCTGGCTGCCGACGTCACCCGCGACCCAGAACTTGTTTACCTTCACTTTGTTTTTCGCGTCAACGCGCAACTCCACCACCTCAGCGAAGTATCCGCGGTGAGAGTACTGGAAGGCGACGCCCATCCCTGTATCCTTCGGCAGCTTGCGCGAGCCCCAAGCCGATTTCTCCGCCACGAGCTCCAGGACACCACGCATGCGACCGGCGTCGAAGTCCATTTCCGCGGGGTTAGTCGGGGCCGGCCCGGCGCTTGGGATGCGCGGAGATTTCAGCAGCTCCAGCCGGAATTGGACCGGATCCTTTCCGGCCGCGTGGGCCAGTTCGTCAGTAAATGACTGGAAAACCCACGAGAAGGCATTGCTGCGAGGAGCGCGCATGGCGTACGTGGGCACTCCAAGCGGGATCAGGGACGCTCCGAAGAAGTAGTTCGTCAAGAAGGTTCCCGGAAACTCGTTCGGAGGAATGTTCGCCGAGGGAGCAAATTGATGGCCCTCGCCGAAGCTGACGAAATGATTGCGCCACGCGACAAGATTCCCAGAAGCGTCCAGTCCGCCCTTGAGGAAATGGAATCCCGCCGGGCGGTAGTGGTCGTGGTGGAAATCGTCCTCGCGCGTCCAAAGAAGCTTGACCGGCACGCCGACGACTTTGGCGATGGACGCGGCCTCGAGCATGTAGTCGTTGGTGAGGCGCCGGCCGAAGCCGCCGCCTGCCCGTTTCATGTGCACGATGATGTCGGCGGGAGGAATGCCCAGGACTTTTGCGACTAGCTGACGGCCCGCCTCGGGAGTTTGGCTGGGCGACCAAAACTCGAGTTTGCCATCGTGGAAATGCGCGAGGCAGTTTTCCGGCTCCATCGGGGCGTGCGCGAGGAACGGGTAGGCGTAGGCGCCCTCGACAACCTTTGCGGCGGACTGCAACGCGGCGTCGGTGTTTCCGTCGCTGCGCAGAGTGATCGCCGGAGATTGCTTGGAAAGTTCGTCGGCGCGCTTGGCGAAGCCTTCGCTGCTCTGCTGCGCGGTCGTGCCTTCGTCCCACTTTGCCTGCACCTTCTTGCGCGCAGTGTTCGCCTGCCACCACGTATCGGCGACGATGGCGACGCCGCAGTGCAAGCCGAGCAGGTCTTGCGTTCCCTCGACGGCAAACGCATGCCGCACACCGGGCATGGCCTTGAGCTCGTCCAGATTGGCGCTGACAAACTTTCCCGCGTACACCGGGCACTTCTCGTAGACCGCCCAAAGCATTCCTGGAACTCGAAAGTCGATGCTGTAGGTGGGTTTCCCCATCACAATCGCGGCGTTATCGACACCATTCTTTGAGCGGCCGATAATTTTGTAGTCTTTCGGGTCCTTAAGTTTGAGCGTTTTGAGATCGGGCGGCGTCAACGTGACGGCCTTGTCCGCCAGCGCACCGTAAGTGAGCGCGCGGTTTGTGGGCGGATGAGTTACGCGGCCGGACCCGGTCTGGCACTCCGCTTCGGGAACGGACCATGTTTGCGCGGCCGCGGTCACAAACATCTGGCGGCCCGCCGCGCCCACCTGCCGCAGAGGAGTCCAATTGATCGGTATGGCCGTGCTGCCACCGGCGCGCTGCGGACCATATTTTGATTCATTGAGGTCGGCTTGCTCGATGCGCACATCTTTCCAGTCAACGTCGAGCTCGTCGGCGATGATCATCGGCAGGCTGGTTTTGACGCCCTGCCCAATCTCGGGATTCTTGCCCATAATCGTGACGACGCCATCGGGAGTGACGCGGATGAAAGCGCTGGGGGTGAGCGTCACGGGCGGCGGCGCCGGTGGCGCTTGCGCGAACGCCTTGGCGACAGGCTCGACATAGTAGGCGAGGAGCATGCCACCTCCGCTCAGTGCGGAAACGCGAAGAAAGCTGCGGCGATTCAGGAGATTATTGTTCACGGGGCCTCGTTCTTCCTTGCCAGGCAGGTTCCGAGCCGATGCGGTGGTTTTCATGCGTCCCATTGTGACGTTCGTGGACATTTTGTGAAACTCCTTGCTCGCGTGCAGATTCCAGTCGAAGTGTATCTCCATCCCGCTGTGGAAGAATCTACCTTACTTGGCTGCGTCTTGAAAGTGGCTTATGGATGCCCGGCCAAGATGTTAGACGAACGAATTCGCTAGCCGGTAACAGGGCAAACGCGCAAGGGAGAGGGAACCTGGGAGTGACGCGCGTTTCCAAAGGATAGTTGGGGTGGGAGACGGGATTTGAACCCGCGACACGTCCACTAGGCCACATTCCTGCGCACGTGCTAGACTCCCCCGCAAATGGAACCCGTTGCGAGTAACGTAAAAATCAAGCTGAAACTGAATCAAAACCTGTGGGGATTGATTGTGGCTTACGTTGCCCTCGGCGTTGCCGAGCATCGGGGATTGAAATGCCTTTCAATTTTGGCGGCGATTATTTCGGCTGTGATGACACTTTCTCTGATTGCGACCACGGTGGCCTACACATTGAACTACTGCCGAAACAAGAACAAAGCAAGGTAAACGAGTAGGAAGGCACTATGGGGAAGAACCGCATCTGGTACGCGTTCCTCTGGCTAGTGCTAGCGGCTTTCTTTGTCCCACTCCTGCACATGCATTACGATGTTTGTCGGCTCGAACTCCGTCGATTTACTTGGGGACTCTTCTTCTCACCATCAGCGTATGTTTTTGTTGGAGCAATGCTCTCTACGATTTTCTTTCCCATAAAGATTCTTTCAATGATTCCGATTGCTTTTGTAGACGATGAATCGAACGAGCTTTTCAAGAAGAGATATGGCTTCAGCCTTTTAGCGGTTCTCGCAATCTGTGTGGGGGAGTTCTTTTTCCTGACGCTTATGTGGGGTTCGTTTCCGCTTGAAGTGGATAGTCAAAACTATGTTCGCTTGAGGTTGATTCCCTTCTTTCCTTGGCCAAGCCGAGAGTTTCTTGCCTTTTGGTAAGTGGCCGGGCGTAGGGTTTGGAGTACGCTTGGGGTACACTTTCCACGCAGGATTCAACGAACCGCTACAAAACTCCATGAACATTGGTTGGATTTGGGGTGGGAGACGGGATTTGAACCCGCGACTTTCGGTGCCACAGACCGACGCTCTACCAGCTGAGCTACTCCCACCACTGTGTCGCAGTTTAACACGACGCTGCCGCCCGCCGGAAGGGATGCTCTTTAGCGGCCAGGTTAAAACCTGTGCTACTGGGTGACGTAACTGGGGCTGGGTGAACGATAGATTTGGCGGTGCCTTGACTCAACGTACACACTCTGAAGGCTGTGCCACCGGAGTTTTCCACGGCTTGCTAGACTACTCGCAGAGGAAATGCGTCCCCGCGCATGAACCCCCGTAGGACCGATCGGCACCACTTCGAGCGGCAACACGATTACGCGCGCCCTATTATTATTTTTCTGGCGCTGCTTGCCGTATTCGAACAACCACACTCGCGCGATGCCCAGCGATCCATTTCTTTTCTCGCCTCGTACCTGATTCTCTCTTTGCTCGTCATCGTCCTCGATCGCCTCTTCCGCGACCGCTCCCTGCATCTGCCGCTGGCCTGCGATATCATCGCGCTGGGCATCTTCATGTACCTGAGCCCCTCGACCGTTCCAGCGTGGTTTCCCTATCTTTTCGTTTGCTATGCAGCGGGGAACCGCTGGGGGCTCCGCGCGGCGATTCCACTTGCCGCTGTGCTTTCGCTCAGCCTTGTTTATCTCACTGCCTTCCATGGGGAAATGCGCTGGCCGAGAGTCATCTCCTGGATAGGTCTCACTGCCGGGACATTCGTGAGTGGCGCTGGCCTCGCATTTCTTGGCGACCGTAGCCGAAGGGTCGATATGGAGAATGAATTCTTCTCGCGCATTACAGCCACCATGCAGGTCGATCAGGGCCTGGCCGAGTGCCTGCGCCTGCTGCTCGACGAGCTGGCCCTGGCCTTCCAAGCCGAAGAAGCGCTTCTTGCGTATCACGATTCCGACCTGGAGCGCATTTTCCTCTGGCGCCTCAAGGCCGGAGTAACGGAGCGTCTGTCGCCGGAAAACATTCCGCTGACCCGCGCGGATGGCTTTCTGCTGGACGACATGGACGCCACCATCTGCTGGAACTCTCTGGTTGGGGAGGGCTCCGGCTTTGGCTGGGACCGCCGCAATGGCCGCAAACTCAAGACCCTGCCGCGCCTCCCCAGTTCCACGCAGCAGGAGTTCCAGCTCCGCTCATTGATGTCTGTAGCTTTCGATCAGGAAGGCCAGCCGGTCGGCCGGATTTTTCTTACCAACGGCCGCCAGCCCTTCGGAAGGGAAGATCTTGGCTGGTTCGAGCGCATCGCCCGGCACGTCAGCCCCTCGCTCGAAAATGTTTTTCTCCTCCGGCACCTTCGCGCCCGCGCCATCGAAGGGGAACGCGGCCGGATCTCGCGTGATCTCCACGACGGTATCCTCCAGACATTGCTCAGCATCGAAATCCAGCTCGATGTGCTCCGGCGCAAGGTAGGTCTCGGTCCGGATCAGGCCGTCGCCAGCCTGGGCAACCTCCAACAGACCGTCAAGAACGAGTCCGCGGAGCTCCGCCGGATGGTTACCGACCTGCGCCCCCTCCGGGTCCAGAGCGCCGACCTGGTTGACCTTATGCGGGGTTTTGCCGAGCGGTATCGCAACGAATCCACCTTGGCGCTCGACCTCCTGATCGACTCCGTCACGCTGCACGCCCCCGACCGCGTCTGCCGGGAGCTTTTCCAGATTTACCGAGAAGCACTCAACAACATAAAAAAGCATGCCAAGGCTTCCCATGTCGTGGTAAAACTGTCGCAGGACGACAGCCGTCTAGTACTCGTAGTGGATGATAACGGCGAAGGATTTAGCTTCGCCGGCAGATTTACCGGGGATGAGCTCGATCGCTTGCGGCTGGGACCGATTTCCATTAAGGAGCGCACGCGTACCGTGGGAGGGGTTTTGACTGTCGAGTCGAATCCCGGCCATGGAGCGCGTCTAACAATCGAAATCCCGCTCGGTTGATATGGTCAAAAACAAACAGCAGATACGGGTACTACTAGCCGACGACCACGCAATTTTTCGCGATGGCCTGCGTAAACTTCTCGATGCCGACGACGACATAACGATCGTGGGTGAGGCCCAAAACGGCGCCGAGTGCATCAAGCTCCTTGCCAAGCTGAAGCCCGATATTCTTCTCCTCGATCTGCGCATGCCCGATAAAGACGGCCTTGCCGTTCTCGAGGAAGTGAATTTCGATACTATCCCCACTCGCGTGGTCGTCCTCACCGCCGCCGAAGACGACCGCGACGTGGTCCGCGCCATGCGCCTCGGCGCCCGCGGCGTCGTCCTGAAGCAGTCCGCCAGCGATCTGCTTGTAAAGAGCATTCACCGCGTCTACGCCGGCGAAATCTGGCTCGACAATCGCATGACCGCCGAGGTCATGAAGGCGTTTTCCAAGTCTTCCGATTCCGGCCCGCGCCGCGAGAAGCCGTTGCTCAGCGACCGCGAAAAGGAGATCGTGCAGCTCGTCGCGCAGGGTTTCCGCAACAAGGAGATCGGCGAAAAACTCTTCATCAGTGAGCAGACGGTGAAAAACCACCTGCATAATATCTTCGACAAACTCGGCGTCTCCGACCGCCTTGAGCTGGCCCTTTACGCCATTCATCACCGCCTGATCGACCAGACCTAGATCAAATTGGCCTGCACAGGGAAGGGCATGCCGGCGGATAGCAACGCGCTCGGCAAGAGAACTTGCCTGCGCGTGGTCATTCCCTGAAAATAAGGGGTTCGGTTCTACCAATTTTTTGCGCGCGGAAGCTTCGCTCCACCCTCAACGGAGCCGCGAGCAAGATAAGGACGCAGGTGAATTCGCTCGAGCGACTGGTTGCTTACTTTTCGATGGAGATCGCGCTGGAGAACGCCATGCCGAGCTATAGCGGAGGTCTCGGCGTGCTGGCCGGCGACACCATCCGGGCGGCGGCGGACATTCGCCTGCCGATGGTAGCTGTTTCACTGCTCTATCGGAAAGGCTACTTTACGCAGCGGCTCGCCGAAGACGGCACGCAGAGCGAAGAGCCAGCCGCCTGGCGCGTTGAGGATTTTTTGCAGGAAGAGAGGCCGCGAATCAGCGTGCCCATCGAGAGTCGCCGAGTCGAGTTGCGCTGCTGGCGTTACAGCGTCAAAGGTGTGCGCGGCTTCGAGGTACCGGTGTATTTTCTGGACGCCGATCTGCCCACCAATGCGGAATGCGACCGCAATCTTACCGGCACACTCTACGGTGGCGATGCCTACTACCGTCTTTGCCAGGAAGTAATCCTCGGCATCGGCGGGGTGCGCATCCTTCGCGCCCTCGGCTACAACGATCTCACGCGGTACCACATGAACGAAGGCCATGCCGCGCTGCTTTCTCTCGAACTGCTCGGCGAAGAGGCCGAAAAGCAAGGCCGCACTTCGATCCGCGGGGAGGATATCGAAAAAGTGCGCAGCAAATGCGTATTCACCACGCACACACCCGTCCCGGCGGGTCATGATCGTTTTCCGATGGAATATCTGACCCGCGTATTTCCAGACCAGAACAGTTTCTTCGATCTGAAGGATGCGTCTTCCGCCGATCTCTTGAAGAGAGTGCTGCAGGCGGAACAAAATTTTCCGGACCTGGGGAAAGCTGCGAGGGCAGGCGCATCCCTGAACATGACCTACCTTGCGCTCAACCTCAGCGCTTACGTCAACGGGGTGGCCAAGCAGCACGGTGAGACCTCGCGGCAGATGTTTCCCGAGGTGCCGATCGAGGCCATCACCAACGGCGTGCACGCGGGCACGTGGACTTCCCCAGCGTTCCAGCAGCTATTTGACCGCTACATCCCGTCCTGGCGCGAAGACAACTACAGCCTTCGGAGCGCTTTGGCGCTCCCGCCGGAAGAAGTGTGGTCCGCGCACCTTCTTGCAAAGCATGAGCTGCTGGAGGTGGTTCGCCAGAAGACGGGATTGTCGATGGATTCTGACACGTTTACGATCGGATTTGCGCGCCGCGCCACCGGTTACAAGCGCGCCGATCTCATCCTTTCCGATCTCGACCGGCTGCGTCACATTGCGAAGACAGCAGGAAAAATCCAGATTGTCTTCGCGGGGAAGGCGCATCCGAATGACGGCGGCGGAAAAGAGATTATCCAGCGAATTTTCCATGCGAAAAAAGCGCTACGGAAGACGGTACCGGTTGTCTTCCTGGATGATTACAATCTGGACGTCGGTGGAAAAATTACATCGGGCGTGGACCTGTGGCTGAACACGCCGCAATTTCCACTCGAAGCCTCCGGTACGAGCGGCATGAAAGCTGCGCTCAACGGGGTGCCGAGCCTCAGTATCCTGGACGGCTGGTGGGTCGAGGGACACATCGAAGGAGTCACCGGCTGGTCGATCGGAGAAAAACGGCTGGCGACAGCAGGAGTCGCGCCCCCGGACAATCGGGCCGAAGCAGATTCCCTTTATTTCAAGTTAGAAGACGTGATTCTGCCGATGTTTTATAAAGAACGCACGCACTACCTCGAAGTCATGCAGCATGCCATTGCCATCAATGGTTCCTTCTTCAATACGCAGCGCATGATTCAGCAGTACGTCACCGACGCATACCTGCATTAGTGCGCCGGCGGCTGGGACTCGCTCTCAGGCCGCGATAAATTTGTATTCCTCGTGAATCAATCTCATTAACTTTCGCATCTCCGGCTCCGTGCCGATGGTGATGCGAACGAATCCCGGCGCAATCTCTCTGCTCCGTTCGCGCAAAAGAATGCCCTGCCGCTCCACGCGCCTAAACAGCGCCGGGCCCTTTGGGCCAAAGTCCGCAAGTAGAAAGTTAGCAGCGCTCGGGTAGGTTTTTACACCGAGGTGGCGCAGCTTCGCACCGAACCATTCGCGAAGACGGTTTATTTCACTGACGTAGCGCCGCATCTCCTTGGGGTTGCGCACAGCGGCCTCGGCGGCCACCAAGGCAGCCACGTTGACCGGGAAGGGTGGCATCGCGCGGCGCAAGAAATCGAGGGAATCCGCGCAAGCGAGGACCGCGCCGAGGCGGAGTCCGGCGAGCCCCGCGACTTTCGAAAATGTGCGAACCACGAACAAATGCGGGTAACGGCGGATCCATGGCACCAGAGTCATGCGGGAAAATTCCGCGTAGGCTTCGTCGATGACCACGGCGGTGTGGGTTGCTGCCTGGAGTATTTTCTGAATGGATTCTCGCCGCAAAAGCGTCCCTGTCGGATTGTTGGGATTGGCGATGAAAAGAACACGAGGCCTTTTTCGCAGCGCGGCGATGACATCGTGCAGGGGGAACTTCATGTCCGCGGTGTATCGCAGGACGTCAATGCGCGCGCCGAAGATTTCCGCGTAGTAGCGGTACATGGGGAAGGTGGGCTCGCAGATCAAAATACGGCTGCCTTGCTCAACGAAGGTATCGAAAAAAGCACGAAGGGCATCGTCTGCACCGTTGGCGAGGAGCAACTCCTCCGGACGCACGCCAAAGTAGCGTGCCAGCCGCCGTGTTGCCGGCCGATAGTCTGGATACATGGCAAGCTGATTCGCGGTAAGGCGCGCTATTGCGCGCCTGACAACCGGGGAACAGCCCGCTGTGTTTTCGTTGAAATCCAGTCGCACCTTTTTCTCGCGCCCTTCCGACGGCGGTTCGAAGGTTCGCCGCAAGAGGATGGCACGGCGGACGGGCAGCTTCACTTTCATCGAGGATCCTCCTGGACTGGGTCACCAAGGGCCCCGCGGGAGGCAACGTCAGCACGCCGATAACCTGCCGCGTGGCCTCATTCACGTCGAAGGATTGTACGCTGAAATATTTCTCCAGGCCTGCCGACAAGTGTTCCACCTCGCCTCCCGGTGCCGGGTGAGACAAAGGAAAGTATGGTTGTCGGTGTTTTACTTAGTGGATCTTGGCACGAGCTTGCCGGGAGGAACTTCAACCGCGCGTGGACGTGTTCGGGAGCCCACCCGAAGGGTAGTTCATGGTCATTTTCAGGTTGACGGCAACACCGAACTTCCCCTTGGGCAGCTTATCCACGCGTCGAACTTCGGCGACGTACTCGCAATTCATAGGATCATGTGCCGAGGTGAAGGGAAAAGTGACGAAGAGGCGCATTCCCGGATAATAGGAGGCAAGCTTGGTCGTGAAATAGATACCATCTTTGGAGGCGTTAACGCTCACGGGCAAGTCTTCGAAGTGCTTGTCGCGCGGGTCGGAGGGGCGCACGCGCAAGGGCCGCGCCATCTTGGCTCTGTGGCTACCTCGCTTCTCCGGATACTGTTTTTGGGAATCCAGAGTCGCCGATTTCGAGTTTGGATCCTTCATAATTCCACTATTCGCGCCCTCGGTTGAAACTTCAAGGGGGTGCGCTGAATCAGATATTGCAAGCGGAGCACTCGAGAGTAAGAGGCTAGGGAGGGCTCATGGGAGAGAAAATTCGCAAGGATGCAGCCGAGTGGAGGAAGCAACTTACGCCGAATCAATATCATGTAACGCGACAGAAAGGAACGGAGCCGCCCTTCACCGGTGAGTACGAGGATTCAGAGACCCCCGGCACATATAAGTGTGTCTGTTGTGGGCAACCTTTGTTTCGCTCCGAGACGAAGTTCCACTCCGGTTCGGGCTGGCCGAGTTTCTATGCCCCGGCGAAAGAGGATGCGGTGGAATCAGAAACCGACGCAAGTCACGGGATGAAGCGTGCCGAGGTGAAGTGTAGCCGGTGCGACGCGCATTTGGGTCATGTATTTGATGACGGCCCCAAGCCAACTGGGCTGAGATACTGCATCAATTCTGCTTCCTTGGAGCTGAAAGAAGATTAAGGCCCGGTTCTTGAGTGGAGATTGTGCGATCCAAGCCCGACTTGTTCTGAGAATAGACTGGAGACGGTCCGCGCGGGACGATGCAATTTAACTATGATTTCGATTGAGGCGTGAACAGGAAATTACGCCGCGGGGCAGGAGCAAGCTACCAGTCCAGCGACGGGGTCCTGCTCTTTTTCCCAGACGCCGAGCAGGAGTACCTTTGATCCCGTGGGATATTTGAAGACGTAAAAAACGTTGACCGGCCCCTGTACTTCAAAAAATCCCGGGCGCCGCGGATCCGGCCGCGAAGGCGCGCCAGTGCTGAGGAGCAGACGGAGTTCCGCGAGTTGCTCCGGCGAATGATTCCGAAGGTCTTCCAAAAGGGGCGGCTGTTTTGAAACTATGGTCATCATAATCGTTCTCCGCCGGAACAGCTTACAGCTCCTTTCACTAGTAAAGACGCAAAAACTTAAAAAAAGTTTCATGGCCAGCAACAGGATTTTGGCCCAATTTCCAGCCGGCAATCTCTTATTTCATTGTCAAACCGAGCGTCATTTCTTAGATGCCGCAGAGCCCCTTTTGGGTGACAGAATTCCATCGTTCGAGCAGCCGGGCGGGATGCGCTCGGCGGTGTTGAACTCCCCCTACTGCGTTGCTCAGCCCGGAAATAACAGCCTCCTTCGGCCTCTATACGCGGGCACGCGGCGCAAAACGGCCCATCTTCCGCGTGGAAGAGAGGTTTCCGTTTACGTATTTTTCTGCTGTAATGAAGTTCGCGTTACTACCTCAAGTGATACTTGCGCGTGAGGGGTTTCCTTGCGATAGTTCCGAAATCTCTCCCTCGAGATAGGGACGGTCATTGTGACAAAAAATAAGACGAAGAAGTTCGGCAAGAAAGATATTAATTCTTTCGGAAAAGACCGCCGGCGCAAGCATCACCACTGGCTGGTCACCGTCTATTACGCCGACGGCGAGAAGTTTGGCCGCGTTTATACGGATAGGGACAAGGCCTCGCGGTTTGCCGAACGCCAGAGAAGGTCGCCTGTCGTAAAATCCGCGCGCGTCACGCAAGTTTCCTGAGCGTAGAGACTCCTGTCTTCAGGTTTCCTCTCCGAGCGCGTATGCGATGCATGACCTTGCTGGAGTTTGGGCCGGCGTGCTATAAAATGAAGTGAAGTTGAGCGGCCTTAGTATAGTGGTAGTACGGAACCTTGCCAAGGTTCAGGTGTCGGTTCGATTCCGATAGGCCGCTCCATTAGTTCCCGCCTTCCATGCTTGCCCCGAAGCATCCCAACTTGCCAGTGTGACTGCCCGGCGGGCACGGTTTTCCTCAGGGTCGTGAATCCAGAGTGAAATCTTGTGCCTTCTGCCGTTAGAATCAGGAGGCAGTTAAAGTGTAATCATGGGGAAAACGATCATCGCCGTCGGCAGCACGCGCAAGCCAAAGCTGAATGCGGTGAGCGATGCGTTGGATGCTTTTGCTTCGGTGCTGGATCCTGGCGCGCAATTTGAAGTAGTTGGGTTGGAAGTCGAGAGCGGAGTTGGCCACACGCCCGCCACATGCGGGGAATTGATGCGTGGGGCGAGGCAGCGCGCGGAGACGCTCGTAGAGCATGCGCGCGAAAAGGGAGAAGACTGGAAATATTTCGTAGGGCTTGAAGGCGGCCTCGAGGTATTGGAGGAAAATGGGAACCGCCGCGTATTTCTCGAAAGCTGGGCTTATGTCACCGACGGCAGGCGCGGACATTTCGGGCGCTCCGGCGGCGTGGAGATTCCCGAAGCACTCGCGCACCAAGTGTTGGAAAAGGGTGTCGAACTTTCCGTTGCGATTGATAAGTTCGCGGGTGATGTGGGCATTCGTGACGCGCAAGGCGCTTGGGGCGTGCTTTCGAGTAACCTGATCACGCGGCAAGAGGCGTTTCGCGTGGCGGTAATCGCCGCGTTCGCGCCGTTCTATAATGAAAAGATGTATCGTGCTGTTCGAGCGGCAATTTAGGAGGGCTGTGAAATGGCGCAGCACATTGCGCCAGTGAGAAATTAGACAGGAGAAACAAGCATGGACATCGTCAAAGGCAATATGGGCTGGATCGAAGTGGTGGTCGGGCCGATGTTTTCCGGAAAAAGCGAGGAATTGATCCGCCGCTTGCGCCGCGCGGAAATCGCGCGCCAGCGTGTGCAGATCTTCAAGCCGGCAATCGATGAGCGCTATGCCGCCAACGAAATCGTGTCGCATTCCGGGCTGGGCATCCCATCCGACAGCGTCACCAAGGCCGGTGAGATAATGGAGAAAGTTCAGCCGCGGACGGAGGTCATTGGCATTGACGAAGCTCAGTTTCTTGGCGACGAGATTGTGGAGGTTTGTACGAAGCTGGCCAACCTGGGCAAGCGCGTCATTGTGACAGGTCTCGACACCGATTTTCGTGGCCGGCCGTTCGAACCGATGCCGCGGCTGCTGGCGGTTGCTGAAGAGATCGTCAAACTGCTCGCTATTTGTGTGCGCTGCGGTAATCCGGCGGTGCACACGCAGCGGCTCACTGAATCCGAAGACCTGATCGTTGTCGGCGCTCAGGGCATGTATGAAGCCCGCTGCCGGCGCTGCTTCGAGCCGAACCCCGCACATGTCCAGAAAGATGCTGGGCCGCAGCTACTGGTGCGGACCCGCGCCACGGGAGGCGCGGGGAAGTAGCGAAATTCGGCGACCCGAAACCCCATGAGAATTGAATCGAAGGCGCCGACGCGGGTGGATTTGGCGGGCGGAACGCTGGACATTTGGCCGCTCTATCTGTTCCATCCTGGCGCGGTTACCGTGAATGCGGCCATCACGCGCTACGCCTCCTGCGTGATTGAGACGCACTCGGAGGGCGACGAGCGCATCCATCTGGTTTCGCGCGACACAAAACGTGAAGAGAGCTTTGCTTCGTTCGCGGCGCTGGTGAAGACGAAACGATATCGGCTTCCTCTGCTGGCGGAGATCGTCAAGTTTTTCAAACCTGAGGGTGGCTTTACGCTCACCACCGACTCGGAGGCGCCAGCGGGGGCCGGCATTGGCGGCTCGAGTGCGATGGCGGTCGCGATTTGCGCGGCGCTCGATCGATTTACCGGGGCGGGAAAGAGCAAGGTAGACTGGATCCACATCAGCCGTGACGCCGAGGCGGTGGTTATCCGCGTTCCGACGGGAACGCAAGATCACTATCCACCCGCGTTTGGGGGAGCGGCGGCGATTGAATTGCCGCCTGGCGGGGAACGCCGAATTGAGCTGCGCGTCGACCTCAGCGAACTTGAGCGCCGCATCGTGCTTTGCTACACCGGCAAACCACGGCAATCGGGGATCAACAACTGGGAAGTGTATAAAGCGCACATCGACGGAAAGCGAGCCATCCAAAAAAACCTCGAGCGCATCTCCGAGGTCGCGCAGCGAATGCGTGGTGCATTAGAAAGAGCGAATTGGCGTGAGTCCGGCCGCCTGATGCACGAGGAGTGGATGTTTCGGAAGAAAAACTTGCCGACCATTTCGACAAAAACAGTCGACGGAATTGTGGAGAGTGCCAGGCGGAAAGGCGCGCTCGCCGGGAAAGTTTGCGGAGCGGGTGGCGGCGGCTGCGTGGTGCTGCTGATCGACCCCGATGCCCGGGCGCGCGTCGAAGCAGCCGTAGTGGAAGCGGGCGGGGAACTGCTGCCGATGAAGATCGACCGGTCGGGGGTTCAGGTCAACGTTTCGTGAGTTGAGCCAAACGATCGGCTATTAGCTTCTCAGCGGGCCATTTGCATCATAGAATAAGGAAGCCGACCTCAGGGGCGGCCGGCTGAGAGTATGCAAAACTGGCTTACCATTGCGCTGGCACTGATTTTGTTCACTGATGCGGATCTTCCCCGCGTCAATGACCTCCGTCCGCGCACGGGGCGCGTCGAGCCATTTTTTGCCGGGGAAGAGATACCGGTATTCCCCAACACGGTCCCGTCTGAGGGCGAGGCGCAGGCGCAATTGCAGGCTGCGAACCAGACTCAGGGCGAAACTCCGAAGGGAGCCCAAAATGGGGCCAAGAAGATCCCGCTGGGGGATGAGTCGAAGCTCAAGCTAATTCGCTACGTCTCGGGGGAATTCGGCAAGGCCGTCAAGCCCCTACCTGCGGGTAAAGATGGTTTCTTGGTTTATGTGGGCAAGTCCATCAATCAGGAACTGCTCGACCGCGCGGTAGCTACGCATGGCGCAGCCGTCAACACGGGCGACAGTGTGCAGATTACCAAGCTGGAATTCCGTGAGCACATGATCGTGGTGGACCTGAACGGCGGCGGAAGAGGCAAGAGGCGGTGGCGCGATCATCTGCAAATCGGTTTGGGCGGGGGAATGCCCCCCATGCAGACAACGACGACCAGGGAGCAGAGCGGCCCGCCGGGGATCCAGCCCGGCAGGGGCAGTACCATTTTTCTTGAATTTACAAAGGTGATTCCCGATCTTTCCCCTGAGGATCTGAAAAAGCTGTTGGCGCCATTTCTGGACTTTTCGAAACAGCGGTCCGCGGCGGTGCAGTGGTTCGATACGCTGCCGCCGGAGATGAAGAAGGCCATCGAGGATCGCCGGCCGGCCATGGGAATGGATCGCGAGGAAGTGGTGGCCGCGATCGGGAAGCCAGATCATAAGGTACGCGAGCGCGACACCGACGGGGTTGACATCGAGGACTGGATTTACGGGCAACCGCCGTCAAAAACGGTTTTTGTGCGTTTCAGTGGAGACCACGTTACCAGCATCAAGCAGTTCCCGCAGTAGCTACTTCACAAGCAGCGGACTTTCAAGAAAACTTTGGATACCCCATTGAAAACAAGAGAGCTCGCCGCGTTCTGATTGTAAATCGAAATCATCTTATTGCCGGGGAGCGGACGCTGTGGGCCATTGGAGTACGGCGATTCTGCCGTCGGGCTCACGCTCTAGGGCCGGCGCGTAGAGCCCTAGGGGTTGGCGGCGCCACCATAGGCCTTGCGAGTGTTTCTCGGACACGGTGGTGAACCAGTATTGCCAGAGGACGGCGCGCACCTGATGCGGGGGCGCACCGGGGAAAGGGTTACCGGCGAAAAGCAGGAGGACATCCCGGTCGCCTGAGAGGAGATGTTCTTCGGTGCGCAAGACGATAGGATCCGCGCGCCAGGGACCCAGCGAGGCAAACCATAAGTTCCAGTCGAAGCGTGGCTGATAAGGCGCATAAATGCCGGGCGCCCTGCTGGGGTCTTGCGGCTTAAAGCGAAAAGGATAGATCAGCCAAGTTTGACCGTCGGCGGAGCCTTGGAACTCGATTTCGTAGCGGCCGCGAGTCATCACAGCAAAAAGGCCGTAACGATCGGCGATTCGGAATGGTTCGAGCGCCGCTACTGGCGTGGTCGGGAAAGGGATTCCCGGCCCGATCATCCAGATGAGTTGCACGGTGGATGCGTAGAAGAGCCAAGTGAGCATCACCGCGATCAGGGTGAGTTTGAGGGCGCGGAAGTGCGGCCGAAGGAGTTCTCGCCAATTTTTGGTGCGGGTCTCGTCCGCTGGCGGTGCCGCACTCGATTGGCTTACAAAAGATTCTTTCCAGCGCCGCGGTAAAAACCGCGCCAGGAAGCGGTCATCGACGAGGAGGAAGCCGAGGACGAGGACCAGGTAATTCAAGAAAGTGTAGTTGGCGGTGAGAATGATTCCCATCTGCCAGGGCGTGACGATGAAGAAGAGGATGATTCGCCAGGGCCGCGGGAGAAACATCATCCACACCAGACCCAGCTCGAGTGCGAGCGTTCCGAATGCCGTCGCGGCATGAAACCAGTGGGGGAGTTGTTCCGCGTACCAGCCAATCCACGTCGGAAGTGGTCCGTTCTGGTAATACTCGTCCATTGCCGTGAACTGGCGCCATTGCGGGTCGCCGCTGGCGATCTTCGCGATGCCGGACTCAAAGTAGATGCGGAACCATTCCCACTGAAGAAGGAAAAGGCTTGCACGGGAAGGTGGCCGCGCGCGTCCCCATCCCGGACGGAGCCCTGGCGGCGCGAAAAAGAGCGCGAGGAAACCGGCTTCGAGGAGCATGCCGTCGGATTGGTAGCCGGCAAACTCTCCTGAGGCGCTTACGAAGGAAAGAAAACAGAGGAAGCAAATAACGAGCATGCCGCGCGGCCAGAGGTTCAGCGTGAGCAGGAGCGCCGCAAGCATGCCGACCCAGCAGAGGGCCGATAGCATGTGCGAGCCGCTGGAAATCCAGAGGAGTGAGGGCGCGTACCAGAAGCGCATATGGCCGACGGAACCTGCTACAGCCTCCAGGTACTCTTTCGCTGGCAGAATTCCTTGCGGACCGATGAGTCCGCGGATCTGGAAAACGAGCGAGAAGAAGGCTGAGTAATAGATCAGGCCAAGGGCGCGTAGAAAAAGCCAGCGTGGAAGAAGGCGGTCTGCCAGGCCGCGCTCCGAATCGAAGAGCCAGCGAATGACGGACGCGAGAGTCCAGTTCATAGTTCCGGGCCATTATACAAAGTCGGGAGAGCAGCGCCTCCCTCAGTTGTGAGGATGGGGGCGTTCCGTATCGGAGTGCGAGGGGCCGGAGTGGATGGCGCAGGAGCCATCAGCGCAGAGTTCGCGGTTCCAGCGGTAGCGATTCCTTGCGACCCAGGCGTAAATCTGGCCGGCAACGAGATGAATTCCCGGGACCAACAAAAGCCAGGCAATGAGTTTCCAACCGGGAAGAGCCTGCCCGATACGCGCCCAGGCGTCTACGCCGGAACAGACTTTTCCGTTCGGGTCGACCGCCTGCATGAGGCGCATGGCTTCTTCGCGATTCACTTGAGGAAAACGCGCGGAGACGCTTGGCTCGTGCAGATCCAGAAGTTCGAGGCGGCCGCCGCGATCGATCCTTCGCACGCGCGCCACGCTCGCGCGACACAGGCCGCAGTTGCCATCGTAAAGTACGGTGAGCGCGGCCATGAACTTTCTCCGTTGGTGCCCGTTCCTTTGTCAGCCACTCGTTATCGGAGCCGATGCACTCCTCGCTTGCTCCATTCTAGTCCAATTGGGTTATTTGTATCTTTCTCGCGTGATTCAGTAGAATTACGTCACTTGAGAGTAGCGAATTCCCTTGGATGACGCGTTGACATTTCGCAACACTACCCCTAGCATTTTGAGTTCTGCACCACGGCCGATTTTCGCGGAGACGCTGCCGCAATCCGCCGAATTCCCGACGGAGGAAAAATGCCGATCAAGGTAGGCATCAACGGCTTCGGCCGCATCGGACGCAACATCATGCGCACGGCGCTGGATGACAGGGACATTCAGTTTGTGGCGGTCAACGACATCACAGACGCGCTGACTCTGGCGCATCTGTTGAAGTACGACTCCATCCTCGGCAACCTTCCGCACAAGGTCACGCACACGGAGGACAGCATCGCCGTCGATGGCAAGAGCTTCAAGGTTTTCAAAGTGAAGGACCCCGGCGAGATTGATTGGGCTTCCGTCGGCGCCGACATCGTCGTGGAATCCACGGGACTTTTCACAAAGGGTGTTGACGCCAAGAAGCATCTACGCGGGCCGGTGAAAAAGGTCATTATTTCGGCGCCGGCCGACGGCCCGGACGCCACGTTCGTTCTCGGCGTCAATGATAAAACGTACGACCCCGCGAAGCACCACGTGGTTTCGAATGCTTCGTGCACCACAAACTGTCTCGCACCCGTCGCCAAAGTCCTGCAAGATAGTTTCGGCATCCAAAGCGGCACGATGACCACGATCCACTCGTACACCAATGACCAGAAGCTTCTCGACCTGCCGCACAAGGATCTTCGCCGCGCCCGCGCCGCTGCGATTAACATGATCCCCAGCTCCACGGGCGCCGCCAAGGCGCTGCATCTCGTGATTCCCGAGCTGAAGGGGAAGCTCGATGGTTACGCGATGCGGGTGCCCACGCCCAACGTCAGCGTGGTCGACCTTACGGTATTCGTGGAAAAGCCGACCAGCGTTGCGGCCGTAAATGCCGCGCTGAAGGCGGCTTCGCAGGGCTCGATGAAGGGCATTCTCGAGTACACCGAAGAGGAGCTTGTTTCCGCCGACTTCAAAGGTAATTCAAATTCTTCGATTGTTGACGCCGGTTATACCAAGGTCGTGGGGGATCGTTGCGTAAAAGTTCTCGCCTGGTACGACAACGAATGGGGCTATTCGTGCCGCTGCCGCGACCTCATCAAGTTGATGGCGTCAAAGTTCTAGGGCTCGTTGCGACTTTCAAGCGTCGACCCACTGCACATCTACCATGACCAAGCTGACCATCAATGACCTGGACCTACGCGGCAAGCGCGTGTTCATTCGCGTGGATTTCAATGTGCCGCTCAAAGATGGTGTGGTTACCGATGACACGCGCATCCGGGAAACGCTTCCGACGCTGCGCCTCGCCATCGAAAAGGGCGGCCGCCTTGTTCTCGCTTCGCACCTTGGCCGGCCCAAGGGCGGTCCCGATCCGAAGTATTCGCTTAGACCTACGGCAAAAAAGCTCGAAGAGCTGCTGGGGAAGCCGGTGGCATTCGCTCTGGATTGCATCGGCCCTGGTGCGGAAGGACAGAGCAAAGCGTTGCGTGACGGCGAAGTTCTGGTGCTGGAAAACGTTCGCTTCCACGGGGAGGAAGAGAAGAACGACGAAGCCTTTTCCAAGCAACTTGCGGCGCTCTGCGATGGTCTTTTCGTTTGTGACGCCTTCGGCTCCGCCCACCGCGCGCACGCCTCGGTGGTCGGCATCACGCGCTTCGTGAAGCAGTCCGCCGCAGGCTTATTGATGGAGAAAGAGCTGGCCTATCTCGGCAAAGCGGTCACGAATCCCGCGCGGCCGTTCGTCGCCATTCTTGGAGGCGCCAAGGTGAGCGACAAAATCGAAGTCGTCGAAAACCTGATGAAAATCGCCGACGCGATGCTGATTGGCGGCGGTATGGCGTACACGTTTCTCAAAGCCGACGGCCAGCCCATCGGGAAATCCCTTGTCGAAGACGACAAACTGGAGCTTGCGCGCCGGTTGCGCGATGAAGCGCGCCAGCGGCGATTCGCGCTTCTCCTCCCGGTCGATCACGTCGTCGGCGCGGAATTCAAAGCGGATACCGCAACGCAAACGGTTTCGGTTTCCGCCACGCCGGAAGGGTGGATGGGGCTCGACATTGGTCCGAAGACCATCGACACTTATCGTCAGAAAGTCGCTGGGGCCAAGACCATCGTCTGGAACGGGCCCATGGGCGTCTTCGAAATGCCCGCCTTTGCCAAGGGTACACTTGAAATCGCCAAGGCCGTTGCCGCAGCGACAACGGCCGGCGCAACTTCGATCGTTGGCGGCGGAGATTCCGTCGCCGCCGTACACCAATCGGGCCTCGCCGACAAAATCTCGCATATTTCAACGGGTGGCGGCGCTTCGCTGGAGTTTCTTGCCGGACGCAAACTTCCGGGCGTCGAAGCCCTCAGGGACAAATAGGTGAGCCAACCAATGCGACGCCGCGTCATTGCCGGTAACTGGAAGATGTTCAAGACGATTGCGGAAACGCGCGCCTATTTTTCCGCGTTCTTGCCTTTGGTTGAGGGGACGAAGAATTGCGATATCGTCATCGCGCCGCCGTTCACTTCGATTTCGGCGGCCGTGGGAGCCGCAAAAGGCTCAAATGTAGCCATCGCGGGGCAAGATGTCTATTGGGAGAAGGAAGGCGCTTTTACCGGCGAACTTTCGCCCAACATGCTGGTGGAGGCCGGATGCCGCAACGTCATCATCGGCCATTCGGAACGGCGACAATTCTTCGGCGAAACCAATGAGACGGTGGCCAAGAAGACCAAAGCCGCTCTTGCCGCAGGACTTACGCCGATCGTTTGCGTGGGGGAAATGCTAGCCGCACGGGAAGCCGGCATGACGGAGCGTGTCTGCCGGACGCAATTTCGCGGTAGCTTGGGCGCGTTGACCCCCGAAGAGTTCTCCCGTATTCTGTTAGCTTACGAACCGGTGTGGGCGATTGGCACGGGTAAGACGGCAACGCCGGATATTGCCGCTTCTGCTCACCGATTTCTCCGCCAGTGCGCGGAGGAGCAGTTCTCAGCCGGACACGCGTCCGCGTTGCAGATTCTGTACGGCGGCAGCGTCAAGCCTGACAACATTCAGGGATTGATGGCGCAGGAAGAGTTGGACGGCGCGCTTGTCGGCGGAGCGAGCCTGGACGCGAAATCGTTCGCTGCTATCGTCGAAGCAGCGAGTTAACCCGGGCTGGGCCGGGGCTACGCAACAGGGAGACAGGAATGCCAGGTTGGATGAAGTGGACAGTTGCGATGCTAATCGGGTTCGGGATCATCGCCACCGGCTTCAGGTATGCCGGATGGCTGTTGAGTCTATTTTTCGTTTTTAATTGCCTCGTGCTGATCATCGTCGTGCTGCTGCAGAGCGGCAAGGCGGCGGATCTCGCCGGGGCGTTCGGTGGTGCGGGAAGCCAGACGGCGTTCGGGCCCCGCGGTGCCGCGACGATTCTTTCACAAGCGACCACGTGGTGCGCGGTGATGTTCATGGTGTGCGCCATGGCCATGGTGCTGCGTGTGGACAAGGGCCTGGTGCAGGGCGGTGGGTCGGTGTTGCAAAATGTTGCAAAACCCGCGCCGAAGAAGGCGCCCGCCACCACGCCGGCAACTCCTGCCGCGCCGCAACCGAATACGCAGGCACCGTCGCAGCAGCCGGCAACGCAGCAGCCCGTGCAGCAGGCTCCGGCAGCTTCGCAGCCGGCTTCGGCACCGCCGAAAAAGCCATAATTTAGATGTTTACCTGGCTTGCGAGAGCTGCCTCTCGCAGCTAGAATGTTGTTGTTCCCATTGTGCGGTAGTGGCGGAACTGGCAGACGCACCAGCTTGAGGGGCTGGCGGTAGCAATACCGTGGAGGTTCGAGTCCTCTCTACCGCACCAAAATTTCCGACGAGGAAATTTTGCCCTGAGCGAGCGAAGCGAGTCGAAGGGCTCTTCTCTTGTTTTTCCTGTGAGTTGGTGTATCTACATGCTCCTCTGCATCGACGGTTCCTACTACGTCACCAAGATTTCCGACGAGGAAATTTTGCCCTGAGCGAGCGAAGCGAGTCGAAGGGCTCTTCTCTTGTTTTTCCTGTGGGTTGGTGTACCTACATGGTCCTCTGCATCGATGGTTCCTACTACGTCGATAGAAGCGGCAGACGGCGGCACAGAAGCAACAAACAGATGATCTTCGACGGCAACTTCAGGACTCGCGGAAATCCGCAGAACAGTCGTCGAAAGACGCTGAAGAGGCCAAGCGACAGGCAGCGCAGTCGGCGAAAGATTCTGCCGAAGCAAAGCGACAAGCGGCTGAACTTCAGGCTGCAAACCGTCCTCGTAAGCTTTCTGAAGCACAGAAAGCAACAATGCGACAGCTTTTGACCGGGCAATCAACAGGCACGGTGAATATGCTTGCCAACTTGGCTGCAGTGGACGCTAGGGGCTACGCGGAAGATTTTGCCACGATGCTTCGGAGCGCAGGATGGAAGGTCGATATTAAGAATGTTCAGGTGTATCCTGAGGGAGATGCGGCCCCACCCAGAGGGCTTCACGTCATCATCAAAGAACGTTACCCGCCCATACCCACTGCTACTGTTGTGTTGATAAGCGCGCTACGAAAGAGCAGCGTTGAATTTGTCTTTCAGTACAACGAAGCGATGATGGACGAAATTCAATTTGAGATTGACCCTAAATAAAGGGTCGGTGCTAGTAAGTGTTCTGCAATATCAGGTTTTACTTCAGCCGGGACCGGTGTCAGTTTGCGGTCACCAGATTTAGATAGGTCAAGAAGCGGGAGCGCTCCGAGACAGTCCGCTTCTGGTGCCAATTCTCCTACGGCTTGCACTATGGTGGGGACTTGAGCCCCGCGCGCAAACCGAACGTTGATTCCGCACGAGTGACGGCGCACTCTCTAGGAAACAAACGCTCAATCACGGTAAGGAAATCAAGGACAAGCGGGCGCGACAATTACACTGTCATCTAGTGTGACTGCGCCCGTCCGCGCCAATGCTCTGCCATTTAGCGTCGCGCCGGTGGTAAGCGTGATGGATGATTGCGCCAAGACGTTCCCATTGAGCGTTGTGTGGGTCCCGAGCGTCGCCGAACTGCCGACTACCCAATATACGTTCTTGTCCTGTGCGCCTCCGGCCAGAATGACCTGGCTGTTTTCTGCCGCTGTCGTCAGCGTGGACGCGATTTGGAAGATGTAGACCCCATCGCCGCTGAGAGTCAGATTCCCGGTTATAAACAGCGAGGACGTGGACTTGTAAATCCCCGGAGTAAGTGTCATTCCGCCCAAATCTCCAGCTACCGTTTTCGGAGCAGGAGCCGTTCGTCCAGCTAGGTCAACATACGCCACACCCAAATCACCCTGTGCTAGGGCGGCGACGGCATCACCGGCGTGGACCGTTCCCGTTATCGTTCCCGATGGGAACCCAGTGACCTGCGTTCCAGGGGATACACCAACGTCACCAGTAATCTTGCTGGGACTGCCTTGGACATTTGTGACCTGTGAACTGGCCAGAACGCCGAAGCTACAAGCAGAGCGGAGACTCGGTATACCGCCATTCCCCTTCTTATCGCTACCCCCATCGAATGGATTGAACAGGGTGCCACATCCCGCCACAAGAACAGCCAGCAAAAACATCAATCCGATTACTTTACGCATCTTGTTTCTCCTTTTACCACCGGGGTGCGCCGGAGACGTGAGCAGCCTGAGGGCGACCGCCTGGTGTAGACTGTGCTCCTTATGAAGATTTTCCAAAGCGTAGGGTTCTTTGCCTTCTTGATTGGAATGGCCATTCTCTGCTTTTTTGCGCCCTGGACATCAACGCCGGCCGGGAGCTCTGCGGCGCATGACTCACTGGGTTATGCAGCGATCTGGTCGCAGCGGTTTGCCGCTGTCGCGGGAGCCAGGGTGGACTGGGGAGCCTTTGCGATCCTGGCTGGAGTGGTGGCCTTTTTCGCGGTTGTGATCGCCGCCAGCGCATACTTTTTCCGCAACAAGCGCGGTTCGGAAAGAGAAGATATTTGAGGCCGCGCATTCGCCTGGGCGCAGTCTCGATTGGCGCAAATCTGACTTGTCCGATAACGCGAGTAAGGTCCTGATCGATGTCCTCAACGCATGTGTGGGCCATCGATAGCCAGATGAAGGGGGATGGGCTGGCCAACACAACAGTCCTTTTTCTCCAAGACATTCCTCCACTCATTTTCCAGCAGGTTTCTGCGCAAGACTCTTGTACGCGGCGCGACGCAGAATCTGTCGACGTACCCTCTTCGCAGTCTGGAACAGCTGTATACGCATCGCCAGCCCCGTCGAAATGCGCCCTACCCACGCGCCCGGAGGATTTATAGTCGCCCCATGATGCCGAGCTAGCCGGTTGTAATACTCGGCGATACCGGCCATGTCCTCGGGCCCAAGCCTCGGCAATCGAGGAGGAAACAGCATACATAAGGACCGAGATAGCAAATTCATCTGCCCCTGCGCTTCCCGTACATGGGCTCGGATGGTTATGGCGGATCTAACCGCGTAAGCTTGCGAACTGAATCCTAGACTTCGTCAAGACGCAGGTCTGTCTACTTGTATACAGCTTTGCAGTTTGCTTGCGCGGAGATTGTCCGTTGTAAAACCGGCGAACGAACCCCGAGAATTCATACCTTCTTCTGATCGAGATCGCGCTGGCTGGGTGCGCTCTCGCTTCTGGTTTTGAGGGGGGAATCCTAAATTGCTGTAATTTTTGTGCTGGGACCCGTCTATTGCGTCTTCCGGCTGCTGGTCATGAGGAGGGTTTCCCACCTGCTAACGGAGCCAGTGCCCGATAAACGCGCTTACCGGACAAGTGAAATCTCGCTGACTCCCCGGAAGTCCCGTTCTGGGAAAAGGGATATCAAGGTCCACTTGGCTTTGTAGTCGGCTAACCGGAGATGTGGTCCGCCTTGTCACTTTGGCGGGTGGGACAGGCTTTTGAATTGGGTGGCGCACCCTTTGGGGTTTGGTTTTCAAAGGAGCCTGTGGTGAGCATAGCCGAACCATGCGGCTCTTGATTTTGGTTTTTCCTTACTCGTCTCGCGTCTGCGGGAACCGTTCATCACGCCTCCACACCCGTCCAATCCTCAATTCTCCCCTTTCCCTGCTTGCTACTTAACGAAACCATATAGACATGCTATTCTCTACCGTGTTTGCCAAGCTCCAGCGCCGATCTATTCACCTAGCCGTGCCCTCTCGTCGCGTCCTCTTGTCCATTCCCGTCATTCAACCTCTTTCCTTTCAAGCTCTTACGCACTCTTTTGCGCAATGGCGCTCACACAACCCTTTTCTTTTCAATCGCTTCCGCACTCTTTCTATCGCCACGGGGGTGTACACCCCCGATCTCTATTCGCCACTGTCATTCGTTGCACACGAACGCACCCGCCGCGGCGGGCGCAATTTTGCGCACAAATTGCGCACCAACTCCTTTGCTTGTCACACTTGCGCAAAAACAGGGGGGAGGGGGGGTCTGCCCTCCCATGCCTTGCTTATCTCGGCCACTTCCAGCAAGACGTTGCCGGGGGTATATTGAGTGCTTCCATGGTCACTTCCGACAGCGGCGGCACGGCACCGGAAACGCGCGCTCATGGCTTCCTGGGCCGTACTTTCTGCAACACCGACCACAAGGTGATCGGGCAGAACTATTTGTGGCTGGCGCTCTTCAGCGTTTTTCTGGGCATGGGGCTGTCGCTTCTCATGCGGATTCACCTGGTGTGGCCGGGCGCGCACATTCCGTTCGTCTCTGGAGTGGCGAACACGCCCGAGCACTACGCCGCGCTCACCATGCTGCACGGCTCGCTGATGGTTTTCATGGTGTTGACGGCAGCGCCCCAGGCTGGATTTGGCAACTACTTCTTGCCGCTTCAAATCGGCGCGCGGGAGATGGCTTTTCCAACGCTGAACCTGCTCGCGTTCTGGGCCACGGCCGCTTCGCTGCTGGGAATCACTACCGCCTTCTTTCTACAGCCAGAATCCGGCTTGACACTGTGGGTCGTGAGTGTGGCGCTCTTTTGCGTTGCGTCGCTGCTGAGCGCGTTGAATTTCAGCGTCACGGCCATCGATCTGCGCACCAAGGGCATGACTTTGCCGCGTATGCCACTCACCGTATGGGCCTGGCTCCTCACGGGAATTCTAGGCTCCTTGATCTTCAGCATTCTTCTCGCCGCTTGCGTATTTCTACTCTCCGACCGCCTGCTTGGGACATATTTTTTCAACATGCCACAGGTCCTCGCTGGCTCGATGCCTTCTTCCGCGCCGCAAGGGATTCCGCTTCTGTGGCAGCGTTTGTTCTGGTTTTTTGTCCAAGCGGAAGTGTACGTGGCGATCCTCCCGTGCCTGGGAATCACATCCCATCTGCTCTCGACCTTTGCGCGCAAGCCGGTGTGGGCGGTGCGAGCCGTTGTTTTTGCGCTGTGCGGTGTGGGCCTGTTTGGCTTTTGCATCTGGGGCTACCACACGTTTGAAAGCGGGTTAAATCCTTATGCCCCGCCCGTCTTCGCCACTCTCGCCGAATCTCTTGGATTGCCGGCGGTGATTCTTCTGGCGAGTTGGCTCGGGACACTGTGGAACGGAAAGATCCAGCTCACGACCGCGATGCTCTTCGCTATCGGGTTCGTTTCGCTATTCATCGCCGGCGGATTGTCGGGACTATTCCTTGCGCGACATGATCTTGCCACTGTCGCGGTGAGCGATGAATTCATCACCGGACATTTCCATCTTGTGATGGGAGTCGCTGCTACGTTTGCGATCCTGGGAGCGCTTTTCTTCTGGTTCCCGAAGATGTTCGGCAGGCGGCTCAGTGAGCCCCTCGGCAAGCTGCATTTCTGGCTTACGTTCGCGGGCGTCTATTGCGTTTTCATGCCGATGCACTGGCTCGGGCTGATTGCTCATTCGCGCGTGGGAGCCGGAAATTCCGTGGCTGCGGCGGCTGCTGGAGCAGCGGTGCGCGACTTCATCACGGGCGCCGCGATCGTGACCATCGCGGTGCAAGCCATCTTTCTCTTTAATTTTCTTTCGAGTGTCTGGCGGAGCGCAAAGGCCAGCGAAAAGAACCCGTGGCGCGCCACCACGCTCGAATGGAGCATCGCGTCGCCGGCTCCGTTCGATAATTTCGGGAGAGCCGAGCCGGTGGTGTATCGTGGAGCATACGAATTCGGCGTGAAGGACGTTGCAGAGGATTTTGTGCCGCAACATATCACTCCCGAACAAGTGGCAGCGAAGGCTCGCTAAACAGGGAAGATAATCATGCCGGGCGCACCCGTTCTAGACGAAATCAGGATCATTATCGAGGACATCGGTAAAGGTGGCGGAAACGAACCTCCTTCCGGTGGAGATGGGGATAAGCGCCGCCGCCCCGCCCCGCCTTCTCCGCGGCGGTACTACACGGGCATCGCTCTGGGCATCGTTTCGATATTCATGTTCTTCATGGCGCTGGCCAGCGCTTACCTCGTTCAGCGGACCAGGAGCGATCGTTGGGTGCCGGTCCACGTTCCGGCCATACTCTGGCTGAACACAATGATTTTGCTTGCCAGCAGCGTGACGATGGAGCAAGCGCGGAAGCGTCTATCGCTCGCCGATCTTTCTGGTTTTCGCGCGCTTTGGATGGTCACGACGCTGCTTGGTCTGGCATTCCTCGCGGGTCAGCTTGCTGCCTGGCGGTTGCTTGTGGCGCAGGGCATCTACGTGGCGACAAACCAGGGAAGCAGCTTCTTCTATATCTTCACCGCCGTGCACGGCGCGCACCTGGTGGGAGGCATCACCGCGCTGATCTACGTGTATAGACGCAATTTTGAAACGGCGAACGTTTCGCTTTCTACCGCTGCGGAAGTTACTTCGTATTATTGGCACTTCATGGATGGGCTGTGGGTCTTCCTGCTGGCACTTCTTTATCTGGGGAAGTAGAGCGGCGAAATTGTCATCTTCTGGTTGCCGCAACGCCATTCCGGATTGCGCTTCTACTTGCACAGCGATTCGAGGACCGCTTCCGCCACGCGCGCGATCTGGTCGTTCCGCAGCTCTGGGTACATTGGCAAGGAAAGTACTTCCTGCGCGGCGCGCTCGGCGTGCGGAAAGTCGCCGCGCTTATAGCCGAGCGAGGCGTAAAGAGGCTGCAGGTGCAGAGGAACCGGATAATACACGGAGCTGCCGATTTTTCGTTCGGATAGCTGCCGTTGCACGACGTCGCGGCGCTCCAGGCGAATGGTGTACTGTTGGTAGACATGTTCGTAGCCGTCGGGTGTCATCGGAGTTGCAACGCCAGGGGCAGCGGAAAACAGACGATGGTATTCTGCCGCGTGCGCCTGCCTCGCGCGTTGCCAATCGGGCAGGTGGCGCAACTTCACGCGCAGAATGGCGGCCTGGATTTCGTCGAGGCGGCTATTCCAGCCCGGTTCGCTGCTGACGTATTTTCCAGTTTGACCATGATTGCGCAGGGTGCGCAGCCGAGTTTCTAATTCGGCGGAATTCGTAACGACCATGCCAGCGTCACCGTACGCGCCGAGGTTCTTCGTGGGATAGAAGCTGATGCACGCGGCATCGCCGAGCGAACCCGTGCGCCGGGCTTTGTACGTTGCGCCGATGGCTTGGGCGTTGTCTTCGATGACCGGAAGATTTTTTGCCCGCGCAAGCGACAGGATTGGGTCCACGTCGGCCGCAAGGCCGTAGAGATGCACAACGATAATGGCGCGCGTGCTTGACGTTATGCGCCGCTCAATTTCGGCAAGGTCGATATTGTAGGTGTCGGGCCGAATATCCGCGAAGACCGGCTTGGCGCCGAGCGCGCTCACGGCGCTGCCCGTGGCGACAAAAGTAAACGGCGGCAGAATCACCTCGTCGCCGGGATTCACGCCGCAGGCGCGGAGGGCGAGGATCAGCGCGTCAGTGCCCGAGGCGACGCCGATGCCGTACGCCACGCCGCAGAGCGCGGCAATCTCTTTCTCGAACGTGGCGCCCTCACGCCCCAAGACGAATTGCTGTGACGCCATGACCCTTTCAATCGCGGCACGCACTTCTGCGCCGATAGCGGCGTATTGCGCCGCCAGATCAAGCTGCGGCACAGGTTCGAGAGCCGCGCCTGTTTGTGGGTTCGCGGTCATGGCGGAAGGGCAGCAGAGTCCGCGCGCAAGGAACGCAGAGCACGGCTTCGCCGGTATGGGGCGGTGCTATTTCTTGGGCAATTTCGTGCAGACGGCGACGGCATTGTTGGGATTGATGGCGCTGGCTTCTTCTTCGACTTGCCGAATAATGCCTTGTTTATCGACGACAAAGGTCGTGCGCTGCGCCCAATCATATTCTTCCTTCTGGACGTTGTACATCTTCAGGATGCCGTATTGCTTCAAGACTTTGCGATTCATGTCGCTGAGCAATGGAAAGGTGACGCCGATTTTCTGTGCAAAGGCGTTGTTGGCCGCGGGACTGTCAATGCTGATCCCTAGAACGATAGCGTCCGAAGATTCCAGTTTGGCCATATCAGCCTGATAGGCCTGAAGTTCCTTTGTTCAACCCTCAGTGAAAGCGAGAACGTAAAAGGCGAGAACGACGTTTTTCTTCCCGCGATAATCGTTAAGGTGAACCGGATTCCAGTGATTATCCAAGAGAGTAAAATCGGGCGCCATGTCGCCGGGCTTGAGCGTAGTGTGCGTGACTTTGACGTTCTGCGCGGAGCTTAGGCCAGTCGCGAGGACCGCCAGGAAGCCTGCCGCCAGAACCGTTGTCAGAAGACGTATGCGATGCATGTATTTCCCCTGGTTGTGGAATAAGAGTGAAAACTAAGTATACGCTGCAGAGGACGATTGCGTATGAAGATGTGGCCGAAACGCTGCGGGTAAGACGTCCGCATTCCCGCCGGCTGCGTATGGGCTACAAATTCCTGAGATGGGCGAGGCGGAACGGCGAGTCCAAATTCTTGCGCAACTCGAGCCAGTGCTGCTCGGGAAACGACAGAAAAACTTCGGCGACTTTGGGATCGAACTGGGTGCCCGAGCACCGGCGAATCTCCTCGCGGGCGTGCGACATCGGCAGGGCCTTGCGGTAGGGCCGGTCGCTAATCATGGCATCGAGGGAATCCGCAACCGTAAAAATGCGCGCGCCAAGAGGAATCTGGTCTCCCTTCAGACCGCGGGGATAGCCGGTGCCATCGAAAAACTCCTGATGGGCGAGGACGATCTCCGCGGCATCGCGGAGGAAGGGGATGCGGATCAGCATGTTGTAGCCGATCTCACAGTGCTCCCGCATGATCTTTTTTTCCTCATCATTCAAGGGACCCGGTTTGCGCAGGATGCCATCGGGGATGGCCATCTTCCCGATGTCGTGGAGAAAGGCAGCGCGCGCCAGGACAGCTAGGTACGGATCAGGTACGGGCATGGACTTGGCGATGGAGATACAAAACGCCGTCACGCGCTGGCAATGGCCCTCGGTCTCCGCGTCTTTTAAGTCCAGCGCGCTGCCCAGCGCCTCGAGCGTGTCGTCGTAGGATTGTTCGAGCTGGGAGATTGCCCCGGTAAGCTGCGAGGTGCGCTCCTCCACAAGCTGCTCGAGGTTTCGCTGATAATTGCGGTTTTCCGCGATCAAGCGCCGGTGCTGCAAAGCGTGCTCGACGCCAAGAAATAGCTGGTCCTTTTCAAATGGCTTAAGGATGTAGTCGTATGCGCCGCGGCGGATTGCTTCCAGGGCCGTGGAGATGTCGTGAATCGCGGTGACCATGATCACGGGGACTTCCGGGTCGTATTGGCGCATCCATTCCAGGAGCTTGATGCCATCCATCTCCGGCATGATCATGTCGCTCAGAACCAGGTCGGGCGTGCACTTCTTCACCTCGTCCTGGGCCAGACGGCCGTTTTGTACGGCGATGCAGTGATAACCCTTAGCTTCCAGCATGGTCGAAACGACTTCGCGGATAGCTTCTTCGTCGTCAACGATCAGAATGTTTTCCGTCTCCACAGTGGTTGGCTCCCCCTAGGCATTATATGTGACGGCACAGGGAGAATGGGGCGGCCTTGCCCAGTAAGAAAATAGCGTGTTAGCGTCAAAATGGAGATGTTTCTCAGGGCTCCCCGCTATCCGCAGAGAATGCGCGGGCGGGATCACCCAGGGCGACGGCACTTCGTGCCGGGAGGCAACGCGTAGTGTTGGAGAATCAGGGCCTTCTCGGCATCGCCTTCTTCGAAGCAACAGCCTTCATCATTCTGCTGGTTCTGTTCTTTCTCTTGCGCCGCGACTATGCGAGCGGAAATTTCCGCTTGTGGCTTTCCGGCTGGGTCTGCCTGACCCTTTCTTCGTTCTTCGAAATAGGGACGTTGATCGGCGAGGATCCCGTCTTGCGCGTGGCGGCCCTCGCTGGTTATACGGCGGCGCTACTCCTTTTCTTGTGTGCCGTTATGCAGTTCACAGCGGGGTTGCGCAGCCCGGGATGGTCCATCTTGCCTCTCGCTGGCGCGGCGCTCCTGGGGATCTGCTACGTGGAGCGGACGAGTGCTCCGTATTTCGGGTCTATCCGGTGGGAGACGGCAGAATTCGAAAGCGTCGTATGCCTGTGGGCCGGTTGGCTATTGTGGCGGGCGGCGGACTCACACCGTGGCTATGGCGCCCGGCTTCTGGCCGGAGCCTTTTTCCTCATCGGATTGCACGGCATGGACCGCCCTCTCTGGCCGCAGCACCCGCTGTATCTCCTCCGCGTGGCTTTTGACCACCTTCTGTGCGTCACGCTGGGGATCGCGTTGATGGTATTGGTGCTGGAAGGGGCCCACTCCCGAACGGAACAATTGAACGATAAGCTGCGCCGTTTGACGCTGCTGACGGCGGCAAGTACACAGACGCTTTCCGTGCAGGAAGTTCTCGACCGCGTCCTGGGGCACCTTGTGGAGAGCCTGGGCGCGACGCACGGCCTTGTCCGGTTGTTGGAGGGCGAGGGGGAATCGGCCAGCCTCGTGATTCACGCCTCCGTAGGATTTGGCCCGGCATACCTCAAGCAGCACAATCGTTTGCTGGCCTCGGAGCCATGGGCGCAGGAAGTGCTGAGAAAGGAATGCGATTTCCTGCAGATTGAGAAGGGGAAGAATGACCTGGTAAGGCGGAGACTGGCGGAGATCGGGTTGAAAGAACTGGTCACGCTGGTGCTGCCGGGGAAGGAAGGTCCGCTCGGCATCATCACCGTGGGCTCGAGCCGGACCGTGAATTTTCAGCCTGACGAGATCTCCTATCTCCTCAACATCACGAATCTTCTTGGTTTGACGCTGCAAAACGTGCGGCTGTTTGAACAAGTCGCCACGGTCCAGCGGCAATGGGCCTACACCTTTGATTCGATCGGAGACCCGATTCTGGTTCACGACCGCGAGTTCCGGATTCTCCGGAGCAATCAGCGGCTGTGTCAACTGCTTGGCCGGGAAGCCAGCGCGCTCGTTGGGCGCAGTGTCACGGAACTTTTGCCACGCACGGATGTGAGTTATGCCAACTGTCCTTATTGCGAGAGTATTGCCGGCGAAGGAGACGACCTGGATCCCTGGCTGCCGGGCTTTTTTCTTGCTTCGAATTCGACGTTCACGGATCCGGCTGGGCGCAAGTTGGGCACGGTGCACGTGCTGAAGGACATCACTGACCGCAAACGCGCCGAAGAAAAATATCGCACGCTGATTTCGAACGTTCAGGAGGGTGTGTTCATCTCCACCCCGCAGGGGCGGTTTCTTGATTTCAACGACGCCCTGATGCGCATCGTCGGCTATGAAAACCGGGATGAATTAATGGCGGTCGATATTTCAAAGGACCTCTACGTCAACCCCGCAGATCGCGAACGCCTGAAGAAGCTCCTGCAGGAACATAACTCGGTGGCGGATTTTGAGTTTGAGATGCGACGCAAGGACGGAGATGTGCGAACCGCGATGGAGTCTTCTAACGCCGTGCGGGACGCCGCGGGAAACGTCACCGCGTATCAGGGATTTCTTCTCGATATCACCGAACGGAAAAGGGCAGAGCAGGAAATCCGCCGCCGCAATCGTGAGCTGATGGTGCTGAATTCAATCGCCCAGACGCTCAGCGAATCATTGGATTTGCCGGACTCGCTGCATCGAACCCTGCGGCAACTGGTTGAACTGTTTGGTCTGGATGTATCCTCCGTATATCTCTTTGAATCGGGAGGGGAGGTATTGCGCCGCGTGGCCGCAGTAGGGCAACGATCGGAATACGCGCGGCATTTCCCACCTGTAAAAGTGCCGGCAGAATTGCTTCATCACATCAAGGCACTTCACGCGACATTTCTTCCCGTGCAGGCACTGCCGCTGCCAGCCATTTTTCGAGAGGTATTGAGGAAAGAAGGTTTGGAATCGGCCTATGTCGTAATTCTCTGGTCGAAAGAGCGTGCGATCGGAGTACTCGACGTTGGCAGCCGGTCGGCCCGCGAGTTCTCTCCCGCGGACGTCAATCTTCTGATCGCCGTCGGCAGCCAAATCTCCAGCGCGATCGAGCGCACTCTGCTCTACGAAGAAACACGCCAGGCTTACGAGAACTTACGGCATACCCAGGAGCAGCTTCTGCACAGCGAGAAGATGGCGGCGGTGGGACAGTTGATCGCCGGCGTAGCCCATGAGTTGAACAATCCCTTGACGGCAATCCTCGGTTACAGCCAGCTGCTATCTGCCAGCGGGCAAATGGGACCGCAAGGGCTTGAGTATTCCGAGAAACTCTACAAACAGGCACAACGCACACACCGGATCGTCCAAAATCTGTTGAGTTTTTCCCGGCAGCACAAGCCGGAACGAGTTCCAGTGCAGCTCAATCAGGTGCTCGAGGATACTCTGGCACTGCGCGATTACGATCTGCGAATGAGTAACATCCGCGTGCACTTGGATCTTGCCGAAGACCTGCCCATGATGGCGGCGGACCCGCACCAGTTACAGCAAGTATTCCTCAACTTGGTTAACAATGCCGTCGACGCCATACTCGAGAATTCGACAGACGGGGATCTATGGGTCCGGACAGGTGAGTGCGAAGACGGTCTTTTCGTCGAGTTCACCGACAGCGGGCCGGGAGTGAAGGACGCTTCACGCGTTTTCGATCCCTTCTACACGACCAAACCGGTGGGCAAAGGCACGGGCCTGGGACTCAGCATCTGTTACGGCATCGTGACGGAACACGGCGGAACTATCCGTGTCAAGAATGTACCGCCTCACGGCGCTTCATTCACCATCGAACTGCCTTTGCAGGCAGCCATAGCGGAAAAGGAGTCGGGAATTCGACGCCAGGCAGATACCGGCAAGGAAGGCCGCATCCTTCTTGTGGATCAGGACCAGTCAGTGCTGGAAGCCGTCACTGCGATTTTGCGGAGCCGCTATCATCGTGTACGAACGGCATGCGACGCCAATGAGGCGCAGACGCTCCTGGAAGAAGAAGATTTTGACGTTGTGGTGGCGGACTTGCAAGGACCTGGCGATGGGAACGGGATCAAATTGCGCCAATGGCTGGAAGCGAAGAGACCGCTGCTGGCCCAACATATGGTATTGATGCGGGCGAGTGCTCCAGCATCGGGAACAGGAGAGGATGGGGTCCCGAACGGTTGTCCTGTACTTCTGAAGCCGTTCAAAGCAGCCGATTTGCTGGCTCTGGTGGACGGGATGCTAGCTCAGGCCGACCCCACGTCGCTCAAGCGATGAGGCTAGCTCGGTGGCCAGAGCCGCGCGTTCACCGAGCTCCGTAATGGCGGT
The DNA here is from genome assembly GCA_035544995.1 of Candidatus Acidiferrum sp. Classification (GTDB taxonomy): domain Bacteria; phylum Acidobacteriota; class Terriglobia; order Acidiferrales; family UBA7541; genus Acidiferrum. Next base: position 108,125 of record DASZZI010000061.1, read on the forward strand.
CTCCATTCGAACGGCAAACGCACTCACCATCTGGCTGAGGCCGCTCAGTTGAGGCAGCGTTCCAATACCGCACAGCAATCTCATTCGAATCATCTGAGACCGCAGGGTAAACTGCACGCCCAGCCGCAACCGTTCGAACTCCTGTGCCGTGCAGACCTCCGGGGAAAGAACGGCAATGACGCGGGCCAGCCTCAATAATCTCTGAAAATCTTCCTGAACTGCGGACAGATAGATGAGGGCAATCCGGCGGCGTTCTTTGCGAACCCCGCGCGTCAGCTTCGCTGAAGCGCGGGAGGCAAGGAATTCGAGATCGGCTGGCGCCAGCGCCTGGCGAATCTGGGGTAAGTAGGTTACGTGGGGTTGGCCGGTCTCTTCGAGGGTGGCAGGGCCGACACTGATTCCGCCGCGTTTCCGGGGAGTCCGGAGCGCCCATCCGAGCAACAACAAAAGAAGGACAACTAGGATGACGTAAAAAGAAAATAAGAAACTCACAGTTCTGGCGCCTCCACTTTCCAGAATTGACTGAGTTGCTTGTTGAGTAAGCGCAAACGGAAATTGATTTCGGGCGCAACCGCTTGATAGATACCGCTGGGGAGGAGAATTTCTTTGGGTTGGGCTTCGGATTGCGAATGGCGAAGGGCCGAGGTCCAAACGGATAAACTTGCGAGAAACGCCAGCATGTCGAGCAAGTTCCAGAGCGCGGAATAATCATAGAGCAAGCGCTCCAGCACGGTATTGTTCAGGACCGCAAAACACGAATAGAGACAAAACCCGATAGCAAGCGAACGAACAACACGGTCCCCTTTCACATCGTAGTAGCGCGCAAAAAGAAGAAGGACAACAATTACAGTGGCAATGGAGAGTTCCAGGCCGCGGTCAGCAGTTGGCAAAGCAAGTCTCCAGTCCCGTCGCGCCGCCAAAATCGAATAGGACAGCACGACTGCCGCGCAAAGAAGCAGGATGCGCCAGGCGAGCGCCCACACGCCACGGTAGCGAGAGAGCAAATGGCGGCATATCTCAGCCACGGCCAGTGCCCGCGCACAGATCACCACACCCAGCGTTAACCAGAAGATTCTCCAAGCAATGACGGAATTAAATCCCCAGCGGTGGTAGGTAATGAACAAAAGGACAGCCTGAATCAAGTTCAGGAAAATGTAAAAGGTAAAGGAAGGGTAAACGCGGTAATTCTTGCGGACGACTAGTAGTACCGCGAGAGCAACTCCCACGGCTACATTCACCGCCCACAGAATCTGTTGAAATTGTGCTAACGCAACCATCGCAGGGCGAATCGTACCATTACATAACTTGCAGGTAAATAGTCCCGATGCGCCCTCGCGAATAGCCGCTCCGTACTAGAGCAACACGGCTGATTTCGCCGCGTCTATAGATTAGAGAATTCTCATGCGATGACGAAAGCCGCTGCGGAGTCGCGGTGCAGCTTCTTGGGCGGAAGGGGCGGTCCTGGGTTGCCGTCGGCGACGAGAGAGGTGAAGTCGCGGTGCAGCTTCTTGGGCGGAAGGGGCGGTCCTGGGTTGCCGTCGGCGCGGAGCGTGCCGTTGTTGAGAACCGGATTACCAACAGTTTGATTGACGGAGCTTGTAATGGGAAGTACAATCAGCAAAGCCAAGAGCGATAGTGCAGCCAGAACCGCAACTTTTTTCATAGGGGAACTCCTCCTACAGACTAAAATAAGGAGGAGCAGAGCAAAGGGGTAGACGATCGAGGAAACGTTCCGCGATCGGAACAGGACACCAGAGGGATATGCTGACCCAGCTGCAGCAAAACCGCAGAATTATCCAAGACTTTTCGGGGACCACACTCGCCGCGATTCCCAGTCTCTTCGGACGACTGATCTATTTGTCATCGTTGCGGGACCTATCGAGCGGGCAGTACGAACACGCAGGTTTGTTAGCGCTCCATCCTGAGGAGGCTGTGCAGCAAGCTCTTGCAAAATGTCACGAAGAAGTTTTTGAGCGAATCCTGGAAACCCCGCTCGCGGAGCAAGAGGGGGATCTGCGGGCATGCCTTGACACAATGCCCGGAGGCTTGTGTTTAACGGTCTCTCATTGGCAGCGGATGGAAGCTTATCGTGTGCTCTTGCCGGAGCAGTCGCCGGACTACCTTAAGGAACTCTTCTGTTCGAATCTCCGCGCACTTCTGGAGATTCTTCGGTCAGAGAGTTCCAGCGCTCATTCAAGCGCGTAACCACGCCGACCACGCGTCCGACGATCTCGGCGTCTTCCGGCATGCGCCACGATTCCGGAAGGCATCGTGACAAAGGGTGGGGTTGCATGACCAGGCGGGATCCATCCCGGTAAAACCATCCGCAGCGATAGCCGTCTCGCAATTCGACAAAGTACATGGGCCGGTCATGTTCGGTGGACCACTCCTGGTCTTCGATATGCCGCACGGACACATCCACCAGAACGATGCTGCCAGGCCGGAGAAGCGGCACCATTCTGCGGTCCGAAAGCCCGATGAAGCCATAGCGATGCCGGCCATTGCTGTTCGTGAGCACGCCTTCGAAGTGTCCCCACTGCTCCACCATGCGCGAGAGGAATTCCGTGCGCCGCGGGTCGAAGGCAGGGTCAAACCGAACCGGGATTCGCAACGATAGGGGCGGGGCCATAAGATGGGTCTGGGGAGCGGGGAACTCAGCACCATCGCCGAAGAACTCATCGAGGGGGACTTCGTACCAGCGGAAAATCTCGTGTGGGTCCAAATGATAGATTACTGCCAGTGTGTAGAGCTTGTGCAGTGTGGGAACGACTTCATGGTTCTCGATATCCGCGAGCCTGCTGATGTGTACAATGAACTCGGACCGGCCACGTTTTGATGCCAGTTCGAAACTGGCACGTTCGACGTCGCGGTAAGTCAAGCCAAGTCTTTCGCGGGCCTGCCGAAGGCGAAGGCCGGGGAGCATGTTTTTCCTCTAAGCGAATTGGTAGTTATACAAGCAGGATATACTAGAATTACCAGTTTGTTAAGGATTCGGAACAGAGCAGCATGAGGCCCGCCCTGAGGCCGTTCTCTCCAATCATTCCAGGGAATTTTGGGTTTTCGAGTTGTATTGCGCGCGCTGAGGAAGATCGGCGAGCTTTGGGATCCTAGAGAGCCGTGGAAGTTCTTCAAACAGTGCGTTTTACACCTGCAGGTTGCCCTTGGGGCACGAAATTCTCGTCGCCGTCTTGCTTCCCAAGAGAAGACGTGGAAGCATCAGAGTTAAATACGTGTCCCGCTGGGCTTGAGGCTGCCAGTGTTGAATGATGATTACGTGGTTCTTGATGTGATGACGAAAGAGGTTGTCAGTGTCTCGTCTTCGACGGTGCTGCTGGACGCGGCGCTGCTACTGCGCGCCAGCGCCTTACGCCATCTGCCGGTGGTTGAGGAGGGACGATTGGTCGGAATTTTGACCGAGCGCGACGTGCAGCGGTGCGCGCCTTCGCGGCTCATTCCAATTACAGAGGACAGCTACAACGCAGTATTTGCGGAGACGACTGTTGGCCACGTGATGACGCGTGAGCCCAAGACGGTTTCCTCGAGGACCCCTCTGCTGGAGGCGATTGCAGTGATGCAGCAGGCAAAATACGGCTGTCTGCCCGTCGTTGATGATGGGGTGCTCTCCGGGATCTTGACACGCGGCGATCTGATTAACGCACTGCAGCGATTTCTTACCGAGAAACGCATCGCCAAGAGTGCACCTCCGCTGACCTGATCTCAAGTCTTAATGTGCTCCAGTTTAGGAATTTCATCGCGGCGTTCCGCACAATGGAGCCGATGAGAATCTGGTATTCTGCGAAGATGAAGATTCTTAACCAAGAGCGGTTCATTAAGTTCCTGTGGCCACTCGTGCTCGCGGCAGCTTGCATCGGCGGCGCCGATGTGGCGCGCGGGCAACAGGCGGCAACCGCTCCACCCGCGACAGGGGCTGATGGAACGGCCAACGCCGAGTTTGCCGCGGCCGCCGATGAAGTCCTCGAACAGATGAGCGAAATAACCGGACTGAAGCTCCGGACTCCACTAAAGAAGTCACTGCGCTCACGTGAAGAAATCCGCGCTTACGTTATCAAGCAGATGGACGAGGACAAGAATCCGGCCGAGCGATATGCCGGGCAGCGAAGCGCTGAAGCTTTCGGCCTGATCCCGAAGGGGTTCGACCTGGACACCTTCATGGTCGATTTACTTACCGAGCAGATCGCCGGACTCTACGATCCTAAAGCACACGAGTTTTATATCGCCGATTGGATTCCGCTGGCTGACCAACGGATGGTCATGGCCCATGAACTAACGCACGCGCTCGAAGATCAGCATTTTCAGATCGAGGATTGGGTGAAGGCGGCGCGGCCGAATGATGATGCCGAACTCGCCCGCGAGGCTGTTCTCGAGGGAAGCGCCATGGCAGCGATGGTCGATTTCCTGCTCCGAGGGACGGGAAGTTCCTTGCGGGATTTGCCGGACTTCGATCCTTCGATGTTAGTTGGAGACCTGGCGGATTCGCCGACGTTGCAGAAGGCGCCGCGATTCATCAAGGACACGCTGATCTTTCCCTATTTCGCTGGTCTCAATTTCTCCACGGCGATCTTAAAGCCGTCAGGCTGGAGCGGCCTGCCGGGTGTATTCGCCAAGCCGCCCGTCTCGACGCAGCAAATCCTGCATCCCGCGCTGTATCGCTCGGGAAAGATGGCAACCCACGTGACGCTGCCATCCATGGAAAAGCTGATGGGGGCAGACTGGAGCAAACTGGAAGAGAATACTTTGGGAGAATTCGGCTGGGTGGAAGTCTTGAAGCAGTTTCTTGGCGACGAGCGGGCGAAGCCACTTTCGGAGGCATGGGACGGTGATCGGTATGCCGTCTACGAGCAGAAGCAGACGAAGCGGGTACTGCTTGTGACGCGCTTGCGGCTGACCAGCGAGCAAGTGGCGATACGCTTTTTCGGCCAATACTCCGAAGCGCTAGAAAAAAAGCACGATGGGCGCACGAACCTATTCGGCCGGCCGAATTTCTTTTCTTTCGACACTCCGGGCGGAGGAGTATTTCTGAACTGCGTGGGTGCGGAGTGCATTACGCTCGAGGGTGGCGACCGAAGCCTGTTCTTGAAGTTGAACAAAGAGCTGGATTGGGGATTGGTTCCGGAGCAGCCTAAAGAACTCTCGCCGAGCCCCGCGAAGATTGCCATGCGGAAAGAATCATTGCTGCAGTTTACTTTTTTTCCTCCCACATTCTGAACCAGTTTCCCTGCGAGATCGAAGTGATTGTCAGATGCGGCGCTTCCCGGCGGCCGCGGCGGCATGTTTGGCCGTAGAGAGGAGCGGGGCCTTGAGGGCGTCGCTTGAGGAAGCGAGCTTTCGCTCAAGGCGTTCGAAACGGCGCAAGAGCCGGCTTTCCAAGCGGGCGTCAGGAGAAGCCACAAACGGATCGCGAGGATTGGATCGTTTGAGACGAAGCTTAACCAGAGCAAGTTTTGCGAATTCAGCGGCGCGTACCGTGTCCTTGAGCCGGCGTTCATAATAAATCGTCAGTTGCTCGCATGCGTGGATCCCGTCCTGGGAATCGCTCGCGATTTCGTGCCACAGCGCGGCGGCGCGCTCGTGGTCGCCGCGGCGCTTGGCCATTTTCGCGAGTTCACGGCGGGCGTGGGTGCGAAGTTCCGCGGGGAGGCCGAGGTCGATGGCCTGAGCGCAAGCGGAATGCGCGCGGTCGGAGTGACCGCGGCGATGGAGAAAACGCGAGAGGCCAAAGAGGTCGAGGCTGTCGATGTCATTGCTCCCGCAATCGTGCTCCCCGAGAAGTGAGTTGATCTTGCCGTAGAGCGCAGCGAGACCGCGTAGGTCCATCTGATTGTGCCGGACGACACTCACCAAGGGCGCAGGGGAGCCTCCTCGCAAATAATCGAAGTAAAACTGCGGGATGAGCGCCGAGGCGACATCGCCTTCGCGGCGCCAGCCAAGCCTCGGGGCATCAAGCACGTGGCGTTCGAGGTCAACCAGGCGCACCGAGCCGAGGCGGAGCTTCCACAGTGCACGCGCGGGATGGAGCAGGTCCAGATGAGCAGCCAATCGCGGCAAGGTGATGGCCCGCGTCATCGTGAAGCGGCTTTCCAACAGCGGCCAATCGAATGACTTTCCGTTGAACGTGACCAGGACGGGACGTTCCGCGAGACGCGCGGCCAGCTCGTGAAGCAGGGAATGTTCTTCGGTGAAGTCGCGCATGAAGAACTGCTCCACCTGCAGGCCACCGGCATCCCACCAGGCTAGGCCGACGAGAAAGGCGTAGGTGCCCGTGCCGCCGGCGAGGCCGGTCGTTTCCGTATCGAGGAATAGCCACTTGGTCGAATCTTCGAGCGCGGCACGAGTGCGGCGGGATAGAAATTCATCGCGAGTTCGAGAAAGAAGTTCCAGCGCAGAAGGCAAGGGCTCAACGAATTCTGGCGTGGAGAACCAATTTCGGATGGAGAGGTGTTCGCCGTAGCGATTCTTGACCACGCCGGCACCGATGATCTGCGCGAGGGCGTCCTCATCTTCGGGCGCGCGCAGGGTCGTGAGGCGTGATGGCGCAGGGCGCGTGGGTTTCAGCGCGGCGAGGCGCGAGAATCTATCGAGAGTTCCGGACATTACTTTTCTGCGCTCCCGGTGACGTCCCAGTGCGTTACATTTGGCTCGTATTCCAGCAAGAATTCGCGATCCTCCGGGTAATACTTTGCCTTTTCGATCTCTGAGCCCGCGAATTTCTGGATGGCTTCGAACGATTCCCACAGTGTGAAGGTATAGAAGTGAGCCGTGTTGCCCTCGTCCCTATGCAGGATGTGGACAGCGAGATTACCTGGAGTGCTTCGGTAATCGGGAATCGCCCGTTCGTTTAGGAATGCGGAATAGGCGCCGGCCTTTTCGATCGGTGTGCGTCCATGCCAGATGCGGGCGATCACTTTCCATTCCCCCGCGATTCCATTTGCGCGTTCAGCCGATCCAGGATTGCGAGTGCAGCTTCCTTGGCGCGCGGCGCGAGATCGCCTGCCGGTCCGACGCAAGAAGGGCAGCCGGCTTCGCACCCGCAGCAGGCGATGAGTTCGCGCGTTTTCTGTACTAACAAGTCGTGTGCGCGGAAGAGCGGCTCGGAAAAGCCAATGCCGCCGGGATAGGCGTCGTAGAGATAGAGATTCGGCTCGAAGAATTCCTTGGCGTTGGCGGAGAGAGCGTCTTCGAGGCGCGTGGGGGTGAAATCATTCTCGACGTCGGATGCATCTGCTGATGGTGGCACGATATATCGTGCCCCTAGGTTTGCGGGATCAGCGTTCGGGGGGCGTTCGCCGATGGCGCTGGCGAGATCGCGCCGGTCGCACATGAGCAGAAGGGAGGCTACGGATTCGAGCGCGTGGAGAAGGCCGAACATGCCGCTCTGGCGCTCGCCGACGCTGCAAGGGAGTGATTCGAGCAGCGGCCGCTCGAGAGTGATCCAATAGGCTGTAGTGTGCATTTCATTTTCGGAGAGTTCGAGCTTTCCCGCGCCGACGTTTTCGTTGGTGAAGAATTTAATCTTCTTGAAGCCGACGACCTGGGAGCGGACGAGGACGTCGCCGTGAGAGTGGGAGTGAGCGAGGAGAGATTCCTCGCTGCTCTGCGCTCCGCTCGGAATGACAGGGGGGGCGGTGCCGACGACGGGGGAGTTGGTGAAGGCGTCGCCGTGAGAGTGGGAGTAGCCAGAAGCAGATCCCTCGACTGCACTCGTGTTGCTCGCTTCGCTCCCATCGCAAAAGGCGCCCGGGGCAAGCGGAATGACAGACTCACCGGCACTGGACCGGGAGGTGGCGGAGACTTCGAGGATGCGGACCTGGGTGTAGCGGATGGCGTCTGTGTAGTAATCGACGTCCACCCTTTTGACGTAGGCCTTGCGCTCTTTGAAATCGAGATGTTCGACGTGGTACTGCTGGCCGCCGTGGATATAGATGGCTTTTTCATGCACGAAAACAAGCGCGCTGGGAAAATCGACTTCGCCGATGACATTTGGCTCTCCGGTGATGTCGATGATCACAAAGTTGTCGCTCGTGACAGAGCGCAGGCTGATGGTGTCGGCCGGATAGGCTTCGTGCGTCCAGTGGTAGTGTTCGGCGGCGCGATGGAAGAAACCCGCCTCTGCCAGCCGTGCGCAGAGATCAGCAACATCCACCCCGCCGAAGCGCTCCTCGGGAGCAATGGGCAACTCGAAAGCGGCGCATTTTAGATGGTTGATGAGGATTTCGAGATTGTCGGGCTGGATGAAGGCGTGTTCGGGCGTGTTGCCGAAGAAATAGTCGGGATGGCGAACGATGAACTGGTCGAGCGGGGCGGAGGAAGCGACCAGCACGGCGCAGGAGCTGCCGCTGCGACGTCCCGCGCGACCGGCGCGCTGCCAGGTGGCGGCAATCGTGCCAGGATAGCCTGCCATCACAACGGCGTCGAGCGAGCCGACATCGATCCCCAATTCCAGGGCGCTCGTCGAGACTACGCCGCGGATGCGGCCATCGCGCAAACCGCTCTCGATTTCACGCCGCTCGCCGGGGAGATATCCCCCGCGGTAGCCGCGGATCGTTTCCGGTTTCCCCGGAAGCTGCGGATTCGCCTGTTGTAAATAGGTGAGAAGGATTTCCGTGTGCAAGCGCGAATTAGCAAAGACGATCGTCTGCAAATCATGCCTCAGAAATTCCTGCGACACGCGTGAAGCTTCGTTGATGTAACCGCGGCGGATGCCGAGCGCGCGATTGACCACCGGCGGATTGTAGAAGACGAAAGTCTTTTCGGCGGCGGGCGCGCCATTGGCGTTGAGCACCTCGACATCTGTTTCGAGGAGACGCGAGGCGAGGTCGCCGGGATTGGCGATCGTGGCGGAGCAGCAGATGAACTGCAGATCGCGGCCGTAAAACTTCGCGACGCGGCGCAGGCGGCGCAACACATTGCAGAGGTGGCTTCCGAAGACGCCACGATAGGTGTGCAGTTCGTCGATGACGATGTAGCGCAGGTTTTCGAATAAGCGCGTCCAGCGTGTGTGATGCGGCAAAATTCCGGTGTGCAGCATGTCCGGGTTGGTCAGGACGACGTGGCTCTTTTCGCGGATGGCTTTGCGCGCGTCACTGGGGGTGTCGCCGTCGTAGGTGCAGACGCCGAAGCGGTTTTCGAGGCGCTGGTTCAGGTCGTAGAGCTCGGCAAGCTGGTCTTGCGCCAAAGCTTTGGTGGGGAAGAGATAGAGGGCGCGGCTGTCGGGGTTTTCCAGAACGGCGTTCAAAACGGGCAGGTTGTAGCAAAGCGTTTTGCCGGACGCTGTGGGCGTGACGATAACCACGTTCTTGCCGTCGCGAACGGCTTCGGCGGCGGCCGCCTGGTGGCTGTAGAGCTGGCGGATCCCTTTGGCGGCGTAGGCGGCCGCGAGATCGCGGTGGACCCACTCGGGGAAATCAGCCCATTCAGCGGCGCGAGCGGGGAAGTGGCGAACGGCCGTGAGGATTTCTCCCCGGGAATCGCGTGAGGCAAAGGCTTCGAGCACTTCGTGAACGCGCGCGAGCGAGCTCGCACTGGTGGCGCGTTCCAAGAGAGAGTCTGCTGGTCCTACGGGGTTTGAGGCCGCGCGAACGGCGAGAGATTCGGACATTGAACACGCCTCCAGTAGTTCGCCTTTTGTTCGCCACGCTAACACGTTGCGGGGCGCCGCGCAAGACCGAATCAGGAGGGTGTTCGAAGACGCAGGATGAAGATGGCTCCGGCAAAGAAGAGGATTCCGGAGGCGGCGAAAGCGGCTTGTACGGAGAAAGCGCTCCAGAGGAAACCAACCAGCAAGCTCGAAAGGAAATCGCCCACGGCATTCACGGCGGCGAGCGTACCAAAGGCCATGCCATGCTGCTCCTTGGGGACAATTTCGGCGGTGAGTGAGTCTTCGAGGGCTTCTTCCGTGCCGATATACAGGCCGGCGATGACGAAAATGACTGCAAGCAGCCACAGAGAATGCGTTCCAGTGCAGAGAAGAATTGCGGTGACGCCGGCAAGCGCATAACCCGACGCGAGAACCACCTTGCGCTGCGGTACATGGTCGCTTAACCATCCGCTGGCGTAGGCGGACGCGGCGTAGAAGACGTTGTGCAGCGTATAAAGGGCGACGGCGAGGCTGGCAGCGCGCGCCAGCCCGTGAGAGGGCGCGAGCATTCGCGAGGCGTACAGGATCAGCATGGAATGCGAAAAATCGCCCGCGCCGAAGATGCCCACTCCCACTAGAAGGCGCCGGAAGCTGAGGGGGAGCGTGCGGAGCCCAGTGAAGAAGGATTGCTTCGGGCGTGAAGCAATTGCCCGTTCGCGTACCAGGAACCAGAATGACGCGACCGCGACCAGTCCGGGCAAGAGGGTCCAGAGGAAAACTTTCTTGTAGGAATGGCCGGTTTGCTCGAGCAACCAGAGTGCAGTGAGCGGTCCGGCTATCGCACCCACGGTGTCCATCAGTCGTTCGAAGCCGAACGCGCGGCCGTAGGCGTCCGGGGGAACATTTGCGGCGAGCAGCGCTTTTCTCACGGGAGACCGAACGCCGCGGCCGAGCCAGGCTGTCGCGCGGCCAATCAGAACTTGGTAGGCGTGAGTGGCAAACGCAAACGAAGCTGTAGCTAGCGCAGTGACGGCATATCCGAAAACGGCGAGAGGCTTGCGATGCTTGAGCCGGTCGGTGAAATGGCCGGAAGCAAGCTTCGCGAAGCTGGAGAGGCCGTCGGCGATCCCTTCGATCGCGCCGAGCCATGCTGGCCCCGCGCCAATGGCCGCGAGAAATGCAGGCAACACCGCGGTCGCCGTCTCATGACTCCAGTCACTGAAGAGGCTCGTCAGGCCGACGCCGAGCACGGTGCGGTTGAGCCAGGATTTGTTTTGGGGTGATTCTGGCATGTTGTAAGTCAGCAATTCACGAGGAAACACTATAGCAGCTTGAGGAAAAATTCCTCTCGCTGAGAGTTTGAAAGCGCCATAAAAATTGACGAGAGGTCAACACCGAGCCACGATTCCTCCACTTCGGGCCCCGGTAAGACGGTCAGTAATGGAAGCGGTAGCGCAATTGGACGAAGAGCTCACGCGGGTTGAGGAAGTGCGTTCCGCCAAAGGTGAAGCTGTTGTCGAGCAGAACGCGGCGGTTGGCGACATTGATGGCGCTCACGGAGACGGAGAAACGCTCACCGAAATTTTTGCCCAGCGACAGGTCAAAGGTTGTGTGGCCCTGTAAGTGTGAGGGCGGAGGGTTGCCGTTGGAAAAACCGGAAGCATAGTACACGTCGGTGGAGGCGTAGGTTCGCCAGGGGAGATTTGCGATACCCCCCACGTGAAGCGTGTTGCGCTGGTCGTGATCGAGGGTGAAAAAATCGTTGCTGGGAATGGTGCCGGGGGGAATCAAGCCGCCATTGATGACGCCCCTGCCCAGTGCGATCTGATTCGAATAGGTCAGATAGAGCTGACCGCGATTCTTGATGCGTGGCGAACGGAGGGTCAGCTCCCAACCGCGAATCAACGCGCCATTGATGGTGATGGGGAAGAAAATGTCTGAGTTGTTGAGATTATTGTGGTCGAAGAAGTTCTTGGCGCGGGTGCGAAAGGTATCGGCGTCGAGTGTCCAAGTCTTGAAAGGGATTGTCACGCCGAATTGAGATTCTTCGTCGCGCTCGCCGCGCAACTGCGTGAATGCGAATCCCTGATTGGTAACGATTTGCTGCAGCGACGGACCGGAAAGGGTAACCAGGGGCGGCGCCTGGTAGAAATGGCCGTAGAAGCCCCGAAAGACCCAGTTCAACTTCGGAATGCGAAAAGCCGCTCCGAAGCGCGGGCTGGCGGCATTTTCAACCACGCTGCCTGAAAAATGGGTCTGGCGAATTCCGGCATTTAGCGTGAGCAACGATGTCAAGCGAAACTGATCTTCCGCATAAAGCGAAAAAAGCCCGCCGGAAATATTTTCCGTGTCTCGAAGCGGCGATCTTCCGCTGCCGTCGTTGAAAAGCAAGCCGAATAGTTGGCCGCCCTGCTGGCCGAAGACATAAATCCCGGCACGCGCATTATTTCTGCCCTTGACGTAGGCGAGGGTGGCTTGACCGCCTTCGTACTTGGAAGAGCGATCTTGCGTGGCCGCAGTCGGTGTGTCGCTTGGATTGCTCGCGTAGTTGGCGCTGTTGAAATGATAGAAAGGCGAAACGGTCAGAACGAGACCGGGACTGAACGTCCGCACCCAGGAAAAAGTGACGAAGGCATCGCTCTCCCGATTGGCGTCTCGGAGGAACTCCCCCGGTTTGAGATTTGGATCCGTCGGGTCAAAGGGGATTTGATAATAGTCGCGCCGCAGAGAGGTCACGAAGCGCAACTGATCCTGCGAATCGGCGTTGTAGATCAACGAAGCGAAACCTCCGTAACCGTTCGCGCGATCGTGAATCACTGCGGATGTGGGCGTTTGCAGCCCGAGATCGGTGCGATTGCCGTTGGCGCTGGTGTAATAGGCGAAACGTTTGGTGTGTCCACCGAAATTGAGCTGGTCATCCGATTGGTAGAAATTACCGAAGCCGGCGACCAACTCTGCTTCATTATTGCGCTCAAAGCCGGTGCGTGGCGCAACGTCGAATACACCGTAAGTACGGTCGCCGAAATCGGCGGCGTAACTGCCTCGCTGCATTTCGACCGTATCAATGTCCTTGGGATCAATCTGCGGACCGAGATTGCTGGCGATGTTGGTGTTCGGAATGGGCACGCCGTCCACGAGCCAGCTTACCTGGTGGCCGCCTCGGACGTGGAGCTGGTCGTGAGTGAGGTAAGCTCCCGGAACGTAATCCGTGATCATGGCGAGGCTGTTGGCCCGGGTCGCGCCGGGCGTCTGACTAATTTCCTCACGGTCAACGACGCCAGTTGGAGTTATCGACTCTCCCTGCGCCGGATCATCTTCCGCGGAGACGGTGATGGACTGATTCTGAGTGGCAAGCAGCAATTCAAAGTGCAAAATAGGCGCCGTTCCGGAAAAAACCGTTATGTTTTTTGCCTGGGCCACAAAGTTTGGTTGGGAAACCGTTACCGTATATTCCCCGAGCGGAACTGTGTCGAAGTGGAAATCCCCGTTAACATCGCTTTGTACCGTCTGTGTGTAGTCAGAGGTTCTTGCTTTCAGCACGACTTTTGTGTCCGAGACCGGACGATGTTGCGGATCGTGGACAATGCCGCGGACCGCGCCGAAAATCGTTGCAAGAGCAGAAGCTGTAATCAAGAGCGAGCCCACAATCAGAAAGGATATGCGTCGCATGAAATCCCTTTATTCTCCTTGAAAGAATGGATAACGCGCTGCAAAGTTGCCGCGTCGCGGGTTAATCAGCTTGTGAGAAGGGAGGGGACGGTCCTTTACAGGGCCGCGGCGGCGACGCGAGGAGGCGGGGAGAGTGGTTTGGAAGAACGAGGGCGCTCGAGTTGCTTCAACTGTTCGCTGGATCGGGCTACTGCCGTTGGCACGGGGACCGATGCCAATGCGGGTAATACGAAAGCAACTGGTGCGACAAGAGGCCGGTCGCTGGGGTGGCAGCAGGACATCGTGCATGCCGTCATGCCATTCATGTTGTGGCCGCAATCCATGGCAGCATCAGGGGCGGCCGGCGCTTTGCGATGGTGATGTTCGGGGATAGGGCAGTGGTCTCCGGCACAGCAAGCCATGCCGCGCGCAGGCCATGCGGCAGCGGCGAATGGGGCGTACAAAAGCACGACCGCTAGCAGACAGAGGCTCGCGGAAAAGATGGGCCTGCGGTTTTGACGACGAGTTCGCACGGTGTCCATTAACTAGTACCAGATATTACGCCAAATTATTCCCTCGCGCATAGGGTTTGGTGCCCATTTGGGACGAAGCATCATGAAAGAGACAATATTGTCGGCTCCCATGCGTCACATTAATGCGCGTCTCGCCTTGACTTGGCGGCGTGAGCGTCGCAGACTCGCCGTATGCACAATACCTTTCTTGTGTTCGATTTCGGCGCGAATGAAGAGGCAGCACAGCAGGCGCGCCATAAGCTGGAGGGTTGGCGGCAAGCGTTTCGCCTGGATAAGAAACTTCAATTCAAGTTTGATCGCGTCGAAGCCGCTGCGGATGGCGGTGCGGTCAAAGCCGAGAATCCCGAGAGCAAAGCCAAGAGCAAAATGAAGGCTGAGGAAACTGCAGAGGCGAACGGAAAGGTGAAGCTTCTCGTGCGTCTCTACTTCTCCGGTCACGAAAAGCTGTCTCACCAGCGCTGGGTAGATCGCATCCCGTCTGAAGAGCCTTTCAAAGGCGCCTCTCCCAAGCTGCTGGGGCAAGATGAGCCAGGGTTTGGTTCTATTGAGGAAAAATTCCAGAACCTGAAATAGCAGGGGCGAAAGGACATCCGGTATAATAGACTCCCGCGAGGGGCAAATCTTCCAGTCCGACGAGGGCAGACCGAATGGCGGTACAGACGCGCGTCAAGATAGCCAAGCTTGACGCCACGAAGTATCACGGCCTCGATCGCGAAACGCTGGTCCGCATCTACCGCACGATGTATCTCTCCCGGCGGCTGGATGACCGGGAAATCCAGCTCAAGCGCCAGAGCAAGATTTTCTTCCAAATTTCCAGTGCCGGCCACGAAGCGGTGACCGCGGCAATGGGGTTGCTTCTTCGTCCGGGCGTTGATTGGCTTTACTCCTACTACCGCGATCGCGCGCTCTGCCTGATGCTGGGTGTCACGCCGCTCGAAATGCTTCTCCAAGCCGTTGGAGCCAAGGATGACCCGAGCTCCGGCGGGCGCCAGATGCCCTCGCATTGGGCCAATCCGAAATTGAACATCGTGAGCAAGTCATCTTGCACCGGGACGCAGTTCGTCCAAGCCGTGGGCGCGGCGGAAGCCACTCTCTATTATGAAACGCGCCCGAAAGCCCTGGCGCAGGCGAAGAAAACTCCTCCAGGGGAGCGGGCGCGCTATGAGCGCGATGAAATTGTATATGTGTCTTCGGGGGACGGGGCTACCAGTGAAGGAGAGTTCTGGGAGTCCCTCAACACCGCTTGTGCAAAGAAACTTCCGCTGTTTTTTCTAGTCGAAGACAACGGGTATGCCATCTCTGTTCCGATCGAAGTACAGACGGCGGGCGGAAGCATTTCCGAGCTGACGCGTAACTTCCCGGGCTTGCATGTTTCCGAATGCGACGGCACGGATCCGCTCGAGAGCTACTCCGTTTGCAAGGATGCTGTCGAATATTGCCGTGAACGGCGCGGACCAGCGCTTGTCCACGCGCATGTGACGCGGCCATATTCGCATTCGCTGTCCGATGACGAAAAGCTGTATAAGACGCCGGGGGAGCGCGAGGCCGAGGCACGGCGCGATCCGCTTTCGAAGTTTGCGCTGTTCTTGGTGCGTGAAGCGCTTCTTGATCAGAAGCAGATCGAGGCGCTGGAGGCCGAGGTCGAGCAGGAGGTCCGCGAAGCGGCTGACCAGGCGCTAGCCGCGGAGCCCCCCTCGATTGACTCGATTCGCATGCACGTGTATTCGCCAGACGTCGATCCCACGTCGGCGGCGTTCGAAACACAGCCCAAGTTTCACGGCGCGCCGAAGACCATGGTCGAGATGGTCGCGGCCACGCTGTCCGATGAAATGTCCCGCGACGAGCGCATCATTATTTTCGGCCAGGATGTCGCCGATTGCAGCCGCGAGGAGAATCTCAAGGAGGTCAAAGGGAAAGGCGGAGTCTTCAAAGCCACTTCAGGGCTACAGCGCAAATACGGGTCGGATCGCGTTTTTAATTCGCCGCTCGCCGAAGCCAGCATTGTTGGCAACGCCATCGGCATGGCGACTCGCGGGCTTAAGCCCGTCGCGGAGATCCAGTTCTTCGATTATATTTGGCCGGCCATGATGCAGATCCGCGACGAGCTCTGCGTGATGCGCTGGCGTTCGAATGGCGCCTTCAAATCTCCTGCGGTCATCCGCGTCGCCATCGGGGGATATCTTACGGGTGGCGGCATCTATCACAGTCAGAGTGGTGAATCGATTTTCACGCATTGCCCTGGCTTGCGTGTGGTCCTGCCCTCCACGGCGCTGGACGTTGCCGGGCTCCTGCGCACGGCAATCCGCAGCGATGATCCAGTGATGTTTCTTGAACACAAACATCTTTATCGGCAGCCGTACAACCGCTCCGAGTATCCCGGGCCCGATTACATGGTGCCGTTCGGTAAAGCCCGCGTCGTGAGAGAAGGTTCCGAAGTCAGCATCATTACCTTCGGCGCCGTTGTGCACCGTGCTGAAGTAGCTGCGGCGCAGCTTGAGCGCGAAGGCATTTCAGCTGAGATTATCGACCTGCGCTCGCTCTCGCCCTACGACTGGGAAGCGATTGCCGCCACGGTGCGGAAAACGCACCGCGTGATCGTTGCCTATGAAGATATGCTGAGCTGGGGCTATGGTGCGGAGATCGCGGCGCGCATCGGTGATGAGCTTTTCGAAGAGCTTGATGCGCCTGTGAAGCGCGTTGCTGCGATGGATACTTTCTGCGCGTATCAGCCCAAGCTGGAAGACGTGATCCTTCCTCAAGTCGCGCATATCACCGCAGCGGTCAAGCAACTGCTGGAGTACTAGACTTCGGGAAGGGCCAGGCGCGAAATGAAACCTTTTGCGAATCCGTTTCGTATCCTAGAGTAGGAAACGGCGGGATACCGCCCAGTGGGGGTGGCACAATGACTTGCCCAGGTTGTCAGAAAGAGATCGTGGCGGGCTCCAAGTTTTGCTACAACTGCGGGGGCGATGCAGGCAGAGGCCGGCGCTCCTGGAATGGCTCAGGCTGCGGTGTACAGAAAGAGACTGATGCGCTCGAGCACGGACAAGAAAATTGGCGGCGTTTGCGCCGGGCTCGCGGATTACTTCGATCTCGATCCCACAATTCTTCGCGTGGTTTGGCTGCTCCTCATTCTTTGCGGGGGAACTGGCCTAGTCGCCTACATCGTGCTCTGGATAGTTTTGCCCCTCGCCCCGGCAGAAGTGGTCCATACTTCGGCTAGTGTCACCACCTAGCTGGAAGACGGAAGCAAACTGATATGTCCGCCTCGGTGGGCTACAGCTCGAGGCCTGTCTAGTTCTTAGGATTTCGCGGGCCGCGCGACTTTCCTGTCCCATTGCCAAAGAGCGGGTGATCGATGGAAATAAGCCCGGCTCCGACGGTTGCCAGAGCCAGGCAAGCCATCGCCAACGCCAGTGGAAACTCGTATTCGTGAACGGCCAGAATCCCGCGGCTGCTGTGCACTTTCCAAATCGCTACAAACATTTCGAACGCCAAGAGCAGCGCCGCGCCGCGAGTAAACAATCCCAAAAGCAGCAGCCCGCCGCCGAAAAACTCCATCACGCCCGCAACATACAAGAAATAACCAGGCAGCCCGTGTTCGATGAAGAAGCTCTGCATGCCAGCCCCATGGACTAGTTTGGGATAGCCGTGGGTGATGAAGATAAGGCCGAGAGCAGCGCGGAGAAGAAGCAGTGCCAGTGGTTGCAGTGAACTCAGCATCTTCATCGAGTTCCTCCGAGAAAGATCAAGAGAGGGATGAAACGCAGCGGCATTCTAGCAGAAAAGCAAACGGCGCAGCGGCAGGACCGGCCGCGGCAAGGAATCAGGTACAATCTTTGCCGAAGACCGACTGGGAGTCAGGACCAAAGTCAAATCGTTCGGGGATAGTGCATGAAACGCAAGCTCCTGGTGGCAGTGCCGCTACTCATCCTTGTGGCGCTGCTTGCCTGGATGTTCCGGCCGAAACGCGAATCGCTTGGCGAAGCCTACGTCAGCGAGCAAAACGTCACACTTTGGAGCAGTGTGGCGCAGGTCCGCGAGCAAAGAGACGTGCTTCACTACGGAGAACACGTCGACGTTCTCTCTCGCCGCAATGAAAATGTGAGAGTGCGTACCGCCTCCGGCGCCGACGGCTGGGTTGATGGACGATCGCTTATGGAGCCTTTGCTTTGGCAGCGCAGCGCAAAGCTTCTCGCTGATGTGCGCTCTTTGCCGGTCCAGGCACGCGGCCGGACTAAGGTGCAAACCAATTTGCGCGTCGAACCCGGGCGCAACGAACCTCGCCTCTATCAATTCGTCCGTGGTGTTCCTGTTGAGATCGTGGGGCGCGCCGTTGCCGATTGGGTTCAGGTCACCGACGAGAAGGAGCCCTCTGGCGAGCCGCAAGAAACGAAGAAAGAAGACTGGTTCCTGGTCCGAGGTGTCGCCACTCGTCCGCCTGGCGAAGTCGCGGCGCAGTCTTCTGTTCCGACGACTACGACGCAACCCGGTGATCAAACCATCCCTATCGCGGGATGGGTCATCGCACGCTTCGTCGAGTTCGACATTCCCGACGCTGTACG
Source organism: Candidatus Acidiferrum sp. (assembly GCA_035544995.1). Lineage (GTDB taxonomy): Bacteria > Acidobacteriota > Terriglobia > Acidiferrales > UBA7541 > Acidiferrum. Next base: position 126,466 of record DASZZI010000061.1, read on the forward strand.
GGAAGGAATGGCCTCAGCGAATGTTCGGCCGCTGGCTTGGTTCGAATTGAACCGCGTCAGCGATCCTTCGGGCGACAAGCCGCAGTACCTCGTGGCCGGTGCCCGGGGTCCAGAGGGGCAGCAATGCGATTTCACTAACCTGCGCGTCTACACTTGGAACACAAGGAAGACGCGCTATGAAACCGCGTTTATCGAAAATGATCTATGCGGGCAAATGCCCGTGCGTGTTGGCAAAGGACCTTCGGGCGAGCCTGAGTTTCGCTTCCATTTGATGGATGGAACCAAGGAAGAGAGGATTTATCGCTTGAAGCAAACTCTCGTACGTCGCGTACGCGAAGGCGCCGCCGCCAAAAAATCTAACCGTGTGCCCGTGTCAATAGGACCGGCGAAATAGCGGGCACTCCATAGGGAGCAAGTAAATGACGCTGCACATCAACGAAGCGGAAGTGCGATCGGTTTTGACCATGTCCATGGCGATTGATGCCGTGGAAGAGATCTCGCGCAAACAGGCCAGCGGCGAAGTCATCGTCCACCCACGCCGGCGTTTCGAACTCCCGAGCGGTGGCTTCTTTCACTACATGGCTGCCGCGGACTTCAAGGCGGGCTACCTGGCGATGAAACAGTACACCTACGTCCGAGGAAAAATACGTTTCCTCGTTCCTCTTTATGAAGTCGCCACCGGCGATCTTGTGGCAATGATCGAAGCGGATTACATGGGGCAGTTGCGCACGGGAGCTGCTTCCGGTGTGGCCACAAAATATCTTGCGCGACCCGACGCGCGTGTCGCGGCGATCATCGGAACCGGGAGCCAGGCCAAAACGCAACTTGAAGCTATCGCTGCCGTTCGAAAACTCGAATCTGTGCGCGCCTACGGCCGTGACCCCGAGCGGCGCGAGAACTTTGCCAAGGAGATGACCGAACGGCTCGGCGTTCCGGTTACGGCCGCAGCGTCAGCCAGCGCGGCTGTTCGCGGCGCGGATATCGTCTGTACCGCGACGACAGCAAGTCAGCCCATTGTGAGCGGCGCAGACTTGAGTAACGGCGCGCATATCAATGCCATCGGCGCGAACCATGCGCACAAACGGGAACTCGACGATGAGGCTGTGGCGAGTGCCGATGTCATCGTTGCGGATTCGGTCGAACAATCACGGCAGGAGGCAGGCGACCTGATCATTGCGTTCAAGGGCGATGAAGTGTGCTGGACCGGAGTTAAAAAACTTTCGGACGTCGTGGCGGCCAAGACGAGCGGGAGAACGAGCGCCGGAGAAGTCACCCTTTTTAAGTCCAATGGAATAGCATCCTGGGATTTAGCGGTCGCTATGAAGGTGTACGCCATGGCGCGAGAGAAGGGTCTCGGAAGGGAATTGGCACTTTGGGCGGAATCTTGATGGCGCATGCGACGCCGCTAATTCGGTTTCTCTTGCATTCTGCGACGCAGGGCTTCATGCAGACGCGCGTGCGCATCGCTCGGCAGCGCCACGGGCTCCGAATCGCGTGCCTTTTTCGCCGGTCCTGGTCATAAAGTTAACACAACCCAGTTTCGCCACTCTCCCAGCGCCCTTCTTGGATGATGGAGCCGAGGCCCGGGATTCAAGAATCGGAGCTATTTCCGCCAGCGCGGAAGAACACAGAGCAGAGAAGCGGCCTTGACACGAGGGTCTGGGACGGATAGAGTTTTCGAACGAACGTTCGACATAAACTATGGCCGCTCGTATTCCCATCCCGCGCGATTCCGAAGCCAAGCTGCAACACATCCTTCGTCATGCGGCGCAAATCTTCGCCGAGCGGGGTTTCGAGGGCGCTTCCATAAGGGACATTAGCCGGGCAACAGGGATATCCCTTTCGGGGCTTTACTATTACTTCGAAAGCAAGCAGCAGTTGCTCTATCTTATTCAAAAAAATGCCTTTACTAGCATACTCAGCAGGCTTCAACTCCGCTTGGTTGCCACGGCCGCTCCCGAGGAGCGACTCAAGCTCTTTATACAGAACCACTTAGAGTACTTCCTGGCCCACCCTGCAGAGATGAAAGTACTTTCTCACGAGGAAGACGCTCTGGAAGAACCTTATAATAAAGAAATCGCAGTCATCAAGCGGCGCTATTACGCCTTCGCGCGTGAAATCTTTGACGATTTGGCCGCCCGCGAGGCTATGTCAGAACTGAACCCCCGGATCGCTGTTCTGAGTCTTTACGGCATGATGAACTGGGTCTACAAATGGCATGACCCCAAGGTTGATCCGCGCTCGGAAGAGCTGGCAGGAACCATCAGCGAGATTTTCCTGCGTGGCGTACTCCACGGGCGCAATGGAGCCCGCGCAGGGCAGGACCGGGAATCGCGGCCGCTGGAACATTTCCAAAAAGTGGGGGCGGCGGACTAAGCGGGCCACTTGGATATTAAGGAACTTAAAGTTCAGGAGACAAACGCATGGCAACCACCCAGGCGCTCGGAACGAAGGAACTGGTGAAATATCGCGTCGAGGAAGGCGTCGCGATTTTCGAAATCGATGATCCGCCGGCCAATACGTACACCTACGAGATGATGCAACAACTTGACACCGCCATTCTGAAGGCGCGCATGGATGAGAATGTTCACGTCATATTAATCCGCGGCGCCGGCGAAAAGTTTTTCTCAGCCGGCGCGAGCATCCCCATGCTCACCAAAGCGGATCCCACGTTTAAGTATTACTTCTGTCTGCATGCGAACGAGACTTTGAGCCGGCTGGAACAGACGCCCAAGCTGGTGATTGCCGCGCTGAATGGCCACACGGTTGGCGGAGGTTTGGAGATTGCTCTTGCGTGTGATATTCGTATCGCGAAGAAGGAAGGCGGCAAGATCGGATTGCCGGAAGTAAATCTCGGAGTGCTACCCGGAACTGGCGGCACGCAACGCTTCTCCCGCGTTATCGGGCGCGCCAAGGCACTTGAACTGATGGCCACTGGCCGGACCTTCAGTTTCGAAGAAGCGCTCGAGATGGGGCTGATTCACTATATCTACGACCGCGAGTCCTATTGGGACGATGTGATGGCCTACGCACGACAATTCTGCCCGCCTAACAAAGCTTCGCGTGCCGTCGGACGCATCAAGCGCGCTGTCGTTACCGGCTCGGAAGTCGGCTTCGGCGAAGCGCTTGGACTGGAAAGGGAATTGCAGCAGTTGCTCTTCAGCAGTGAGGACGCCAAAGAAGGGCTGGCGGCTTACGTTGAAAAGCGTGCTGCCAACTTCAAAGGGAAGTGACGCAGCTTCGAGGGCTGAGTTAAGCTGTTTGCATGAAAACACTGCCTGACCATTTGCGAAGGGGCATGAAGCTCGTAATTGTAGGCTGCAATCCGAGCGAGTCCTCGGTGCGCGTCGGCCACTATTACGCAGGCCGCGGCAACCAGTTCTGGCCAGCCCTCTATGAAGGGGGCGTTGTGCCGGAACCCCTCGAATACCGCGACGACAAGCGCGTGATCGAATTTGGCGTTGGCTTGACCGACCTCGTGAAGCGGCCTACTAAGGGGGTCGAACAGCTCAGCCGCGAAGACTTTGCCGAAGGCCGCATCGTGCTGTCGCAAAAGCTCGAAGAGTTCGCTCCTCATGTGGTGGCCTTCAACGGCAAGCTAACTTACGAACAGTTTGCGCAGCGGAAATGCCGGTACGGCCAGCAAAAGGAACTTCTTTATGGCGCTCTTGTGTACGTGCTTCCGTCCACAAGTGGCCAGAACACCCACGGAAACCGCGAAAAGATGCAGCACTTTCGAAAGCTCGCGCAACTTGTGAAACGCATCGAGAAAGAGCGGGAAGAGAAGGGACACTGACGGTGAGTATTCCATGAGCAATGCGCCACAAACCGCTTCGGCCGCACCGGTAGTTCTGGAAGCGAAGCGCGACGGAATCGCCACGCTGGTGATGAATCGTCCTGATCGTTTGAACGCTTTAAACAACGAACTCGCGGGAGCTCTGAACGATGCGCTCGCGCGCGTCGCGCTGGACGAATCCGTCCGCGTCGTCATTCTGACCGGCGCCGGACGCGCCTTTTGCGCTGGCGGAGATCTCGGTCATATACGCAAAGGCCGCGAGAGCGGAGATACGAAGCAGCTTGAGCCGCTTCTCCGTTCGGGAATGCAAATGGTTTTGAAGATGCGCACAATGCCGCAGCCTGTCATCGCTGCGATTAACGGCGCGGCCGCCGGCGCGGGTATGAACATTGCGCTGGCTGCGGACTTTCGCATCGCCGCGGAGGAGGCCACGTTTGGCCAGAACTTCGCCAAGGTCGGCTTGTTTCCGGATTACGGCGGCACATTCTTTCTTCCGCAGCTTGTCGGCCCGTCCGTAGCGGCGGAGTTGTTTTATACGGGTGACATGATCGATGCGCCGGCGGCGCTCCGGCTGGGGCTGGTCAACCGCGTTGTCGCTGCGGCGCAGCTCGATGCCGAGGTGAAAGCGCTTGCTGAAAAGATCGCGGCAGGACCGCCACTGGCGATTCGGGCGGTGAAGCAGGTTCTATTTGGCAGCGGACGGAAGGCCCTGGAAGAAGCGCTCGAAAATGAGGTCCAGCAGCAGATGAAGTGCTTCCCTTCGGACGATTGCGGCGAAGGAATTCGTGCCTTTTTCGAGAAGCGGCCTCCGAAATTTCAGGGCCGCTAATCAGCACACTCGAGTTTAACGCCGACCGCGTACGGGGAACTTTCTCAAAATGGCGGTATCGGGCGAAATGAGTCTGAGGAGGAAAAGGGATAATGCCGGCAACACGCTTGACAACTTTTGATGATTGGGTAGATCTGTTCCGCGTCTGGCAGAAAGATATCGGCGTAGCTTATCCGGAAATCACAAACTACCAATTCGAAGCGAAATTTGGCCCCACGCGTTCCAAGGAAATCGAGTTTGGGGCTTACAAGGGCCGCACGAAATGGGAGAAGATCGTCCAGATTCCCGACCAGCGCATGCGCGATGCCTTGCTCAATCTGATTGTCTACCAGGGCGACACCGAATTTGCCTCCGTCGAGCAGCAGCGCCGGCTCTTTGAAAATTCTCCCAGCGAGCACGACCGGCAATCGCTCTGCCGCGTGGTCACCGAAGAAATGCGTCACGGCTGGCAGATGTGCTACCTGCTCATGAATCACTTCGGCTACAGCGGCCGCGTCGAAGCGCAGAAGATGCTGGAACGCCGCGCCTTCGATCAAAAACGCCTTCTCGGCGCGTTCAATCAGGAGGTCAACAACTGGCTCGACTTTTTCACTTATACCGATTTCGTCGACCGTGACGGCAAGTACCAGCTCACCATGCTGAGTTACTCCGGCTTCGCGCCCCTCGCGCAATCCATGATTCCCATGTTGAAAGAGGAGTCCTTTCACCTCGGCACCGGTCAGGACGGCCTCAAGCGCATCGTAAAGGCCGGCGTCGTTCCAACGAACATCATTCAGAAATACATCAACAAGTGGATTCCGGTTAGCCTCGACCTTTTCGGCGTGGACAAATCCAGCTCTGCGCACTGGTTCTACGTCTGGGGGCTCAAGGGCCGCTATGATGAGCCTACCGCCAAACAGGAAGCCGACCTCGAACGCATGAACGAGCACAGCCGCGAGCTCTATCTCCTCGAATGCAAGAAACTTTTGGAAATGGTCAACAAGAATATTCAACCGGGGCAGACGCCGCTCTATGTTCCGGACATCAAGTTCAACCGCTTCATCGGCGAATTCGCTAAGCAGCCCTACAGCGTCGCCGGAGAATTGCTCTCCTCACGTGAGTACGAGCAGCACCTGCGCGAGATGCTGCCACAGGAAGAAGATGTAAAGCTTGTCAATGAAATTCAGGCCGTCGAGAAGCAGTGGATTTCTCCGAAGGGCTCGATTCAATAATAATTTGTCGTGCGTGCACTTCAACATTTTCGCGGCGGCGAAAAAGCTGGAAGCCTCGTTCACGAGATTCTCCAACGGCTGAATGTGCGGGCATTGGACCCTTGCGCAGAGGGATGGATCTTTGACACGGAAGCCAGCGGAGAGGGTTTCTGCAGGTGGTGCGCCTTTCGAGATAGCATCGCCGGTGAGAAGAGATGAGCGGGTCGGAAGATTTGGAAATAACTCCGGCGGATACGAAACGCCGGCTCGATCGCAGCGAGAAGTTGCTGCTCGTCGATGTCCGCGAAGCCTGGGAGTTCGAGATCTGCCGCATCGAAGGTGCGAAGCATATTCCGATGGGCTCGATTCCAGCGAATCTTCAGGCCCTTGATACCGACGACGAGGTGATCTGCTACTGTCATCACGGTATGCGCAGTCTCGACGTTGCTGTCTGGCTTCGAGGTCAGGGGGTAGGGCGGGCAAAATCGCTCGCTGGGGGCATCGAGCGCTGGTCGCTCGAAATCGACCCGCGCGTGCCGCGCTATTAAGGGCAGATTCTCCGTAGGGGCGCAGCATGTTTCGCCCCTGCAACTGGGGAGCGAGTGGCCAAGACGAAAATACTGTTCCTGCAAAAACCGACTTGAACAACGTGCCGCAAGGCAAGAGGTCTCTTGCTGGAGCATGGCGTCGAATTGGAATCCCGCGATCTGGACAAAGAGCGCTTGAGCGAAGCCGAGCTCGAGAAACTCATCGGCGGCCGCGACTACAAGCAATTCCTGAATACACGCAACGAGCTTTATCGCACTCGCAATATGAAAGAAAATCCGCCTTCACGCGCCGAGGCCATAAAACTCATGGCCAAAGAGCCCAATCTGATTCGCCGGCCGATCGTTATCAAAGGAACCCAGATTGTTCTTGGCTATGAGGAAGATGCATTCATGAAGCTCCTGAAGTAAGCTGCAGCAGCGCCAGTCGTATATCCGGATTTCACTAGGAACAATTTCTTCGTGCAGCCGATCATCGACATTCACGTCCACATCATGCCTCTGCACATGGTGAAACCTGTTCAGCTCGAGCTCATAAAGCGCGGCCGCAGGGACTTCGCGGAAATCGAGCGCTACACGGCCGATCCTAAAGCTTTCCTTGTCTTCCTCGATCAACTCGGCGTTGAGCGCGCCGGGCTCATCAATTACGTGAGCCCCGACATTATGGGTTTCACGCCCGACGTGAACGACTGGATCGCACGTTATTGCCGCGTTGCGCCCGACCGCCTCCTGGCCTTCGGCTCCGTCCATCCGCGCACTGTCGCCGACCCTGGCGCCGAAGTCGACCGCATCACCAAGCTCGGCATTCGCGCGCTCAAACTCCATCCCTCGCACCAAGTCATCTCGCCGAATGCCTATCGCAACGGTGACGGCCCGCTTGCCTCCATCTACGAGCGTGCTCAGGCTAACGCCTTGCCTGTGATGGTTCATACGGGGACCTCTATTTTCCCCGGCGCGCGCAATGTTCACGCGCAACCGATCCTATGCGACGACCTGTGCGTCGATTTTCCCGACCTGACGGTCATCCTCGCGCACGGTGGCCGGCCGCTTTGGATGAACGAAGCATTTTTTCTCGTGCGCCGCCACAAGAACATGCACATGGACATCTCCGGCATCCCACCGCAGAAACTCCTCGAATATTTTCCGCGCATCGCGGATATCGCAGACAAGGTGTTGTGGGGAACGGACTGGCCTGGCCCGGGCGTCCCGGAAATGAAAGGGAACCTCGAGAAATTTGACGCGCTGCCGCTAAGCGAAGAGATCAAGCGCAAAATCCTCTACGACAATGCAGCGCGGTTGTTCCCACGTTAGCACTCGGCCTGGAATGGAGAAGCAAGCATGGAAGTAAAGACCATTGCGGTAATCGGCGCCGGCACGATGGGGCGCGGCATCGCTTACGCCTCCGCGTTGGGTGGTTACCGCACAATTCTTGAAGATATTTCGCACCTCAAGATCCAGCAGGCCGTTGCATGGATCCAGCGAGCCTTCGACGAAGGCGTTTCACGAGGGAAAGTGGAGGCTGCAATTCGCGGCGTCGCCCTGAAGCAGCTTACGACCGCAAACAAGGTGGAAGACGCCATTCGCGAAGCGGACTTGATCATCGAAGCCGTCCCCGAAGAAATGGAAATGAAGATGGAACTGTTCACCATCTTCGACAAATTCGCAAAGGCCAACGCCATCTTTGCGAGCAACACTTCTTCACTTTCCATCACTGAGATGAGCGACGTCACTGTTTACCATGAGCGTTGCATCGGGATGCACTTTTTCAATCCGGTTCCCAAGATGAAGCTTATCGAGCTGGTCAAAACGCCGCTGACTTCCGACGAAACCATCGCAACTTGCCGCGAGGTTGGCCGCCGCATGGGCAAAGAGGTCGTGGTCGTGAAGGATTCGCCGGGTTTTATCACCTCTCGGGTGAGCGCGCTGCTCAGCAACGAAGCTTTCGCTTTGCTGGAAACCGGGATCGCCTCCGCCGAGGATATCGATAAGGCTCTCAAGCTCGGCCTGAATCATCCCATGGGCCCACTGGAGCTTGCCGATTTGGTTGGCCTGGATGTGTGCCTCAATGTGCTCGAGTATCTCCATCAAACCCTCGGCGAAAAATACACGCCCAGCCCATTGCTGCAGCAGTATGTCAGGGAAGGGCGTCTCGGTCGGAAGTCGGGCAGCGGTGTCTACGACTATCCGCGGCAAGAATCTTCCGTCGAGATATAGTCAGCGCTCGGGAGCGGTGTGAAGAGACAAATGACAAAATCAATCGCAGATAGAATCCTCATTCAGCAGGGCGACCTGACGGAGATGGAGACCGACGCCATCGTCAACGCCGCCAACAACGATCTGATTTTGGGCGGCGGCGTCGCCGGAGCGATCCGCCGCAAGGGCGGCGAGCAAATCCAGCGCGAGTGCGACGCCATCGGGAGCATTCCCGTCGGGTACGCCGCCATCACCACTGGTGGCAAGCTCAAAGCGCGTTTCGTGATTCATGCGGCGAGCATGGGGCTGGGTGGAAAAACTACGGCCGAAGCGTTGCGCCACTCGACCGGGCACTCGCTCCGCATTGCGGCCGAGCGCGGCCTCAAATCCATCGCCTTTCCCGCCGTGGGGACAGGCATCGCCGGCTTCGCCCTGAAGGAATGCGCGGAAATCATGCTTTGCGAAGCAGCGCAACATCTGAAAGGGAAAACTTCTCTGGAGACGATTCATTTCGTGTTGTTCGACGAGGAAGCAAAGAGGATTTTTGAGCGGACCTGGGAACGTATCCAGGCGGAGCCTGCAGGGTCGGCGACAAGCGCGTAATTCTGCTTACCAAATAATTGCGGCGATTGGGCCTGTTCAGGGGTTGGGTTTCTTCAGCACCGGCTTATCGCTTGCAGGAGGAGTTGCACTGGCCGCGGGTGATTTCGTGTCGGCCGCGGGTGTATCAGCGGTAGTGCCGCCCTCGGAATAGGGTTTTTTTAGCATGCGCTCGGCTTCTTCCTGAGCGCCGCCTGTGTCGTCGTTGGTTTGTTTCGCTTTGCTATATTCGTTGACGGCGCGCGCGCGCTGCCCCAATAGATCGAAAATCTTGCCCAGATAAATATGACCCCACACTTCGGTCCATTTTTCTGAAGGCTCGGGCACCGCCTGCAATGCTTCGCGAAACGCGTTCGCCGCCGCCTGATAGTTTTTCTGATAGAAGAAAGCTTCGCCCATCCGGAAATTTGCCAGCGGACGGCCGGGCTGAATCGCCAATGCCTTTTGATACTGCGCAACCGCGTCGAAATAGCGGCCCTGCTCGGCAATCTCCTCGCCACGCGCGATGGCTGCTCGTGCCCGCAGCGAGGCGCTGCCCTTCAAGATCACGTTATTCGGATCGATCTTGATGCCGCCGGGCTTTGGCCTTCCAAACGTTTCGATCGTAAATCCTGATTCCGTTCCCGTCACATCAACCGTTCGTAGCTCAGGATTTCCCTCCGTATCAATCCGCAGCTCCACGGGCATCTGGAATGTGTCCAACGGTTGCTTGATCTTGCCGACGGTCCGGAACCCTTGCGGCGTGCGGTAGACCACGTATTCCAAGGTGAACTCGGGCACTCCCGTCGAGTTCAGCCACTGCGCAAAGAATGTTTGCAGGTTTGGCGGAGTCTCTCCTGGTTTAACGCTGGTTTGCGCGATCCGCTGCGCCAGCTTTTCGAAATCCTCGATGTGTGCGCTCTTCCCTCCGTACGTTGAGTAAAAGTTGTGGAGCAATGATTTGAATGTGAGGTCCCCCATCTGTGCGCGAACCATGTGAAAGATCATCGCGCCTTTGTTCATCACCACGGAACGGTAATCGCTGGAATACGGCGTCAGGCGAGCAGCCTGCGCGATCGGCGCGGCGTCTTCGTACATCAGCGCGCCCACGGCAAACTCATCCACCGCCTTCAGACCAGCTTCTTTGCCGGCATTCTGCTCTGCGTACATCGCCTCCGAATAACGAGCAAGTCCATCGCTGATCCATACGTCTCCCGGCGTAGCCGGCAAAACCGAATTGCCCCACCACTGCGATGCCACCAGGCGTGCGATCGTCCGATCGCCGAATTTCGGGTCCCACATGCGCCGGCTCAGCAGAAGAACGCCGGGCGCCGCGAAATCGCGCACTGTGCCGTCGGGAAGCTGGATAAGCGTAAGGTCCGGATCCGGCAGCGGCCCGAACATGTCGGAAAAAATCGTCGCCGAGCGTGCGATATCACTCGCAAAATCCTGCGCATTCCCAGACGCAGCCCGCGGCGCATACACCGCTACGTCAATTCCTTCCGCTTGCTTCGGATTAAACTGCAAGTTGCCGGCTACGAACGTCCCATGGGGCGCGGCGCTGTCGCACCGAAAGGTGTACAACAGGCGCCCGCCCTGTGAGGGTGTTTTGCCTCCCACCGGCGTCGGGGCAGATGCTTTCCCGCTTCCCGCGACAGCAAATGTGTCTGGCACGTTCAGACGAAACGTTGCCGGGTAGCGGTTCGAGGGGAAATTCGTCAGCGGAAACCAGCGTGCGGGAAGCAACAGATACGCGCCATCCTTGTTGATCGACGCCATGCGCACGCCCGGCACGGGGCTATTCTCTTCGTTGGCTAAAATTCCCGCATAGCTAAACGTAAGCGTCGCGCGGCCTCCTGCGCCGACCGGAGCAGGCAGAGCAACCGTCAGAAACATCGGATTTTGACTATCACGGTCAAAAGAGAGCGATTTTCCGTCACTTGTGCGGACATCGGTCACGTTCAAATTCGGATGCAGCTCCACGCGCACGTTGCTCGAGGCTTCCACCGCCTTGAAGTCCACTTTCGCCACGGCGGAGATGGTTTGGCCAATCGGATCTAGCGATGCGGAGACGTCGTAACGTTCGGCAAGAAACGCGAGTGGGCGAGATGTCTGAGCGCCCAGAGGCGCTGCGCAATAGGCGCTCAACAGCAATAGAAGAAGAAGAAACGCACCAGAAAATCTTCGGCAGAGGGTCATCGGACCCCTTTCAAATATTTCGACTCGGAACTCGTATATTAGGATAGCAGAGACCTCACAAAGCGTTGCCAGTCGAGGTCCGGAGAAGAGCTGCTATAGCGTCTGCGGCACGCTCCGCGGCGCCCGGCGGGCCAAGCCGCTGACGGACATCAGCAAGTCCAGCACGAAGTTCGTCTCGCGCCCGTGAATCACGCAGTAACCGCACGACTTCGCTCGCCACGCGGTCCGGGGTGAAATCGTGCTGGATCAGCTCCGGCACAACACGGCGCTCTGCGATGAGATTGACCATGCTGAAGTAAGACGTACGCAGCAGTGGTTTGGCGAGCAGCGCGGTTAGCGGCGTGACGCGATAGATGACAACCATTGGCACGTCGAGGAGCGCGGCTTCCACCGTTGCTGTCCCGCTCGACACGATCGCGGCATCCGCTGCGGCGAGCGTGTTGTACGTCTGCCCCTCCACCACGCGGGGCACGACCCCAGAAGGCCAATTCTCTCGGAGTTCGGCCAGACTGCTGCCCGGGGCTGCCGCAATTACAAATTGCGCCGGCAACGCTCGTTGGATCAATCTGCACGCTTCGCGCAAAACCGGCAGGTGTTGCGCGAGTTCCGCATGACGGCTGCCCGGCAGGATGGTAACCACCGGCTTTGCCGGGTCGAGATTTTGTTCTAGGCAAAACGTCTCGCGACTTTGCGAAGCTCGGACGTTCCCCACCAGCGGATGCCCGATGAATTTCACCGGTACTCCCGCTTCGCCGTAGAATTTCTCTTCGAAAGGGAAAATACAAAGCGCCTGCTCGAACCTCCGCCGCACCACGCGCACACGCCACGGCCGCCAGGCCCAGAATTGCGGGCAAATGTAATAGATGTTGCGGACGCCATGCGGGCGCAGCTTTCGTGCCAGCCGCAAATGAAAGCCGGGAAAGTCCGTCAGAATTGCAAGAGGCGGCTTTCGGCGCTCCGCTTCGGAAACAAGGCGCCGCATCGCTCGAACCAGAGAAGGCAGGTGGCTCACAATCTCCGTGATGCCTATGACGGAAACTTCCGAGTAGTCCGTAATGACCTCCACGCCCGCCGCGCGCATCTGCGGTCCACCCATGCCGAAAATTGCCACATCCAACCTTTGTTTCAATGCCGTCGCCAGCCGTGCGGCGTACATGTCGCCACTGGCTTCGCCCGCGGAAAGTAGAAGCGGTATCGTTGTCATGCGCGAGGGGGAGTCGATCAGTCGTTCGCCGGCAATGGCGCGGGAAATGCTGCCCCTGCGCCACGATTTGCATCCAGGGGCAAGGGCAGTTCTTGCTCCTTGTACTGGAGCTGATAGAGCCGATAGTAGATGCCGCGTTGCGCCAGCAGTTCCTGGTGCGCGCCCTGTTCGCGCAGGCGCCCCTTGTGGAATACAAGAATGCGGTCCGCGTGCTGAATGGTGCTCAAGCGGTGCGCGATCACAAGTGCTGTGCGCCCAGAAAGCAGCCGGTCGAGGGCCTCGCGGATTTGGATTTCCGTCTTCGTGTCCACGCTGGAGGTGGCTTCATCCAGAATCAGGAACCGCGGATTGTGAGCCAGGGCGCGCGCAAAATTGATGAGCTGCCGCTGCCCCACGGACAATGTTGACCCGCGCTCGTTAACATCTGTGGCCACGCCTTCTGGCAGGCTGCCCATGGACTCGCCCAAACCGATCTCTTCCACCGCGTGCTCGACGGTCGCGCGGTCAATCCCGGGCGTGCCAAGACGGATGTTTGACTCGATCGTGCCGGTGAAAAGAAACGGATCTTGCAGCACGATTCCGAACTGCCTCCTCAGGTCCTGCATGTCAAGCATGCGAATATCGACGCCGTCAAGAAGGATCTGCCCGCGCTGTACGTCATAGAAGCGCAGCAGCAGGGAAATGAGTGTGGTCTTGCCCGCGCCCGTGTGCCCGACGATCGCAAAGGTTTGCCCTGGCGCCACTCGGAACGATACATCGCGCAGCACCCAATCTTCGTCCGCCGGTTCCGGTACGTTGCGGTAGCTGAACCACACGTTGCGAAATTCTATCTCGCCGCGTGGCTGATCGAGCCGCACCGCGTTGGAGGCCGAGGTGACTGTCAATGGCTCGTCCAGCAGCTTGAAAATCCGCTCCGAGGCCGCCATTGCCGACTGCAATATATTAAATTTTTCACTGAGGTCTTGGATGGGCCGGAAAAATCGCTGCGCGTACTGCATAAAGGCCACTAGGACACCCAGCGTCAGCACGTTGGAAAAAACCCGCAGGCCGCCAACCCAGAAAATGAGGGCGATTGCGGCAACGCTCAAAATGTCCACCGCAGGATAAAAAAGCGCGAAAGCAAGAATCGCGTCTCGCCAGGCGAGCATGTTGTCCCGGTTGCGGCGTTCGAATTCCGCTTTCGCCTTTGGCTCGCGGTTGAAGATCTGCACGGTGCTCATCCCGGAAATGTATTCCTGGAGAAACGCATTGATGCGCGCGATGGCCGTACGAATCTTCCGGTTTGCTTCGCGCACATACGTACGAAAAACCATTGTCACTACAAAAATCAGCGGCAGTACCGCAAGCGCGGCCAGCGCCAGCCGCCAGTTCAGATAAAGAAGGACTCCAACCATTACTGCGAGCAAGAAAAAATCGTTGATCATTGTCACCACGCCGGCCGCGAAGAGATCGTTGAGGGCGTCCACGTCTGTGGTAACACGCGTGACCAGGCGGCCGACCGGGTTGCGGTCGAAGTAGCTGATCGGGAGCCGTTGCATGTGCCCGAAGATTTCCCGCCGCATGTCGTACATGGTTTGCTGCCCGACGCGCTGCATGATGCGGATCTGCACGTATTGAGCGAGAAAATCGAATAGAAGAACCAGCAGATAGACGACGCTGATGAGGACGAGCCCGTTCTTGGCCGCCGTGACCCCCAGGAGCTGATGCGAAGCAGGCACGAGATACTGGTCAACCGCTACCTGGAATAGCTTAGGAGGAGCCAACTCGAGCGGTGTGACGGCCAGCGTCAGCGTAAGCGCAAAGATCACGCGCCATTTGTACGGCTGCATGTACTGCATCAGGCGCCGCATCAGCCGCGAATCGTACGCTTTACCGAGTGCCTCTTCTTCGTGAACGTTGCTCATGCTCTTTCGAGTTCTTCTTCCAGCAATTGCTTTTGATAGAGATCGGCGTAATAGCCTTCGCGGGCCAGCAATTCATCATGCGTCCCCCGCTCGATGATTCGACCTTCCCGCAGCACCACAATTTGCTCCGCCTCCCGCACCGTCGACGTGCGGTGTGATATCAAAATCGTGGTTCTGCCATGCATGATTCCGCGGAGCCGCGTCAGAATCCGCTCTTCGGTCTGCGTATCTACGCTCGAGAGCGAATCATCCAAAATCAAGATGCGCGGATCGCGCGCCACGGCCCGCGCGATGGCCGTCCGTTGTTTCTGCCCACCGGAGAGCGTGATCCCGCGTTCCCCGACAACAGTGGCATATTTCGCTGGGAATCCCTCGACGTCGCCATCGAGGCTGGCGATCTCCGCCGCCCGCTTCACGCGCCCCTCATCGTAATTAGGAAGCCCGAACGCGATATTTCCACCAATCGTCTCGCTGAAGAGATACGTATCTTGCGGAACGTACCCGATCGATCTTCGCAGTGTCTCAAGAGGCCACTCACGGATCGGTTTGCCATCGATGAGAACTTCACCTTCGGGAGCATCCCAGAGCCGCGCCACAAGCGCGGCGAGCGTGCTCTTCCCGCTGCCTGTCGGACCGACGATCGCCAGCGTAGACCCAGCGGAAATGCGCAGGTTTATATCGGTGAGGACAGGATGAGGGCCAGAACCATTCGATTTCCCCGAACTGTTCGTGCCATTGCCGGACAAGGTCGTTGGGTAGGTGAACGTGAGGTTGCGGAATTCAATCTCGCCTCGCGGCTGCGTTCCTGCAAGGACTCGAGCCGCGCGGTCATCAATCTGCGGCTGTGCATGGAGAATGTACGTCAACCGGCCCATCGACGCTGCGCCCCGTTGAAAAATATTCGTCACCCAGCCGAGCGCGATCATCGGCCATACCAGCAGGTTTAAAAATGTGTAAAAAGAAACCAGTCCGCCCAGGGAAAGATCGCCCCGCAAAAACTGGAAGCCTCCCATCCACAGCACGATCAAAAACGTTGTCCCGATCAGCGCCTGGAGGGACGGCATAAACATGCTCCAGGTGCGAATGAGCTTCACGTTGCGTGCGACGTACTCGCGATTCGGCTCATCGAACCCCTGAATCTCCGCCTCTTCCTGTGCGTACGCGCGAATCACTCGCACGCCGGAGAGATTTTCCTGCACCTTCGCCGATAGTGTCGCTATCGACGCTTGAATCTTTTCGTATAGCTCATGGATCACTTTTCCAAAATGCCGAACGGCAATAGCAACAACCGGAACCGGGAGGAGGACCCACATCGTCAGCGATGGCGAGAGCTTCAGCATGATCCCGATAGCGAGAACCATCGTGACGATGGTTGTGGCCGTGTACATAATCCCGGGGCCAAGCACCATGCGCACCGCATTCAAATCGTTGGTGGCGCGCGACATTAGCTCGCCCGTACGGTTACGCACATAAAATTCTGGTTCGAGGACCAGGAGCTGCTTCAGCAGATCATTTCGCAGATCAAATTCAATATCCCTTGACACACTGATCAGAACCCAGCGCGTCGAGAAGGATAGGTAACCCTTCAAGAAGACGCAGAGAATGAGGATCAGGCAATAGATTCCGAGTGTGTGCCGGCTGTTAGGAGCATAGAAGGGAATCTTCCGGCTCAGCCAAGAAGCACCGCTTATCGCTGTCACAGGCCCCGCGTTCGTGTGCGCAAAGGGTTGCGGACTGCCTGCAAGCGTGTCCGTGATGACTCCCGTGGCCAGCGGAATCAGGCTTCCAACAATTCCCATCAGCGCCAGTGCTAAAAGTCCCAATGCGATGGCGCCTTTGTACCGGCCGAGGTACGGCATTAGCCCCAGGAGATTCTTCCTCGCCGAGGTTTGTGGAGGCTTCTTTGTTCCGCCAGTGGAAGCGGTAGTTCCGGTCGTGCTCATCGCAGCATCGACCTCGCATTCTCAAGCGAGGACGCTTCCAGCAGGAAATGTTCGTAGGTCCGGTCCAGCGATTGGTAGCGCTTGGTCGCCGGATTCCACCGCACGCCGATCGGCAGCACGTGGGCGCTCCCACTCACTTTCAGCGCGGTAAAATAAAGTTGCAAGCCCTTCTCCTGGTCTTGCTCATACTGTATCCGCCACCCGCTGACCCCGTTCAGGGGCGTCAGGCCAAGGTAACCCTTCTCATTCTTCAGGTACTCATCGCAGCGTAAGAGCTCCGTCCATTTGCCATTATCGCTCTCCGCGATGACGGCGCGCGTCACAATCGTCCCCGGAGTGTTGTTCGTCGGCGTCTTCGGTACGACATTCGCCGCCAGAAATTGTTGTTTCCCGGTTTTGGCCAGGTCGCCAAAGACCAGCACTTGCGTTTCTGAGCCTAGCAATTTCTGCGCCGCACCCTGGGCCTCTTCCGGCACGGCAGGTTCGGCAGCTCTTGTTTCTGCCTGCGCGTTTGTACTTGGCGCTGGCGTCTGTTCACCGCAGCCTGTCAAAAAACACGCAATGCCCAACAAGCTTGGCATGATCTGCCGTAATTTCATCCGCTTTCCGGCAAGCTCCGCGCGCAGCCCTTTCACATGGTCCTTCTTTTGAACAGACGGAAGTGCTCCAGCCTGGTTAGCCACCAACTGCTTGGTGTGATGTGATTTCTCCATCGCAGACTTTGCGCGGCCAGGGTTGTCTCCACCACTCGCCCAGCCCTTTCATCCTTTTCCGGAGTGCACAGGACATCCACCACTTACGGCCCGTCCGGCCCGGCCCATTCGAATCCCTGATGCAACAATTCTATCTGGTGCCCGTCCTTGTTGGAAGGACCATACGAGTCGGGCGTGCCACAATATTAAAATGCTCTCTTACCTGGACCTCCGATTTCCAACCTACACCTCGCCATCTCCATTAACGCTGCGCCAGAATCGCGTCGAGACGCGCTTCAAAGTTTTCCTCTCCTTCCGACCATAGCTCGCTCCGTTCCACCGGCAGCGCCCGTTCGATCGCTTCGACCCAATTAAACAATTGTTGGATGTTCTCCCGTGTCTTGGCGTGATATTCGTTCAGGTTCCCGTCCGTCGCCATCCACTGCCGGAGCGTATGCTCCACGGGATGATCGGGGGAGTTAAATGGGTTGGACGCCGAGCCTGGTGCCAGCAGCCCGGCATGCCCGGTGAAAAAATGCTCGAAGCCGAGATCCGCAAGAAAATGCCCGGCCGTCGTGGCGATTCCCCCGTCGTATTCGAGTCCGTGGCACGTCAGGAGCAGAGGCTCGGGCTGGTGCTTCCACTTCAACGATTCCATGTCCAGGCCCCACAGGTCCCATTTCGCCGTTGCGATATATGCCGAGTCTGCGTGCAGATGTTGCGCGGCAAGCGCGGCGACTTCGGCTGCGCCGTAGCCCAGCGGCCGCAAGTCCCACTCCGCCAGCGGGATTTCGGTCGCGTCGATAGGCTGTACTGTGAATTCGCTGAAAGAATTTTGCGATGCCGATAGCGGAGCGGTTGTGAGAAACCGCGCGAATTCGGCAATCATCGTGGATTCGCAGAAATCGCGCGTCCACACGCGCAGGTAGGCTCGATTGGCCATCGTTTGCGGGACCCTATGAATTATACCGGTGCAGCAGGGAAGAGGCGAACGCTTACGCAAGGCGAGCGACAAGCCGCAACTCCGATAGGGCTCTTTGGTTGACGGATAGGGAGAAAGACTTCTCCGACACCTTCTAACGTGCCGAAGGCGGCATCGTTGCATTGAAACTCGAAGCAATTTGCTGCAGCCGCTCCCGCAGCGTGTCCCCAATCCCCGCAAATACCCGCGCGCAGGTTTCGCGCAGCTTTTCTTCCGCCGCCGCCGCGACTCCGCTCAGCACCTCGCGCGATTGGTGGTCTAGCGTCGTTACCGTCGCAAGCATCCACTGTTTCGATACATTTTCCAGCCGGCTGTGGTATTGCTCCACCGATTGCTCCCCCATTCGCCCGTACACCGCGCGCATCTCCGCCTGGTGCATCTCGTTCATCGACTTCCAGGAATCGAGCAGCGGCGCGAGCCCTTCTTGAACCCTCTGGTGTGCTTCCACGACCCCTGTATCTATCGCACCGCTCATGGCTGTGTGGAAGCGCCCTAGGAAGGCCTCCTGCTCCGCAGTGACTTTCTGGAAATGTTCGGTGCGCAGGGCTTCAACCTGTTCCCGCGTCTCGCCCACATACTTCCGTATTTCCTCGCCTACGCCGTCCAGTTCCTGTCGCGCGTGCCGCTGAATTTCATCCGTGAACGCCGCCGAGGTGGTATCGGCTGCTTCGGCGAAAAGTTCCCGCGATCGCGCGAATGCGTCTCTCACCATTTCTTCCATCTGCGTCTGCGTATGCGCCACGAAGTTCCGGCTCGAGTTATCCAGTTCGCTGGCAAATATGCTGGAAACCTCTCCCGCCTTTTCGCGAAGTTGGCCGACGGCCTGCTCCGCCGTCTTTTCCGTAAAGCTTTGTATTTGTGTCTGTGCCTTTTTTTCGTACCATTCGGCCGTCTTGTACAGCTCTTCTGCCGCCCGGTGCTTCAGGTCGCCGGCTTTCGCTTCCATCTCCGTAAGATTGCGCACGGTGATGGTCTGCTCGGACTCATGCAAGAGCTGCTCGACGCTTCCGAGGTTCTCGCGGAAACGCGCCAGCGATTCGGCAAACGCCTCGTCCGCCGCGTTGCGGATGCGCTCCTGATGCAGCGTCAAGGCCGCATCGAGCAGTGAGCGCCCGCTGGCGAGCCGCTGAATCGCTTCGTCGGTCTTTGCCAAGTGCGGTTGCATCAGCGAGTGAATTTGCTCTTCGAACTCCGCCAGTGTCCGTCGGTTGGACTCTTCGAACTCAGCTAGGATGCGCGCGTTGATCTCTCCGAACAAAGATTCCGAGCGGCGATGCAGTTCGTTTCGATGCAGGCTCAGAACATCATCAAGCTGTGATTGGAATCCTCCCAGGGCTTGTTGTTGCGCGCTTTCGATTCGCGCAGAAAAATTGTCCAGCCGCTCTGCGGACTCTGCCGCGCGCGCGAGCGCCGCCTCGAGCCGCTGCGCATGATCCTGGAGCGAATCTTGCAGCGCCGTCAGTCGCTGTTCTGTTTCCTGCGTTGCGCCGGCCGCGGACTCTCGCAGCTTCGCAGCCACCTGCGTCGCCTCTTCCTGCAGTTGTAGCCTCAGCGTCTGGGAGTGCTCGTTCAACACACTCGCGGCGCGCGCCTGTCCGGAAGCGAGCGTACTCTCGAGGGCCGTCTGCCAGCGTGTCTGCGCGGACTCGAGCTCCTGTGCGAGATGACTCTGCCAGGATCCTTGTGCTGCGCCCAGCGCGGACGACACCCGCTCTTGAATCTCGTTTGCTGTTGCGTTCAGTGACTCGCGCTGTGATGCCACCGACTCTTCGCCCCGACGCGCAGCTTCTTCGACGGCCCGCGCGGCGGTCTCTGCCCCTGCGGCGGCCTGTGCCGCCGATTGTTCCGCCTGTACGCGCAGACCGGCAGCGGTCTCCTCCGCTTGCTGACGCAGCGTCCGCAAGGTATCAGCCGCAATCGACAATTGTTCTGCGTGCTCACCCCGCTGCGCTGCCCCCGCATTGGATAACTGTACCGTAAGCTCGCGCGTCAGTTGTTCCAGTTGCGGCGCAAGCGAGCGCGGCAATTCCGTTTGCAATGCCTCTGCGGCAGCCGCATGTGCTGCTCGCACTCGCATGTCAGACTCCTCTTGGATTCTTTCGATGGCATGCGCTGTTTCACTCGAAAGTTCCGCGCACGCCGTGACGAACTTCTGCTCCCACTGTTCGAAGGAGAGCCGCCGTTCCGCCGACACCGCGTGTGTGGCCGCTTCGCGCGCAGCGGCGTTAATCTGCTGTTTGGCGTCGGCTAGCAGACGTGCGACCTGCCTCGCAAGTTGCAGCGATGCATCGGTCGTGCTCGCAACAGAGGGGAAGACGCGGAGATTGTCCGGCCCGCTCCCGCTGGTTTCGATGGCTTCGGCCTCGGGCGCTGCGGCGCCACTCGCGGAGTGAGGTTCCTGATCCTCTAGAGGAACGTGGATCTCTTCTGTCAGTGTGAGCGCGGGCTGTTCTTTGTGCCCCGTTTCGTGCGGCGACGTATCCGCTATCGCTTTGGCTTGGGCCTCGTCGGGGAACGTGAACCAATCTCCGGGCGGAAATGCGATGCCCCAGGTATTGCCCGGAACCTCGAGTTCCAGCGCGACTTGGAAGAGCTGCCGCACCGTCCGTGGACGCTGAATCCACGCCACCCGCCCCCGAACGTTTCTCGGTGCCTGTCCCGTTTCCGGATGCGGGACCTCCAACGAAACCCACATATTTTTTAGCACGTAATGCTTGGACTGGTAGCGGCACCCGTGGCAATTGATGATCAGCGTCGAGGTCCGCTCTGCGAACGGTCGGCCCAGCGCGTCCACACCCGTGACCACCAGCGGCACGGCTTGCACGATTCGCGTGCTGCGCCGTTTCCGCAGTTCCGTCGCCGGGTTCACGGTTCCCTCGGACACCATTTCCCCTGCTTCACCGGCAATGTCTCTGCCCAGTTCGTCCATTCAATCCGCCGCCGTCCCTTGCCTTAGACCAAGTTCCCACCGCAACTCAGGATTGCGTAGTCTTGCCGCCTTCTGAGCCCGGCGAATGATGTGCCCCGGTCAGAAACGCCCAAATCTCTTTCGCCACCCAGATCGGCCCAACCAACAAATATACCGGTCCCTGGAAAAACGCCGGATGATTGCCCTCAATTCGATGTCCCAGGAAGAGGAATGCCCAGCCACTCACAAAGAAGCCCGCGCCCCACATCCATTTCATCAGGATGAACAATACGATCCCCGCAAAAATCATCGGGATGCCGACGCCGTGCAATAGTTTGTTCCAGACAGAGGAGTGCTCGTGGTCGTACTGGGACATGTAGTGCGCCAAGCTCGGCATTGAGCGCACCTCCTTGCGGGGGACCACCACCACTAAATTTGAACTCTATACCCAAAGCAGTGCAATGGCCAGAGACGGCTAGAAGTACTGAGGGTCCTAGTAGTCGAACTCGACGCGCTGGGACTGCAAGTTCAGCCCGTACCGGTCAATACTACAACTCCCGCCGGCCTTCCAGGGCCTTCAGCATGGTCACTTCGTCCGCATAGTCCAGGTCAGCTCCCACCGGAATACCCACGCCAATCCGCGTCACGCGCACTCCCAGCGGTTTGAGGAGTTTTGAAAGGTAGACTGCTGTCGCCTCTCCCTCGGCGGTGGGATTTGTGGCGATGATGATCTCTTCGACCGTGCCACCCTTTAGCCGCTCGATCAGCGATTTAATGTGCAGTTGTTCCGGCCCGCGCCCGGAGAGCGGCGAGAGCGATCCGCCCAGCACGTGATACAGCCCGCTGTAGGTCCGCGTCTTTTCAATCGCCATAATGTTGTGCGCTTCTTCGACCACGCATATGGTCTTTTTGTTTCGCGTCGGCCCCACACAATACAAACAAGGGTCGGTGTCCGTGATGTTGTGGCAGACGGAACAGGCGCGAATTTTTTCTCTGGCGTCGCGGATCGCATCCGCCAACGCCAGCGCATCTTCGGGCGCCGCGCGCAGCAGGTGGAACGCCAGCCGCTGCGCCGTCTTCTGCCCGATTCCGGGGAGGTGTTTCAGTTCGTCGATAAGGCGTTCCACAGGAGCGGCAAAATCAGGCATTCTTGATGTGTAGCACAGCCGTGCATCCCCACGCAAACGCAGTCAAGGGTCCAGCACAGCGTCTGCCTCGATGAAAATTCACGCTCGAGTACCGAGCAGCCTGCTTGCTTCTCCATGAGTCCCAAAGCTAGACTCGTCGCTGCAATCCTGCGGAACGTCCACGAGGTAAACCGTGAGCCAGTCCGAGGCCCCGTCAGAACCATTGATTCGCAACATCTCCGATACCGCGCGCTGGGTTGCGGTTTACCGCGCGCGTGAGAGCGACCGCCCGGACGCAATCTTCCGCGATCCCTTTGCACGGCGTCTTGCCGGCGAGCGCGGCGAACAGATCGCCAATTCTATGCCCCTCGGCCGCGACAACGATTGGAGCATGGTTACCCGAACCTGTTTGATCGACCAGTTTGTTATGGAGCAGGTCCATGAAGGCGTGGACATGGTCGTTAATCTCGCCGCTGGGCTTGATACACGTCCCTACCGCATGCAACTTCCGTCTTCGCTCCACTGGATCGAGGTCGATCTCCCCGAAATTCTCGACTATAAGGAAAATATCCTCCGCGACGAGAAACCCGTTTGCGCCCTGGAACGATTCCGCCTCGACCTTTCCCATGTCAACGCTCGCCGCGAACTCTTCCTGCAACTTGGCAGCAGAGCCAAGAAGGCGCTCATCATCACTGAGGGTCTAATCATCTATCTCGCTGCCGACCAGGTCGCAGCACTCGCCCAAGATCTCGCTACTTCTCCATCTTTTCACTCTTGGATTCTTGATATCGCCTCGCCCGGACTTCTCCGCATGCTCCAGAAGAGAATGGCGGCGCAGCTCAATCAAGCCGCTCCGTTCAAGTTCGCTCCCGACGAAGGCCCTGACTTTTTCCTGCGTTGCGGCTGGAAGCCGGTGGACGTGCGCTCTCTTCTCAAAAACGCCGCACGCCTGAAGCGCCTCTCTTTCTTCCTCCGTCTCGCGGCTCTCCTGCCCGAATCGGAAAACTCTCGCCGCAATCGTCCCTGGTCCGGCATTTGCTTTCTCTCGAGGGCATAACGAGACGCGGGATTCGCCTGATTCTCGGTGAATCGGCCCCGCCAACAGGGCATCACACCGGACACTTCGGGTTCCCGCCGTTGAATTCAGGCAGGACAGCGAACTCAGCTCAAGGGAGTTTCGGATGGATTTGCGATCGCGCAGAAATCAAAAAATGGGTAACTGAGGAGGGGATGAAAGGAAATTAGAACAGTCCGGGGATCTTCAGTCCTGCCATTCCGGGAATACCACCGGCAAGATTCTTCATCTGGTTCGCGAGTTCCTCGTCCACGCGTCGCGACGCTTCGTTGACCGCCGCCCGCACCAGGTCCTGCAGCATCTCTTGATCCTTACCGGTGAAAACGTCCTTTTCGATCCGCACATTGACGATCTGCTTCTGGCCGTTCATTTTTACCGTTACCATGCCGCCGCCGGCCGAAGCTTCCACCGTCACGGAATTCACCTGACGTTGCAGGTCTTCCTGCACTTGCCGCAACCTCGATAGCATCTGTTGGAGGGCGCTAACTTCCATCAGGGTTCCTCTTGGTGGCGTTTCACTTCGGAGATTTTACCACCGAAGCGCTGCAGCATCGATCGCACCATCGGATCGCGCTCGAACTGTGCACGTAACTCCTGCGTGCCCGAAGCTGCGAGCGCCGCCGCTGCTGCAACTCCTTCGAGTTTAGCACAGACCCGCACAGCGCGTCCGAGCACGGTGCTCGATGCGACACGGACTTTTTCCAGCGACTCGCGCCCCTCGAGCATCTCCGCGAACGAACGTTTCTCCGGTGAAAAATAAATTCGTAGCTCCGAACCTTCAAGCTCCCATCGGCTTCCGTGCTCGACTAATTCGCCCAAGAATTTCTGTTGCGCCTGAACCGCAGCTTTAATTTCCGCGACTAGTTGTACGGAAATTCCGTCCACACGCATTGCAGCGCCATTGCTCTTCGCTTGCGCAGCTGCCTCGACTGCCGTGGCACCTTCCGCTGCGGCGGCGCCGATCGTCTGTGGCGCGGGCAATGGCGCCGCCATGGAAGCGTCGCGTTTTGGCATTGAGGGCAGGGAAGTGGCGCCCGCGCCCCTCGTAGATCCCGCCGCTGTCGCAGTTGTCGGAGCTCCCGTACGCAAATCGGCCAGAAGTTCCTCCAGCGGAGCCAGCCGCGCTGCGTTGATCAACCGCAGCAAGCCCATCTCCAGATGCACGCGCGGATCGGGCTTTCTCCGCAAATCGTCGTCCGTCTGTAGCAAAATCTGAAAAAACCGCGTCAAATCTTCTTCGGAAAACCGTGCTGCAGCCTTCGCCAGCGCTGGCCGCTGATCCGGCGTTGCCGCAATCAAATCCGATTCCGCGCCGCAGACTCGCGCGATCAACAGATTCCGCATATGCCGGATTGCTTCGCGGCAGAAGTGTTGTAGATTCCGCCCCTCTTTCTGAAACGTATGCACCAGCGCCAGCGCGCGGTCCGCCGAGCCTTCCGCAATCGCGCCGACCAGTTCATCCAGCACATCATCGGGCACCACGCCCAGCAGTTCGCGAACCTCTTTATCCGGAATCGCGTCGCCGCAATACGCCCGCGCTTGCTCCAGCAGCGACAGCGCATCGCGCAAACTTCCTTCCGCCACTCGCGCGATCACCGCCATCGCGCCAGGTTCGATCTTCAGGTTTTCTTTCTCCGCGATTTCTTTCAGCCGCCCGGTGATCTCCGCAAACGTCAGTGCCCGAAAATGAAAATGTTGGGACCTCGACCTGATGGTATCTGCCAAATTCTCCGGCTCCGTCGTCGCCATCACGAAAATTACGCGATCCGGGGGTTCTTCCAATGTCTTCAGCAGGGCATTGGATGCTTCGCCCGTCAGCATGTGCGCTTCGTCGAGGATCACCACCTTGCTCCGCGCCGCCGCCGGCGCGTACCGCACCATCTCCCGCAGTTCGCGTATCTGGTCGATCCCGCGGTTCGATGCTGCGTCAATTTCGATGACGTCCAGCGATGTTCCCGCGGCGATCTCTTTGCACGAATCGCATTCGCCGCAAGGCTCCGGAGTCGGTCCCTTCACGCAATTTAGTGCTTTCGCAAGGATCCGCGCCGCCGTCGTTTTTCCCACGCCTCGCGCGCCGGAAAAAATGTACGCATGCGCGACTCGGTTGTTCTTGATCGCATTGGCAAGTGTTCCTGTGACGTGGGTTTGTCCGACGAGATCGCGGAACGTTTGGGGGCGCCACTTGCGGGCAATAACCTGGTAGCTCATTGGAAGGTCTGTCATCCTGAGCGAAGTGATCCAAGATTCCGGCCTTGTCGGAAAGGATCTCAACGTCGCCCGCAGCGTTTCGTAAGTTACGTGCGAGATCGATGCGAGGAACTTCGGGTGATCTGCGGCACCCGAGGCGTTCCCGATACCGTTGCTCCCTTCCGGGTCTGGCGGGGTTCGCGGGACCTCGTTGCACAGAGCCCGAAGTTCCACGCTCCGGCAGTCGCGCTCTTCACGCAACTGTCCCGCCAAGTTTAGCATACCGAAGTTGTCGCGGACCCTCGTGGGCGTCGCAGTGGCAGCGCGGACCGCTTCTTGGAATTCGCTATCCTACGTAGCGCCTTCACAAGAAAATCAGGATTTCGGTTTTGCCGCGGCGGCCGCCGGCGCGTCGGGAGGGATTACCTCTGCGGGATTCACCCAGTTCACCTTGAATGGGCCTAGTCCGTGTACTTGAATGATCGTCTCGCCTTTGTTCAGCGCGAAATGTCTCATCTCTTTCGGTACGAACGTAAAATTTCCGAAGTTCATCGGCTGCAATTTCGTCTCGTCGTAGGTTTCGCCCATTGCCACAAGAAACGTTCCCTTCAGCACCGTCAAGTTTTCGTCTGTGGGATGCCAATGAGCCGGAACCTTAATTCCGTCGGCGCACCGGATGCGCAGGACAAACGGCGCTCCCTCCGCGTTGAAATCGCCGGACACCGGCGCCAGGTCGCACCCCTTCATGATCGGCGTCCATTTCAGATCGCCGAAGTGCACAATCTTGTGCGCGGCATCAGTTTCCTTTTTCTCCTGGCTGTAGGCTCCCGCCGTCAGCAACGCGAACGCAGTGGCCACTGCACAAAAACTTCGGATGGTATTCTTTTCCATAAAGGTTCCCTCCGTCGGAACATTTTCCGCAAAGATACTCTCCTGATGCTTGGTGGGCAAGACAAATGCGGAATTCCCCCGCACATCTCAACTTTTCCCTGTGAAGCTGCAATCGTAACGCACTCGAAACATCATGAAAAACACAAGAAGCAAAACCAACAATTAGAGTACTCTCTTCTCGGATGGAGTTCCTCCCCACCCACCTCGTCCCGGCTTGCCGGGACCGGGTCCGCCGCGCCAGCGGAACACATCGAGGCATCGCCTTGGTGTCGCCCCACGTTACGAGGCCAGCCTGCACCCACGGTGCAAACAGGAGGAATTGCATGAAAACATTTTTGTGTCTGCTTTTCGTTGCGGGTTTGTTTTGCATGGCGGCCCCGGCATCCTACGCCGATCCCCACCAGTTATTGCAGGGCATGCAAGTGCATCTCACTCTTCTGAATACCATCAGCACTGCTGCATCGAGAGACGGCGACCCCTTCGTAGCCGTCGTCGCCGAACCCGTCTATCTCGGGAATCAGTTGCTGATTCCCGCCGGCACGCGAGTCAACGGCATCATCGGCACGGTCGAGAAGGCGCGTCACTTTTCCGTATTCCGCGGCCAGGCCTACATGAACCTCACCTTCCGCTCCATCGAAATTGATAGCCGCCTCATCCCCGTGCAGATGAGCATCATCGCCATCGAGCGGCCTCACGGCCAAGCGGACGGCAAGCGCCGCAAAGATGTCAAAATAGAAGAAGGTCAAGTCGTTCAGGAAAAACACGACATTAAGGGTGATATCGTTGGCGGAGCGATCGGCACCGGCGGCGGCACTTTGATCGGCGCTGTCTTCAGCCACGCCATTCGCGGCTTCGGTATCGGCCTCGCTGGCAGCGCGGCCTACATCGTGGAGCGCAAGGGCAAGGAAGTGGAGCTGCCCGCGCAAACCGGCATGCTCGTGCGGATGGACAATACCATCACCGTGCCATCAGTCAGCGCCAGCAATTCCGACTACACCGGCACCCGCTGAATCCGTTCTCCTAAAAGTCACGCGCCGCTCGGTGACCATTGTGGCTTGTCCTCGAGCGGCGCATTCACCTTTTCTTTTCAACGAGCTGCGTGGCCGCTTTGCCCTCGGTGTTAAGTTCTCTTCCCTTACGGTTCTTTAATACTTTGGAAAGTTCGCGTCCGCTTTCACTTCATTGATCTGTTTGGTGTGCCGCTCGCTGTGAGCCGCAATGAACAGTACCCACTCATACGCGTCAAGCTTCTTTCCTAGCGGGCTGTCGACCGCGTGCGCACGCAAGTCCGGAGTCTTCTTTAAAAAGTCTTCCGTCTGTCCCCGGCTTTCCACAAAATGCTTCAGCGCCTCGTCCGGCGATCCGAACCGATTCACGGGCCGCAAGGGCTCCGGCGCATCCTGCTTGTGTGACCTGTCGGTCACCATGGTTACCACCATCTCGTCAATCTGCTTCACGTCCCGGTCTGGAGCCGCCGGCGCTATCATGACCTTTTCCGTCGTCAGGCCGCGAAGCATGTCTTCTGCCGCCGCGATGTGTTCCATCACCTGCGCGACCGACCAGCGCTCGGGCCCCGGTTTGAAGTTCCACTGCGCGGGCGATAGCCCCTTGGTTGCTTCTTGAATATTTTTCTTCGTCGTTTCCAGATACTGCAGCGCCCTGCTCTTTTCTTCCTGCGTTATCTCTTGCGCGCGTGCGGCTACCCCGCATCCCAGCGCAAGCACCATCGCAATCGCTCCGATCCATACTTTACCCATCATCTCTCCCTCGTTTCTTCGACTCATAGTTTGACCTTCGCCGGCTGCCAATTTCTCATCGTCGAACCTGTATTTGATGTCCCTCTTCGGCGAATTTCTTTCAAACGCAGTCCGTCCGCACGTAAAGCAATGTACCAATGATTCCTCACCGCCGTCCACCACGCCATCTTCCAATTTTCCGGTGACTCTCCCTGGCATTCCGGTACACTATGCCGCGTCCTAGCGGGAGGATTCCATTGAAAGACCCGACTATCCGGGCCCGGTATACCCTCACGATCCTCTTTGCGATCAATCTCCTGAATTTCTTCGATCGTCAGATACCCAGTGCGGTAGTCGAGCCCTTGCGCAAAGACTGGGGGCTCACGGACTCCCAGATCGGGTGGCTCGCAACCGCGTTTACCCTTCTCTACGCTGTCGTGGGGGTGCCCTTTGGAAGACTTTCCGATCGCCGCCAGCGCCCGAAGCTGCTCAGCCTCGGCGTTGCCGTCTGGAGTCTTTTGACGGCTGCTTCCGGATTGGCCTGGAATTACTTCGCGCTCTTCTTAGCCCGTTTGGGCGTAGGGGTCGGCGAGGCAAGCTGCGCTCCGGCCTCCAGTTCACTCATTGGCGATCTCTACCCGGCGAAGCATCGTGGCCGGGCTCTTTCTTTTTTTATGCTGGGTCTGCCGATCGGCAGTTTTCTCGGCAATTTCCTTGGCGGTCGGCTCGCCGCTGCGCACGGCTGGCGCTTTCCTTTCTATGTTGCGTGCATCCCGGGGATCATTCTGGCGCTTCTGGCACTAACAATTTCGGAACCCGCCCGCGGCGCAGCCGAGGCGTCTCCCACCGCCGGGCGTACCCACGACGGTTCACCGTACTGGCGCGTTCTCCGCATCCCCACCATGCGCTGGATGATCGTTTCCGGCGCTCTCTTCAACTTCAACATGTATGCCATCGGCACTTTTCTTCCGGCCTTTCTCTCCCGCTATCATGCCCTTCATCTAAAAGAGGCAAATCAGATTGCCGCGATCTCCTTCAGTTTGGTCGGTATTCCCGGCCTTCTCCTGGGCGGCTGGATCGCGGATCACATCGGCAAGTCCAGGCCTAACGGGCGACTGCTCGTCTCTTGCTGCGCGGTATTCATTGAGGCGCCCTTGATTTACCTCGCACTGCAGCGGCCACCAGGTGACCTCGCGGGGTTCATCCCGCTCATGGGAGCCGGCTGCCTGCTGGGCTATTTCTACTATTCCGGCGTGTACGCCACCATCCAGGACATAACCCCTCCACGCCTTCGCGGAACGGCCATGGCCCTCTATTTCCTCATCATGTACTTGATCGGCGGAAGCTTTGGTCCGGTCATCACTGGCAGACTCAGTGACCACTTTGCCCGGCTCGCGATGACCGCCTCTGGCGCAACCGCAATGGCCGAGCCTTTCCGTGCTGCCGGCCTGCATAGCGGGCTGTACGCCATCCCTCTCTGCGCCCTGGCAGTTTCGCTCGTTCTTTTCTTCGCCTCCCGCACCGTCACTGCCGATATGCATGAAATGCATGTGTGGATGGCTCAGCCAGCAGGGAAGCCCGCCTTCGCCGGCAAAACTCAAAACTGAACATTTGCCCCTCGCCCGGCGGTCGCCTTTTTTCTGGAAACATTTTGTCCTTGCCGTCGTCTATACCTATAGCTGTCTATAGGAGCCGCCGTGGCCAAACCCCAAAATGACGTCCTCCAGGGCACCCTGGCCCTGCTCGTCCTCAAGACGCTCGCGCGAGGCTCGAAGCACGGCTACGGGATCACTCTCCACATCCAGATGGTTTCAAAAGACGTCCTGCGGGTCGAGGAAGGTTCGCTCTATCCCGCACTCCACCGCATGGAGCAGGACGGATGGATCAGCGCGGAGTGGGGGACCTCGGAGAACAACCGCCGCGCTCGCTACTACCAGCTGACCTCCAAAGGCCGCAAGCAGCTCGTCGAAGAGGAAAAGAGCTGGGCGCAGCTCACGGAAGCAGTCGCGCACGTCCTGCAGTTTGTCTGAGAGGAAGGTGCTGTGTGTCATTGCTCACGCGTTTGCGCAGCCTGTTTCACAAAGACGAATTGGATCGCGCTGTGGATGAAGAACTTCGCTCCCACGTCGAGATGCGAGCACGGAACAATATTGTCGCTGGGATGAAGCCGGACGAAGCGCGTTACGATGCGCAGCGTCGCTTCGGAAACACAACGCTGATGAAAGAAGACACCCGCACGATGGACATCATCGGCTGGCTGGACACGGCCGCACGGGATCTTCGCTACGCCGCCCGCATGCTGCGCCGCAGCCCCGGTTTCACCATGATCGCCGTCCTCACTCTCGCCCTCGGCATCGGCGCCAACACCGCCCTCTTCTCCGTCATCAACGCCGTCTTGTTGCGTCCCCTGCCGTACCCCAATGCAAGGCATCTTGTCCGCGTCGAGGAGCATCACGAAGGCGCGACCGCCACCGGCGTCAGCTATGCAAATTTCCTGGATCTCAAGAACAATTCCCAATCTCTCTCCGATGTTGCCGCCATGCGCTGGTGGACCGCCAATATCGTCGACGGCGGTGAGCCGGAAAGCGTTCAGAGCGCCCTCGTTTCCGCCGAATACTTTCCCGCATTGGGCATCCGGTCTTTCCTCGGTCGCGTCTTCACCGCAGAAGAAGATCAGCCTGGGAAAGACAATGTTCTTCTGATCGCTCACGGACTTTGGCAGCGGCGCTATGGTTCGGATCCTGAAGTTGTTGGCCGCAAAATCAAAGTCAACGATGAGCTGCGGACCATAATCGGCGTCATGCCGCCCGGTTTCCGCGAACCCTTCCACTGCGAGATCTGGGCTCCTCTGGTTGCCACGGTGATCTCAGGACGAATCGCCGCTCGCACATTCTCATGGCGTTGGCGCAGCTCAAGCCGGGCATCAGCCTTAACCGGGCCAACGCCGAAATGCAGCTCGTCTCCGAGCGCATTCAAGCGGAAAACTCCGGCGTCGATCCGGGATTCACATTTGGCGCTGCCGATTTCCAGGAACGCGCTGCCGTGCCTCTCCGCACTCCTCTGCTCATCTTGCTCTGTGCAGGCGGCGGCGTTCTCCTGATTGCCTGCACTAACTTGGCGAGTCTCCTCCTCGCTCGCGGCGCCGCGCGTGCCAAAGAAATCGCCATCCGTGCATCACTAGGCGCCCCGCGCTCCCGTCTGGTTCGCCAGCTTCTGACGGAGAGCCTGCTGCTCGGCGTTCTGGGAGGCGCTGTCGGGCTAATGATCGCTCTGTGGTGCGTCAATCTCGTCAAAGAGCCCCCGTTCAACAAGCTCGTGGGTTATGCCGGTGTGGGCCTTGATGTGCGCGTGCTCCTCTTTGCCGTTGGCGTCACTTTATTCACGGGCATCCTCTGTGGTCTCGCTCCTGCGTTTCAGTCGGCGCGTGGCAGCACCATCGCGGTGGCCCAACTCCACGGCAGAGCAACCGCCGGAATCCGCGACGTTCGTTTGCGCAGCTTTTTTGTAGTCTCAGAGGTCGCTCTCGCCTTTGTCCTTCTGGTCGGTGCCGGACTATTGATTCACAGTTTCGCCGCCATTTTGCGTCTCCCGCTTGGTTTCCAGCCGGACAACGTAGTGACTATGCAGCTTTTCATGTCGCCCGCCCGCTATTCAAGCGACGGTCCCCAGGCCAGACAATATTTGCACCGTATCCTCGAAAAACTCGAATCCGTGCCCGGGGTGCAAAGCGTCGGTATGATCGATGCGTTGCCTCTTACCGGCGGCGCTTCCACCGACATCGAGATCGTCGGCCGCCCCGTCCCTGATCCCAACGACGAACCCGAGGTGGATATCCGGATCGTCAGCCCCAGCTTCTTCCGCACCATGGAGATTCCGCTTCGGGCAGGTCGCTGGTTCACGGAACGGGACACCTTCGAAGCCCCGCGCGTCATGATCATCAACGAAACGATGGCGCGCAAATTTTGGCCGGGCGAAAATCCGATTGGCCGCCGCGTTACAATGAAGGATTGGGGCCCGCCCCTCACCGGCGAAATTATTGGCATTGCCAGCGACGTCAGATTGGATTCCCCCGATGCTCCGCTCGCTCCGGCTCTCTACTGGTCTTATCAGCAGTTTCTCAATCCGTTCAGCTCCATCGTTGTTCGCCTCAATTCCGAGGCCAAGACCGTTCTCCCCGGCATAAAAAGTGCCATCTGGTCCGTCGACAAAGAGCAAACCATAGCTAGCATTCAATCGTTCGACGACATTCTCTCCGATACCCTGACAACCCGCCGGATCAACATGGCCATTCTCGCGATTCTGGCTTCGCTCGCTCTGCTCCTTGCCTCGCGCGGCATTTACGGCGTGCTCGCCAATTCGGTTGTTCAACGCACCCATGAATTTGGCGTCCGCCTGGCCCTTGGTGCGCGCCCGGGCCAAGTGCTCGCCCCCGTTGTCGGGCAGGGGATTCGGCTGACCATGATCGGACTCGCGCTCGGGTTCGCCACTGCCTTGGCCGTCACACGGTTCCTGACCGGCCTTCTTTTTGGCATAAAAGCAACGGATCCGTCTACGTTTCTAGGTGTCGCAATTCTCTTCACGCTTGTTGCGCTCGCGGCGTGTTACATCCCCGCCCGCCGCGCCATGCGCGTCGACCCCATGGTCGCGCTGCGTTACGAGTAACGATCCCGGAGCTGGCCCATATAAGTAGCTCCCCTTCGCATTTCAAAATTCCATCCCGCAGGCGGTCCCGTGGAAATCATCGGACACCGCCGGAATGCCTAAGTCTCTCGCAGAAAACAGTCGAAACCCGAAGCGCGCCTCATGCGTAGTAACATCGAGGGTCCATGATGCCGACAGGCAACGGTTCCGCCGTGCGCGCCGAGCGCGTTTCGCGCCACTATCAGATGGGTTCCGCGCTGATTCGAGCGGTGGATGACGTCACGCTCGAGGTCCGCGCCGGGGAATTCCTGGCGCTGCTCGGAAGTTCCGGGTCAGGGAAGTCCACGCTCTTAAATCTCATGGCCGGCCTCGACCGCCCCACCTCTGGCGCCATCTTCGCGCAGGGCCGCAATCTTTCCGGGATGAACCCGCTCGAGCTGGCGCGCTATCGCAGCCGCTTCGTCGGCATGGTCTTTCAGTCTTTCAACCTCCTTCCGCGCATGACCCTCGAGGAGAACGTCGAGCTGCCCTTGCGTCTCGCCGAAGTGGATCGCGGTGAGCGCGCGGGCCGCGTGCGGGAAGCTCTAGAGCGCGTGCGTCTCGAAAACCGCTCGACACATCACCCCAGTGAACTCTCCGGCGGGGAACAGCAACGGGCCGCGTTGGCACGGGCGCTGGTGAATCGCCCTACCCTGCTGCTGGCCGACGAGCCGACTGGCAATCTCGACAGCGCCACCGGTGAATCCATCATGGTCTTATTGCGCAAAATCCAGCAATCGCTCGGAATGACCATTGTGCTGGTCACGCACGAACGCCCTCTGGCGGAGCGCTTCGCCGATCGCATCGCCTCTGTTGCCGACGGCAAATTGGCGAGCGACGGGGTGCAATCGTGAAAGCCGGCGACCTCGGCGAACTCGCTCTCCGCAATCTGCGCGAGGCCATCTTGCGCAACTCGCTGACCACGCTGGGAGTCGCCGTCGGCGTGGCCTCTCTGGTCGCCATGCTTTCGCTTGGCATCGGCCTGCAAGAGCTGGCCTCGAAGCGCCTGGCCAATTCCGGTTTGTTTGATACTGTGCTCGTTACCTCGCGTCGCAATCTGCGTGATTTCAACCGACCCTCGGCGGAAAAATCTGCCTCCCCGCAAAAACTGCGCTCTCTCGACGAAGACGCTCGCAAGGAAATGGAACGCTTGCCGAATGTCATCGAAGTCTATCCGCAGATTCGCTTCCCCACGGAAGTGCGCTACGCGGGCAATCCCTTTTCCACGGTCGTGGCGGGCGTGCCTGCTTCAGCCCGTGGGAACGGCGCCTACGATGGCATGCAGGGCAGCTTTTTTTCGAGCCCCAGTGCCGAGGAAGCCATCCTGCAGATCGAGTTTGCAAAGGATTTATCCGATCAGCCTTCTACGCTGATCGGCAAGGAGCTCGTGGTGCGCTACGTCGAGCGTCAGCCGCTCGCGCCCCTGCCTGCACCGGCGGACCCGCCAAGCGCCGGAAATGTCGGCCGCTCCGCGGATACATCTCCCAATGACAGCGCGAGCGAAGGTTTTTCCATTGTTCCTCGGGAGAAGAAACTCCGCATTGTCGGCATTGTCGAGACCGAACCGGCCGCCGGGTTTGCCGGTTACGGTAACGGCCGCTTGTTCATCCCGCTTGAGGTGGCGTCGGCGTTGCGGGCGGCACAGGTGAATGATTTGCGGGACGCCGTGCGCACATCGAACGGCAAACCCAGCTATGCAAACCTAACTGTTCGCGCCAAGAGCCCCTCCCAGGTGGAAGCGATTGAAACCTCCATCAAGAACATGGGCTTCTCCACCTTTTCCTTGCTCGACGCCACCCGCAATTTGCGCCTCTTTTTCACCATCTTCGATCTTCTCCTCGCCATCTTCGGCAGTTTGGCGCTCACCGTCGCCACCATCGGTATTGTCAACACTCTGGTGATGGCCATTCTTGAGCGTCGGCGCGAAATCGGAATCCTCAAGGCACTCGGCGCCGCCGACCGGGACGTGAAACAGCTCTTCTTCGTCGAAGCCGGAGTCATGGGTCTGCTGGGCGGGGTCTTCGGCGTCGGTATCGGCTGGCTCATTGGCAAAGCCGTGACCTGGGGTACGAATCTCTATCTACAGCGCCAGAATTTGCCCCCGGCCCATGTGTTCTCCGTGCCGTGGTGGCTGGTCCTGAGTGCGATTGCCTTCGCCATCGTCGTGAGCCTCGCCGCCGGGCTTTATCCCGCAACGCGCGCCGCGCGTCTCAACCCCGTCGAGGCTTTGCGGTATGAATAAATCCCGGCTCCTTGCTGGGGCTGCGCTGCTCTTGGGTTGCCTCGCGTTGCCTCGCCCCGTTTTCGCCACCGGCCGGGCCGAATGTCTTTCCGCGCCCAGCAAAATCCTGGGTCATCCCGTCGCTTACTGCGTACTCCTGCCACCCAGCTACGACGCGGAAAAGACGCGCCGCTATCCCATCCTCTATCTTCTTCACGGCCTCGGTGACAACGAGCAAATGCTCATCCATTCCGGCGGTTTCAATCTCGTCGAGGACCTTTGGGAGCGCCATCAGCTCGGTGATTTGCTGATCGTCACACCGGATGGGGGTTCCAGCTTCTACATAAATTCCCGCGACGCCCACCGTCGTTATGAGGATTTCTTTCTCCGGGAATTTTTGCCGCAGATCGAAAAACGCTATCGCACCCAGGCCGGGCGCGCCTCGCGCGGCATCGCCGGAATTTCCATGGGCGGATACGGCGCGCTGCATCTGGCCTTCCGCCATCCGGAGCTCTTCGGCTCCGTTGGCGCCCATAGCGCGGCCCTGCTCGAAAAACTTCCCACCGTCACAGTCAGCGATTCCCGCCAGCTTGCCAGGTCGCGGATTCTCGGTGACGTCTTCGGCTCACCGCTCGACGCCGTCTTCTGGAAACAGAACGACCCGCTGACCATCGCTCGCACCGCCAGTCTCGCCGGATTGCAAATCTACTTTGATTGCGGCTCCGAAGACGATTATGGTTTCGACGCCGGTGCCGTAGCTCTGGACAAAGTGCTCGGCTCGCGCCACATTCCCCACGAGTTCCACCTCTACCCCGGCGGTCACAACTGGGTCTACGTGGCGGAGCATCTGCCCGCTCTGCTTCAATTTCATTTCCGCGTATTCGAATCAGCCTCGCGGCGTCGCAATTCGCCCCAATAAATCTCCTGCCGGCGGCATCAAGTCCGGGATCACGGTTCCAGGGAGTCTCAATGTTGAGTCCCGCGATAACTAGAACTCATCTCATAAATGCCGCGCGTCAGGGCACGGCGGAACCTGTCCCGACTCCTGTCGGGAGCCGTGCCGAAAAGCGGTCACAAATCGAGGGCTTTAGCCCCTGAGGCGATGCGTCCATCGTGCCGAAACATTTATGAGACAGCTTCTAACAAGAGTATGGGGCTCAGGGCCGCCTCGTTCACATTCGCCGATATTTGTAAGCCTTTGTAGGGGAGGGGCTCGCCCCTCCCGTCCTTAAGGCGACTCTCAATGCATTTTTCGCGTTAATTCTGCGGCGGGAGAGCAGGTTGTGCGCGTTTAAGAACGCCGCGAATATTTCAGGATCTCCGGTGAGCGCTACTATGACCACGGGAGGAATGAGCGCCGCGCTCCAGGGGGTTCTGGCCGGTGGATAGTGGGTTCGCTGAAGTACTGCCGTTGGTAGGAGCCCATTCGCGGACTGCCGCCTGGCCGTCTTCCCGCTGGCGCGGCCTTCCCGCGTAATTCATTTCAAAATGTGTTTCCCGCCTCATCGTTCTGAGTTTTGGTTTATTCCAGGCTGACTTCTTCCTGCTCTTCTTTACTTTTCCTGATTGTCTGGATTCAGACGCTTCCAAGTTCGTGAGCCTGCAAGTGCAGGAGACATGCCAAAGCTACGCCCCACAAATCGCTCGTTACAGGCCACTTCTGGAGGGCCCTCATTGGTTTGGTTGCGTCAACCCGGGAATATGTGCCCGAATGGAACATCACCCCGTGCGGAAGCGGTACTGCTCAGCCCCGGCGAGCCATGTGGTATCGGGCCAGTTGGGTGTGGCCGCGCGGTAGCTGCTCAAGAGCCGGAACCCGTGCTCCAGGCTGTAGTCGTTTTCCTTGCGGTCCTCGTCGGACAAATCGCCCCACCAGGAATGACTGTGGCGCTCCGTATCACTGTAGCGGAAGTATTCACAAGAGTTACCGTTTCTTCGTCCTCTCCATTGCGCTGCTTGACCATCCGAGCCGAGTCGGAATGTCACGCAGTGCCTGCGTGCGCGCAAGCGCGTTTAATATCCGTGCAACCAACCCAACAGCACCTGTCGGATGGCCTGGCGATTGACTTCGGCAATCGATTCGGTGAGTGGAATATGTTTCGGGCAAACTTTGATGCAATTCTGAGAGTTACCGCAATCTTGGATTCCGCCCCGACCTGTCACTGCTTCTAAGCGCTCGCGAGCGTGCATTGCCCCAGTCGGATGCATGTTGAACAGCCGCACCTGGCTGATCACCGCTGGGCCAACATAATCTGATCTCTTATTCACCTGCGGGCAGACCTCGAGGCAGAGGCCGCAGGTAAAGCAACGTGAAAGCACATATCCCTTCTGCTGCACGTCCTGCGACACCCTAGGCCCTGCACCGAGATTATAGGTTCCGTCAATTGGCACCCAGGCTCGCATACGCTTCAAATGCTCGAACATAATGGAGCGGTCCACTATTAGATCGCGGACCACCGGAAACTTCGTCAGCGGTTCAAGCCGAATCGGTTGGTTGAGGGAATCCACCAATGTTGAGCAAGCCATCAGCGCCTTGCGGTTGATCAGCATCGCGCAGGAGCCACAAGCCTCTTCCATACAGTTCGAGTCATAAGCGATCGGCGTGGTCTTCTTGCCGTCACGTGTGACAGGCTTCTCCGCTATGTCGCGTAGGCAAATGATCACGTTCATGTAAGGCCGCCAACGCAGTTCAAACTCTTCCCAGTGCGCGCGGTCGCTGGGTCTTTGCTGCCGTTTCACTCGAATAACGATTGCCTTGTTCTCCTGCATCATGCCTCTGCGCGGAAAGTATCGGCTGCAGTGTCGGTGCTACGTAGTTGACCTCGGCCCGGAGTTCAACTCGTATCATAACAGTTTAAAATCCGTTGACGTGGCTGTGACCTTAGTCACAACGGCCAGGGCGCCCTTGTGTTTGCATTTGTTGACGTCGTTAGAGAGGGGGGAGTATACAAGCCTTAGTTAGTTCAGCTGAGCCTATTGCGCTGGATAGGTAGGTCCCGCTGAGCCGCGTTCGAGTAGATTGACCAGCAAAATGCTGGCGGAGGACAACATGGCTACTGCACAAACAGGAGCCCCCCGAGGCTCCGGTGTCGGGCACGAGTCTATTGAGGGGACCCTGAGTGGGCCCATGCTCCAATTTGACCTAGCCAGCGAACTCGACCAACTGCACCGGGATGAATCATGGCTGCACCCCACGGGGCGAAGTTCGAAGACGCTTGTAAAGTACCCGGATCTCCGCATTGTGCTGATCGCTATGAAGGCGAATACGCGCATGCATGAGCACACGGCGGCAGGCAGAATCTCGGTGCACTCGCTTAACGGCCATATCCGGCTCCATCTGCCGGAGCGGGTGGTGGATCTCCCTGCCGGGCACCTGCTCGCCCTGGATCAGTGCGTGCCTCATGATGTGGAGGCAGCCGAGGACAGCGCCTTTCTGCTCACGCTCTCGTGGCCGGCGGAAACAAGGAAGGAAAAATCGGAGGCACACCGGAAGAAGACGATTCGCCACAAAGCGAAAAAGTGAAAGTCGCGCGTGCGGGTCCTGGCGGTCTTATCTGGCGTTCTTGCACGCAGCGCGAGTACTGCTTTTGGGCGGTGCGATAGAGGGACGCGCTAATGGTCAAAGTAACCCAGCGAGGTCCACAATGAAGCCACTCTCTTTGTGTGTTCTGCGGTTATTCCGAGAAATGGGGAAGGATCGGCTGGACCTCCATGTGCTATTCGAGGCCGCAGGCAACGAACCAGCCGAACGGCGGGGCGTGCTCGACGCCGTCGATGAATTGACCCGCGCGGGTATGCTGGACGCATGCGGTGGTGACTTCTACGCGCTGACGGAAATAGGTAAGGGGGCAATCGCTCAGTCTTGAGTAGCGGACAATACCTGCCCGTACCCGAGAACCGTGGTCCGAATACAGCAGCACGAGCCCGGCGAGAACTCGCGCTGAAATGAGAGCAACATTTATGGACATTCTAGAAATTGTCGCAATTGAAATCCCGTGCAGCGCCTGCGGGGGACGCTACGAGGTGACCCTCAAACAGATCGCACTTTCGCAGGAGATGATGCATGAAGGCTGCCCGATCCAGGTAGAGAGTGAATGCCCGCCTCTCGCTTACTCCGGCCTAGTGGATCAGGAAGCAGTTCAGGAGCTTCAGAGAGTTTGGGCGCGCCTCGAAGAAAGTGCGCGTGGGGCCAGCGGAGAACTGAAGTTGCGGCGCGGATAATGCCGCATGTGCTGATGGAAGCGAGTTGGCAACACGAGATAATGGCGGCGGCGGAGGTGGCCAAAGATGCGTTCACAGCAGGCACAGAGTAAGCGGGAAATGCCCATCGCGGAAGTCGTCCGCTTGATCGACCTCGTGAATTACCAAGAAGGAGCCGTTGTCAGCCGGACGCTGGTCAACCGCACGACGGGAACAGTCACGCTGTTCGCCTTCGATGAGGGCCAAGGGTTAAGTGAGCATACAGCTCCGTTCGACGCAGTGGCACATCTGCTGGAGGGCGAAGCGGAAATTGCGGTTTCTGGCAAGCCACTACGGACGACGGCAGGCGAAGCGGTTCTCATGCCCGCACATCAACCTCACTCTCTGAAGGCCCTCAGTAGATTCAAGATGCTGCTGACGATGATCCGCTCGTGAGCAACGCGGACCCGGAGGAATGGAATTATATGGAAGCGCCAGACAGACTCTCGCCTTGGTGGAAGCATTCCGTCATTCTCACGGTAGTCGCCGGGTTCACAATTCTGATCTGGCTCGCGGCGAAGAGCTATCGGGATGCGCCCCCAATCCCGGAAAGGGTTCTGTCTCCCTCCGGTGAAACCGTATTCACTGCTCAGGACGTCCTCAAAGGGCAGCAGGTTTTTCTGAAGTACGGTTTGATGGAAAACGGAACGATTTGGGGCCACGGTGCCTATCTCGGCCCGGATTTCTCCGCGGAATACCTCCACACTTTGGCCAGCGACGCTCAAAATCTGCTCGCCCTGCAGGATTATCACCGGGAGATTGTCGAACTTACTCCAGAACAACAGCAGGCGATCAACGCAAAGATTCCACATTTGCTGAAGACGAACCGCTACAACCCTCGAACGAAGACCCTTGCTTTCACCGAGCCGGAATCCGAGTCCTTCGAGCGGCAAATCGCGAAGTGGAAGACATACCTTGCCCGGCCGGGAACCAGCGCGGGCCTTCCAGCCAACTACATCAACAACTCCGAGGAGATGCGACAGCTCACCGCCTTCTTCGCTTGGACAGCCTGGGCTTCCGCCGCGGACCGCCCCGGCAAATCCTATTCCTATACGAACAACTTCCCGTACGATCCGGTAGTCGGGAATACCCCAAGCAGTGATGCAGTCCTTTGGAGCGCGCTCAGTCTGATCACGCTTCTCGGAGCCCTGGCGCTAGCATTGTTTGTCTTCGGCAGATTCGATTTCCTCGGATGGAAAGGTAAGACAGGACACGTTCACCCTCAACTGATTCCTGGGGCCGCGACGGAAACGCAGCGGGCAACCCTCAAGTACTTTGTAGTTGTGGCTCTGCTCTTTTTGGGTCAGGTACTCGTTGGAGGAACCATCGCGCACTACCGTGCAGAACCCGCGAGTTTTTACGGGATTGACTTGTCGCAAATCTTGCCGAGCCAAATTGCTCGCACGTGGCACCTGCAACTAGCCATTTTCTGGGTAGCTACTGCCTACGTAGCAGGCGGATTGTTCTTGGCGTCTGCTCTCGGCGGGACTGAACCAAGAGGCCAAGTCAAGGGAATCGGATTGTTGTTTGGCGCCCTCGTGGTCGTAATTGTTGGAAGTCTGCTGGGCGAACTCATGGGCGTCAAGCAACTGCTCGGCAACCTGTGGTTCTGGTTTGGGGATCAGGGCTGGGAGTATCTCGATCTCGGGCGCGCCTGGCAAATAATACTGGCCCTCGGGCTGGTGTTTTGGCTCATTTTGCTCCGCCGCGCGGTCGCTCCCCTCAGGAAGAATCCTGAGGGCCGCGAGATTTCCTCGCTGTTCCTCTATGCGGCGGCGGCCATTCCCATCTTCTACCTTCCAGCGATGTTTTTCGGCAGCACGTCCAACTTCTCAGTGGTAGACATGTGGAGGTTCTGGATCATCCACCTCTGGGTGGAAGGGTTCTTTGAACTGTTTGTTACCGTGATGGTCGCAATCATTTTCTACAAAATGGGGATCGTCTCCCAGGTGACTGCTTCCCGCGTGGTATACCTCGACGCGATCCTCTACCTAGGGAGTGGAATAGTTGGCACGGGGCATCACTGGTATTGGACCGGCCAATCCAACATCACGATGGCTCTCGCCGCCGTCTTTTCTGCAATGGAAGTTGTGCCACTGACCCTTCTGACGCTGGACGCATGGGACTTCGCGAAGTTGACGCACTCGAAATGCGAAGTCTGCGGGAAAGAAGTCGGCATCCCCCATAAGTGGACCTTTCGCTTTCTGATGGCTGTGGGGTTTTGGAATTTTGTCGGTGCTGGCGTGTTCGGATTCTTGATCAATTTACCAATCGTCAGCTACTACGAGGTAGGGACCATCCTTACTCCCAATCATGGTCATGCCGCCATGATGGGCGTCTTCGGGATGCTAGCCGTTGCACTCATGGTTTTTGCTTTCCGCCAAATCCTCTCTGATGAAAACTGGCTGCGAATCGAAAAGTACGTAGGAGTATCTTTCTGGGGATTGAATCTCGGCCTCGCTTTGATGGTCGTGACCAACTTATTCCCCGGCGGCGTACTACAACTCGTCGATGTGCTGAACAATGGATACTGGCACGCACGAGGGCCTGAGTTTCTAAGTCAAAGAATTGTGCGTGTGATCGAATGGTGCCGCTTGCCAGGCGATCTCGTGTTTATCTTACTTGGAGTGCTGCCGCTCGTGTACGCAGCGGGCGTAACATGGAAGTGCTCGAAGAGTTCACCGGCACATTAGAGTCAAATCACGCGGAGAATTCCAACTGGCAACAGCCTTACCTACGCAGTACGTGAGGCGGCAGTGTCAATGACCGTATAACCTTCTACACGCAGGAGTGCCGTTCGCGCCCAGCGCATTCCGGGAGTTTCTTCGCGTACTCGGAAACTATTCGCAAACGGGGATCTGGGAAACTGGCCAACCGCTCGGCGTTTTCATTGGTGCTCGACTGCGTGTCATGGATAATACGGTCGGGAGCTGAGCTACATCTTCTCAATTTTGACAAAAAAGAAAGATCCCGCCGCCGTCAAGCTTGGACGGAAGGGTGGGAAGGAGGTCGCCAAGCGAGGCCCGGAATACTTCAGGCAGCTACAAGCTAGACGTAAGAACCGCAAGGGCGGTCGGCCTCCCAAGTCCAAGAAATCCCACTAAAAAGCTCATTGAAAAACAACGAGCGCTCGTTCAGCTCCCCCGTGGCCTTGCTGGTTGCGGCTCGCACTCACGTCAAAAAAACTTCATCGCTGCACGACGAAAACCGCAGCCGCCCGCTCATGCGGACGCGCGGCCTGACTTTTCCGGAGCGCCACGCTCCTGGCCACCCCGTTTAAGGTAGCGGTATAAACTTGTGCGCCCAATTCCGAGGATTTGTGCTGCCCTCAGCCGGTTGCCCTGACACATCGTGAGCACCCGCTGGATGTGCACATTGCGCACTTCCTCGAGCGATAGCGGACGCCAGGCCTCGCCTTCCACCGAACGTGGCCCGCGCCGCTGCAAATGTTCGGGCAGATCGTCCAGGTCGATGAAATCGCCCGGCGCGGTGATGCACGCGCTTGAAATCACGTTCTCCAGCTCCCGCACATTCCCAGGCCAGTTGTGCTGCAGCAGCACGCTCTGGGTCCGCCGCGTCAAGCCGGAAAAATCCTTTCCGTAGGCTTCGTTATATTTTTTCAGAAAAAAGTGCACCAGTAGAGGAATGTCCTCCAGCCGTTCCGTCAGTGACGGAATCCGGATCTGGATCGAGCTCAGCCGGTAAAAGAGATCTTCGCGGAAGCGTCCTGCAAGAACTTCCGCGCGAAGGTCCCGGTTCGTCGCCGCAATCAGCCGCACGTTTACCTGCCGCACTTCGGGCGAACCGACTCGCTGGATCTCGCGGTTCTGAATCACGCGCAGCAGCTTCGCTTGCATCGCCAGCGAGGTCTCACCGACTTCGTCCAGAAATACCGTGCCGCCGTTCGCATATTCAAAGAGTCCCGGCCGCGTATCCGTCGCTCCCGTGAACGCCCCGCGCACGTGTCCAAAGAGCTGGCTTTCCAGCAGCGTGTCCACCATCGCGGAACAATTGCACACCGCCAGCCGCTGTTGGCTGACCGGACTGATCTGATGCATCGCCCGCGCCACCAGCTCTTTTCCCGTCCCCGTCGGACCCACGATCAGAACATTCGTGTAATGTCTCGCCACTTTTCGCGCAAAATCGAATACTTCCAGCATCGCCGGACTTTTCCCCACAATTCCGTGAAACTCCAGGTCGCGCAGCAACTGTTCTTCCAGCGCCCGCACCCGCCGCCGCTGGTCGTACAAAGCCGCCACTTCGTCCAGCGTGCGCTTCAGCCGGATCCGGTTGATCGGCTTCGGAAGAAAATCCGTCGCGCCTCGCCGGATCGCGTCCAACGCCGAATCCAATGTGTACTCTCATGTCATTACTATAACGTGTACTCCAGGATCGCTTCGCAGCGCCCGGTCCAGAAATTCGTATCCATCCATCCCCGGCATGTGCACGTCCGCCAGCACCAACCGGCATCGCCCGCACCGCACCAGCCGCAGCGCCTCCTCGGGGTCGGCCGTGGCGATGGGCTCATATCCCATGTCCTCGATGAGCGCCGATAACATGTCCAGTTGTCCCTGATCGTCATCCAGAATGCACGGTGTCAATGACGTCTTCAGAGTGGCGATTTCGGCGGTTTTATAAGGTGCGTGCGCTTGTGCCACGCCCTACTTATTGGCACGGTTTGTGCCATCCTCGCAATTTCTTGTTTCAAATCGGTGAAAGCCTTGCGTTCTCTCCGCGATCCCGCCGCTCTCCACCTAACCGTCTCTCTGCCAAGGGCTTACGCCGGCAAGATCGGTAATCGCAATTCGTCTGAACTCCGCGGGCACAAGCTTTAGCGCCTTCCCATCTTTTTTCCCAGGTTCATTTTGGTTCACCGTGCCGTTTCGGCCCGGAAAGACCTTATCCTACTCCGCAGCGAAGGGCCTCCCCCCCCGTCTTCCGCCCCCGCGAGAACGCACTTTTTCCCGGCGTCGCTTAAGGTTCTGTTGGTCCCGCCTCCTTGAGGCGCGGGCGTACCGAGATCAGTTGAAACTGGTAATGACCGTCAGGCCGGGAGCCTGAGGAATGGGCTTCATAGGCGACCGGGTAAGAGCGTTCTGCCGACATGGGCTGGAGGAGCCGCACAAACACATGTGCACCTTCGGGGAGCATTCGGCGCAACACCACGTGTTTACCCGACTGTTCGTTCCACTCGAGCTCGCACTTTTCCACGAAGAACCCTTCCGATGTGTCCCAGCCCGAGACCTCCACGCTATAATGGCTAGTGGCAGGACAGCGGGCAGGCACAAGCATGAGAAACCTCCGCCGCAGAGAACTGCAGAGCGAGGACCAAAGCCGGGCTTGATAAAGCTAGGAAAACAAGGCGGTTAGGAGAATGCTACCCTTTCGCAGCAGTGCAGCGGCGAGACAGT
This sequence comes from Candidatus Acidiferrum sp., assembly GCA_035544995.1. Taxonomy (GTDB): domain Bacteria; phylum Acidobacteriota; class Terriglobia; order Acidiferrales; family UBA7541; genus Acidiferrum. The sequence goes on from DASZZI010000061.1 coordinate 170,997, forward strand.
TGAGAGGGAAGTGTGCCGCTCTGAACCATCGAAGTGCAAACAAATAGTAAAAACCGGCCCGTGCCTCCGCTGGAAAATCGCATACGCCGCGACCAGGGGCATCAAAAATGGCCTCGCAGCAGCAAGTTGGTCGCAAAGAATTCGACGTAGCGGTAAAAGCTGCGGAAGACCAGCAGCGCCACGAGGAGCCCCAGCATCGCATAGCTGTTGCCACGCAGCCAATCGAGGTAGCGCTGGGCGCGGTCTTCGTTCATGAAAAGCATGATGCCGGTACTGCCGTCCAGCGGAGGAACCGGCAGCAAATTGAATGTGCCCAGCAGCATGTTCAGAAAGAAAAAAGCCAGAAGGGCCGTGGTGGGGAGGTCGAACCCGCTCCCGGACGGGTTGCCGTGCAGCCAGTTCATGGCGGCGCCGATGCGAATTCCCGCGGCCGCGAGCAGCATCAGCGAAAAATTTGCGGCCGGGCCGGCCAGCGCCATCCACGCCGCGCGGCGGGGATGGCGGCGTTCCCACACGGGGTCGTACGGCGCGCTGGCCCACCCGATCATCGAACCGGACATGAAGAACGCCAGCAGCGGGATAACCACCATGCCGAAAGGCTCGCGCCGAATATGAGGAATAGGATTGAGAGAAACCTGGCCGCCGAGCGCGGCCGTGTCGTCCCCGCCCAGCTTGGCGACCAGCGCGTGCGAGGCCTCGTGACACGTGGTGGAGAAAAGAAAAGCGACATACCAGATGAAGCCGGTGACAAGAAGATCCGGTGTGAGCTCGGGCATGAAAGAGTCAGCGTAGAGGTTTCGCGAAACGTTTGCAAGCGACGCAGCCATAGTTTGCCGCGCACGGCGTTCCTCCGAGCACCCTGCTAAGATACAGCCATGAACACCGGCCCCAATCCCCCCGCGTTTCGCGAAGCAACTCGCGTCGAAAGAATATTCAACCGGGCATTCGGATTCTTCGTCGGGCTCGGCCTGGGCCTGCCGCACAATTACCTTCTTCAAGTGCGCGGCCGCAAAACGGGACGCATCTACTCCACGCCCATCAACCTGCTCGTCGTGGGGCTGTCGTGGTCCGGCGGCGAGCGCTACCTCGTCGCGCCCCGCGGGCGCACGCAATGGGTCCGCAACGTGGAAGCCGCAGGAGAAATCACGCTCAAGAAGGGAAAAACCCGCCAAAACTTCCACGTGCGTCCCATCCCCGACGAGGAGAAACCAGAATTCCTGAAGTTGTATCTAGAGCGCTTCGCACCCACCGTCCAGCGCTACTTTCCCATCCCCGCCGGTTCGCCGGTCGAAGCCTTTCACGATCTCGCACGCAACTATCCAGTGTTCGAGCTTCTTCCGTCCTAACGACCACGGGCGCCGCAGCGGCCGGCGGCCGGGGCTTGTGTAGTAGCCGAGCTTCAGGGCGGCTGGCCGGGCGCAGCATGCTGCGCCCCTACAAGTGACAGATGAGACGGACGAACGCACAGCCAGGAGTGGCTGTGCCACGAAGAACGGAGGTGGAAGAATGTTTTTCATGTGCGTTGGATGGGCGGCGAATAGTCCGGCTCCTGGGAGCGGTCTGGGCGGGGGCCGTCCATGGTGACGGGCTCTTGGTCGATTTCGCGGTCAATGGCGCGGTGGGAGTGCCATTCACCGGCCCGCGCTTTCAGCGCGTCTTCCGCTCCGACTCCGCCGCCTATCGCGCTTCCTCCGCCTCCCCCTGTCTGGCAGAGCTTTAAACCCGTCCGATCCTGCTCCACTAGATAACGCATACCCCCCCTCCCCCCATGAATTGCGCAAGTGTGGCAAGCAAAGGATTTAGTGCGCAAAAGTGCGCAAATTGTGCGCTCGCCGAGCGCACGAGTGGAAAGTAGAGAGGGGTATACACCCCCGTGGCGATAGAAAGAGTGCGCAAGCATTTGAAAGCAAAGGGGTTGCGGTGCGTCCGTTGAAGAAAAGAGTGTGGAAGTAACGGGAAGTAAAGGAGTTAAAAGAGGTAGAGGAGTTGGAGGACGATGCGCGGACAAGGGAGTGCCTTCTTTCTTCTCCGCGCTAAAGACAAAGGGATTATAGCATATTGGTACCGTATGTCAATGATTACTTGTAAGTGATTGAGAAGATGGAGGATAGGGGAACAGGTCGAGAGAACCGGAAAGTGAAAATGGAAGATTGAAATGAGGGGGAAGGGGAGGCTGGGGGCCGGGAAAGGCTAACAACCGCACCCTTGGAAATCACAATGGATGGGATGCGGCACCCGGCTGGACTTTAGGTTCAGTGCGAGGCGGCAGCAGGGGCTGCGCGGTAGACTGTTTTGTGGGCGGGCAGGGCCGCGCCGATGAGGGCGCCGCTCGGGCCACCACTCGCGATTCCGATAAGAGCGCCGATTCCGCGTGAATCGATGAAACCCCCGCTCGAGCCGGACGCCGGGCCGGTGCCGAAGCCGGCGCCGAGGCCGGCGCCAGCGGCTGCGCCGACCAGAAGGCCAATCAGAGCATGCTCGCCGCGCCTGGGCGCGGAGGAAGTCGAGACGCGCATGACGTCTGCGCGCTTCAGCGAGACGTCGGAACCGTTTTCTTTCAAGGTGACCAATTCATCGGTGACGGTGACAAATTTTCCGCTGTGGTGTTTTAAGCTGGCTTCGACCACTTCGATCCCCTGGCCGACCTTCAAGCGATTGAGGCTAGACCACGAACTCTGCTGCGTCTGGGCGGTGAGGGCACAGGGAAATGCGAGAAGAAGCACGAGAATCAGTACAGGTCTTCGCAGGGTTTCCTCCTCGTATTTGAGAGCCGCAATTCGAGGTGAGTTTATGCGTTTCGAGGCGCGTGAGGGTCAACGATCTTTCAGGGCCGCTGCGTAACGAGCAACGGCGCACTGCGGCGGCAGCCACAGCGAGGTAGGAACAGGAAATCAGACTGGAAAGTAGAGGCTGGCCCGCCACGGCGGGCAGGCGGCTGGAAGGAGAAGAAAAGAAAGGGTTAACCGGGAGAGGCCGAGGGTCTAAAAAGGTGCTGATCGTTCGAATGAATCTACTCGCCCCGTAGAAACATTCGGGGCGCCCCGGTAGAAATCACCGGGATGCCCCGCCCTGAAACGTCGGGGTAAACGCCCAGCAAACAAAAGGCGCGCTCCGCAAGAACGGGGCACCCGCCCGCCTTACTAGATTGCATGCTCGTGGATTTCTAGCTTCAGCCTGTGTTCCTTGTCATCGTACGACAGTTCAACTCTTGCTAGGGAAAACGAAATTGGATCTTGACCCCGAACGAGCGTCACATAAAACGCGTTGCATTCGGCCACCTTCGCGACCGAGGGGTATCTTGTGGTTCTTCCCGCGTATGTCTGTACAACGGTGATGTCCTTATCCTTCCATTTAAGGATTTCAAAGGGCTTGTCTTGTCTTTGAGCCAATAACTCAGCAAATTGGGAGTCGCTAGCTTTCTTGGTCTCTGAACCAATCCGCACATAAGAGTGCCCGGAGAAGTGCGGTCGCAAACTACTGCCAGGAACTAGGACTGCCAAAAACTCTCGTCCGTCCTTCCGGAGAATCTTGGGCAAGTAATAGATCGGTGGCCATGCCTCATTGAGCCTTTCCGCAAGTTTTTTTTGCAGGGAATCAAGATTAACTGTGGTTTTTGGCTGCTCGATCGCACCCGTGTCATAAGCTCCAATGAAGAGCACACCGGGAAATCCGATTGGTAGGGAGTTGGCGAACCCAACGACCGTCCGCAACCACTTTCTGTCGTCCGAAAAGAGTTTCCGCTCAACAAAGTTGTCCTCGGTGTTCGACAACCGGGATAGCAGCTCCAGGTCACTCAGCTCGAGGAACAGACGGTCAGACATTCGTTTTCTCTTTCGAACAATCTACACCCATACGATGATTTGGGGGGTGGCCCTGGCCTAGGGATTGTTTATTTGGAGCCTGCCACCCGCCGGGCGAGACACCCGTGCGGATCAACGGAAGAGAAGATGCCCCACTCTTACCCTGCAAAAATAAGGTATCCGGCAACTAAGACTTGTCTTGGGAACGGGCTATTTGCAGTTCCAGAAGTGGATAGACCAAACTAGGTATGACGTATGTGCCTTTGGAATCTTCATGTTGTCTCAGCCTGCGAATCAATTCCCTAGCATCATAATTGCGAGATACAACTTCATTACGAAACAACATCATATTCGTGAGCCAAATGGCGACATCCTTCTTGCTCCTAAAACGGAGATAGAAACCGGATTTTGCGAATGCAGCCCTTGCGATAAGAATCAAAGCGTCAAGAATCACCGAGAGAATGAAATCGGTGAGCCACGGCATCCGAACTTCTATTTCACGCTCTTCCAAGTATTGTTTAGCAGTCTCTAATCCGTCCCTTTCCAAGTCTTCATCTACTGTCGCTTGGTTTGCTTCAAGTCCCCAGAGGTATCTGCGAGTTGCTGACACCCGCAACAAATATGACTGGAACTTATCGACTTTCCAAGCCGTTGCTCCGCTCACTGCAGCCAAGAAGTTTCTGAAATAGCCCTCGTCGTCCAAGTCATCCAAGGCGTATCCGGCCATTTTGTCGTCATTCTGGGAAACCGCCTTCTTCAAATCCTCGAGCCTGTCAAAGACAGCGCGGGGATAAAATTCTTCTCCGCTACCTGTTGGCTCGCTTGTTCTTTTTGAGAACCAAAGTTCTTTAACAATCTTCTCCATGGCGGTAACGAAAAGCTGCTTATTGTCATGATGGTGTGAACGCCTGAACTCAGCGACCATTTGGAAAAAATCGGATTCGTCTTTTAGAGGGTAGTTGAAGACGTCTTTGACGTAGGAAACAATCTCATCCACGCTATACAGCAGGTTCCGTGCTGCTTGTGCATAATCTTTTGCGCTTCTAATAAGGTCCTCGTAGTCATCGAGGGGGCTAGGCATTTGCGCGCCTCAGCAGGGCTTGATCATGCGGATTCTAGCTGATGGCGTGCCGCCAACACCATCAAAAAAGGGCGGGCGAGCTAGCCTTGCCCGATTTTTTCTGGTTTGTGCGCCCACCTCATTACGGCCGAAACGCTTGCAGCAGGAACTGCATTTTGTTGCGAGGGTGACCTTCGCTCTTGCCGAGGGGCACCCGGCAGCGGATGGCAGTAACAGGAAGTACAATCTTAAAATGAGCAGAATCTACATCCGTCAGATGAAACTACGCCGATGGTTTCCACCCGGCGACAAGTTCTCCGCCTGCGTCGCCAGACTGGCGATTCTGCGCGAGGACTTTTCCATCGAGATGATGGGAGTCTATGCACCGCATCTCAAAGCATTGGACGGAAACTCGGCACAGTGGCGGAGGGTGTACTTCTGGCGAAACATGGTCAGAACACTGTCGGAAATTCGTGGAGTCTTGATAATGCTCGGTTCTGTGCGTGAGTTCAAAACAGCTTTGGAAAAGCAGCCCTCAGTTCGGAGGAAGAAGTACGCGGAGATGATTAAGAAGTTTGAGAGAGGGCAACCGCTGCTGAAGCGGATTCGTGACTCCATCGGCGGACATGTCCTACACCAGAGTGTTGAGAAGGCTCTCGACAGCATGGACACCGACAGGTGGGGTTTCATCGAGGTAGGACCGATATTGAAAAAGACCCATTACAAATTTACCGGTGAACTCGTGGTGGAAATCCTAGCTGCCGGTGTCCCGGAAAAAGAGCGGCACGCAGAGATGGAGAGGCAGTTGAGAGAGATCGCGGGGCTATTGCCCGTGTTCGTTCTAATGGAGATCGTCTTTGCTACCTATGTTGCCGCCCGCAATTTGGTGGAATAGTTTGTACCGTTGGTCTTTCTTACTCGCTAGAGTATTGAAGGCGAGCAAGCGTGTGGCCCGTTCGAGCGTGGCGAATCTTTTGTGCACCGGTCCGGGTTTTGGGCTCGCCACGGCGAGCAGGCTATGGGTCAGGAGGCAGCGGCAAGAACAATTCCTCAGCGGCTGAAGCCTAGGTTTATGGTGTTGCGCCTATGTCGGACCTAAAGGTCCGACCCACAAAGCGGGCGGTGGGGTGGAGAGATGTTACCAGCGACCGTGAAAGAGGGCCCGCCTCCCCGCAAAGAGCGGGGCAGGCGCCAGGCGGCCGCTACAAGGGAAGGGCGGCCCCGGCCTATTCGAGCTGCTCGCCCCGATCGGACTCGGGACTCGCACACCATCTAGAGCCCGTCCCGATAAGACTCCCCGAGAGGCTCGGGGCAGGCGGGACTCGCCCGCCACGGCGGGCAGGCGCGCTTCGTCGGGCGCACGCCGCGCCTTGATGCGCGCGCCTCGCAGGAGTAGGATTCTGGGCAACGCTGAATCTTGCAGGGAATTTATGTAAGCTAGAGCAGGGGATCGAGTTTGATGCACTCTGTCGGGAAATCCGCGTGGAGTGTGCTGTTCCTAGGAGGGTCCGATGTGGGATAAGAAGAAACCGGATGCGCCGCAAGCTGCGGCCCCGGAACCGAAAAATTTGCTGACGAACAAAAAGAGCACAGATGCGGTGCGTCCATTGGATGCGACAGCGGACCGCGCGACGGGGTGGCTGGGGTCGAACCTGCGTGTGAAAGGCGACATCACCGGCACCGAGGATCTGCTGATCGAAGGTTCGGTCGAAGGACTGATCCAGCTTGATGGGCGGAGGCTGACGGTCGGAAAGACGGCGAAGGTAACGGCTGACATCAACGCCCGCGACGTGGTGGTGTACGGCTCCGTGAAGGGGAACGTGCGGGCGAAGGGACGGATCGAGATCAAGAAGGACGGTTCAGTGATCGGGAATTTGACGACGGCACAGATCATGATCGAAGACGGCGCGGACTTCAAGGGTTCGATCGAAATCGACAGGAGCGCGGCGGAAGAAGCCGAGAAGAACGTCTCCTCGCGGGCGGCGGCGGCGGCAAGATGAATTCCTGAGCGGCTGAAGCCATGCCCTGACGAAGGACAGAGTTCCCACACAGACTCTAAGGCTCCGACCTCCTAAAGCGGAAAGTTACCGCCCTCAAAGGCGGCGCTACACTGTCGCATCGATTGAGGAGCGGACGAGTATAGCCACGATCCCTCCACTTCGTTCGGTCCCGCAGAATCATCCGGGATGCACAAACCGCAAATGACGGGCGGTGGGGTAGCGAGAAGTTTCCAGCGACCGTGAAAGAGGGCCCGCCTCGGAAGGCGGCCGCTACAAGGAGAGGGCGGCGCCTTAATGGGCTAAAGCGATTCGGATGGGGCGCCCTCGTTTCACTACTCTACGGTGAAATGCAGAAGTAGCAGGCTCTGATCAGGAGGTGCCGCGAAGAGGGAAAGAAAAGAATTCAGTGAGCCACCCGGCTACTGCTCGGGGAGCTTCTCTTCAAGCTCAGTTGCCAGCTTATGCACGTCGGTCGTCTCGCTAAACCCTTGAACTTGCTGGGTTGCAGATTTCACGTCGACACCGGCGTGTTGACAGAGCTTTTGCACCATTTGGAGCATCATTGTCAGCTCCTGCTCGGCGAGCATACCGACTTGAAGATCGAGATGAGAGCGCCTTTCCGCCTGGCGAGCCATTCGATTTTGACTAATCAGCACGAAGATGGTGAGGAAAACGCTCTCCGAGGAGACCAAGAGCGCCAGAATGCCGAACGGGAACGGATCGAAGGCTTTTACGCGCGGGATTAAGTTGAGATTCACCGTGCTCCAGACGGCAACCAGAATGACGTGCAGGAAAAGGAACGTCATACTTCCGATGAATCTTACGATCGCATGGCTGGCGCGCTCGGTAGCCGTCCGGCGAGTTAAAGCTTCCTCCTCCAGCTTCGCAATCGCTGCAATGTTGTATTGCGTAGGATTTCTCGCAGCGTGGTCAGACAACGCCTTTTTCATACACGGAACTCCGGCCCATTCAGGATCGCCGTTCACACACCCGACCCGCAAGCAACTGAGCACTTTGAATTTTCCTGGCAATTGAAACCAGGACCTCTCGGTGCCCCTAAATTACGTCGAAGCTAGCGCGCTACCTAGTCTAGTATGATACTCGCCCTGACCAGGTGATCGGAAGACAACGGCTGAAATCCAAGCGAATCGCGTTAGGGTGAAGCAACTACGCGGTGCTCGGAGCACGGCGGGTGGCCCGGGTGGGTGGCGAGATGTTTCCAGCGACGGTGCCCGTGCTTAAGTCCAGCCACGATCCCTTTCCGACCCGGCCCCGATTAGGATGGGGGCAGGCCGGAATCTTCGATCCGACAAGAGTCGGAATCGAGGATCCGTCCCGCAGACCTATCCGGGACGCAAAATGCGCGCTCCGCAAGAACGAAGCACCCAAAACCCTCCCGCTCGTTTAGCCTAGACCGCCTGCCTAGGGCCAGAATCAAACAGCGCAATACCCAAATCCCCGCGCACAAATTCGGCGCATGGGGCACCCGGCCAGCCTGGCCGTTTATTTTGATGCGGCGCGAATTCGGTTCCCGCTGAGCGTCACAGCACCCGTCAGCGCGAAGACTCGACCGGTAACGCTGGCGCCGGTGGTGACGGTGTCGCTGGTATTCGCGAGAATGGTTCCTACAAAAACGGTGTTCGTGCCAAGAGTTGCAGAGCTGGTGACCTGCCAGAACACATTTCCTGGCGTCGCTCCTTTGGCCAGGACAACAGAGGAATTGCTCGCTGTCGTAAGCGTGCTCCCTATCTTGAAAACGTAGACACCGTTGCCGTTGAGCGTGAGGGTTCCGGTCAACTGCGCCGAAGAATTAAAACAATAGACGCCAGGCGAGAGCGCGACCGCGCCGGGACTGGTGCCCAGAGTCTTCCCGGTCAAGCTGGTCCCGCAGGGCTCGGCTACCAGAGCCCCGTATGCAGTGTGCGCAGCGGCCTGAGCCGCGGTGGAGGTGGCATCGCCCGCGTGGATTGTTCCTCCGGTCAAGGTGCCCGGAGGAAAGCCGGTGACAGCTGTACCTGGGCTCACACCCAAATCTCCGGTGATGACAGTCGGGCCCGTATTAGTCACCGTTGAGGCGCCCAGGACTGCGAAGCTCTGCGCGGGACCCAGTGGCGGCGCCGACTGTGCCCAGGCCAGGCTGCCTATGCTCAACATGCAAATAACCAACAAAAGTTTTTTCATATCAAAGCTCCTTGGCTGGATTTCTCTTCATCGTCATTGTCGAGTCGATCTCGAGCCCCAAAACCGACTCGTATGCTAACCGTTAGTGCAAACTGGCATCTGTTCAATCTTGGACACCCTCGAAACATACTGGCCGAGTAGTCGAGGAGGCGCCCTCCCGACCGGGTCCCCGAGAAGCTCCCGACCGGATCGGGACAGGTCGTGGCAGGCGGGACAAGTTCCGGGACGCCGCCACAAACTTCATGGAGAGACGCGGGTGGGCCGCGATAAGAGGGAAGCCCACGCGGCAAAAATGATAGGCTTCGGGCTAGACAGTGGTGCACCGAATTCGCTTTCGCACGCTGAAAGGAATGTGCTTGCAGGCGGCGCTGGCCGGATTGGCTGGCGGCGTGGTCTGCGCGCAGGAGCTGCCGGCTGCTCCTCAGCAGGCACCCGCTGCGCGTTTGCAGGAAGAGGCTAGGAAGAACGTGGCGGGGCAGTGCGTTCAGCCGGCGCCGATGATGCGAATGGAAGATTACGACGGACCGTTGAAGAAGGTCGTGGGCGTGTTCGCCCGGCCGTTGGAACGCAAGGCGGTGCACCCGCCGCACTACAAGCCGGGCGCGAAATTGTGCACTCTCGAGCCGAAAGATAAGTTCGTCCTGTTCTTACAGGACTCATTTGACCCGGTGACGTTTCTCGGCAGCGGTTTTAACGCGGGGCTAGACCAAGCGGAAAACACGGACCCCAGGTATGGACAGGGGGCTGAGGGGTATGGCAGGCGGTTTGGCGCCGAATATGCCGGTAAGGCCACGTCCAGATTCTTTAAAGACTTTGCATACCCGTCGATATTTTCGGAGGACCCGCGCTACTACCGATTGGCCCACGGCAACGCCGGGAGGCGCTTGCTCCACGCGATGGAGCACGCGGTTGTGGCTCACCGCGACAGTGGCAAGCGCATGTTCAATTTTACCGAATGACTGGGGACGGCGAGCGCGGTTGTGTTGAGCAACACATATCACCCGGACCACCAACGCGGCTTGGTTCCAGCAGCGCGGTCGGTGGGCTACAGCATCTTGCAAGACGCGGGTTTTGACGTGCTCCGCGAATTCTGGCCGGAGATTTCCCGCAAATTCAAGCTGCCTTTCCGTGGTGAACCCGAGCCGGTGAGCCCCGACTCGAGTCCTGCCACCCGGTAAGCCCTCGCGACCACGCCGAATTTGACGTCACTCAGTGCCGCGAGACGTTCCACGCGGCAGGAGAGGCTGAAGTGGTGCAAAGCTGATCCGGTATAAATCCAGAGGCAGGGAAATCACATGTCAGAAGCCCCACACGCCCCGACGGGAGTCGGGGTAAACGCCAGACGCAAATGACAGGCGGAGGGATGGCGAGGTGAACTCGCCTCTACAAACGTCATGGTGGAGTCCTTCACGCGGGCCGTTCGAGACTTTCGCGATCCCACCTTCCGAGCATGGCAGCAGCCTCATAGGTGCTTTGACAGAAGTCCAGCACGGCCGTCTCGGGAGATTCGCAGGCGCGCACGTCGTCATACATCAGAAGGAATTCATTGAGCTGCGTAGTGTACAAGGCTTTCGCGGGGCGCACGGTGGCGTCGCGAAAGCCCGCCGGCTCGGGCGCGGCGTAAGCATAAAAGGCGGGACCTGTGACGTCCCCGCCGCCGGGCCAGAAGCCCACGCTGCTCACTTCGTGGGAATAGGCTTCCCGGGTGATGAGATCGGCGCCGGGACGCTGCGGCGCGCGCCGTCCGGAAAAACGTGTGACGCAAAGGTCGAAGCTTCCCCAGAAAAAATGCACGGGACTGACTTTGCCGATAAAACTCGAACGAAATTGTTTGAAGAGGATGTCAGCGGTGACGAGGATGCGCCAGAAGCGATTGGCATACTCGGGGTCGTAGGACGCGTGGATACGATCCTGGTCGAAGCGGATGGGATTGGGAATCTCCACGGGCATCGGCCAGATCTTCACGGTGATGCCGAGCCCGTGCAAGGCGGCCATGAACTCCTGGTAAAAATCAGCGACCGTGCGGGGAACCAGAGGAATTATTTTGGAATTACCTCGGCCCGTTACGATGGCGAGCGTGTGCGCAATGAAATCGAAGTCAATCTCGAAATTGCCCGTTTCATAGGGAATCGGTGAGGTCGTCAAACCGCGCGCGGTGACGTAAAGCGGGGTTTCCCACCAGTGGTTGACGCGAGGGCTTAAGGCCAAGCGCACTTTTCCCACGATCTGGGACCACATGTGCAGCGTGGCATAGGTGTCTTTCCACTCGGCGAAGGGGAGGGCGGGCCAGGCTTGCGATCGATGCGGTGCAGCTTTGCTGGTGGAGGCGGTCATTTCTCATTCCCTCTTTTTCAGTAGATAGAGCGACGGGTAGGGATGTCTATTCCAGGAAAATTTCGTCCACGAAACACCAGCGCCAGTCTTCACCGGGCTCAAAGGATTGCACGAGGGGATGATTGGTCTGATGAAAGTGTTTGGTGGCGTGCTTGTTTTTAGAGGAGTCGCAGCATCCGACTTTTCCGCATGTGAGGCAGAGGCGAAGATGCACCCAAGTGCCGCCGATTGCGAGACATTCTTTGCACCCGGCTCCACTCGGTTGCACTTCGCGTATTTCTTTCAGGTGAGTGCATTTCTGCTTTGCCATTGGGGCCTCCGTCGTAGAGTTTTACTCGCTGGATCGGCCAGGACGCTTGCCAGTGAGAAGGAGCGCGATCCGCGGATTGAGGGCGAATCTACCTGTTTGCATCATTTGGGCGAAGGGATTTTCTCGCTTTTTTTTACCCGGACGAAGGCGATGCCATTCACACCGCTGCAGGCGAGCCAGAGGTTACCGTCGGGAGTGTGCACCATATTGCGCACGACTCCTCCGCCAGACGGGATGATCCAGGTCTGGAATTTTTCGGTCTTCGGATCAAAGCGCACGACAGTGTTCGGCTTGGTGTTCGATTCGCTGTACCAAAGGATGTCTCCCACAGCGGTAATGGCATAAGGTTGGGACCTTGGCCCGCCCGGAGAGGGCCACTCGGTGACTTTGCCGGTCTGGGGATCGAAGCGGCCCAGGTAGCCGCGAGAATAGTCGGAATACCAAAGCACGTCGTCGGGAGTGATGGCGACGCGCCGGGGACGGGAATCTTGGTGCGGCAAAAGATATTCGTGAATCTCCAGCGTGTCCGGATCCATGCTGGCAATTTTGTTGGCGCCGAATTCAACGAAGAACGGAACGCCTTTCGAAGTCACAACCATGCCGTAAGGATTCGATTTGGGGGTGGGCGAGTCGACCACCTTCACTTCGCGGGTCTTGGGGTTGAGCCTGCCCACCATGTTGGCGCCTTGCAGGGTGAAATAGATGTTTCCGTTCGGCGCGAAGAGCAAGGTGTGCGGATCGCGGGCTTTTGGATCGGGCATCGGATATTCGGTGATGTCTCCCGTCTTGGGGTCGAGCTTGCCAATGTAACTTTTGAAATTTGCGGTAAACCAGATGTTGCCGTCTTTATCTGCGACCAGGCCATGCGGACCCGACATGGGCGTCTTCAGAGGATATTCCTTGATGTGATTCGTCTGGGGATCGAAGCGTCCCAGGACGTTGGCCATCTGTCCGGTGTACCAAGCCGAGCCGTTCGGCGCGACCGCCGGATCGTGAGGCCTCGAGCCGGGCGTGGGCACCTGCCATTCGTTGATGGAAACCTCGACGCTGCCGGGAATCACGACCGCATCCGGCTGCGGTTTTTCCGGGAAGTTCTTGGCCAAATAGTCCAGCACGGTGGCGAATTGATCTTGCGGCACATTTGCGCCGACATTGACCATCATGTGGAGGACGGTCGCCCATCCCTCGCGGGAGTGTCCCGCGTTGGTCACGGTGGTGAGGGCGTGGCACCCAGCGCAAGAGGTTTGCACCGTTTCCTTGGCTTTTCCGTCGGGTAATTGGCCCTGACTCCTGGCGGGAAGCAGGGAGCAAAGAAAAGCTGCCGCTATCAAAGGCAGGAGTAACTTTGCGGACATGTCTCCTCCGCGATACTTCGGAGTTTGCACCGAGGTTTCTATTCGGCGTTCCGGCCGACTTGCGAACTCATGCATCGGAATCTCCAGTTTGATTTCCCGTCGACTGGCAATTTACCTCTGACCGCCTCTGGAAGCAATGCTGGAGTCCGACTTTTCGTGCAGAGGGGTTCCCGCAGGCTGTGGAGTGACTTGGACCCGCTTTCGGGGACGAACCGTGAGCACGCCGCTCACCTCGTGAAGTGATGCAAATCACAGACAGATTAACGCCAGCCTTGCAAGCCTACACAAGAAGAGAGAAGCTTTCATGGCACTGGCAGCACGAAGGTCATGAGAGAGGACGACCCTGTTCAGACGAAAGTGAGGTTCGGTGGCTTTCTATCAGTGGCTGGAACACTCCCGATGGGTCACCGCGATCAGCGAGTCGGCCTGGATGTATCCAGCAGTCGAGGTGAGCCATTTTTTCAGTTTGTTTTTGTTAGTCGGCACGATTGCGGTCGTCGATTTGCGGATTCTTGGCCTGGCTAGGCGGCGTCAAAGTGTCACCGAACTCGCAGAACAGCTTTTCCCCTGGACGTGGATTAGCTTGGGTATCGCTGTCTTCTCGGGATTCATTATGTTCTCGATTGGGGCAACGGCGTTTGTCGCCAACACGCAATTTCGCATCAAGATGTTGGTGACCTTGCTGGCGGTGGTGTTTGCCGTCATCGTGCAACGGAATACGCGCAAGTGGGATCAACCGTCTGGCATACCAATACTGGCCAAGTTCACTGCCGTGATATCGTTGGCGCTATGGATAGGCGTCATCCTCGCTGCAACGGAGATCGCAAATTATTCCGCTCTGTAATCGTTCGGCGACGCATGCTGCAGAGACGTAGATGAGCGAATTAAGAGGATCACGCAAATGCAGGATGCATTGTTAAATTTCTGTAAGTGGCTGGAGAACACCTCATGGGCCCTCGCCATCAGTAGATCGCTTTGGGCGTATCCGGTCGTCCAGGTAATCCATTTTTCCGGGTTGTCCTTGTGGGTTGGGACGATTGCGGTCGTCGATTTGCGCTTTCTTGGGCTGGCCGGGCGGCGTCAATCCGCCAGCGAACTCGCAGAACAGCTTATTCCCTGGACGTGGACTGGTCTGGGTATAGCTTTCCTTGGAGGAGCTCTACTCTTCTCGGCCTCGGCCTCGGCGTTTTTCTACAACCCTGCCTTTCGGATCAAGCTGGCGCTCGTCTTGCTCGGGGCTGTATATCACATCATCGTCCAACAAAAGGCGCGCAGGTGGGGCCAGGCGCCTGCCATACCAGCGGTAGCCAAGCTTGCAACCATTCTCGAGCTGGCGCTGTGGATCGGCGTCATCACGGCGGCAGTCGAGATTCCCAATCATTAGAGAGAGATTGCCAATTACTTCTTCCGGGCGTGTTGAAGTATCTTAGGTGCGCCGGTAAACGGCGATGGGATGCTTTTCAGCGCCAGCAGGAGGAGCGCGCCGGAAGCGAGCAGGGTCGCGCCCAGGAAGTCGCGCCGGGTGATCGCGGAATTCATCCCCAGCGCGCGGTACCGGGCCGCTGCGTTTTCGGGTCAGACATGGATCTCAGGCAATGTTATCAGGGCCGCGTGTCGAGCGGATGACGGCTTTTTTCGTAAAACTCATTCTGGATTTTAAGGCTGGCGTCATCGGCCTTTGCGGCGCGAATCGATTCGACAATCGCTCCGATCCAACCTTGCATGTTCCAGTCGCCCAGCTCTTTCGTCGCGACGGAGCCATCGCCCGCATAGTGATTTGGAAATCGCGCGTACCACCAGATTCCCGTGTAGAGATCTCCGGGCAGGCTTTGGCGCTTCTGATCCGCGCCGGATTCGCTCGCGGCGCGGTCAAGGTGCACAAGGTCGGGCCGCGAGACAATCGTATTAGAGGTTTCCGATTCGCCTGCATGCATGCCGCCCGAAGTTTTCCTTGGCGGGCCGCCCGGCCGGCTCCGCTCGCCATCGAAAACATCGACAACGTAGTCGTGCGGCTTATCGAGTTGGGCCTGGGCGAAATAGGGAAGGAGGTGCTCGTTGCCGCCGTGACCGTTCACGATGATGAGTTTCTTGCAGCCATTGCGCGCCATCTCATCGGTGGTCTCTTGCAGGAGCTTCAACTGAAGATCCATGCTGTAGGCCACCGTGCCCGGCTCGTGCTTGGCCTCGAAAATCTGGCCGAAGTATTATTCGGGGAACACAACGGCATATTCTTGTTCGGCAGCGTGCAGCGAAGCGTAGCGAACGTTCAGAAGGTCGGTGCCCAGTGGAAGATGGGGTCCGTGTTTTTCGAGAATCCCAAACGGGAGCAGGCATGTGCCTTTCGACTGCTGGATGCCAGATCGAAAGTCCGCCGCCGTGAGCTCTTCCCACTTTGTAGAAAGCCTTTCTTGCGCGGGCAGCGATGCGCCAGCCAACAGCGCTGTGAGCAGTGCCAGCCATCCACGACGAATCATAGGTGATCCCTCCTTGACGCGGCGCATTTTACCCCTCCGCGGGGGAATGCGCATCATTAAACCGATTTTATAAGCGCTTCGACGATGGGGGCGGAACGGGTTAGTGGAAAACCAGAGTGTTCATCCGCTTGGGGACTTCGCCGACGGGAATCAGAGCTACTTCTTTCAGAGTTGTTGTGTCGATGGCGGAGACGGATGCGGCTCCGGAGTTCGAGACATAGACAAGCTTGCTGTCCGGCGTAAAGGTGATCCATTCCGGTACGGATCCGGTGGGGGCACGTCCCAGCGGGTGGACCTCAGGCAGTGCGACATGTCCGAGCAGCTTAAGATCGGGCAGCGAGTACGCGAAAACGGCGTTTGCGAAAGTGCTGTTGACCCACAGCGATTTTCCGTCGGGTGAAACGCCGATGCCGTGAGAAGGCGTGCCTAGCCGCCCCTCAGCGAGGCCGAATCCACCGGGCTGATCCGGCAGCTTGATCCTGGCGACTTCCGAGCGTTTCGCGAAATCCACGACGGCAAATCCGTTCAACTCGGAAAGCTGGACGAAAATGCGGCTCGTCGAGCCATCAGAGTTCGCCTCGAAGGCCATGGGTCGGACGCCTTTGTCGAATTTAACCTCCCATGCAATTTGCTCGCTCTGGAGATCGATGACGGTGGCAAGTTTGGTTTCGATCGAGCCGCTGACCGAATACTTGCCGTCCGGCGTGACGTATATGTTGTGAACTGGCCCGTTCACGGGAATGGACTTCACTCGCTTGAGTGAGGTTGTGTCGATCACATCAACGGCGCCCGGCGCGCTCCGGATGCCGACCAGCACCCGGCTTCCATCTTTGGTGATGGCAATGTTGTTGGGGTGACCGCTGAGAGATATTTTGTGCAGGATTTCGCCGCTCTTGCGATCCACAACGTCGAGCACGCTTTCCGATTCATTGCTGAAATAAACGCGCGTCCCATCGGAAGAAAAAGTGACGCCGTGGGGTAACTCGATGCCGTGGATTACTTGCACGACCTGGTTATTGGCAGGATCGATGACGTCAATCGTGTCGCCAGCGCTATTCGTAATGTAGATGCGCGACGCGGACGATAACTTAGGAGCAGGAGCAACTTGCGGTTGGGAACCGCGCACCCATTCGGCGATGGTCAGCCAGTCGGGGTCGCTTTGAGACTGGAATTGCCTGCCGCCCGAGTGGAATGGATCTCCTCCCGCTTCCGGTGCAAGCGGATGGATTAAGAGGCGACTGGAAGCGGGATAGCTGAGGACGACCTGCTTGATAGCACTCTGAAAGTTGCGCTGCGATTGCTCGTCAGTCCAATCGGCGCTTCCCGGCGACAACGTCTCGAGATGAAAATCTCTATTGGAAAGCGTGTGGCAAGCATAGCAGCGGGCGTGCCCTGGCCGGTCCTTCAAAAAAATTGGCTCGACCCCGGTTCTGAAGAACTGGAAATCAAGAGCGGCGGTCTTGGTGGAAGGGGATGACGCTTGTGTGGCCGGCGATTCGGGAGAGCCGTGCCGGATCCAATCGGCAAGCATTCGCCATTCCGGGTCGTTCTGCGATGACCAGAATTTGCCGCCCGTGTGCGTGGGATCGCCGCCGGCCTCTTGCGCGAGAGGGTGAAGCAAAAGACGGCTTTTCGAGGGATCCGAGGGCGTGACCAACTGAGAGACGGCTTCAAGGTTTTTGCGGGACTGTTCCTCGGCCCAGGAGGAACTTCCTGGCGACAATGGCTCCAAACGCAGGCGAGTGACCATCACGGAATGACAGTCGTAACAGCGCATACCACCTTCGCGTTTCTTGAGGAAGATGGGTTCGATGCGACTGCGATACACGTCAAAGTCGAGAGACGATGGGGCCTGACCGGCGCCACCGGCCGAATGATCCGTATTCGCTTGCGGCGTCGCTGATTCAACAAGCGGAGCTGCTTGGGCGATCCGCTTCGTACCCACAAACAGGATACCGGCTGCGCTGACAAAAAGCAGAGTGAATTTTGTTAATTTGGTACACGGCATCTTCAGGATTCCTTGAAGTTCGCAGAAGCTTCACGCCATTATTGCCGACAATGAAAGGTTGAACTCCTGGAACCGCGACAAAATGCGTCACGGCCTCAGGATGACAGAGTTTTGGAACAGCAATTAGAAAATAATTTTGACGGCGAACTGGATCTGCCGTTCAGGGATGGTCGTTCTAACCAAGAGACCCGCCGTCCCGCCATTGCCGAGGAGCGGAGAGAGTGACGCTCCCGTCGCATCGAAGATGTCGGTATTACCGTCAGTGGCTGTCTCCGGCGGAGCAAAGTTAGCGTGATTGAGAATATTAAACATCTCCACGCGGAACTGCACGTTGAAGTTCTCCGAGATTCGCTTGATGTGGTTGTTCTTGAAGACCGAGAAGTCCAGATTAGTGATACCTGGACCGATCATGATATTGCGACCGGCATTGCCCCGGAGGTTGAAACACTGTGGTAGAGGGCTTAGGCAATTCGTCTGCCAGAAGGCCGACGAGTCCGGCGCAGTGGCGACGGCGAAGCACTGGGTCTTGATGTAGTTGTTGGGGTTGCCGGGATTTGTAAGGGTCCCGCAACCGGGACCGCCGAGCCGATTCGGAAACGCAAAATCGTCGCCGCTCAGCGTATTCGCTGGGTCTCCCCCGGTGCCCCAGGTTGCTGTGAAGGGAACGCCGTCACTGACCGTAAAAATGAGGCCGAGTTCCCAGCCATCGGTGATCCAGCGGGCCGGCCCAGAGAATGACTTAGCCGTGGGAACGTCCCAGGTCCCATTCACAACAAGTGTGCGCCCAACGTTGAAATCCGAAAGCCCGCGCGTCAATTTCATGTCGAACCAATTCAGGCTGGAGATCGAGTTGCCGAAGGCGTCTCCCGCAAGCGTCGCCGAGCTGGTATCCATGCTCTTGCTCCAGGTGTAGGTGCCTTGCACCTGGAAGCCATGGCTCATGCGCTTGGCCAACTGCAATTCAAGAGCATTGAAATAGGATCGTCCTTGGTAAAACATTCCGCGAATGGAGCCGAAGGCCGGGTTGATGGGGGAGTCATTAGGCGGCCATAAGTATCCGGCCGGTGTCTTTGTTGGAAGGGCTAGATTGGCTTCATCCACGCGGAAGGGTTGATGCACGCCGCGCGAGCCCACGTAGGCCACCATGGCCGCGAGGTTCGGCGTGAGCTGGTACTGGACATTGAGGTTCCACTGCGTGACGTAATTACGCTTCGAATGCGAATCAATAAAAGTGGTACGCGACTTGTTCCCAGTGATGTCCACGGGGTCCACGAGCGGGAAGACAAGAGGGACAGGAAGATTGGGGTTGCTGACCTTAAGCGTCGTATAGTTGAAAAAGGGAATGGCTTGGGTCTCCAGAAGGATGAACTCGTAGGGAAGCGGAAGAACATCGAACAAGCCAGCCCCGCCACGGACGGCCATCTTCCCGTTGCGGAAGGGGTCCCAAGCAAAACCGATGCGCGGCTCAAAATTGTGCAGCGTGGGGTTCGAGAATAAAGAGCCGGTACCGGAGCAGAATCCCGTGACAAGCTTTCCGCAGATGGGCAGTGGGTCTGTGATATTCCTCAGGTTGACGAGCTTTTCATTAATTTCGGTTGGCACAGTGGCCATCTCATAGCGTAGCCCCAGGTTCAGCGTCAGGTTGGGTTTCGCGCGCCAGTCATCCTGTACATAGCCGCCGATGATGTTCTGTCGAAAATTGCGCGGCGTCAGAGAACTGGCAATTCCGCCTTGAAATTTAGTAGGTTGAGCTTGCAGAAATTTCGATAAATTATCGAAGTACCACTGTCCATTGGGGTCGGTAAGCGCGGTGGCCTGCAGCAACATGCGCTCGAAAGCAAAGCCAAATTTAATGCTGTGGGTGCCGCGATTGAGGAAGGCGTCGTCATAGCCCTGGAAAGAATTCCAATGGTAAAAATAGGTCGGGAGCCCGCCTACCCCACCCGGCAAGGAAGGAGTGAGCCCACCGACGCTCACGAAAGCCGCGTCCCGGCCGGCAAAAGCGGCAAGCGAGGGGTCGGCCGCCGCGGAATTAATCGCTTTAAGGCTCTGATTGTTATTAACCGATTCGTGGTTGTAGCCAAAGCGGACTGCATTGACAAAGGTCGGGGTAAAGCTGTGAGTTTCCTCCGCGGCTACGATTTGCCTCGAGCTCAGGCTACCGAGTAAAACGTTATTGAACGAGTCAGGCGATGAATATGGAGTTCTGTCGAACATATACGTGCCGAACAGGCTGTCCTTGTCGGAGAATTTGTGATCGATGCGAGTCGTAACAAAGTTTTCCTTAATGACCTGCTGGGCGGAGAAGGTAAACGGGCAGACGTCCGCACCACAATCCTGGGGAGTAGGATAAAGGGCGAGGTACTTCTGGACTGCAGGGGCCACGCCACCCGGAAGGGGTACGCCACCGATGATTCCGTTGCGTGCGGCAGGCGACGGCACAAAATCCTTATTGGCAATGCCCTTCGACTGCCGAATGGCTTCGAAATCGGCAAAGAAAAACGTGCGGTTCTTCACGATCGGCCCACCAATGGCGCCCCCAAACTGGTTACGCTTGAAAGCCGCTTTCGGTTTGGCGGGGTCTTCAAAGAAATTCCGCGCGTCGAGTGCACTGTTCCGGAGGAACTCGTAAACACTTCCGTGAAGCCCGTTCGTCCCCGAGCGGGTTGTGGCGTTGACGACGCCGCCGGAAGTCTTACCGTACTCCGCCGAATAGTTGCTCGTTAGGACGGAGAACTCCTGAATGGCGTCCACGCCCAGATTTCCTCCGAGTACACTGCCAGGCGCGCCGTTGGCGTAATCGTTCAGGCTGATGCCATCGAGACGATAGTTGTTCTGCTGCGGTCGGGCGCCGGAGATGGTCAACTGTTGTCCGAAACCACGATTGCCGCGATCCGCGCCCACCGCAAAGGTCGGCTGGGTCTGAATAGTTTCCACACCGGGCTGCAGAGCTGCCAGATCCGTCCAACTGCGGCCGTTTAGCGGCAGCTCGCGGACAGTCGTGGCGTTGACCGTGGCGCTGATGTCCGAGGAGGCGAGTTGTATGGTTGGGGCCTCGGAGGTCACTTCTACCCTGTGGGAAACGGTGCCGATCTGCATGGCGAGGTCAAAGACTTGTCGCGCTCCCACGTTAATCGTAATTCCCGACTTTACTTCCGTGTTGAATCCCTTCGCCGAGATCGTAACATCATAAATTCCAGGCAGCAGGTTGGTTGCCGTATAGAAACCATTCTCGTTGGTGGTTAGATTGTGGTCGACTCCCGTGGCCACATTCTTGATGGTCAACTGCGCTTGAGGAATACCGGCGCCCGATGGGTCCGTTATCGTACCCGCGAGGCTCCCTCCAGCGACCTGCGCGCCAGCGGGAATTGACCCAAGGACAGCGATAAGCAGTACGACTACGGCAACAAGAATATGCGCACACTTCCGGGAAATTGTTCCAGAGGACACAGCAACACCTCCACACTTGAAGAGCAGCCTAGTGCAGACGTTGCAATGATACCTTAAAGCAGGATTAATTTCTGTTTAGGTGCGTTATTCCGAAGCCGGGCTCCGCACACCCACCACCATGGCGGGCCGACACGCGCGGCTCTTTGCCATCTCACCTGGCCCGCCGTGTCCAAGTCCTGTGCGGGCATGCGCGTTCTTCAGTGGACCTCGAAGATGAGAACCTCGGCGTTCCTAGTTCCGTGCTGGGGCACAGCTACGAAGTACCGATTTAGTTCAGGCACGAGGCGCGCTGTCCTCCCAAGGGGTCCGGTGGGAACTTTTCCAAGTAATTTGTAGTTGTCGGCGTCGGACTGCTCATATACATCCACGTTGCCATCGCAAGCGGCATAAACACGTTTGCTCGCTGGGTCGTAAGCGAGATCGTCCACGCCTTTTGTAATCGGCAAACCGGCAACTTCCTTTCCCGTTTGGGTATCAAGCACGGCGATCTGGCCGCTGCGGCAAGCCACAAACAGGCGATGGTTCGCTTCATCGAGTGCTATGGCGACGTTGGCCTTGCATTTTGTGATGGGCCAACTGGCGACCACTGTACGCTTCTCACGGTCGACCACCTCAACCTGATTCTTCGGGCGGTTGTTGACATACAGTCTCGGGCTGGACTTCTCAAGGGTCATCGCTTCGAGAGTATCTCCGTCAATTTTCATGTCGGCCAACTTCTTTCCGATGGTCGTATCGACGACGCTGAGCATCGAGTAAGTTTCGTGGACATCACCGCCCCCGTTGTCGACATACAGGTATTTTGTGACGGGATCATAACCGATGGAATCGGAGTCCTCGAGGAGCTTCACGCTGGAGAGAAGGTTGTATGTTGTGCCGTCGAAAATCTTAACGTCTCCTGCATTTCCATCTGTAATGTAAATGCGGTTGAGGTCTTCGCGATAGAGAACGGCGTGCGGCCGGCCGATCCCGCCGATGGTGTGGATTGGTTTTCCGGTCCTTAGATCGAAGACCAGAACTGCCTTGTAGTCTTCCGGAGTGGCGAAAAGCCGATTGCCTTTCAGATCGACACCGAAGTGGTCAAAATTTCCCTTGACGTCGGCAGGAAGCTGGAGCGTCTGGACAAGCTTCAGCGGCGGAGTTTCCTGACTGCGGGTTTTGACCGCGAACAGAACGAGAACCGTCATGACGATGAAAAACCGTTTATTCATTTGCTCTCCCTATCAGCGGTGATATTTTTATTGTCTTTCAGCAAACTCTTCTGGCACCAGTCAGTCTCTCTCCAGCCTTAGGCGGCCGCGGTGATCCTAAGCTCATCGGCGCGGAACAAAGACGTGCGCACACTGACGCGGCCCAACAGCCTCAGAAGCGTTCCAAAATGCATTGGATTTCTGATCACCGAGTTGCCTGGCGCGTGGCGGGACTGTGCGCCGCCGGTCGCCCCCGGCCGCAAGCCAGCAGGACAGAGCATAAAGCATTCGTCGCGGGCCGAACTTAAAAGAAGATTAATTTTTCTTTAGTTGAAAAGCTGCAGATGACGATTTTTGCGTGAAAACAAGCTGTTTAAATCCACTGTGGCCGCAACCTTAGCGCAAACTCGTTGAATCGTCGTTGACTCAAAAAGGGCAGCGGGGTAGCATGCGCCGGAGTCGGGGGCCAATTTATCTTCCACTGAATTGCGAACACTTTTGCTTAGTTCTTCTATTCGGCGAGAAAGATTGCGTTCTGAAAACTGACTAAGTTGGCTGGCCAGGATGCGGCGCAAATTCGATGGCGTGTTCTCGCGGTCCTCACGTTGATCAGAGCGGTGACTGCGTTCGGGAGCCTGAGTCCCAGTCTCGCCGGAAAGTGCGTTCCAGAAGAGTTACGAATTGCCATTGGTTCGATGATGAACACGGAGGGTTAGATGAAGCGAATGCGAGCTTTCATTCTCATGGTATTTGTTGCCCTGGCAGTCAGTTCTAAGGCTCAAGAAAAGCTTCCCCTGAAACTGGTGGATACCATACCGCTGCCGGGTCTCAAAGACGGTGATTTTGACCACTTTACTCCCGATGTAGATGGGCATCGGCTCTTCCTCACCGCGGAACAAAATGGAAAGGTCCAGGTTTTCGATACCAACACGAACAAGCTCATTCACACCATCGAGGATTTGAAGGCGCCGCACGCAATTCTCTACCGCAATGATCTGAAGAAGCTTTTCATTGTGGATGGGGACGATTCGGCGGTCAAAGTCTACGACAGTGAGAGCTATCAGATGGTTGGGCAAATCAAAGTGTCAATCGACGCAGACTCGATCGCCTACGATCCGGCTACAAAGTACATGTATGTGGTCAATGGCGGCAGGGAGGCACATACGTCATACTCGTTGATTAGCGTCGTGGATACGGAGGCCTCTAAAAAGTTAACCGACATTAAAATAGACTCGAACCACGTGGAAGCGATCGTGCTCGAAAAGTCCGGGCCGCGGATGTTTTGTAACATCACGAGTCTAAACGCCGTGGGGGTGCTCGATCGGACTAAGTCTGCACTGCAGGCTACCTGGCCACTCCCGGCAGGAGTCACGCAAAATGTTGCGATGGCCTTGGACGAAGGCAATCACCGTCTGTTTGTGGTCACGCGGACCCCGGGAAAACTGGTTGTGTTTAATTCGGACAGCGGCAAGGTGATCGCCAGTTTACCGGCCGTTGGCCTGGTCGACGATATGAGTTACGATGCGAAGCAGAAGCGCATTTATTTGGCGGGGGATCAATTTGTGGATGTTTTCGAACAGAAGGATCCAGACCATTACGCTCTGCTGGCGAGGATTCCGGGAAGCTTTCGCGCGAAGACAGGAACATTCGTCCCGGAATGGAATCGCTACTATCTTGCCGTCCCACATCACGAGAACCACGATGCCGAAGTGCGGGTGTACGAGGTGCAGCCGTAGCGAAGGTATCGGCCTCGGTCGAATAGGCCCGGGCAATGACCTAAACATGCCAGGTGGCAATGGACGCACTCAGAAGTAAATCCGCAAGAAATCAAGGTGAACCATGCGCAGGCGTGACTTAGGCAAAGCGTCTCTCGGTATAATGGCCTCGACGATGCTTCCTCGTTCCGCAAAAGCTGCCGGCATGTCGTCCGGCGGTGATTTCCCCCAAACGCCAGGCCTGACCCATTACGTCGGCCAATTTGTTCTGGCTACGAAATACGAGGATATTCCGCAAGAAGTAATGGAACTGGGCAAGAAGTCGATCCTCGATGGTTTGGGATTAGCATTGGCGGGCTCTCGGGCGGAAAGCGGTGCCATTTGCCGGAAGTACGTCGAGACTCTTGGTATTACTGAGGGAAAGGCCACCGTCATTGGAGCAGCGCAGAAAACGTCGCCGCGATTCGCGGCCTTTGTGAACGGTGTTTCCATTCACGCGGACGATTACGACGACACGCAACTCTCCGCTGCGAAGGACCGTGTGTACGGCCTCTTGGTGCATCCCACCGTGGCCACTCTTCCTCCGCTCCTTGCGCTCGGGGAACAACGTGGCGGAGTGTCGGGCAAAGAATTGATGCTTGCCTATCATCTCGGCGTAGAAGTGGAATGCAAGATCGCGGAAGCAATTTCGCCCCGCCATTATCTCGATGGATTTCATTCCACTGGAACGTGCGGACCCTTCGGATCCGCGGCGGCCTGCGCAAAGCTGCTTGGTTTCGACCTTCCAAAAACCCTGAAGACGTTCGGTCTCGTTGCCAGTCAGTCGGGGGGACTGAGAGAAAACTTCGGCACGATGACCAAGCCGTTTCAGGCCGGGCACGCGGCAGAAAGCGGGCTAGCATCGGCTGAACTTGTCGCCCTGGGGTGGACCGCAGCGGAACAAATTCTGGAAGCGGAGCGGGGTTTCTTCCACGCCTTCGGGGGTTCGTATGATCCCCCGGTAATCATGGACCGTCTAGGGAAGCCCTGGACGTTCAATTCCCCAGGAATCTCCTTGAAACCTTATCCATCAGGCTCGCTGACTCATCCCGCGATGAGCGAACTCGCGCGTCTGATCGAAGCGAACAACATCCAAGCAACGCAAGTTGAAAAGGTGGACATCGGGGCCAATCACAACATGACCACGACTCTGCTCCACCATCAGCCAAAGACGGGACTGGAAGCCAAATTCAGCATGGAATTCTGCCTGGCAATTCTGCTCTTGGAACGCAAGGCGGGGTTGAGCGAGTTCTTAGACAAAGTAGTGCAGCGAGCCGACGTTCAGGAGATGATCCGCAAGGTAAACTTCTATGTGGACGCGGAAGCCGAGAGCGCGGGTTACGACAAAATGAGATCCATCCTCAAAATCCACTTGAAGGACGGGAGAGTCATCACGGGCAGGGCTGACTTTGGCAAAGGCAGTCCTGCGAACCCCATGACTTTTGAAGAAGCAGCGACGAAGTTCCGAGGATGCGCCGAATTCGCCGACTGGCCGAGGGACAAGACCGAGAAAATAATCGCTTTCGTCAAGGTCCTGGATTCGGCCCCGGATGTGCGTGCGCTAACCCCGTTGCTGTCATCCGAGAGAGGATAGCGAGCGGCGTATATGAAAACATTCAATATTGCCGTGATCGCGGGAGACGGCATCGGGAGAGAGGTGGTGCCAGAAGGCATCCGCGTGCTCGAAGCAGCGGGCCAGCGCTTTGGGTTCCAATGCAACTGGCGAGCCTTCGATTGGAGTTGCGAAACCTACGTTCAGACCGGGAAGATGATGCCCGAAGATGGCCTGCGCCAACTGCGGCCTTTCGACGGCATCTTCCTTGGCGCCGTCGGACATCCCAGCGTGCCGGATCATGTATCGCTTTGGGGGCTGTTGATCCCAATCCGTCGCGGCTTCCGGCAATATGCAAATTTGCGTCCTGTGCGCCTTTTTGAGGGCATTGAGACTCCGCTGAAGAATTGGAAACCCGGTCAAATCGATTTCTGTGTGGTCCGGGAAAATAACGAAGGGGAATACTCAAAAATCGGCGGCCGTCTTTATGAAGGAACGGATGAGGAGATGGCAGTTCAACAGTCGATTTTCACTCGGCGTGGAGTAAACCGTGTGCTGCGATTCGCTTTCGAGCTGGCGCGCAAGAGAAAAAAACACCTGACGTCCGCCACAAAATCAAACGGGATTATCCACACCATGCCATTCTGGGACGAATGTTTTCACAAGATGGCGGCTGAATATCCGGATATTCGTACGGACCAGTTTCACATCGATATCCTGACGGCGCACTTTGTGCGCCACCCGGACTGGTTTGATGTTGTGGTAGGCTCCAATCTTTTCGGCGACATTCTCTCCGACCTGGGTCCGGCCGTAGTTGGATCGATAGGTATCGCGCCCTCCGGGAATCTCAATCCGGAAAAGGAATTTCCGTCCATGTTCGAGCCAGTCCACGGCTCGGCCCCCGACATCGCAGGGAAGGGAATCGCGAATCCCATCGCTCAGATTTGGTCTGGCGCCATGATGTTGCGTCATCTAGGCGCTTCGGAGGCCGCGGATGCCATCGAGAATGCCATCACGGAGGTTTTGGCGAAATCGGAAGTTCGCACAGCCGATATTGGAGGAAACGCGACGACCAAGGATATGGGGGCGGCGATCGCTTCTCAAGTGAGCAAGAAATAGGTCACTTGTAGATCCGGCGGTTTCGGAGGATGCGTCGGGCTCACATTTATGCCGCGCTTTCTTCTTCGTGATTTCTATTCGACGCACCACTGCAGGGGCTTTTGTATCGTCGAACATTTCAATCTTTCC
Organism: Candidatus Acidiferrum sp.; assembly: GCA_035544995.1. GTDB lineage: Bacteria > Acidobacteriota > Terriglobia > Acidiferrales > UBA7541 > Acidiferrum. Next base: position 197,710 of record DASZZI010000061.1, read on the forward strand.
ACGCCACGCGCATCTGCTGACCCATGAGCGTTGCAGGGTCGGCGCCGGGCTTGGGCTGAAATTTCTGAGCGCGGCCGTTGAATACTTCCGCGACGTAGAGATTGCCAAGCTGGTCGGTCGTAATCTCGTGTACGCCCCAGAGTTCTCCGGGCTGGGGTCCCCAAGTGCCCCAGGAATAGAGCAACTTGCCGTCCAGGTCATACTCCAGAATCTTGTACGTTCCGTGGCCGTCTGAGATCCACATATGCCGGTCGGCGGTTAAGAGCATATGGTACACAGCGGCGTACGGTCCAAGATTCCACATCGTGAGAAAATTTCCGTTCTCGTCGAACACCTGAATCCGGTGGTTTTCACGGTCCGATACAAACACCCGGCGTGTCACCGGGTCCGCTTGAATCCCGTGCACGGTGTGGAAATAGTTGGGAGGAGGCGGAAGCGGTACACCCGGCACGTCTTTGCGCGTGACCCAATCCCAGCTGGGCTTGCCCCACGCCGTCAGGTACTTGCCGTTCTTATCGAACTTCACCACGCGTGTGTTCTCGTAGCCGTCCGAGACGAAAAACGTGCCGTCGGGCAGCCACGCGATGTCCGTCTGACGATTGAATCGCTTGTCATCCGCGCCGCAATCGTTGGGGATGCCGATGGTTTGCAGCAGCAGCTTTCCATCGTTGCTGAAAACGAAAATGGCGCACCGCCCGTCGTCGTCAACCCAGACACGCTTTTCAGGATCGTAGGGGCTGATCAGAATCTTATGGACGCGCTTGAAGGTTTTATCCCAGCGCGACCAATCCTCGACAAGATTCCCCTGGCCGTCCAAGACGAAAATCAGATGCTTCCAGCGGTAGTCGATATTCTCCCGCGACACGAATTTGACGTGCGGCTCTCCGGGGCTCGCGGTGGGGCCGATCGAAGCGTTGCGCGCCGGCAAACCAGGCGTGGGAAGCGTCAGAAAAATCGCACGTCCGTCCTCGCCCGCTCCGGGCCACTCGATGTTTATCGCCTCCGCGGTTGGGTTGGCGCCACCCAAGGCGCTCCCGATGCGGCCGAGCTGATCAGCTCCGCGTATGATCGGCAATTCCCCGCGCATGGAAACAAAAATACGATTCGGATTTTGCGCGTAGATCGCTTGCGTTGATCCCCAGGTCCAGCCCTTTTCTTCGGGAAACAGCGTGGACAAGGGTTTCGGCCAGTCTTTCACGACATCGTAGGGACCGGTTACCTGCTCGTCGCTCTGGTCCTGAGTTTGCGCCGGCGCTTGCCCCCGGATCAGGATCGGCCCCGTGAAAAACGCGACACTCAATAGCAAACCAACACCGACCGCCAGAACCATCGCAGTGCGTCTAGTCATACTTTCCCCCGCGCAGAGATTTACTCCCGAATGGTTTCGTTCCCGGCAGGACTTTCGTTTTTTGCATGGCCGCGACCATCCGTGACGTTTGGGATGGGCGGATTTTCGTCACTTTGACCCGCAATGTCAACCGCGGAACGAGGGAGATGAGATTGCGGGTTCAGGACGCGAAGGCGGCAGCGGCGGCCTCGGGCAGTGTAATGGCAACAGCGTGGGCCTTCGGTGGAACTGGGTTTGGTGGTTTGGCCGTTCATTTTATGTTCCTCGATTGGGGAGATGGGGGTATACACCCCCGTGGCGATAGAAAGAGTGCGGAAGCGATTGAAAAGAAAAGGGTTGCGTGAGCGCCGTTGCGCAAAAGAGTGCGCAAGAGTTTGAAAACTAAGGGGATAGATAGATAGAGCGTTGAAAGGTTGGAACGTCGGAACGTTGATGCCAGAAGGGAGCTGGTTAACAATAACACCCCCCCACCCCTATGTTTTTCATAAGTGTTCATTCTGGACGGTTTAAAGTTGTTTAGAATCAACACTTCTACAAGTGTTGATTCTAAATAGGTTACAGCGAGACACTTTCCGAGAGGGTTCCCGACAAGATCGGGGCGGGCGGGGCACGTGAGAGAAGAGAGTCGAGGAAACAGGGAAAGGCTTTGGCACGACGGAGTTTCCCCACCGAGCGCACCGAGAGGCGGATTAGGATCAGAAAGACAGGGATGAGTGGCGGCCAACACGGGAAAGAATAGCATGCCGGTATTAACTGGTTAAGTAAAATGCAGGGAACGGGGAGAATTGAGGAGTGGACGGCAATGGGGCGGGATTAACGGTGCGGGCGGTGTTCCCCAGAGGCGTGCTTTCCGGTAGGCCCGGATTCAGCACTGGAATGCTTGCCATCGGTTGCAGCCTTGCGCTACGCTTCAGCACTCATTCTCCACATGGCGCGCACGAACAAACTTCTCGACCAAATTCTAAGAGGCGACGCTGATGCGAATATCCCGTTTTCCGGCATGGTGCAGCTTCTGAAGCGTCTCGGGTTTCGGGAGCGCATCAAGGGGAGCCACCATATATTCTTTCGCGATGGCGTTGCCGAGATTCTCAACTTATAAGCTTATTCCGGCAAGTGCAAACCCTATCAAGTGAAACAGGTCCGGAATGTTATAATTAACTATCGCTTGGCGGGAGCAGCCGATGCCTAGATACGAGATCATCATCTACTGGAGTCAGGCGGACGAAGCGTTTATCGCCGAAGTCCCCGAGCTTCCCGGCTGCGCCGCGGACGGAAAGACCTACAAGGAAGCTCTTGCCAACGTCGAGATCATCATTCAGGAATGGATCGAAACCGCCAAGGAACTCGGCCGTCCCATCCCCGCGCCTCGCGGCCGCCTCGCGTTCGCCTGAGCGTTTAAGCAGAACGGCTCCGAGTACCCGCCTTCGCCTAACACTGCCTTAAGAGGGTGCCACCCGCCAGTGCGAACGAAAACATTATGAAGAAAAAAACTGAGAAACGAGAACGGCGCGACGAGCTACGCCGAGAGTACGACCTGTCTATATTGGAAGGCGGGGTCCGCGGCAAATAGTTCGCGCGCTATCGAGCAGGAACGAATCTCGTACTCCTCTCACCGGACGTCGCTGAGTATTTTCCTGACGAGCAATCTGTCAATACGGCCTTGGGCACCTTGATTCACGCGGCGAAGGGGCCTCTCCGCCGCGCGTTGGGCACGCATGACGAGCAAAAAAACAAAGTCAAGAGCCGCATGGTTCGGCCATGCTAACCACAGGCTCCTTTGAAAAACCAAACACCAAAGGGTGCGTCGCCCAATTCAAGAGCCTGGCCCACCCGCCCGCCAACCAGCTCGTCTGTGGATAACTGTTGAAAACTGTGGAAGGGTGGGAGAAAGTGGGGGCGAAAGTGCCACGAAAGGCGAACACTAAGCGAAACTTGGCGCCCACAACTCTCTGACTTGACTGTGCTTAGTGATATCCACGTTGACAAGCAATATACGTGCGTTGATACTTCGGGGCAGTTAGACGGCTCGTAGCTCAGCAGGAGTCGTTGTCCAATGGCCTTGCTATCTGGCACCGATCCTTATCCGAGGGCGGAGCCGAGTAGCATGAGAGCACGGGAAGCTAATCCTGAGGCCGGGAGTTCAAGTCTCTCCGGGTCGTCTAACAAGTCTTGCGGTCGCTACTGATTGCTACTTCTTGCCACCGCTCGGTCATCCTATAACTTTCTTGTTGGGCATGACAAGCCGATTGTCAAAGTTTGTTTTACGGCCGGGTGCCACAGCATCGCCCCGACCGGGTCCCCGACCGAGTCGGGGCAGGTGGGGTAAGCGCCGCCCGCCAACCAATCTAAAAAAGTGGGGTTGGATGTTATGGCGTCGCGCTGTGCGACCGGAATATATACGTTCCCCGCCCACCGGGGATCAGTGACCTGGTGGGCCGAGATTCAGCCAGTACAGAATCCATGGAAGCAACACTCTGACTCCTATTAAGCTGGGAATCCCAATAGTCAGTGTCCGCATCCATATTCGCCAAGTGTGGAGTCGACGTTTTCCCTTCCAAAGACCGATGCAGAGGTCTGGATATATTGTCACAGCGAACAAAATTAGCGCGCCCAGCGATACGTAGCTCCAATATTTCAGTCCGAGCGGCGGCGTACGCACGCTAGGAGGGCTATATCCAGATTCAATTGCTAGCAGCAGCTCGATTGCTCGCTGTTCGTTACTGGCGTTTATACCGCCAGCCGCTAAGAGTTTGTGTGCTTCTTCCTTTGTGGCACTGCTCCCTGCTTCCCGCCAGTTTGAAAGCGGGATAGATATCGCTCCTACGAACAACAATCCGACTAGAAGGGTTCCTGCTAGCCATGTGTTTTCCAACCACTTCTGTTGCCACCTTGGAGCCTCAATGTCGCTTGCCCAATTGCTTAGCGCGCCGAATAGCGCTTGTGCAATCTCATTGTCATTCGGTTCAACCGCCAATGTCATTTTCTTGTCCCAAAAGTCTGCCCCGGCCTTGACCTTGGCTTCTATTTCTCCTACTCGCATATGCAGTGAGAATCCCAAGGGCATTTCATCGCCATCTACCGGTTGGCTGATAGCTTCAGAAAACTGCTTTGCTTGGATTTCCCGTCCCTTCGTAAGATAGAGCGAGACGGAACGCGATTCTCGATATTCGTAACTGTTAAGCAGGTCTTGCTTAAATTTCTGCTCGTAAGCTGTTGCCTTTTCCTCCTTTATAACGCCTTCAAGCAACCAGTCTCGGACTTTTCGCGCTGCCTGCTCAGAGACTTCTCTGTTTTTGTACTCACGCATGTCCGGCAAGTACCGGTCGACGACTTTGTCGAGCGCTTCTAAGTGCGCGGCGTCAATCAGCAACGGACACTTGATGGTCCTGGTGGTGGGATACGATAGTTTTGCCATTGTGACCTTATCCTAGTTCGGCGTAGGTATAAGTCAAGTAATACCTCTGGTGATTACGAGGGTGGGAGGGCCAGCCTCCATATAGCCGAAGGTATTCCCAGAAGACTTTCCCTGCGCCACGCGCGAAATAGAAACTAGAAATTAGAGATCAGAGATCAGAGAAAGACTTACGTTCTTTGCAGTAGTTTCATGCACACGCAGGAAGTAACAACCATCAAGAGGAACGCAACCCAGTACAACGTGGAATGTGTTGTCAAGGCTTGAATCGACCTTATATCCACCGATGTAACTCCCGGTCCAGTATTTGTGGGGAAAAGAGAATAAAGACGCCAGTAAAGGTAAAGCACGGAGAACAGCAGAAATGCTCCTACGCCTACAAAGATGCCTTTAACTAGCCACATGATGCTTTCTCATTTGCCGTGCATTCTATTCTCGGACAGAAAGTTTAGTCAAGCCTGTAACCACACAGCTACGCTGATTTGTAGCGCCGGCGGGCCAGCTTCCTTTTAGCCAAAGGCATTCCTGGAAGACTTTCACTGCGCCAGCCGCGAAATAGAAACTCGAAAATAGAAACTGGAAATTCGGAACTGGAAGCTCGAAAATGGGGGAGGGAGTCCCCACCCTTGCCCCGAGCGGATCGGGGCCGCTACAAGAATAACAGCCGGTCTAAAGACCGGCCACTAGATGAGGAGTAGCAAGGGCTGGCGACGTCCCGACCGGGTCGGGATAAATTCTGTCGCCGCTACAAAAGCAAAGGAACACAGCCAGGAATGGCTGTGCCACCAAGGCAAAGGCGAAAGGAACACAGCCAGGAATGGCTGTGCCACCAAGGCAAAGAGGAAAGGAACACAGCCAGGAATGGCTGTGCCACCAAGGCAAAGAGGAAAGGAACACAGCCAGGAATAGCTGTGCCACTAAGGCAAGGGCGCAAAGGCGCAGCCGGAAATGGGACTACGGCTAAGGAATTTTCTGCTGGCGCTGGACCATTCCCAATTTTCTGGTTTGGCTGCGAGCCCGGCGCTAACGGGATTCCATTCGATGTAGTGGCGTATGCGCTCGAATTCAGCCGAGTTCCTGAGCCAATGATCGAAAGTCTCATCTTGCCAGAAGGGTTTGCCAATGCGATCCAAGGTTGCATTGGCGTCGCGGGCGGCTGCGCCTTTCAGGACGCCTGTGATTTTGGCGAGCGGGACGTGAGGCTCAAGCAACATGTGGACATGATTGGGCATGATGACGTAGGCGTGCAAAACGTAGCGGCCAAGCTCAGCGCAGCGTAGGATGGGCCATTCGGTGTAAGCAGCAATCTCCGGATCCGCCAACCAGAGCGGTCCGATGCGGCCCTTGTCCAAAGCCGCATCCAGGAGCTCGAAGCTCTTGCCAGGAGAGTCGTTAGTGGCACAGCCATTCTTGGCTGTGCTCTGTGGACCAGCGGCACTGGCTCTCATAGCGCGAAGCACAGCAACAGGCAGGGAGCCATAAAGTCTCCAGGTCAGGAACAAGGCCTTGCCCTCGGGATGCCAGTGCGGAAGATTGCGGCGGTAGAAGGTCATGATGCGTGCTGCAGAAACCTGAAATGGTGAATTTATAACATAACGACAGTTGGGCTTATATCTTAAGTTATCTGGTTACAGCACAGCCAGGAATGGCTGTGCCACGAGAGCCAAAGGCGCCCGCTGGCGATCAAAACCAATCCGGGAAAATCAGCTCTATAAGGCCGGGAACCCAGTAGGAATAAAATCGCTCATCGCAGATTTTATACTTTCCGTACTTCTTCCTGGCATGGTTGCCCCAGTGCGGCTGGGTGCCGTCGAGGTCGGTAAATCCGTACTCCCGGGCCAGCGCCCAGGAACTGAAGACACGTCCGCTCTTCTTTTTCGCCTTTGGATCCGCCGCAAGCGCTACCACCGCCCGGCCGATGTACCTGGGCGATTCTGACACCAGGAAATCGGCAGGGGAGTCATTCTGATCCTTGGAGTTCACATTCGCGTCCTTGTTTTTCCCGGCTTCCTTCCAATTGGCCTCGGTGACTCCAAAATGGTCGAGTACCCTTTCCGAGCGCAAAAAGCCCGGAGTCAACGCCACGGAAACAATGTCTCGTTTGCGCAGCTCGCGGGCCATGGCGAAGGCCAGCCGTATGACGGAAATCTTCACCAGGTCATAGAAAATGTTACCGCGGTAGTAAAAAGCATCCCCATCGGTAATTTCGAAAATAATTGGCCGGCCTCTTCCTCGTGTTCTACCTTTTCCTCGGGCACTTCCTCGGCTTCCTTCGCTTCGTCGGGCTCGACCCAGCATCAGCGGAACGGCGTAGTGGGAAGTGATGATGTGCGAATGGATGGCCTGCTTCAGCATGCGCAGGCCGTTATCGAGGTTGACCGTCCAGAAGGTCTTGCCGAATTCGGTGAGCGCGTCGCCGCCCCACACGTCATTGACCAGAATGTCCAGTCCCTTGTGCCGCCGTTTGATAGCGGCGACCAGCTTTTTCACATCCGCAGGCTTGGTGTGATCCACTCTTACGGCCATGCCGCGCCCGCCGGCGGCGGTGACCAGTTCAGCGGTTTCTTCGATGGTTTCAGGCCGGCCGGGTGTGGGGGGCCGTCCCCGTGTTCGTTTTCGTGAACTGCGGCCGGTGCAGTAGACAGTCGCACCCGCCTCGCCCAGTGCGATGGCAATCCCCCGGCCGGCCCCGCGGGTCGCTCCGGCAACCAGCGCAACTTTGCCATGCAATACTTTGCCTTTCAATACTTTCTTCGGCACTTTCTTGGGCACTTTTTTCGACACGACAGCCATTCCCATTCACCGGTGCACATACTATCAGATGGGCATGGCTTGATAACCACCAGGTCCGCGTTCTTTCCAACCGCGATCGAGCGCGGACCGTTGTCTTTGAGACCAGAGGGGAGCACGCATGAGCAAAGAGAAAGAGAGCCGGCTCTCGATGGGAGCCTGCTCTCTTTTTGCGGTTCGATTATCGAGGTGATGTCACTGCGGCGACGGGTTGCAGGCTGAGGGAAACGATCTTGGTGCCGATCACTTCGCCCGAGACGATCAACTCGACGCGGCGGTTTTGCTGACGGCCTTCGGAAGTATCGTTTGACGCGATGGGCCGAGTCTTACCAAAGCCCGTCGCGGTGGTCGAAGATTCCGGGACGCCTTGCTGGGTTAGATAGCTGCGGACGGCTTCGGCGCGCTGCTCCGAAAGCTGCTGATTGAAAAGTTCAGTGCCGACGCTATCGGTGTTGCCTTCGATGGCCAGCTTGAGCGACGGATAAGCGAGCACGATGCCGGATATTTTGGCCAGCTTCTCGCGTGCCAGCGGACGGAGCGTGAACTTGCCGGAGTCGAAGAGCACGTCCGACATGTTGACGACGAGGCCGCGCGCGGTGTCGCGAGTTTCCAGGATCAAGTTGAATTGTTGGAGGAGACGGGCACGAAGTTCTTCGCGGTCACGAAGGGCTTGTTGAAGCTGCGCATCAGATGAGGCTGCGGCGGCGCGATTCCGGGCGGAATCCGCTTGGGCGGCCTGTTGCTGTTGCTGGGCGTCGTTGCGAGCTTTTTCGGCATTGGCCTGGGCGTAAGCGGCTTGTTGGGCGGCAGCCTGCGCGTCGAGATTCTTGCGGTCTGCCTCATTGCGCTGACGAACGGCATCGGCTTCACGACCCGCTCCCGCGCTGCGTTCGGCTTCGGCGCGATCTGCGTCGATGCGCTTGACGGAGATTTCACGGGCGTCTTCCGCCGTCTGCACGGCTTCGCGTGACACGGAAATGAGCGATTTCTTGTCTTGATGCTTCCTGGTGGCGAGCTCATCCGCCTCCTTCATCTGGCGAACAGCCTTTTCGTAGCTTGTCGTGGCGTACTTTTCGGCGCCGGCCGATTGAGCAATGCGCACGGCGTTGCGGGCTTCAAAGAATTCAAGCGGCAACTTGGCGTTCAAGACGACGGGGTCGAATTTGAAGCCCGTCGGGATGTACCCGCCGCGATCGATCAGCTCATACTTAGCGTCCACGGCCTCGGTAGTGCCGACTGTATCCGAGCGAATCGCGTTCTCGAGGACCACGAGGTTGCTGGGACGGTGGACGGCGTAATAAGGCTCCGCGGTCACAATGAGGGCGAAGGCCTGAAGGTCCGTCGTAACGTCCAGCTTGCTGCGGTGGTTGCCGCCCCGCAAAACTTCACCAAGATTCACGGGCCGGCCTTCGGGAGAAATCGCCCACATGACGTAGGTGAGATACTCATTGCCGAAGGTCGTGGGCTTATCCAGTCCGTCAAATTCAACCACGATTTTTGTAGCGCCGCGCTTGCTCTGCACCACGGCTTCGCCCTTTGCGCCGGGCATCAGGTCAGTGCCTTGGAAATTTATCTTTGTGGAGTCGCTATGGTGTCCATAGTTCACTGCACGAGTTGTGCGGCTAACTACACTCACGCGGTATGCGGGTGTTTGGTCCGCGGGCTCGACGGGCGCGGTGGAGTGGGTCTGAGCCTGCACCTGAATGGATGCACCAAGAGCAATCACAAGTGCCAACGTAATTTTTGAGATCATCAAAATGCGTCTCCTTCAAAAAACTTCGAGACCCTAGTATCAGACTTCCTAAGTTTCAATACTGTGCGATAGTGCACATTCCACAAGAAATAAAGATGCAGGCCGGGATTTCCATTTTGGATTTTCAGGGAGCGTGCAGTGGACACCGAACCAGCTTCCAAAGCGGAGGACCAACGGAGTGTATGAATAACGACTCGACACGCTGCGTACCTGTGATGGGCCGGTAGGGAGATTCGGCAGAGGCACTTTTTGGCACACTACCTGGAGATACCGAATTTTCGGTTTGCCCTGGCGAAGTGGTCTGAGCCCGGCAGAGCAGCGGAAATATGAAAACGAATGCGAGAAAAAGTCAGCGGGTCTTCCAGAGCCGGTTTACCGTCGCTCTCACAATGCGCCTTTCGAAGAACGGATTGGCGGAGAAACATCGCAGGATGGAAGCAAAACGATAAGAGTATAAACTCCCAGAGTGGTCCCAAATGGAATTTCAGAGACCGATAAGAAGGCTGCAAGGAGGGCTAGGGTGCGTGCTGGCCGTTGATTTGTTAAGAGAGCGAGCCCAGCCAAAAGCCCGAAAAGACCGCATAGAACCGATAACACCACCATGGCCGTATAGATGATGTGAAAATCACGCATCAACGCAAACGGATCGGGTACGCGACTGAGGAGCGCACCAAACATGACCGTGGCCGTTCCGCTAAACAGAACGAGACAAATTCCCATGATGAGGCGGAGAATCCCATATGCGAGCCAGCAAACACCTAAGATTCGCCAATGACCACTCAGATTGCCAGCGGCTGATTCATCCAATGACATAGCCGTCTCCTGATTACTGGTAGTACTGTCTCGAGGCGTCTCTCGCTAGTAGCTTATTCGTTGGCCTCCGTCTGTCCACTTTGAGACACCCCCGGCGCAAAGTGGGGGTAAATATGCGTCTCGCCAGTTGTTCCGACGGCTTCACACCAAATCGCAGAAATACCTGCACAGAAGTGAACAGACAACCCATGAGTCCCCATTCTAATACTACCGCTTGTCTTTTCGGCTGGATCAAGGTGTACGCGAATACCGACGAACTGCCCCATGTGCCTGAGCGGAAAGCGTTGTCGTGAAAGTTTTCTTGCAGCTTTGATGTAGACAACCCAGACTTCCATCATTCGGCTCGGTTCCCGTCGGGAGTTTGCTCATGATACTGGTGGTAAAACAATGTTTGGCCTGCACCCCTCATGGCAAGCATGCAGAGAATTCCAAGCGACAGAACTCCCCTTGGTTTGTTCGTTCACCTACGGCGGGAGGTCTGGAACGGCTGCAAGGCGGACCAGGAGCACAATTCGCCGATCTTTTTTCGAACCGAACGGAGACAATGATGGCAACCCAAGTTGCGCCTAGCAAGAAAATCAGCGAAGAAAGATTAATACGGGCGGGCCAGCATGGCGAAGCCCAAGCGCTCAACACACTCTTCCGCCGCCATATCGATCACCTGCTAATCGGTCGGAGGCATCGGTGGCATGCCCTTATCCGGGCGGCCCTGACGAATGACTTTGGCCGATCTGGTCACCCTTCACGTCATGAGCCACAAGCGGCGAGCGGACAAGGTCAGGCCCGCGAGCGCCCGTGGCATCTGGGTCATGACAGAATCCACATGCTTGCTCGAACTGTTTGTGGCCGCGCTCGACTGCCGGGTCCTGAGAATCAGACTGGGGCCGAGCCGCGGAATTCCATACACCGATCAGAAGCACGATCGCTACCCAAAGAATCGTAGATCTGGCCACTCGTTGTCCTGAAAAAAGCCGATGTCCGCGCATCGTCACTTGAACTTTCTTGCGTCCGAGATTGTTTCCAGGTGAAGTTCGCCAGAACCGAGCTCGAGCACCGGAGTGACTGGCGCTGCCGTGCGCGCCCAAACTGTGACGTATTTTCCTGCGTAACAAGCGAGTACGCCCCCTAAAATTACCAGAGCCAGCGAGCCAAACAGCAAGCTGAAGAATAGCCAGCAGACGAGAAGTTCCCGTACGTGGTAGGAATACAGGCTAAGTCCCAGGAGCAACCCAGAGAATTGCGACACACGATGGCTTTCTCGTAACTGATTCAAAGATTCCTCTATCTCGCTCGGCTTGGAATGGACGGCCGTTTTCCAGATCTAGCTGAGGAGAACGGCGAGGGGAGGGATACCGCCCGGCCCAGCCCTGCATCCCGGCAAATGTCGCTCTTTCTCGCCGTCTAGAGCTACATCGTAGACGCTTTCAAGACAATTAACTGTTCTCATTAAGACATTTGCGAGGAATCTTCTTGGTAGGCCAGCGACACCTTTTTAAGGTCAGTTGCATTACAATCGGGATCCCCTGATGCCGGAACTGTTCACCTCGAAATCCATCTTCGAAGGCAACTCCGATGGCTGCCGCTCCAGCTACCGTCGCTCGGCACGCAGGCTGCCCGTGCTCCACCGACGGACAAAGGATGGCCTCCTTACCTCGCCGTTTATAGGAGATAAGCGTCAGGAGTTTCCCTCAAGGTTTTTCTGGGCAGTTTTCCGGGAGTACACATGTCAACAGGAATCAACATGAAACACTACGCAATCCCCTCGCGCTGGCGCCACGGGGCAGTGAGGAGTGACTGCGTTAGACGGTTCTTGTTCTCGGATTATACAGATGAAAAATGAGAGGTCAGATTCCACCCGTGATTTGGGACGAATGAGACCTGACTCGAGAGAGAAATCGGGAGGGCACATCAATGCCCCCCCGAATACTGGCTACCAAAGCTAATGCTTTATCAATTGCAGGCCGCGTTCCGCGGTTACCTTCTGGGCTTTTTCTTGACTGGCGGCTTTTTTTCTCCGCCCTTGGTGCTGATCAGCGCCAAGTAGTCTTGCGCGTTAAACGGGAACCGGCGAGTGGACTGTTGTCCGGTGGTACTCAATGTGACATCTACGCGCCGATTGTTGGCCAAGGTCATCACCTGCAGATTATTTAGCATTTGTTTCCGGTCGTCCGGACTCAGGTCGGGATTATCTGCAATCTGTTGCCTTATCTGGTCGGCAGTCAGTTGGTCCTCTTTGCCAAACGACCGCGTATCAATGTGGTCCGCAGGGACGCCGTGTTCCACCAGGGTGTTCTTGGTGCGTTCCACGCGTCGCTGCGTAAGACCCTTGTTGTATTCCGCCGAGCCGCGGGGGTCTGCGTGGCCACCGATGATCAAGTGGGCATCAGGCCTGTATTTCAGATATGTTTTGAAGTCTCCTGCCAGAGTTGACAGGATCTGCGCCTGACTCGGGACCAAGCCCCCGTTGGGATTCGACGCCAATGGCTGAGCCGTCGGAAAATAGATGCTGTGAAGGGCCAGTCTGGTTTCCAATTCCTTTATCTCCGCCGGTGGACGCACTTCGACACGCAACGAGCAATCGGCGGTGCCGCCACGTCCATCGTCCACGCGGCCGGTTACGGTGTACTGCCCCGGCGCAAGACCGGAGGTATCGAACTGCACGGATGCTCCCGTGCCGCGGACCCGTCCGCCGGTGGAGTTCCAGGAATAAGTCAGAGGATCGTTGTCGGGATCGCTGGCCGTTGCAGTAATTTGCACCGGTTCGCCGATCAACACCGAATTGCGGTCCGCGGAGCAGCTCATGGTGGGCGGGCGATTGGGCCGCGGTTCCACACGAATATCCGCCGAGCAATCGGCGGTGCCGCCGCGTCCATCATCCACGCGTACTTTTGCTGTGTAAGTCCCCGGATTCGCGCCGGAAGAGTTCCAGCGGACTTCGGGGCCGCTGCCTTCCACGGTGCCGCCGTTTGTCGTCCAGGAATAAGTCAGAGGATCGTTGTCGGGATCGCTGGCGTTCGCACGCACAACCGCGAAGTCCCCCGATCCGGCGTAGACCATGGTCTTATCAATCGAACAAGAAGCCACGGGGGAACGGTTGGGCGGGGGCGGGGGCGTTCCGCCGAATCGGAAGACGATTCCCGCCGAAAGGCGCACGTTATTGCGCATACCACTTGTTCCCGTGGGAGAAGAGGGATCCTTGAACCGGGTCATCAAGTATTCGGCTTGAATGATACGGAGGGCGATATTGCGGCGTACCGTGACGTCTAATCCGCCTCCCAGGGCCATGGCAAAGGCGTTCTCGGAAGGGAGAGGGATACAGGCAGAACTACCTGTGCAACCATCGATCGACACCTCACCGGCGTGCGCCACTCCAAACAGAGCTTGCGCAAAAGGAGTGACCCTAGGATTCCGGTAGGACAGGCGCGGACCAGCCATGTACGTGAAGACCCTTCCCTCAGCGTCAACAGTGCGAGATGGCGGCGTGCCTGCTCCATTAAACGTGAGCGAGTCGGCCTGGTAACCAGCAACGTCGACAACAAGCCCCACGTAGCGGTTCAGGTTGAAAGCGATGTTCGCGTCGCCACCCTGGAGATCCACGATTCGGTTTCCCAGGTCCGTCGGCACAGCCCTTACATACGAATAACCCAGAAAGAGCTCAACCTTTGGAGTACTGACGTCCCCTCGTGTGGATTGCCCGGCGGACGGAGAGCTCCCCGAACTACTCATAGCCGGCGATTCTGCTCCAGTGGCCGGTTGCGCTATCGGCATGAGCCGCATAGGCACTAACGTGACACCCTCAGGCTTGGCCTCGGCCAAGACTGGGGGCGCAGGCCGGGAACTCACGGAGTCATCCTTCTTCGCCGTGGATCCTGGCTTTGGCGTGTCGTCTGCCCAGAGTGGGGACGCTAGTAGAAAAGCAACCGCCATGGTGGCAAACATCCGCGCTACAAATTTCATCGTCGGCTCCTGACTTGCGCTTCGTGATGCGCCTGCCTGAATCCAAGGCATGATCTGTTAACCTCGTTGTCGTCGTCCTGAATAATCTCACGCCTTACGGCACGTTGATGACGGTGTTCACTATGGTCACGGGTCCGACCAGCACTATCGCTCTGCCGTTCAGGGTCACTATTTGACTGGGAAGATTGTTGCCTTGAGTGGAGACCGTGACTGCTGACTGAGCGATGATGGTTCCCACCATGGTGCCGCCGCCGGCCCCGTTAATCGTCGCGGCGCTGCCAACCTGCCAGAAGACGTTCTTGGCCAGGGCGCCATTTTTCAAAATAACACTGCGAGCCCCTGTCGGTCCCGCCGCGCCCACGGTGAGTGATGTCGACATCTGGAAGACCCAGACAGCATTCGCGTTGCCCTGGGCGTCGAGGGTGAGATCGGTTCCCGTTATCATAAACGAACCGGAGGCGGCTGTATAGACGCCCGGAGCGAGGGTTAGCGCGCCGAGCTGGCCGGCGCCTGGATCCGGACCTGGTGGTAATGCAACCATGCTGTTATACGCAGTAAGCGCGTCGTTTTTGCCCGTCAGTGCGATTCCGGCGGTGACACCATTTCCTTCAGTTGTAGTACACGCAGCGGCAGACGGGGGTGCAGCGGGAGGCGGAGCTGCAGTGAATATCGTTCCGCTGACCGCTCCGACATTCAGTGGAGTCTCGGTATATACACAGCCTGCCGAATCGTGGAAACCAGTCACCCCGGTAGAAACAGCGGTGGTTCCGATATCTCCGTTGTTAATCATCGTATTAATACCCTGGTTGGTCATTCCGGCAGTACCCCCAAAATCACCAAATCTAGCGGCCGATCTGAGGTTGATTGGCGACGGCCCCGCTCCTATAAACGGAGGACCTGTTGTAAAGGACCATGGATTCGGCGGTGTCGTGCCAGGAACCACCAGGGCATTACCAAACTGGTCCTTCGCACCGTTAGTTACGGTGGCTGTGTATTGGGTGTTCTTCACGAGAGGGCTGGCCGGCGTAAACGTCGCAATGAAGGTTGCCGGAGCGTAGCTGACTGTTCCAGTAACGGGAGTCGCGCCTGGCGGCCCTGTAAGCGTAAAGTTTGCAGAGGTGATGGTTGTCGGATCCATCGCCTCGCTGAATGTTGCGTTGGCGGTCGCGCTGAGTGGGACGCCTGTAGCACCATTCACCGGATTGGTGAGAGTTATCGTCGGTGCTGTCGTGTTTGCCGTCGTCCCGGTCGTAAACTTCCAGGGATTCGGCGGTGCCACGCCAGGTACCACCAGGGCATTGCCTGTCAAATCTTGCGCCCCAGAGGTGACGGTGGCCGTAAATAAGATGCTGGGTGCGAGATTCGTTGCCGGCGTGAAGACTGCGGTGTTGCTTCCCGCAGCGTACGTGACCAGGCCTGCTACAGGAGTCGTGCCGGGCCCGGTTAGGGTAAATGTTGTGCCGTTAATCGTTGCAGGATTCATTGCCTTACTGAATGTTGCGAAAACTTTCTGGTTGATGGGCACATTCAGCGCGTTATTCACCGGGATTGTGGAAATGATCGTGGGTGCGATTGTATTCGTCGTTGTGCCTGTCGTAAACGTCCAGGGATTCGGAACCGCGCCAGGTCCCAGTGCATTACCTCCTGCACTGATAGCTCCGGTGGTGATCGTGGCTGTATAGACTGTGCTGGCGGTCAGATTGGCTGCCGGCGTGAAGATTGCGGTGTTGCTTCCCGCATCGTACGTGACCGAGAGGGCTGGTACAGGCGTCGAGGCTGGTGGCGGCCCTGTAAGCGTAAAGGTTGTGCCGTTAATCGTTGCCGGATTCATCGGCTCGCTGAAGGTCGCGGTAATCTTTTGGTTCAGCGGCACGAGGGTCGCGTTGTTCACCGGGTTCGTAGAGGTCACTGTCGGGATTGTGCCGGTCGTAAACGTCCAGGGATTCGGTGCCGCGCCAGGTGCCAGTGCATTGCCCGCCGGATCTTGCGCGCCGGTTGTAATGGTGGCGGTATATGGGGTGCTGGGCAGCAGATTGGCTGCCGGAGTAAACGTGGCAGTTGTGCCGGAGAAGTTGACCGTGCCCATTAGCGCAGCCCCGCCAGTTGGTGCCACGGTAAAGGTCACCGTATTGATCGTCGTAGGATTCATCGCGACATTGAAGGTCGCGGTAATAACCTGGGCGACCGGCACGGCCGTGGCGAGATTCGCAGGGTTCGTGGAAATCACGGTGGGAGCTACGAATCCCGTTTGTTCCCGACCGCAACCGCCTGCAAGAACGGCCAGCAGGAACGCCGGGATCCAAATTTTGCTAACCTTCAATTTGCGCATTAGCTTCTCCTCTTCACCCATTCACCCAGTGACAAGGCGTTCCACGCTTCTATGAACCGCCGCAGAGATATACCAACTCCAAGTCTCAAAGTCAACAGAATCCATCAGCGCCCCATGTATATACCAACTCCTGAGATTTGCCGTCTGTGCAATATTGAACACAATCGACCTAAAGCCTCTAAACAGTTGAATGTGCTCTTTTATACGGTCCTGCGAGGAATCTTCTTGGTAGGGTAGGAGGGGCCGCGAAGCGACCATGTAGAGATGGCGTTTCCATTTGAATATGAAACCAAAAAAACTCAAGAAAAATGGAAAGATCGACTCTTTCGACCCGCAGGTCTTTCTCGATACCGCAGGAGTGGCGAGAAAAATTGCAGAATATCGGAGAGGTGAATCAATCTACTCTCAAGGTGATGCCGCGGAAACTGTCATGTACATCCAGAAGGGCGGCGTGAAATTGTCCGTGGTGAATGAGTTCGGAAAGGAAGCCGTCGTTGCGATGTTTGGTCCGAGTGACTTTTTTGGCGAGGGATGCATGGCGGGCCAGTCGATCCGGATGGGCACGGCTACAGCGATTACGCCGACCACTATTCTCGTCATCGACAAAAACGAACTGCTGCGTGTACTCCACGCGGAGCATGAGTTATCCGACCATTTCATCGCGTATATGCTCGCGCACAACATCCGAGTCGAAGAGGATCTGATCGATCAACTCTTCAACCCGAGTGAAAAGCGCCTGGCGCGTACGCTTCTGCTTCTCGCGCGCTATGGAAAACAAGATCAGCCGGACCGCATACTGCCGAAAGTTTCACAGGAGACCCTGGCGGAGATGATCGGAACCACGCGTGCACGCGTGAATTTCTTCATGAACAAATTCAGAAAACTGGGCTTCATCGAATACAACGGCAAAATCAAAGTCAATAAGTCATTGTTGACGGTAGTTTTATACGAGTAAAGCGACACGGTCGTCTCCGATAACTGGGACGCGATCCAGGATTCGGCAGAAAAGCCCGGTAGCCAAGGCACATCCGATGCACAAAGGTTGGTTCAGGGCTGCTTTCTCATGGCCTCAGGGTCGTGTTCGGTTTAGGACTTCGCTGATCTATTTGGGGGAGATTGGCAGCTTGCCGAGATGAGAAAAATCCCGGCAAGCTGGTAACCAACTACTTAGTCGTAGCCCGCTCTGATTCGTTGTGTGGTGCGCTCTTTTGCAAAACGTTGACGAGATGACGGCCTGTATCGGGCACGCCCATCTTTTCACTTCTCACGATCTCTTTTGCCTTGATGGCGTGGCCATACACCTGTTCGCTTGCCTC